>CAWBCW010000037.1:0-20537 GCA_963787345.1 uncultured Bacillaceae bacterium | reverse complement strand
TAAAAGTAGTTTCTCTTCCTAGCTGATATCTTCATAATTTTACCATACAGAGTTGATTTAAGTGGATTCATTATTATCGTATTCGATTTAAGAGGGATTCTACTTTTATATAATTAAGCTGCCTCAAACTCTGGAAATATAATTTACTCACCTTATATCAACCTTAAGTCGTACTTGAAAATACCTCTAATGTACGTCGTGGTGATTTTACTTAAAAGGTAAAATAAATTTATAAATCTAATAATTTCGAATTTAAAGGATGGTTGAAATTGAAGAAAGCACTTTGGTTTATGATCACCATTTTAGCGATTAGCATTTCTGGATATACGATTGTGCAATATTTGATTTTAGGTGCGGGTAAATCTGGGTTTGTCATGTCCAAGGTAAATTTTGGAGATGTATTAAATGCAGGCTGGTATATCATGTTATACATCCATGCAAGCACAAGTTTAATTGCTTTAGCTCTAGGTCCGTTCCTCTTATCTCGTAAAATCAGAAATAAAAATCAAACATTACATAAAAAATTAGGCATCATCTATTACATCGGTATCTTATTTGGTGGTCTTTCTGGACTTTATTTAGCGTTTCATGCAACGGGCGGCATCGTTTCTACCTTTGGTTTCGGACTCTTATCCTTTTTCTGGTTGGTTACAGCAGGAATCGCTCTTTATCAAATTAAACAACGTCAAATCGAACAACATCGAAAATGGATGATTCGAAACTATTCGTTAACTTTTGCGGCGGTCACATTGAGGATTTGGTTACTTGTTTTCATTTTACTGGCAGGTGTCGAAAACTATGTGACCAGTTATACCATCATTTCATGGTTATGTTGGATCCCGAACCTGCTCATAGCTGAATACTTATCTTAAGGAACCAAGGAATATGGTTAGGAATCCTGAAAAAGGGATTCGTTCTCCAGTTAGGTAATTCTCGATAACGAATTTATTTTTCCATGTGTATTAACTTCTTTTACTGAACCTCTTTTCCTTAGATGAATAATATAGGCACGAGAGGTGAATGTTCATGATTTATATCGTAAAGCGTGGAGATACTTTAGCTAAAATTGCGGCCATGCATGGCATCTCCATTTCTATGATTCTACAAAACAATATGATCTGTAATCCCAATTTGATTTTTATTGATCAACCAATCTATATTCCGATAATGGAATCGATTATGGCAAAGTCGGTGGAGGTCCTTACTATGTAGTGCAATATGGGGATAGTTTATCTTGCATCGCGGGTCAATTTAATAAAACGATAACGAGCCTTGCTACAACAAATCAAATTTCAAACATTCATCAGATTTTTGTTGGTGATGAATTGTTACTTAGAGATAGGCCCAACCCTGAACAACTGTTAACTAGTGGATGGAATCCTGATGATTGTGAATATACAGGAACAAATGTTGCATTTGACTTCTTTAATGGGGGTTCATTTCTTTGGGAAGCCCTTGGTGAAACAGCTGTTTCTTATCTCCTTCCATTGTTAAAACATCCCTGTGATGAAGTAAGATACTTTGCAGTCGTTAGCCTTGGACGGATTGCTAAAGGTGCTGGAACACGATTGGCATTGTTAGAAGCTTTGAAGGATCGGAATCCTGACGTCGTCAAATTGGCGCAATTATCATTACGTCGATTTGATTTGGTGCCAACTTATACAAAAAGACTGCATATGGTAACGAACGATTCAGAGCTTCTCTCAGAAACTACATTTGAATCTCCTTCGTTCCCGTGCCATAGGTACTGAAGTCATCTCTTTGAGGTGGAGTATCCCAAGTGCAACCGATGAAGAAGGGCCAAGGGGTGGACCTCTATTTTATGATCAAATCAAGATTTTAAGTAGTGGAAAAGTTGGATTCCTTCCCCGATTAGGATTGGGATTATTATAATTGGTAATATTTGGATGGTGCCTGGCACCCACTTTTTGAGAATCATAGGCGGAAGATTTCCGTTTATATATATTATCGAAGCCTAAGAAGCAGATATAAGCGGAGGTTTTCCGACTAAACCCTCTAAATAAGACAAAATGCTAAGATTTGAACTATTTACACGGAAAAGCTTCCTCTATTTTATGGAAAATATACGTATTTCTAAATTTAAACGGAATCTTTCCGTTTATTTTTAATCACAGAGGAATTAGATGGTTCAGTTGTCTTCCATCAATAACGCTATTCTCAGGGAAACACATCACACACCCAAATGGGTCAAGGAACCCGTCCCCCTGTCCCATTTACTTGTCTCCCAATACTTTTTGATAGAATTCTAATCGTTGCTGGGCGTTGCCTTTTGTGACGATGTCAATGGAGGTGTGTACTTCTTTGTTGACTGGTTCGCCCTTCGCTACTTTTACAGCAGTTTCTACACTTAAGTAACCCATATCGTAGGGAGTTTGTGAGATGGTAATCGGTACGATCCCTTCCTTAACGAATTCGAGCATTTCTACTAAGCCACCAGGTCCCATAACAGAGACATCTAGTCCTTGTTCTTGTACAACGTTAAGTGCGGGGATTGCGATAAAATCCGACGATGTGACAATCCCTTTTATATCTGGGTGCTCCTTTAGAATCTCTTTCATCGCCTTAGCAACAGGCCCATTTAAATCTTGATCACCCTCTGGTAGATCATTGTATTCCGCAACGATTTGGATTCCCCCAGCTTTCAAACTAGCTCTTGCACCTGTTATGCGATCGACTTCAAACAGTGCCTGTCTGCCAAGAAGCGCTACTTTTTCCCCTGGTTGGAGCTGGGAACCCATTACGATTCCTTCCTTTTCACCTAATTCAATATTGTTGGTTCCAATATAGGCCGTTTTCTTATCCCATTCTGCATCTGACTGTACGAAAAGAACCGGGATATCTGCTTCGTAAAACTCTTCTAATTTTTGAAAAATTCCAGAGTCACTCGGTGCAATCACTAATACATCCGGCTTTTCTTTTAAAATATCATCTAAAAGCGCAATCTGTTCCTCTACCACTCCATCTTTAGCAGCTACAACCTTGCCTTTGACCCCAAAATCATCAAAGCCTTTTTCAGTACCTGCACTTACAATATCCCAATATTCTAAATTGGAATCCATTAAAACAACAGTAACTTTTGGTTTGTCCTCAATAAATTGTTTATAAATAGTAGTACCCGCAATAACAATACCTAAGACGAGGACGGTAATAAACAACAGTTGCTTTCTTTTTCTGGACATTCATATTCCGCCTTCCCTCTCTCCAAAATTATTCATGACCCTTTTCACTATTTTTTGTAAATCGAATAGAGAAGGTTGTTCCATTTTGACCTGTATCGATATCAATAACTGTTCCATGACGTTTGGCAATACTGTAACAAATGGCAAGCCCCAAGCCCGTACCATTGTCCTTTGTTGTAAAAAACGGCGTACCCATTTTCTTAAGTACCTCAGGACTTATGCCACATCCTGTATCCGTAATCGTTAAAATAACGCCCTGCTGCTCATCACGAGTCGCAATCATGAGTTTTCCGCCCGTTGTCATCGCATCAAGTCCATTTAAAGCTATATTTAAGATCAATTGTCTAATCTCTTTTTCATCAATAAAAATATCTGAACACTGATTATCTAAATGAAGGACGATCTCTTTACCAGAACGAAAAGCTTCAGCTTGAATTAACGGAAATAACGCTTCAATAATGGTATTTAAATGATACATCTTTTTATGGCTGACCTTATTTTTGGCCAAATTAAGAAATTCCGTAATAATCGAATTTGCCCGATCCAATTCATCTAGCATCAAGTCAACAAACTCATCTGATACTTTACTTCCCTTTGCAATTTGCAGAAATCCGTAGACCGTTGTCATAGGGTTTCTAATTTCATGTGCAATCCCAGCTGCCATTTCCCCGATTAAATTTAATTGATCAAGCCTTGATAATCCTTTTTCTAGAAGAATCTTTTCCGTAATATCTGTTAGAACTAATAGAATACAAGGTTCAGAACCGATATCAATAATCTCTGATGATAATAAAGCCGAACGTTTTTCGCCACTTTTCGTCCAATAGTAAATGTTCATATTTTGAATTGGTTGTTCTAAGTGGATGGGAATTCCAGTCTCTTCTTCCACAAAATGGTCTAATTCAATTTTTTGATTATTTAAATCATCGTAAAGGTAGCCTGTAAAATGGAGCCAGGTTGTATTCAAATCTAAATAGGTTTCATCTTTTTTAGAAATAATCGCCATTAAATTAGGACTAGCTTGAAAAATCTTACGAAACCGTTCCTGGGACGCTAATAAGTGATCGGCAATCTTTTTCCGCTCCTTAATTTCTTGTTTCAGCTTTTCATTGGCTGACAAGAACTCAAGTGTTCGTTCCTCTACCTTTTTTTCTAAATCAATGACTTGTTTCCTTTTCATTTCCTCTAATTCAAAGGAATAATGCTCCTCCGTGCGGCTCATTTTCTCTTCAAACTTCTGATGGATTTCAACAAATTTTTCTATTTTTTGTTTTAATGTTTCAGGATGAAATGGTTTAAAAATATAATCAATCGCCCCTACAGAATAACCGCGCTGAACATTTTCACTATCCTGACTGATCGCCGTAATAAAAATAATCGGCGTATGCTTCGTTTTTTCCCGCGCGCGAATCAATTTGGCTGTTTCAAAACCATTTAAACCCGGCATTTGCACATCGAGCAAGATGACCGCAAATTCTTGTTGGATGAGGTATTTCAATGCTTCTTTTCCTGAAGTTGCGCTGACTAAATGATAATTAGGTGACGAGAGCACAGCCTCTAGCGCAAGTAAATTTTCAGGATGATCATCGACCATTAAAATGTTTATATTTTTATTATTGGACCTTCTGGTATAACTTTCCTGTTGCATCAGTTTCTTCGTAATATTTTCCATAGGTAGTAAGTCGAACCCCCTCTCTGTTGCCTAAACAAAGAAAACCAGACAAACTTAAGCTTTCATAAAACAGTTTATGAACATCGTTTTGTAATGTCTTATTAAAATAAATTAATACATTTCGACAGATGATAATATCAAACTCATTAAACGAGGAATCTGTCACTAAATTATGCTCAGCAAAGACAATGTTTTTTTGCAGACGGGGGTTAAAAACGGCCAGCCCGCCTGCAACCTTATAATATTCCGAAAAGGATTTTGTCCCACCGGCTTCCATATAATTTTTTGTATACTGTTGCATATTTGCTAAACAAAAGGCACCTTTCTTGGCCTGTTCGATCATTTTTCCATTAATATCGGTGGCAAAGATTCTAGCTTTCTCATAAACTCCTTCTTCCTGCAAGAGAATTGCCATCGAATAAACCTCTTCACCACTTGCACAGCCTGCATGCCAAATTCGAATCTCTGCGTACTCTTTGACAATCGGAATGACCTTTTGCCGAAAAGATTGAAAAAATATCGGATCACGAAACATTTCGGTTACATTTATCGATAGATCCGAGAATATTTTTTTCAATAACAGAGGGTCACGCAACACCCTTTCTTGAAGGGCTGAAATACTTGATAGATTTTCCTTATGAACCCGATGCATGAGTCTCCTTAGTATAAAAGACTTCGAGTAATTTCTGAAATCATATCCATAACAACGATAAATAGATTCCAACAACAGATCGGCTTCAATCAGTTCTATTTCCTCTTTTTGTACCTGTTCAGGCGTCATTATTTTCATTGTCAACCCTTATCCTCTCTTTTGATACAGCCATACATTCATGAGTGAGAATAATTGTTCAATATTAATTGGCTTGCTGATATAGTCATTTGCTCCAGCTTCTAAACATTCTTCCCTGCTCTTTTTCATAGCCTTTGCTGTAAGGGCGATGATTGGTAACGTCTGAAACTTCGGCATTAACCTAATTCTTTTAATCGCCTCAAATCCGTCCATCTCAGGCATCATAATATCCATGAGGACGATATCGATGTCTGGATTTTTCTGAAGCATTTCAATCCCCTCATATCCATTTTCCGCTGCAATAATTTCCATTTCTACTTTTTCAAGCGCAATTGTTAAAGCATAGACATTTCGGAAATCATCATCAATAATAAGCACCTTTTTATTTTGTAGGAATGAATTTTCCTGTTCTGCGATGCTCGTACTATCCTCATCTAGTAGATCAAATGAATATTCATTTGATTCAATACTTGCGGATACTTCCTCAAAAGACTGTAGCGTTTCGATTTGCCTGTTCACTGCTTGAAGCGGCAAATACAGAGTAAACTTGCTACCATTTCCTTCTTGACTAGATAACTCGATGAAACCACCTAGTAAACCGGCTAATTCACGGCTAATCGCTAGCCCTAACCCCGTACCACCATACTTTCGGCTTGTTGTTCCATCCGCCTGTCTAAACACTTCAAAGATGGCTCCCTGCTTTTCTTTCGGAATACCAATTCCTGTATCAATAACAGAGAATGCTAGAAATTGATTCGTATTGGCGGGCCCTTGGCCTAGTGCATGAGTTTCTTTTATTTCATGATGAATCTTAAGGGTTACATATCCCTTTTCTGTAAATTTAAAGGCATTCGACAAGAAATTATTTAAGATTTGGATCAAACGATGCCCATCACTGTATAAAACTGGAGAATCGGCATCCATTTGGATCATAAAATCGATCCCCTTTTTCCTCGCTACTGGTAAAAATTGCATCATCAATTGTTCCTTAATCTCATCTAAATCCACTTTATTGTGGAGAATGTCCAATTTTCCAGATTCCACTTTAGCCAAGTCTAAAATATCATTAATTAACAGGAGGAGATCATTTCCTGAAGTATAAACGGTACGAATATATTCCTGTTGCTTTTCTGTCAAATTACCTTCGCTGTTTTCGGAAAGGATTTGCGCTAGAATTAGCAAACTATTCAATGGTGTTCTTAGCTCATGAGACATATTCGCTAGAAATTCAGATTTATAGTGGGAGCTCACTTCTAATTGCTGAGCCTTTTCTTCCAGGGCAACCTTTACTCGCTCTAATTCCTTTTTCTTTTGCTCGGAAGCCGTATACTGTTCCTCTAGTTTCTCATTCGTTGTTCTTAATTCTTCCTGCTGTTGCTGCAGTTCCTCAGACTGAACTTGAAGTTCCTCTGTAAGACTTTGTGATTCCTGTAATAATCTTTCTGCCTTCATATGATTTGAAATACTATTAATCGTGATGCCAAGCGTGCCAAGCACTTCCTTGAGAAGCTTCACATGTCCATCCTCGAAGGTGTCAAAGGATGCAATTTCAATGACCGCAAGTGTTTCCCCTTCATAAAGAACAGGCAGTATCACACTGCTTGCTGGGAGACTCTCTCCTATTCCTGAACGTATTTTCAAATAATCATTTGGCACGTCTTTTAAACAAATAGGCTTCTGTTCAAGCGCACATTGACCGACAAGTCCTTCTCCTAGCCGGAAGGTATCAAATCTTTTATCATCCATTGAAATGGCATAAGTGGCTAATCTTCTTAAAAGCAGTTCTTCAGAATCTTTGATATAAAAAGCGCCAAAACTAGCCCCAACCATTGGGACGATCTTTGAAATAAAAGCATTAGCAAGCATCTTTAAATCCTTTGCCTCTGGATACGTCTGGATAATTTCTGTAATTTTCGTTTGATGCCAGCTTAAACCTTCAGCTTCTTCTAACAATTTTTTTTCATGTTTACTATGAATTTCAAGTTCAGTCACCATCTTGTTATAGGCATGAGCAATCGAACCAATCTCATCTTTCGCGGAAAGATCAATTCTTGGTAATTGTTCAGCATTGCTTTCACTGACCCCTTCCATCACTGTCGTTACTTCATGAAGATTCTTTGTCATTCTCCTAATGGTCAAAATAACGATGGCAGAACCTGCAACGATCGTCACAGCAAGATAAATATAAATGATTGACACCGCTACATTATAGGTATCTCTTGACGTAAGAAGTTCGTTTTTCATTTCTTGTTCCTGTAATCCAACAAGTAGATTTGTCAATTGAAGCATTCTTTCTCCCGTAAGATTTAAATCATCAAACAGGTCTTGTTCGATTTCTACATTCTGATTCATTGATCTCATGGTGATCCCTTGTTGAACGGTTTCCTTATAGGATTCGAGTAAGATTCGATATTTTTCTAATAACTCTTTCGATATATCTTGTTTGTCCTTATCTTTTAATAACTCGATCCTTTGATTGATTTGTAAATTCGACGATTGCCAATTATTAATGGCTGTTGAGTCGATCTCCACTGATGGATTATCAATCATTTCCTTGCCGACCCTTATGAAAACATCCGTTTCACTTCTAATGTCAGTTGAAATTTCGATTCGTTCATACAGGTCGTTGACCACTACATGCATATTCACCATCGATTGTTCAAGCAAAACCATTAAATAAACAACACAAAATGAAATGAGCAAAATGATCACACCAATACTCGCATAGAGCTTTGTTTTAAATTTCATCTACACCCCGCCATACGTATATTAAAGGCTCTTTTCTCAAACTTTGTTGCTTTCGGTGAGATAAAAAGAAGTTTTACATTGTTATCACGTTTTCACGGGCCAATATTTTTGAGAAAAGAGCTACAAACTAATTGCAAATGCGCAAAATAGCTATCTCTACGTTAAAATTGGCCTTTAAATTTTAACAACAAACTTTACAAAACAGCCTTATAAAAAACTCCAAACCCTTTTAATGGGAAAACATTTTTTCTATGCTTATCTAATTATAATGAAGGAGTAATTACCCACTAATAGTTTTCTTACTATAATATCACAAGTTGCAGAAAATTCACCATAATAATTACTTTTAAAATAGGAAGAATACAAAAAAATGCTTGGAAACTTTTTTCCAAGCATTTTAGATGCCTTTTTGGGTGCCAGGCACGATCCATATTTTTCCTTATTTTGCGAAGACGTGGTTTCCAATTGTTGTTACGACTTCACGGGTAGTAATCCAAGTATCTGTTGCAATTTCTGGGTTATAAAAGTAAATACAGTCTTGTAAACGATCTTTTCTTGTTAATGCTTCATCTACTGCTTTTTTTGAATCATCTGATGCTGGTTTGTTAATTTCACCGTTTTGGACGGGAGAAAAGGCATAAGCGCTACCTACCACTTCATTAATGACATTTGTTACACTATCAGGAAACTCAGGAGACTCTAATCGGTTTAAGACAACTGTCGCAACGGCCACTTTTCCTTCATACGATTCACCTTTTGCTTCCGCTTCTACTAATCTAGCAAATAAGTCTTTTTCTTCATTAGAAAGAGAAATGGCTGGTTCCACTATTTCTTCTTCTATTTCTTCTTTTGGCTCGATCGGTTGATCAGCTTCCACAGGCATAGTTAATGTTAAAGGTAAGACGGTTGTCTGCAATACCGGCATTTGCAAAATTCCGTCTATTGAAATCAGATTGTTAACAGATGCATTCTCTGCCTTTAAGCTATCAACAAGTACACCATATGGTTGAAGTTCTAAAGAAACGACTCCCTTGTCAGATCGATTGTCTGTAATGGCCTCAACCATAGTATTATTTACTCCTATAAATGCAATGACAACTGCACAAGCCGCAATTATTTTTTTCATGTATGTGTTTTTCATGAGTGCTATAACCTCCTAGTAAACTCGAAACTTGAATGTTATAACATTAACATGTGCTTGTACTATTTTGACAGAACGATAAGGTTACATTTGTTTAGAGTTTGATGAATAACATTACAACGATAGTGTTAATGTGACATATTACCTAAAATATTGTCACATTGGACCCAATTATTACATAATAGAGCCATATTTTGACATTTATTTTTCATAAAACTTATTATCCGGCTTATTTTTAGGGCCAGAACACTTTTTAAATAAGTAATTTCAATTTTTATATAAAAGTTTCTGACAATTTGTAGGAACTTTTTTCATTACTAATATCTATTAGATCTAAAGAAATTCATTGACAATATTTATGTTGAATAATAGAATTGCTATATGGTAAATACAAGTATTCATCTATGAATATAGTGTTTTATTTTTGTATTTCATGGTACTAAAGGAAATTATGAAATCTAAATATAAAACTCTAGAAGAATTACCTAAAAAGGCTGTTTTTCAAAACTTAAAACTAGCAATAAATAAAAGGAGTGAAAGAGATGACAACAATAACAGCTAAACAAGAGGACCCCAAAAAAGAAAGCAAAGGGTTCTCAAAAGAACATCGCAAAGTTGCGCTGTCTAGTTTTATTGGTACTACCATTGAGTGGTATGATTTCTACCTATACGGAACAGCAGCTGCACTTGTCTTCCCTGCATTGTTCTTTCCGACATTTGATCCGCTCTATGGGACATTAGCTGCATTCGGTTCTTATGCAGCAGGCTTCATCGCTCGTCCACTCGGTGGTATCGTTTTTGGTCATTATGGAGACAAAATTGGGCGAAAGAAAACGTTAACGATTTCCCTATTACTGATGGGAATTGCAACCATTTTAATGGGACTTGTCCCAAGTTATGAATCGATCGGTATCATGGCACCATTATTAATTAGTTTTCTTCGAATCATTCAAGGTTTTGCGGTTGGAGGAGAATGGGGCTCTGCAGTAGTGATGTCTGTTGAACATGCTCCAAAAGGCAAACGTGGGTTGTACGGAAGCTTTCCACAATTAGGCGTTTCTGCTGGACTCTTATTATCAACGCTCGTATTCTCTCTCATTTCTAATAATATGTCCAATGAAGCATTTTTATCATGGGGCTGGAGAGTACCGTTTTTATTAAGTGCAGTCTTAGTTATCTTTGGTCTTTATATTCGTTTGAAAGTTAGTGAATCTCCAGTATTCAACGAGATGTCGGAAAATAATGATATAGAAGAAAAACCAGTCATGACCGTATTACGCACTCAGAAAAAACCATTATTATTAACAATCGGAATGAAGCTAGTACAAAATGCAGTATTTTATATTTATTCTGTTTTTGTTTTATCTTACTTAGTAACGACACATGGTATCGACCGCTCCGTTGGATTAAATGCAGTGATGATCTCGTCACTCGTCGGATTTATCACCTTACCGTTATGGTCGCTTCTATCCGACAAAATCGGGCGTAAGCCAGTTTACTTATTCGGTACTATTGCTTCAACCTTGTTCATCTTCCCGTTTTTCTGGTTTATGGATACTGGTTCAGTCCTTTTAATTACGATTGGTATTGTGCTTGGCTTAAATGTACTTCACGATGCTGTCTACGGACCGCAGGCCGTTTATTATTCAGAGATGTTTGGATCAAAAGTTCGGTTAAGTGGTGCTTCAATTGGTTACCAAATTGGCGCTGTTTTAGCCGGTGGATTCTCCCCTTTAATTGCAACTTATTTACTTGCTAAATTCGATGGTCAATATTGGCCTATTGGTATCTATTTATCCATCCTTGGAATCATCAGTATTATTTCGACCCTTTACGCAAAAGAAACATATCGAGGATCTCTAAAATAATTTTATTGAAAAGAGACGAAAGGGACGAGGGGACACATCCCCTCGTCCCAAAAAACACCCTAACTCACGATTTCAGTCACAAGTTAGGGTGTTAAGCATTATTTAAATTCGCTATATCGAGATTTGCTCCCATCTATTTCTTCTAATAAACGAAACTCTTCTTCTGTAATTGGATTAAACGCATGGAACTCTTCATGTTTTTCAACAGGGAATCCTGTTTTCTCCACAATTTCTTCAAAGGAGCTATGAGGAAAAACGGTATATACGCGTAATTTTCCGTCTTCACTTGTTCGTTTAAAAATAGCTAGAGGAGTGATAACATATTCTGTATTTCCTGCAGCAGTAATGACATCTAGCTCTTTCACAAGGGCACGTTGATCATGATTGGTTTTCCAAAGGATTCCTTTCTTGACCGTTGGAAGAAGGGCAGCACTTCCAGCTCCTCCAGGTAAACGTACTTTCGGTTTGTCGAAAGATCCAATGGCACTTAAGTTTAAGCGACCGTACTGATCAATTTGAGCGCCACTTAAAAAGGCAACATCCAAAGCTCCGCGAGCGCTTAAATCAAATATATCAGACAACAGAAATTCCGTAATCGCACCTTCCCTTAAAGAAGCACTTGCTGTTGAATGATGAGAAAAAGATGTTGGAACAGCGTTAACGCCACCAGCGATACTCAAATAAACGGCATTCTTGGCATGTAGTTTTTTAGCAAGTTGAACGGCAACGGCTGGCATTGGAGAAGCAACACCATGGAAAACACGTTCTCCATCTTCAATCAATCTTGCCATTGAAACGGTGATATAATCTGCAGGATGCGTCGTTAAAACATTAGACATTTGAAACAGCCACCTTTCCTTCTAAAAATTTTGCTGGATTTTCTAGGTAACTCTGAATCTCTTTTTCATCAAATGAGTAAAGAGGTGCACAGCTTCCTGGAGCAGCGCCATTTTCTGCTAATACGACACGTTCAACTAGGAATCCTTGAATTTGAGGCTTAACGGTCCACTCTGATGAAGAGATGATTTTTTCCGTTGTAATGATGACACGTTTCGCTGCTTTTACCATCAATAAATCTTCAAAAACAGATTCTTCAATATAAGCATTTCCTTGCTCATCCGCGATGTTCGTATGAATGATGGCCACATCTGCGTTTAAAGCTGGAACAACAGCTGTTTCCTTTCCTGTAAACGGACAAGTTACTTTTTTCACCTGACCTGTTAATTCCGGTAGGCTACTTCCTTGGAATCCGTTAATCGGCTGAAAAGGTACACCGTAAATGCTTGCACGAAGTCCAGCAATCACACTTGCACACGCATGCTCATGAACGGTAATTTCTCCACTTTGGACGCCTTTTCGATAGCTTGGCGCAAGACCGAACATTTCAAAACCGATATAACCTCGCATATACAGAGGAAATCGATTTTGCTTCAGCGATAGTAAATCCACATCCAATGCTCCAGCTGTTTTGATTAATGAAAGATCTTTTTTCTTCTGGCGAATTAATTCGTAAACAAAAGCAATGGGTGAACGATGTAAAGCATTTCCACCAAGGGCAAGCAAGGAGCCATCTTGAATCGATTGTACCGCTTCCTGAAGTGACGTTTGTTTTGTCATAGTGATTCTTCCTTTCTCGTGTTAATTATAAAAAAGAAAAAGGCCAATTGTTGACCTTTAACCAAGTACAATTCCGTCTGGATCTAATGAATGAAGGGTTTGTAATTCTTCTTCTGTAGGCGGTTTAACGTAGCTCCAATTCTCACTGATGGCAATTGGAAAACTACTCAGTTCCTGTACGTCTTCTAATGTATTGCCCTCAAATAATTGAAGTAGCGTCATTTTCTTTGTTTCTTCATCAAAGCCGTATATACCAATTTGAGTGATGACACGATATGGACCCGTATTTAAAGGCAGTCCTGCTTTTTCTCGTTCACCAGGGCCTGATAAATAGCCTGGGCTTGTTAAAAAATCTAGTTTTTCAACAAATTTTCGTTTATCCTGTCTCATTAAAATAATATTTTTCTCACAAAATGAGGCAATGTCCGCACCGCCACCAGAACCTGGTAGTCTCAATTTGGGTTGTTCCCAATCACCGATCATCGTTGTATTTAGATTTCCATATTGATCAATTTGCGCTCCGCCTAGAAAACCATATTCAATCCAACCTGCTTGCGCAAGACTCATCACGTAGTCCATCGAGCCTACGATGACTCCATTTTCATACGTTAACGATTCACTCACTTGAATCGGCAATCGTCCTGTTGGCTTTCCACCGACACCGCCACCTTCAAAGACAAGAAGTAAATCAGGTGCATGTGTGTTTAGAGCTAGTACGGAGGCTAGCAAGGGCATTCCTGTTCCCACATATATCCCTGCATCATTTTGCAATAAGCGCGATGCAGAAACAATCATTTTTTCTGTTTCAGTAGCCATGGTTATCCTCTCCTTCTTGCAACTTTTGGATAATCCGAAAGTTTGTTTTCGATTTTTTCTAATTCACGAAGAGTACGCACTCCACCAATTTTTGCTAAATAATCGTAGTAATCATCACTAGAATAAACGTATTTGTCTAAATACTCTTTTACCGTTTCATCTTTTGTAGATGCATCCAACCATTCTTGCCAATGAACCTCATCAAAGGAATAAAGACCAGCTACTTGGTTTGGATGAGCTCCATAAGGAACTTCCACTACCGCATCGACCGTAAAATAAGGAATTTTCGTTTGTGCTGGGTCCTTTTCAATCACTTCATCATGAACGATTTCTTCTGCCGTAATAATCACAAACTTCGCTGCATGAGCTATTTCCACATCACTTGCTACATTGCCGTCAATTTGGCAATTCCCATAGCGGTCTGCCCGATGAACATGAATAATCGCAACATCTGGATAGCAAGCAGGAATTAATTCGATTGGTTCGTTTGTAAAAGGATCCGTAATCGTTTTTGAACCACTATACGCTAAAGTGTCTGTTCCAAGTGAAGAACGAGTAGGATAGAAAGGAAGCCCTTTTGCTGCCGCCATAAATCTCCATTGGAATGCTGCATTCGTTGTTTCGGATAAAACTTTTAAGCGCCCTGATTCTACCGCTCTTCTTGCTGGTAAAAATAACCCACGTACTTCATCAGCAAATCCATAAGCGACTTCTGCCTTCGTAATATTTCCAGCTGCAGAAAGCAACTGCCAATCGTGCTGGGATCCATTTGCTGCAATCGTTAAATCACCAATTCCTTGACGGATAATTTCATGCACCGCTGCAGTAGGTGTTCTCGTTGAACCCATTCCACCAAAAACAATATAATCCTCTTGCTTTACGCCTCTTGCAATGGCATCTTTTATTGTCGTTGTTTTATCCTTTTTGGCCATTGATTTATGTTTTTTACGGAATTCTCTCATTTTGTCAGGATGTTCCCAGCCGTATAAATAAGATGTTTCTGTGGTTGTAACACTCATGATCATTTTCCTCCCAAGAAATTATTTTTTGTTCACTGCTTTTGCTGCTCGATCTCCAAGGAATTGAATCAATTGGACGATAATAATTAAAATGATGACAGTAATGATCATGACGTCATTTTGGAAACGGTAATACCCGAAACGTATCGCTAAGTCGCCAATACCGCCCCCGCCAACAATTCCTGCCATTGCAGAATAACTTAATAAGCTAATAATCGTAACGGTAAGACCAGAAATCATACCTGGTTTTGCTTCCGGTAAGAGAACATCTTTAATAATTAACCATGGTGATGCACCACAAGATTCAGCCGCTTCAATCACGCCGCGATCAATTTCACGTAGAGATGTTTCGACAAGCCGAGCATAGAAAGGGATAGCGGCGAATGTTAAAGACACACTCGCAGCTGTTGGCCCCATGGATGTTCCAAGAATCAATTTTGTTAATGGAATCAGAACAACTAACAATATAATGAAAGGAATCGAACGGATAATATTAACAATCGTTCCTGCAACCGACTGGAGGATGCGATTTTCATAGAATAAGCCTTCACTTGTTACAAAAAGAGCGATACCAAGTGGGACCCCGATAATAATCGCAAATAGAACCGCCACTGACATCATCCAAGATGTTTCCAAAAGTGCTTTTCCAAACTCATTAATTAAATCAGGCGACATCGACTAACACCTCCAGTTGTTTTGTTCGATTGGCGATAAATTCAATCGCTGCATCTATTTCCGATTTATTGCCAATCACCTCGATGATAAGAATTCCTAATGGTTGATCGTTGATATACGTAATCTGACCATGAAGAATATTGATAGTCACGCTAAAGCCAGATAATGCTTGTGAAATAATTGGATCCTCCGCTGAATCTCCCTTAAAGGTAATCTTCGCGATCGTTCCCTTCCGAGTTTCCAATAGTCTTTCAGGTAACGTTAAGGAGTGAACAGAATTCACAAATTCCTTTGTTAATCTGTGCTTCGGTGCGGAAAATAGATCATAAACCCTTCCGATTTCTACGACTTCTCCAGCTTCCATGACCGCCACACGATCACAAATGGTTTGTACAACTTCCATTTCATGGGTAATAAGGACAATCGTAATCCCCAATGTTCCATTGATTTCTTTTAATAGTTTTAAAATCGAGTCTGTTGTTGTCGGGTCTAACGCAGAGGTTGCTTCGTCACAAAGCAATACCTTTGGGTCATTCGCTAGTGCTCGAGCGATTCCGACACGCTGTTTTTGACCACCAGATAATTGTGCTGGATAATTATCTGCTTTATCTGCAAGACCAACCATTTCTAGAAGCTCTGGGACACGTATTTCTCATTTCCTCTTTAGACTTACCAGCTGCTTTTAATGAAAAAGCAACATTGTCGTAAACCGTTTTTGCACTGATTAAATGAAAATGTTGAAAAATCATCCCGATCTGTTGGCGTTTTTTTCGAACTGCTTTATCCGATAAAGTCGTGATATCTTCTTTGTCCACGAAAATACTTCCCTCTGTCGGCTTTTCTAGTAGATTGAGACAACGTAACAAAGTACTTTTTCCTGCGCCACTATAACCGATAATCCCGAAGATTTCTCCCTCTTGAATGGTCAAGTTGACATTGTTGATTGCAGTAATATTTTTATAGGCTTTCGTTAGTTGTTTTACCTCAATCATTTTCCAGCCTCCGCTTCTTGTTGATATGGAGGTTTGACATAGCCTTTAGAGTTTTCATTTGTATACTCTAAGAATTCCTCTGATTTATAAGCTGCTTCTAAATCCTTTAAAAATTGACTATTTTCATCTTCTTTTCTAACCGTTAAATAAATTAAGAAATCTTCTGATGTTTTCTCTACATCAACTGCTTCTTCAAGTTTTAAACCTGAAGCTAGAGCATAGTTTCCATTGACAAAGGCAAAGTCAGTATCACTTAACGATCTTGGCGTTTGCGCGGGCTCGATTGGTTTGACTTTTAAGTTATACTTGTTTTCCTCAATATCTCTTTCTGAAGCCGTGATCGGATCGACAGTTTTATCAACCGTAATCCAGCCGTAACCTTCTAACATACTAAGAGATCTCGCTAAGTTTACAGGGTCATTCGGTAATGTGATCGTCATCCCCTCTTTAATATCATCTAGAGAGTCGTGTTTTTCTGAATAAAAGGCAATCGGTGCTGTTGGTACGGCGAATGCTGGAACTAAATCCATTCCTTGTTCTTCATTAAAGTTTGATAAATAATTTCTATTTTGATAAAGGTTGGCATCAATTGATCTTTCATTTAGTGCGTTGTTTGGTTGAACATAATCATTAAATTCAACAATTTCAACTTTATAGCCCTTTTCCTCTAAAATCGGAATAATACCTTCTTTCAATTGATCACTATATGGACCAGCTGTTGCTCCTATTTTAATTTTATTCTCGCTATCTTCGCATTAGAGCCACATGCTGCTAGGATTAATACCGTACTAATTAAAATGAATAAACTTACTATTTTTTTCATCGTTGTTCCTCCTAATGTTTTATTTAATGACAATCGTAAAGTTTTTCCTTTATGATTTTTTAAATTGATAGTCTACTAGAATAAAAACCTTTGTTTTTCGAACAATTGATTTCTACGTTATGACTAGTGATTCCCTTGTTCTTTTCGTCTTTCAACTCCTTATATAGAATAAAAGTACGGCCCCTTAAAGAGGTCGCACTACAATAAACATGAGTTAAACCTCTTATATGTCAGATGTGATCTGCTGGATTTGGCACCTATTGCGTTTATCAATGGTTGCCGAGGCTTCATAGGGCCAGTCCCTCCGCCTCTCGTTATAAGAGAAATATTTAGTTTTTTGATATATTAGTATTCTAAGTAGTTTAGTTGGTTTTGTCAACTACGAATCTTTAAATTCATTATAATTAGCTGGGCTTTTAGAAGTGACCTTCATCACACCTTTGATGTGGACTTCACTATAGCACAAAAATATCAATAGAGGATAATATGTTAAATCTATCGGTTGATATAGCTTTAAACTATATCGAAAAAAACTCATAGAGTCTAACTGCCAGTTAAGATGGGATAAATATGAAAAAGTGATCAATACTAAGAGTATATTACCCAATGACGAATGGAGGATACTATGGTACAAAAGGAAAATATATTAAAAAGAGGGAATAAATCTTCTCTTATTGCGGCTATTGTCAATACGATTATTTCCATCATTAAAGGAACTGCTTACTTTTTCACTGGAAATGTTGCGATGTTTGCTGAAACCATGCATTCACTGGGAGATGCTGCAAACCAATTTTTCGTTTTCATCGGAAGTGCTCTCAGTAAAAAAGCACCGACAGACCGTTATCCCAATGGATTCGGCCGGCTTGTTAATTTAGTTTTATTGGGAGCGGTCATTATTGTCGGAATCATGAGTTATGAAACAATTAAAGAAGGGTATCATCATATTCTGCACCCTACAGAATCAACAGGACTTGCCATCAATCTTTCCGTTTTGGCAGTAGCCGTCCTATTAGAGACATTCGTTCTTTATAAAGCAATGAAGGAGGTCCTCCATGAAGCCCATGTCGAGGCAAAAGGGCTTGCCATTGTGGGAAAAAGTTTCGGCAGTTTAAAACGAGCTAAGCCGGCGACAAAACTTGTTTTTATGGAAGATTTAGTCGCTACACTTGGTGGAATCATTGCGATTATTGGGATCTTACTTTCTTATTTTGCAGGATGGCATGCTGCAGAAGGATTCGCCTCTATTATTATTGGTCTGATGATGTTTTATGTGGTAGGAAGAGTATTTTTAGATAATGCAAAAGGGGCGCTAGGTGAGGCAGATGATGATTTGGAAGCAGAAATTGCTCAATATATTTTCCAAAATCCAGAGATTAAGGACATTCAAACTCTATTTGCCGTAAAGGAAGGTGAAGACTATCATATAGAAATGAAACTGGAAATCGATCCTTCTCTAACGGTAGCACAAGCAGATGATATAAAAGATCGTTTAAGGAGCAAAATTCTCGAAATGAAAGGTGTCACACATGTCATCATCGAATTTGATGAAGATGATGGCATTCGAACATTTGACGAAGAACTCATACCTGGACGTTCATGAAAATCGAAAGAAGTGCCAGGCACGATCCAATTTTTGGATTGTGCCTGGCACCTCCTATTTCACCAAAAGCAACAAAGTTTAAGAAAAGAGCTTTTAGAGAAGATAGAATCCAACTCCCATAATCAGATAGGCTGCTAATAACACCAAACCTTCAAACCAATTCGATTCTCCATCATGAATAATCGTAATCATCAGTAAAACGGCTGTTACCATACTAATTAATTCAGGCCACGTAAAGACAAGTGGCATCGAGGTTTCAAATAAAAGTGATAGTAATACTAATACAGGAGCAACAAACATCGCAACCTGTATCGTAGATCCAATCGCAATTTCAACGGCAACATCCATTTTATTCTTATAAGCCATCATAATAGCTGAAGCATGTTCTGCTGCATTACCAACGATTGCGACGATAATGATCCCAATAAATAATTCCGTCCATCCAAATGCTTCTCCAACCGCTGAAAACGTATGAACCAAGCTTTCCGAAACATAAGCAACAGCCAATGTAGCAAGGGCAAGAATGATCATGGCTTTACGTTTGCTCCATTCTGGTTCTTCCTCATGAGTAGTAGTCTCAGCTTCTTGAGCCGATGGATAAACCCCTCGGTGTGTGAAAAGTTTAAAGAATAATGTCGCTAAATACAGGATAATTAAAATAATTGAAATCGCAGCACTAAGATTCATCGTTTCCCCAGCGGTCATATTCGCAGAAAACACCTCTGGGATCACGAATGCAACGACGATTGCAAAGATTAATAACGCCCCATTATGCCTTGCATCATGCACATTAAAAGGCTGTCGTTTAAATTTTATTCCTCCGACAAAAAAAGACAATCCTCCGACAAGTAGCAAATTCCCTAAAATCGAACCTGTTAAGGATGCAAGGACAATCCCGATTAAACCAGCTTTCAACGAGAAAATCGAAATAATCAGTTCAACCGCATTACCGAATGTTGCGTTAAGCAATCCACCGATTCCTGGTCCCATCACAATGGCCAAACTTTCTGTTGCCCTCCCCATATAACCCGCCAACGTAATAATCGTTAAACAGTAAATGATAAACATTAGAACGGTTGGCCAATGAAGTAAAGAGCCTATGACAGAAAGAGGTAGCCCGATGATAAGTAATAATAAAAAGATTTTATTTACCATAATTAGTCATTCCACCTCACTATTGAATATATTTTAACTTACCCTTAATAAGGGAAAATTATATCGTTTGTTTCTGGCACTTAAGTAATATGGAAGACTCGGCAGTATGTTTATAAGGCTGTTTTCGTAAAGTTTGTTGTTAAAATTTAAAGGCCAATTTTAACGAAGAAATAGCTATTTTGTGCATTCGTAGTTAGTTTGTAGCTCTTTCCTCAAAAATAATGACCAGTTTCAACGAAATAACAAGGTCAATCCTCTTTTTATCTCACCAAAAGCAACAAAGTTTGAGAAAAGAGCCATTTATAAAATAGACTTTTTCTCCTCACCTACCAAGTATTCAAACAAAAAGAGGGTGTCTCTTTAAAAACAATCTTTAAAACAAATTATTTAATTGGTTGCTTTTCATCTCTTGTTTTAATTA
>CAWBCW010000036.1:20000-165032 GCA_963787345.1 uncultured Bacillaceae bacterium | reverse complement strand
TTCTTATTCAACAAACGGGAGCCATTTTATGGAGTAAACTTTAAAGTAATTTAGATATTAATTTTTAAAATTTTGATGATCCTTTTTTTTTATAACATGATAATTTTGGAATGAAGTAAATATTGTTATAAAAGGAGAAGAAAGATATATGAATATCAAGATTGAAAAGATTCCAGCATATCGGATTGCTTACATAAGGCAGATTGGCCCTTATGGAATTAACAATGTGCGAACAATGGAAAAATTAAAAGAATGGGCAAAATCTAACCATTTATTTAATGACGAATCCATAATTCTTGGAATTGCTCGGGATAATCCCGAAACTACTAAACCTGAAAACTGTCGTTATGATACCTGCATAGTTGTTTCAAACGACTATTCAGTAACTGATGGCTATGTAAGAGAAGGTAATATTGTTGGTGGAAAATATGCTGTTTTTAAAATTAATCATACAGCAGAAGCAGTTCAGAAAGCATGGATTGATATTTTTCCAGAATTATCAAGGCAAGGATATCAATTTGATGAAGCAAGACCAATCATCGAAAGGTATGTAGTCAAAATGGTTAATAATCATCATTGTGAAATCTGCGTACCTATAAAATAAAAAGGTTGATCCGGTAATCTTAGTCTTGTTTTATATACCCTATATGGGTATAGTGATTGTAAAAAGGAGTTTTTGAAATGCAAAACCAATATCATGTAGGTATATTGCTATTTGACTATGTAGATGCTCTGGATTTTGTTGGACCTTATGAAGTTTTCAATATGAGTACGTATAAGCGTAGTGACGTAAAAAAGTTACTTTTAAACGAGCTGCAAGAGAAGCCGTTTAAAGTAAGTACAGTTTCTGAAGATGGAACAGAAGTAACAATTCATCATGGATTAAAAGTAACTCCTGATTTTAGTTTTAATAATTGCCCTTCATTTGATTTCATTGTGGTTCCAGGTGGTCCAATGAAAGCAATCGAGCAGGTATCAAATAATAATAAAATCATTGAATGGATTGCATCCTATGATAGCAAATTAATTACTTCTGTCTGTACTGGCGCTCTATTTTTAGCTAAGTCAGGTGTTCTTAAGGATAAAAAGGCAACGACTAATAAAGCGGCGTTACGCTTATTAGAAAAATCTTTTTCAAATATTAATGTTATAAAAAATGTAAAATATGTTGACGCGGGCAATGTAATAACTGCAGCAGGTGTATCCTCGGGTATCAATATGGCATTATATGTTATTAAAAAATTATTGGGCGAAGAGGCGGCTAAACGTACAGCTGATACGATTGAATTTTCAAGTGACCTCTAAACACAATAACCTTCCTCCATTAAATGGCGCATTTCTGTAGCAAGAAATGTACTCTTCTTAATGAATCGGGCCTATTGTTGAAATTTAGGAGTGAAGAAATGAATAATTTTTTTACAACATTAGCTTATGTAAATAAAATGATTTATGAGTCGAATCACTTAACTGTAAAGTCAGTTCAAGAAGAAAAGCAAAATTCTAAGTATGGTGCTGGTACATTTCAATTATCTTCTAAAACAGTTCGATTTAGAGTCGCGAATATAACTCCTACCAAAGTAGGGCAGTTTGTTGCATTATGGGAAAAAGACGAAAATAATATAAATCAACCCTACTATATGAGGAAGCCCCAGATTTATTAGTTATAACTACCTTTAAAAATGAAAACCAGTTTGGGCAATTTATTTTTCCAAAAGAAATTCTTTTAAAACAGAACATTCTTAGGTCTACTTCAACAAAGGGAAAAATGGCAATAAGAGTTTATCCTAGTTGGGATAGTCCGAGTAGTAAACAAGCGATGGAAACTCAAAAATGGCAGTTTCCCTATTTTGTTGATATGTGTAATCCGAATAAATTACCCTTAGAAAAAATAATAGAACTGTATTCTCTTTAATCCTCAGCAATAGGGCGCTTTAGTTGAATAAGCAGGGGTTATTTTGACCACATAAACATATATAAGAGTATATTATCAAATTTTTATTAAACAGAAAAAGCCCGATAAATCAGGCTTTCAGTAAATGACTTTATTCCAAGTTTCTTCATATATTATACGTGCACATAAAAGAACGTAATAAATTTGCCATTCTTATCCAAGAGGGGCTTTTATTATAGGTTCTGTTAAACAATGATGTTGATTTCCTTGTTGAAAGGGGGGCATTAGTTGAAGAGGGGATTGTACAAAGCCGCTCTTTTTGTTGTACCCTGGGGACAGATAATTGAAGAATATAACGAAAATTTTTATATATAAGCAGGGATATTTATTTACCTTGAAGAATATAGTTCGTCATAAATATATATAAGTTTACATAAATGTATACGAGTTTACATAAGAGTTTACAAAAGTCTACATAAACGTACACAAGTCTACACAAATGTATACATAACTAATAGGGTGTACTACTTCAATAATGGAATTACTGTTGTATGACAAATACCTTTTAATTTTGACCACGGAACATATATAACGGGATATTATTTCATTTTCATTTTAGATAGTAAAAAACGCTAAACCTTGATATGACAGGGATTGTTTTAACCCGTATTTCTTCCTATTATATGGGCACATGAAAGAACGTAAAAAATATGGACTTAAAGGCGCTCGTCGTGCACCTCGGTTCTCAAAGCGTTAATATTGCGTTTTCAGGAGACTCTCAAGCTTTTTGCTTGGGGGTCTCTTTTTATAAAGATACCCCTCAGAAATTGGCAGCGAAAAGCAAAGGATTATGTGAATGACTTTTACGGATAGTAAAAAACTATCTCTTAAAGAGGTGAATATTGAAGTGAATGTCATTACGACCTTTGTAGAGAAAAAGCGGGAGAAGCAGATCAAATATGAAAAGTCAGTTCTTCGTGAAATATCTGTAAGTACCTTAAGAGAAAGAGTGAGGCATTATTTTGGGTCTTCACGTTTTACTCAAGGCATGATTATGAATAGTGGAGTCGAAGAAGCCTGTTATGATGTGGCCATTGAAGCGTTTTTATTAGGCGCTAATATGAGTCGCTTCGGTTATTATGGGGAAGAGGCTAATGATGTAAAAATGCGCTGTAAACAGGAAGAAAAACATTTAATTGATACCCTTTATAATTTTCTGCTGTACTGGGGCGGTGGTCAGGAAGGTGTTTTAAGTGAATCCTTATACTATCAGTGTGAACAGTATGTAAACAGCTGGTGGATGGATGGCTTTCATAAAGGTGAATTAAGAATCAAGCTTAAATTGCATTAAACTCCATTTTTCAGTTCTACGATCTCCCCATGTCCCATATATTGTATTGCAAGGACAAGCGGAGGGATTGATGGGTAAACATGAAAAAAGGGTGGAAAGTCAGTATTTTTACAATCGGACTTGTTGTCCTATTTTTTATTTTACAATATGATTTTTCGAATGATGATACGTGGAAAAATTGGAACTTGCCATTATCAGGTAAAATTATTTTAATCGATCCCGGCCATGGAGGACCTGATGGCGGGGCTGGCGACCAAGATGCTTTGGAAAAGGATATTGCGCTAAAAGTTTCCGTTAAATTAAGGGAATATTTGCAGGGGCAAGGTGCCTTAGTTCTTATGACTCGAGAGTCGGATATCGATTTAGCGGATGAAGGCACGAAAGGGTATAGTCGCAGGAAAGTCCAAGATTTAAAGAAACGCCTTGAAATGATTAACAGTCAAGACATCGACTTCTTTGTAAGTATCCATCTCAACTCGATCCCTTCTGCTAGATGGAGCGGAGCACAAACCTTTTATGCGCCGCAATTTGATGAAAATGAAAGAGCAGGGAAATTTATTCAAGATGAATTAATCAGAAATCTTGAGAACACGAACCGTAAAGCAAAGCCGATTAATCATGTCTATATTTTAGATAATGCCAAAAAGCCAGGTGTTTTAGTAGAAGTTGGATTTTTATCAAACCCGACAGAGAAACAAAACTTAAAACAAGATGACTATCAAGAAAAAATCGCGGCATCTATCTATAATGGGATGATGCGTTACTATACAACTGAAAAAGAATTAACCGTACCTGATTAAGGATTTTTCCTTAACTCAGGTATTTTCATTTTTTAAAGTCATGTCAGTGAGTGGAATGATAGAGATTTAATTACCCTGTGTTATACTAATATGGAGGAAAATTCAAACAAAGGTGGGCAAATGTGAATGATTACTATGGAAAAAGCTAGAGAAGTGCTAAACCCGATTAAGGAACCTTTCTTGCAAGTAACTCTTGCTGAGTTAAATGCAGTTGAAGAAATAAAAGTAAAAGAAGAAAAAAATCATGTCAGCGTCAAAATTGCGATTACGAAAACGGGGACATCTGAGCAAATGCAGCTTCAAACCCAAATTGTGAACACTTTGAAGGAAGCGGGTGCAGAAACAGTGGGAATCCGCTTTAGCGAGTTGCCAGCAGAAACTGTAGAGAAATACCGTGGAGCAGACAAAGAGGAAAGCAAAGGACTATTATCTCCAAATAATAAGACAACCTTTCTTGCAATTGCTAGTGGTAAAGGAGGAGTGGGAAAATCAACCGTTTCTGTTAACTTAGCGGTCTCCCTTGCAAGACTAGGCAAAAAAGTAGGGCTTGTTGATGCAGATATTTATGGATTTAGTGTACCTGATATGATGGGAATAACAGATCGACCTGTTGTTAAAGGAGAAAAGTTAATTCCCGTAGAGCGTTTCGGAGTCAAAGTCATTTCAATGGGCTTCTTTGTGGAAGATAATGCACCGATTATATGGCGCGGTCCAATGCTTGGAAAAGTGCTGAATCAATTTTTCCAAGATGTTGAATGGGGAGATTTAGATTATCTGTTACTAGACTTACCTCCAGGAACCGGAGATGTTGCGTTAGATATTCATAATATGCTGCCAGCAACGAAGGAAATTATTGTGACGACACCGCATCCAACAGCTGCTTTTGTTGCAGCAAGGGCAGGAGCAATGGCTTTAAGAACGGACCATGAGATTCTAGGGGTTGTCGAGAATATGTCCTACTTTGAAAGCCAAGTGACAGGAGAAAAGGAATATGTATTTGGCCGTGGCGGCGGCGAAAAGTTAGCTGACTCATTGCAATCAAAGATTCTTGGCAAGCTTCCATTAGGTCAGCCAGATATGAATGAAGAGGACTTCTCTCCTTCTGTATACCAAGAAGACCATCCAATTGGAAAGAAATACACGGAAATTGCTAAAAAAGTCATCGATGCGATCGAATAATAAGAAAAGGCCATCCCAGTGGGACAGGCCTTTTTTATAGTTATGCTTCTTCCCCTTTTTTCTCTTCGGCAGCCTTTTTTTCGGCAGCTTTTAAGAGTAGCTCTTGAATCTTTGTTTGGTAAAGTGGACTTTCGAGCGTCTCACCAATGACTGTTTTTAAATGTTCACGATATTCATTGCCCTTTAAAACGGTTGTTACATCATGGACTAATTCGGGATCTTTCATGACCTCAATTAGCTTCGTACGATATTCGGGGTCATTCACTAATGTCTTTAGTAACTCTTCATGTTGTTTTTGCATACTTTGTGCCATTTTTTCTGCGAAGTCCGGATCCTCGAAGTTTTTCTTCCAAAATTCAGCTCCTTTTTCGCTTGTTAATGTAGTTTGGACTGTTTCTGCTATAATCGCTTGGTCCATAATCAAATGTTGTCTTAGTTTTTCATCAGACATAACATCTTGAATTGCCTTTTTTCCCTCATCGGTTTTTAAAATATCAACAATCATTTTCTTTGTTTCATCATAATCTAATTCTTTTGTAGTCTGATCCTGACTAGCGCAGCTAGTCGTTATAAAAACACTTAGAATAATTAAAGACAAAACGAATGCTTTCTTCATCCTCAAAAACTCCTCTCAGAGTATTTCCTACTATTAGGATGAAGAAATTCACATAATATTATTCGTTCTGAACCTTATACCTAGATTTTTCTAATTTTGGTTGTTACAATCTAGAAAACGGAACATTTTGATAATGGGGGATATAATGTGACAAGTCGAAATGTAGTAAAGTTATTCTTCTCCACATTGATTATCGGTGGAATGGTAACGAGTATAACTGGGTTTATTGTTCGCTGGGAGGAATTCAGCCCATATTTTTTGAATATTGAATTATCAAAAATAATCTCGACATTTTTTTGGTTATTTTGTTTTGGTTTTATTTTCAGTTTAGTCAGTCAAGTGGCCTTTTTTGCTTATTTAACCGTTCATCGTTTTGGAATAGGAATTTTTAGGTCCCTTTGGAGTGGAGTACAAGTTGTTTTAATCGCATTTGCCTTATTTGACTTAGTTTACTTTCGTTATCGGGCTTTTGCGGTACAAGGTGAGGGATTGATGCCCTATTTATTCCCGGCGATTTTAATATTAGTCGTTGGATTAGCAGCTGCTTATTTCAAAGCAAAGCAAACAAATAGTAAGGCATTCATTCCGGCTTTATTTTTTATGACAGTCGTGACAATTATTGAGTGGGTACCTGTCTTGCGGATTAATGACGAAAACTGGGTTTATTTAATGATTTTTCCGTTACTAGCGTGTAATGTGTATCAATTGTTAATTCTGCATAAACTAAATGAAAGTTCCATAAGGGAAAGAAATGCAAAAATAGAGAATCCGGCCTAATAAGGACCGGATTCTTTAGGCTATTTTATTTCTTCAGTCTTTGTACTAGCATTGGCAATCATTTCTGAGACGGTTACGAATTTAAGATCTTTCTTTTTAATATCCTCCAAGACGAATGGCAAAGCTTTATTCGTTTGTTTAGCTGAATCTGAAGCGTGGAGGAGAACAATATCTCCCTTTTTAGCTCCGGCAATATTTTCCCTAATTATGTTGGTACCTGGATTTGTCCAATCTTTTGAGTCAATGCTCCAATGAACAACCGTATATCCATACCTCTCTGCAATTTTTAATGTCTTTTGATCGAAATGTCCTGTAGGAGCACGTAGAAGTTGGATGTTTTTGATTCCCAACTTGTCAAAGGCGGTTTGGGCAAGCGAAATATCCCTTCTTACGTTTTCCTCTTCAAGCTCTGAGTAATCTTTATACTCATACCCTAACATCCCAATTTCATAACCTTCTTTAACCATTCGCTCAACAAGTTCAGGATGACGTTCAGCCCATGACCCAGATAGAAAGAATGTAGCAGATTTAATATCATGTTCTTTTAAGGTTTCTAAGATCGGTTCCGCTTTTTCATCCCCCCAGCCAATATTAAAAGTTAAAGCGATATCCTTTTCGCCTTTGTAAACCGCCTTTGGACCATCTTTAGCAGAAAAAACAGGAACTTGTACGATGTTGCCTAAATATAAAAACCACGCGGTAAAAAAGGAGGCAATCCCAATAATCAAAATTTGTTTAAGTGTTTTCCCATTTAATACATAAAAAAAGTTCATTTAATCACCTCGTCCACACTCTTCTTTTAATCTTATGAGATTTATTTCAGAAAAATGAACAATTTTTTATAAAAAATATGGAAACTGAGTATACTACTTATAAATTTGATCCTAATCAAGGAGGAAGTTTTATGTTGGCGATGCTTTTAAATGAAAAAGAGATTAGGGAAATACAGTATTTGTTAAAAAGAGAGATGGATGAAATTCTATATGACTTAAGAGATGGGCGGATTGATATGTTAATAAAAACGGAAATGGAAGAACGTTATAGACATTTATTTACCATATTCAAAAGAGTGGCACCTCCTGTAGATTGTATGAAATATATCCTTACTCATCAGAAAGGAAGAACAAAGGGAAAAAGGTTAAATAATAAGCGGAAAAGTTATTGACATAAAATCCATTCCTTGATATATTAATAACCGTCGCCGTTGAAAACTTTTAAAGATATTGGCGTTTTTAGTTGAATTACCTCTTGAAAAATAAATTAAAGATATTATAATATAATATGCATTGAACGTTTACTTCTTCGCCGAAGATGATTCAAGGCAGTGATTTCTAAGCCCGCGGCAAGGAAGATCATTCAATGCAGCTGGTTTGGTGACGATAGCGAGAAGGTCACACCCGTTCCCATCCCGAACACGGAAGTTAAGCTTCTCAGCGCCGATGGTAGTTGGGGTTTTACTCCTGTGAGAGTAGGACGTCGCCAAGCACATATTATTCCGCAGTAGCTCAGTGGTAGAGCAATCGGCTGTTAACCGATCGGTCGTAGGTTCGAATCCTACCTGCGGAGCCATTTTTATACCTTGAAGTTCTAATTGCTTCCATAGCTCAGCAGGTAGAGCACTTCCATGGTAAGGAAGAGGTCATCGGTTCGAATCCGATTGGAAGCTTTAATAGCAGAAATATATTATGGCCCCTTGGTCAAGCGGTTAAGACACCGCCCTTTCACGGCGGTAACACGGGTTCGAATCCCGTAGGGGTCACCATTATATATTGTGGAGGATTAGCTCAGCTGGGAGAGCATCTGCCTTACAAGCAGAGGGTCGGCGGTTCGAGCCCGTCATCCTCCACCATATGCCGGCCTAGCTCAATTGGTAGAGCAACTGACTTGTAATCAGTAGGTTGGGGGTTCAAGTCCTCTGGCCGGCATCTTTTAAACTTTAACCATACTTGGAGGGGTAGCGAAGTGGCTAAACGCGGCGGACTGTAAATCCGCTCCCTCGGGTTCGGCGGTTCGAATCCGTCCCCCTCCACCATTTAGAATAAACACAGTAAGATGGGACAAGATAATAACTGTCCTTTTTATTTCCACAAGATTATTGGGCTATAGCCAAGCGGTAAGGCAACGGACTTTGACTCCGTCATTCGTAGGTTCGATCCCTGCTAGCCCAGTTATTGAGCCATTAGCTCAGTTGGTAGAGCATCTGACTTTTAATCAGAGGGTCGCAGGTTCGAATCCTGCATGGCTCATATTTAATTCAATAAAAACACAAGAGATTTGTTTCATACATCTCTTGTGTTTTTTTGTTTAATCGAACATTTCTATGGCGAATTCTATCGAAATGATTTTATAATATAAATATTAAGAAAAGTGATTCCCGTGATAAAAATAGATAAAAAGGGGGGATACCATGTCGAAACTATCGATTATAGGTATGCCTATGGATCTTGGGCAAACTCGACGTGGAGTTGATATGGGACCTAGTGCCATTCGATATGCGGGTATTTATGAAAGGTTAGCGGAATTATTTGATGAAATCAATGACTTAGGAGATATCCCTATCGGCAGGCCTGAAGTTCAGATTGATCCTAATACAAAGTTAAAAAATCTCCATCTTATTGCCGAGAAGAATGAAGTTTTAGCAGAAAAAGTAGAAAAAGTAGTTGATGATGGCTTCTTCCCTTTAGTTTTAGGTGGAGACCATAGTATTGCAATAGGCACTTTAGCGGGATTAGCGAAACAATATCCAAATTTAGGGGTTATTTGGTTTGATGCACATGGAGATTTAAACACGGTGGAAACTTCTCCGTCCGGCAATATTCATGGCATGCCTCTGGCTGTTAGCCTCGGATTAGGTCATCAATTACTAACCAATATAAGAGGAGTGTGTCCGAAAGTAAAAGTAGAGAATGTCGTGATCATTGGGGCGAGGTCGTTAGATAATGGTGAGAAAAAGCTAATTAAGGACAAAGGAATAAAAGTATTCACCATGCATGAAATAGATCGACTTGGCATGACTAAAGTGATGGAAGAGACAATCTCTTATTTAAAGGATAAAACGGATGGAGTTCATCTATCCTTTGATCTAGATGGGTTGGATCCAAGTGATGCTCCTGGTGTTGGGACGCCAGTTAATGGTGGAGTTAGTTACCGTGAAAGTCATTTAGCAATGGAGATGTTAGCAGAGGCGGATATTATAACATCGGCAGAATTTGTTGAAGTCAATCCAATATTAGATGAGAAAAATAAAACAGCTATCGCTGCAGTTGCTTTAATGGGTTCATTATTTGGAGAAAAACTATTATAATTAAAGTTGAGCGGTAACTTTTATCGATTAGTTACTGCTTATTTTTTTAATCGAATTGAATAGCTTTACGTTATGATTGAATTAGGAATAGAGACAATATCGATCAATTAGAAATCGTCCTTGTATTTATGTATACATATATAATTATTTTTTTGAAACCTTTTCGGGTATCGATTCGTATATCGAGTAGCCGCATGAAGCGGAGGTAAAGAAATGGAAGCACTCATTAAAAAAAGAATTAAACAAGTTTTAAAAGGTGACCAAAATGCGTTTGGGGAAATTGTTGAAATGTATAAAGACAAAGTCTTTCAAATTTCTTATCGGATGCTAGGGAACCGGCATGAGGCTGAGGATATTGCCCAAGAAGCCTTTATACGCGCGTATGTTAATATACAAAGCTACAAAAAGGAGTTTAAGTTTTCAACGTGGCTTTATCGTATCACGACTAACTTATGTATTGATCGAATTCGAAAAAAGAAACCTGACTACTATTTAGATGCAGAAGTGGCAGGTACAGAGGGATTAACGATGTATTCTCAAATTCCTTCTAAATTGCGATTGCCGGAAGAGGATGTTGAAAGCCTTGAGTTACATGATACGATTCAGAATGAAATTATGAAACTTCCAGAAAAATACCGCTCGGTGATTGTTTTAAAATATATTGAAGAATTATCTCTAAAAGAGATTAGTGAGATCTTGGATATGCCGTTGGGAACGGTTAAAACTCGAATACATCGTGGAAGGGAAGCTCTTCGGAAAAGGCTCCAACATATGTGATAAGAAGGTGAAAAGATTGAAATGCCCAACTAAAATCATAACGTTTATGCATGAGTACTTAGATGAGGATATATCTGTGGAGCATGAGAAAGAATTGAGAGAGCATATCCATGTATGCCAAGATTGCTGCAATTATTTTCATCAATTAAGAAAAACAATTGCTCTTGTGCAGAGTACATCACATATTGAAGCACCAGTTGGATTTACAGAGAAAGTCATTGCTAATCTTCCTAAAGAGAAGAAAAAGGTGACTGTTCAACGCTGGTTCATGAACCATCCGCTGTTAACAGCTGCTTCTCTATTTATTGTTTTGATGGCAGGCAGCCTGGCAACCGCATGGAATGCCGATCAACAAGTTTCTGTATCTAGACAATCGAATCTTATTGTGCAAAATAATACAGTCATTGTCCCTGAAGGAGAAGTCGTTAAAGGGGACGTGATTGTTCGGAATGGGAATTTGCAGATAGATGGGATGGTCGAAGGAAACGTTACGATTATTAACGGCGAACCCTACATGGCATCTGCTGGAAAAGTAACCGGAGATATTAAAGAAATTAATGAAGTGTTCCAGTGGATATGGTATCATATCCAAAAAGCGGGCAATGATTTATTAAATATATTTGAAGATGACGATAAAGCATTTGAATATGAACAATCTCTGTTATAAACAGAGATTGTTTTCTTTACTAAAGGACCGGTTGAAAATAAGCCATTAGTATGCGTGTGAATGGGTTCTATTCTGAAAGAATAACGTAATGAGCGTGTGTACTAATGGCGAATTTAGATCACACATTTATATTTATCGTGCCATACTAAAAAATAATAGGTGGAATTCATAGAGGGGGGGTTCAAAAAGCAGGATATAGGGCAATTATGGTATAATGGTGTGGTGAATAATTAGAGTAATATAAAAGAGAATGTATTGGCTAATATTTGTACCAACGTTTTATTAAACTAGATGGAGGAAGAACAATGAGCTTATCAGATCTCCCATTGATGACTTATTTAGCGAATGCAGTTGACATTCTCCTCGTTTGGTACGTCATATATAAAGTGATTATGATTGTTAGAGGGACGAAGGCAGTTCAACTTTTAAACGGAATATTTATTATATTAATTGTCCGTCTGGTCAGTGAATATTTCCATTTTCAAACTTTGTTTTGGCTCACCGATCAAATTCTAATTTGGGGATTTTTGGCAATTATTATCATATTCCAGCCAGAAATACGAAGGGGACTTGAACAAATAGGGAGAGCAAAATTCTTCTCGAGGAGTGGATTACAAGAGGAGGAAGTTAAAGAAAAACTTATTGAATCCATTATTAAGGCTGTAGATTATATGGCGAAAAGGAGAATTGGTGCCCTAATTTCAATTGAAAGAGAAACCGGAATGGGAGATTATATCGAGACAGGAATTGAAATGGATTCAAGGATTTCATCCGAACTTCTGATCAATATCTTCATTCCGAATACACCATTACACGATGGAGCTGTCATTATCCAAAGAGATCGGGTGGCTGCGGCAGCTTGTTACTTACCTCTATCAGAGAGTCCATTTATCTCAAAAGAGCTTGGTACGAGACACCGTGCAGCAATTGGAATTAGTGAAGTAACCGATAGTTTGACAGTTGTTGTTTCAGAGGAAACAGGTAATGTCTCACTTACGAAAAATGGTAATTTACATAGAGAGCTCAGCAAAGAAACCTTTAGAGAAATGCTTTCAAATGAAATTCTCGTATCCCCGACGTTAAAGTCAGTTTCTCCTACTCGATGGAATTGGAGGGGCAAAAAAGATGGATAAATGGCTTAATCAACTGACAGAAAATCGAACATTTATGAAATTAGTTGCATTAGTTTTAGCCTTTCTTCTATTTGGTTCTGTTTATGATGAGAATATGGGAACGAACGATGTGAATGTACCGGGCGACTCCGACGCGGCCATCATCGCTGGAATTCCAGTAAAAAGCTATTATGATACTGAAAACCTTGTCGTTACGGGTGTTCCTGAAATGGTGGAAGTCACATTAGAGGGACCAACACCGAATGTTCAAGCAGCTAAAACACAGAAGGACTTTGAAGTATTTGTTGATTTAACAAAGGCAAAGGTTGGGAAACAGCGCGTAATGCTAAAAGTAAAAGGTTTATCTGATAGCATAACCCCTACCGTTAATCCCGCTTATATCGATGTAAATGTACAAGAAAAAGAGACAAAAGAATTTAGTGTTGAAGTAGAGTATGATCAAAAGATGCTTGCTGAAGGTTATGAAGCAGGTTCAGCAGTTATTGATCCGAAGAAGGTCACCATTAGTGGTGGGAAAGATGTGATGGAACAAATCACGTATGTGAAAGCAATTGTTGAATTGGCGAAAGGAACAACTGGAACGGTAAATAGAACAGCACCGATAACGGTTTTAGATAAGGATATGAATAAATTAAATGTTACTCTTGAACGAGAGTCTGTGAAAGTGACCATTCCAATAGAAAGATTAACGAAATCCGTCCCGATTGAAATTGTTGAAAAGGGATCTCCTCCACAAGGAATTTTGATTGAATCGATTACATTGGATAAAAAGGAAGCGACGATTTCAGGTAGTAACGAGACACTAAATCAAGTTGAAAATGTAAGAGTAGAAGTAGATTTGAGTAAAATAAATGAATCCACCGAGATGACTCTTCCGGTTATCGTTTCAGAGGGGATAAAGGGAGTAGTTCCTGAACAGATAGTTGCAGCTATTGTGGTTAAGGTTAATGAAGTGACACAAGACACGCAAGAAAAAACACGGAAGAAACGACAACGACAGAGGAAGAAGAGGAACCTGTAACGAGAGTATTATCAGGCATCCCGATCGAATTTAATGGATTATCAGATGAGTTCACAGCAACGATACAAGAACCTTCTAATGAAAGAACGAGTTTAAATGTGGTAGGAACGAGTGCTGCTTTGGCAAATTTAAAACATGATGACTTTCAAGTATTTGCGAATGTAGCGAATTTATCTCCTGGGGTCCATAAAGTGGAGTTGACGATAGAAGGACCAGAAGGTGTTAGTTGGAAAGCAGACAATCAATCAGTAAGTATTTCTATTTCTGAAAAGGAAGGTTCCAGTACGTAATGAAGATAAGATGCTAAAGAAAATCTTGATACACAATAAATCCATTTTTAACTTCCTTCAGTACAAGTCTTCCACTTTTATGAAAGTAGAGATGAATGCAAGAATTTATCTAATGCAGTGGTGTTCAAGTCTCGGCTGAATGAAGTTAAAGCCTCCGGCGGGTGCTACAGATTTTCAAAGGAACTTTATCGAGCGAGCTCGATAAAATCTGAGCGTAAATTCGCTGAGGCAAATTTGGTAAATGGTCAAATAGATGAATGGATCAACTATACTTAGACAGGGAAATCCATGAAGGAGCGATAAATAGATAATGGGTAAATATTTCGGAACAGACGGAGTTCGTGGTGTGGCAAATAGTGAGCTAACACCTGAACTGGCTTTTAAACTAGGTAGATTTGGTGGATATATATTAACGAAGGATACAGAACAACGCCCAAAAGTACTTATTGGACGTGATACGCGTATATCAGGTCATATGTTGGAAGGGGCGCTAGTGGCGGGACTTCTTTCAATTGGGGCGGAAGTTATGCGATTAGGCGTCATTTCAACACCAGGTGTGTCTTATTTAACAAAAGCAACAGGTGCTCAAGCAGGTGTCATGATATCTGCATCACACAACCCGGTTGCGGATAATGGAATTAAATTTTTTGGACCAGATGGTTTTAAACTATCCGATGAACAGGAATTAGAAATCGAGAGTTTAATGGATTTAACAGAAGATTTTCTGCCGCGTCCAGTAGGCGCTGATCTTGGACAAGTCAATGATTATTTTGAAGGCAGTCAAAAGTATTTACAACATCTAAAACAAACGGCTGATGAAGACTTTTCAGATATTCATATTGCATTAGATTGTGCGCATGGGGCAACATCATCGCTTGCAACGTATTTATTCGCCGATCTAGATGCTGATTTATCGACAATGGGTGCGTCACCAAATGGTTTAAATATTAATGAAGGGGTCGGATCCACACACCCTGAAGCGTTATCCAAGTTTTTAAGAGAAAAAGGAGCAGATGTAGGTCTTTCCTTTGATGGCGATGGAGATCGGTTAATCGCAATTGATGAGAATGGTGATATCGTCGATGGGGATCAAATTATGTATATCTGTGCTAAATATTTGAAGGAAAATGGACAATTAAAAAATGGTACGGTTGTATCTACGGTCATGAGTAATCTTGGGTTTTATAAAGCTCTGGAAGCACAGGGGATTCATAGTATTCCGACGGCAGTGGGGGACCGCTATGTCGTGGAAGAAATGAAAAAGAATGGCTATAACCTTGGCGGGGAGCAGTCAGGTCATATCATTTTTCTTGATTACAATACGACAGGTGACGGCCTTTTAACAGGTGTACAACTCGTCAATATCATGAAAGTAACAGGGAAGTCTTTATCAGAGCTTGCAAGTGGAATGAAGAAATTTCCACAAAGGCTAGTTAATATTCGTGTTAAAGATAAATATCATGTAACACAAAATGAAAAGGTAAGTGCGATCATTCAAGAAGTGGAACAAGAAATGAATGGAGATGGACGAATCTTAGTACGTCCTTCTGGAACAGAGCCATTAGTTCGTGTCATGGCAGAGGCTTCAACAGAAGAGCTTTGTGAATCATACGTAAACCGCATTGCGGATGTTGTTAAAGAAGAAATGGGTTTAGAAGAATAAAGGGAGTCAAATATGCATAGAGGAACATTCAGTTTCCTTTATGCATATTTTATTTTGTTGAAACCTTTAACTTCTTTCAGCAGAAGTCTTCCACTTCAATGTGTATGGATGAATGCAAGTTTTGTTAATTCAGTAAGGGTTTAAATACCCGCTAAATGAAGTTAAGCCTCCGAAAGCAAATTCGACAAGTGAATTTGATAAATAAATGGGGTGTTTCTAATATTAATCGGGCAATACTCGGTCCGATGTGACATCTAATTGTTGTCGGTCGCTTCATATTGACGAAGGTTTTAAACTATTGTATGATATTCCTGTTTCTGCTTCGCTGGAAACTAACTTAAAGAAAGGAGAAAAGTTAAGAATCCTTTTATCAAAGCGCCTGGGCTATGATCTATGAAGAATAGATATAGTTGACGAGGAGGAGGTTTATCGAAGAATTCGGCGGATGCCTCCCGGTTGAACGAAGTACAACCGTAAAGTCTTTCTCTAAATCATTAAGGTAACTTAGTGGACAAAAGGAAAGATGTACTTCCTATTAAGATTCTTATTAAAATAAGAGATAAGGGGACAAGATTGTCCTCCTATAGTCTATCTGCTATGCCTGTCAAAAGTTCATGCATCGACCGATCGATCTTCAACTTTTCAGCCATAGTTATTTAGGTTATACAGCCTTCTTGTCCCCTTTTATAGGGAGGAAAAGAAGTATTATGTGTGGAATTGTTAGTTATATTGGAAACCAAGATGCGAAAGAAGTGCTATTAAAAGGTTTGGAAAAGCTTGAGTATCGGGGCTATGATTCAGCGGGGATTGCTGTTATGAGTGAAGATGGTGTTCAAGTTTTTAAAGAAAAGGGCCGGATTGCCGATTTAAGAAAAATTGTTGATTATGACCTTCCATCAACAATAGGTATTGGCCATACACGTTGGGCAACGCATGGAGTGCCAAGTCAATTAAATGCTCATCCTCATAAAAGCGTATCGGGCCGCTTCACACTTGTGCATAATGGTGTGATCGAAAACGCCGAATTGCTTACAGAGGAATATTTAATGGATATCCGACTGCAAAGTGATACAGATACAGAAGTTATCGTTCAACTTATTGAAATAAACGTGAATAAGGGCCTTTCTGTTGAAGGGGCATTTTGCCAAACACTTAAAGAATTAAAGGGATCCTACGCGATTGCATTACTTGATGGACATAACCCTGATGTTATCTATGTAGCTAAAAATAAAAGCCCCTTATTAGTCGGAATCGGTGAAGAGTTTAATGTAGCAGCAAGTGACGCGATGGCGATGCTTGGAGTAACGGATCAATTTGTCGAATTAATGGATCAAGAAATCGTTATTGTGAAAAAAGACGAGGTAACTATTAAAAATCTTCAAGGCCAGGTTATTGAGCGTGCTTCTTTTACGGCACAGTTAGATGTAAGCGACATTGAAAAGGGGACCTACCCGCATTTTATGTTGAAGGAAATTGATGAGCAGCCACATGTGATTCGTAAAATTGTCCAAGAATATCAAGATGCTGAAGGCGAACTAACAATTGAACCTGAGATAATTGAGGCTATGTGTGAAGCCGACCGTATTTATATTATTGCAGCTGGAACCTCTTATCATGCGGGGCTTGTTGGAAAACAATATTTTGAGAGATTGGCAAAAATTCCAGTAGAAGTTCATATTGCAAGTGAGTTTGGCTACAACATTCCATTGCTATCAGCAAAACCATTGTTTATTTTTATCTCTCAAAGTGGAGAAACAGCTGACAGCAGGGCGGTATTGGTTCAAATTAAAAAGCTTGGACATCAAGCATTAACGATTACGAATGTTCCAGGATCGACTTTATCAAGAGAAGCAGACTATACTTTATTGTTGCATGGGGGTCCGGAAATTGCGGTTGCCTCAACGAAGGCCTATACAGCTCAATTAGCGGTATTGGCGATTCTTGCGGCAGTAACGGCGAAAAGAAACGGTAAAGAAATAGAATTAGACTTAATAAGAGAATTAGGGATTGTTGCTAACGCCATGGAAACTCTTTGTGATGAAAAAGAAAAAATGGAGAAACTAGCAGCGGAGTACGTCCAAACAACGAGAAATGCCTTCTTTATCGGCCGTGGCATCGACTATTATGTTTGTCTAGAAGGCGCTCTAAAGCTAAAGGAAATTTCCTATATTCAAGCAGAAGGATTTGCGGGTGGAGAATTAAAGCACGGTACCATTGCCTTAATTGAAGAGGGCACCCCAGTCATTGCGCTAGCGACACAAGAAAGTGTAAATTTAAGCATCCGTGGAAATGTAAAGGAAGTTGTCGCACGTGGAGCGAACCCGTTGATTATCTCAATGAAGGGCCTAGAAATGGCTGGCGATCGCTTTGTGATTCCAAAAGTACATGAATTATTAACTCCCCTTATCTCGGCAGTACCATTACAATTATTCGCCTACTACGCAGCCCTGCATCGTGACTGCGATGTAGATAAGCCAAGGAACTTAGCAAAAAGTGTTACGGTTGAATAATAAAAGTGTGGAAATGAAATAAAGATGGAACGTTTTGCCCCTTTGGATATGCTTATCTAAAGGGGCATTTTTTAGGTTTACTTTACAACTGGTCTCGTTAAAATAGATAGTTAAAGGTTTTTTTATGTTCTAATTCTCCTTAAAATGGGTTATTGTATACATGAGATTTTAAAATGTGAAAAGGATATAATAAATGGGTATTTATTTTATTTTGGAGGGAACGTTATGAGACAATTATTGAAATATTTGCCTCCCATTCATGAACTGCAGAAAGATGAAAGGTTTTCCACGTTAATGAATCAATATGGGATTGATCATAAAAACATGACGGCAATTTTGACGAATGAATTAAACGATATAAGGCAAATGTTTTTACAAAATCAATGGTCTGGAATAGAACCTGGAAATGAATTGTTTATTACAGAAATCTTTAATCGAGCGGAAATAGCCATTCAACAGCAATTTCAGTATACATTAAAAAATGCAATTAATGCGACCGGCACTATTTTACATACAAATTTAGGAAGAGCTCGGTTAAGCGAACAGACAGTAGAACATGTCACAAAAATAGCCTCTCAATATTCCAATTTAGAATATAAATTGGAAGAGGGGGTACGTGGCTCAAGACATAGTCATGTGGAAGATTTAATTAAAAGGATTACAGGTGCAGAGGCAGCGATGGTCGTTAATAATAATGCAGCAGCAGTATATTTTATCCTTCGTGCATTTGCATTAAATAAAGAAGTGATTGTTTCTAGAGGACAATTGGTTGAAATAGGAGGTTCATTCCGAATTTCATCTATTATGGAAGAAAGCGGAGCGAAGCTTATTGAAGTTGGTACCACGAATAAAACACATCTTTTTGATTATGAACGTGTAATCAATGAAGAGACACGAATGATCTTAAAAGTACATACTAGTAATTTTAAAATACATGGATTTACTGAATCTGTTGAAACGCAAGAGTTAGTAGATTTAGCGAATCAACATGACCAGGTTATTTTTTATGAAGATTTAGGCAGTGGTGTTTTATATGATTTTCGTCAGCATGGGATTGGCGATGAGCCGGTTGTTGGAGAAGTTCTGAAGATGGGTGCTGATCTTGTTTCTTTTAGCGGGGATAAACTTTTAGGAGGGCCTCAGGCAGGAATTATTGCCGGTAACAAAGACTTAATTGATAAACTAAAAAAACACCAGTTAGCCCGTGTTTTAAGAGTTGATAAAATGACTCTTGCTGCATTAGAGGGAACATTAATTCACTATCTAAAAGGAAAAGATGAACTTAAAAAGGTTCCAGTCATTAGAGATTTGTTAAAAAGTAAAGAAGAATTGAAACTGCGTTCAGAGGGATTTAAGGAAAAGCTTAATAAAACCTGTAATTCTTATGAAATAAAGATAATGGAAGGAACAAGCCAGGTTGGAGGCGGAACAATGCCTGAAGTATTATTACCCTCATTCGTAGTTGCTCTAAAGCATAATGTAATATCCGCAGAAAACCTGGCAAAGATATTAAGAGTTAACCATTCTCCTGCCATCATTGTACGAATCCAAAGGAACGAGATCCTGCTAGATTTAAGAACAGTAAATATTGAAGAAGAAGAAATAATTATTAAGGTTTTAGCGTCGATAAAATAAGGCGAATAGTGGAATGAATCAAAGAGGGGGTTCCTGATAAGGTACTTCCTAAAAATTTTTCCCTTCAGCGTAATGTTCTGACAAACTTTTCGTTTATATTAGTATATTAATTTAACCCCCGATTGTCCTTCCACATAGTCATAACTAGGAAAAGTCATATACGGTGCTGTCTTAGTAGGTGGCTTGTCAATCCTGAGTCCTTTTAATTCTTTAATAACAGAGCTATAAAATGCAGCATTTTCTTGTTGGGCATACTGAACATCTATACTGTTGAAAGTGTTTTATCATCACCTTTTTTATGATTGATGGCAAATATATGCATAATAAAATTGAATTTAAAGTCAATATTGTTTACGATATATCTATTATTACGATAAGTAATTATCTGTATTTTAGAGATATGCTACTTATTTATTTGAGGTGCATGAAAAAGTGGATTTACATCAACTTTTTATTTTTACAAAAGTCGTTGAGCATAAAAGCTTTTCAAAAGCAGCACAAGATATATATTTAAGCCAATCAACAGTTAGCTCTCATATTCATTCGCTAGAAAAGTCCTTAAGGGTCACTCTATTTGACCGTGTTGGTCGTGAAAGTATTGTGACGCCGTATGGGGAGCGTTTATATACATGGGCAGTGAGATTATTAAATTTAAAAGATGAAGCATTAATTGATTTGAATGAAGGCATGAGTAGTATGAAAGGGAACATCCGAATTGCTTCCAGTTCAGTTCCAAGTCAATTTATCATCCCGAAAATGGTCAAAGCCTTTAGAAAAGAATATGAGGAAGTAATTTTTTATGTGGATCAGTCATCATCAAAGAGTGTAGTTGAAAGGGTGTTGAATGGTTCAGCAGAGCTTGGGATTGTAGGGGAAAAGTATGAAAATGACAAATTGCATTTTACTCCAATTCTAAAGGAAAGGTTGGCATTAATTACCCCACTTAGATATAGAATTATCAGCCCCGGTTCATCTTAAAGATGTTGTAAAGTACCCGTTTATCATGAGGAATTCAGATTCAGGTACGAATGCAATGGTAGAACGATATTTGAAAAAGCATGAGATCACGAAGGAAAAGTTAAATGTGATTGCTTATACAGACAGTAGTCAAAGTGCGATTCAGTTTGTGGCGGAGGGAATGGGTGTTTCGATTGTGTCTGAAATTGCCGCAAAAGAATATGCGAAAATGAAACAAATACATATGTATACCCTCGAGAGCTTCAAAATGGAGCGGTATTTTTATTTAACTTATCATATCAATCGAACCCAATCGTTGTTAACGAAGAAATTTATCGAACAGATGCCAAGTTTAATATAGATGACGAATATGATTAAGGTTTGAACGAACGTTAAGACACCTGTAAGAAAGAATAAAACACAGGGATTAATCTACCATCAAAAGGTTAGTCTCTGTGTTTTTAATTGGCAATGAAGAGTTGGGAGAAATATATTGTTGTATTTTTATAGGTAGTACTTTTTAGTTATTTATTCGATATGTTTTTTTGAATGGCACACAATATTTATTATTCATTGGGGGTTCCTATAACTTTTTAGGGATATTTGTCTTTTACCTCTTTAAAAGGCTTTGTTAAATGGAACCGTCGTTTTGAATAACTAGTAGGAATATAAGGTATATTCCTACTAAATTGGTTAGGGGAATCAATGCTTTTTGATAATGTGATAAGTTTATAAACAATAGGAAAAAGTGGCCAGACCAACAGGCTACTAAAGTATTAACGGGTTAGACTCTTTTTCCTCTAAATTATTTTATTATATTTTCTTTGCCAATTCTTCAATTTCTGCTGCACCGTCTGTTAATTGTTCGATTGCTTGTGAAATCTCCTCAATTGCCGTTGTCTGATTTGTGGATATTTGAACTGTATCTTCGACGATGTTTGCAACATTTTTAACTTTATCATTTAATTCATCGAGTAACTGCTTAATTTCGTTTACAGAGTTTGCACTTTGATCAGCAAGCTTTGTAATTTCTTTTGCTACTACGCTAAATCCGCGACCATATTCACCAGAACGAGCTGCTTCAATTCCGGCATTGAACCCTAAAACTCGAGTGTTTTTCGCGACAGCATTGATCATTTCCAAAATTTTTGTCGTTGTTTCAACTTGTCTACGCATTTCATTTTGAGCATTAGATAGTTGATTCATATATTTACTAAAACTAGATGAAGAAATTGCTAATGCCTCTGTAGATGCTGAAATTTCTTCAGATGAAGCTGTAAACTTTTCCGCAACCTCCATCAGTTTTGCTTGTTTATCTGTACTTTTACTTACAGCGATTGCACCAATTGATTCTCCATTATTCCCGTGAATGGGAACCATTATAGCAGAAAAAGGCGTACCATAATATTCTTTTGAAATGTCCAGTGCGATTCTTCTATTTGACCGAATGGCATCTTTAATTGGTTCATCACTTTCTAGTATTCGTCCTTTTGAACTTTCAACAGTTATCTCTTTTGATTGAAGATGTTCAAGTACTTTCTCTCGGTCAGTAACTGTAATGTCAACATCCTCATTAAATAGCTGTTTTATGGTAGATGCATGTTCCAAAAAAAAGTGAAGTGTTTTATTTATGTTATTGTTATATTCTGAACTCATAGGAATTATCTCCTCTCTAATATTTATATTTTACCTAATTTTCTGTGGCTTGTGGAAAGAAAGAACGATTATTAATTAAGATGATCCCGATAAAGTTAACCAAATTGTCATTTTTGTATTTTAATAAAAGTTAATGGATAAGAATTATATTCTATAGTAAGAAAGGAGAGCTCTCCTGCATGATAAAGCTTGTTTTACAGCAGTTTGTGCTCAAGAAGAGTGATATAATGGGGTTGATATAGAAGGTTGTGAATGAATATATTGGGAAAGGGAGTATGAATATGACTACAAACAATCTAGATAAATTGCAATCTATTAGAACTGAACTGTTGTCCCATCCGATCTACAAAGAGATTACAACGCCTGAAAGAGTAAAAGTTTTCATGAAGCATCATATTTTTGCTGTGTGGGATTTCATGAGTTTATTAAAAAGATTACAAAGGTCTGTAACTGGTGTCGAAATACCATGGTTCCCACATGAAAAGCCCCTATTTTCTCGCCTCATCAATGAAATTGTTGTCGCTGAAGAATCAGATATTGATGGAAGAGGTGGCTATACTAGTCACTTTTCGTTATATTTAGAGGCCATGGATCAATGTGGTGCGGATATGGAACCGTTCAATTCCTTTGCAAAAACTTTAAAAGACGGAGTTGATTATCGAACAGCACTAACTGAAAATCCGCTGATTCGAGAGAGTATCCGTGACTTTGTTACGTTTGATCTCGATTTAGCCATGAACGGAGAAATTTTTGAAGTGGCCGCTGCCTTTTTCTATGGGCGAGAAGGACTGATTCCAGACATGTTTAAACCATTGCTAGATTCATTAGTGGAGAACGGGGAATCAAGTGACCGATTGGTTTTCTATTTAAACAGGCACATTGAGGTAGATGAAGATCATCATGGTCCATTGGCAGAGCAACTCTTACTAGAGTTATGTGGGGATGACCCAGAAAAGCTAAGCAAGGCGAATGAGATCGGAGAAAAATGTTTAGAAACTCGTATGAAGTTGTGGGATGGTGTTTTAGAAGAAATTAAAGAAAACAATCTATAATCATTCAATAATACTTTATAAAGGGTTAATCAGAATCGAGAACAAAATGTTGGTATATGTTCTCGGTTTTTTTGTTTTATAATGGTTATCCAAATTTGAGAATTACCGATTAAAAACAAGTACATACTAAATAAGTAAAAGAAAATTAATATCGAATTCTCTAAGGTATTAAAAACATGTAAAAAATATTTCACAATTAAAAGAACCTTATTATAGTATAATTAAAATGAAAATTGTTAATAAAATCATACAACACTTTTCCAACATGATGCTATTGAAATATGCAGTTTTTTATTTTGAAAAATTGTTGTAATTTATATATAAGCATAATATTATATAATTAAATACTTATATAATATTATCTAATTGAAGTTAAGGGGGTGATTTTTGTGAATGAGATAACAATCGAAGTAGAAAAAGTTGCGCCAATTCTAAAGCTCTTAGGGGATAAAACAAGGTTAACAATGGTAAAAATGCTAGATACGAATGACTACTGCGTTTGTGACTTTATTCCAATTTTTGATATGAGTCAGCCTGCTATTAGTCAACATCTTCGTAAGTTGAAAGATGCCGGATTGGTACAAGAAACAAAAAAAGGACAATGGGTGATCTATGCATTAAATAAAGATAATGACTATTATCCTTTAATCCATAGCTTACTGCAATATATTCCAGACCAAGATTTTAAAATAAAACAACTAGAAGAACAGGGATTACGCATCTCGTGTGACTAATGGAGGATAGAACCGTGATAACAGCAATATTAGCATCTGTTATATTTTTAGCAACCCTTATGTTAGTGATCTGGCAGCCTAAGGGTTTGAATATTGGTTGGTCTGCTTGTGGAGGAGCGATACTCGCCCTTTTAGTAGGAGTTGTCGGATTTAGTGATGTTGTAGAGGTCATCGGCATTACGTGGAACGCGACATTATCGTTTGTTGCCATTATCCTTATTTCCTTGATTTTAGATGAAATTGGCTTATTCGAATGGGCAGCACTACATATGGCTCGAGCTGCTAAGGGAAATGGGATTAGAATGTTTGTTTATGTGAGTATTTTAGGGGCAATTGTCGCTGCATTATTTGCAAATGACGGGGCAGCACTTATTTTGACACCGATCGTATTAGCGATGGTTCGTAATTTGAACTTCAAAGAGAAAATGATCTTTCCGTTCATTATGGCAAGTGGATTTATTGCAGATACGACTTCATTGCCGTTCGTCGTAAGTAACTTAGTTAACATTGTTTCTGCCGATTTCTTTAACATCGGATTTGTGGAATATGCTTCGAGAATGATCATCCCGAACGTCTTTTCACTGTTGGCAACGATTACTGTATTATTAATCTATTTCAAAAAGAATATCCCGCAGACGTATGATTTATCTAAATTAAAGAAACCAACAGAAGCCATCAGAGATCTAAAAATGTTTCGTCTTTCATGGTATGTACTTGGAATCCTCTTAATCGGATACTTTACGAGTGAATATATTCATCTCCCAGTATCAATTGTAGCGGGAACGGCAGCCATCTTCTTTTTATTAATGGCAAGAAGAAGTCATGCTGTTAACACAAAGGCAGTAATTAAAGGTGCACCTTGGAATATTGTATTTTTCTCAATCGGAATGTATGTAGTTGTGTACGGCTTAGGAAATGCATGGCTTACAGGGGCATTAGCAAGTGTCATCCAAGGGGCTGCGGAACAAGGGTTATTCATCGCTACTATTTCAATGGGCTTTATTGCCGCTTTCCTATCATCCTTAATGAATAATATGCCTACGGTTATGATTGATGCTTTAGCAATTGCAGAGACGAGTACATCTGGTACGATCCGAGAGGCTCTTATTTATGCCAATGTTATTGGGTCTGACTTAGGTCCAAAGATCACACCAATCGGTTCATTGGCAACTTTAGTATGGCTCCATGTTTTATCTCAAAAGGGAGTTAAAATTTCATGGGGAACATATTTCAAAACAGGCATTGTCTTAACGATTCCGATTCTATTTATCACATTACTAGGCCTATATATTGCCTTATTACTTTACTAAAAGGAGAAATACAACATGTCTAAAAAAATAATCTACTTTTTATGTACAGGGAACTCTTGCAGAAGCCAAATGGCAGAAGGTTGGGCAAAAGAATATTTAGGGGATGAATGGGAAGTAAAAAGTGCAGGAATCGAGGCGCATGGAGTAAATCTGAATGCTATAAAGGCGATGAAAGAAGCAGGGATTGACATAACAAAGCAAACATCTGACATCATTGATCCGGAGATTCTTAACAATGCTACTTTAGCGGTTACTTTATGTGGGGATGCTGCTGATAAATGTCCGATGACACCACCCGGCGTTAAACGTGAACACTGGGGATTTGATGATCCAGCAAAAGCCCAAGGAACTGACGAAGAAAGGTGGGCATTCTTCCAACGTGTTCGTGATGAAATTGGTGAAAGAATAAAACGTTTTGCTGAAACGGGAGAGTAATACAAGGAGGGTTTCCTCTTAGTTTTCTTCAAGAATCAGATAAAATTGAAACGATTAATGGGTTCGAGTAGCTGTTGTTAATGAAAATCTGGATCGGAGTAGCAGGCTACTAGAAACGGATATTCATAAAGACTTATTAAATATAAAAAAACAAGGCTAAGATCGAGGGAATATCTGGATAGCCACCTGATATTTCCTCGATCTTTTTTATTGATTGATTTATTTTATCGGTCCTTTAGTGATCTCAGTAAGTTTAGAATTAATGGCAAAGATTTTTGCATTGACATTATTTATTCCAAAGCCAGCTAATCGTTTAGAATGCATATCCATATACTTTTCAGCGGTTTCTTTTGTTTCGAAAATATAAATTCCACCAGCTTCGTTTGTTTCGGGACTCTCTGTCCAAATTTTCCATAGGAAGCCCTCTTCTTCATTAATACTTTTCGCTAAATCAGAAAATCCCACTGCCATTTCATCACCGAATGGTCCATCCATTTTAAAATCTACTTGTAATACGTATGCCATCATAAATCTCCTTTGCTTAGTTAGTTGATGTAATATAAAGTTCGCCTAGAATTTCTTTAGTTTCATAACAATCTGGTGACAGTTCTTTTTCAATAAAATTACGAACATCTGATTGTTCAACATCATACATCACTTCAATTTCTTTTGAAAACAGTAGTTTTTCTTTTTCGAGTAAGCTAGAAAGATTTGGCTGCTGTGTTGGTTGTAGTTCTTCTATACTTAGAACTTGCTTTAATCCATCGACGTAGGATTGGAATGGGCGGCCACCAACAATTTTCACGCCTTTGTTTTCCTCATTGACCATGATGATGGTAGGAAACCCTCTAGCTCCAAGGTTTCTCACAAGATTAAAGTCCTCATTCAATAATTGTTGTCCACTTTGCTGCTCTGCTTCATTTACAATGGCTTCCCCATCAAGACCAAGCTTATTTACGATGTCGATCATAACAGATGGGTCGGAAATATTTTGATTGAATGCAAAAAGGTCTTCTCTAGTGCGACGTAAATATTCATAAGCCAATTCATCATTATGCTGTTTTTGAATCACTTTAAATACACGAGAAGGCGGATAAGAGGATTGAACGGGATTGTTAACCATCAGTGATCCGTCAATTGGCATGCGAGAGAATTCTCCGACCTCTCTCCAGTGACCAGCAACATCAGCTGGTTTATAAATCCCATTTGCCGGATCGATTGGTCCATCATGCCATTTCTCCAGCAGTCCCCCCATAACGGTTTGAAAGTTAAAATAATGTCCATATTGTTCTTTAAAACGACGAAGTACCGGTTCGATTGCCCAGCAATGAGAACAGATCGGGTCTGTCACATAATAGAGGGTAATCGACTTTTTAGGTTGATTAAAATCAATCATCTCCATTTCCTCTTCTTCAGCTACTCCACATACACCTGTTTCTAAATCACAAATCATATTATTATTCTTCAATTTCGTTTCCCCCATTCTTATTTTAAAGTGCTCATTTTTTAAAATCTGTAAAAAACTAAGTGCAGGTTATTTGCTTCATGGTTTAATCTTAAGCGATAATGTATAGGATCAACACCAATAGATTTGTGGATTTGTTGTTTATCCAACACATTGGAAAAAGTGTTTAAAAAATGGGAGGGATAACTTGTGACTCAACCAAAAACAGACCCCAGAGTTCTACGTACGCGTAAATTAATTATGGATTCTTTCATTGAACTTTCTGGGAAAAAGGAATTTAAGGATATTACCGTAAAAGACATTACGACAGAAGCGATGATTAATCGGGCAACTTTCTATTACCATTTTGAAGACATCTACGACCTATTAGAAAAGGCATTATCAGAAGTATTGTTAGTCAATTTGAATTATAATATTTATGAGAATGATGAACTTAATGAAGAAGTTTTTGTTCGTATCTTTACAGCAATCACTAATTTTCAAAAGTCTTTATCCAATCGTTGTCATAGAGGATATGAAGATACGATTGCTCGTATTATCAGGGAGCAAGTCGAAGTCATTTTTTACAAAATGTTGTTAAAACAAAATGAAAGAGAAGAGGATGAGGCGCTAAAAGTTGCTGCTGTTCTATTAAGCTGGGGAATTTACGGGGCATCCGTAGAATGGAAGAGAAATAGTAACATTCCGCCGGAGGAGTTCATTAAATCAGTCGTTCCTTTTATTCTCTCTGGGATTAAGACGGGTTCTAATGACTAATTTAATAGTTAAGAAAAAGCTAGCCCTTTATATATTAAGGGCTATTAAGGTTTTTCATGGATTGACACCGGAATACTTATGCATTACAATTATCTTGAATTAAATATAATTTAATTGATTGTATTTATTTAGAGATTATTAATGGGGATAAGACTAATATTTTATTGTTTAGGTATTTTTTAGTCTAATATCTCGAATGAAGGATACTTTAATTATTTGGCAGTTTAAAATTCAACTCTGTACCTTAATAATAGGAAGGAGATAAAAAATGCGTAAAAAGACAATGGGGATTCATCATATTTCGGCAATTGTTGGTCATCCCCAAGAAAATGTAGATTTCTATTCGGGTGTTTTAGGCTTACGTTTAATTAAACAAACAGTAAATTTTGATGATCCTAGTACCTATCATTTGTACTTTGGAGATGAAGGAGGAAAACCGGGGACAGTTATTACCTTTTTCCCTTGGCCGGATGCCACTCAAGGAAAGATTGGAGGAGGTCAAGTAGGTGTTACTTCATACGCTGTTCCAAAAGGGGCATTGAATTTTTGGGAGAACAGATTAGAAAAGTTTGATATTCCCTATAATAAAAATAGTAGATTTAAAGAAACCTATTTGACCTTCAATGACCCACATGGACTTCATCTAGAAATCGTTGAGAGAGAAGAGGGATCAATCAATTCTTGGACATTTGGAGAGGTAACGCCTGAAGTCGCTATCAAAGGCTTTGGCGGGGCAACTTTATTTTCGGAAAAGCCTGATCAAACGGCTGAATTACTTGAAAAAGTGATGGGCCTTGAATATGTGGATAAAGAAGGGGAGTTTATACGTTATCGTTCTACTGCTGACATTGGAAATATCATTGACCTTAAGGCAATTCCTATGGAAAGAGGACAAATGGGGGTTGGAACGGTTCATCATATTGCTTGGAGAGCGATTGATGACAAGGATCAATTGGATTGGCAAAAATATGTTGCAGAGAACGGTTATTATGTAACTTCTGTAAAAGAACGGAATTACTTTAATGCCATTTACTTTAGAGAACACGGAAAAATATTATTTGAAATCGCAACAGATCCTCCAGGGTTTGCAGTTGATGAACAAATGAGTGAGCTTGGGGGAAAGTTAATGTTACCATCATGGTTAGAGTCAAAAAGACGAGAAGTAGAGGAAACGTTACCGTCTTTTGAAATTAATGTTTTGGAGGAAGATAAATAATGAAACATCTATTCAATAAAGGGCAAGACCGGACTAAACCAACGTTATTATTGCTCCACGGCACAGGCGGTAACGAATCAGATCTGTTGCCGCTTGCGGGAATGGTTGATGATCAAGCAAATGTATTAAGTGTTCGCGGGAATATATTAGAAAATGGGATGCCTCGATTTTTTAGAAGATTAGCTGAAGGTATTTTTGATGAAGAGGATCTAATCTTTCGAACAAAAGAATTAAATGAATTTCTTGATGAAGCGGCTGAAAAGTATGGTTTTGATCGTGATAACATCATTGCAATTGGTTATTCAAATGGAGCGAATATCGCTGCTAGTCTATTATTTCACTATCAAAACTCATTAAAGGGTGCAATCCTTCATCATCCAATGGTGCCAAGACGAGGGATTGAACTTCCTGATTTAACAGGAAAGTCTATATTCATTGCAGCTGGAACGAACGATCCGATCTGTTCACCAGAGGAATCGACTGAGCTAAAGGCTTTATTAGAGCAGGCGAATGCAAAAGTAGAAATTCATTGGGAAAATAGAGGTCATCAATTAACAGCATCAGAAGTTGATGCAGCTAGTAAATGGTATAAATCGATCTAAAGACTTAAAATATTATTGTATGGTAGAGCATCTTCTGCTATGATAAAATCGATTATTTATGAAATGGAGGTTTTCCTTGTGACAGCATCAATGAGACTGCGTTTTTCAATTGTCATTCGCTAATTGAATACATTTGAAAGCTCTGCCTATGTTCAGAGCAGCGGAATGGGTCTGTCTATTTTTAAGGAAACCTATAATAACGGTTATTTAAAAGAGGGCGAGAATTCCCTCTTTTTTTGTTGTCTTTAAAAAGAGGTTTGAGCGGTGCGATGTTTATGAATGTAGGGGAAGCAAAAAACTGAATTATAGAAATGAGTGGTTATGTATGAATACCGTTGATAGTAATCTCAAGGAGCGTTGGCTAAGAAATATTATTCTCTTTTTGAGCAGTCAAACAATCACCCTCTTTGGATCGTCTCTCGTTCAATACGCCATCATGTGGCATATTACGTTAACGACAGAATCCGGTTTGATGATGACGTTGTATATCCTTTGTGGTTTTATTCCAACCTTTATTTTGTCGCCAGTTGCCGGGGTTTGGGCGGATCGTTATAATCGTAAAACACTGATTATCTTAGCAGACGGACTTATTGCCATTGCAACGTTAATCCTTGCGATTCTCTTTTTAATGGGATTTGATGCAATTTGGCTATTTTTTGTGATTGCAGCAGTTCGTGCTATTGGAACCGGAATTCAAATGCCGGCTGTCGGTGCGATTTTACCGCAAATTGTCCCACAGGATAAACTGACAAAGGTAAATGGTATAAATGGAAGTATCCAAGCGATTATTATGTTCTTATCGCCAATGGTAAGTGCAGCATTATTAGGATTTACTACGATCGGAGTGATCTTTTTTATTGATGTCATTACAGCAATGATTGGAATCGTCACATTGCTTGCCTTTGTTAAAGTATCTGTGCATGAGAAGGCAGCGGAAAAGCAAACAACGAGTTATTTGAATGACTTTAAACTAGGGATCAAATATGTGAACAACCACAGTTTTCTGAAGAAATTCTTCATTTTCTTTGCAGTATTCTTTGTGTTAATGGCACCAGCAGCATTTTTGACACCATTGCAAGTTACACGCAGCTTTGGTGATGATGTATGGCGATTGTCCGCAATCGAGATTGCCTTCTCTATTGGGATGATGACAGGTGGAGGGATTATCGCTTCGTGGGGCGGCTTCCAAAACAAGATCAAAACGTTAGGACTTGCTAGTGTTATTATGGGGGTCTGCACCTTTGCGCTTGGTATTGTTCCTGTCTTTTGGGTTTATTTAGTGTTCATGGCTTTATTCGGAGTAGCCATGCCGATTTTTAATACGCCCGCAACTGTTTTGTTACAAGAGAAGGTTGAGGAAGAGTATTTGGGAAGGGTTTTTGGAGTAATGGGGATGATTTCAACTTCCATGATGCCGCTTGGAATGTTAATATTTGGTCCCATTGCAGACTTTATTAAAATTGAATGGATGTTAATAGGAACGGGAATATTCATTATCGTTCTTGCCGTTTTCCTCGGACGAAATAAAACATTAATTGAAGCGGGAAAACCTGCTTTGGAAGAATCATAAGGGCCGCGAACGAGGGTCAAAGTTTATATAAAAAGTATTTAAGAAGAGGGTTTCCATCAATCTACTCCCTTTAACAAATAGGCGCTTTCCCTAAAAGTAAGGAACAGCGCCTATTTTCATTATAGCGTCCATAATTCTTTATTAGATCATCTATTATTCCTGTTTTACTCGAACAACTAGGAGCATGATAAAGGAAATAATGACAATTGAAATCACCCATAACCATGCCAGTTTCATATTTCCAGAATCAATCGCGATATAAATGGCTGTAGGGATTGTCTGGGTTTCTCCAGGAATATTCCCTGCGAACATTAAGGTGGCGCCGAATTCACCTAGTGCCCGAGCAAAGCTTAAGATCCCCCCCGTAATAAGAGCCTTTGAAGCCAGTGGAATAGAAATAAATAGGAAAACTCTCCATTCATCTGCTCCATCTATCCTTGCTGCATCTTCAATGGCGCGATCTACTCCGTGGAATCCCGATTTTGCCGACTGGTACATAAGTGGAAATGCGACAACGATTGCTGCAATAACCGCAGCCCACCAGGTGAAAATAATTGGCTGCTTAAATAACCATTCGATAGCTTGTCCGATCGTGCTGTTCTTTCCGAAGATGACGATGAGGAAGAATCCAACGACTGTCGGAGGAAGTACCATCGGAAGCATAAGAATCGTCTCCAAGACAGCTTTTCCCTTAAATGATTTCCTGGCAAACAGTCGACCAGTTAATGTTCCAATTATGATGACAACGACACCAGAAATCGAAGCAATTTTCAAAGATAACCAAATTGGACTTAAGAACTCTTCCGTAAAGACCTCATTCAATTGTAAATCCATAGTTTTCAAACACTTTCAATGCATCTTCCGTTTGTAAATACTCATAAAACGTTTTTGCAACTTCGTAATTTTTAGAGTCTTTAATAATCCCAACAGGATAAATAATCGGAGCATGTGTTGTTGGGTCTGCTGATGCAACAATGTTTACTTTATCTGAAACCAATGCATCTGTTTTGTACACAATTCCAGCATCTACATTCCCTGTTTCTACGTAGGATAATACTTGACGAACATCCTTTGCATAAACGACTTTTGATTCCGCATCTTTCCAAACACCCAGTTTTTCAAGAGATTCTTTCGCGTACTTTCCCGCAGGCACGGTTTCAGGAGTTCCGATTGAAATTTTATCAATATCTGCTTTTGTAAGATCAGCGAAACTTTGAATCACTTGATTTTCTTTTGGGACAATTAAGACAAGTTCATTCCCAAGAAGGGCTAATCCGTCTTCTTTTGCAATCGTTCCATCCTCAATCAATAAACCAAACTTATCTTCAGCCGCTGAGAAAAATAGATCCACTGGTGCACCTTGAGAAATTTGTCGTTGCAAAGAGCCAGAAGCGCCATAGTTGAATTTCAACTTTACCTCGGGATGATCTTCTTGATAGGTCTTTTGAATGACATCCATTGAATCTTTCAAACTTGCAGCTGCTGAAATGGTTAATTCAATCTTTTCCTCCTTGTTTGGATTTGGATCAGCACCCTTGTTATTCGTACACGCCACTGTGATCAGAAGGAATAATAAGAGAATAGCGACGAGTTTAAACCGTTTTTTCATGTCTCCACCTCAACACCTCAGATATAATATTAATATCATATAATAACTAATTATAATATACACCCTATATGGCAATAACATAACAATTGTTAATCAAATTCACCTCGGCGAATTTGTGTCCGGATCTTTCTCGAACTCGCTCGAGAAGTTACCTTTAAAAATCTGAGACATTCGCTGGAGGCTTAGCTACCTTCATCACCTCACACTCATAGCAGTAGGGGGACTTCTGTACCTGTGCAATCTTTCGATATAAAAGTATTTACTGAAGGAAGTTAGAGCCTCAAGAAATGACTTATAGTTTGATTATTGTTAAAATAAGGTTATAGATCACTATAAAGAGAATCGGTCCTTGCTTTTTTTACCTAGAACCATTAAAGGAACCGATAAAGGAGGAATTATGGACTTTAAGGTTTATACAAATCATAAGAAAGTAAAAAAAGTACGCAAGGTACGAAAGTTTAGTGGTTGGACTGGGGCCATTATTGGAATTCTGTTCATTTTGTTCATTCTAGGTACAATTGCATTCCAATGGGGCACGGAATATATTTGGATGGATACCATTGATTTTGGCAACGTATTCACGACAATTTTAAACAGTAAACTGATGCTTGGCGGAGCTGGATTTGCCATCTATGGCTTTGTAACTTGGCTGACCTTATTTTGGATAAGAAGAAGTTATTTCAGCCATTTCGATTCAGAACAGCTTCCTGCATTTCTCCTTGAGAAAAAGGCAGTTATGAATGGAGCCATAATCGCAATTGCTCTTTTCGTAGGACTTATTGGCAGCACAATTGTCCAAGGTGTGGGCTGGGAGCCTCTATTAAAAGTCTTAAACTACGAGGCATTTGGGGAAACGGATCCGATTTTTAACAGAGATATTTCCTTCTACATGTTTGTTCTCCCATTTTTAGAAATGATTATTAATATTTTACTAGGACTAGGTTTCTTTGTGTTATTGGTGGTAGCGGCAGCGTATTCTGTTTTTCATATGTACCGATTGAATCGTTCGGCGCAAATTCATCTCGGACTTACAGTTTCTATTCTTGGCATATTGCTAGCATGCTCTCATTTATTATCACCTTATCAAGCACTGCTGACAAATCAAGTGAATGTTTTTCAGAGCAGTGTTGTGCACGGCATAAGCTACACGGATCGCATCATTAATATTCCGGTTGCTTATATTCTAGCTGCAGTAGCGGTACTTGGTGCCATTTGGATCATTTTTACAATAAGAAAAGGCAATATTAAATGGATGCTGACTCCGATTGTTGTTTATTTTGCCGTCATCATTCTTGGACAAGGTACTTCAGCAATTGTCCAAAATTATATTGTCGAGCCAAATGAGTTTCAACGGGAAAAACCGTATTTAGAACATAATCTAAATTATACTCGGAAAGCTTATGATCTAGAAGATATTAAAGTAACAGAACACCCGGGGAATCAGGCTTCACTTAATGAAGAGATGATTAAAAATAATGAACTAACGATTAATAACGTGCGGATTAATGATGCGCGTCCACTGCTTGATATTTACAATCAATTGCAGACATTCCGTACGTATTATCAATTTAATGATATTGATGTAGATCGCTATGAAATTGATGGAGAGTACGAGCAAGTCTTTATCGGTGCAAGAGAATTGAACACAGATGACTTACCAGACCAAGCCCAAACTTGGGTAAACAAGACATTGCGTTATACACATGGATATGGAATCGCAATGAGTCAAGTTAATGAAGTCACATCCCAAGGACAACCGCAATATATTGTGAAAAATCTCCCGCCAGAAGGAAAGGTTTCGGTTGAACGTCCACAAATTTATTTTGGGGAACTGGATTATCCGAATGTAATCGTAAATTCAGCGGTTGATGAGTTTGATTATCCATCTGGGGAAGAAAATATGACGAACCGCTATGATTCAGATAAGGGGATTCCGCTTAGTGGATGGAATCGTTTGTTATTTTCTATAAATGAAGGGTCATTCCGGATGTTTGTGTCAGATCAGCTCTCGAGTGAAAGTCAGTTGCTTGATACTCGAAATATAGTGGATCGTATTAATCGTATTGCACCATTTTTCGAATATGATGAAGACCCTTATATCATTGTTCGCGATGATGGAACGTTAGCTTGGATGATTGATGCTTACATTGTAGAGCAAGGTTATCCATATGCAGAAAACTACGAGGGCAACAACAATTATATTACAAACGCAGTGAAGGTCATGATTGATGCTTACAGTGGAGAAGTTCAATTCTTTGTTAGTGAACCAGATGATCCACTGCTCAAAACATATCAAAATATCTTCCCTGAACTTTTTACAACGGAAATTCCGGAAGATATACAACGTCATTTACGTTATCCAGAAAGGCTCTTTTCGATTCAAGCAAACAAATATGGAACGTACCATATGACGAATCTAGAGATATTTTATAATCGAGAAGACCGCTGGGAATTCCCAACGGAGCATTACTTTAATGAGGATATTGAAATGGATCCTTATTACGTAACGATGAAGCTTCCGGAATATGCGCAAGAAGAATTCATCTTAATGTTGCCATACACGCCAAGAAACCGACAGAACATGATTGGCTGGATTGGTGTCCGTAATGATGGTGAACATTATGGTGAGAAGTTTGTCTATCGTTTTCCAAAACAGGAAAATGTATATGGTCCGCAGCAAATTGAAAACCGGATCAATCAGGACAGCTTTATTTCTCAGGAGTTAAACCTATGGTCACAAGGTGGCTCTCAAGTAATTCGAGGAAACCTGTTGTCCATCCCAATTGAGGATACGATGCTTTATGTGGAGCCAATCTATATTGAGTCTGCAAATGAGACATCGTTGCCAGAAGTCAAACAGGTTGTCGTTGCATATCAGGATCATATCGTCATGGAGGCAACATTCGATAAAGCTTTAACGCGAATTCTTGAATTAGCCAATGGAGATATCGATGTGGGTGATTTGCAGCCTGAAGGGCCATCACAGGAGGATATTGATGGAGGAGCCAATGAAACGGACGATGAGGAAAAACCTTCTCCAGGTATTCCGGCAGATTCGGAAAAGCTATTACAGGAATTCTCTGGATTGTTTGGTGACTATCAAGATGCTCTTTCAAATGGAGACTGGCAAAAAGCAGGCGAAATTATGAGTGAAATAGAAGCAAGGTTAGAACAGGTAAATTAACAACGGTTTAAAGGGATGGACACAGGGTTTCGTCTAGTGTCCATCTCTTTTTTCTAATGGTCCGGAAAAAGGAGCGGGAAAGTGTAGAGACAGGAGATTCTTTACTTGTTGAAATTTATCCTCTAAACTATAGTTATATAATAGTTATCTAACTATTTTAACTTAATAGAAATCTTTGAGATATAGTTGACAGTTTTACTGGAGATGAAAGTACGATAAGATTTGTCAATGTGTGCGATTCTTATCCTAGCAATCCGGTGGCTGCTAGAAGTGAATGGGAAGGGTGGTAAATCATGAGATTAAGTATACTAGACCAAGCGCCTATTACGAAGGGCAATCAAGCTGCAGATGCTTTGAAAAAGGCAGAAGAATTGGCTATTTTAGGAGATCAGTTAGGGTATCATCGAATGTGGATGGCGGAACATCATGGAACAAACCATTATGCAAGTTCGGCTCCCGAAGTGTCGGCAGCGCATTTGGCTGCAAAGACGAAAAAGATTCGAGTCGGAACCGGTGGAGTGATGATCATGCATTATTCCCCATTGAAACTAGCGGAAGTGTTTAAAACGTTAAGTGCCCTGTCACCAGGACGCATTGACTTTGGCATTGGCCGAGCTCCTGGAGGGGACAACAATTCTATTTATGCCTTATCGGAAGGGCGACAACCGGTCGTTGGCAACCTATATGAAAAGTTTGACACTACACTGCAATTGATTAACGATGAAGTTCCAGAAGACAGCTGGTATCAAAGATCAATTGCAACACCATCTAGAGTTGTGCTGCCAGAAGCTTGGTTATTAGGCTCGACTGGAAATAGTGCGGTTCAAGCTGGACGTAGAGGGGTAGGATATTCTTTTGCACAGTTTTTCAATGGTGAATTGTCTAAAGAGATTTTAGAGTCTTATAAAAGGAATTTCCAACCTTCAGCTTTTATGGAGAAACCGCAAATTAATGTTTCTTATTTGGTGACAACAGCAGAAACGAAGGAAGAAGCTGAATTCCAATCAAGGCCGCAAGATATTTGGCGCTTGTTGTTTAGGAGAGGCCAGCTTACTTCAATTATGACACCTGAAGAAGCTCGTGATTATCCATTGACAGAGATGGATCTCATGGTCATAGAAGATTATCGTAACTTCCATTTAGTAGGCGATGCAAAAGAAGTTGCAGCCCTGTTGCAAGAAAAGCAAGCTCGCTATGGGTTTGATGAAGCGATGATTTGTAGTATTCAACACTCACAAGAAAAACGCCTGGATGTTTATCGATTATTAGCTAAAGAGTTACTATAAATAAAGGTGTGAACAATCTTTGCATTTTAAAGAATAGATTAATGGTATTGGAGAACTTATCTGTAGCTTGAAGGATAGTTCTCTTTTTTGTTTCTGGTCATCTTGAATTTTTTGAGAAAAGTGGATGACCCCTTAATCATCCAATTGGATGATTACAAATGAGCTTGTTTATTTTACTATTATATATAAATAACCATTCTAAATAGCATGGGAAAATAAACTAGTAATTAGTCATAACCAATTTGGAGGTGGTCAATATGAAAGCGAATGATATTATGAAAAAGCGGGTCATTAGGGTTAAAGAACAAGACAGTGTAGGGTGTGTGATAGAGAAATTTCTCGAATATAAAATTAGCGGGATACCTGTTGTGAACGATCGAAATGAAATGGTTGGGTATATAAGCGATGGAGATATTTTGCGTTATATCGGCAAGCCAAATGAAATTGTCATCGGTACTCCTTTCTTTATGAAGTTATTTAAAGTGGAGCAGGAAGAATTCATTGAAAGGGCACAGAAAGTAAGGGAGTTAAATGTGATGGAACTGGCCCAAAAACAAGTCTATAAAGTGGAGTGGGACGAAGAAATGGAGACGGTAGCGAACATTTTAGGAGAAAGGAAAATCAAGAAATTACCAGTCGAGCGGAATGGGGTACTGGTTGGGATTATTAGTCGGGGAGATGTCATTCGAAATACATTCAAAGCTTTAAATAGCTATTTGGTCTCAAGTTACTAGCCTCGATATGATTTTGAGTTGAAATCAAAAATATATTAACATTGTAAATCATTTGTATGATATCTTAAGCCAATTATATTTCAAATCGAGGTGTATGAGAAACATTGAAGAGATGCTTGGGGACTAGATGTGAATTGAGCAGTATCGAGAGTTTATATGAATAAGGGCTTCTCAAAAGTTGTTTAAACTTGTGAGAAGCCTTTTTTGGTAAGTGAAAGACTTCTTAAAGATATAATTAAGTTGGATATGATAAATCTGCTATTGCTTATCGCTTTCTGCTGCTTTTTTAACACGTTCTAAAAATTCAACGACGACTTTATCACCTGAAAACCATAAGAATGGCTTCACAAACCACTTTAAAGCTTTATTGGTCACTGTATAGGAGAATGAAGTTTTATGATCATCGACTTTTTTCAACTCATAAAAAGCGGTAATCTCAAACATATTTGCAAGAGTAAAGCCGACTCTAAGCTTTTTACAATCTGAATGGTTTTCATATTGTAAGGTTTTAACTTCATATTCCTGAATTCGCTTTCCTTCCTTGTATTTTTGCCGATAAATCGTCCCTACTCCATTTTCAGTTACTTTTACGGGGGTATGTTCGACCACTTGTGGCATGATCTTCTGCATATCCTCTAATGTTCCATCTAGTAGTTTCCAAACTTGATCGATGGGAGCATTTATTTCAATTTCTCTCGTCAATGGTTTCATTGGTTCAACACCTCAACTTTCATGAACTTTGATAAGAATACAATTTCAATATAGAAATATATTGCTTAAAAATCACTCTTTAGAGGTATTATATAATGTTTACACAGTGTGTATAATGATTTTAAATATAACATTAAATAGATAAGATTAATGTAGTATATATTTTTTAGGGAGGAATTAAATTGAAACGTTTATTTATAATAATAGTATCAGTCTTGCTAGCAATGTCTATTTCTACTAGTGTTTTTGCACATTCACATTTAGGAGGCTCTAGTCCAGCAGATGGTGAGGTTGTTACAGAGCCGTTGACAGAGATTACTCTTGAATTTGATGGTCACATTGAACAAGGCAGCTTTATAGGTGTTACAACGACTGAAGGACAAGCTATTGAATTACAAGAAATAATTATAGAAGGGGACACATTAACAGGTGTGGTTGCCCAACCACTTTCAAATGATGGATATAGAGTAAATTGGAATATTATTAGTGCAGATGGTCATCCGCTAGAAGGAGAGTTCTCCTTTACAGTAGATGCTGAAGTTCAAGAGATTGTGGAAGAAGAAACGGTAGAACCAACAGAAAAAGAGGAGGAGGCGGAAGGTGAAGAGATAATAGAATCAACCGAGGAAAAAACTGAAGATCAGGCTTCGGTCATTTCAGCTGAGGACGGAGAGCAAGGATCATCTTCTATGACAATCGTTCTCGTTGGATTAATTGTTATCCTTGTAATTGGCGCCTTCTTCTTATTTAGAAAAAAGGGAAAATAAGTAATGGATCTTTTAATCATCATTAGTCAGGCACTCTTATATTTATGCTTTTCGGTTTTAGCAGGGGGCTTTATTCTTCAACTTGTCCCAAAACAATATCGCCCTGATCTTAAAATTCCAAAGCGCCTTTTGCTTATTAGCGGGATGGCGCTGCCCATTTTTGCGTTTATTCCTGTCCTAGATATTGCGCTATTTATGGCTCCCCGCTTCGGTTTATTTGAATCGCTTAAAATGGTTTTAACTACTTATACAGCTGGAACCTTATGGAACTTTACCCTTTTTGGTTCTATCATTTTAGTACTCTTAATTGCGATGGCGAGGCCTGCTGAGAAAGATAGGTTTGCCTTCTTAGGGGGAGTGCTGACTTTTGCGCTCATGTTAACCATTGCTTGGTCAAGCCATGCGGGTTCAATGGATAGGATCATGGGGATAACTAGCGACTTTATTCATTTAGCAGCGGTTAGCATTTGGGTTGGGATCTTGCTTATTGTTGGTTGGTGTTCGGTGAACCATGAAAATTGGCTTAAATTTCTAGGCTGGTTTTCAGTAGTCTCGATCAGTTGTTTAGTGGTAACCGCTCTTAGTGGTGTGCTTTTAATGGATATGTTGGTGGACGATTATACAGATTCCTGGGTGATACCGTATGGACAGGGATTATTAATCAAGCATTTATTTCTATTGCCGGTTATCTTTTATGCTTTGGTGAATGGGGGCATTGTAAAATTTAAACTAACGAAGAATCCTAAATTTAATCCGATCCCGTGGATTCGGGTAGAAGGTTTGATTTTACTTGTGATCTTTACCATAACGGCCTTCTTTACCCAGCAAGCACCAGCACATGGTTCATATTTAACAAATGATGCTGTTTCACCTTTATTCGGTATGTTCCATGGTGATATCATCAATACGGGCAGCACCATTGGCTTTGTTGTGAACGGCAATACAGTCATCTTCTTTTTCTTAACTATTTTATTCGTGGGATTGATGTTATTATCGTTTTTCAAAAAAGCATCGATTGGAGTATCCTTTTTATTTAGTTGTTTATTTGTTACAAGTATATACCTAATGATTATGATGACTGTAGTCGTTCGTTAAAGGTAAGTGATGGCTTAGTGAGTTAAAACAAAATGTAGTGGCTTCTTATAAGTTGAATAAACTTATAAGAAGCCTTTTTTTGTTCCCTATAGTAAGATACCAGGGGCCTTCCAGAAAAGCATTTCACAGTAAGAAGTGCTTATTTATTTTAATCTAATTAAAAGGTAAACAATAAAAATAGTATAAAATTCAATAATATTTTATTGTAAAACGATAAAAAATATGTTAAATTCAATTTGACAATAAATAAGCGAGGTGTTTTTTTATGAAACGAGGTTCAACCCTCTTTTTAAAGTTAGCTGTTTTTCTAATCGGAATTCCTGTTTTAGTACTTTGCGTAATTTTCTTGCCTCAACTAGCGAATGTAGCATTTCAAGAAGCACAAAATGGGGCGAAGCTCGGTTATATAGTACTTGGCATATTAGCAATTATGTATGTTTCAGCGATCCCGTTTTACGTTGCTTTGTATCAAGCGTTTAAACTTTTAAGTTATATTGACAAGAACGAGGCTTTCTCGCAAATGTCTGTAAATGCGCTAAAGAAAATTAAACGCTGTGCTATCTCTATCAGTGGTTTATATGTGGTAGCTCTCCCATTTGTCTTTATGATCGCACAGTGGGATGACGCACCAGGTCTCGCATTAATCGGAATGGTTGTAATTGGCGCTTCACTAGTTATCGCAGTCTTTGCTGCTGTTCTCCAAAGACTTTTACAAGAAGCAATTGATATAAAAACAGAAAATGATTTAACAGTCTGAGGTGAAAACAATGGCAATTATAGTAAATATAGACGTAATGCTGGCTAAAAGAAAAATGAGCGTCACCGAACTTTCGGAAAAGGTTGGAATCACAATGGCTAATATTTCGATTTTGAAAAATGGAAAGGCGAAAGCGATTCGATTTTCCACGTTAGAAGCGATTTGCAAGGCATTGGATTGTCAGCCAGGGGATATTTTAGAATACAAAAATGACGAAGAAAATCCAGGTTAACTATTTATTCACTGGTAGACAAAGGGGAGTTCCTTATGAATGTAATCATTCAAAATGATTCTCAGAAAAAAGTATTGCAGTCACAAATGGTGAAATGGTTTAAACAACTTATTCGTTTTGGCTGGGAGCAGGCTTTATCTTGTTTGTTTCCAGTCGTCATTTTCGCCTCTTTGGCCATTACAAAGATTATGCCACTCCTCTTCCTGCCGCGATATGACTGGCTTCTCATTACTTTTCTATTAATGCAGTGGTGGATGGTACGTTCAGGGCTTGAAACGCGGGATGAATTAAAGGTTATCACCCTATTTCACCTTATTGGGCTAGCTCTTGAAATCTTCAAGGTACATATGGGCTCTTGGTCCTATCCAGAAGAAGGGTATTTCAAAATCCTTGGAGTGCCTTTGTATAGTGGCTTCATGTACGCAAGTGTAGCGAGTTATCTTTGCCAAGCATGGAGGAGGTTAAAGGTTGATCTCGTTAAGTGGCCGCCACTTTTCGTAGTGGTTCCTTTGGCAGCTGCGATTTATTTTAATTTTTTCACCCACCATTTCTGGATTGACATTCGGTGGTGGTTAGCAGGACTTGTCATGATCATTTTCTGGCGATCATGGGTCACCTATGAGGTTAACGGAACTCGTTACAGAATGCCGATTGCACTTTCTTTCGCGCTTATCGGATTTTTTATATGGATAGCAGAAAATATCGCAACGTTCTTTGGAGCTTGGCAATATCCAAACCAAACCGAAGCATGGAGTCTCGTTCATCTAGGTAAGGTAAGTTCATGGGTATTATTAGTGATTGTTAGCTTTCTGATCGTAGCGACTTTAAAGCAGATTAAGGGAAAGAAAAAATGAGATTTCTATTAGAATAATAATATTTTGAGGGGATAGAAGATGGTAATAAAAATTCCTTTTTTCAATCATAGTCAAAAAAAAGAAACTATCTATGATCATGAAGGTAATATACCGGACCATATAGCGATCATTATGGACGGAAACGGACGCTGGGCTAAGAAGAGGGGCATGCCTAGAATTGCTGGCCACAAGGAAGGCGTATCGGCCATCGTAAAGATTGTCAATGCAGCGGTCAAATGCAAAGTAAAGGTTTTGACTCTTTATTCATTCTCCACGGAAAACTGGAAACGGCCTAAGTCAGAGGTCGATTTTATCTTAAGACTTCCCAAAGAGTTTCTCCATGTATATCTACCAGACCTTATCGCAAACAATGTGCGTATCGAGACAATCGGTGATATGGAAAGTCTTCCGACCCATACACGTGAAGCCGTACAGTATGGGATTGACCGAACCCGGGACAATGACGGCCTTCAACTGAATTTTGCCTTAAATTATGGAAGTAGGCATGAGATTTTGAATGCGATGAAAGAAATGATCGCAGATATAAATGATGTAAAATTTTCATTAGATGAACTGGATGAACAACGGTTTTCGGGATACTTGTCCACAGACGGTCTTCCAGACCCTGATTTGCTTATTCGTACGGGAGGAGAAAAACGCCTGAGCAATTTCCTTCTCTGGCAACTGGCCTATACAGAGTTTTGGTTTTCCGATGTGCTGTGGCCGGATTTTTCCGAGAAGGAATTTTTCCAAGCTCTTGAAGAATATCGACAACGAAAGAGAAGGTATGGCGGTTTATAAACGGGTGAATTGACGCAAAGGATATTTACCTTCTTTTGAGGGGGTTAGGCATCTTTCGGATTTCTGAAAGGTGCCTAACACCTTTTTATTATGAAACTAGTTTTAACCCTACCGCAGAACTTAATATCATCGCGATAAAAACTAGTCTTTTCCAGTCCTTGGACTCACCGTAAAAGGTCATTCCAACCAAGGCGCCGCCAACGACTCCGATTCCTGTCCATATCGCATAGGCTGTACCCATTGGTAAAAATTGCAGAGAATAACTTAATAATGCAAGGCTTGAGCCAAATCCAAGTATTAATAAAAGGAGCGTTTGCCAATTTCGTGTTTTTTGTAATTGGTTAATCATTGCTACCCCAAATGTCTCCAATAAGCCTGCAATAATAAGAGCAAACCAAGCCATTAAGATGCATCTCCTTTCTCAACATTGCTATCTGTCACTACCTTTAAGCCGATAACGCCAATTAATAATACGAGGATTAAAAGTATTTTTTCCCATCTGAAGGATTCTCCAAAGAAGAGAATTTCTGAAATAACTGTACCTGCTGTTCCTAGCCCTACGAAAACAGCATAAACCGTTCCAGCAGGGAGAATTTGTGCTGCTGTAATCATTAAATAATTACTAACGATAATACAAAAGATCGTTCCAAGCCAAGTCCACAAGTTGTATGAATGAGCTAACCCGATGACCCAGAAGATTTCTAAAAAGGCGGCTACAAAAACTTGTATCCAATATCGATTCATTAAAAACACCTCCAAATTTATCTTGTGAATAACAAAAAAGCCCTGAGAGAAAACTGTTTAATCAGTTTCTCCCGGGCTTTTATCCCTCCGTGACACAGCCAGTTGCTGTGAGTTTTCTCTCGGACCAGACCAATATTTCATTGCGGAACCCTAGAAAACATTTAATCCTAGATATATTTAATTATATAATGGATGAGTGAATTTGCAAGATAATAGTCTGGAATATACTTCAGTTCATAACTAATTGAGTTTCATCAAGATATCCCCGAGTCAAACTAGATAACATAGATAGTCTCAATTTATTTATTTATTTATTACGAATGGCTAACATATATTGGGTATTTGTAATAATTAAAATTAGGATAATCAGAAAGATGCCGAATAATTGCGATACTCCTGAAATTATCGAATAGGCAATAAGGGCAAGAACTGCAAAAAATAACAATGCATTGAGACTTGTGTAGGCACGGTACATCCCTTCAAGCATAATATGACGTTCCCCTTCATCACTACACTCTAATAATTTTTTTGCATATTGCTTATCGTTCGCAGAAGGGAGATTGCGATTGGGATAAACCGTATGAACCAGACTTGAATAAACAAAGTTTAATGAAACACTTGTTAATATTAGAGCTAGGCTAATAAATACAAATGCATTAGGCTGATCTGTAACGGCAATAAGAGCTAACATGAAGGTTGAAAAATACAGTGAAAGATTTGCCGCAAGCATAATATCGCTATAGAGTTTGTAGAGACGCACATCACGCTCATCTTCTTCGTCACCTGAGACTTGTTTTTTAACCTCTGATTTAATTTTGGCATAACCGAATAAGCTAAAAATAATTAATAAAATAGAAAGCACCATAATAATGATTGTTAATTCAAAGGATGGAAATGGGATATTTACATTAAACTGAAAACCCATTAAAAAGTACATAATCAAAAATCCTGCCACTGCACCTGCCAGCATTTTTCCTATCGTTTTTATCACAACTCATCCTCCTCAAAAAAGAAAATATTTTCAATGGGCTCATTAAAAATTCGCGATATGCGAACAGCGATTAATAACGACGGTATAAAGCCTTCACGCTCAATCAAACTTACGGTTTGACGTGAAATTTTGGCAAGTTTCGCGAGTTCTGTTTGATTGAGGCCTTCACGTGCGCGAAGTTCCTTTAACCTTGTTTTCATGTCCTCACCTCATAATAGCATTGTAAAGTAAAATATCCAATTTGACAACTAAATTTGTCAAATTGGATATTTTATTGGTCAAATTAATAAAAATTTCATTCGTAACTTTTAGAAAGACAATCGAAAAGGAATTTATAAAGTTTGATACAAATCATCGACCTATAAGTGATATTTCCGAATTTAAATTTTATTTAGAAAACTATCTATGAAATTAGTATTATATAAGAATGGAAGATAAGACATTTGACTTAAACTAAGGGGATGTAAGAAGTTTGTATCGTTTTAGATTGAAATTGACAATTGTCATGATTGTTTTTGCTCTTTTTATGAATTAGCCGGGAAAACTCATGAAGTCGCGAGATTAATCGGCTTCGGTCAAGGTATGCTTTTTGATAGGTTAATTGACCGGAAATTATTGTAAATATTCTTAGGAGTTGCTATAACGGATATAAACAAAGGTTCCCCTTTTGTTTATAATCAACGCGATTTAGAAGTAGGAACATGCCAGAGGTCCTCTTTAATAAGGCGGACCATGCCCTATATGATTCAAAAAAGAAAGGGAAAAATCAATATCAGTTTTATTATTAAGTATGGCTGTTTTCGTATAGATTGTGGCTTTCTTGACCATACTATTTAAAGGTTGATATAAATGGGTTTAAGGAGGCGTTCAAGTATGTGGACAGATGTATATGAGGATTTCAGCGAATTAACCAAATCGGAGCAAATGGCGTTATTTAATGCAATGAAACAAGACCTTTTTCCAGATGAGCCAGACAAAATTACTAAACTGCTCAAAAGTATTCGTGAATCCCGATTTGCTTCTGGTTTGGGTTGTGTTCATTGCGGAAGTACATCTGTAAAGAGGAACGGTAAGTATCGTTCGAGACAACGCTATCTATGTAATGATTGCGGGAAATCTTTCAATGATATGACTAATACGCCATTTTCAGGCTCTCGCTACCCTGAAAAGTGGGTGAAATATCTTGAACTAATGGTTGAAGGTTATACCCTTCCCAAAATCGCTGAACGCTTGAGAATTCATATCTCTACCGCATTTTATTGGAGACATAAAATCTTGAACGCTTTAGGTAGTCTTGGTTTTAATCAATTGCAAGGTATCGTTGAGAGTGACGAAACCTTCTTTCGTGAGTCTATGAAAGGTAACGAAATCACCCATAGAAAACCCAAGAAGCGTGGAGAAAAAGACGGAAAAAGAGGTATTTCGAACCTTAAAATTGCTGTTGTAGTTGCACAAGACCGAAATGGTAGCGTTATTGCTCGGAAGGCAGGAACAGGTCGTGTTAAAGCCGAAGAAATTGATACTGTGATAGGTGAGTATATTCACCCGTCTGCTTTGTTATGTACGGATACAGCAACGAATTATAAAAAATTTGCCAAGATAAAAGGATTACAGCACGAAACTATCAATGAACGACAAAAACAGCGTGTAAAGAAAGGAATCTACCACATTCAGCATGTCAATAACTTTCATAGTCGCCTAAAAACTTGGATGGAGCGTTTTCAAGGTGTTGCAACAAAATATCTCGACAACTATCTCTATTGGTTCCGTTGGCTTGAATTGAGGAAGAATATGGCATTTGATAAACGTGTAGAACAAATGCTTATTTCAGCGTGTCAAAAATCGAATAATACAACAGTCAATTCTCTTAGGGGTGTTTCATAAGCAATAAAAAAAGGATAGCGAATGCTACCCTTCTTGCTTAATCTGCCTTTTTGTTTCTTTTTGTATATTTATACAGATACACACAGACAATCAAAACGAACATAGCCAATGCAACATTGTAAAATACCGTTTTGAAGGTGTAAAGTCCTTCTAAACTACTAATTACTACCGAAGACAATATTAGAGCAAAAACAACGAAGTTTAAAATTTTGTTAGTCACAGTTGCTTCGCCTCCTAAAAATTAATTTGACTTCTATCTCTAATTTATCATATTCAAATCCCTATACAATTACTATATAACTTTTTCTACTATCTAATTATATCACATTAATTATTTTGCAATAAAAGCAACAAAGTTTACGAAAACAGCCTTAATTATTTAAACTGTGCGATTTCATGGAAAAGCCCAAAACCCTTTTGTTTAAAAGGGTTTTGGGCTTTCAATTATTATTTAAGTAGATTAAATACGTGTATCAACAAATCCGCAGAATGCATCTGCAGGGCTTTCGCCTTTAAATTCAGAACGTCCCATTAATTTTTCAAGAAGTACTTCTAAGTTGGCTTTTCTGCTGTCATACGCATTGATGTATGTTTTAACTTGCGGTACATCAGGAAGATGGTATGGGTACTGAACAGAAATAAAGATGGTCGGAACTTCATGGATATAGAATGGAATATCTGGTGTTCCTTTACTTGCCGGCCAAACAATTCTTTGAACTGTTCCCGGGTTAACATTGGCAATATTAATGATTAAATCATAGTTATCCGTTAACTCAGAAATCGGTCTCTTTTGAGCATAGACGTTGGCAATGGCTGCGGCACGTTCTTCTTCAGGAAGTTTCATAATTTTTTCTTCCGTTGATTCCCAAATAGCAACTTCAAAACCTTGCTCTTCTAGTAAATCTTTCATGATATCAACGGCTTTTTCTTTTCCGCCGAGCATGGCACCGAATCCACCTTGAACGCCTTTAACATCAACTAATAGGATACGTTTGTACTTTTCAGGAGTGACAGGCCAAACATCTTGTTTATCTTTCACTAATGTGATGGCATTGTCAGCTACTTGTTTGAAAAGTGCTTTATTTTCAGGAAGACCAACTTTTGCTAGTGCTTCTTCTTTTGGCAGTAAGATTTCCGTTTTTGCCTTTTTATGAAGCCCTAAGCTAGCTTTTAAGCCTAGAATCCGCTCTAATGCTTCTTGCAGACGTTCTTCTGTAATGATCCCTTCTTTGTAACCATCCATCATATAACCGAAATCTTCATCTGGATCGTTGAAGAATAAGAATAAGTCGCAGCCTGCTGCAATGGATGTAGGGATGAGTTTGCTTCGGCTCATCGCACCAGTTAAACCAAGCATATGGCTGGCATCTGTTACAACAACGCCGTTAAATCCTAATTTTCCACGTAATAGATCTGTTGTAATCTCTTTGGAAAGGGTTGCTGGCATTAGGTCTTCGTCTTTTATATCTGGATTAAAATGTCTTTCATATGCTGGTAAATGAATATGTCCAGCCATGATTGAAGGGAGACCTGCATCAATTAAGCCTTTGTATACTTTACCGTATGTTTTATCCCATTCTTCAGTAGATAAGCTGTTAACGCTGAATGATAAATGCTGATCGCGCTCATCAATTCCATCACCAGGCCAGTGTTTTGCTGCAGGGGCAATTCCACTTTCTTGAATTCCCTTCATATAAGCAAGGCTCATTTCTAAAACTAAATCTGGATCAGAACCGAATGAACGACTTGAGATGATCGGGTTACGCCAGTTATAGTTAATGTCAACGATTGGAGCAAAGCTCCAGTTACAGCCAATCGCAGATGCTTCCACACCCGAAACACGACCCATTTCATACGCCCATTTTGGATCGTTTGTTGCTCCAATTTTCACTTCAACGCCGACTTCTGTTCCATCTGTACAAGCTCCATTCCCACCTGCTTCTGTATTTGCTGCAATAAGCATAGGAATTTTGCTTTTTTCTTGAAGAATCTTATTTTGGTCATAGACTTCTTCTGCTGTACCAGGATTATAGCGAACAGCACCAATATGATAGGTATTGACCGTATCTGTTAAATATTCTTCTGTACGACTTGATCCCATGTTAACAAATAATTGACCGATCTTTTCTTCAATGGTCATTGAATTGATTGTTTCTTGTACCCATTTAACATCTTCATCGTTAAGATTGAATGGCTTCGCTTTCAAATTGACTTTTGTCATATGTATTCTCCTTTATAATTGAGATTGAACTCTTATAATGATAGGTTTTCCCATAAACAATGCTATATTCTTAAAAATATGGGGGTGATTATAATAATCACTTACAAACAGCTCTTGTATACTAGTATATCAAAAATAATTCAGTTTATCATGGGGCAAGTTGAAAAGTTAAAGTAAATGACACAATTTGGAAGGTCAGGGGGAGTAAGGATATTCAGCGAGCAAAAAAGGATTATTATCTCCGGATGTCGAAAAGAGTAATATTCTGCCTTTCTATGCTTGGACGGGACTTAAATAAATAGAAGTTTACATTTAACAAAGGGGGTGACGAGCTTGAAGTTCGTAATGAATATCTTAGTGATCATAGCCATCGGTTACAACATTTATAAATTCACACAGCTTTTGTTTAAAATGAAAAAGCCCCCAATTTTGCCAGCGACTCAGGAAGAAGTGCTAAAAATCCGCAAAGACCCTCAAAAGCCGATTAAATTTCCGACGTATGCGAATCATAAGGGTGGTATGATCTTATATTATCTATTGCTGTTGTTTTTGATCGTAATGTATATTTTAGGGATCATAACGGGAGGGATTCCGTGGTCATATTATTTATTCGTATTGATCGCCATGAGTAATTTACATAATTTTCTTAATGTGTTTGCAATCGTAGATGATGGTTTATTATGTGGCAGTCGCTTTATTGCCTGGAAAAAAGTTAAATCCTTTCAGTTTATTCCGATTGATAAGGACCACAGATTTTATGGATATTCAAAGGAAGTTAACAACGACAGCTATGAGTTAATCATTGAACAAAGGATTTTTCCAATCAGTCTTATTGTGACTTCTAAGGAAATGAAAGAAAAGATGGCAGAGGTATTGAACAAGCATTTAACACAAAGTGGAGATGTGTATAAAATAGAAAAAGACAAGTAGAGCGATTATATTCTCTCTACTTGTCTATCTGTCTTTTTAATTATTCGATTCCTTCTGTCCACTCATCTACACGGTCTTGGTTTGCTTCAATCCATGCAACAGCAGCGTCTTCTGGATCTTCACCATTTTGAACAGCTAACATAATTTCTTCCATATCTGCTGGTGTCCAGTAGAAGTTATCAAGAACTTGATAAGCTTCAGGCATATCTTCTTCTAAGCCTTGACGTACCATCGTATGAATTGATTCTGCTTCACCAAATGTGCCTTTCGGATCTTCTAAATACTTTAATTCATATTGTTGGAATTTCCAGTGTGGAGTCCATCCTGTTACAACAATTTCTTCTTTGTTTTTATAGGCTTGTCCTAATGTTGTTGCCATTGCACCACTTGAAGATGTCTGTACTTTCCAGTCTTCAAGATTTGGGTAATCGGACAGCGAGCGTTCTGATGCAGCTACAACACCAGCACCAGGTTCAATTCCAGTAATTGTTTTTTCAGCATGATCAGCTAAATCTTCAATTGAATTTACATCTTCCATATACGTTGGAACTACTAGTCCGATTGCAGCACCATCTAAGTTTGGACCAAGGTCAACCAGTTGATCGCCATATTCTTCATATTGAGAAACGTGAGTTCCTGGTAACCAAGCGGATACCATTGCATCTGCCTCACCTGTTGTAACTGCTTGCCACATCACGGCATTATCAAGAGGCGTTAATTTTACATCATAACCTAAATCCTCTAACACTTTTCCGATAACATGAGTTGAAGCTACTTCTGAATCCCATTCAACATAGGCTAATTCAACTTCTTGACCGTTACCAACAGAAGTGGTTTTTTCATGTATTTTCTTCGTCTGAATCACTTGATCCACAACCTGCTGCAAATAAAGTTAATGAAAGGCCTGCAGCCATACTAAGACGTTTCCAATTCTTTTTTAACATAAATTTATTTGTCTCCTTTTTTAAAACTATATTTATTGAACTTTTCGCAATGAAAAGATACAAACTTAAGCTTTCTTTTTATTAATGTTTTGTGTTAAGCGGTCAATGATGATTGCTAAAATTACAATCCCTAAACCAGCGACAAAGCCTGTACCGACTTGGGCACGCTGTAAAGATGAAAGAACTTGTCTACCAAGACCTGGAGCACCAATCATTGATGCGATAACGACCATGGAAAGGGCCAACATCACGGTTTGGTTAATACCTGCCATAATCGTTGATTTAGCCATTGGCAGTTCAACCTTTAACAGCTTTTGCATTCCCGTACTACCAAATGCATCTGATGCTTCTACTAATTCTCTTGGTACTTGTCGAATTCCTAAGTTTGTAAATCGGACTGTTGGCGGTGTTGCGAAAATTAAGGACGCGAATACACCTGGTACCATCCCAATTCCAAAGAAGGCAACAGCTGGAATTAAGTAGACAAAAGCTGGCATTGTCTGCATAAAGTCTAAGATCGGTTTGAAAATGGCATTAGCTGTTTTGCTTTTTGACATTAAGATTCCAATTGGAACGCCTATGATGATCGATAAAACACTTGCGAGTAATACGAGTGTTACGGTATTCATTAAATCTTCCCAGTGTCCTTGGTTATAAATTAACCACAGCCCGACAATCGAGAAAGCGGCTAACCCTAGTTTTTTACCAGATATGAAAAATGCTAATAAGGCAACGAATAGAATGAAGATAACAGGAGGAATGGCTAACAATACATCTTCCGCCAAAAATTCCATAAAGTTTCCAAAATGCTTATTGATAGGATCAAATATAAATGCAAAGGTATCGGTTAACCAATCGGTTACTTTTTCTGTTGCTTTGGCAATTTGAATTTCGGGTATAATCTCTAGTATTCCATTAAGCATCCAGGTTCACCTCGCTTTCTCCGGCAAGGGCCCCAATGACTGTACCCCGAACGATGATTCCGGCTAATTTTTCATCTTCAACAACAGCTACAGGAATAGGGGAGCCATAAATGATCGAGAAAATATCATTTATCGTTGTGTCTCTCCCAACTCTTGGTACATCTGTCTTAATAATGGTTTTTAAATCTGATACCCCATTATTTCTTGCATCCAAGGCATCATCAGCTGTTACATAGCCGCATAACTTTCTTTGGTTATTCGTAACAAAAATCGATGAGATCCCCGCTTCACGCATTCTTTCAAGTGCAACTCTAGGTCCATGTTTTTCGAGAATGATTGCTTCTGGACGCTTCATAATATGATGGGCAGTCAATACTTTCGAACGGTCAACATCTTCTACAAATCGCTCAACATAAGAATTCGCTGGATTTACAAGAATTTCTTCAGGTGTACCGATTTGAACGATTACCCCGTCTCTCATAATTGCGATCCGGTCGCCAAGACGTAATGCTTCATCTAAATCATGGGTAATAAATACGATCGTTTTTTTCATAGTTGATTGTAAATCGAGGAGTTGATCCTGCATGTCTTTGCGAATCAGCGGATCTAATGCAGAAAATGCTTCATCCATCAAAAGTACCTTCGGATCATTAGCAAGAGCACGTGCAAGTCCAACACGCTGTTGCATTCCGCCGGATAGTTGTCCAGGTTTTTGGTGAAGATAATGACCTAATCCAACTAATTCGAGAGCTTCTGTCGCTCGTTTTTCCCGTTCCTCTTTTGGTATATTTTGAACTTCTAATCCATAAGCTGCGTTTTGTAGAATGGTACGATGTGGAAATAATGCGAATTGCTGAAATACCATACTCAATTTTTCTCTTCTTACTTTACGAAGGGAGGCTTTATCAAGCTTTGCCAAATCCTCATCATCGATCAAAATACTTCCTTGTGTAGGCTCTATCAGTCTATTAATTAATCGAATTAACGTGGATTTACCACTGCCAGAAAGGCCCATGATGACAAATATTTCACCAGGTTCCACTGAAAAGGAAGATCGATTTACACCGACTGTACATCCAGTTTCTTTAAGAATTGTTTCTTTAGATTTGCCTTCATCTAAAGATTTCAACGCCTGTTTGGTATTCTTACCAAAGATCTTTGTTAAATCTTTCACTTCAATTATGGGCAAATTCATCACCTCTTCTTTAAGATTAGTTATCTATCAAATACTTTATACGACGGATTATCTCCGACTAAATGCCCTGTTATATTTGAATTACTTTATCAATATACATGAGTTAATTGTGTTTTACAAACGTGATAAACCGTTTGTAATTTACATACAGTTTATTCTGTACAAATAATAATCGATGATTCTCCGTTTTTCGCCAAAATCCTCCCAAATCCTTGGGGAGGGTTAAAACAGTTTTAAATAATTAGTATTCAGTTAAAATAAAAAGGGAATCGACCCCATCACTGGTTCAGATTCCCTGCAAAGTTATTCATTTTTTGGAACAAACTGAAAAATTTCTCCTGATTCAATTACCTTAATAAGACTCATTAGCCATTTATAATAATTTTTCGCATAAGTTAGCTTTTCTAAATCATTGTTAATTTTATTAATTAATGCTTCGTCATCTGTTTTTTGCTGCAGATCTTGCAACTTCTCGATGGCTTCCTCTGCTTCCTCAATATTTGTCTCTGTTTGGTTTCTCCAACGAGTCCCGAATAAAGAAGTAAAGGATTTATACCAGTCCTCTTCGGTTTGATATAGATCTTTACGTACGCCCTTTTTGTAAATAGACTCTACCATTTTCATGTCAGATAATGCTCGAACACCTGTAGACATGCTCGTTTTACTCATCGCTAAAGCTTCACGCATATCATCAAGAGTCATCGAGTGTTCAGAAAAATATAATACCCCGTACAGCCTTCCAACTGAAGGATTTATTCCATATAGATTCATATTTCTAGCAATCGTCTGTATAAACATTTCAAGGATATCTTCATGCTTTTCCCAACTATTCGTATCTTTCTCTTCTTGCAAGGGATGTCCCTCCATCTACATATAATCTGAAAGTAGTTTATCATTATTTGTCAAATTATGCGAACATGTATAAAGAAACCTGTGAACAGCAAGAAGGCGCCACATAGGTCTCGCTCAGAAAGATGAACTTCTCTTGGTTTAAAATTGATAGTAATGGAGCAGTACATTGGCAATCCACTTACAATCAGGGTGGTTTCGGATATTTTCAATTAATCCTTTTACAATGGCCGGCTGGTAGGAAGGCTTCTCCAAATCATCATGTAACAAAATCAATGAATCTTTCTCAAGCGACTCTTCTAATTCGCTAATTCTCTGCTCGACAATATCAAGGAGGTGTTCGTTGGTAATTTCCTCATTAATAGGTTGTAATAAATGCCTCATCTCCTCAGTCATAAACGGAACCGTTGAGTGCTTCGCGATGAGGTTTGTTTTTTCTACAAGCGAATGACACATTGATTGTAAGTCTACAGGCACACTATAATATAAAAACAATTCCGCATAGATGTTTAAAAAACCTTTTATACAGTACATTAAATCATACTTGCACTCTCTCGCTCTTTCTCCATATAAACGATGGATCATTGACAGAATTATTTTCTCAATCATTTCATTATATGAACGTAATTTCACTAACACTTCCTCATTAAGGGATTGCATTTGTTCTTTAATAAATATCTTGGAAAAATTTGAATGTCTCTGGAAAAAATGGTACGAAGTGTAATAAAAATCAAACAAGATCGTCTGTTCATCTTTTGAATGATTGACTATATAGTCAATCTCTGAAATGATCTGCATCATAAATTGATCAATGAGGGTTTCAATCAATTCATCCTTCGACTTGAATGTTAAGTAAAAGGCTCCTTTAGAAATCCCACAGTAATCAGTGATTTGCTGAATAGAAGTAGCGTCAAAACCTTGTTTAGCAAAAAGCTCTGCGGCCTTTTCCATAATTAATTGTTTCTTTGTCATCTTTACAATCTCTCCTAGTGTCTTTCGTTGACAAGTGACCAACTAGTCATTATTATAAAAAAGTGAACTAAAAGAGTCAATAAGGGTAGGTGTAAAGGTGAAAGGTTTAGTCAATTTTGTTTTAAAGAATAAATTAGCCGTTTGGCTGCTTACGATCATTATTACCGTGACTGGGATTTACTCAGGTACAAGAATGAAAATGGAAACCATTCCGGATATTTCAATTCCGTATTTATTAGTAATGGACGTGTATCCAGGGGCAACTCCAGAAAAAGTAATGGAAGACGTATCGATTCCAATTGAAAAAGTCGTGCAAGGGCTTGAAGATGTGAAGGTAGTCTACTCGAATTCATACTCGAGTATGGCTAATATTCAAGTAGAATATGAATATGGTACAGATATGGACGAGGCAAAACGTGCTCTGCAATCTGCTTTAGAAGCGATTCAGTTACCTGAACAGGCCGGAGAGCCAATCGTTACAGCGCTTAGCATGAATATGATGCCAGTCGTAGCATTAAGTGCAAGCAGTGAAACGGAAGATATTGTTGATTTAACCTCAACAGTCGAAGAGATCCTTTTACCAAAAATTGAAAAGTTAGATGGTGTTGGGAATACAACGATTACGGGACAGCATATCGAAGAGGTTGAACTTCAATACAATCAAGAAAAGTTAGCAGAACTTGGTTTAACTGAGCAAGATGTGAAAGACCTGATTCAAGCGAGTAATTTAGGTGTATCACTAGGTTTATATGAGTTTGAAGAAGGAGAACAAGCGGTTTCTGTTGATGGTAAGTTCATGACGGAAGAGGAATTAAAGGAGATGTTAATTCCAGTAACACCATCTGAAACAAACCCTGTTCCGTTTGTTAAATTAAGTGATATTGCTTCAATTGAATTAGTTGGTAAAGTAGAGTCCATTGCCAGAACAAATGGCGAAGATGCGATTGCGATTCAAATTGTTAAAGAACAGCAAGCCAACACAGTAGATGTTGTAAATGATGTGAAAACTCTTGTCGCAGAAGAAGAGGAGAGAATCGAAGGGTTAAACGTCGATATTTCACTTGACCAAGGAGAACCGATTGAAGAAGCGGTATTTACCATGGTTGAAAAAGCAGTATTTGGCGGGTTAATCGCAGTATTGATTATTCTCTTATTCCTACGTGATTTTAAATCTACGATTATCTCTATTATCTCCATTCCAGTTTCAATCTTTGCGGCATTCTTACTATTGAATTGGATGGGTATTACATTAAATATTATGACGTTAGGCGCGATCACGGTAGCGATTGGACGGGTGATTGATGACTCCATCGTCGTCGTTGAAAATATTTATCGAAGGATTCATTTAAAAGGTGAAAAGTTATCAGGCCGTGCATTAATCCGTGAATCAACGATTGAAATGTTCAAACCAATTTTTTCTTCTACATTAGTAACGGTAGCAGTGTTTGCTCCACTGATGTTTGTTGGAGGAATGGTCGGTGAATTGTTTAGACCGTTTGCATTAACGATGACATTTGCTCTAGGAGCGTCATTATTAGTTGCGATTACAATTGTGCCAGCCTTATCCCATACGTTGTTTAAGAAAAAATTATACAGTGAAAAAACTGAAGTTAAGCATAAAGAAGCTGGTAAGTTAGCAAACGGGTATAAAAAGGCCTTGAAATGGTCACTGAATCATAAGGTTATTACTTCGTTGATTTCAATTCTTTTGTTAGCTGGAAGTTTTGCGTTAATGCCATTAATTGGCTTTAGTTTCTTAGGTTCTGATGAAGAAAAGGTTATGTACTTAACGTACACACCGGCAACAGGTGAGCTTGAAGAGGAAACAATGAAAAATGTAACAGCCGTTGAAAAAGAGTTGCTAAAACGGGATGAAATTGAAATTCTTCAATTATCAATTACGGATAGTGCTGATCCAATGTCTGCAATGATGGGCGGGGGATCGAACGGTGCGCTAATGTATCTGATCTTTGATGATGAACTGAAAAACTTCCCAGAAGTACGTGCCGAAATTGAAGACTACGTCTTTAATATGGAACAATCTGGGGAATGGAAAAATCAAGATTTTGCTTCGATGGGATTTGCATCGAATGAAGTGAGTTACACGTTCTACAGTGAAAGTTTAACTAAACTAAATGAAGCTGTAAAAATGGTTGAAGACGTTATGAAGGATAATGATCGTTTAGAAGATGTCTCTTCAACAACAGAAGATGCTTATGTAGAATATACGTTTAAAGTGAAGCAAGATGAATTGCTGCAGTACGGTTTAACAGCTGGTCAAATTGTTATGATGTTAAGTCCGAATCATTCAAAAGATATGTTAACAACGATTGAAAAAGAAGGCGAAACGCTAGATGTTATCGTAAAGAGCGAGCGAGGTGCTGACCAGCAGCCTAAATCGATTGATGAAATGTTAGCCAAACAAATTCCAACTGCACTCGGTGAGATGCCGTTAAAGGATCTTGTAACCGTTGAAGAAGGTACGACGTTAAATACTTTATCTCGTAGTGCTGGTGAGTATTATGCGACGGTTTCAGGGAAGATCTTGGACAAAGATATTTCAAAAGCAACATCGGAAATCGATGAGGCGATTGAAGATCTAGAGCTGCCAAAAGGAGTTACTGTTGGAGTAGAGGGTGTAGCGGCTGATATGCAAGAAACCTTTACACAACTTGGGATTGCGATGATTGCGGCGGTAGCGATTGTCTACTTCATCCTCGTTGTTACATTTGGTGAAGGTCTTGCGCCATTTGCAATTCTTTTCTCATTGCCGTTTACGGTGATTGGTTCATTTGTCGGGTTATGGATTACAGGTGAAACGATTTCTGTACAGGTGATGATGGGTCTCTTAATGTTAATTGGGATCGTCGTAACGAACGCAATCGTATTGGTTGACCGAATCATTCGGATGGAAAAAGCCGGAATGACGATGCGTGAAGCGATCTTAGAAGCGGGAGCCACTCGTTTACGTCCAATTCTGATGACAGCGATCGCTACAATTGGTGCATTGCTTCCATTAGCAATCGGATCAGGTGGCGGTGGTCTCATTTCGAAAGACTTAGGAATTACCGTTATTGGTGGATTAATCAGTTCAACTGCATTAACGTTAATTGTCGTCCCAATTGTATATGAAGTATTATCCAAGCTATTAAAGAAAAATCGTAAAGATATTCAAGAGAATTAAGGTGAAAACCTAACAAGAGGGTGACTTCTTGTTAGGTTTTTTTGTTCGATTAACAATCAGGTTGCACTATTGTAAAATATAAGAATAAGAGTCTTGGAGGGGGAGGAAAGCATGTCTAAATCATGGAATCGTCCTAAAATCAAAATTCCTAAAACGAGAAGTGAGTGGGTTTGGGACATCGTTGGAATGGTCATTTATTTGGGCACAACCTTTTTTCTCATCTACGTTTGGAATCAACTCCCAAATGAAGTGCCGGCTCATTATAATGCCGCTGGTGAAGTTGATCGTTGGGGTTCGAAGGCAGAATTACTCATTTTGCCTGGGATTGGCTTATTTACGCTGTTATTCATGTACGTGTTTGAGAAGTTTCCAGAAATGCATAATTACCCACAACGGATCAATGAATCGAATGCTGTCCAATTTTATTTGCACAGCAGGAAATTATTGAATCGATTGAAGAATATTTGTCTCATCATTTTTTCACTTTTATTATACGAATCTGTTTCTGTTGCATTAGGTTGGCGGGATGGATTTGGAGGGTGGCTCATGCCGATCATCCTTGGAGGAACATTCATCCCGATCGTCATTGGCTTGATTCAACAAAGTAAAATTAAATAACATTTTTAACAAGAGGGAGAGGACCAATTTGGTCTTCTCTCTTTTTTATATCAGGGCTAGGCGTCTAAATTTATCGTGTTTTCTTAATAAAATTGATGGAGATCAATTTAAATAAACAGATGATCCATTATGCTTAAATTGTAACATTAGCACAGTGTTTAATCCTATTCTTAGGGGGAGCTAAGATGAGAACGATTATTGTTTATGCGAGTATGACGGGGACAACTGAGCTCATGGCAGAAACGATTGCGGCGGAACTGACGAAAAATGGGGATCAAGTTTTATTAAGGGATGCTTTTGAGGCAGAAGCAGAGGAACTAGCATCATATGAACGAATTCTGATTGGAAGTTATACGTGGGGAGATGGTGATTTAGCAGATGAAATTCTTGTCTTCTATGATGAAATGGCAGATGTTGATTTAACAGGTAAGTTGGGCGCAGCCTTTGGTCCTGGAGATTCGGCTTATGACCATTTTGCCAGAGCGGTTGATCTTTTAGAAGAGGCTTTGCAAAATCAGGGGTGTGCACTGATTACGAGTGGTTTAAAGGTAGACAGCGGATTAGAAGATGAGGAAGAGATCGAGATGAAGTGCAGGGGATTTGCTGAAAAGCTTATTGAAGAGCAGAGAAGGGGAATTGGTGCATAGGGAACTTTTAGAAGCGGGGGCTTCTTCGTGACGAATTAAATAGAATTAATAATGAAAGATAAGAAAGAGATATTAAGTAGGGGTGACTTCTTCTTTATCAACGAGATAGAAGAAGTCACTCTTTTTTCTATTTCAAAATATCCACTAATTAACTGATTTTGCACCTAAATAACGTGGTTTCCAATAAGAGTTGTTTAAATCGGATATCGTCACACCTGCGGAAGAGCTGGCATGAAGGAACTGATTGTTTCCAAGGTAAATTCCCGCATGTGATGGACCTGATTTATATGTAGTAAAGAATACGATGTCCCCTTTTTGAGGAGATGATACAGCTTTAGCGGCGTCCCAGATGGTTTCCACTGTTCTTGGAATTGTTACTCCTTGTGTTTGGTAGATATACTTTAAGAAACCAGAGCAATCAAATCCTTCAGGTGTGTTGCCACCCCATTTATAAGGAACTCCTATGTATTTTTTTCCCTCAGCGATTAATGCATCAGCATGAAAAGAAGGGCTAGATTCAGGCGTCAAACGTAAAACTTGACCGATATGAAGGGAATCATGAGTCAGTTGATTATAAGACTTTAGTTGAGAGATCGAAAGACCAAACTTATTCGCGACTATCCATAGTGTATCTCCTGATTTAACGGTATATGTAGTTGCCGCTGGGGTTTGTGAATCGTTGGGAATCGTCAAAACTTGTCCAACATAAATGGTTGAAGACGAAATGTTATTTGCCCTCATTAGGTCCGTGATCGTTGTATGATGCATATTGGCAATAATATATAGACTATCGCCGGATTTCACGGTATACGTTGTTGTATGAGCTGATTTTGGCGCTATTAAGGATAGTTCTTGACCAACATAAATGGTTGTCGATGACAGGTTATTATATTGTACCAAGTCTTGTGTCGATAGGTTGTAGCTTTGTGAAATTTTCCAAAGTGTATCGCCATGCTGTACCGTATGGACTTTTTCTTGTGCATCTGCTTGATTAGAAAAACTAACCATCATTCCAAATGCAACTGCGGCCGTCATAAGTTGTTTTTTCAATGAAGTCACATCCATATTTCAATAGTTTTGTAATCTATGTATCTTCGAATACATTTATAAATTAATGATAACTTGGATTCAAACGCAAAAACACCACTCAATATCTGGGTATATTTCATAATATTTCCAGTAACTTAACTAAGTTTGTCGTTCTGATGGCAAATGAGGGGGATGGAAGGGGAAGGAATATTCTAAAAAGTCCTTTCAATAAAAAGGGATACTGGTATAATAGATTTATAATGTTGAAAAATGAAACCACTTGGGGAGCTTTTGCTGAGAGTGAACAGAATTGTTCAGACCCATGGAACCTGTTAGATAATGCTAACGCAGGGATGTGGAATACAGATGATTGTTTTTGTATTGCGTGCAAAAGGTTCTTCCCTTTGGTTTCTGGAAAAGGGGAGTTTTTTTATGAAAAATTTAAAGCTGGTGGCGATGATTGAGGCTGCTTTCTTTGCAGCGTTTGCTTTTATACTTGATTTATTGCCATCCATTCAACTATCACCATGGGTGTCGATTTCGTTTGCAATGGTTCCGATTTTTATTTTAGCCTTTCGCTGGGGAGTTAAAGTTAGTTTACTGTCTGGTTTTTTGTGGGGATTATTGCAAGTTGTATTAGGGGACGCTTACTACCTTTCACCTGTCCAGTTTCTGATTGAATACTTTATTGCTTTTGCTTTTATAGGATTTGCCGGCCTGTTTTATAAAACAATTCAAAGGAACTTTCATAGCGGCAAGAAGCGAAAGGCCTTAGTATGGGTTGTCATTGCTGCATTTGTTGGAAGTGTAGCTCGTTATTTTTGGCATTTTGTAGCGGGCGTTGTCTTTTGGGGAGAGTATGCGCCAGAAGGAATGTCGCCTGTTATTTATTCCCTTATCGTAAATGGGGTAACGATGATCGGAGCATTTATTCTTTGTTCGATAGTGCTTGTTCTCTTATTAGCAGGCGGGTCTAGGATCATTCGCCAAAAAGAAATTGAATTTGAGAATCGTCAACGTATTTCATAAACAATAGTTAAAAGACTGTCTCATCCTGTGGTTTGCCACTTTTCTTAATGATAAAAGGTGGTATAAATCCTTGGTGGAGACAGTCTTTATTAATGCTATGAAGTTCAGTTAATATTAATAGGATGGAGATGTTTCAGAAAGCGTTACTTTCGTTTTTAATAATGCGTTCAGTTGCGCTAGCATCACAACTTCATCTTTTTGATTGGTTACGGTAAATTTAATGGTAACTTCTCCGCGCTTTGGTTGAGAGGTCGGTCTTAAAGAAGTAATCTCAATTTCTGGAGTTAATATATCATTTGCTCTTACTGGATTTGTAAAATTCAAGTAGTCAAAGTTTTTCCCGACAATAAATTCATTTCCAAACACACCGGAGCGGATCCACTGTCCCCATACTGCACTTACAGTCAAAAATCCAGAACTAATAATCCCATTAAAAATCGAGTGTTCGTTGGCATAGTTGGGATCGATATGAATTGGATGTGGATCGTACTGTTTGGCAAAAGCATCGATTTCTTCAGCTGTTACTAAAAACGGTTGGCATCGAAAAACTTGTCCCACTTCAAACTCTTCAAAATACATTCTCTTCCCCTCCGACGTTTTATATGTCACAATATTTAATAAATGATATATGAGATTATTTTACTTGTAAATAAATATACTTGTCGGCATGAAAGGAAAAGGGAATATTGTAGCCAGTGGCCTTACTTTCAATTTCTAGATGGTATTTTGAAATCTTTATCTTTACGCATTAACTTTTTGTAAAAGCGTAACTAACGTTTTAGCTTCTTCTGGATTTAAAGAATCAAACATTTTACTAATAAATGCTTGATACTTGGGCATAATTTCTTCCATTAATGCCTCGCCATTTGGAGTTAATGTAATAAAAATAGCACGCCTATCATCTGGGCAGTTTGTCCGTTTTAATAATTCCTTTTTCTCTAATTTATCAATAACATAGGTCATGGATCCGCTAGAGATTAAGATGCTTTTTCCGATTTGATGGATCGTTTGTCTTCCTTTATGGAAAAGAGTCTCGAGAACCGAAAACTCAGTAATATTTAAATTGCTTTTACTAATTTCTAGTCTGATTTGATCTTGAATGTTTTTTGACGTTACCATTAACTTTTTAAAAGGCTCACTTTTACACGATCTTTCCATTGTGATTCACCTCCTAAAGTATTGTATCTCGAATTAAAATATCTTTAACTTGAGATAATAATATAATGATTTAAGAATTTTGTCAAACATTAATCGCGTTTGTAAGGCTATTAATATAGCATGGTTTTAATAACTTTTACCGATAAGGAATGCAATCAACGTCAAGTTTTGTGATATCATGTTTCTATTGAAAATAGAGGATGAGAATCATGAAACAAGATGAAACGTTTGTAAAGTTAGAATCAGTTTCTTTTAACTATAAAGAACAGTCGGTTATAGAGAATATAAGTTTATCGCTGAAAAAGGGAAGTTCCTATGCACTTATTGGCAAATCAGGAGTGGGGAAAAGTACATTATTAAATTTAATATCAGGCTTTCTGCAGCCGAGCAGCGGTCAAATAAAGGTTAATGGTAGTTCAGTTCATAAGAAGAGTGACCAAATTGCCTTTTTATTTCAAGATTTAGGGCTTTTTCCTTGGCAAACGGTGTTCCAATCCGTTTCAATGCCACTGAAACTTAAAGATGTGCAGGGGAGCGAAAGACAGGTGATGGAGCTTTTGCAGGAAATGGAACTGGATCATTTGAAAGATAAATATCCTCATGAATTAAGCGGAGGGCAAAAGCAACGGGTTGGAATTGCTCGGACGTTAATTGGGAAACCGCAGCTTTTATTAATGGATGAACCGACTTCGGCCTTGGATGCAATGACGAAGGAGTATATTCAACATCTCATTTTGAAGCAACAACAAAAGCTTCAGACGACGATGCTGTTTGTAACTCATGATATTGAGGAGGCCGTATTTTTAGGGGAAGTGGTTTTAATTTTAAAAGAGGATGGGAGCGTTAGGCAGATTGAGAATCCTTACTTTTCTCAGGTCAACGCCAAGGAACAGCTCGGGTTTTATGAGGCCTGTATCAATATTCGAAAGTTAATGAACGTGGAGATTGGGAAATGAAGATTTATAAAAAAATAGTGAACAGTCAAATTATCATTGGTTTCTTTAGTTTTGTCCTGTTTTGGGAAATACTCCATCTTATGATTCCAACACATACGATTCCATCTCCAATAGAGACATTTGCCTATTTAGGGACGGTGGCAGGTGACTTAGTTCTTCATTCATTAGGAAGTTTGTTGAGAGTAGCAGCGGCGATAAGTATCTCGTTGTTAATTGGAATTCCTCTTGGCGTTTTACTCGGTGTTAAAAAAGCATTTAATCGAATGTTTTCGCCATTTTTGTATTATATGTATCCGATTCCGAAGGTCGCCTTTTTACCTGTCTTCATGCTGTTGTTTGGACTTGGAAATGTGTCAAAAATTTTGCTGATTATTTTTATTATTGTGTTCCAAATGATCCTATCGGTTCGGGACGGAGTACTCCAAATTCCTGCCGGCTATTTTAAAGTCATGGACAGTTTCTCGGCATCGAGTAAACAGCAATATCGACTTTTAATCATTCCGGCCATCCTGCCCCAAGTGTTTTCGGGGTTAAGAGTTAGTATTGGTATTTCACTGGCAACGTTATTTTTCGCTGAAAATTATGCGACTACATATGGAGTGGGTTATTTTATTTTGAGTGCCTGGTCGAAAATGAATTACCCAGAAATGTTTTCAGGGATTGTCGTATTAGGGTTTATTGGACTGTTATTTTTTAAACTATTGGATTGGTTAGAAGCACGTTATACCCCGTGGAATCAGAAATGAGGCTGTTATATGAAAACAGCCTCATTCTAAGTTACCTTATTCAATAAAAGAGAAATCCGTTAAGTCCTCATATGTATAATCCTTTTTAATTAGGTCTTTCTCTTTTGTCCAAGTAATAATGCTGTTAAATTGTTCTTGGTCAATTTTACCCGCATGTTCAATGTCATATGGCAAGTTTGTTAAATACGTACTCATCGCTTCAGGGAATTGGTAATCCGCCAAAATATCGCTATATTCATCAGCATCCGTTTCATTCATGTAATCAACTGCTTTATTATAAGCACGGTAAAAAGCTTTAATGTCTTCTGGTTTTGACTCGATCATTTCATCTGTAAATAGGATTGTACCGCCTTTAATTCCAGCTTCTTTTGAACTGCCTAAAAGATGTGCTCCTTTTTCGACTAAAAGCCCAGCTTGTGGCTCTGTGAAAACAACCCCATCAATGCGGTCTTGTAATAATTGCTCAAACCGATCGGAGAAAGAGGCAATTTCAACAATTTTATATGAAAAGTCACCTTTTTTAGCAAACTCATCCATAATGTATTCTAAAATGAAATTAGGTACAAGTGACACGTTTTTACCATCCAACTGCTTCATTTCTGTAATCCCAGAATTAGGGGAAGAAAGAATTTTGAAATCTTCACTAATATCAGATGTAATTTTCATATTTATGCCATTTTCTCTAAAGGAAGCTTCTGTCATGACATCTGCAATGGTAGCGTCTAATTGACCCGCTTGGACAGCAACGTTTCGATCCATCGGATTTGAAAATGGTTTGATTGATACGTTGACCCCTTCTTCTTCGAAAAATCCCTTTTCTTTGGCAAGGATAATCGGTATTCCGGATTCAGCAGCAAGAATCCCAATTGAAAATTCTTCGCCTGAAGGTTCCGTCTCCGTATTTGCCGGTTGCTTGTCTTTGTCAGTTGTTTCATTCGTATTTTCGGTTGTGTTTCCATTCCCGCATGCTGCCAGCAACATCACGGCTAGAAGCATCATAAAAGTGACTAGTCTTTTTCTCATGTTGAACTCCTTGTTATTCTAAGATTTTTTTGAAGGCAGGTAATTCGATAAAATAGGGAATAGCATCTCTTTTTAACCGAAGTGGATCTGTTTCTTTTGTATTTTTTCCAGTTTCGGTCGTGAAAGCCAACTTGAATCCTGCTCTCTTTAAGAGATTGACATTTCTATCATTAAATAACCCAAATGGATAGGCAAAAACATCTTTAACGGAAACGTATTCATTGCACTTATCCAAGTCTTTAGCAAACTGTTCATCTGTTGTCGACATCATCATGCTTGTTTTTTCATCTGTACGCTGATGAAAAGAATTAGTATGATTTGCATATTCAAATACATCAGCCATTTCGACTAGATCCTCTTTCGTTAAACAAACGGATTGATTAGGGTTGAACTCTTTCTTTTCATCGTGCAGCCAGCTTGTAACGACAAATGCTATGGCATGGAATCCGTACTTTTTTAGAATGGGATAAGCGTATTTTTCCATCGACTGATAGCAGTCATCAAATGTTAATAAAATGGATTTATCAGGAATGCTTTTTCCTGTGTAATAGAAATCCTTTGCCTCATCCAGCGTTAATGTATGATAGTCTTCATTATGTAAATATTCCATTTGTTCCTCAAATTGTTCCAATGTGACAAACAACGGTGGGGGAAGAACGTCAACATAATCTTGCTTTACATTAATGCGTGATGGGGATTCTGGGTTAAACTCAGACTTCTTTCTGATTTCATGGTACATTAATGTAGGGAATCCCATAGTTTCCTCCTTTTTAAAAAGTAATTTAATCGACTTATTATATAGATTAAGATTTTTACAAGTCAATGGACAATTTAAGAATTTTTATGTCGGATAAACGAATAATAAAAGTTAATATACACAAAGGTATTTTGATATGAAATGACAAAAAGTATTCTTTCTTATAGAATGGATGATATAGACTTTTTTCATAACAATTAGGATGTATAGGAGGCATTCAGGGTGAGTGAAGCAAATTTTATTAATAAAGAAGCAAGACAGATGTTAAAGGAGACAAGCCGGACTTTCTATATTCCGATTACCTATTTAGGAAAAGGATTGCAGGAAGCGGTGGCATCTGCCTATTTATGTATGAGAGCAATCGACGAGATTGAAGACCACCCCGAGCTTCCGTCAAATGATAAAAGTCACTTATTACTCTCCATCCACCAAAACCTTCAGCAATCTACTCATGGGGATTTCTCAAAATTGTTTGAGCCTTATCGGTCTGTTCTTCCAACGGTAACCTTAAAACTGAATGATTGGATTCAAGTTTGCCCGCCTGGAGTCGTGGATAGTGTATTGGCAGCCACTTCGAAGATGGCAAAAGGGATGGCGAAGTGGGTTGAAAAAGACTGGGTCATTAAAACGGAAGAGGATTTAGATGATTATACTTACTATGTAGCAGGATTAGTTGGTGTCATGCTTAGTGACATTTGGAAATGGCATGATGATACGGAAACAGATGAAAATTTGGCGGTTGCGTTTGGCCGAGGCTTGCAAGCGGTCAATATGCTCCGCAATTATAAGGAAGACGAAACGCGAGGCGTCTGCTTCTTCCCTGAAGGCTGGGGTTTAGAGGAGATGTTCGCCTATGCGCGAAGGAATCTTGAGATGGCAGACCTTTATATAAAGGACCTGCAAACAAATAGCATTATTAAATTCTGTAAAATCCCATTGGTACTGGCACACGGAACGCTTAAAGCTCTGATGGAAGGCAAAGAAAAGATGAGCAGAATAGAAGTATTAAAGGCAGTAGGGCAAGTTGTAAAATAACGAAACACAAGGGTGCCAGGTACCTTCCAGTTTTTCTAGAAGGTGCCTGGCATCTTTTGATCTTTGATTCTCAAGTTTCTAAATTTTGCAAGTAAAAAGTCATTTGATTATAAACTTTTGCTCCTAATTATAAACTTTTTGTAACAAATTGTAGAAAATTGTTGAAAAGTGTATAATATTCATTATGATAGTAGTATACCTGTTTGAAAACTTCTACATTTTAGAACATTAGCAGTTAAATGTTAATTATATAACGAAAGTTGTCGGAATTCGACTTTAAATATAGGGAGGAACAATAGAATTATGGAATTATTAACGAAGGTTAGAAAAATTAATTCAATGTTGCAAAATACAAGAGGTACTTCGGTAAACTTCACGGAAATGTCTGAACTATTGTGTGAGATTATTGACACAAATGTGTTTATTATTAGCACGGATGGGAATATACATGGCTATGCAATGGCACAACAAATTGAAACGGATCATATGAGAGAAGTAATAGAAACTGGTCAAGCGACTGATAGATATAAAGGAATTTTATTACAGCTTAAAGAGACATTAGCTAATGCAGATGTCAACAGCGAATACACTGCATTCCCAGGCGAAACAAAAACGGTATTTCCAACAGGTTTAACCACTTTAGTACCAATTATTGGCGGTGGTGAAAGATTGGGAACGTTAATTTTATCCCGTGCAGATCAATCTTTTGATGATGATGATTTACTGTTAACAGAATATAGTGCGACGGTGGTTGCGGTTGAAATCATGCGTGAGCGTACGGAACAGGTGGAAAAAGAAGCGCGCAGCAAAGCGATTGTGCAAATGGCGATTAGTTCGCTTTCCTATAGTGAATTAGAAGCTGTTGAACATATCTTTGAAGAATTAAATGGCAATGAAGGTGTACTAGTAGCTTCCAAAATTGCTGACCGCGTGGGAATCACACGTTCTGTTATTGTGAACGCATTAAGAAAGCTGGAAAGTGCTAGTGTTATCGAATCCCGTTCACTAGGAATGAAAGGAACCTTTATTAAAATCCTAAACGATAATTTCCTTGCTGAACTTGAAAAAGCGAAATAATTTTTAGACTACTTTGGGAGCTTTTCTGTTTCGGTATCTGTCGTCACCATGCTATCCTATTTTTACCAACTCGTTAATTGATGATGATTGAAATGGTTCAATTTAACGGCAATATGGTATGTGAAGGATAGCTTTTTACGATGGGATGATCACAATTTATGAGCAGGAATTTGGCGTTGGATCAAGACATCGAGAAGCAATTAAAAAATGGACTTTATAAGGTTTATCAGAGATAACCTCTTTCATTAATTGGAAGGGGATTTTGTTTTGGGGAAATATGGACTGATTTTTTGTACAATTATGGATATTTTAAAAAATCCATAATCTTGTTATATTCTTTTTAATACTTTAACTTCCTTCAGCAAGAGTCAACTGATTCTCTAAGTTGTGAGATAAATGCAAATGTTTATCGACTTCGTGGGAGTTGACATTAGCTGAATGCAGTTAAAGCCTCCGGCGGATGCCGCAGATTTTTAGAGGAAGTTTATCGAGCTCGCTCGATAAAATCTGAGCGCAAATTCTCGGAGGCGAATTTGATAGAATATAAGGGGGAGTTACAAATGACAACAAGAGAAAACCGTGGAATCGTTGAAATTCAAAAAGGTGGCGTAATTATGGACGTCATCAATGCTGAGCAAGCCAAAATTGCCGAGGAAGCAGGGGCTGTTGCAGTTATGGCGTTAGAACGTGTTCCTTCTGATATACGTAAAGCTGGCGGAGTCGCTAGAATGGCGGATATCTCCATTATTGAAGAGGTTATGAATGCCGTTAGCATACCAGTTATGGCAAAAGCAAGAATTGGTCATATCGTTGAAGCTAGAGTCCTTGAAGCTCTTGGAGTCGACTATCTTGATGAATCTGAAGTGTTAACACCAGCTGATGAAGAGTTCCATTTAAATAAAAAGGAATTTACCGTTCCGTTTGTTTGTGGATGTCGTGATCTAGGTGAAGCCGCTCGTCGGATTGGTGAAGGTACATCAATGCTTCGTACAAAAGGCGAGCCTGGAACAGGTAATATTGTTGAAGCAGTTAGGCATATCCGTAAAGTGAATGCTCAAGTTCGTAAATTGGTGCATATGAGTGAAGATGAAATCATGACGGAAGCAAAACTTCTTGGTGCCCCGTATGAAGTTCTTTTACAAATCAAAGAAAATGGCAAGCTGCCGGTCGTAAACTTTGCTGCTGGGGGAGTAGCGACACCTGCTGATGCGGCACTTATGATGCAATTAGGTGCAGATGGGGTCTTTGTTGGCTCAGGTATTTTTAAATCTGAAAATCCAGCTAAATTTGCGAGAGCAATTGTCGAAGCTACAACGCATTATCAAGATTATAAATTAATTGCCGAGCTTTCAAAAGGTCTTGGTGAACCGATGAAAGGTCTTGAAATTTCATCAATCGCCCCTGAAAACCGCATGCAGGACCGTGGCTGGTAAGGAGCTTATAAATAGTATGAAAGAACCCGCCTCATTTATGATAGGCGGGTTCCCTTTTTCAATCAAACGTTTGATTGAATTGAGGAAAGTGAGTTATTAATCAAACAGTAACTTAGGATTCTAGTGAATTTCGAGGTTTCTTCCCTATTGCTCCGCCTTCAGACTCTATCACTCTACCCTCATTCCGTTCCATCCTGTCCGAAGTTACATTAGCTTATAAGTTTTTCTTCTAACTCAACACCTTCGCCAAACGTTCGATTCCATCGATGATCTGCGGTGAATCGAGATGGGCAAATCCGAGTAATAGTCCTTTACGGTTGCTTTTTAAACAATAAGGGCTGAGTGGGAAAATACCAACACCCGCTTTTAAAGCAGTTTGAACCGTTTGATATTCATCAAAGCTCTCGTCCGCTTCTAAAAGAACATGAAGCCCAGAATCCGTTCCTTGAATTTGAAACCGGTCTGATAGTCCAGATGTATTTAATGTTTGAGTGATATCGCGATGACGTTTATGGTAAATCGAACGCATACGCCTCACATGCTTTAATAGATCTCCTGTTTCGAAAAATTGGCCAAGAGTCAATTGTTCCATGATTGGCAGATGACGGCATACAAATTCTTGTACCCTTGCCAACCTTTCGATTGCTTCCTTTGGTCCAATGACGGCGGCTAAACGGATGCCAGGAGCAAGTAACTTCGTAAAACTCAACAAGTATAAAATATTCGTGGGCATTTGTGAGTATAAACTTGGCAAAGGCGCACCACGATAACGGAATTCCCCATCATAGTCATCCTCAATAATCCATGTTTGGTTCTGTTGGGCAAATTGAATTAATTCCTGTCTTCGATTCGCTGACATTAATACACCACTAGGAAATTGGTGAGATGGTGTTGTAAAGATCATCTTTGAATGAGGGGAAATTTGATCGACACAAATCCCTTGATGGTCAACTGGAACAGGCTCGATTTCCATTTTTCGATAACGCATCGAAGACCAAGCAACCGGGAAACCAGGATCCTCAACGGAAACTAAATCGCCTTCCTGAAGCAAGGCTTGGGCAATAATATCCATCGTTTGTCTAGCCCCTAACGTCAACAAAATTTGACTGGGATCTACGTGGATCCCTCTTTCAATTGCAAGGTAACGAGAAATTTGTTCCCTTACCGAATAAAGCCCATATGAAGAGCTGTATCCCCAATCGAATAAATTGTTCTCTTTCAGAGCAGTATTGGAGGCTTGCCGCCAAGATTTTTGAAAAGTTGTATCAATATATGGGGCATGGAGACGAAAATCAATTTCGGCTTTTTCTTCTGTTTTTACATCTGGCCAGTGTCCTACGCGCGCTGATTTTTCCTCTAATAAGGGATTGGCTGGAATCAAAGGAGGAGATTCTTGAGTATCGGTTAATGTTTGATCCCCCATAATATCACAGACCTTTGTTCCGCCACGCCTTGAAGTATTCACATATCCCCGTGACTGCAGTTCCTCATAGGCATTTTGTACACTAGATCTAGAAACCGCTAATTCACGAGCAAGCTGACGTGTTGGCACCAATGGGTCGCCTGGTGAAAGTTGTCCATCCTCTATATACTCAATGACTTGATCGACGATCTGTAACCAAAGCGGACGCTTATCTTTTTTGTCTATTTTAATATACATCGTATTAACTCCCTATTAAAATATGGATTACTATTTTAATAGTAATATAAAAGATATTTTTAATCCATAAATATAATATTTGCCATTTTTCGTTAGTGATTTTCATTGTATTTTCATAATTAAGGGAGGTTCCTGGCACTCAATCTACAATCATAAATGCAAGTCCCTCCCCATATACTGGTTAGGAATCTTGTACAGGGAGGGAATCATTTTGCAATTTTATTATGGCGGACAAATGCCGTTAAGGATTTTAGACGAAGCAGAGTTTTGGAAGCATCAGGAGCAGGAACATACGGTTGTGATAAGGGAATTGGTAGATAATCTCGAAGAAGAATATGTGAACGCCTTAATGGAATGGGAAAAGGCTTTAGGTGAAACGCATAAACAAGTTATTCGTTTCATTGAAACGGTGGTTCGTTCTAATTACCAAATTTCCAACGATTTGTATCAGCAGGTCATGCAATTGGTCTCCTTCAGTTTGCAGCAAAGTTTGGAGTTTATTAAAATCTGTCAATTAATTAAAACGGAAAGTGCTGTCGTAAGCGCCAATCCGACGGCTAAAGTCGTCATTGACCACATCATCCGTGAATCCGAGTACTTTGTCGGCATTGCCCAAGCACTTTTATATAATCGATGAAAAGAGAGAAAGCTGTCTCGATCGTGTCAGGTATATTATCGTAAAAGGAAGCTTTTCGATGACTTGCTCACGATTGGGACAGCTCGTTTTTTTATTACTCTTGATAATACCGCAAATAATCAAAGTTTGAGGTGGGTATAGATTTAATAATTCTTCCCTCTCCATCTCGATATACTTCATATTCACGAAATTCCTCGATTACGTAATCTCCGTCAACGGTTTTTCCGTCTAAGATCATTTCTAACGTATAATCTGCAAAGGCCTCTTCTGCTTCCTCTGTATTTGTTTCCTCAGCATCCTTCTCATTTGACATTTCAGACTCATTTACTAACGTCTCTCCATCCGCTCGGATTACTTCGTTTGGAATACTTGTGACTTGAACATAGTCCTTATTGATCAAAGAATAGGGTGCTTCTAAATAAATCATTACAATAACGATAACGATAAATCCAATGGGGGAAAGGTATTTTTTCACGTTTGTCCTACTCCTTTAAAAAACCCTGTTTTTTCCTTATATATATATGCATGTCCACAGGGGGATAGTACTTGACTTAAGAGGAGTTCACGAAAAAGGATATAACTTCTTGTGAATAAGAGTGATTAATATCACGATGTTAATGGATGAAAAATACTATACTTTAATTATGATAATCATTCTCAAATAGAGGGTGAGTAGAAAAAACATAAATCTCACTAGTAAGAGGTGGGTTTAAATGGATAGAATGATCGACTTTGAAAAAAGTGTTTATGAATTATGTACAGATGATTCTTTTATTATTGAAATTATGAAGGAACTAGGATTTGAACAAATCACGAAGCAGGGCATGCTGCAAACAGCAGGTCGAGTCATGACCCTTCCAAAAGGTGCCCGGATGAGAAGTATCGAACTTTCTAAGATTATCGAAACGTTTGAAAGGCACGGATACACCGTTAAGCAATAGCCTAGCATAGAAAAAATGACTAACCTGCTTGAGCAAGCCTCTTATTCGATAGAATAGCCAGCGTAGTGAAAGTAGGTCACATATCGTCAGGGGTCGAAAAGCCTTAGAGGGGGAGAATTTCATGAGCGAACTTATTAATAACCGTGAGAGTTTTAAAGAAACGAAAAGTGAACGTCAACAAATATTAAAAGAAATTATTAAAGAACTGCATGCTGGGAAAGACGTTGATGAAGTAAAAGCTAAATTTGAAGAAGCGGTTGGTGATGTAACGGTAGTGGAAATTTCACAAATGGAACATGATTTAATGGTCGAAGAAGGAATTCCGGTTGAAGAAGTCCAACGCTTATGTTCCGTTCATACTGCAATATTCAAAGGCTCTATTGAAGAAATTCACCGTTCCGAAAAGCCGGAAGAGCAGCCGGGACACCCGATTCATACATGGAAACTAGAAAATAAAGAAATCGATTTACTTGTTAACTTCAAAATTCAACTTCATAAAGAACGTTTTGAAAAAGAAGATTCCGATGAGAATCGCTTTAAATTGTTAGAAGATTTAAGTCTATTAATGGATGTAGATAAGCATTACTCCAGAAAAGAGAACCTTCTTTTCCCATTCCTTGAGAAGTATGGAATTGATGGTCCGACAAAGGTGATGTGGGGCGTTGATGATGCAATTCGTCTAGCAATTAAAGAAACTAAAAACAATTTAACTAATTATCAAGGAAATATGGAAGAAGTACTTGCTGATTTAAATCTTGTTATTCACGAAGTAACGGAAATGATTTTTAAAGAGGAAAATATTCTTTTCCCAATGGCTCTTGAAACATTAACAGAAGACGAATGGGTAAAAATTTCCGCCGAAAGTGAAGAAATCGGCTACTGCTTAACGGCTCCAACCGAAACGTGGAAACCAGAGCGCCATCCATTAGAAGTTGAAAAAGAAAAAGAGGAAATGAAACCAGATGATGGCTTCGTTCGATTTGAAACAGGTATTTTGTCTGTTAAACAATTGGAAACCATCTTAAATCATTTGCCTGTTGATTTAACCTTTATAGATGAGAACGACGTGGTTCGGTATTTCTCACATGGACCTGAAAGGATCTTTGCGCGTACGAAGGCTGTCATTGGACGGACAGTTCAAAACTGTCATCCGCCACAAAGCGTTCATGTAGTTGAAAAGTTATTGGAGGATTTCAAATCAGGAATGAAGGATACGGAAGACTTCTGGATCCCTGTAAAAGATATGTTTGTCTATATTCGTTATTTTGCGATTAGAGATGAAGAAGGAAAGTATTTAGGCACATTAGAGTTTTCCCAGAATGTAAAAAGTATTCGTGAATTAGAGGGTCAAAAACGTATTTTATCAGAATAGACCAGAGCTGAATTCCCCTTTTTAAGGGGTTTTTGTGTGAAAGGTGATATAATAGATTCTGTTCAAACTGTATAACCGCTAAAACCTTACTGTCCTATAAAAAAAATTAATAATTATTAACTTAATTAATAAATTTTTATATTAGGAAAATTTTGTCATATTGATTTTATTTTGATTTCACGGTATTTTGATTAAAAATATTTTATTAATAAAATAATCTCGTTCACTTTTCAAAAAAACTGTTGTACTAATTTTTAGTTGCTGTTACAATGGGTTTAATAAATGATGAATATTCTAAATTTTAAATGTATATCTACAAAGAACGGAGGAATTACTTTGTCAAGGTTACCCAAAGTAAATGAATTAGGATTTTTTGAAATTCGTCTTGAATCAATTGGAGGCTTAGGTGCAAACTTAGCTGGTAAATTACTTTCTGAAGCTGGTGTAGTTGGAAATGGATTTAACGGCCTCAGCTTCTCATCATATGGATCTGAGAAAAAGGGATCCCCAGTAAAAGGTCATATTCGTTTTTGTGAGCCTTATACAAATATTCGTGATACAACGCCTGTTGAGCGTCCACATGTAGTGGCAGTTTTCCACGATGAACTTTATAAAACTTTAGATGTTACAAGCGGTACTTATCCAGATAGTACAATTCTAGTAAACTCTAAGCAATCACCTGAAGATCTTCAGGGAGGAATGGAGCTAGACGGTGGGATTATGGCTGTCATTGATGCTACAAAGATTGCATTAGAAGAAAAGACAAGAGTAAACACGGCGATGCTAGGTGCACTCTACCGTATTCTTGATTTTATGGATGCAGATTCCATGAGAGATACGATTCGTCGTACATTTGAAAAGAAATACCCTCATTTAGTAGAGTCAAATCTTCGTACATTCGATAGAGGATATAACGAAGTTGAAATTAAAACATTTGAAGCAAGTCCAGATGCGGCTTCTGCGCCGTTCGTTCGTCCAGAAGCGACTCTTGGATATGAAACACAACCAATGGGCGGACTTGTTATTGACCCGGGTAATAGTATTTTCAAAGATTTAAGTATTTCACGTGCAGGAATGCTGCCACATTATCATGAGGAAAGTTGTATCCATTGCGCTGCCTGTGATACTGCTTGTCCAGACTTTTGTTTTGTGTGGGAAGAGGGAGAAGATAAAAGAGGCCGTCCACAAATGTTCCTTCAAGGCATCGATTATCAATATTGTAAAGGTTGCTTAAAATGTGTACACGCTTGTCCGACTGACGCACTATCAAGTGAAGTTGAAACGGATGACGGATATGCACAAGCAAACCGAGTTCCACATTTATTTGAACTTGTAAAATAATCAATAATCTATAGTGAAAGGTGATTAAGTAACATGTCAAAAGAGATCATTCTTGATAAAGAAAAAGCTGGGCTATCAGAAGGTTCAGTTGAACAAGCAATCGTATTTGAATCAGGAAATGAAATGGCTGCCTATGCAGCACATCAAATAAATTACCATATTATGGGTTACTACCCAATCTCTCCTTCAACAGAAGTAGCTCAATTCCTTGATGGAATGAAAGCGAGAGGTCAACACGACATTAAATTAATCGCAGCTGACGGGGAACACGGTTCTGCAGGTATTTGTTATGGTGCAGCTACTGGTGGCGGACGTGTATTCAACGCAACAAGTGCGAATGGTTTCTTATATATGCTTGAGCAATTACCAGTTCAATCTGGAACACGTATGCCAATGGTATTAAACTTAGTTAACCGCTCTGTTTCTGGTCCATTAAATATTCATGGTGACCACTCAGACCTTTACTTTGCGTTAAATATTGGCTGGCCAATATTAATGGCACGTGACGCGCAAGTTGTTTATGATATGAATATCATGGCGCTTAAATTAGCGGAAGATCCTGAAGTTCGCTTACCTGTTATCGTTTCTTATGATGGTTACTTTACTTCCCACCAAAAGAGACGTGTACAAGTGATTAAAGATAATGATGCGGTTCAAAAGTTCATTGGTCCACTTCCAACAAACTATCCGCATGCATTAGATCGTGATAATCCAGTATCTATTGGGGCTTATATGAATGAGCCAGATACAATTAACAACCGTTATCAACAATCTGAAGCAATGTATAATGCAGAAAAAGTATTCGAAAGAATTTCTAAAGAATATGCAGAATTAACAGGTCGTGAATATCCAGTTCTTGACTTATACGAAATGGAAGATGCTGAAGTAGCTGTCTTTATGCTAAACTCAGCAACTGAAGTTTGTAAGGACGTTGTCGACCAATTACGTGCAAAAGGAATTAAAGCAGGGGTTATTTCACCAAATATCCTTCGCCCATTCCCACAAAAGCAAATTGCTGAAGCATTGAAAAATGTAAAAGCTATTACAGTTGGTGACCGTGGAGATTCATACGGTGCGTATGGTGGAAATATGTCACTTGAAATAAAAGCAGCTCTACACACTTATGGTAATAGTGATATTAAAGTAGTTAGCCGTGTCTATGGACTAGGTGGTAAAGACTTCTATGCAGATGATGCTGAAAAGTTCTTCCAATTAGCAATTGATGCAGTAGAAGCTGATAAAGTAGAAGTTGCATTTGACTATTTTGGACATACTCCTGGTAACCCAGATCTAGCACCAAAACGTCGTGTAGAACCATTGAAAAAAGAAGATGTTAATACAGGCCTTATTACGGTAACTCCTGATGAAGAAACTGGAGAACTAAAAGTTAAGATTCCACCACTACGTGCGTTAACGAAGAAACCAAAACGTATTTCTTCCGGTCATGGTGCATGTCCTGGATGTGGTATCTTCTCTGGACTTGAGTTATTCTTCAAAGGGATTGAAGGCGATATTGTTGCTCTATTCCATACTGGTTGTGGAATGATCGTTACAACTGGTTATCCATACAGTTCACATAAAGCAACTTATATCCATAACTTATTCCAAAACGGTGCAGCGACTCTATCTGGACTTGTTGAAATGTTCCACGAAAGAAAGCGCCGTGGTGAGTTTGACGAACTAGGACTAAGCGATGACTTTACATTCGTTATGATTACTGGTGACGGTGGTATGGATATTGGTATGGGACCTGCAATTGGTACGGCTCTACGTAACCACAAAATGATTATCCTTGAGTACGATAACGAAGGATACATGAACACAGGAAGCCAATTGTCATACTCAACTCCACTTGGACATATGACAAGTACTTCTGGCGTTGGATCACACCAACAAGGTAAAACATTCCACCATAAGGATACAGCTCAAATTATGGCTGCAACACACATTCCTTATGTGTTTACTGGCTCGGAAGCATTTGATCGTGACCTATTGAAAAAGGCTGCTAAAGCACAATGGTATGCAAACAATGTAGGATTGGTTTATGGTAAAATCCTTATTGCCTGTCCGTTGAACTGGAAGTCAAATGAAACATTAGGACAAGAAATTGTAGGTGCTGCTGTTAACTCTAACTTCTTCCCGCTATATGAAGTAGAGAAAGGCATTACAACGATTACTCACGATCCAGAAGCTAAGAAGAAAAAGATTGAAGTTAAAGACTGGTTAAAACATATGGGTAAAACGAAACATATGTTAACAGAAGAAAACAGCGAGCTACTAAAAGAGTTCGAAAAAGAAGTAGACCGTCGTTGGAATCAATTGAAAGCTAAACACGAAAGTCCATATCTATAAGATTTATAAGAATGGCCCTAGTTATTGAGACTAGGGCTATTTTTATTGGAATTAGCGAAAGTAGGGTAATAAAAGTATGGGTATCTTTATGAAAGGGACTTCTTATTCGTGAAAATATCCCTTTGTTGCTGTCCTAATCTAATAATTGAACGGAGATCGACCCCAATTGAATCTATTTCCTTATTTTTGAAAAGTACATATAAAAAAGCAGTTCCCCGGAAGGAGAACTGCCCTATATTTTACAAATACAAAATAAAAATCAATAACGCGACAATAATTCGATAAATCGCAAATGGGACAAGTTTAATTTTATTGATCAGCTTCAAGAAGAAGCGAATCGAGATTAAGGCGAAAATAAAGGCGCTGATAAACCCAACAATGAAAAACGGCAAGGCATCCATAGAAAAGTACTCAAGGTTTTTGACGAGTGAAATGAAGCTGGCACCCGCCATAATCGGCACCGCCATAATAAACGTAAAATCAGCAGCAACACGGTGATTTAAACGGGTTAACACCCCACCTGAAATAGTCGCACCTGACCGAGAGAATCCAGGCCATAACGAGAAGCATTGAATCAAACCGATGAGTAAGGCATGCTTATACGTTAACCCATCTAAGCTATGAACATTTGGTGGATGTTTTTTACTTTGGATGTCAGCATAAATCATCAGAATCGCACCAAGGACTAACCCGATGGCAACCGTTTCCGTTGAAAAAAGGTATTCATCAATATAATCTTCGAACAGAACACCTAGAATTCCAGCTGGAATCAGACCAACAATGACATGAAGAAGATTAAAGCGGGCTTGCCCCGTTTCTTGTACACGTTCTTTATGAAAAATACGATTCAGTCCAAGAATATCGATAAAGCGGTCTCTAAAGACAATGACAGAGGCTAGAATGGATCCAAGTTGGATCATAACTTTAAATGTATTCGCCACATATTTACCTAAAAATTCTTCTGATTGTAGCCATAAATCATCGACAATAATCATATGACCGGTAGAAGAAACAGGAGCAAATTCAGTCAACCCTTCGACGAGTCCCAGAATAATGGCTTTTATGATTTCAATAAAGTCCATTGTAAATGATTCTCCTCACTAAAGTTTAAGATTTTTTTCTTTTTTTACTGAAAAAGAAGAAGAGGAAGATAATGATTCCGATACCGATAATTGCATAAGCAATATTTGAGTAAATATCCATAAAGCTTAAAATTGAAGCCCAGTTTTCCCCTAATGAAGCGCCGATAGAAACGAGAATGATATTCCAAATTAATGTCCCAATCGTTGTGAAAATAAGGAATAATCCAAATTTCATGTTTGACATCCCAGCTGGAATAGAAATCAGACTGCGGATCAACGGAACCATCCGGCAAAAGAGGACTGTCCAAATTCCATATCTATCAAACCATGAATCTGCCTTATAGATGTCCTCTTTTGTAATTCTTAAAATATGGCCCCAGCGGTCGATGATCTTTTCCAATCTCTCTACATCAAGCAACAGTCCAATTCCATATAAGATGACAGCCCCTATAACCGATCCTGCTGTTGAAGCAATCACGACACCAGTCACAGTCATACTCGTATTGGTCGTCATAAAGCCACCAAAGGTAAGAACGATCTCTGATGGAATCGGAGGGAAGATATTTTCCAAAGCAATCATCAGGAACACGCCAATATAGCCATATTGTTCCATAAATTGTATAATCCAGTTTTCCATTACAAACCTCCATTAATATGTAAATACTTATATCAAAGATTAGGTTGTCCTAATCCATTATATGTACAATAAAAAAGCCCATGCAGAAAGATTACCATAAATTTATGAAAATGCCCATTCCTTTTGGCAAGAGATATTGCACGATTAATAATAGATGCAAAATTGGGAAAATAATGATAGGCTCTACTTTTTAAAATGGATAGTTAAAGCGTGGTTTTCGCAAAAAATAAGCCAAACGGTTCCTCAATGTTTGGCTTAACTATTTGTTATAAAAAAACTAATAAATATCCTGCCTCGTAAAGACAAGGAAGGAAACGGCAAGTCCAATAAGCCACCATACCGTTAACGTTAAAATAGAAAACTGCAATGTCATCCCATCTACAGGAGGTGCGATGCCATTTAAATAGCCTGTTAAATTTAAATTTACCATAAATAAATATTTGGCAGATTCCCAGGAGGAAACCATGGCGCTAAGGATTGATCCTGATATAAGAGCAGCTAGCATAATCCCCATGCCAGCAGCTGTACTGCGGATTAATACTGAAATCATAAATGAAAGGGTGCCAACGACAACTGCAACAAACCAGACAAGGCCAAAGTCCATTAGGAGGAATTCCCACTGGCTGATCAGTTTCACATTGGATAAATCTAACTCTCCATTGACAGCACTAAACCCTGTAATAACAGGGGCATTCAATCCTTTATAACCGAACACAAGCCCTGAAATGATAAAGGAGAGAATCCCGACATTTGCAATGATAAGTGAGATGGACAGCAACAAAGTTATATACTTACTGAGGAGAATGCGCCATCGTTTAACAGGTCTTGTTAAAAGTAGTTTAATGGAACCTAATGAATGCTCGGAAGAAACGAGGTCACTCGCGATGACCATGACAAGTAATGGGATAAACATCGGACCTGCATTTTCAATAAACATTCGAACGAAAGTGGGTGCCCCTGGTTGGGATGGATTAATGTCGTGATCCAAATAATATTGTTGTTGTTGTAATGTAATTTGAAACCGTTCGCGCTGCTCATCTGACATGCGATTGGAACTCAAACGGTTCGTCAAGTCGATAATCCTCGTTTGCACGGCAACTCGCCAATCAGTAGAGCCTAACCTTTCTTGCTGTTCCAACGTTTCTTTATACTGTGCATAGGTAAATAAACCAACGAGGATCGCAACAATAATCGAAATTACAATAAACCTTCTTCGGGCTAGTAGTTTCATCATTTCGTTTTGTACGAGCTTACCCATGTTTCTCACCACCAGTAAGCTGTAAAAATAGTTCTTCAAGAACAGGTGCTTTACGATTCATTTCAAAAATGGCTACTCCTTCTTCGATTAGTGCTTTACTCCATTCTGCAGCTTTGTTTCCTTCAAATGAAGTAATGAGAAGATCTTCATCGACCGTAACGCTTGTAAAACGTTCCAAAACAGCCTTCCCTTTTAAAACAGGATCTACTCGCCAAACGATTTTTTCTTGTTTGGTCAGTAAGTTTTCAACAGAATCAATTCTAATGATTTCACCGTCTTGAATAATGGCGACACGGTCACATAAGAGCTGGATTTCGCTTAACAGGTGGCTGGAAACGAGAACGCTTAAGCCTTCCTTCTCAGCCAAATTACGAATAAATTCACGCATTTCCCGAATTCCTGCCGGATCAAGACCATTTGTAGGTTCATCTAAAATTAATACTTGGGGACGGTTGAGTAAGGCCTGGGCAATTCCCAGCCTTTGGCGCATCCCAAGCGAATACGTTTTTACTTTATCGTGGATTCGTTGATCGAGTCCTACAAAAGCAACGGTTTCATTTATGTCTTTTTCCGTGACTTCTGGCAGCATATTGGCAAAATGTACAAGATTATTCCAACCTGATAAAAATGGATAGAGTTCTGGATTCTCAACAATGCAGCCTAAATATTGCATGGCTTTCGTAAAGTCTTTCCTTACATCATATCCACAGATTGAAATGGTACCTGCTGTTGGTTTGATCAGTCCTGTCAGCATCCGTATCGTTGTTGTTTTTCCAGCTCCATTTGGCCCGAGAAAACCAAAGACTTCTCCTTTTTTTAGTTCAAAACTTAAGCCTTTGATTATTTCCTTTCTCCCAATTGTTTTTCGTAAATTTTTTACAGAAAGAGTGGTATCATTCATCATCTTCAACTTCCTTTTCCCACGTAATCAAGGGGGCTAATCTTTCACCAATTAATTCATAACCAGCCTGGTTTGGATGAAAGTAATCAGTATACAAATAATCATTGACCGATAACTGGAATAAATCAAAGGTAGGCACAAAAACAATGTTCTCAAACTTGCCTGTCATCGTTTCAGTACCGTAATTCCACCCGCGGACGACCTCGTTTGTCACACCTGTTGAATCAAGTTCAATAAACGGATTATAAAGGCCGATCATAAACACGGTTGCTCTTTCATTAGACTTACGAATTGTTGAAAAAATTTGTTCGAGGTTTTGCAAATATTCGTCCTGCAACCCTTTGATTTTTTCAATATTCATCTCGAAAAGGGTATCCCCGCCTTGAAAAAGGTCATTGCCCCCAATCGTCATTAGGACAACATCTGCTTGTTGGATTTGTCTAACGACATTTTTTTCACTTACTTGTTGGAGCAGTTGGGAAGAGGTTTGGCCGCTTATCCCGAGGTTACTCACAAAAACATTGTCTAGCTCTTCTTTTAATTGGGAAGTGACAAGTCCAACATATCCTGCTCCCGTTTCATCTCCAGTGCCCCTTGTTAAGGAGTCTCCTAAGGCCAAAACCGTTAATTCATTCTTCACTTCCTCTTGTTCTGATGGGGGTGACGTTAAATCTTCTGCTTGCCCAAAATGAGAGTCTTGAAGGGTCCAAGCAAAACCAAATAGAAACAGAAATGAGAGAAATAGAGCAATGATGGTTGTGATCCGAACGACTGTATTTTTCAAAAAAACCATCTCCTTGAATGTAATGATATAGTCGAGTCTACGTTATTCACTTTAATTATTCCAATTGCTGAATGAGTTTAGACGATTAATTTCGAAAAAAGAGGGGGAACTTGATGTGAAAATCGATGTGGAGCGGATTGAAGATATTGTAACAAAACCGTTTGTAGGTTGTACACAAAAAAGGAATCCCCCAAAAGGAGATTCCTAATCAAATTATATTTTCATAACTCCGCCAGAGCTTGCGTTTGTAACAAGCTTAGAGTAGCGGGCCAAGTAGCCTTTTTTCACTTTTGGCTCAAAGCCTTTCCAGTTTGCTTTACGTTTTTCCATTTCTTCATCCGAAACTTCAAGCACAATTTTACGGTTATTCATATCAAGTTCAATGATGTCGCCGTCTTCTACGAATGCAATAGGTCCACCTTCAGCAGCTTCTGGAGAAATATGTCCAATTGAAATTCCGCGAGAAGCGCCTGAGAAACGTCCATCTGTAATTAAACCAACTTTTGCTCCAAGGCCGCGACCAACGATTTGTGAAGTTGGGGCAAGCATTTCAGGCATTCCAGGTCCGCCTTTAGGACCTTCATAGCGAATAACGACAACATGTCCTTCTTGAACTTTCCCTGTGATGATACCAGATAAAGCATCTTCTTGAGAATCAAAGCAAATTGCAGGTCCTCTATGATAACCGCCAACCGAATCGTCAACAGCACCGACTTTAATAATCGAACCTTGAGGAGCAAGGTTTCCAAATAAAACTGCTAGACCCCCACGCTCATCATGTGGATTATCTAATGGACGGATGACATCCGTGTCTTGAATTTCAGCGCCTGCAACATTTTCGCGTAATGTTTTACCTGATACGGTTAAGCAATCTCCATTCATAGCGCCTGGCTTTTTCAGCACTTCATTGATGATCGCACTTACACCACCAGCTCTATGAACATCTTCAATGTGGTAGTCAGAAGCAGGAGCGATTTTTGCAAGATGTGGTACACGTTCTGCCACTTCATTGATACGTTCGATCGGATAATCAATTTCAGCTTCATTTGCTAATGCTAATGTGTGAAGAACAGTATTTGTAGATCCACCCATTGCCATGTCTAATGCAAATGCATTATCAATCGCATCAATTGTCACGATGTCGCGTGGTTTAATATCCTTTTTAATCAAATCCATTAATTGTGTAGCTGATTTTCTCACAAAGTCACGACGCTCTGGTGCAACGGCTAAGATTGTACCGTTACCTGGTAAAGCTAGTCCTAAGCCCTCTGCTAAACAGTTCATCGAGTTAGCCGTGAACATACCTGAACATGATCCACATGTAGGACAAGCTACTTGTTCAATTTCTTGTAATCTTTCTGCTGTAATATTACCAGCCTGATAAGCTCCTACGCCTTCGAAAACAGATGTTAAGTCAAGTGCGTTACCAGCAGCATCAGTACCAGCTGACATTGGGCCGCCGCTGACAAAGATTGTAGGAATATTTACTCGAAGTGCGGCCATCATCATTCCGGGTGTAATTTTATCACAGTTTGGAATACAAACCATTCCATCAAACCAGTGAGCTGAAACAACGGTTTCAATGGAATCTGCGATAATCTCACGGCTTGGTAATGAGTAACGCATTCCGATATGCCCCATGGCGATTCCATCATCAACGCCAATTGTATTAAACTCGAAAGGCACGCCGCCTGCTTCACGGATCGCTTCTTTGACAATCTTTCCAAATTCCTGTAAATGAACATGTCCAGGAACAATATCAATATATGAGTTACAAACTGCTATAAACGGTTTTCCGAAATCTTCTTCTTTAACACCAGCTGCACGTAACAAGCTGCGGTGCGGTGCACGATCGACACCTTTTGTAATCATACTACTACGTAATTCTGTCAAGCTAATTCCCCCCACTTTTTTCACTGAAAAAAATCTTAGTGAATTTTTAAACTTTAAACTATTTTAGCATTAGAAGTGGAATTTTGGTAGGGTTATTGAGTTGGAATAAGATGGGGCATTGTTGAGAGTGGGTATTTTTTATTCGAATTGCTGTAGATTAATGGCAGCGTCAAATAGGCTCGTCTGAAAGTACAGCGTTTGCCTATTTGACGCTTATAACATTGCCTGTCCTTGTTATAAGCCTAACAGTCTCGGAAGAATCATCGAAATCTCAGGGATAAATGTAACAAGGAGAAGTGCTACAATAATCGCTCCATAGAATGGAAGCAGTGATTTAATAACACTTTCTAATTCTAGTTTTGCCACACTGGCACCTGCGAATAGAGCGCTTCCAACAGGTGGCGTAATATTACCGACACAAAGGTTCATAACAAGCATAATCCCAAAATGGATAGGGTCCATACCGAATTCTGTAACGACTGGCAAGAAAATCGGTGTAAAAATTAAAATAGCTGGTGTGATATCTATACAAGTTCCGATAAGTAGTAAGAAAATGTTAATGAGCAGTAAAATGATTATTGGATTTGAGGAAATTCCCAATAATGCATCACTGATCATTTGCGGAATTCCTGTATAAGACATAACCCATGACATCACCCCGGAGGCTGCGACAAGAAGCATAATCATACACGTAAGAATAACAGATTCTTTTAAAATTCTTGGAAGGTCTTTTATTTTTACGTTTTTATAGGCGAATGCTAGAATGAGTGAATATACAACTGCAATGGCAGCGGATTCTGTAGCAGTAAAAATTCCAGCAAGGATCCCGCCGATGACAATGACAATTAGCAGTAAACTTGGAATCGCATCTAAAAATGTTTTAAAAGCAATTTTGAATGTGACTCTTTCACTTAAAGGATATTTATTACGTTTCGCAATAATCATGGCTACGATCATACAAAGAATACCCCATAAAATTCCTGGTAAATATCCAGCGATAAACAAGGCAGCAATAGAAGTTCCGCCGCTAGCTAAGGAATAAATGATTAATGATTGGCTCGGAGGAATGATTAATCCCATTGGGGCAGAGGCGATATTGGCCGCTGCTGAAAAACGTGGATCATATCCTTCCTTTTTTTGTATTGGACCCATAACGCCGCCGATGGCGATCGCGGATGCAACAGATGAACCGGCAATGCAACCGAATAACATATTACCAACGATATTTGTACTAGCTAATGAGCCGGGCATTCTTCCAACTAACACTTTAGCGAAATTAACAAGACGCTCAGCAATTCCGCCGTTTGTCATGAGGATTCCGGCAAGAATAAAGAATGGAACGGCTAGTAGTGAAAAGTTATCTATACTTGTTACTAGCTTTTGTGCGGCAACAAAGATAGATAAATCAAAAGGTAATTGTGTTAAAATTGTTGCGATAGAAGCAATGGCGAGACTGATTGAAATCGGTACTCTTAGGAATAATAATAGAAGAAAGACGATTAATAATACAATACCAGATTGAACGGCCATCATGGTCACTCCTTTTTTTCTGTAATCTCACAAGTTGATTACAGTCACTTTGTTTATTGTGTCTGTTTATTTTTCTTTGTTAATTCGGCAAGGTTAAAAGCGGAATAGAGAAGGAACAGTACGCCACCTACTGGAAGACCTAAATAGTAAAATTGCATAGGCATTTGTAACGCTGCAGACACTTGTCCTGCCGCATTTTGTACAGTGTTCATTCCGCCAATGATTAACATGACAATGGCAAAAACCATTACGCTTGCTTCAACAAATAGAGCGATCGCAGGTTGAAACTTTTCAGGAAGCTTACGGGCAATAAATATAATAGCAAGATGCTGGTTTTTACCGTAAACATAAGCTCCGCCAATCATCGTTAACCAAATGAGGCCATACCGAAGCATTTCTTCTGTTACCGTACTAGGGTTCTGTAAGACAAATCGGGTAAACACTTGCCAGATTGCAACGAGAACCATGAATGCCAATAATGAGCCCGTTAGAACTTCTGTTATTCTATCGATAAACTTCTTCATTGAAATAACCCCTCTCTTTCTTTCGTTCTTAACAAAAGACTTATTTTATATAGCTTTGGATATCTTCAAAGTATCGCTTATAGTCCTCGTTTTTAGCTTTAAAGTTCTCATGTAATGGTGCTGCAGCATCAATGAATGGTGTTTTATCAATCGTGTGGAATGTTACACCCATTTCTTCAGCCTCTTTTATAGCTTCTTCTGTGGCTTTTGCCCAAGTAATTTTATGGGTTTCGGCTGATTCGACTGCCGCTTCTTTCACTATCTCTTTTTGTTCATCTGTTAGCTTTTCCCATGCCTTTGTACTGATAATTAATACATCTGGCACATATTGGTGCTCTGTATATGTGTAAGCTTTAGCCACTTCACCATGTTTATTTGAAGTTAAGCCCATTTCATTATTTTCTGCGCCATCAATGATCCCTTGTTGTAAGGATGTATATACTTCACCGAAAGTCATTGGTGTTGGTGCCCCGCCCATTGCTCTAATCATCGATATAGATGTAGGGCTTTCTTGAACGCGGATTTTCATCCCGTTCATATCGGAGAGAGATTCAATCTTCGTATCAGCTGTATAAATACTGCGTTGTCCACCGCTGTACCAACCAATGGCAAACCAGCCTTGGTCCTTTGTTTTTGAAAAGATTTCCTCAATCGCTTTGCTGTCCTTCATTACATCGTAATAGTGTTCCTCACTTTGGAATACATATGGAAGCGAGAAGATGGAATAGCTGTTTTCAAATCCTTCTAAAGCACTGGCACTCACTTTAGCCATTTGCAGTGTTCCTGACTTTACGAGTTCAATGACATCCCGTTCACCGCCTAAAAGCCCGTTAGCCGCAACTTTTACATCAACCGTTTGCTCAGACTTTTCGTTTACTAGTTTTGCAAAATTTCGTAAAGATGGAGTAACCGGGTGTTCTTCCGGATGGTTTGATGCGAGATGTAATGCAACCGCTTTATTTTCAGATCCAACGACGCTATTCCCGCATGCTGACAGCAATGAAACGGATAATACTCCGGCAGCTGCAACAGATATGAGTTTTCTAAGATTCATCGTTAATTTCCCTCCTAAAGTAACCGTTTTTGAGTTTAGCGTTCAATGAATTCTGTTTCACCTAAAAATGCTTGTACCTCTTCAAAATATGGAAGCCCTTCATTGTCACCTTTTACGCTTACTACTAGTGATCCAACAGCATTGGCAATATGAAGTGCTCTCTTAAAAGGCATCCCTTTTAAAATACTTGAGATAAAACCGGCATTAAATCCATCCCCGGCACCGACTGTATCGACAACAGCACGAGCCTTCACCGGTGGCATGCTATATACTTGAGTACCGTCCGAACCGGTTGAACCGTCTGAACCTTGCTTAATAACAACTTTAGAAATTCCAAAGTCATGAAAACGCTTAATATAATTTTCTAATGAATCAGACCCAAGAATGATTTCTGCTTCATCTTCACCTGTCAGTAAAATATCAACATCTGGTAAAAGATCATGAATAAATTCTTTGGCTTCTTCTTTTGACCACAATTTAAGGCGAATATTAGGATCGAATGAAACTAGTAAACCGTTTTGCTTAGCTAGTTGTACCGCTCTTTTAATAATCATTTGATTATTTTTGCAAATGGAAGGAAAGACACCTGTGACATGTAATAGTTTGGCATGCCGAAAATCTTCTTCGTTTAAGTCATTTTCCGTCATAGTAGAAGTAGGCGATTGGTCTCGATAGTAGAAGGATTGTCCTGTTCCATCTTCAAATATTTCACGAAAGTAGATTGAAGTTGGATAGTTCTCTACTAGTTCAACCATAGATGTATCAATGCCTTCTCCTCTAGCGTAGGAGAGAATGTATCTTCCAAATTCATCTTTGCCTAATCTGCTAACCCATCCAACCTGTAAATCTAGACGTGCGCATCCTATGGCAAAGTTTAATTCTGCACCGCCTACTTTCCTTTCAAACATATTAGAAAAGCGGAGCGATCCTTTCGAAGTAGGTTCCATTGAAATCATTCCGTCTCCTATTGTAATCACATCAACCATTTGATATTTACCACCTTTCTATACTAAAACCTGCTGAGGTTACTAAACCGGTTTATTAATGATTTTATTGTATACGCTTACACGAAGTTTAGCAATAGGAAATTAATAGATGGAAAATTTCTTATATTTATTGGAGGGATACCTATTAATATAGTAGTAACAAGGGGATTTCTTGTTAAAATAATGATGAAACATCTAAAATAGAGTGTTTTCTTGTCCGCTTATTAATTCCTAATGTATTAAAGTATTTGGAATACACCATTCTGGCTATTTATACTGAGGTAAAATTAGGAATTTATACCTCTGACTAAACCGTTTTATCTATTGTGTTATTGTTATCTTGTACTATTGGCTTTATAATAAAGTCAATGATTTAACTTCATTCAGCAAATGTTTTGTACCGAAAGCTTGCGGCAGATATAGAAGTCTCTCACTTCTATAAGTGGTGAGATGAATGCAAAGCTTTTTAACTATTCAGTGGGGGCAAGCCCCGGTTGAATGCAGTTAAAGCCTCCGGTGGAGACGTGTGATTTTCAAGGGAAAGAATACCTTCGCGAGCTCTACGACAGACAGGACGTGATGTTCTGAAGAGCGATAAAGTCTGGGCGCAAATATGCCAAGGCGAATTTGATACAGGGATCTCCTATTCATACAGCTATATTGAGGAGTGTTTTGGGGGTGTTGGTGGTTTATGAAAGAAAATAAAGCGGTTACAATTGATGATGTGGCTAAAGCAGCTGGTGTATCAAAAAGTACTGTTTCCCAATATTTAAATAAAAGATATAAGTATATGAGCCAAACTACAAAGGAAAAAATTGAACGGGTTATTGAGGAGTTGGATTTCCAACCTAATCACTTTGCCAGCAATCTAAAAAGGAAAAAAACAAAGATGGTTGGAATCATTGTTGCTAATATTCGCCATGTTTTATCTACGGAAATTATTCGAGTGATTGAACAAGTTTTACAAGAAAAAGGTATTCAAGTAATTATTTGTAATGCCGATGATGATCCTAAGAAGGAAGTAGGGTATATTCAGTTGCTTGCAGGAAGGAATGTAGACGGTTTAATTATTTTTCCAACCGGCTCGAACCATTCAGAGTATAACCGTTTAATAAAGGATCGGATTCCTGTTGTGTTTGTGGACCGAAAGATTGAAGGGATTTTTGCTGATACGGTTCTTCTAGATAATGAAGCTGCCGCTTTTTTAGCTGTATCTACGATGATAGATGATGGTAGAGATCGTATTGCTATGGTTACATTGCCAACTGACGTGAATATTTCGCCACGGGTTGAACGTATAGCAGGATATAGAAAGGCATTATCCTTTTTTAAAGAGAATCACAAGATCGATTACCCTGAACTATTATGTTCGAATACTCTTGCAGAATTACAGATTGATTTAGAGAGACTATTTCAGTCTGATATAAAACCGAACGGAATCATTGCTGGAAATGACCTTGTTTTAAAAGAAGTACTTGGATTTTTAAAACAGAAAAAAATAGCTATCCCAGAGGAGGTAGCGATCATCGGGATCGATGATGTATCATATGCAGATATTTATCAGCCTTCCTTAACAACGATTGCTCAGCCGGTTAATGAAATGGGATTAAAAGCTGCTAATATTATTCTCGACTATATAGAAAGTAAACATTCAAAGGTTCCTGTTGTGTATCGCTTTTCACCTGAACTAAAGAAAAGAGAATCTTGTTAAAGCCTGAGCGATAAGCCTTTAGAAGAAGGGGATTTCCTTCGTTTTTCTAAAGGCTTTATTATTTTGTCGCTTTCTTTTTCCGGAACCGTGAGACATAGGGGTTCCCTGTAATAAAAAAGCGCCATGGATAATCTTTTGCCTCACCGGTATTTTCAATTCCAATCCGGGGACTAACTGATATATCAGTAGGTGTAATACCCGGGGAAATGTATAGAGGCGGCTCTGTAAAGGGATGTCCGTAGTCTTCCATTGTAATCCCAAGAGCTTTTGTAAGCTTTCCAGGACCATTTGTTAAGTTTTTAAGATCTTTCATGTCACGACGCTTATGCATTAATTCAAGACCTGCTTTTGGTTCAATTGCACGAATAAGAACGGCATGCGGAGTTTCAATAGGGCCACTTACGACATTAACTAAGGTATGGGTGTGCATTTGATAGGTATAAACAAGGCCAGGTTCACCAAACATAATCTCTGTTCGTTTTGTCCTTCGGTTGTTAAAACTATGCGCTGCACGGTCTTCGGGTCCCATATAAGCTTCCGTTTCAACGATATAACCTGCTGCAATTCCTTCTTCCGTTTCTTTTACAAGCAAGCAGCCAAGAAGTTCTTTTGCAAGTTCGATTGTTGGTTTTTGAAAAAAATCAGATGGCATTGGTTTCATGAAATACACTCCTGAAAAGTAGTACTGCAATAATAACAGCCGTATATTTTTAAAGCAAAAAAACGGGCCATAAAAGCCCGTTTTTCACAACTTACATAGTAATATCTTCAGTAACTCTCCCAGCCACTCGTTGTTTCTTAGATTTTCTAAAATACAACAACTCATATGCACAAGGGATTACAATTAACGTTAATAATGTGGCCATGGCCAGTCCGCCAATTACGACGATCGCTAAGCTTTGTGAAACGAGGCTTCCGGCTTCGGCTTGTTTAAATAATAACGGCAACATGGCACAGATCGTTGCAATAGCTGTCATAAGAATCGGTCTCATTCTTGTTGTTGTCGCCTCAACGATTGCATCGCGAATGATCATTTTTTGTTCGTTCTGTCTGACACGATCTAACAGAACGATTGCATTGGTGACGACGATTCCGATTAGCATTAGTGCACCAAGAAGGGCTGTAATATCTACGGAAATTCCACTTATGACGATTCCTAAAATGGCGCCAATCGCTGCAAGCGGAAGAGAGCAAAGAATCGCAATTGGAGCTTTAATGGATTTAAACGTAATGACCATGATTAAGAATACAATCCCAATTGAGGCGAGCATGATTAAGAATAGATCGGTAAAGTCTTCTGCTTGTTGGGCACTTGCTCCTCCGATGGCCACTTCTACATTTTCAGGAATATTAATGCCGCCAGTACCTGATGTATCGCCAAATATTTCTTGATGGATCTTTTTTGCGATTTCCGATAGCTTAGTTGGATCAACAGAGGCTGTTACTTGTAGATACGGTTCACCATCTTTATGGAATTGAGTTGTCGTCGTTTCCTCTTTTTCTAAAGTCGCTAGCTGTGATACAGGGACCAATCCTGTACTTGTCATGATCGGGATATTCTTTAAATCCTCTGGTGTTTTTGTATCAAGTACAGGTTCCAAAATAACAAGAGTTTGGCGATCATCTAAGTTCATGGTGCCGATTGGTGTATTGTTTAACATCACCCCTAATTGCTGTGCGACTTGTTCGGTATTCCCTTTTGTCGGATCAACGACTAAAGAATAGACAGTTTTCTTTTCATCCTGGTTTGTTGTAACCTCCTCAACACCCTCAATATCTTCTACTTTTTCTTTAATCGCAGTGGCTGTTTCTTCAAGGTCAGGAAGGTTTTCTCCCATCACGTCGATCGTAATATTTGTACCACCAGATCCCATCATAATAAACGAGGCCGCTATGACTTCGAATGTAGCATCAGTGTATTCATCTTTTTCCTTTTCTAATTCCTTAATGACTTTATCTGTGTCTTCCTTGTTGTTTAAAAAAATGCTAAAGGTTGCTTCAGTTGCTGGCCTAATCGAACCATACTGTGCTGCCTCAGAAGGGGATCCGACCTGTGTGAATAAGTAATCTACTTCATCTATATTACTAATGGATGTTTCAAGTTCAAAGGCCTTTTCTCTAACCTTTTCAATTGGTGTTTCGTTTGGATAACTAAGGGTAGCCACTACGTAGTCGGCAGATGAGTTGTCTACAGCACCCTTTGGAATGGCAAAATAAGTTGCGACCGATCCAATTAAAAGAAGAATCGAAATCGTAAAGACAATCCATTTATGATTTAAAGACCATGTCACCATTTTTGGAAAACGTACTGCTGGCTTACGCTCTCTCAGTTTTGTGTTTTTCAGTAAGCCTGCACTCATAACTGGAACAAGTGTTAAGGCCACAAGCAGAGAGGCGAGCAATGAGTAAGTAACCGTTAAGGCAAATGGCAACAGAAACTCTTGTAAGCCACCATTTAATAAACTCATTGGTAAAAAGACAGCAACTGTTACTAATGTTGAAGCTGTAATTGCAACACCTACTTGCTTTGTCGCATCAATGACCATTCCAACTGAAAATTTCTCTGTTTGCATTTTTCGGAAGATGTTTTCAATTACGACAATCGAGTCATCGACCAATCGTCCGACAGCAACAGCCACTCCGCCAAGTGTTAAAATATTTAAGGTTACACCTGAGACCGATAATAAGAATAAGGTTAAGCATAGTGAAAGCGGAATCGAAAGAATCGTAATAAAGGTAGAACGAATATTTCGTAAAAATAGCATGATGACGATCGTGGCAAAGAAGGCACCAAGAAGAACTTCTTTAATCATCGTATGGACGGATGTTTCAACTAAATCAGCTGAAGAAACATAGATCGTCGATTCTTGTTGATCGTATTTTTTATTTATTTCCTCCATCAGTTTTGCTACTTCTTTACTCACGGTGACAGTGTTTGAGTTACTGTCTTTCGTAATGTTGATGTCTAAGCTTTCTTTTCCGTTATAACGACTAATAAAATTGGCATCATTCGCTTCTTCGATCGTTGCGATATCGCCAAGACTTACTTCCGGAGCAACAGTAAGGGACTTTAATGCGTCAATGCTCGCTAAGTTTCCGATTACTTTAATATTACTCGTCTTGCCATCAATGACTTGTTCACCAATCGCTAAAGCTGTATTTTGCCCCTGTAATACACCCATAACGGCTTGAAGGGGTACTGCTTTTTCTGCCAATTGATCATTATCAATTTTTACAGTTACGACAGAATCTGTTGCCCCGTATACATCAACATTCGCTACGCCCTCGATATCTTCATATAGAGGCTTAAGTGTTTCCCTAGTAAATTCGATGTTGTCCTTTGTTAATCCATCTGAGAAGGTTATCGCAATGTTTACGATTGGAATCATAGAGGTATTGAGTTGAGAAATGGTTGGTTTTGAAATAAATTGCGGCAAAGCAATGCTGTTTATTGCCTCTTGTACATCTAATTTTGCTTGTTTCATATCGGAACCGGCTTCAAAGAATAAATCTACTTTTGAAAATCCATCTCCTGTGGTGGAGGTAATCGTTGTTTTGCCATTTACCCCTGCAACAGCTCTTTCAATCGGTTCCGTAACCTCTGTTTCCATTGTTTTTGAGTCTGTTCCTTGACCCATTGAAATAATAGTAACTTGCGGATTATCCGCACTAGGTAAAAACTCCATTGGAAGTCTAAAATAGCTAACAATCCCAATGACTAGAACTAACACCGTCATTAAAGCGACTGCGGCTTTATTGCTGAAAGCCCATTTTGTAAATAATGACATGCTTATTTCTCCTTTCTGTGACAAGCTGTTTCAACACCGCTTAAAATCATAGCACAAGTGGTTGGTAAAAAATGTTAAAATTTGTATTAATTTAAATTTTACAAAAATTTAACATATAAATATTTGGAAATCTGAATATTGTAAGCAACCTAAAACCTTTTGATAACGATCAACTCCTTTCTAAGATTCATACTACTTTTTATGGGAACTTTTGGTAATGAGCTGGAAGCGTATTTTGAAGTACGACTTAAGACTGAGAAAAAATTAATGGCAAACCGTAACCTTCAAGGTAAAAAGTATACGGTTAAACTAAATTTACGGAAAATTAACAAAAACAATGAAATTAATGATCTACAAGATTGAAAGAGGGGATGAGCTCCCGTAAAATAGACTTATTAGGAACCTAATAGATAAGAATGGGACGGAGGAAAATCTATATGAATAATCATGAAATTGATTACAAGATTCATGGCGATGATATGCAGTTTGTGGAAGTGGAGCTAGACCCAGGTGAAACGGTTATTGCGGAAGCTGGCGGATTGATGATGATGGAAGACGGCATCAAAATGGAAACGATTTTTGGTGATGGTTCAAGTGGCGGCAGCGGTAGCGGCCTTATGGGTAAGTTACTAAGCGCTGGAAAAAGGGTTATCACAGGTGAAAGTCTATTTATGACAACTTTTACAAATGAGGGTCGAAGTGGAAAAAAACATGTTTCCTTTGCTTCTCCTTATCCGGGAAAAATTATCCCGATGGATTTAAGCGAGCTTGGGGGAAAAATTATCTGTCAAAAGGATGCTTTCTTGGCGGCTGCCAAAGGGGTATCAGTTGGAGTTGAATTTCAACGAAAAATCGGTGCCGGTTTCTTTGGCGGTGAAGGCTTTATTATGCAAAAGCTAGAAGGGGATGGCTTGTCCTTTGTTCATGCGGGCGGGACTATTATTAAAAAGGAACTTTTACCAGGTGAGGTTTTACGTGTAGATACGGGTTGCTTAGTTGCGATGACGAGTACGGTTAACTATGATATTGAAATGGTGAAGGGGATTAAAACCGCGTTATTTGGCGGGGAAGGGCTATTCTTTGCGACACTTCGTGGACCTGGATCCGTTTGGGTTCAATCATTGCCATTTAGCCGGTTAGCGAGCCGCGTATTTGCTGCTGCTCCACAAGGAGGAGGGCAGTCAAAAGGCGAAGGCGGCATTGGCGGGTTCTTTAATATGTTTAGTGACGATTAAAGGGACATACCGTCTAACTGCGCGATAAGCGGGATGGATAAGAAAAAAGGATGTATGGCTTAGGCCTACATCCTTTTATTATTTGTTGCTTCTTTTACGACATTTTCGTTATCGTCCTGGAACTTATCCAATATCGTAATCGTATCTACGAGATGATTGTTAAAGATTTTCTTTGCAACATCCAGCAAATCAATAATAAGTGGGTCACGCAAGGAATAGATCACACGATTCCCATTTTTTATTCCTACAACGATATTCTTATTTCTTAATACCATCAATTGTTGAGAAACAGTTGAGCCTTCACTGCCTAGTGCATTTTGAATTTCATTTACACTAAACTCGCCTTTTGTTAGTACTTCTAAAATTTTAATTCGTAGCGGGTGGGCAAGTGCTTTGAAAAAATCTGCTTTAAATTGTTGCAATTCAAGATTCATATATCCAACTCCTTAAGAGATGGACGCTTAAAGTTTGAAACGTCCTATTATTGACTCATTGAAGTATATCTGTTATCCCTGTTGAGTACCAATTCTTGAGCGCGAGAAAACTCTTTACATTCTGTGAAAGCAAAGTGTCTGCAACTTAAACATTTTGTTCGTTCTAGTTGTTTTAAAGCTAACTGAATGGCCTGACCTGTATGTTCAAAAAAGTTCTCTTCACCTATGATATCATATAAACCAGTTTTCTTTAACAGTTCTTTTGGTTGTTCGTTCAGTCCTGAAATCAAGACGGTCCCATGTTTTGAAAAACTTTTAACAATACTTTTTAGATGGGCTTCTCCTGTTATATCGATAAAAGGGACTTTTCCCATTCGTAGAAGAAGAACCTTTGGCTTATGATGAATTGTTTTCATGACTGTTTGTTGAAAGGTTTGCGCTACTCCAAAGAATAGTGGGCCTTCAATGTTATAAATGGTGATTTGTGGACAATTATGCCCATCGGCAACCACTTGTGTTTGAACTTTTTTATTCGTTGTATTCAAGTTTGGTAATGCCTTTGCTACAACTTGTGAATCGACCATCCGTTTTGTAAAAAGCACAACAGCTAAAAGTAAACCGACTTGTACAGCAGTTGTTAAATCAACAAATACAGTTAACAAGAATGTTACGACTAACACAAGGGAGTCCGAAGTCTTTGTTTTTAAAATATAAGAAAAAACATGTCTTTCGCTCATATTCCAAGCAACAACCATCAGGATCGGCGCTAGACTTGCTAACGGAATATGAGAGGCGTGGGGAGCAAATACTATTAACACCACTAAAACAACAATTCCGTGAATCACACCTGATAAAGGCGAGATAGCTCCACTTTTAATATTGGTGGCGGTTCTTGCAATTGCCCCAGTGGCCGGTATTCCACCAAACAACGGTGTAATCACATTGGCGATTCCTTGACCGATCAATTCCTTATTACTATTATGACGGCTGTTTGTCATTCCGTCGGCTACTACGGCAGACAGCAAGGATTCAATCCCGCCTAATAAAGCAATGACGAAAGCTGGCCCAATGAGCATTTTGATGGTTGCTAAATCAACCTCTGGAAATGAAATGCTCGGCAAGGAGTTTGGGATTTGGCCATAAGCCGTACCGATTGTTGCGACTTCTCCTGGAAAGAACAAGGCCGCAATGAGCGTTGAGATTAGTAATCCGATTAAAGGTCCAGGTACTTTAGGGAAAAACTTTGGTGTAAGTAAAATCGTAATGAAGCAGATTACAGCTGTAAGAAGGCTGTATAAATTGAATGTATTTAAATGTACAAAGATTTCCGCCATATTTTCAAGGAAGCTTTCCTTTCGTTCAATGCCTGTCAGACCTAGAAAATTAGCAATCTGTCCTGTGAAAATCGTAACAGCTATCCCTGTTGTAAACCCGATGGTTACGGGACGGGGAATAAATTTAATTAAAGACCCTAATTTGAAAACTCCCATTAAGATTAAGATAACCCCAGCCATTAGTCCGGCAATAAGTAAGTTTTCATAACCATAGGTGATGACGATCCCAAAAAGAATCGGAATAAATGCACCAGTGGGGCCGCCAATTTGAAACTTTGATCCGCCAAAAAGTGAAATGAGGATCCCTGCAATAATGGTTGTATAAATACCATACTCAGGTTTTACCCCAGATGCGATTGCGAAGGCCATTCCTAAGGGAATTGCAATAATTCCAACAATAATACCTGAAATGAGATCCTTTTGCAAAGACTTCAAGTTGTAGTGTTGAAACCTTTCGTCAACTAGAAATTTTCCAACCATTTTCCAACATATCTCCCTTAAATATATATTTGTATATCTAACTATTTAAATATCATACTATTTGAATGTATCGTGATTTTTATCCTTTGTCAAAGGGTTTTTCTTCGTTTGACATAAGTTACAAAATTATGACGTTTTTCGCTAAAATAAAGGAGAAAAAGAAACCATTGATCCTCATTGAAAAATGCGCTTAAGGTTATAATGTAATAAAATGGAGATAACATCATTCAGGAAGGGGCACAAAAATGAAGTACTTCTCCCTCTACCGGATTCTCACTATAGTGTGGATGGCTGTAAGAATATTTGTCGAAATTATTTTGTTTCGAAAAAGACATCGCCGTAATTGGACGGATGGAACAGATCGAAAGTGGGAGGCTTTGCTCAGGAAGCAGGCAATAAGATATAAAGAGAAAGCCCTTTATTTAGAAGGGGTATTAATAAAGCTCGGTCAGTATTTGAGTACACGTAAAGATATTATGCCTGATGCTTATTTAGAAGAACTAATGGACTTACTTGACCAAGTTCCGGCTGTTTCATGGGATCGCGCTAAAGTCGTATTAGAAGAGGAATGGGGAAAGCCTTATACCGAGATTTTAAAGGATATTACGACAGAACCGGTTGCCTCGGCATCGATTGGTGAGGTTTATAAAGGGGTACTATATAATGGAGAGACAGTGGCTGTCAAAATCCAACGGCCCAAGATTGGAAAAATTATTTATAGTGATTTTAGAGCTGTAAGAATTGTCATATGGATGTTAAAACATTTTACTAACTTAGAAAACTCGATGGACCTCTCGCTTTTTTATCGAGAGTTTGTCCGAACGATCGGAGACGAGCTTGACTTTAAGCTGGAATTAGAAAATGGCCTTTATTTTAAAAAGAAGTATGAGGACTTTTCAGGGATTGAGATTCCTTACTATTATTCTGAGTACTCGACCAAAAAGGTACTCATTATGCAGTGGATGGAAGGCAGCAGGTTGACAGATATTGAATTTTTAGAGAAGAACCAGTTAGATCGTTATAGGATTTCTACAGTCTTATTAGAGGCATTCTTAGGTCAGCTTCTTCAAGAAGGGAAATTCCATGCCGATCCACATCCGGGTAATATTATGGTGAAAGCAGACGGGACCATTGTGCTGATTGATTTCGGTATGATTGGAATCATTAAAAAAAGGGATGCAATGCATATTCGTGATATCGTCATTGGAGTTATGATTAAAGACTATGATCGGGTTGTACATGCATTGGAGGGAATGAAGTTTTTACTTCCTCATGCCGATAAAGATGAAATCGCAAGAATTATTCAAATGCTCGTTGATACATATAGTGATAGTGGAATAAATGCAGAAGATACGAGGGTTGTTGAAGAAATCATGACTGATATTGAGAAACTTGTACATGAACAACCGATCCAACTTCCAAGTGAGTATGCATTCTTAGGACGAGCCATCTCAACATTCATAGGAAATTTGTATACATTGGATCCGAAAATGGATTTATTAGCGATGTGCAGTCCGATTATTAAGCAATGGTTGAAAGAAAATATGGATGGTGCAAAAGATACCGTCCTAAATTTTGCAAAGTCTACCCTTAAGCCGCTAGTATCTTTGCCGAACCAACTTCAGCAGCTATTCGATGAACCAAATAAATATCGAGAATGGCAAAAGGCCAGTCAACTGCTCAATATGAAACATGAAATGCTTGTTTCAAGAAAGAGAGATGCTTTTCTCGTAATTCTCGTAAGCCTTGTTTTAACTTATATAAGTTATTACTTTAATCATCTCTATCTCTTATATGGAAGTGTTGGGCTGTTAGTTATTAGTTTTATTTCCTATTTAAGAATGCTCTTGCGTCATCGGAAATTAATAAAACAGGGTTTCAAACGATAAAGGGCTGTTCGTTCAATGATTTATATCGCAATTATCCCATAATGTTGAAATTTGTCTGAAAAGAAGGTGAGTCTGGATTATTCCAGGTTTGCCTTTTTGTTTTATAAAAAATTTATTGTTAAATTGTTAAAAGTTTGTGAATCTTTTTATTTCCATTTTTTTAAAATTTCTGTTTTAATGAGTATAAAGTGGAAAAACGTATATTAATATATTTTCGAAGTTATAAAAGAATTGAAACTGAAAAGGTTTGCAAAATAAAAGTTAAGATGTTTAATAGAAACAGTGGTTTACTTTACTGAAAAATCGGAAAATAAATACTGGTCAATTATTATTCACAAATTTGTAACAACTCTCTACTGAAAACTATGTTATCATCATGGATGTAGTGATAATTTAAATCAGTTGACACCTGAGAATGTTAATTTGTGACTAATATTTGAATAATATTTGAACAAATTGTGAACTTTTCTATGAAGCAAGTCATCTAGTTTAAATCATCATTGTAGTATTGCTTTCAATATAACCAAGAAACTATATTAGTATACTTAAGGAAAGGGGTATTCTTATGAAGTTAAAAGGGGCTTTCCTCATGGTGTTAATAACGATCGCCACCATACTTTCAGGTTGTGAACCATTGCTAGTATTAGATCCTAAGGGTCCGCAGGCTGAAAGGCAAGCTCACGACATTATGATTTCGATTGGAATTATGTCGTTTGTTGTCATTGCTGTATTTATTGCTCTAATCATTATTTTAATTAAGTATCGTGCTTCAAAACAAAGTCCGGATTATGAACCGCCTGAAATTGAGGGGCATCCTTGGCTTGAAGTTGTTTTATTCGGTATCCCAATTTTAATCGTTATATATTTATCTTTCGTATCTGTACAAAGTAACTACATCGTCGAAGCAACACCTACAAAATATGCAGATCAAGAACCGTTAGTCATTTATGCATCATCTTCTGACTGGAAATGGCATTTCAGTTATCCGGAAGAGAACGTTGAAACAGTAAACTATCTTTATATTCCGGCAGGCCGTCCGCTTGAATTTAGATTATATTCATATGGACCAATCACAAGTTTCTGGATTCCACAATTAGGTGGACAAAAGTATGCGATGGCAGACATGCTTACAACCCTTCACTTAGCAGCAGATAATCCGGGTGAAATGGTGGGTCGTAATGCTAACTTTAGTGGTAAAGGGTTTGCGGAAAATACGTTTAACGTTACGGCTATGACTCAAGCTGATTTTGATGAATGGGTTGAGGAAGTACACGAAACAGCCAAACCTTTAACAGAAGAAAAGTTTGAAGAGTTATTAGAGCCAGGCCATCTTGGACAAATGACATTTACAGGTACACATTTAGACTTTTCACCAGCACCAGAACCACATAGCGCTCATAGTAACGTTACAGATGAGGAACATGTGACTGATGATCCTACAGATCATAGTAATCATTAATTCTTAAATTACGCTCGAAAAATAGATTGATAATTTTCTCTCGAAAGGAGTTCTTAAAGGATGGAGTTCTTTGAACGATTTGCCGTACCACATCCAAGTCCTGCGATTTATGCATCGATGGTCGCCATTGGTTTAACAATGATTGCGATTGTCGCAGGTTTAACCTATTTTAAAAAATGGGGTTACCTATGGCGTGAGTGGTTAACGACAGTTGACCATAAGCGTATCGGGATTATGTATTTGCTTTCTGCTTTACTAATGTTATTCCGTGGCGGTGTTGACGCAATTATGTTGCGTGCACAGCTTTCAGCGCCTGAGGCAAAACTTTTAGACGCACAGCACTATAATGAAATTTTTACCACTCACGGGGTTGTCATGATTATATTCATGGCTATGCCATTCATTATGGCTTTTATGAACTATTTGATTCCATTACAAATCGGAGCGCGTGACGTTGCGTTTCCACGTTTGAATGCGATTAGTTTCTGGTTATTCTTCATGGGTGCAATGTTATTTAATATTTCGTTCGTTATCGGTGGTTCACCAGATGCAGGTTGGACTTCATACTTCCCATTAGCGGGTAATGATTTTAGTACATCTGTTGGAACGAACTATTATATGTTGGCAATTCAGATTGCAGGTCTTGGTACTTTATTGACAGGTATTAATATGATCACAACGATTATTAAAATGAGAGCACCTGGTATGACATTGATGAGAATGCCAATGTTCACTTGGACGTCTTTCGTTACAAACTTAATTATTGTAACAGTATTCCCGATCTTTGCGATTGCTTTAGGAATGGGAACGATGGACCGTTTATTCGGAACAAACTTCTTTACAACAACAAATGGCGGTATGGACATGCTTTGGGCCAACCTTTTCTGGGTTTGGGGACACCCTGAAGTATATATCTTAATCCTACCAGCATTTGGATTATACAGTGAGATTGTTCAAACATTCTCAGGACGTAACTTATATGGCTATAAATCAATGGTTGGTTCTGTTGTAATTATCTCAGTCTTGTCCCTAATTGTTTGGGCGCATCACTTCTTTACAATGGGTCAAGGAGCACTTGCAAACAGCTTCTTCTCGATCACAACAATGGCGATTGCAGTACCGACAGGGGTTAAAATATTTAACTGGTTACTCACAATGTGGAAAGGGAAAATCCGCTTAGCTGTTCCAATGTTATACACAGTAGGATTTATTCCGTTATTTACAATTGGTGGGGTAACAGGGGTTATGCTTGCGATGTCAGCAGCTGACTACCAGTACCATAACACGATGTTCCTAGTAGCTCACTTCCATAATACGATTATCCCAGGGGTTGTTTTTGCGATGCTAGCTGGTTTAACGTATTACTGGCCAAAAATGTTTGGTTTCATGTTAAATGAAAAAATTGGAAAATGGACATTTTGGTTATTATCAATTGGTTTCGTATTGTCCTTCTTCCCGATGTATATCACGGGACTAGATGGTCAAGCGCGTCGTATGTATACGTATTCTGAATCAACTGGCTTTGGTCCGTTGAATATGCTTTCGTTCGTCGGTGCAGGAATTATGGCAATTGGATTTGCGCTTATTGTTTACAATGTTTATTACAGTATTCGTTACTCACCAAGGAACATTGGGTCAGATCCATGGGATGCTCGTACACTTGAGTGGGCAACACATACACCAGTTCCATCATATAACTTTGCGATTGAACCACAGGTTGCATCAAGACAGCCGTTATGGGATATGAAGAAAAAGGGTCATGAACTATTCCCAGGAAAGTATAAAGAGATTCATATGCCTAATAGCAGTGGAGCACCATTCATTTTTGGCGCAATCTTCTTTGTATGGGGATTCTCGTTCGTCTTTGCGATATGGCCATTAGTCATTATCAGTACGATAGCTTTCTTTACAGTTATGGCAATCCGTTCATTTGAAAAAGACGATGGACATCATATTTCTGTTAAAGAAATTGAAGAAACTGAAACGAAATTGCGAGGTGCTAACTGATGAAAACGGATCACTCGCTCCCATTAGAATATAGTACAAAACAAAATGATATAAATATATTTGGTTTTTGGGTGTTCCTTGCGTGTGAAATCATGCTATTTGCAACACTATTTACATGTTATTTTACGTTAGAACATCGAACTGGAAATGGACCAACTGGAGCGGAAATTTTTGAAATCACGCCAATTCTAATTGAAACATTTCTCCTGTTAACGAGTAGTTTTGTCATCGGTCTTGCTATTCATGCAATGCGTCTTGGCAACAAGAAAGCGATGATGACATTCTTTGGAATTACACTTGTATTAGGTTTGGCATTCTTAGGTGTTGAGATTTATGAATTTGTTCATTATGTAAATGTAGGTGCAGGGCTTCAAGTAAGTGCCTTTACAGCAATTTTGCTGTCAACATTAGCAACTCATGGTGCCCACGTTACATTTGGTTTGTTCTGGGGCGTTATGATTATGATTCAAGTGAAAAAAGAAGGTTTGACTCCTAGAACGACGAATAAATCATTCATTTTCTCGCTTTACTGGCATTTCCTAGATGTAGTTTGGATTTTCATCTTCAGCTTCGTCTACTTGAAAGGAATGATGTAAGAATGAAAGAATTATTTCCAGCCAAACAGATAAATGGTTATGTTGCTTCACTCCTTTTGACTGTTATTGCTTTATCGGTATATTTCTTCGACCTGTCTTTTAATACAGGTATGGCGATTTTACTTATTACTGCTTTTGTTCAGGCATTTCTACAATTTGTTGTATTCATGCATGCTGGCGAAACTGAGGATAAAGGATTTATTTTCGGTAAAGTTGCTTTTATGATGTTTGCGGCTTTAGTTACAATTTTAGGTACACTATTGATTTTCCTTTGGGATATGTAATAAAGACAAGAGAGAGCGTCGAAGGACGCTCTCTTTACTTTTTCCCTTTAATTATCATTTCTTCTGCTGCAATAAGGAACATACCGATTAAGAAGATAAAGACTGCCCCCATAACAGCTCCGACACCAATTCCAGTAACAAATACGTAATCGCTTACAATCATTCCGTATAGAAAAATAGCAATTCCAATTGTGAGAATAATCGCACCAGCTGTTTTAGTGGCTGTTATCATTTTAATAAATGGATTCATATTCGTCATTCCCCCTATAGAATATACTATTCAAGAGTGTTCACAAAATTGTCAAAAATATGATGGATAATGAAAAAATTCTTTGAAGGTTATGTCGGTGGTCTGATAGATGAAGAACAAAAGGCATTTTATCTCTTAATTAAATGCAAATGAGGTTGTTTTTCTTTTCTATTTGATGTGGTTACAACGCCTTTGAATGTTGTTTCAACCATTTCCTCTGTTGCCACAAAGAACATTCCAAGAAGAACGATGAAGATGGCCCCCAATTCTACGCCAATTCCAATTCCAATAATTGAACTATAGTTGGCTGTAATGCCATAGAGCAATATGATCGCTCCAATAAAGAATAGAAGAAGTGCACTAAGCTTTGTTATAAAAATAATTTTCCCATGCGAGTTCATTTATGGACAACCTCCTATATAAATCATATTTGTATCTCTATTATTCAGAAAGTTCACAAAATTGTCAAACATTATTTGGAAATTCAGACTAAGGACTTATTGTTTGTTGTAGAGATATAGCATTTATATACAGTATGTTCTTTTGTCAAAAAAATATTCAAGGCTGATTATTTTCGGCGATAAAAAAGCCGAGGGGAAAAACCGTTATATCAGGATATTTTTAAATCTTTGTATTTAACTTTCTCTTTAATAATTGTACACTTAAGAACGTGTGGTTTTACCACATTAAGCATTATAAGATTGGGTCAATTCTTAGGGTAAAAATTTTTATATTGGGAGGAGTAAAGATTGGAAGAAAATACAATCATTCGCTTTGAAAATGTCACAAAACAATATGATCAGGATCCCGCTATTTTAAATAATGTTAGTTTTGAAATAGAGCGGGGGAAATTTTATACCTTACTTGGGCCGTCTGGATGTGGGAAAACAACTATTCTACGACTCATTGCGGGTTTTATTCAACCTACAGAAGGAAAAATATTTATTAATGATAAATTAGTCAATCACGTTCCAGCCAATAAACGTCAAGTGAATACCGTTTTTCAGGATTATGCATTATTTCCGCATTTAAATGTCTTTGAAAATGTAGCTTTTGGCTTGAGAATTAAAAAAATGAACGAGAAATTGGTTAATGAAAAAGTGAAAGAAGCCTTAAAATTTGTTAACCTAGCAGGTTTTGAAAATAGAGAAATTAGTGAGATGTCTGGCGGTCAAAGGCAAAGGGTAGCCATTGCCCGTGCGATTGTCAATGAACCTGAAGTGATTCTTCTCGATGAGCCGTTATCAGCTCTTGATTTAAAGCTGCGTACTGAAATGCAATATGAATTGAAAGAGCTTCAGCGACGCCTCGGTATCACATTTATTTTTGTTACTCATGATCAGGAAGAAGCACTTGCGATGTCAGATGAAATTTTCGTCATAAATAATGGGAAAGTTGAGCAAAGCGGGACACCAACAGATATTTACGATGAACCAATCAATCGATTTGTGGCAGACTTTATTGGCGAGTCCAATATTGTTTCCGGCATTATGAAAGAGGATTTTCTTGTCGAGTTTGTTGGCAGAGAGTTCGATTGTGTCGACCAAGGGTTCAATCGAAATGAAAAGGTTGAAATTGTGATTCGGCCGGAGGATTTAGAAATTACGACAGCAGAAAAAGGGAAGTTCATTGCTCGCGTCGATTCACTGCTTTTCCGTGGGGTTCATTATGAAATTTGCTGTTTTGACGAAGATGAAAACGAGTGGCTTGTCCATTCAACAAAAAGGGTAAAAGTCGGTGACAAAATTGGCTTAGACTTTGAACAAGAGGCGATCCATGTGATGAGGCTTGGTGAAACCGAAGAAGAGTTTGATAAACGACTTGAAGCATATGGTGATGATCATGAATAATCAGCAAACACGGAACCTATACCTTGTTCCATATATGCTTTGGATCGCCTTGTTTGTTGTTGCACCGATTCTACTCGTTATTTATTACTCTTTTTTAGATATTCATGGAAATTTTACGTTATCCAATTATGTTAATTTTTTCACGCCTGTTTATCTACAAATGACGATTAGTTCGTTTTGGTATGCCTTTTTAATAACAGCCTTCTCGCTTTTAATCGGTTATCCAACGGCTTATTTTTTAACAAAAACAAAACATAAGCAGCTTTGGTTATTGCTAATTATTTTACCATCTTGGATTAACTTGCTTTTAAAAGCTTATGCATTCCTTGGGATTTTTGGTACGTATGGGATTGCAAATGCCTTTCTTGAAACGATTGGGGTTGGCACAAAGCAGATCTTGTTTACTGATTTTAGTTTCGTGTTTGTATCTGTGTATGTCTTTATTCCATTTATGATTTTACCGATTTTTAATTCATTGGATAAATTAAATCCGACGTTAACCGATGCCTCCTTTGACTTAGGAGCATCCAAATGGACGACATTCCGTCGGGTAGTTTTTCCGTTAACATTGGATGGGGTCAAGTCGGGGTGTCAAGTTGTCTTTATCCCAGCTCTATCTCTGTTCATGTTAACAAGATTGATTGCAGGGAATCGAGTAATCACTTTAGGGACGGCGATTGAACAGCATTTTCTCGTTACCCAGAACTGGGGGATGGGGGCTGTGATTGCTGTATTCCTGATTATTGCCATGTTCATCATTATGATGATAACGGGTAATAAAAGGAGGGGAAGAATTTGAAGCTTAAGTTTTCAACGCTCTATCTAATTCTTGTCTTTTTCATCCTCTATGCACCGATCTTTTACCTAATTTTTTACTCGTTTAATAGTGGCGGGACGATGTTTGATTTTGAAGGGTTCACATTGGATTGGTATAAGGAGTTATTCGGGAATACGAGAATGTTAATTATCGTGCTTAATACGATTATTATTGCCTTATTATCTGCAGTGATTTCAACGATCATCGGAGTGATTGGGGCACTCGGAATTTCTTATGTAAAAAGAAGACAAGCAAAAAACACATTATTATCGTTAAATAATGTCTTAATTGTCAGTCCTGACGTTATTATCGGTGCTTCGTTTTTAATTACGTTTACGATGTTGGGAATTAAATTAGGCTTTACCTCTGTTTTACTGTCACATATTGCTTTTAGTGTTCCAATTGTCGTGATTATGGTACTGCCAAAAATACAGGAAATGAGTTCGAGTCTTATTGATGCGGCCCGGGATTTAGGGGCAAGCCGCTGGGATGTATTAACAAAAGTAATGATTCCTTACATTAATCCTGGAATTTTTGCTGGCTTCTTCATGGCTTTAACTTATTCATTGGACGACTTTGCGGTCACATTCTTTGTAACGGGAAATGGATTTACGACTTTATCTGTTGAGATCTATTCAATGGCAAGAAGAGGAGTTTCATTAGAAATTAATGCATTGTCGACATTGTTATTTTTATTTACGATGTTGCTTGTCATTGGTTATTATTTTATGAATCAACGTTATAAACGCTCATCTAGAATGGGGGTACGAAAAAAATGAAAAAACTCATTCAGGCGTTTACCTTCATTATCATCGTATCCTTGTTATTTGTGTTTTGGGTTAACCGGTTAAATTCTTCAGAAGGCTATTCATCAGGAAATACACTCACGGTTTTTAACTGGGGAGATTATATTGATGAAGACTTAATTGATAAATTTGAAGAGGAAACTGGAATAAAAGTAGTTTATGAAACCTTTGATTCTAATGAGTCAATGCTAACGAAAATCCAACAAGGTGGCACGACTTATGATGTCGCGGTTCCGTCAGAATACATGATTGAAAAAATGATTGATGAGGATTTATTGATTTCCCTCGATCACTCGAAGCTACCGAATTTAACACATATTGACCCACGATTTATGGATCTGTCATTTGATCCTGGGAATCACTATTCCATACCTTATTTCTGGGGTACAGTCGGAATTGTCTTTAATCCAGAATTGCTCGGGGATATTGAGTTAAAGGGGTGGAACGATTTATGGAATCCAGCATTGAAAAATGACATTTTAATGGTAGACGGTGCCCGTGAAGTGATTGGAATTGGCTTAAATAGTCTTTATTATTCTCTAAATGATAAAAATAAAGATCATTTACTTGAAGCGAAGGCTAAGTTGGACACGTTAACTCCTAACTTAAAAGCGATTGTCGGCGATGAAATTAAACTGTTGATGGCCAATGAAGAAGCTGCGATCGGCGTTGTATGGTCAGGAGATGCCGCTGATATCATGTGGGAAAATGATAAATTGGATTATGTTGTTCCAGAGGAAGGCTCCAATCTTTGGTTCGATAATATGGTCATCCCGAAAACCGCGAAGAATGTAGAGGGGGCACACAAGTTTATTAATTTTATGTTAGACCCTGAAAACGCGGCACAAAATACAGATTATGTTAGTTACTCAACTCCAAATCTAGCAGCGCTGGAGCTGTTGGACGAAGAGGTAGTGAACGATGAACGATTTTATCCACCAGAAGAGCTAACCGAAAAGCTTGAAGTGTATGAGGATCTAGGGAAAGAAATGCTTGCCTATTATAACGAGCTTTATTTAAAGTTTAAAATGCATCGAAATTAAGAGAAGAGGGGCCAAAGGCTCCTCTTTTTTGACGTTTTTATAAAAAAGTGGACTGTTCTTAAGAAGATTTTGAGGAGAAATCCCAAAATGGAGAGGAATTGAACCGGAATATCCATTAATTAAACCTAGTTTCGTTTTATGGAAAAGTAACCCGGCAGGCTTTCAACTTCTGCGACTAATAAACTTATATTTGAGACACCTTAATAAGAAAAAAAGGAGCTGTTTTGTTATGAGAGTTCTAATGACGTCTATTCTTCTAATTTGCTTTGTGTTCCCAAATACGGTCCTGTCAGAGGAAACGAAAGAGCCGGACAAAAAGGAAATTGCCATTGTCATTGATGATTTCGGCAACAATATGAAAGCAACCGAGGAGATGTTGAATCTTCCTATTCCGATCACGGCAGCGATTATGCCTTTTTTATCAACAACTGAAAGAGACGCAAAATTAGCTCATGAAAAAGGCCATGAAGTGATTGTCCATTTGCCGATGGAACCGAAAAAAGGCAAGAAGAGTTGGCTTGGACCCGGTGCGATTACAACAGATATGAGTGATGACGAAATAAGGAAAGGGGTAACCCGTGCGATTGAGGATATCCCTTATGCGGTTGGCATGAACCATCATATGGGATCGAAAGTAACGGAAGATGAAAGAATCATGAGGGTTGTGCTGGAGGTTTGTAAAGAAAAGGGATTGTTTTATCTTGATAGTAAAACAACGGGGAAAAGTGTCATACCTAAACTTGCCAAAGAATTATCCGTCCCTTATTTAGAAAACAATATGTTTTTTGATCATGTATACACGGATAGACACATCAACAAGCAGGCATCCAATTTAATAAAAGAACTGGGTGATAGTGAACAGTTTTTGATTGCCATTGGCCATGTGGGGCTAACGGGTGATAAAGTAGTCACTGCTTTAAAAAGTTATATCCCTGAATATCAAAAACAGGCAAATATTGTGCCACTTTCCTCTTTACTTCCTGATTCTGGATTGCTGGAAGGACCAATGTCATAAAAAAACAAGAAGAAAAGAATATGTGACTTAGCTCACATATTCTTTTCTTGTTTTTCGGTAAACTATATAGAGGGAATAATTCCCAAAACCTTAAGCTTCTAAAAAAGCGCTAAGCATCCAAACATGCGTATCGATTTTCTCAATTAGGCCAATAGCAAAATCGTTTGTGATCGTATCATCTTCAGCGTCAGCCACTTTTGCTAATTTATTTAAGCTTTCTTTAATGGCATTGTAATCTTTAACAAGAGTTGCAACCATTTCAGCCGCTTTAGTTTCATGGGCTGATTCTTCGATCGTTGCTGTTTCTAAGTATTCTTTCAATGTAGCAACAGGTTGACCGCCAATAGCAAGTAAACGTTCAGCTGCTTCGTCTACAACAAGTGCTGCTTCATCATAAAGCTCTTCAAATTTAGCGTGTAATGTGAAGAATGCAGGACCTTTTACATACCAGTGGAAGCGATGTAGCTTTGTATAAAGAACGCTCCAGTTAGCAATTTGTAAATTTAACTCCGATTGAATGGTTTTAGTTTGTACGGTCATTATCAATCATTCCTCCTTGATATCTTATATATTTATTATAACAAATAGTTTTTAAAAATCAATACTAAATAATAATTATTTTAATTAAATTATTATTATAATTTAAAAGTAGAGGTATTCATCTTAAATTCGCCATCAGTCTATAACAGATGGATAACTAAAAAAGAGTCTATTTCAAAAGCAATGTTTTGAAATAGACTCTTTGATGAGGTTAAACAAATGTTTGATTAGTAGTTGTGTTCGCGTACATTTGTCTCGTTATAAGTTTCGTTTGATGAGAACATATAGCTTCGATGATGATAATGAATGCTGTATATCAGTCCCATTGCGAACATATTTCCCATTAATGAACTTCCTCCGTAGCTAATAAAAGGGAGTGGAATCCCGGTGATCGGTAATACTTGAATGGTCATCCCGATATTTTGAAAAACGTGAAACGTGATCATACAAATAATACCGACACAAATATACGTATTAAATGGATCGGTTGTTTCTAAAGCTGTTTTTGTTAGATGATAAATAAGGAGGAAAAACAAACCGACGACAATGCTTCCCCCTAAGAAGCCGTATTCCTCGCCGATAACACTAAAAATAAAATCCGTGTGACTTTCTGGGATATACACTTTTCGATCTCCAAACCCTTTTCCTAGTAATTGACCTGAGCCAATTGCTTTTAATGAGTTGGATAAATGGTAACCTCCCGCATTATTATTCGGATCAATCCAAGAATAAATACGGTCAAACTGATAAGGTTTTACATTTAAATATTTCTCTAAAATTTGTGGTGCCCATAAAACAAAGTACAAAATGATCCCCATAAGGGTAATTCCAAATCCATAAATGGCTGTAATGATCTTCCACGAAATTCCTGAAGCGAAGATTACCCCAGTCATAATGGCGAGCATAACAAGCGACGTTCCTAAGTCAGGCTGCATCATTACAAGAAGAATGGGAACCCCTGTAACGAGTCCAATTTTAAAAAGTAACTTAAAATCAGTATTTATCGTTCTCGTTAAAGTCTTTTCATTGTGACTTTGAACCGTCCTGCTTAAGGCAATGATGAGAAAAACCTTCATAAACTCGGACGGTTGAATTGAACCGAATGGAAGTTGGAACCAGCTTTGTGCCCCATTTATTCTTGGAGTGATAGGAGTTATCGGTGCAACAGCTAATATGAATAATAATAAAATTCCAAACCCATAAATAAACCAAGTGAGTCTTTTGAGCTGATCACTGTCAAAGTACATTACGACTGCGATGATTCCCGCACCTACCGCATACCAAAAAATTTGTTGGATTAAGAAATTGGTTTCACCATACTGACCTGACGCTTGACCACTGTAAATGGCTATACAGCTAACTAGAAAAAATAAAAATAATAAGAGAGTTAAAGACCAATCGAACCTTTCGGCCACTTTCTTTTTATAATCCATGAATGTTCACCTATTTTCACTCAAGGTTAAAGTAACAATATTTCGAATCTATTAACAGACTAGCAGAGAATTTCACTTTCGACAATATATTTAACGTTCTAACTGCTACTAAGGTTTCAATTTATCGGTAACCAATTTTTCCGCAGAAAAAAGACACAAACAGATTTGTGCCTTTAAATTAAATAATAAATAAAAGCAGTGGCAATGCCAAAGTAAATTATTAAGGAGAAAATATCATTTAATGTTGTAATTAACGGTCCTGATGCAACTGCAGGGTCAATCTTCACTTTATAGAGACATACAGGGATGATCGTTCCTGCTAACGTACCAATGATCAAAGTAAGGAAAAGCGAGGCACCTACGACTAAACCGAGAATCGCATTTCCTTGCCAAACGTAGGCAATAATGGAAATTAAAATTCCGCACGTTAACCCAATCATCAGTCCGACTTTAAATTCCCTCATAATTACTCGGAAAATTGCCTTTTTATCTAGGTCATCTGTTGCGAGCCCTCGTACGACAACAGCTAATGATTGGGTTCCGGTGTTTCCTGTCATCCCTGAAATCATCGGCATGAAATAAGTAAGAGCGACCACTTTCTGCAAGGTTTGTTCATAGTTGCTAATAATACTGCCTGAGATGAGTCCAATAAATAAGAGTAAAATCAGCCAAGGAAGCCGTCGATAGGAAGCTACAAACGCTTTCGTATCAAAATCAATGGATTTACCAGATGCAGATAATTTTTCAATGTCTTCATTTGCTTCTTGGATGACGACGTCAATAATATCATCGATCGTTACAATACCGACTAACACATTTTCTTCATTAACAACAGGAATTGCCAGGAAGTCATAGCGTCCAATTAGTCGAGCGACTTCTTCTTGGTCGGCTGAATCAGGAACTGCAATAACCCGTTCATACATAATGCTATGAATCCGCACCTCGGCATCGGCTAAAAGTAAGTCACGATAGGAGACAACCCCCACGAGTTTTCGATGTTGGTCGACGACATACAAGTAGTTAATTGTTTCGGCAAATTCTGCAAAGCTTTTTAGTTTTCCTACAGCATCTTTAACTGTATAGTAGTCCCGAATCCAGACAAAGCGGTTTGTCATCAACCGTCCGGATGTTTCAGGAGGATAGTTAATGATATCCTGAACAATTTGCGACTCTTCCTTTTTCATTCCTGATAATAGGGCTTCCATCTTTTCAGGCGATAGTTCATCCAAGAGGGAAGCTAAGTCATCATTATCCATTTCATCGAGAACTTTATTTTTCCGGTCAATTCCAAGACGATTTAAGACATCAAATTGCTCTTCTCGATTTAATTCTTGGATAAAGTCGGCAAGGACATTAATCTTCAAATGAATGAGAAAGCGGATGCGGTGCTTTTCCGGCAGACCTTTATAGATTTGAGCAATGTCATACGGATGCAATTCTTCTAATATGGCATCCAAGTCTTTTTGTTTATTTTCTTTTAAAGCTTTAATGATTTGAAGTGTGATTTGATCCTCGGTTAAGTTTTGAATCATACTTCTCACTCTCCTTCCGCAGGAAAAGGTATTATCTATCTATTTAAGTGCAGAGCTCCAACGCTTATTATAATGAAAAAATAATTATTTTGAAACGAAAGTTTTCAAAGGTTGTGAAAAAGTGTAGTACGATATTATAAAATATGTCTGTTTAATGAAAAGGGGAAGGGTAGAAGAAATAAAAGGTAATCTGTTTTATTACAATCCATACAGAATGATTACAAGGTGTTTATATATAAGATATTTTCTCTATAATCTGCTATTATATAATCAAGATATTGTGACTATAGTCTGCTTTTAACATTTGTTCGGGGGTCTCGTCGTTGAAAAGGAATCGGAAACAAGGTGTTATTTACGTCCATTTAAATGAAAGAAACCGGTATGTTTTATCATCAGGGATTGACTTTAGTGAGTTTGTCCGAGCGTTGTATGACTCGATCAATCATATGCTTTTGCTTAAACATCGTTTTGATGATGCTGATGTTAATTTACACACATTACTTGATTATATTCCTCGGAAACGGGTAATGAAATTAGCAGGGGAAGACGTATCCCGATATGGTGATTTTTGTTGGATTGACTTTGAGGAAATGGAAGGATTGGATGAAGTTTCTGGACAGGTATTAGCCGAACTGCTTTATCTCGGCCATATGAAGGAACCGCTGCGTGCCCCATTTTATAATTATTTGGGAAATCGGTTTACTTATCTAGCTATTGATGACGGGTGGCTTAATAAAACGTATTATCGTAATTTAAATGATTTCTATCATTTGCTTGGTGAAATGATTCCGATGAAACTGGATGTCATCAAACCTGGGAAAGGTCTTTTAAGTCTAATGAAGAAAAAGGTCTATCCTTCTGTTGATCAGCACCTTTTACTCTCGTTAAAGGGATACATGAGTGAAGGGATGGTCCTATCCCTGAAAGAAATTGCCCAGAGCCGTAATCAAGTTGAGATTCCAATGTGGGTGATCGGTGACTTTTCCAATATGGATGACATGCACGAGGAGTACGAAAAGAGTCGAAAACGAGCTTGTGATGCTAAGTTGATTTTTGATAAAAAGTCGCGGGAGTGGAAGATGCGCTCTAATTAATTCGACAAATTTAGAGTTGTTTTGGAGAAAATCTTCCCAATTTAGCATAACATGCTATAATGTGAACAATGAACGGAAAATTTCATACGAAAAAATTAGGTGTCTTTGGAAAAGAAGAAAGATCTTTAGCATTTCGGCTTTTCTGTTTTTTTAAGACTTAATAGGGAAGTTGGTGAAAATCCAACGCGGTCCCGCCACTGTAATTGCGAGTAACCTGCACATCCACTGTACAATCTGTACGGGAAGGAGCGGGGAACGATGACCAAGAGCCAGGAGACCTGCCTAGTTTTTCTGCACCAACACAAACCTACGAGGATAGGAAGGTGTATGAACGGCTAGTAAACAACGGTCTTTCTGCATCTCTTAACTCATAGAGATGCTTTTTTGTTTTTATGGCTCTGTTAACGGCTAATTTTGAGGCAACACTAGCATTAAAGCCATTTTAATAAAGGTATAAAAGTAAGTAATTAATAATTAGAAAAAGGGGAGATCAATTTGAAAAAGGTTCATGCATTATTGTTTATCCTGTTGCTTTCGATTGGAGTTTTAGTCGGATGCGGTACAGCAAATAATGAAACAGAAAAGAACGATAACAATCAAGGGGCAGGAACGGAGCAACCGGAATCAACTAGTTTTCCGGTTACGATAAAAGACGCAACGGGTGAAGAAGTTGTTATTGAGAGCAAGCCGGAGCGGATTGTTTCGTTGATACCGAGTAATACGGAGATCGCTTTTGAGTTAGGACTTGGCGATAAGATTGTGGGAGTTACCGATAATGATACGTATCCAGAGGAAGTAAAGGGGAAAGAAACGGTAGGCGACATGGAATTTAATGTGGAGAAAATTATTTCATTACAGCCGGATCTTGTTCTTGGACATGGATCAGCGATGGGCTTATCGGAAGAAGGAATTCAACAATTAAGAGGTGCTGGGATTACCGTTTTTACAGTTCAGGATGCGGATACTTTCTCTGAGGTGTATGATTCAATTGAAGTGATTGGGAAAGCAACAGGTGCAGCAGAAGAAGCAGAAAAGCTCGTTTCAAACATGAGAACAAAGGTAGAAGAAATTCAAGAAAAAGTTGCGGAAATAAAGGATAAGAAAAACGTATATATTGAAATTGACCCAGCTCACTTTACGGTAGGAAAAGATTCGATTATGGATGAAATGCTAACAATGGTTAATGCAGAAAATATAGTGACAGAATCTGGTTGGCCACAATTGGATCAAGAAGCTGTGATCGCAGCCAACCCTGATGTGATCGTGCTAACATATGGTGACTATGTTGAAAATGCAGTACAACAAGTCTTAAGTCGTGAAGGCTGGCAGGATATGAATGCAATTAAAAATGAGCAAGTGGTTGATGTTAATTCAGACACAGTAACCCGTCCTGGCCCTCGTCTTGTTGAAGGAGTAGAGGAACTTGCAAAAGCGGTATACCCAGATCTTTTTAACGAATAAGTGGTTTGCATATCTATTAGCAGGAGCCTTTTTTCTAGGCTCTATGCTGATTTCGATCTCAATCGGTACGGTTCGTGTACCGGTTTTTGATATTGTTCAAATTCTAGGTGCCGTAGTTTTCCGTTATTCCACGAGTCATATTGATCCGATGTACATAAATATTGTGATGGATATTCGGCTGCCGCGAGTCATATTGGCAGGTTTAGTAGGGGCGTCTCTTGCGGTTGCAGGAGCCGCCTTTCAAGGTTTATTAAGAAATCCTCTCGCTGACCCTTATACGCTTGGTATTTCATCAGGTGCATCAGTAGGTGCAGTGTTAACCCTCTTTTTCAATATTTCGCTGCCTATTATCGGAGCTTTTACATTGCCATTTTTAAGCATCCTCTTTTCGTTTTTTACGATTCTTTTGGTTCTCTTCTTTGCCCAAAAAATCGAACGTTCGATGAAGGTAGAAACGATTATTTTAACAGGAATTATTTTCAGTTCATTTTTAGGGGCTTTTATTTCGTTAATGATTGCATTAACTGGTGATGAACTTCGGCATATTATTAGTTGGCTGCTTGGCAGTGTGTCGATGAGAGGCTGGTCATATATCAAAATCATTCTGCCATTCTTCATTATTGGTTCTATTCTTTTATTGGTGAATGTCAATGAACTAAATGCCATGTCATTTGGAGAGGAGCGAGCCCAGCATTTAGGGGTCAATGTTCAAAGGCGCAAAATGTTTGTCTTAACAGCAGGCTCGATTTTAACAGGCGCGGCTGTAGCTGTTTCGGGTACAATTGGTTTCGTCGGTTTAGTCATCCCCCACTTAACTCGAATTTTATGGGGGCCTGACCATAAACATTTATTGCCTTTGTCTCTGCTAACAGGAAGTGGATTCTTGATGTTAGCTGATTTAATCGCAAGAACAATTATTTCACCGACTGAGCTGCCAATTGGAGTAATTACTTCGTTGGTCGGCGCACCCGTATTTGCGGCGATATTGATTGCCCGGAAAAAGAAGGAAAGAAGGAGATGAACATGCTTGAAATCCAACATTTACATGGGGGATATGGAGAGGAAAATATTCTTTCAGACGTTTCAATTGAGATCCATAAAGGAGAACTTTTTGGGATTATCGGCCCAAATGGAAGCGGAAAAACGACCTTATTAAAAATGATGAGCGGGGTGCAGCCTTTTAGGGACGGGGAGATTCTTTTAAATGGGGAGCCTTTAAAAAAGTACTCGACCAAGCAGCTTGCTAGAATAATCGCGGTTCTTTCTCAGCATAGCTCGGAATCCTTTTCTTACAGTGTTAAAGAAACAGTTTCTTTAGGCAGGTATGCCCATCAAAAGGGGCTTTTCAAAGAATGGAGTGAGAAGGACGAGACGATTGTTAATGAGGTCATGAATTGGACTGGAGTCTCTTCCCTCCAAGATCATCCGATTGGGCTGCTTTCCGGCGGGGAAAGACAACGTGCTTTCCTTGCTCAGGCGCTCGCGCAGGAACCGGAAATTCTCCTTCTCGATGAACCAACGAACCACCTTGATTTGTCTTATCAAAAGGAATTGCTTGATTTGTTGAAAAAGTGGACAAGGGAAAAGTCATTGACGGTTGTATCGATTTTTCATGATTTAAATTTGGCTGGTTTATACTGTGATCGTTTACTGCTTCTTCAGGATGGAAAAGTCAAACGATATAATACACCAAATGAAGTATTGAAACAGGAAATCATTGAGGAAGTTTATCATACTAAAATTGAGAAACATCCGCATCCAAAGGTACCAGCGCCGCAAATGGTTCTTCTTCCGGAATCTACCTTTTTAAGAAAAGATGAAAAAGTAACCGATTCCGAACTAAACATTACATCCGAATATATTGTCTTGAAAACACCAAGCCCGCTTCGAACGATGTCTTCAGGAGTGATCGGATCGGGAACAGGCTGGCATGATACTTTTGTTAACCGCCATGTGGATAAAGATTATAATTGCAGCAACCATCGTGAGGAAATGGCAAACTTTTTAAGAGAAAATGGCTTTGATCCATCACAAACGGTTGGAATGATGACAGCAGTTGTAACGGAGGATGTCGTATCAAGAGTTTATGAGGAAGACGACTGCTCCATCCTCATTGTAGTTACAGCTGGGGTAGGGAATGCGGTCGATGCAGCGAAAGGTTATGAACGAAGCTTTGATAACCCGCAGCCTGGCACGATTAATACATGGGTGTTTGTAGAGGGGAATTTAACTGAAGAAGCTTTCATTCAATGTATTATGACGTCGACAGAGGCAAAGGTAAAGGTCCTGCAGGATTTGCAGATTTTAGATCCAATAACTGGGACGATTGCAACGGGAACATCTACAGATAGCATCCTTATTGCAGCCGCCCAAAAGGGAAAATCCTTTGAGTTTGCTGGTACGATCACTCCTTTAGGGAGTCTAATCGGAAAAGGGGTTTACGAATGTACAAAAGAAGCTGTACAGAAAAGTAAGCGGAGAAAAGAAGGGTTATGATGATTGGACATCTATTAGCGATTACGCTTGCTTTTCTAATCGATCGGTTGATCGGTGACCCTCCAGCCTGGCCGCACCCGGTCAAATGGATAGGATCGCTTATTTCTACCCTTGATAAAAAATGGAATCATGGTTCTAACCGGAAATGGAAAGGGGTCATGATGATTTCAGTCGTATTGGCTTCTGTCTTATTACTTTCCTATTTGATTATTGTGGCTGCTTATCAGGTTCATTTTTTAGTAGGTCTAGTTGTAGAGAGTATCCTTATTTCAACAACAATCGCCCATAAGAGTTTAAAAGACGCAGCGATGGACGTTTATACTCCATTGGAAAAGGGGGATATCGGGTATGCTCGCCTTAAACTATCTTATATTGTCGGCAGAGATACAGAACATTTAGCTGAAGGTGAAATTGTTCGGGGGACCGTTGAAACGGTTGCTGAAAATTCGAGTGATGGGGTCACAGCTCCGATATTTTGGGCGTGGATAGGGGGAGCCCCGTTGGCTCTTCTATACCGGGCGATCAATACTTGCGATTCAATGGTTGGGTACAAGAATGATCGCTATTCGGACTTTGGCTGGGCTTCGGCACGGCTTGATGATGTCGTGAATTTAATTCCAAGCCGATTAACTGGGTTTATGATGCTGTTATCAAATCGTCCTTTTGATGGTAATCGGAAACAGGCTTGGGAGATCTTATTTCGGGATGCGAAAAAACATCCCAGCCCAAATAGCGGCTGGTGTGAAGCAAGTGCTGCGGGTCTTTTAGGCGTTCAACTTGGAGGTATGAATACATATAAAGGAATTGTGTCAAACCGGGCGTTAATGGGGGATCCTGTGAGTTCTCTCAATAAGAATCATATTCTTAAAATGAATGGAATCTTAACGCGAACGGTACTTATGTTTTTACTATTCTTATGGCTTGGAGGTGTGTTGATTGACTTGGCCCTCACATGGATCTAATCCACATTATTTATATCAAGCAGCTGGACTGGAGCAGCCTGATAAGATCATTGATTTTAGTGCGAATATTAATCCATTTGGACCCCCAGCCTCTGTGAAGGAACACTGGGGAAAATTACTCCAAGGGATCGAAACTTATCCGGATCCACACAGTACTTTATTGAAACAGAAGCTTGCTCATCATGAGGAAATTGATGAAACGCAAATTTTAATTGGAAACGGCGGCTCTGAACTCATCAGTCTGATCGGGAGATGGTTAGCCGGGAAAAAGGTGATGGTTGTTCAGCCTGCCTTTTCTGAATATGAAAGAGTCTGCAAAGTGAATGGATGTGAGGTTACCTATTTTCATCTATCAAAGGATTGGGAAGTGGACATTGATTCTTTTTCAGATATGGTGACAGATATAGACGCCGTATTTTTCTGTAATCCCAATAATCCAACGGGTTTGTATTTTAATAGAGGACTAATCGAGCGTATTTTAAAAGAATGTCAGAAACAGGGGTGCTATCTTATTGTTGATGAAGCCTTTTATGACTTCGTACAAGATTACGAATCATTAGTTCCTTTGCTTCGTGACAATGCAAATTTACTACTACTCCGGTCGATGACTAAAGTCTATGCGATTCCTGGACTTCGCCTTGGGTATGCAATTGCAAGTCTCGAAATCATTGAGACACTTGCAACCTTCCAATCCCATTGGAGTGTGAATAGCATGGCGATGAAGATAGGGGAACTATGTTTAGAGGAAGAAGAATATGTCCAACATACCATTCAATTTATTGACTCTCAACGTGAAGATCTCTTTTCCTTTTATAAAAAGAATGGGTTCCTAGTGACCGATTCGAAGGTAAATTTTTATTTATTAAAAGATCACGGGCTAGATGATCAGTTCCCGTTGTTCCAGTTTTTATTAGCTAAAGGAATCGTTCCTCGGCATACGTTCAATTTCCCTGGCCTCGAAGGGAGATGGCTGAGATTTGCCGTTCGGACAACGGAGGAAAATAAGCAGCTATTGGAGGCGATGCAAGAATGGCGCAGCATTCATCCATCATCTTCATAACAGGTGGGGTTCGCAGTGGGAAGAGCAGCTTTGCTGAGGAACTAGCTGGAGAATATTCGAAGACAGGGTCTTTTGGCCAACTTCATTACATTGCTGCGATGCAGCCTTCCGATGAGGAAATGAAACAAAGAATTCGTCTTCATCAAGATGATCGCTTACAAAGTAGTCTTATTTGGAATACGTGGGAAAAGCCGACTTCCATTGGTGACCTAGCTGGGAATTTTAGTGGAAAAGATGTTGTTTTGCTTGATTGTTTAACGACATGGCTGAATAATGAATTGTTTTTTGAAGAGGATGGTTGGCAAGATCATTCTTATTTAAGTGAACTCTTTGAAAAAATATGGAACGGGATCATTTCCATTAGTCGGAAGGTAGAGACTTTTATTATTGTAAGCAATGAAGTTGTTAATGAGCCGATTCATTCCAACGATCTTGTCTTTGTTTACAGCTCTTTGCTAGGAAACTTGCATCAAAAAATAGTCGCTGTAGCACGTCTTGCTTATTTAGTGGAGGCGGGGATTCCGATCGTAATGAAAGGAGATGCAGGATGAAAGGTGTAATGATTCAAGGCACGGCTTCAGATGTTGGAAAAAGTTTAATTGTCACAGCTTTATGCCGGCTATTTTCCGATGAGGGGCTTAAGGTAGCTCCGTTTAAGTCGCAAAATATGTCCAACCACATTTATTTGACGGCGGATGGTTCGGAAATTGGGCTTGCCCAAGGGATTCAAGCGGAAGCAGCACGAACGGAAGCGACAGTTTGGATGAGCCCGATTTTATTAAAGCCCCAATCAGACCAGGTTTCAGAGGTAGTTTTATTAGGGAAACGAGTAGAATCTTTGTCTGGCAGAGGATATCGGGAATCCTTTTATGAGAAAGGGCTAGAGGTTATTGGAAAGGCAATCGAACAACTTGAAAAAGAGTATGAGCTTTTGGTTTTGGAAGGTGCCGGGAGTCCGGTTGAAATGAATCTAAAGGATCGAGAGCTTGTGAATATGAAGGTTGCAGAAATGGCAGATGTACCTGTGATTTTAGCGGCGGATATTGATCGAGGCGGAGTTTTTGCCAGTCTTGTTGGAACGTTAGAATTGATGACGATGGAGGAACGCAGGAGAGTGAAGGGCATTATCATCAATAAATTTCGTGGGGACTCCAGTCTTTTTAAAGATGGGGTGGAGTGGATTGAGGACAAGACAGGGGTTCCCGTTGTTGGTGTCTTGCCTTATATTCATAACCATATGATCGACCCTGAGGATTCCCTTTCCGATGACGAGTTTCGGAATAAAGACAATAGGGATATCGTTGATGCGGAAGGGTTTAAGGGAAATCGCTATGATTCACTAGCTGCGAAGATGGGAGCTCATTTGGATTGGGATAGAATCAAGCGGATGATTTGGGATTGGGAGAACCTTAAGTCATGAAGATGATCAAAGGTCTCGTGATGTGTATTCAATTTTTCACGAGCATTCCAATTCCTTATGAAGTGCCGATGGATCGTCCGCATATCAATAAGGCGATTAAAATGTTTCCAGTGCTAGGATTTTTACAAGGAATCCTTTATAGTGTGATTCTTTATGTTTTGTTACAATGGACACCCTTTTCACCATTAGCTATCGCGTTTTTTATCTGGTTTGCACTGATTATCATCACGGGTGGAATTCATCTTGATGGGTGGATGGACTGCAGTGATGCCTATTTCTCTTATCGGGATAAAAAGAGACGAATCGAAATTATGACAGATTCAAGAATCGGTGCCTTTGGCGTTCTATCTGTTATTGTGCTTTTGAGTGCAAAGTTTCTATTTATATATGAAATTGTTTTACGGTCTAGTAAGTATACCCTTCTATTTATTATCTTGATTCCGTTTTTAGGAAAAATCGTGATGGGGATTTTATTGTTGAATGTGAAATCTGCCAAAGAAGAGGGTCTTGGTGCTTTGTTTAAAGAAGCGGCGTCAAGGAGAACCTTATGGATTTATCCGATCTATGTAGTCATAATGGGCTTGGCCATTTTTTTGATATGGCCAAAAGCGATGAGTGGCTTTTTACTATTAGTTCTGGCAGCTTTATTATTTCTAATCGTGATCTCAAGAAAAATCGTTCGCTGGTTTGGCGGTATCACGGGTGATGTATTAGGGGCATCAGTGGAAGGGGTGGAATGCTTATTATGGATGATGGTGTGGTTGTGGCTTTATTTCGTCATGGGTTAACCGAACTAAATAAACAGAGGGCCTATATCGGGTGGACGGATGCACCGATCTGTGAAGATGTGAGAGAAAGTTTGTCAGCAATAAATCCAAATCCATATGAAGTCGTGGTCACAAGCGATTTAATCCGTTGTTTACAAACAGCTGAAATTTTATTTCCAAGAAAAGACTTCATTCCTTTTCTAGAACTGCGCGAAATGAACTTTGGCCCATGGGAAGGAAAGCGGTATGAAGAGTTGGCGGGTGACCCGCACTATGAGGAGTGGATTGGTGGTCAGTTTGAAGCAAATGTTCCTGGAGTAGAATCCTACTATGATTTTTCACAGCGGATCGAAAAAGGCTGGGAAAAGGTCTCAAAGTTGGTGAGGGATGATGAGGTTGATTCACTGGCTATTGTCACTCACGGAGGTGTACTTCGCTATTTATTATCGAAACTGGCACCGATTGAAAAGGACTTTTGGGAATGGCATGTTCCGCATGGCAATGGATTTGAACTCGTTTGGTCTAGTAGAGAGGCTTTCAGGAGGGGTGAACGATGCAATTTATTACGGGCGGTGCTTTTAACGGAAAATCACAATGGGTAAAGGCATATAATCGATTAACCGAAGGGAATTGCAGATGGTTTAGTGCCTATAACCATGATCAAATTCCCATTGAACTCGAACGGATGATAACAAATTATATCGTCTTAGAAGGAATTGAACAGTGGGTTAAGGAATGGTTACAAGAGAGCAGTGGTGATGAAGTTCAGGAAAAGTGGCATGACCTCTTGAGACAATTGGAAAATTGGGAAGGCACTGATGAGAAAAGAAGTGTTATTTTAATAGGAACCGATATTACAAAGGGAATTGTTCCGCTAAAGTCGGAGGATCGCGAGTGGCGGGATGTATGTGGTCGAGTTTTCCAAGCTGCGGCATCAAGCTGTGAGCGGGTTGATGTCATTTGGTATGGATTAAATAAACAATTGAAATGAAAGGGGCAAATGGGATGAAAATTTATACACGTACTGGAGATAAAGGTCAAACAGGTATTATCGGGGGGAGAGTTGATAAAGATCATATTCGTGTTGATGCTTATGGAACGGTAGACGAAGCAAATGGCTTCGTCGGTCAGGCAGTAACTCAGTTACAACCAGGCCTTTTTCGCGATGTATTAGAGGATTTGGAAAAAATCCAACATGAACTTTTTGATTGTGGCGGTGACTTGGCCACTGTTACGAAAAAACATACGCCAAAATTGACGGAGGAGGCCATTGTGTATTTAGAAAATCGAATTGATGTGTATACTGCGGAAGCACCAGCATTAGAACGGTTTATTTTACCAGGGGGAAGTCCTGCAGCAGCAACGCTTCATATTGCACGAACGGTCACAAGAAGAGCTGAGAGATTAGTCGTGACATTGATGAAAGAGGATACCAACTTATCTGTTTTACCCCTGCAATACTTAAATCGACTGTCAGATTACTTCTTTGCTACAGCAAGGGTTGTGAATTTCCGCCAAGGAGTAAAGGATGTGGAGTATATTCGCAGTGCTCCGGTTTTTCGAGATCGTACAAGAAAGGAACGAACAGAAAGTGAACATAAAGAAAATCAGTCTAATTAGTTTATTTATCGCCTTATGTGTAGCGGGTGCATCGATTAAAATACCCGCTGTTGTGTCAAGTGTTGCATTAGACATGATTCCTGCATTAATCGGGAGTGTAATGTTGGGAAGTCTTCCTGGTGCAGTGATCGCTTTTATCGGTCATTTATTATCCGCTCTTATTGGAGGGATGCCAATGGGACCGTTACACTTTATCGTAGGATTTGAAATGGCTGTTCTCGTATGGTTGTTTGCGATTCTGTATAAAAAAGGGCATCGATTACTAGCCAGCATCCTTTTTATCGTTGGAAATACGGTGGTAGCCCCATTGCCGTTTTTATTTTTATTGGGAACCGGATTTTATATCGGTGTGATGCCATCTTTATTCATTGGTGCTGTGTTTAATACCGTGATTGCCCTTGTTTTATTACCAAGGTTAATTCGTTTTTACGAAGGTAAATTCAACTTCATTCAGCAGAAGTCTCCCGCCTCTAAAAGTGAGAGATGAATGTAAAAAAATACTTTCTGATTCAGCAGGGGTTTAAAACTCGGTTGAATGAAGTTAAGCCCTGGCGAGCCTTGCAATTTTTTACGGTATTTGATCGAGTGAGCTCGATCAAAATCCGGGCGCAAATTCGGCGGGGCGAATTTGATTAAGGAGCGATTCGATGAAACGGGACGTTGCACTTGTACCCTTTAATGAACAAGAAATGCTTGTCGTTGCCGCAGATAATAGCGGAGGAATTGGCTTGAAAGAGCATGACGCGGTTAAAACTCCATATGAAGTCGTTTCCTACTACGGTTTCAAAGTGGCGGTGATGGAGTGTTTGGCCGCAGGGGCGAGCCCATTTTCGGTTGTGATTCAGAATTTTTGTCATGATGATGCATGGAGTTCGATAATGGCAGGGATTGAAAAAGGCTGCGCAGAGATTGGCTTAAGAGAAGTGTCGATTACAGGGAGCACCGAGAGTAACTTTCCATTAATGCAATCGGCGCTTGGAATCGTTGTTATGGGGAAACGAAAGGCGTCTTATCGGGAACGAGCTATTTCCTTGGATGGAATAAAACTCGCCGTCGTTGGCTCCCCGTTAGTCGGGAATGAGGTACTGGAAACACCGGAAGAAGTGGTGCCTCTTTCCCTTTTTTATGAGCTAAGTCAGCTGGATGGTGTCGTGTTGTTGCCAGTTGGCTCAAAAGGAATTCTTCATGAGTTGAAAAATATGGTGGATGATGATTCACTCATTGGGGATAACGTGAGGACTGAAGTGGATATTATGAAAACAGCCGGTCCATCTACCTGTGTTTTAATCGCTTTTCATCCTGAACTAGAGTCTTTTCTTATTGAAAAATGCGGCAAGCTTTATCATTCTATTGAAATTGCCTTTTAACTTCATTCAGGAGAAGTGCTCGACTTCAAAAGGTAAGGGATAAATGCTAAAAGGATTTATAATTCAGTGGGTGTTCAACCTTAGCTGAATAAAGTTAAGCCTCCGGCGAGCCTTGCGATTTTTTACGATATTTCATCGAGCGAGCTCAGGTATTGTATCCGGGCGCAAATTCGGCAGGCAAATTTGATGGGGGGAATCAGAGTGCTAAGTTTATATATTGTTCGCCATGGGGAAACGGAGTGGAATCAAGAAGATCGCATTCAGGGTAGATACAACTCTTCTTTAACAGAAAAAGGCAGGAAGTATGCGCGGTTACTAGGGGAGCGGTTGAAGACTGTTGAGTTTGCCGGGGTGATTTCAAGTCCGAGTGAGCGAGCTCTCGAAACGACTGAACTTATTCTTGAAAGCAGAGGTTTATTGTATCAAAGAGATGAGTGGATTATGGAAATGGATATGGGTCCATGGCAAGGGCTGACAAAGACAGAAATTAGAGAGCAGTTTCCGGATGAGTATGATTGTTTTATGACGAGCCCCCATCTTTATCAGAATGGAGAAGCAGAAACCTTCATAGATATGTATAAACGGGCTGAGGATTTTCTTGCGCGGCTGAAGAATAGGAAGTTGACGGGGAATATATTAGTAGTGTCCCATGGCTTGTTTATTAAGGCCTTGTTCTTAGTTATTAAAGGAATTCCCATCAACGACTTCTGGACAGAACCAACCGTTGATGGAACGAGTTTGTCGGTCGTTAAAGTCGTGCACGGGGAAATGGAGTTCATGCTTGAAGGGGATATGGGACATGTCTCGGATAAGGGGACTACTTGTTTGTTGGATTAGAAGAGTTGGATAGAGTAAGTGGAAGTAAAGGGATCTGATCCGAAAACGTGCTTGATACGGACAGCACCAAGAGGGAGAAAAACTTGTCCGAATAAAATATCGAATACGACAAAAGTTCTGTCTAATCTGTTAATCTTTGAACAGTGAATTACAGCATTAATTCAAGCAAACAGGTTTCGATTGGGCATATTAATACATACTTTAAGAATGAAGAAAACGACTTAGTGGGCGCTTTCTTTTTTTGTAAGAAATCATCCCGATATAGGACAATATTCATTCCCTATCCTGTTTCATAAAATGGTAAAATGGATGAATGTGGAGTGAAACGACATTTCTATCAAGGAGGCATGAAATCCTCGATTGATGGTTGGGCCGTTACCCATCACAAGTAGCGGATTGCAAAGACAGACAAATGGAGGTTTTACGATGAAAACAAAATTAGGCTTATTATATGGGGGTAAATCGGCGGAACATCAGGTCTCGTTAAGAACAGCATTAGCCGTTATCCAAGCGTTAGATTATAAAAAATTTGAAATATATCCGATCTATATTACAGAAACAGGTGAGTGGATTAAAGGCTCGCAATTAGAAGACGATGTCCAATCTGTAGACCAATTAAAGTTTGAAAGAACGAATGCGCATCAAGGGGCATCTTTATCTTCAACTTTATTCCAAACAGAAGATGGAAAAGAGACGCTAGATGTCATTTTCCCGCTTCTTCACGGCACAAATGGAGAAGATGGAACGGTTCAAGGGTTCCTTGAGTTATTAAATATTCCGTATGTAGGCAACGGAGTTCTTGCCTCTTCAGCTGGAATGGATAAAGTAATTATGAAAAACATCTTTGCTCAAGCAGGTCTGGATCAAGTCAACTACGTTTCCTGCATTAAATATGAGTGGGAGCAAAGTAAACAAAACATTTATGATGAAATTGAAAAAGAATTGGGGTATCCATGTTTTGTAAAACCAGCTAATCTTGGTTCAAGTGTGGGCATTAGTAAGTGTTCAGATCGTGATGAACTCGATCAAGCTTTCTTGGAAGCTTTCCAATTCGACCGTAAAGTGATTATTGAAGAAGGCGTAATTGCTAGGGAAGTGGAGATTGCTGTCCTTGGAAATGATGATCCGAAATGCTCGGTTGCGGGTGAAATTGTACCGAAGAAAGATTTCTATGACTATAAAGCGAAGTATGAAGATGACAATACGGATCTAATTATTCCAGCTGAAATCAGTGAAACAGAATATGCCGGTCTTTGCGAAATGGCTGTCACGGCTTTTAAATCGCTTGATTGCTCAGGACTAGTAAGGGCGGATTTCTTTTTAACGAGTGAAGGAAAAGCATATATCAATGAAGTGAATACGATGCCTGGATTTACACCAATCAGCATGTTCCCGCTTCTTTGGAATCAAAGCGGCCTGAAGTATCCAGAATTAATAGAGCGTCTTGTCCAATTGGCGATCGAAAGACACGAAGAAAAACAAAGCATTAAATACACATTTTAATGCTTCTCAGATGCGAGGTGTAAATAAGTGATTAAAAGAACGTTACAGCAAGTTGCAAATATGATTGAAGTCGAAAATAAGATTGAAACTTTTCAAGACATTACCATTAAAGGGATAACGATTGATTCTCGCAAAATCGAGCCGGGGAATTTATTTGTTCCTTTTAAAGGTGAACATTCCGATGGGCACAATTTTGTAAAAGATGCTTTGCAAAAGGGAGCAGCTGCTGCTCTATGGCAAAAGGATGTACCGAATCCACCGGAAAACTTACCGATTTTGATCGTGGAAGACATGTTAACCGCGCTACAGGAATTGGCGAGAAGTTACCGGAATGAACTGGATGTCAAAGTGGTAGGCATTACGGGCAGTAATGGTAAAACAACGGTGAAGGACATGACCGCAAATCTTTTGTCACTAAAATATAAAGTTCAAAAAACAGAAGGTAACTTTAATAATCATATCGGCATGCCATTAACGATCCTTTCCCTTGAAGAAGACACAGAAATTGCTGTCTTGGAAATGGGGATGAGCGGCAAAGGCGAAATTGAATTTCTAACAAAGCTAGCACGTCCGAACGTTACGGTAATTACGAATATTGGTGAGTCTCATTTGCTGGATCTCGGATCAAGAGAGGGAATTGCCGAAGCAAAGTTAGAAATTATCGACGGTCTTCAGGAAAATGGATTAATCGTTTATATGGGGGATGAAACTCTATTAAAAGAACGACTTGCTCACTATGGTGGCAATGCTGAAATTAAGGCGTTTGGCCGCAGCCAGCAGAATGACCTGTATCCCGTTAGCATAAATGGCCATCAAAGTGGAAGCAAGTTTAAGGTGAACAATGTTGAGACAGAATTTGATTTGCCTGTTCTAGGGATTCATAATGTCTTAAATGCATTAAGTGCCATGCTAGTCGCGCGTTATTTTAACATTCCTTTTGAAAAAATGAATGATGGATTCCATTACTTACAATTAACGAATATGAGAATGGAGCTAGTAGAAGGGGCGAAGGGTGAGAAAATTATTAATGATGCCTATAATGCCAGTCCAACTTCGATGCGAGCTGCCATTGATCTCATTGAGAATCTGCCTGATTTTCAGCGGAAAATCGTCGTTTTAGGGGATATGCTTGAGTTAGGCGAGCAAGAAAGGGAATTTCATTTCGAGATGGGGAAAGGGTTAGATCCGCAAAAAATTAATTATGTGTTCACCTTCGGGCCTTTAGCAACTCATATTGCCGAAGGAGCTAAGACCCATTTTCCAGTAGAATGCATTTTTCCGTTTGTAGATAAAACGGCATTAATCCAGGAACTTAAGCAATTAACGAATAAGGAAACATTAATTCTTGTAAAAGCGTCAAGAGGCATGAAACTAGAGGAAGTTGTGAACGCTTTACAAGGATAAAGAAGGTTGTCTCAATAAAGGTGTCAGGTCTTGCAGGGCAATATTCATGACTTTAGTTTGGATTAGACATGAGATATTGCAACGTATCGACTTTGCACTTTGTTGAGACAGCCTCTTTTTTGAGTGGATTTTGTCGTATAATGTCGGAAATGTAATGAGATTGTACGGTACTCTAATGTGCTCGGGGCATTAGAAAAAGTGAATTCTGTTATTGAGGTCGTTTCTTCCGCACTTGTCGCAAGAGTCCCAACAACGATTATTGATACGGCATTGTTGCAAATAGCTGGAATTACTGTTAAAATTAACCCCAAAGTGCCAATGAGAATTTCTTTCGATCCAGACATACTCCAATTGGAGAATGTCTTTTTCACTTTCACTATCAAGTACAATGATTTCGGATCATTTAAGTTATGGATTTATCGGAAAGTTAGTATTCCATTCTACAACATTGTATTGCATTAGGCGTGCGCGCTTTCTATATAGGCTCGGGAGAAATGTTCTAGCCACTTTGATTTTGTAACAATTAAAGGAGATTGGATAATTTGAAGAAGTTTGAAGAACTAGGTATTAGTCCAGCCACATTAAAGTCATTAAAGAGAATGGGTTTTGAAGAAGCGACTCCCATTCAAGCAGAGACGATTCCATTAGGACTAGAAAATAAGGATTTGATTGGTCAGGCACAAACAGGTACGGGGAAAACGACCGCATTCGGTGTTCCAATGATTGATAAAATCGACTACACGAAGGATGTAATTCAAGGGATTATTATTGCACCTACTCGTGAGTTAGCTATTCAAGTATCAGAAGAACTATATAAAATTGGTTACGGAAAAAGAGCAAGAGTGTTATCGATTTATGGCGGACAGGATATTAATCGCCAAATTCGTGCGTTAAAGCGACCACCTCATATTATTGTTGGAACACCTGGACGTCTCTTAGATCATATTAACCGGAATACGCTCCGTCTTGATTCTGTAAAAATGGTCGTTTTAGATGAAGCGGATGAAATGTTAAATATGGGATTCATTGAGGACATCGAAGCGATTTTAGCGAAAGTTCCTGACGAGCATCAAACGCTCCTTTTCTCAGCAACGATGCCAGGACCGATTCAACGAATTGCTGAACGATTTATGAAAGACCCGCAAATTATTCGTGTAAAAGCAAAGGAAATGACCGTTTCATTAATTGATCAGTATTATATTGAAATCCAAGAAAAAGGGAAATTTGATGTACTGACAAGATTGCTTGACATTCAATCCCCTGAACTCGCGATTATTTTTGGACGGACAAAAAGAAGAGTCGATGAGCTTTCAGAAGCATTGAATTTACGTGGATACAACGCAGAGGGAATTCATGGAGATTTAACTCAAGCGAAGAGAATGTCGGTTTTAAGAAAGTTTAAAGAAGGAAGTATTGATGTTTTAGTGGCAACAGATGTAGCTGCACGTGGACTTGATATTTCAGGAGTGACACATGTTTATAATTTTGATATTCCACAGGATCCTGAGAGCTATGTTCATCGGATTGGACGTACAGGACGCGCAGGAAAAGAGGGTGTAGCGATTACGTTTATTACACCGCGTGAAAAATCATATTTACATGTAGTGGAAAAAACAACGAGAAAGAAAATGGAACGGATGGAGCCTCCGACTCTAGATGAAGCATTAGAAGGACAACAAAAGGCAGCAATGGAAAAAATCAACCAAACCATTGAAACCAATAATCTTCAATATTACAAACAAGCAGCGAATGAAATGCTTGAGAATCATGATGCGACCTCAATTGTAGCTGCTGTTCTAAAATTATTAACAAAAGAGCCTGATACAACACCTGTAAAGCTAACGGAAGAAAGGCCGCTTCCAAATAAACGAGATCGGAAATATGATGACCGTAATAAGCGTAGCTATGACGGCCCTAGAGGAAAAAGAGCTCCAATGAGATCATCCCGTCAAGGTCATAGTAATAACAAGCGATCTCAAGGTTCACAGTATAAATCTAAATCAAACAGCTATCGTTAAGAAAAATAGAGTATATCACTGTAATGGTGGTATACTTTTTTTATATTGTCATAAAAGCAAGAGTTTTTGATATGAATGTCGAATAAAGAATGTAAGGAAATGATTTACAATAGGAGACGATTAAGGAAAGGAGTTTCTATGATACCTCAACAACCGCAAAAAAGGATTTCAGAAAGAGCTTTGTCTGTTTGGCGAATAACAGGAGCGATTATTACCGCCTTTTCATTATTCATATTAGTAAGTTTAATCACTGTAAGTACAATCTTTGCATGGCCGCTATGGATTCCAATTACCGCCATTATTTTATTTCTTATCTCGGCTTTTATTAACATCTATCTTTTTCCGAATTTACGCTGGAAACATTGGCGATACGAAGTTCGAGAGCAGGAAATTGAAATTCAAAGCGGCATTTTTATCATTAAGCGTACGCTCGTTCCGATGGTTCGAGTCCAGCATGTTGATACAGAACAAGGGCCGTTATTGCGAAAATATCATTTGGCGACCGTGACGATTTCGACAGCTGCAACGATTCACGGAATTCCTGCATTAGATGTGGAAGAAGCGGAAGAAATGCGTCATGCGATTATTAGGCTGGCAAGGGTGGAAGAAGATGTCTGAGCCAAGAAGACTTCACCCAGTCGCAGCTGTTATTAGTTTCTTGAAGAGCTTGAAAGAGTCGATTTTACCGCTTGTTTTCATTCTCTTTTTCGGTGGGAATCGCTCTGGTTTTGGGCTTTGGCAACTATTGGTTTTCGCTGTTTTTATCGTTTTTCCATTAATTAGTGGGATTTTGTCATGGCTGCGATTTACATATCGCGTTGAAGATGGAGAGCTAAGAATTGAATCTGGTTTATTTGTGAAAAAGAAACGCTATATTCCGTTTGAACGAATCCAAAGTCTCGACTTTTCAGAAGGGATTTTACAACGAGCATTTGGATTAGTAAAAGTAAAAATTGAAACAGCTGGTTCCAGCTCTAAGGAAGCAGAAGCCGTTCTAACTGCGATTAAGAAATCGGATGCACTGGCAATTCAAGATCTTTTAGCAACGGTTAAATATCGTGAGACATCTGAAGTGATGGAAGAAGAGCAAAAGGAACAAGAAGTCATCTATAAAATGACACCGGCGCAATTGATTTTACTAGCATCGACATCTGGTGGAGCGGGCGTGGTCATATCAGGTGCGATCGCTTTTATTCTACAATTTGATGAATTAATCCCATATGACTTCGTTGTAAAGGAATTTCAAGGGCTTATCGCAAATGGGATTCTTTTTATTAGCATTATTGTTTTTGTTGTTTTATTATTTGCCTGGATTGTAGCCATTGTCGGAACGATCCTCAAATATGCTGGATATACAGTAAAAAAGGTTGAGAATGACTTAATCATCTCAAGAGGATTATTAGAGAAGCGTCAATTAACTGTCCCGCTTAATCGGGTGCAAGGAATCATGATAAGTGAAAACATTGTACGGCAGCCTTTTGGACTATGCTCGGTTCATTTGGAAAGTGCCGGTGGATCGTTAGAGAAAGACGCTGCTGCAAAGGCATTGTTGCTTCCGATTATTAAGAAAAAAGAAGCCGCTAAATTATTAACACCATTACTAGAAGATTATCATTTCACCCCAGACATCGTTCCGGCACCAAAACGAGCGTTAAGAAGATATATGTTTAGAGGATTTATTTTTCCGGTTCTGGTCATCCTTGTCTGTTTATTTTTCTTCAGACCTTGGGGTTATTTATCGTTATTGCTTCTTCCGGCAGCAGCCTTTTGGGCCTATATGAAACATAAAGACGCTGGCTGGAATTTGGATGGTCAACAATTGACCCTTACATTTCGTGGGATTGTGAAAAATACGATCTTTATGAAAAAGAATAAAATTCAATCTTTATCAATACAAAGTAGTTATTTTCAAGAGAAACGATCACTTTCAACAATAGAGGCATCGATTATATCCGGGATTGGCGGGTCTGGCGGAACCGTCGTTGACCTTGAAAGAGAACAAGTTGAAAAGATCTTTCATTGGTATCAATATCAAAGCTAGTTTGCATTCCAGTCCTGTATCCCAAAAAAAGAGGCTTTAATCAGCCTCTTTTTCGTAATGTCAGCGCACCGATGAGAAAGCCGGAAATAAAGCCAAACAGATGGGCAGTGACGTTGATGTTAGATTGAAGGAACGTCATAATGATGCCTATGACAGCAATAGTGGTAATCAGCTGTCTGTTGTTGCTTGTGAGAAGATGTTTGCGGAACGTGATGATGCTAATGTACATACCGAATAAACCAAAGATAGCCCCGCTTGCACCGACATGAATATAAGTAATCGGCTGGATCAAGAACGTTGCAAGATTGGCAGAAATGCCGGTAATGAGATAAATAGCAAGGAATTTGAATTTACCAAGCATACGCTCTAATCCAGGACCGAATAATATTAAAGAGAAGCTATTAAAAAGAAGATGCGAGAATCCGGCATGAATAAAGATAGGGGTAATCAGTCTCCACCATTCACCAGTCTTAATATAAAAATTATTACCAGATAGTTGATCGAACCAGAAAGAATGGGAGAAAAACGGCAAAGCTGCCAGTAAGTATAAGATGATTTGTATGGCGATAATAAGAGAGACAATGCGATAATAACGGATAAACTCTTGGAAACTTTCCGTTCGAATAAACATAAATTCCTCCTGTTTTTATCTAATGGATCTATCATAACATAGACGTTTTTACGGGCACTACTTATATGTATGTATCTAGACGGCAAAAGGATGTCCGCTATCTAAGGGAAATTTTGAAAAAGGAAGAGGATCGATAGGAAGATGGGCAAGGCAAGATGACATTCTAATTTCATGTTAAAGGATGGATGTTCGTATGAGAATGGTTGATATTATTGAAAGAAAGCGTGATGGGTTTGAATTAACCCAAGAAGAAATCGGGTTTGCGATTAAAGGATACACCGATGGAAACATCCCGGATTATCAAATGTCAGCTCTTATGATGGCGATTTTTCTAAATGACATGACTTCTACAGAATGTGTGAATTTAACGATGGCTATGGTGGAGTCAGGTGATAGAATTGATCTTTCTTCGATTGAAGGGATTAAAGTCGATAAACACAGTACAGGTGGGGTTGGGGATACAACTACACTGATCCTTGCGCCGCTCGTTGCTTCTGTAGGCGTACCTGTTCCGAAAATGTCAGGACGCGGACTTGGTCACACGGGAGGGACGATTGATAAATTGGAATCAATCCCTGGGTTTCAAGTTGAGATGAATAATGATACCTTCAATCGTCTCGTTAATACGAATAAAGTGGCGGTCGTCGGACAAAGTGGAAACTTAACACCTGCTGATAAAAAGTTATATGCGTTACGTGATGTCACAGGAACCGTTAATTGTATTCCACTCATTGCTAGTTCAATTATGAGTAAAAAAATTGCATCAGGAGCAGACGCTATTGTATTAGATGTGAAAACAGGGTCTGGTGCATTTATGAAAGATTTAGCCGGAGCGAAGGAATTGGCAAAGGCCATGGTCGGAATCGGTCATGGTGCCGGACGGAAAACGATTGCGATGATCACAGATATGAATCAACCGTTAGGATTTGCGATTGGGAATGCACTAGAGGTCAAAGAAGCGATCGATACGCTGCAGGGGAAAGGGCCGAAAGATCTTTATGAGTTATGCTTAGCGCTTGGCAGTAAAATGGTCTATCTGGCTGGAAGAGCAGCAACGGATGATGAAGCAAGGAAACTGCTAGAGGACTCGATTAAAACAGGAAAAGCGATTGAAACGTTCAAGACTTTTATTGCTGCACAAGGTGGAGACAGCGGAATCGTTGATGATCATACTAAACTTCCATCTTCATCTTTTACATATGAAGTTGAAGCGAAGGAGGATGGAATCGTTTCAGAAATTATTGCCGATAAGATCGGAGTCGCTGCAAGTCTTTTAGGAGCGGGCCGGGTAACAAAAGAGTCGCAAATTGACTTAGCAGTAGGACTTATTTTAAGAAAAAAAATAGGCGACAAGGTGAAAAAAGGGCAATCGCTTGTAACGATTCACAGCAATAAGCAAGAAGTAACGGAAGTGAAAAATCTTGTCTATGATGCTTATACCTTGTCACAAAATGAGGTCGGGGCACCTCCATTAATTTATGAAATCATTGAAGGGGAAGACTGATCTTAGTCTTGCCCCTGTTCTTATTACATTAACTTAGGAAAGAGTGATGAATTTGATCGCCGGAATTGGGCTCGATATTGTTGAATTGAAGCGAATTCAAAAAGTTTCTGAGAGACATCAGAAATTCGTGGATCGCATTTTAACACCATGGGAAAAGGACAAGTACGAAGGATTGGGAAGGCATCGTCAAATTGAATTTTTGGCAGGAAGATTTGCAGCCAAAGAAGCTTTTGCGAAGGCGCGGGGGACAGGGATTGGAAAAAGCCTGTCTTTTCTCGATATCGAAATTGAAAATGACGAAAATGGGAAACCCTCCATTGTAAGACCGATTAGACAAGGGGTTCATTTATCGATTTCCCATAGTGCGGAGTATGCAGTTGCACAAGTGATCATTGAAAAATAACATTCACCCCAAAAACAAGCTCGTCATATTCTCCAAAGTCGTCTCATATATTCATAATGCATAGGAGAGACAGGCGTTTACAGGCCTATCTTTCAGTCTACATGAAATGAGACAAAAGGGGTTGGAGAAATGAAGAAAAGGTTATTCATGTTGATGATAGGGATGATCGCGATCTTTGTGCTGTCGGCTTGTGGACCGAAGTCACAGGGGGATGTTGTCAATGAACTTGATAAAAAACAACAGGAATTATCGGGCTATAAGGTAAAAGCAAAGATGACTCTCCAAATGGGAACAGACCCGCATGAGTACCAAGTTGAAATATGGCATAAGGATCCAGATTTTTACCGGGTGAACTTAGAAAATGCTGCGAAGGAACAAAATCAAATGATTCTTCGGAATGAAGAAGGGGTATTTGTTTTAACACCGGCACTTAATAAAAGTTTTAAATTCCAAAGTGATTGGCCGCAAAACAGCAGTCAAGCTTATTTATATGAATCCCTAATCAAGGATATTATCGAAGACAAGGAAGCAAAGTTTAAAGAGTCGAAAGAGAATTATGTCTTTGAAACAAAAACACGTTATCAAAATAATAAAATGCTCCCTTATCAAGAAATTACATTAGATAAGAAAGACTTGTCGCCTTTATCGGTTAAAGTCATGGACTCTGATCGGAATCCGCTTGTAACAGTTGAATTTTCTGATATGGACTTTAAAGCTACTTTTGATAAAAATGATTTTAATATGCAGAAGAATATGACTGGTGCTACATTGGATAAAACTGTTATGGCTGATGTGAAAGATAAGAACTTCTCTGTTCTATATCCAGAGGAAATTCAAGGTGCTTCATTAGTCGGAGAAAAATCAATCAATACGGAGAATGGGAAGCGGGTCGTGTTAACGTATGAGGGTGAAAAATCCTTTACCCTTGTTCAAGAGAAGGCAACCGTCATGCCTGCTACCGCTGGTCCGACTCATATAGTCGGTGACATTGTCGACCTTGGCTTTACTTTAGGTGCTCAAACGGATAATAGTCTAACGTGGACAATCGATGGAGTAGAGTTTATGATGGCCTCTAACGACCTCTCTCGAGAAGAAATGATCGAGATTGCTCGAACCGTTCAGGCCGAACCAGTTAAATAATATCCTAATCAGACCCTTATAAAGAGGGTCTATTTTTTTCCCTTTTTTCAAACTCTATACATGTTAATTGACAACTAGAATTGAACATTCGATAATCAAAGTAAGTGTTTTGAGTTGAGGGAGGACGCAAAGGAAGATGGAATTACAGCCATTTTATCGAGATACATGGGCAGAAGTAAATCTGGATCATATTTTTTATAATGTACAGTCTTTAAAAAAGACCCTGCCAGAAGATGTGAAAATATATGCGGTTGTGAAAGCAAATGGATATGGCCATGGGGATGTACAAGTTGCTCGTACTGCACTGGATGCAGGGGCTAATCATTTAGCCGATAGCAACATTAGATGAAGCCATTGCTTTGCGTCAAAAGGGAATCACGGTTCCAATATTAGTGTTAGGAGCAACCCGCCCGCAAAATGCAGCTTTAGCCGCAGATTTGCAAGTAACGTTAACGGTCTTCCAGCTGGATTGGTTTGTTCAAGCTAATGAATATTTAGATGAGGGTGTGCATTTGCGTACTCATTTAAAAATCGATACAGGTATGGGAAGAATTGGTGTTAGAACAGCACAAGAAATTAACGAAATTGAAGAATATATAAGTAAACATTCGGCATTTTATCTAGAGGGAGCGTTTACTCATTTTGCGCAAGCAGATTCATTAGATAAATCTTATTATGACCAGCAATTATCTACATTTAAAGAGTTATTAAAAAGTTTTAAACGTCGTCCGGAAATTGTCCATTGCAGCAATTCCGCAGCATCCCTTCGCTACTCAGAAGGTTATTTCAATGCCGTTCGATTGGGGATTTCCATGTATGGGTTAACTCCTTCTATAGAGATCCAACGAGAATTGCCATTTCCGTTAAAAGAAGCTCTATCCCTTAAAACGAAATTAACGCATGTAAAGCAAATCCGTAAAGGTGAAAAAATAGGCTATGGTTCAACTTATGAAGCTAGTGAGGATGAATGGATAGGGACATTGCCAATTGGTTATGCTGATGGATGGATTCGTAAATTACAAGGTCAAGAGGTTCTCGTAGAAGGACAGAGAGCACCGATTGTTGGCCGCGTTTGTATGGACCAAACGACAATTAAGCTTCCAGATTCATTCCCAGTTGGAACTGAAGTAACGCTTATTGGTGCACAGGGGTCTGAGATGATTTCCGTTGATGAGATTGCTCAAAAGTTAGAAACCATTAACTATGAAGTGACGTGCATGGTATCAAATCGAGTTCCGCGCGTATATATACAGGGTGGGGAAATCGTGGACGTTTCAAATGGCTTACTACCATAAATACGATTGATTGAGGGACGAAATGGAAAAATTCAACATTTTTGTAATAAGTTAAGCGTATGTATGCATAAAAGGTAATTTTTTTGGACGATAATAACTAAGAATGCCTAAATAATCTTTCCTTGTAAGTAAAATAATGATATTATTAAAAATGGTAGAGAGTGAATTGGTGTGTATCGATGGTGGAGGTGTGCAATTGTGTCTGAATCAAGAGTCACGACAGAGATAATGGTTAAGTTACCGGAACATCTATTAAGTGAATTAGATGGATTTGTAAAACAAGAAAACGTAAACCGCAGTGAATTTATTTATCAAGCAACAAAAGCGTACCTGCGTGAACGAAAAAAAAGACAAATTCGCGAATCTATGAGACGGGGCTATATGGAAATGGCCAAAATAAATTTGACGATTGCATCTGAAGCATTTCAAGCAGAATATGAGGCAGAACATACTATTGAACGTCAAGTAAGCGGGGGATAATCCTTTGATTGTCAAGCGTGGAGACGTTTATTTTGCGGACCTATCTCCAGTAGTTGGTTCTGAACAAGGCGGGGTGCGCCCTGTACTCGTCATTCAGAACGACATTGGGAATCGCTTTAGTCCCACAGTAATTATCGCAGCAATTACAGCGCAGATTCAAAAAGCTAAGCTGCCTACTCATGTTGAAATTGATGCGAAACGTTATGGTTTTGAAAGAGATTCGGTCATTTTACTTGAACAAATTCGAACCATAGATAAGCAACGCTTAACAGATAAAATCACTCATCTCGATGAGGAAATGATGGAAAAGGTTGACGAAGCACTCCAAATCAGCCTAGGCCTTATTGAATTTTAATTTATTAGTAGAACGCCCACTAATTTACTAGGGGGCGTTTTTAATTTTGTTTTCTGAAGTGCTTTTCACCAAGTCATTAGGCAACGCATATATGAATTTGTTAAAATGAACAATAAACATACATACCATTGGAGGCTGTTTCTTTGGAGAAAACAATCGATAAGCAAGATACCATGTTTCAATTAATTGCATCGGAACAATCAATTAGCGTAAAACAAGTAAAAAGTGTAATTTCTATGCTAGATGAAGGCAATACCGTTCCATTTATTGCTCGCTATCGTAAAGAACAAACCGGTTCGTTAGACGAAGTCCAAATCCGTGACATCATGGAAAGAGCGCAATACATACAAAACCTCGAACAGCGGAAGGAAGAAGTCGTCCGTCTAATCGATGAACAAGGAAAGTTAACACCCGAATTACAACAAAGCATTACAAAAGCTGTGAAACTGCAAGAAATAGAGGATTTATACCGGCCGTACAAACAAAAGAGACGTACAAAGGCAACGGTAGCGAAAGAAAAGGGGTTAGAACCATTTGCGCAATGGCTGTTAACATACCCTAAGCAAGGTTCATTAGATGAAGAAGCTAGAAAGTATTTATCCCAAGAGAAAGAAGTAACAAGTATAGAAGATGTCATTGCAGGTGCTAATGATATCATTGCAGAAATGGTTTCTGATGAAGCGGACGGAAGAAAATGGATTCGCCGAGAAACTCATGCGAAAGGAATCATTGAGTCTACCGTTAAAGATAGTGAAAAAGACGAGAAAAAAGTTTATGAAATGTATTATGAATACGAGGAACCTGTCAGTAAAATTGTCCCCCATCGGATTCTCGCTTTGAACCGAGGGGAAAAAGAAGACATCCTTCGTGTCAGCATCAAGCCAAATGTAGATTTGATCCTTCAATACTTAAATAAAAAGTGGGTTAGAGATCAAAACTCGCTTGCTGCACCGATTGTAAGAGAAGCAATTGAGGATGGCTATAAACGTCTCATTCAGCCATCAATTGAAAGAGATATCCGGCATGAATTAACTGAAAAGGGCGAAGAACAGGCGATTCACATCTTTGCGGAAAACTTAAGAAACTTACTGCTTCAACCTCCGTTAAAGGGAAAAGTGGTTTTAGGAGTGGATCCTGCTTACCGGACAGGTTGTAAATTGGCAGCGATCGATGAGACAGGAAAAGTATTAGCCATTGGCGTGATTTATCCGCATCCACCCGCCTCGAAAAAGGAAGAAGCCAAGAAGAAATTTATTGATATGCTTCGCCAGTACAAAGTTGAAATGGTCGCGATTGGTAACGGAACAGCATCTAGAGAAACAGAACAATTTGTCGCAGAAATATTAAAGGAATTGAAAGAGGATATTTACTATTTAATCGTGAATGAAGCAGGGGCTAGTGTGTACTCAGCTTCAGATATCGCGAGAGAAGAGTTTCCTGATTATCAAGTTGAAGAGCGTAGTGCGGTATCGATTGCCCGTCGTCTTCAAGATCCACTTGCAGAGCTCGTTAAAATTGATCCAAAGTCAGTAGGGGTTGGTCAGTATCAGCATGATGTATCACAAAAGAAATTATCAGGATCTCTTTCATTTGTTGTTGAAACAGTCGTGAACCAAGTAGGTGTCAATGTGAATACAGCTTCACCATCCCTTTTACAATATGTATCCGGCTTATCAAAAACGGTAGCCAATAATATTGTTAAGAAAAGGGAAGAAGAAGGGAAATTTAATTCAAGAGCACAACTGAAGAAAATTCCGCGTCTTGGAGCCAAAACCTATGAACAAGCAGTTGGTTTCCTTAGAGTAATAGATGGAAAGGACCCACTGGACCGTACGGGTATTCACCCAGAAAACTACGATGAAGTAAAAACACTATTAAAATCACTTGGCTTTACGGCAACTGATCTTGGTACAGATGCATTAAAAAGCGCTCTTGCCAAAATTGATATTAGTGAGACTGCCGGGCAATTAAATATCGGGGAAATTACATTAAAGGATATTATTGATGCTCTAACAAGACCAGAACGGGATCCGCGTGATGATTTACCGGCACCCCTTTTGAAAAAAGATGTTCTTCAATTAGAGGATTTAAAAGCAGGAATGGAATTACAGGGAACCGTTCGAAATGTAGTGGATTTTGGGGCCTTTGTTGATATTGGCGTAAAACAAGATGGGCTTGTTCACATCTCGAAACTAAGCAACAAGTTTGTCAAGCATCCATTAGACGTTGTCTCTGTTGGAGATATTGTAACGGTTTGGGTGGATTCAATTGATTTAAATAAGGGCAGAGTCGCATTAACAATGCTTTCTCCAAATCAATAATTGCTGGATGTTGTCCTATTGTATTCTTTCAATAGGACAATGATCTATTATTTATTGATTGTAGTTTTCTTATAGAAAAACCAACATTGATTTAATAATTTGATTTGATAATGATCTTTTTCGAGGAATGCTCTTTGCATTTGGTTTTTTAGCCAAGTAGGCATCTTTTTAACCTCCTAGATAAAACATCTCCGTAAGTATCATTAGTTTATGCGCAAACGGTTTGTCAAGTTACCAGTAATAAATAAACAAAGGGGTAGAAGGTAGTGGATAATGGGCAACTACAAAAATTAGTAGAAGAGATTTCTCTGGAAGCTTTCCATAAACCTTTTCGTCATAAAGCTGTATTTAATCCAAGGTTAAAAACAACAGGAGGCAGATACTTATTACATACTCATAACATAGAGATGAACAAAAAGTATTTAGATGTATTTGGGATGGAAGAGTTGATCGGTATTATTAAGCATGAGTTGTGTCATTATCATCTTCACCTTGAGGGAAAGGGGTATAAACATCGCGATAAAGACTTTAAGCAATTGTTACAAAAGGTAGGGGCCCCAAGATTTTGTTCGCAGCTTCCCGCGAATGAAATAAAAAGAAAGCCGAGCAAGATCCTTACGTATATTTGTAAAAGCTGCCAACTCATTTTCACTAGGAAAAAGAGAATAGACACAGAACGGTATGTTTGTGGACGCTGTCGAGGAAAATTAGAACTTAAAGCGATTGACGACACTCAAACATGATGCTATATTTTAATTCTTATATGAAGGATCATGCTTAATGTAAAAAGTTGAGATTAATACTTGACTTTATTATACAGCGTAAATATAATATAAAGTGTCGATACGAGGTATTCGTTAAAGACGAGAATTATTCCGCAGTAGCTCAGTGGTAGAGCAATCGGCTGTTAACCGATCGGTCGTAGGTTCGAATCCTACCTGCGGAGCCATTTGGGGAAGTACTCAAGAGGCTGAAGAGGCGCCCCTGCTAAGGGTGTAGGTCGCGCGAGCGGCGCGAGGGTTCAAATCCCTCCTTCTCCGCCATTATAAACAATGGCCCGTTGGTCAAGCGGTTAAGACACCGCCCTTTCACGGCGGTAACACGGGTTCGAATCCCGTACGGGTCACTAGAAGAGCAGAAGCGCCTTGCTCACCCCCGACAAGCACAAGACGAGCCGGCATGAAGATTGTTCTTTAATCTTCTTGACGGATTGGCTTGTGACCTCGAGGGGGTAGGCGCTGCAGCTAGACAAGAATTACAATAATAATGGTCCGGTAGTTCAGTTGGTTAGAATGCCTGCCTGTCACGCAGGAGGTCGCGGGTTCGAGTCCCGTCCGGACCGCCATTTATATTGGGCTATAGCCAAGCGGTAAGGCAACGGACTTTGACTCCGTCATTCGTAGGTTCGATCCCTGCTAGCCCAGCCATTTTTCTCTTTTTAGGAATAACTTAGTATAATTAGAAGGATCTTTCTTCGATGGACCCTCCAATACATTAAGTTTAATCTTCTTCAAAGGGTTGAAACCCTCATAAGTTACCATGAATTACCATTGAATTAAAAGTTATGATCATGGTATTATACATTATGTCGCATTTAATTAGATGCGGTCGTGGCGGAATGGCAGACGCGCTAGGTTGAGGGCCTAGTGGGGGTAACCCCGTGGAAGTTCAACTCTTCTCGGCCGCACCAAAAAAAGTTGTTGACATCGAATTGCGAGTGTGCTATTCTATAAAAGTTACCTTAAGTGAAAGGTGCTTCTTTATCTCATAAAGATAAAAACTTGAATATGAACTTAGAGAATTATCACTTTTGGTTATATGGGTTACATAACAATAAATTTCTTCTTTAGTAGGAAATAAAGTTATTTAGTTCATTAATCAAATGTCTAAATTTCCGTACTGTTATATTCAGATACGGGAAGTAGCTCAGCTTGGTAGAGCACTTGGTTTGGGACCAAGGGGTCGCAGGTTCGAATCCTGTCTTCCCGATATAAATATTATTAATAATGCGGGTGTAGTTTAGTGGTAAAACCACAGCCTTCCAAGCTGTTGATGAGGGTTCGATTCCCTTCACCCGCTCCAAAAATTTAATTGTTCTTTGAAAACTAAACAAAGCAGAAACGTCAACGTTAGTATAGTTACTATATGTAACAAAAACCGTTGTCTTCGGACAACAAATTTTTATGAGCTATTCAAACACTTTATTGGAGAGTTTGATCCTGGCTCAGGACGAACGCTGGCGGCGTGCCTAATACATGCAAGTCGAGCGAATCTGAGGGAGCTTGCTCCCAAAGGTTAGCGGCGGACGGGTGAGTAACACGTGGGCAACCTGCCTGTAAGACTGGGATAACTTCGGGAAACCGGAGCTAATACCGGATAATTCTTACCAACACATGTTGGTAAGCTAAAAGACGGCGCAAGCTGTCACTTACAGATGGGCCCGCGGCGCATTAGCTAGTTGGTAAGGTAATGGCTTACCAAGGCAACGATGCGTAGCCGACCTGAGAGGGTGATCGGCCACACTGGGACTGAGACACGGCCCAGACTCCTACGGGAGGCAGCAGTAGGGAATCTTCCGCAATGGACGAAAGTCTGACGGAGCAACGCCGCGTGAGTGATGAAGGTTTTCGGATCGTAAAACTCTGTTGTTAGGGAAGAACAAGTACGAGAGTAACTGCTCGTACCTTGACGGTACCTAACCAGAAAGCCACGGCTAACTACGTGCCAGCAGCCGCGGTAATACGTAGGTGGCAAGCGTTGTCCGGAATTATTGGGCGTAAAGCGCGCGCAGGCGGTCCTTTAAGTCTGATGTGAAAGCCCACGGCTCAACCGTGGAGGGTCATTGGAAACTGGGGGACTTGAGTGCAGGAGAGAAGAGTGGAATTCCACGTGTAGCGGTGAAATGCGTAGAGATGTGGAGGAACACCAGTGGCGAAGGCGACTCTTTGGCCTGTAACTGACGCTGAGGCGCGAAAGCGTGGGGAGCAAACAGGATTAGATACCCTGGTAGTCCACGCCGTAAACGATGAGTGCTAAGTGTTAGAGGGTTTCCGCCCTTTAGTGCTGAAGTAAACGCATTAAGCACTCCGCCTGGGGAGTACGGCCGCAAGGCTGAAACTCAAAGGAATTGACGGGGACCCGCACAAGCGGTGGAGCATGTGGTTTAATTCGAAGCAACGCGAAGAACCTTACCAGGTCTTGACATCCTCTGACCATCCTAGAGATAGGACCTTCCCCTTCGGGGGACAGAGTGACAGGTGGTGCATGGTTGTCGTCAGCTCGTGTCGTGAGATGTTGGGTTAAGTCCCGCAACGAGCGCAACCCTTGTCCTTAGTTGCCAGCATTCAGTTGGGCACTCTAAGGAGACTGCCGGTGACAAACCGGAGGAAGGTGGGGATGACGTCAAATCATCATGCCCCTTATGACCTGGGCTACACACGTGCTACAATGGATGGTACAACGGGTTGCGAAGCCGCGAGGTGTAGCTAATCCCATAAAACCATTCTCAGTTCGGATTGTAGGCTGCAACTCGCCTACATGAAGCCGGAATCGCTAGTAATCGCGGATCAGAATGCCGCGGTGAATACGTTCCCGGGTCTTGTACACACCGCCCGTCACACCACGAGAGTTTGTAACACCCGAAGTCGGTGGGGTAA
>CAWBCW010000036.1:0-15000 GCA_963787345.1 uncultured Bacillaceae bacterium | reverse complement strand
TTTTATTCGTTGCTTTAAAACCACAGTAGACACATTCATTTTCACAATAATTTGCAATGTACAATGGTGTGAACAGTGAAATGTTATTCCCGAAATGCTTTTTTGTTTCTGCCATTCCTTTTTGTGCCATGATTTCTAAATATGGCAAGGCAGCAGAAGAGAGGAGAGCCCCGAAATCCTCAAGGGAAAGATGGTCCTTACTTAAGGCTCTTTCCACGTCACGACTTGTAAACTGTTGATCGTCATATTGATCGGCCGTTTTTAACACTTTTTCCATCATATCTGATTGGATAATTTCCATTCCTTCTTGATACTGCATATGATCGACTTTTTTTATAGCCATTTCTATTATTCCTCCAAAAATCCAGTTAATGGACTTGATGCTTCTGCTTTAAAATCTAATACGCGTCCGAGACCAGCCAGATAAGCGGTGCGTCCTGCCTTAATGGCTCCGTTGAATGCTTGCGCCATAAGTGACACATCGTTCGCAGTCGCAATCGCAGTATTACACATCACCGCATCAACGCCCATTTCCATCGCTTCGCAGGCTTGAGAAGGACGGCCAATCCCAGCATCGACAATAATCGGTAAATCAATTTCATCGACTAGAATTTGAATGAATTCTTTTGTACAAAGCCCTTTATTGCTGCCGATCGGTGAACCTAATGGCATGACAGCTGCGGCACCGGCATCTACGAGTGCTCTTGCTGTATATAAATCAGGGTACATATATGGCAACACGATAAAACCTTCTTTTGTTAGCATCTCGGTTGCTCGAACGGTTTCTTGGTTATCTGGCAATAAATACTTTGAATCTTGGATAACTTCCACCTTAACAAAATCTCCGCAGCCAAGTTCCCGGGAAAGGCGGGCAATTCGCAGTGCCTCCTCTGCCGTTCTCGCTCCTGAAGTATTTGGCAGCAATGTAATGTTTTTTGGAATATAATCAATGATATTTTCTTCATCTGTATTGGCTCTTCTAAGGGCAAGCGTGACGATTTCTGCCTCGCCATATTCAATAACCGCATTCATCATAGGCAATGAAAACTTCCCTGAGCCTAAAATAAATCGCGATTGAAATTCATGTCCTCCGATAATTAATGGATCCTTTGTCAATGTCTTTTGCATGAGTAAAACTCCCCCTTATCAAATTCGCCTCGACGAATTTGCGCCCAGATTTTATCGAACTTGTTCGATAAACTTCCTTTGAAAATCTGTGGCATCCGCCGGAGGCTTTAACTTCATTCAGCAAAAGGTTAACACCTACTGAATGAAAAGTGTTTGGTATTTACCTCACCACTTTTAGAAGTGAGAAACTGGTGCTGAATGTAGTTAAACTTCTTTTTCTCCTACTAATAAACGGAGAATCATATTGGCTTGGTGACCTGCACAAATTTGAACTCTTGGTGCCATTAGACCTTTTCCTACACTTGCTTCATTTTCTAAATCCCCACAAAGATATAAACGTTTTAGTGTTCTTCTTGTTTGGATTAAATTAGAACTGTCATATCCAGCCATACCGGAGCCGGAAACAACGATACTATTAGGCAGCTGGCTTAGCGCTGTATTTATAAGCATTGCCTTTTGGTCTGCTTTATCAAAGGCTTCACAAATAATGTCCACATCGTGAAAAAGTTCAACGACATTTTCCTCTGTGATTTTCACAAACTTTGTCTCTATTTCTATAAAGGGATTGATTTCTTCAATTTGTTCCTTAAGTGCTAGTGTTTTCGGCATTCCTAAATGTCTTACATAATAACTTTGTCGGTTGAGATTACTAGGCTCAACAATATCAAAGTCGACGAGAATGAGGTGCCCTACACCAATTCTAGCGAGCATCACAGCGATGTTGGATCCGAGGCCGCCTAGCCCAGCAATGGCGACCTTTCCTTTTTTAACTTTGTTATGAACATTTGGCGTATGTCGGGCCGTCATCATGCTCTCTAATTCCTCTTTATCCGGCATGACACCTTTTTGAATGATTGAAAGAGTATCATTTTCAGAGAGTTGGCAGTCCTCTGCAATCTGGAAACCATTTAGGATGACAATATCATCGGGATTTCCAACTTTGTCTCTTACTTGGAATGCTGTCTGAAGAGTTATTTCCTGTTCTTTCCCGTTGATCGTTACTTTCATTTTTTAACCTCCTCCTACGAACCTAACAATCTCTAAGTTATCCTCATTCCCAAGCTTTACATTCTTGTAATCTGCCTTGGACACAATATCGCCGTTACGTTCTACAGCGACTTTTGTTGGATCAAAATTTCTTTCCACTAAATATTCGTATAAAGATTGACCCTCTTTTAAAGGTTCAATCTGTCCGTTTACCTTCATATTTTTCACTTCCTTATCTTTTTTTACCTAGGCTCTGTTAAATCAACATTCACGTTTAACACAGTTTTTTGCACAAAAAAAGCACAAAACAAGTAAACACCCTTTCGGTGGTGCTCCCCATTTTGTGCGTTTCTTATATTCATATTATTAAATGCGTCTGGCGTATTTGAGCCCAGATTTTATCGAACTTGCTTCATGAAACTGCCACATCCAGCATGTCTAATCTGATTCTTGGACGTTAACCCTGTCTGTCGTTGAACTTAGTTCGATATACTTATCCGCCGGAGGCTTTAATTTCATTTGCTGAATGCAATTAAATAGAATTATATATAAGGTTCATAAAATTGTCAATATTCGTCTTAACCTCTGTTGGAAAGGTAATAGACAAATAGCTAAAAAAGGTGTACTTTGAAATTGAGGGAAGCCTTTTATGATTAAAGGTTGAGTCCTTGTTTAAATTGAACTTCATTCAGCAGATACTTTTTGTACCGAAAGCTTGCGATAGGTACAGTGGTTCCCCGCTTCTAGTAAGTATGGGTTCAAACCCCGGCTGAAAAGCCTGAGCCTCCGGCGGATAAATTTCTCGAGCGAGCTCGAGAAGATCCGGACGTAAATTCGACGGGCGAATTTGATCACATCTAGTGCTGAGGACAGTAATACAATGTAATGATGCTACAGCACAAATTATTAGGTGAAAGAAGGGATTGACATGAAATTCCTAACATTTTTAAAAGATCGGCTCAAAGGTTTAACGAATGCCATCGAACGCTATCCTCTTACAACGATCTTTTTGATTGTAGCAGTAATTATTAACGGAACAGCTATTCAAAGTGAAGAGGATATTTCTAAAATCTTGTACGCATTGGTCGTTGGTGTTTTTCTCAGTGCCGTTTCTCAAGCATGTTACGAGAGATTTTTTATAAAGTCTTCTGCTCGCTACTACTTAATGGCAATCGTCATTATCCTTACAGGCGGATATTACGCAGTCATTGCTCCGGCTTCTACATTAGGGATGGAAATCACGATTCGCACAGGAGTCGCATTGTTTGCCCTATTATTTGCCTTTATTTGGGTGCCAGTGATGAAAAGTAAGATTAGTTTTAATAAAAGCTTTATGATCGCCTTTAAATCTATTTTTAATTCATTGCTATTCTCTGGTGTCATTTATGCGGGAGTTGCGATTATTATTACAGCCATTGACCAGCTCATTTTTCCAGTGAATTATAAATTGTACTCACATGCAGCAAATATCGTTTTCATCCTATTTACACCAATGTATTTCCTTTCCCTCATTCCTACTTTTCCTGGAAAGCGCAGTGAAGGCCAAGAAGAAATAGAAAATCAAACGAGATTGGTTCAAAAGGCAGCCAACTGTCCAAAGTTTTTTGAAGTTTTAATATCCTATATTATCATCCCGTTAATTTCCGTTTTTACCGTGATTTTGCTGATCTATATCCTCCAAAATATTGGTGGGGAATTTTGGAGTAATAATCTATTGGAACCGATGATTGTTTCTTATTCCATAACAGTTATCGTTGTATTCCTATTAGCAAGTGAAATTGAAAATAAATTTACGGTGTTTTTTAGAAAAGTTTTACCTAAAATTCTTATTCCGATCGTCGTATTTCAAATTATTTCATCCGTTCTTAGTTTAAGCGACACAGGAATTACGCATACACGCTATTATGTCATCTTGTATGGATTATTTGCAGCGATTGCTGGAGGCTGTTTGAGCTTTTTGCCCGTTCGTAAGACGGGGATTGTGGCAGCTTTATTGATTGTTTTCTCTGTATTCTCGATTCTCCCTCCTGTCGATGCTTTTACAATAAGTAAGTCAAGTCAAAGGGAAATCGTCGAGAAGGTCCTGATTGAAAATCAGATGTTGGAAAACAATACGGTTCAACCGAATGGAAATATATCCAATGAAGATAAAAAGACGATTACAGCTGCAATGAACTATTTGAATATGATGGATTATGCGAAGGAAATTGAATGGCTGCCTGAGGACTTTGATTTTTACAAGGATTTTTCAAAGACATTTGGATTTCAAGAGTATTATGAGCAAGATCATCAAAATGAATTTGTCTATATTGGCCTAGAGCCCAATCCTTCCATTCCAATCACCGGGTATGACGTATTTGTCAGCTCCAGTATTCATTTTTATAAAGATGATAAAAGTGTTGATGAGAACGTTGTAACTTTTGAGAAAAATGGAGAAAATTATACACTGACTAAGGAAGTAATCGAAGACGAGGTCATTTATCGAGTTCATAATGATGAAAATAAGGAAATGATCCAATTTAAGACACAGGCAATCATTGATAAGTTCTATAATTATCAAACAAGCAAGGAATTCCTGCCAGTCGAGGAAGCAACTTTTAGTATAGAGAATGAACATGCTTCGATGAAAATCATCCCTTTAACTATCAATATCGATAAAATAAAGGATGAAACGAATTTTATGATGGAGCTTTATCTATTTGTAAAAATTAAATAAGTAAAGGGGGCGGGGGCTACCTCCGTCCTTCATAGTTTCGTTTGTTTTTCTCGTATACTGATGCTAATATGAAAAGATGATAGTTGAACTTTATTTAGCAAATACTTTTGTACCGAAAGCTTGCGACAGGTACAGAGTTTTTACCTTCTATAAGTGAGGGATGAATGCAATAAAAGTTTTCTGATTCAGTGAGAGTTCAAACCTCAGCTGAATAAAGTTAGCCTCCGGCGGATGCCACGGATTTTTTAAAGGTATTTTATTGAGCGAGCTTAAGCTTTGTATCCGGGCGCAAATTCGGCGGGGCGAATTTGATTTAAGGTGATGAACAATGATGAAATTTGAATGGTCGTCTCATAGTGCAGAAGATACAGCTAATTTTTCCAAACACTTAGCCACTCTACTGCAGCCAGGAGATGTGATTACATTAGAGGGCGATTTAGGCGCCGGTAAAACAGCTTTTACAAAAGGGTTAGCACTTGGACTTGGAGTTCAGCGAAATGTGAATAGTCCTACTTTTACGATTATCAAAGAGTATCAGGGCACAATGCCCCTTTATCATATGGATGTATATCGTTTGGAAGATTCGTATGAGGATCTTGGTTTTGATGAGTATTTTGAAGGTAATGGTGTAACGGTAGTGGAATGGGCCCATTTAATAGAGGAGCAGCTGCCGGAAGAACGACTGAATATCTTTATTTACCATGAAGGGGAGGACAATCGTAAGTTTGTCGTTAAACCAATTGGAAAAAGATATGAGGATTTATGTAAGGAGATTTTTTCATGAACGTGTTGGCATTAGATACATCGAATTATTCACTTGGAATCGCTCTTGTCAATGAGGATAAAGTGATTGGGGAATATATGACAAACCTGAAAAAAAATCATTCGGTACGTGTGATGCCTGGCATCGAGAAGCTCTTGGGAGATTGTGATATGAAACCGGCTGATCTCGGTAAGATTGTCGTAGCAAAGGGGCCGGGATCTTACACAGGCGTGCGAATTGGTGTAACGATCGCAAAAACATTAGCCTGGACATTGAATATTCCATTGGTTGGAGTTTCGAGTTTGGAAGCGCTAGCGGCGGGAGTAGGAAGGCATTTTAACGGATATGTATCGCCGTTATTTGATGCGCGCCGTGGACAAATTTACACAGGACTCTACCGTTTTCATCAAGGACAAGTGGAATCGGTCATCCCTGATCGAATCCTTCTTTCTGTGGATTGGGCAGAGCAGTTACGGGAATATGAGGAGAAGATTCTATTTGTTGGCGGAGATATCGATCTTCATGTAGATGGAATCAGACAAGCACTAGGGAGCAAGGCTGTCATTTCTGAGATAACGGAACATATCCCTCGTCCATCCGAGCTGGCTTTACTTGGCCGGGACAAACCTGGTGAAGAGATTCATACATTTGTTCCGAATTATATCCGCTTAGCAGAGGCTGAAGCCAAATGGATACAAGCACAAAAAGAGAAGCAGTAGGAAGTGTGTACAATTGGATGAAGGCAGATTAGAAACGAAGGTTACGTTTAGAAGAATGGTGATCGAAGACCTTAATCAAATCATGATCATTGAGCATGAATCATTTACGGTACCATGGAGTAAAGAAGCCTATTATAATGAATTAACGAAAAATGAATTTGCGCTATACACAGTGGCAGTCATTGAAGGTCAAGTCGTCGGCTTTTGTGGGATGTGGCTTGTTATAGATGAAGGACATATAACAAATATTGCTGTCCTTCCGCAGTATCGCGGGCTGAAACTAGGCGAGTCTCTATTGCGGATTGCCATTGAAACTGCAAAAGAGCGGGGAGCTGAAGGGATGACGCTTGAAGTTCGTGTCTCAAACAAAATTGCTCAATCGCTTTATCGGAAATTTGGTTTTCAAGCAGGCGGCATACGAAAAGGATATTATTCAGATAATCATGAGGATGCATTAGTAATGTGGGTGAATTTTTAATGGAAAAAGATGTATTGGTAATGGGAATTGAAACAAGCTGTGATGAAACATCGGTTTCAATTGTGAAAAATGGGAAGGAAATTCTCTCGAATATTGTTTCATCGCAAATTGAAAGCCATAAACGTTTCGGTGGAGTCGTCCCAGAGATTGCGTCTCGGCATCACGTTGAACAGATTACGATTGTGTTCGAGGAGGCAATGAAAGAAGCGGGCGTTTCTTACGAGGATCTTGATGCGGTTGCTGTAACGGAAGGTCCTGGACTTGTAGGGGCTTTATTAATTGGCGTTAACGCGGCTAAAGCGATTTGCTTTGCACACAGCATTCCCCTTGTAGGTGTTCATCATATTGCCGGTCATATTTATGCAAATCGACTTCTGAAGGAAATGGAATTCCCCTTACTTTCTTTAGTCGTATCCGGGGGTCATACGGAATTGGTTTATATGAGAGAGCACGGCCACTTTGAAGTCATTGGAGAGACAAGGGATGATGCTGCTGGGGAGGCCTATGATAAGGTAGCGAGAACCTTACAGATGCCCTATCCAGGCGGTCCGCATATTGACCGTTTAGCGGCTAGCGGTGAAGCGACAATTGACTTGCCGCGTGCATGGCTTGAAGAAGGGTCATATGATTTTAGTTTCAGTGGATTAAAGTCGGCAGTTATTAACACTGTCCACAATGCTGAGCAACGCGGAGAAACGATTAAGCCCGAGGATTTGGCGGCTAGTTTCCAAGCGAGTGTCGTAGATGTGTTAGTGACGAAAACTCTGCAGGCGGTGAAGGAATATCCGGTAAAACAAGTCCTGCTTGCTGGCGGTGTAGCTGCAAATAAAGGCTTGCGAACAGCTTTAACAGAGGCCTTTAATGAGATTGAGGATATCGAATTAATTATTCCACCATTAAGTTTATGTGGAGATAATGCAGCGATGATTGCAGCAGCAGGTACTATATTATTTGAAAAAGGACATTATGCCGGATTGGCCTTGAACGCAAACCCTGGCTTAGAAATCACGTTATATAACGAAAAATAAAAACTCCTATTTTTAATAGGAGTTTTTTTATTTCATTCAGCATTTAGTACTTTTTTAGTGGTGAGGTAAATGCCAAGTTTTTTCAATTTAATGGAGTAACTCTTTGCTGAATGAAGTTAAAGCCTCTAGCGAATAAGTTTATCGAATAAGTTCGACGACAGACAAGACGTACAAGTCAGGTTAGATATGTGGATAATTAGTTGGAATTATCAACAAACTTGAGGTATATTCTTTGGTTGGTGTCAATAGTTCGGAATAAATTTGTGGATAATCATAAAAATCTGTGGATAATGTGGATAACTTTGTTGATAACTGTGGATTTTGTGGAAAAGTGTGTGGAAATCAAGAGTATTAATAAACAGGTTGTGTATAAGTTTGTGGAAAAGCATAGGAATGGTTTTTTCTAAACACTTGTTCCTATTAAAATGGCTCTCAAGATTGGAATGGAAAAGGCTGTCTCAGGATAGATATCATCCGCGAGAGACAGCCTTGTGTGTTATTTCGCTACCATTGCTCTAAGTCCTTTATAAATAAGAAAAAGAGAAAAAATTAAAATAGCTAAAATGCCAATAACATCTGTAACTGGGACGATAGCCTCTAAGAAAGTTTCGGAAAGTGGAGCCCTTACTAATGCAAAACCAGCGACAATGCCAGCTAACATTAAGAGAATGAGACGATCCATAGTTGTTCACCTCCCCTTCTGTACAAATATATGTACAGGTGGAAGGGAAAATGAACAGTTATTGAAAAAAATTAATCCTCAGATAATAACGTCCATTCTTCCATTAACTCTTCGATATTCTTTTTCAATTTCTCTAGTTCTTCATTAATTTCGAGCGATTTTACATGATCCTGGAACACTTCAGGATCACAAAGCAGTTGTTCATGGTTATCCACAGCTTGTTCAAGTTCTTCAATATCGTTTTCAATTTGCTCAATTCTTCTTAGTCGCTGTCTTTCGATCTTTTTCGCTTCTTTGTCCTGATGATAAGTTGTCTTTTCAGAAGCAGAATCAGATGGCTTGTCGGTTTGAACTGCTTCGAGCGCCTTTAATTCTTCTTGCTCCAACTTCTTTTCTACATAATAATCATAATCCCCTAAGTATTCGTTAGCCCCGTTAGCGTTTAGTTCTACCACTCCAGAAGCAATTCGGTTAATAAAGTAACGGTCGTGGGAAACAAATAGAATCGTACCCGGATAGTCGATGAGGGCATTTTCAAGGATTTCCTTACTATCGAGATCCAAATGGTTAGTGGGCTCGTCTAGAATTAATAAGTTGGCTTTTTGCATCATTAATTTCGCTAATGCTAAACGTGCTTTTTCACCGCCGCTTAAGGTTGAAACGATCTTTAATACATCATCCCCCGAAAATAAGAAGTTCCCGAGAACCGTTCGAATCTCTTTTTCATTTTTCAAAGGATAATCATCCCAAAGCTCTTGAAGAGCGGTTTTATTTGAAGTTAATTCAGCTTGTTGTTGGTCATAATAACCGATCGTTACATTTGTTCCAATCATCACATTCCCAGTTAAAGCGGGGAGTTTTTCCACAATCGTTTTCAGTAATGTTGATTTACCGACCCCATTTGGTCCTACAAGCGCAATGCTTTCACTTCTTGTAATCCGGAGATTAATATCTGTGGAGACCGCCTCCGTACCGTAGCCGATTGAAAGGGAATGGATATTCAGGACCTCGTTTCCAGATTGTTTTTCAATGTCAAAACGGAAGGTGGCTGATTTTTCATCACCTAAGGGCCGGTCCATTAGCGCCATTCTTTCCAACTGCTTGCGCCGGCTCTGGGCTCTTTTTGTCGTTGATGCACGAGCTAGATTTCGCTGAATAAAATCTTGAAGTTTTGCTACTTCATCCTGCTGTTTTTCATATAATTTCAGATCCCGTTCATAGTTTTCAGCCTTCTTTTCTAAATAAAAGCTGTAGTTTCCTGGATATCTCATCATTTGATGCCGTTCAATTTCATAGACGCCATTGACGACTTTATCAAGGAAGTAGCGGTCATGGGAAACAATTAAAATCGCTCCTTCATAACTTTGTAAATATTGCTCGAGCCATGATAATGTTTCGATATCCAAGTGGTTGGTTGGTTCGTCAAGAATTAAAAGATCTGGCTTTGATAATAATAATTTACCGAGGGCAAGTCTTGTTTTTTGACCTCCGCTTAAGGTAGATATTTTCGTATTATAATCAAAGGAATGAAAATTTAGCCCATGTAAAACCGAACGGATATCTGCCTCAAATTGATAACCGCCATTTTCTTTAAATTGAACTTGCAGGACATCATATTCCTTTAAGACTTTTTCATATTGGTTTGGATTTTCGAATAAAGCAGGGTCAGCCATTTTCTGCTCAAGGGTTCTTAACAATTTTTCCTGGTTTCTCAGTTCATCAAATACCGAAAGCATTTCATCCCAGATCGATAAAGTTGATTCCAGCCCTGTATCTTGGGCTAAATAACCGACCTTCACATCCTTTGGTTTAATAATCTCTCCGGAATCATAGGATAAATGACCAGCCATTATTTTTAAAAGGGTCGATTTACCAGCTCCATTTCTTCCGACGAGAGCAATTCGGTCACGAGTTTGGATTTCGAGTTTTATATTTGACAAAATGATGTCTGCACCATAATATTTACATAATTGGTTTACTTGCATTAAGATCATATCCGTTTTCACCTCTATACTATTAGATTAACCGATTCGACAATTCCCAGCAATTATGAAGTGAAGCTTTCCAAAATTGGGGAAAATAACAATTTCATATAAAAATGACATTGTGAAGTATAATACATATTAAAAGACAACAGGTCTTAAATAGTGTATCATAGTTAGAAAAGAGGTGAAGTTATGGCAGAGTTTACTCATTTTAATGAACAGGGAAGAGCGAAAATGGTGGATGTAAGCGATAAGCCTGAGACCTTTCGAACGGCAATTGCTTTATCAAGTATTACCGTTAATCCAGAAATTTATGATAAAATAACTAATAATCAAATGAAAAAAGGGGATGTGTTAGCTGTTGCTCAAATAGCAGGTGTGATGGCTGCTAAGAAAACATGGGATATTATTCCGATGTGTCATCCTCTTTCTTTAACAGGTATTGATATTGACTTTTCATGGGAGAACAGTCAAGACGAGTATGTCCTTCATATCAGAGCTTTTGTAAAAACAAAGGGAAGTACAGGTGTGGAAATGGAGGCATTAACAGCTGCCTCTGTATGCGCTTTAACAGTGTATGATATGTGTAAAGCCATTGATAAGGGCATGATTATCGGGCAAACTTATTTAGAAGAAAAAACGGGTGGTAAAAACGGTGATTTTAAAAGACAAAAGATTAAGTAATTAAGAGAGGGGGGTATTTATGGCTAACGAATCAACGAAAATACCGCAAGCAACTGCCAAAAGACTGCCATTATACTATCGATTTTTAACTAACTTGGCTGCTTCTGGTAAACAAAGAGTTTCATCCGCAGAATTAAGTGAAGCTGTTAAGGTTGATTCAGCAACGATTCGGAGAGATTTCTCTTATTTTGGTGCATTAGGGAAAAAAGGATATGGCTACAATGTTCAATACTTATTAAACTTTTTCCGTAAAACATTGGACCAAGACGAATTGACAAAGGTTGCACTTATTGGTGTAGGGAATCTAGGAACGGCTTTTTTAAATTATAACTTTATGAAAAATAACAATACGAAAATCACAGTGGGGTTTGATGTGTCTCCAGATAAAGTTGGCATCGAGATTGGAGATGTACCAATTCACCATATGGATGATATTGAGAAGGTCGTGGAAGAAGAGGGGATCGATGTAGCGATCTTAACCATTCCTGCACAGGTCGCCCAACCTGTAACAGATCGGTTAATACAGTCAAAGATAAGAGCGATCTTAAACTTTACGCCTGCACGATTAACGGTACCTGCTCATGTCCGTGTCCATCACATTGATCTAGCAGTTGAATTGCAAGCACTTGTCTACTTTTTAAAACATTATTCACCAGAAGAAGCAGAAGTATTAAATGAAGAATCATAAAAGGAGCCTTTTTAGGACTCCTTTTTTTGCTTTCTTAATTTAATATGTACTTGGAACAACCGGAATCCAGCCCCAAAGTCAAAAGTAGCTAAAATGACTAATAGGATCGAGAAAAACCCCCAACCTCCATCCGCATTCACATTTTGAATCGCGAAAAGGGTGAAAACAATTCCAAGGACGATGTAGATGATGCTTGAAAATAGCGGTGTTTGTTTCAATGTCAGTCCTCCAATGATGGTATCAAACTTGTCCGTATCTACAACTACATAACGTTTTGATTGAGTTGCATGATCACCACGATAGTATTCATGGCTACATGGGTAAAGATCGGTACAAGAATTCGTTTTGTTTTAATATAAAGAAAGGCAAAGGTAAAGCCCATGGCTCCGTAAAGAATCAGGTGTTCTAGTTCTCCGTGTGCAATCGAAAAAATAAGGGAACTAATCAATGCTGCAAAAAAGAAATTCATCCGTTTATAGAGAGAGCCAAATAAAATTTTACGAAACACAATTTCTTCTAATATCGGTCCAATAATGGACGTAATAATGATAACATATGGCACCCCTTGAATTAACCGGACAAGTTGTTGGGTATTTTCAGATCCCATTTCAACTCCAAGCGCAAGCTCAACAGCAGCGGCGGCCGTTTGCGAAAAAAAGGCAAGAAAAATTCCGCCAACTCCCCAATATACCGATTGGAGCGGTGAGGCTGCTAGTTCATTTCGAACCGGCTGAGAGATTTCTTTTCGTAAATAAATCAAAATCAGAATGAAAGCGATGCTAAAACTAATGAGTATCCATGATGTAATTGCCTTCTCAGGAGTAATTGAGTATCCAGACGCATTTCCAAACAGGACAAGCAATGTTGGTCCAATGAACCCAGACAAATGCATAGCAATGTAGACGATTAAAATAATGACATATTCTCTTTTCAAAATAAAAGTTCTCCTTTTAATTACAGCAGTTCTTTTCCATTCTATCAATAAAGGGGGTGGTTCTTCAAATATGAACAATCGGGTTTTAAAAATGAAGAATATGTTAAGAATATTTTTGTGAAAATTTACAAGTTCTGACTTGCAAAAAAGAAGCGAATTGATTATTATAATAATTGTGTTAGCACTCGGTTGCGCTGAGTGCTAATAAATAAAACTTACATAAATATTTGAGGAGGTTGTTTCAATTGTTAAAGCCACTAGGTGATCGCATTATCATTGAACCAATTGCATCTGAAGAAAAAACTGCAAGCGGTATTGTTTTACCAGACAGTGCAAAGGAAAAACCACAAGAAGGTAAGGTTGTAGCTGTAGGAACTGGCCGCGTATTAGATAATGGAGAAAAGGTCGCGCTTGAAGTTTCAGTTGGTGATCGCATTATCTTCTCAAAATATGCAGGTACTGAAGTGAAATATGAAGGTACTGAATATTTAATCGTACGTGAAAATGATATTTTAGCAGTAATTTAATAATGATCATTTAAAGTTAGTTTTTAATAAATAATTAGGAGGTTATTCATAATGGCTAAAGAAATTTTGTTTAGTGAAGACGCTCGTCGCGCGATGCTGCGTGGGGTTGATGCTTTAGCAGATGCTGTAAAAGTAACTCTTGGACCAAAAGGACGAAACGTGGTTCTTGAGAAAAAATTTGGTTCTCCATTAATCACGAATGATGGGGTAACAATTGCGAAAGAAATCGAATTAGAAGATGCTTTCGAAAACATGGGTGCTAAGCTTGTTGCAGAAGTAGCGAGCAAAACAAATGATATCGCTGGTGACGGTACAACAACTGCAACTGTTCTAGCTCAAGCGATGATTCGTGAAGGTCTTAAAAACGTAACTGCTGGTGCAAACCCAATGGGAATCCGTAAAGGGATTGACAAAGCAATCCAAGCGGCTCTTGAAGAATTAAAAGCGATTTCTAATCCAATTGAAAGTAAAGAATCAATTGCACAAGTTGCTTCTATCTCTTCTGATGATGCTAATGTTGGTGAATTAATTGCTGAAGCAATGGAACGTGTAGGTAACGACGGTGTTATCACAATTGAAGAATCAAAAGGCTTTGCAACAGAATTAGATGTAGTAGAAGGTATGCAATTTGACCGTGGATATGCTTCTCCATACATGGTAACAGATTCTGATAAAATGGAAGCTATTCTTGAAAATCCATACATCTTAATCACTGATAAGAAAATCTCTAACATTCAAGAAATCTTACCAGTTCTTGAGCAAGTTGTTCAACAAGGCAAGCCATTATTATTGATTGCTGAAGATGTTGAAGGTGAAGCACTTGCTACATTAGTAGTAAACAAACTTCGCGGTACATTCAATGCAGTAGCTGTTAAAGCTCCTGGATTCGGAGATCGTCGTAAAGCAATGCTTGAAGACATCGCAATTTTAACAGGTGGTCAAGTAATCACTGAAGACCTTGGTTTAGATCTTAAATCTGCAACGGTTGAACAATTAGGCCGTGCTGCTAAAGTTGTTGTTTCTAAAGAAAATACAACAATTGTTGAAGGTGCTGGAGACAGTGCACAAATTTCAGCTCGTGTGAACCAAATCCGTGTTCAATTAGAAGAAACAACTTCTGAATTTGACAAGGAAAAATTACAAGAGCGCCTTGCTAAATTAGCTGGTGGTGTAGCTGTAATTAAAGTTGGTGCAGCAACTGAAACAGAATTAAAAGAACGCAAACTTCGTATTGAAGATGCTCTAAATGCGACTCGTGCTGCTGTAGAAGAAGGAATCGTAGCTGGTGGTGGTACTGCATTAATCGAAGTCTACAATAAAATTGCTGCTGTTGAAGCAGAAGGCGACGAAGCTACTGGTATTAAGATTGTATTACGTGCGATCGAAGAACCAGTTCGTCAAATCGCTGAGAATGCGGGTCTTGAAGGATCTGTTATCGTTGAACGCTTAAAGAATGAAGAAACCAGGAATTGGTTTTAACGCTGCGACTGGCGAATGGGTAAACATGGTTGAAGCTGGTATCGTTGACCCAACAAAAGTTACTCGTTCTGCACTTCAAAATGCTGGTTCTGTTGCGGCTATGTTCTTAACAACAGAAGCAGTTATTGCTGACAAGCCAGAAGAAGGCGGCGCACCAGGAATGCCTGACATGGGCGGCATGGGTGGAATGGGCGGCATGATG
>CAWBCW010000035.1:0-39220 GCA_963787345.1 uncultured Bacillaceae bacterium | reverse complement strand
AGAACAATAGTCGCCACTTGAGAGTAACTTTATAAATATAGCACGCTCCATTTGCAATGTCAAACACTTAATGAAAAACATTTAATTGTTTTCTCTTAAATAGATGACTTTAACGACTGCTCACTTATATTAGCACCACACCTATTCTATGTCAATTACTTTTTATAAAAAAGTTCTGTTAAACAATGGTTTTGATTTCAAAGGCGGCATTAGTGCACGCGTACACTAGATTATTTATTCGAATAAAACACGTGCCGACAAACACCAATACCACTTATCAACAATAACAGAGCCTAAAAAAGAACTGGCTATCAAAGCAGCCAGTTCCTTTTGAAGATTGAACAGATTTATTTTAAGAACACAAAATAAAGAATAAAAATAACAAAGAAGAAATACATAATTGGATTAATTTCTTTTCTACGGCCACTAATAATCATTGTTATCGGATAAAAGATAAATCCAATGGCAATCCCGGTGGCAATGCTGTATGAAAGAGGCATTGTAACCATCGTTAAAAAGGCTGGTACTGCAATTTCAAATTTCATCCAATCTATTTTTCCAAGTGACGACACCATTAATACTCCGACGATAATCAGTGCAGGCGCTGTCACAGCTGATGTTACGACCTGTAATAATGGAAAGAAGAAAAGCGATAAAAGAAAACACGCAGCAGTTACTAATGACGCAAATCCCGTTTTTGCCCCAGCTGCAACACCGGCAGATGATTCCACAAAAGATGTAACCGTAGATGTTCCAAGAATTGAACCCGACATGGAAGCAATGGAGTCAGATAATAACGCTTGACCAGCACGTGGCAGCTTATAGTCTTTTATTAATCCGGCCTGGTTTGCAACAGCCACTAATGTTCCTGCATTATCAAAGAAATCAACAAACAAAAAGGTTAATATTATACCGAGCATAGTAGTTGTATAGAAAGAACTGTCACCAAATGAACTAAATAAGGCACCAAATGTAGGTGAAAGGCTTGGAACTTTATCAACCACTTTTGTAGGAATGTCAATTAGATTGAAGATCATCCCAACAATAATCGTAATGATCATTCCATAAAAAACACCGCCTTTAATTCCCTTTGCCATTAGAATAACTGTCACCAATATCCCAAATATTGAAAGCAATGTATTTGGCGCTGATAAGTCCCCTAGTCCGACAAGTGTTGCATCATTATTAACAATGATCCCTGAAGTCTGCAAACCAATAAAGGTAATAAATAAACCGATCCCGGCCCCAACTGCATATTTTAAATCAATAGGAATGGCATTAATAAGCTTTTCCCGCAGACCTGTTAAAGTTAATAATAAGAAGAAAGCACTAGAAATGAATACGGCACCAAGGGCATGCTGCCAAGGAATACCGCTTCCCAACACGACTGTATAAGCAAAAAATGCATTTAAGCCAAGCCCCGGTGCCAAAGCGAGCGGGTATTTAGCGACTAACCCCATAATGATTGAACCAATTGCTGCTGATAACGCAGTAGCAACAAAGACGGCACCATAATCCATACGGAGTGCAGCTGGCAAATCAGGTACATCCTTTAAAGTCAATGTTATCGGATTAACGATTAAAATGTAAGCCATCGCAAGAAATGTTGTGAGTCCACCCATAATTTCACGCCGATAATTCGTTCCAAGCTCTTCAAACTGGAAATATTTTTTCATTTTGATCCTCCTAATCTAAACATGGCTAACGCCCGTGGATAATCCTGCGTGATATTGATAATTATTTTTATAATATCCATTTAATCCCGTTATCATGTTTTGAAAAAATAAATAGCACCCCGATCAATATCGAAGTGCTTGACTACAATTGGACAATGTAAAGAAGATAACGTACAAACCTCCTATTATCACCTCATACGCGTAGTCAAGCCATTTACGGTAGCTTGGTAGAAACTTTTGGGCCATATCCCCAATATTATACGGCAGAATTTTATTTGTAAAAAAATGCTTTTTTATTTTATCAATATAATATTTTGAGGTCAAGAAAAAAACGGACATTTTTAGTGTCCGCTCATTAAATGTTCGTATTTTATTTTTATTCCCACTCAATCGTTGCAGGTGGCTTACTTGTAATATCATACACTACTCGGTTAACATGACTTACCTCATTTACGATCCTTGTTGAAATCAATTCGAGTACATCCCATGGAATTCTTGCCCAATCTGATGTCATTCCATCAATGGAGGTAACGGCGCGAATACCGATTGTATAATCATACGTACGAGCATCTCCCATTACACCAACGCTCCGAATATCAGGAAGAACTGTGAAGTATTGCCAAATTTCACGATCTAATCCCGCTTTTCTAATTTCTTCTCGTAAAATAAAATCTGATTCTCGAACAATTTCCAATTTTTCTTCAGATATAGCCCCTAATACACGAATGCCCAGACCTGGTCCTGGGAAAGGCTGACGCCATACAATTTCATCAGGAATGCCAAGCTCTGTACCTAGCGCACGCACTTCATCCTTAAACAATGTGTTTAATGGCTCAATGAGCGTGAATTTCATATCTTCAGGCAGCCCGCCGACATTATGGTGCGATTTAATTGTTTGTGCTGTCATTGTTCCACTTTCAATTACATCTGTATAAAGTGTGCCTTGCGCTAAGAAATCAATGCCTTCAAGCTTTTTCGCCTCATCATCAAACACATAGATAAACTCGTTTCCGATAATTTTCCGCTTTTTCTCAGGATCGCTGACACCTTCTAATTTTGATAAGAAACGATCACTTGCATCTACCTTAATGACATTCATATTGAAGCCTTCCGCAAAGGTTTTCATGACGCTGTCCGCTTCCCCTTTACGAAGAAGTCCGTTATCCACAAAAATACAAGTTAACTGATCACCAATCGCTTTGTGAATCAAAACAGATACAACAGAGGAATCAACCCCACCGCTTAAGCCACATAAAACCTTCTTATCACCGACAAGTTGACGAATTTTCTCCATTTCAATTTCAATGAAATTTTCCATCGACCAATCACCTGTACAACCGCAAACAGAAAAAACAAAGTTATTCAGCATTTCATTTCCATACACGGAATGACGTACTTCTGGGTGAAATTGAACAGCATACAGATTTCTCGCTTTATCGCTCATCGATGCAATTGGACATGAAGCGCTTGTTGCATCAATCGTAAAACCAGCAGGTGCTTCAACAACAAGATCACCGTGGCTCATCCAGACCACTTGCTCAGCAGGAAGTTCACCAAACAGTTTTGAATCATTTTGAACTTGAATAGCTGCTTTTCCGTATTCACGGTGATCTGCAGGTTCAACCTTACCATTAAAATGTACGGTCATTAACTGCATGCCGTAGCAAATACCCAGGATTGGCAATCCTAGTTCAAAAATCTCCTCATCGCAGCGAAATGCTTTTTCATCATAAACACTGTTAGGACCACCAGAAAAAATGATTCCCTTTGGATTCATTTTTTTAATTTCTTCTGCTGTAATGGTATGCGGATGTAATTCACTATACACCCCAAATTCCCTAATTCTTCTTGTGATTAACTGATTATACTGACTGCCAAAATCAAGTACAACAATCATTTCCTGGTTTGGAAGCATTGCGTTCTTCATCAAGCATTTCCCCCTTTTAAAATTGTATTATGGTTAGTCTTTGCAAAAAGAAATATCGAAATCCTGTAAATCAAATTATTCTGTCGTGTATACTCGTAATATTCTCTTTTACATCAACGAATCTCTCATTCCTAGAATTAAAAAAAGGAATTCCCTCTCCAATTAGAAAGCAGAATTCCTGAAACGTCCAGAATCACTGCCTTCATAGTCAAATCATTATCGGTGATTCGGTAGAAACTTTCGATCCTTATTATCGAAGATATATGAAGGTACATATTCGTATTCCGAACATTATTGTACCCACAGGTCAATTTTCAGGTCAAGCTATTGTTAATTTAATTAAATTTTCTAACATTTAGACTGCTCTTCATTATATAAAAATGCCAGTCCCCAGTTCGTAAAACATACACGCACCGGTGGACTGGCATCTTTCATTTAATTTAAGGCTACGGCTTTGTTAAACAATATCGTTACTGCTTTAAAGGCCTTAGCTGAACGTGTACACCAAAGGCCATGTTCAACCATCATCGTTAACATAGCCTAATTTAAAATAACAACCTTCACCGTTCTACGGCCCCATGATTTCGCTGCAGCACTTGATGGCATTAACACATCAATCCTATGACCTTTGATCGCTCCGCCCGTATCCCCCGCAATTGCTTCTCCATAGCCTTCAACCCATACCTTTGATCCTAAAGGAATAACAGAAGGGTCAACTGCGATTAATTTCATGTTTGAGTTCTCCCTAATATTATAGCCAGATGATGTTATATCGAGTGTTGTTTCTTCATGACTATAGGCAGTTGCTGTAACATATAGTTCTTTGCTATTGTTTGTACTGTTTGTACTAGTATTTTCAGAACCGCTGGCTGCTGCCGATTCTGATTGTTGTGCGATTGTTTGTGTTTGAATTTGAGCCCTGGCACTAGCCTCTTGTTGCTCCTGAGCTAAGCTTGCTTGTGCTTGATTAAGTTTTGCCTGAATAGCTGTTTTTTCTGTCTCAGCAAGTGAGATCTCATTTAATATTGTATTATATTTTTCTTGTACATCAGTAAGAGCAGCTTGTCTCTTCTGCAGGTTTTGTTCTAAAGCAGCTTGTGTAGAAGCTAATGATTTAGATTGTTCATCTAGAACCTTCTCTTGTTTATCAATTTCTGCTTTCTCTTCTTCAATTTTCTTTAGATCCTGTTTTTGCTGTTCTAGGAGATCCTTATCAGCATTCAAAACAGTTGAAACAGCTGTTGCACGATTTACTAAGTCTGCAAAACTTTCAGAGTTTATAATAATATCAATAATGAAGTTCGTTTGATCGGTATGCTGTAAAGAGATTAGGCGTTCTTTCATAATTCCTTTTCTCGCTAGCACTTTATCCTCTAATACAACAATCTCTTCTTTCTTCTTTTCAATCAGTGTTTTTGTTTCAGAAACTTTTTGTTCAATAGCCGCTAAATTTGCTTTATTGTTTGTAACCTCATTCTCAATTGATGCCAAGTCATTTTTCACATTTTGTAATTCTTTTGTAATATTTTCTTTTTCAGTTTCCTTTTGGTTAATTAATGCCGCATTTTGTTGTAGTTTGTTTTTACTGTTTTGAATGGTTTCATTATTTGTTTCTGCATTTGCCACGATTGATGTCGATAGCAAGCTGACACTTGTAAATAAAATGGCAAATATTCTTTTTAAGGAACGCATAATACAACCCCTTTCCATACTGTTATACCATATGAAATGGAGTATTTAGGTTACAGTACTATTAAATTACAAAGTCAATTATCTTAAAAACTATTAATAATGCGGGAAAATCCTATTTTAAAAATCCTCTTTCAACGACTTAAAATTACCTGTTTCAACTGATTTTCTCTCTTGTTTCTTTTTACTTCTATATCTGCAAAATAGACATCTTATATCATACTTCATTCGCCAGCTATATATATTCAACTTGTTAAATCGACATTAGAATCGGTCGGCCGACCATTTATGTCGAAAAATTATGATGGACTTATATAAATGAAAAAAGGCCTTTTATTAGTATAGTAACTATAAAAGACCTTTTTCTTATTTTACTAGTTATGGGGATGAAATTTCATCACTAGCATTCTTTTACGCTTTCCGCGCAGCAATTTCAGAAACAATTTCTTTATGTCGTTTATCTGTTAAAGTATAGAATAATCCAAAGACAACTAATGCGATTAAACTGCAGCTCGCTGGAATCACGAACTCCATCATTTTTATGCCTGCTAATGCCCCTGTAGTTTGGACAGCATTTGGCACATATCCGATGGCCGTCAAGATAATTCCTGGAAGGAACCCAGCTAAAGCTTGAGACACTTTTCTAATGAAACTGTATGAGGAATAAATAACCCCTTCTGTTCTTTCTCCTGTCATCCATTCACCATATTCAACAATATCGGCAATCAATGCCCAAATAATGGTATTAGGAATCATAAAGAAGAAGTAACCGATTGCATGGAATGTTAAAAATGTTGTTACTGAATCTCCAAAAATAAAGTAGTTTAATGTTTCAAAAATAATACTCCCTACTAAACCAATCACTACTGCTTTTTTCTTTCCTATCTTTGCAACTAAAGGAGTCGTAATAGCAATACCAGCTAGAGCCATGACAAGGTTAACAGTACTAATTGAACCAATAAGGTTTGCATTGCCTAAGTTATATTGAACATAGAAAAGCTGTACACTTAATTTTAAGAAGTTAGCTAAAATCATGAATAATGTTAGTGTAACTAATATAAGAAATGGACGATTTTTCAACAAAGCACCAAATGCCTTTCTAACTGGCACTTTTGCTTCTTCTTTTTTCACAACCACTTCATTTTCTTTAACACCAAAGTAACAAATTAAGTGGAATATAATACCGACCGCAGCCATAACTCCGATTGCAACTGGATACCCAACATGCGGATTGTCAAATTTCATAACAATTGGAACAACTACAATACCTGTAATGAAAAGTGCAGCCTGAGAACCTAGTGAACGGAATGAAGCAAGTCCGGCACGGTCGACAGGGTTTTTCGTCATTGAAGCAGCCAATGATCCATAAGGAATATTAACAATGGAATAACATGCATTAAATAACATATACGTTACAAAGGCCCAAATAATTTTACCATTCTGACTTAAATCCGGTGACAAGAAAGAGATTAAAGTTATAATCGCTAACGGAACAGTTCCATATAAAATAAATGGACGGAATTTTCCTCTTTTACCAATATTCCTTCTAGAGTCGACAAACGTTCCAACCCCTGAATCAATAAAAGCATCAAATAATTTCGACACTAGGAATACTAAGCCTGCATAAACAGCTGAAATTCCTAGCACATCTGTATAAAATTTCAATAAATAAACTTGTCCAAGGTCAAACATGAAACCGTTTCCTAAATCACCCGCGCCATAGGCTAATTTCTCTTTCAACGATAGACGTCTTGATTTTTCAGTAGATACAGATGATGTTTCTTCACCGACTCCAGCGACCAATTGTTTTGCACTACTCGCCATATCTGTTCCTTCCTTTCAAAAGGTTATTTTTTTGTTTTCTTTATAGTATATTAGTATATTAGTATACTAGCATACAATTTCATTTTTTACTAGAAAAAAATGAAAACGGATACAACACGTTCCCACAATTGATACATAATAAAAATATAATTGCCTTTTGAGTGGATTCCACTTATAATACCTGCATTTTAGAATAGTGACTTTCCTCTCATACAAGGAAATTTTAAAAAATGGCTCTATTAAACAATCGTGTTGGTTCCCAAAGTAGCATTGGTGGACACGTGCCAACACACACCAATGCCGCATATCAACAATAAATATGAATAGAGCCTTTCAAAAGAATACAGTTATATCCCATATCTCAAGAAAGGGGTTTTACGCTGCTTTTTTGATAAATAAAAAACAACTCTATTATTTTTATAATATTCTTTATATTTATTTAATTGGTCTTTACTTCCAATTTACATAGCAGGAGTAACATTGTTTATGCAATCAATCCATATGAAAAAGGAGATATGTTAATGAAACGGAAAAATTTTCTAGCAACAGTTTCTCTCGCAACGGTTCTTCTTGGAGCGACGTCCGGCTATGCGGCCTACACAAATCTTGTTGGACCTAAAGGAGATGGAACAGCTATTACTCCACATGGGTGGACAGTTACTCCTTCGGGGAAACAAGTAACACTTGGGGATTTTCCAATGGGTGGTGCACTCAGTCCTGATCATCGTTATCTGATTGTTTCAAATGATGGCCAAGGTGAGCAATCTCTTCAAGTCATTGATGTCAAAAGTCAACAGGTTGTACAAACGATTCCTTACAACTCTCCAGAAGCCCTTTATTTTGGAGTTGCTTTCTCTCCTGATGGAAAAACTGTCTATGCATCAGCAGGGGGCAACAACAAAATCAGGGCTTATGAATTTGAAAATGGAAAGCTGACTGAAAAATCTTCAATCTCGCTTACAGATGCAAACAAGACGAATTTTTATCCAGCCGGAATTTCCGTTTCAAAGGATGGAAAATCACTTTTTATTGCTAATAATTTAAACCACTCTGTTTCAAAAATTGATCTTGCCACCAATCAAATTTTAAAAACAACCGCTGTTGGTAAACATCCTTACGCAGCTGTCTTGAGCAATGATGGAAGCTCTCTTTATGTCAGCAACTGGGGGGAAAGCAGCATTAGTGTCATTGATCCAGAGACTTTGGCAGTTAAAAGCACTATTTCAGTAGGTCTCCACCCGAACGCCATACTTGAAGATCCTGAAAACGGAACGGTCTATGTATCCAATTCCGACAGTGACTCTGTTTCCGTGGTGGATACAAAGCTGCAAAGAGAAATTAAATCGATTTCATTAATTCCGGATAAAGAAGGACTTACAGGAAGTCAGCCAAATGCCCTTTCGTTAAGCTCTGATGGAAAAACTTTATTTGTGGCTAATGGAGGAAATAACGATGTGTCTGTTATTGACTTAAAAAAAGGTGAAGTGAAGGGGTTGATTCCTACTGCTTGGTATCCAAGCGGCATCTATTTAAATGGGGACAAACTGATGGTTCTTAATGGAAAAGGGCTAGGTGCTGGCTCGAATCGGGAAGGCCAGTATATTGGCAATATGATTAAAGGAACTATGTCCTTTATCGACGTACCGAGTGAAAAGCAGCTAAAAGAATATACGAAAACAGTCGAAAAGAATAATGCCGTCTATAAACCAACCGGATTCAGTGCAAGTGAAAAATTTCCAATTCCTCGCTTTGAAGGCGAAGAATCACCGATCAAACATGTCATCTATGTGATCAAGGAAAATCGTACGTATGACCAAGTGTTTGGGGATATGGAAAAAGGAAATGGCGATCCAGACTTGACGATCTTTGGTAAAGATATTACTCCGAATATTCATAAGCTTGCCGATCAATTTGTATTATTGGATAACTTTTACGCGAACGCTGAAATCAGTGCGCAGGGACATAACTGGTCGACAGCAGCTCAATCTAACGATTATGTAGAGAAAAACTGGTTTGCGAACTACTCAGGCCGAAACCGCGGTTATGACTTTGAAGGCGGAAATGAAGCAACCTATCCAAAAGCAGGATTCTTATGGACAAATGCAGCCCGCTCAGGTGTATCGTTCAGAAGCTATGGAGAATTCACCGAATTTGACAAAAATTCCGGGAAATATATAGCTTCTGAAGCTAGTTTGGGAAATAACTTTGACCCGGACTTTCCTTCTTATAACCTTAAAATTTCTGACCTCACACGTTTTGATGCATGGGCAGAAGAATATCAGCAATACGTAAAGAACAAAAATCTTCCTCAGCTGCAAATCGTTCGTCTGCCTAACGACCACACCCTTGGAACAAGAACAGGCGAACTAACACCTCAGGCGATGGTAGCCCAAAACGATTATGCACTTGGAAAACTGGTTGATATGGTAAGTAATTCTCCATATTGGAAAGACACTGCTATTTTTGTAACTGAAGATGATGCCCAGAATGGATGGGATTCTGTTGATGCTCACCGTACGACATCACTTGTCATCAGTCCATACACACAAATAGGAAAAGTTGACAGTACACTTTATGATACAACTTCCATGCTTCGTACGATGGAAATGATCTTGGGAATGAAGCCAATGACACAATATGATGCTTCTGCTGTTCCAATGATCAATTCTTTCACCCATAAACCTAACTTTGAACCATTTAAGGTAGAAGAACCAACTTATCCGCTTGATCGGAAAAATGGGGAAAATGCACCAATGGCAGTGGAATCCGCAGCTCTGGATTTCTCAGGAGTTGACCATGCTGACCCTGAACAATTAAACAAAATTCTCTGGAAAGCAACAAAAGGTGATAAACCTTATCCAGGTGAAAAAAGCCCCAATAAATAATGAAATAACGGGGATACAATTGTACAATTTCTTGCTTAAAAAAGAAGAATGATAGACAAAATCTTTTCAGTGGGGCCAGAAACCTTTGGTCCCCCTTTTTTCTTTTATGAACTCATCTTATTTTAAAGGCAGGTTTTCATAAATGAGTCAATTGATTGAGGGAACAATGAAACGATCGGTTTTGATCCTAACGTGTGTTGTTCTTATTTTAGCATGGGGTGCCATGTCTGCATTTCAGATGCAGCGAGACTATCTGCCGCCTATTAACAACACTGCACTGATGGTCACCATTCAGGCAGATCAATATCAAGCTGATCAGGTTAAACGAATCATCACGGCTAAAGTAGAAGAAGCTGTCGGAACTGTTGACAAGCTTAACTATATGGAGGCAAACTCATTTGATGGCGGGTTAATGGCGAGCCTTTACTTTCCCGGCCATACCAATATGGAGAAAGCGGAGAATGAAGTAAAGGCAGCCATTGAAAAAGCGAAATGGCCTGACGGTGTAAAGACACCTCAGATCACCCGTGTCAGTAGCAACTCGTTTCCAGTCATGCGGTTAAGTTTGACGAGCGATTCAGGCAGCATCAATGAAAATCAGCTGCGTACATCACTTCAAGAAAACGTAGTTAGTGAAATCAAACATGTTCCAGGTGTAAGGGAAGTCCGTGTTACGGGAGCAGGGCAAGATGGATACCTATTAACACTGAATGCAGATGCCCTAAAAAAATATGGCTTAACGGTAAAAGACATCCAAAACTCCCTTTCATCTATTCATCCGGCCTTGCCCCAAGGAACCATCCAAGCAAAAGGGGGACCAGAAGGACAAATAACGATGCCGATCCGCGTTACAGATTGGCCCATTAATAGCGCCGACCTAAAAAATGTGAAAGTCCCTGTTAAAAACGGGAGGTCTGTAAGTTTACAAGAGGTTGCGAAGATAGATAATAGCATCATTGACTTACAAACTATTTCCAGAACAGGTGGGCAGCCAAGTGTTATTCTTGATATTTTAAAAACGCCTTCCGCAAACATTACCGATGTGACTGAACGAATAAATGAAAGGATCCAAGCCATACCGGAAATCAAATCAAAAGCTGTCGATCTTTCTGTGTTATTGGACCAGGGTAATGAAATTAATTCTGCATTAAAGGGATTAATTAAAGAAGGATTAATAGGAATTTTATTTTCTGTCATATGTGTATTTTTGTTTTTCAGGAATGTCCGCTCCACCCTGATCATTGCATTGTCTCTGCCAATTTGTCTTCTTTCTACAACAGCGATACTCAATGTGATGAATGTGAGTTTAAATATCTTAACCATTTCTGGATTAATTGTGGCGATGGGCCGTGTGGTCGATGATTCTATTGTCGTCATCGATAATATGTATAGAAAACAAATGAAAGAATCGGGCGGCCATGTTACCAAGCAGCAATTGGCTGGAGGGGTAGTAGAAATGATTCCGGCCATTTCTTCTTCCACAGCAACCACCGCGGCAGTGTTTCTGCCCATTTCGCTTATCGGAGGAATGATTAGCTCTGCTTTTTCCGGATTTGCCTGGTCTGTTGTAATTGCCATACTGACTTCACTTGCGGTTTCTATTTTCGTTGTGCCGGCATTGGCCTATATGCTTTGGAGAAAAAAACCTGTTACCAAGTCAGTTGAAATGGAGACTAAAGCACGGTACATACTTGAAAAGGCATTTTTGAGAAAAAAAATGATTACAGTGCTTGCTATTGTCCTGGTTGCTATTACGATTGCCAAAGCTGTGATTTTGCCGATGAACTTTTTTCCAAGAGGAACTGTAAAAGATATAGCTATCCAAGTTGAACTGCCTGAGCAAGCACAGCTTTCAGATGTAGACGCTGAAGTGAAAAATATTGAAACCATCTTAAAGGACATTCCTGAGGTCAAAATATTTTCTTCCACACTTGGTTCGTCATTTACGCCGATGTTTGACGATGTTTTCGATGAAGGAGGAGGCTGGGTACAGAAGCAAAATGTTGCAAATATTTCGGTGGGGATCAATGATCAAACCGATATCGACTTATTTGTGGAAAAATTGCGCAAGCAGCTTGGCTCATTATCGACATCCGCAGTTTTCACGGTATCCAATCAAAATATTTCTGGGGATGATTCCAGGCTAAAAGTCATTTTATCCGGGGCAGACCATCGTGAACTTGAAGCAGCTTCCATTTTGGTAAGAAGTAAACTTCAAATGATTCCAGGTCTTAGTATAGAAGGAACGGCGAATGATGCTGATGCAGCAATAAAACATTATCTTTCACTTAATCAGGAAAAAATCCAGAACTTAGGACTTAATGTCGATGAAGTTCTCAATCGAATCAATGGATATTTACCTCAAGAGGCAAGAATGGATATTTCCTTCGGTGACTTTATAACTCCTGTTGAACTTCGGATGGATAAACAGGAAAGTCTCGTGTTAGCTGGTGACCCAGAGCCGGAAAAGACCATTTTATCAAAAATAGGAAATGAAACATTTACAGCCAAGGATGGTTCAAAAGTGTCGTTAGCCGAAATATCTTCATTGGAAACAAGCACTCAAACAGTTATAAGTGAGCGCGATGGCCATCCATTTGCCGCTGTAACCGGAAATATTATCACAAGAGATATTGGGAAGGTAACGAACCAAGTGAAAGATACAATGGAGAATTTGAACCTGCCTTCAGATATCGAATATTCGATCGGGGGGATCTCCCAACAGGTAAAACAAATGGTGATGGAAATGGGTCTTGCTTTAGCCTTGTCTCTTCTCCTTGTCCTCATGATTGTTAGTGCCGTATTTCGCGGCTGGCAGGCACCGATTGCAGTATTAGTTTGTATCCCAATGGCGTTGATCGGATCAGTGTGGAGCATGACTATTTTCAGAATGGAATGGAATCTGGCAGCATTGATCGGGTTGTTAATGCTCACTGGAATTGTTGTCACGAACGGAATTGTGCTCGTTGATAGAATTGAAAAGAATCTGGCAGAAGGAATAGAAACAAAACAAGCCATTCTACTTGGAACAGCAACAAGGGTTAGACCTGTGTTAATGACTGCGGGGACGACCATTTTAACCTTACTTCCATTAGCGTTCTCAAATAATGGGAACACGATTGTTTCGCAAACACTCGGTGTTGTCGTTATAGGTGGAATGATTAGTTCCACACTTATCTGTCTGTTGGTCATTCCGATCATCTATGAATGGCTGAGCGAAAAAGCAACTAAAACCAAAACCACTAAACAAAAACAGGTATCTGCTTAGCCAGTTGTCTCGGTGCCTGTGCACCGCGATCCATAAAGTAGACCATATAAAAAAGACTACCTCCTTGTTTTTAGGAAGTAGTCTTTTCTTTAGGAAAAAATTCTGTGAGCAAAACGATGAGAATTTTTATAATCAGGTTTTATTTCACATTTTATTGGGCAGAAGAACTAAAATGCTTCTCTAATTTACGAATAATTTCATCATTTTCCGCTTCGACAACTTCCAGATATTGCGGTTTATCAAACAATTGACTAATTTGTTCAGGGTATGTCTGTTCGATATCACAAAGTGCAATGGATTCATTGAATTTTGCTGGATGAGCTGTTGCAAGTGTGACATATACCTCACTAGGATCATTACAAGTTTCATATGCAGCAACGCCGCAAGAAGTATGCGGATCAAGTAAATAACTCGATTCAGCATTGTACTTTCTGATTGTTTGCAAGCATTCTTCTCCTACTACTCCATATGCCGCAAAGTCCTCTTTTACTTGGCGAAGTTGTTCCTCATTCACGACAATTTTACCTTCTGACTTGAATTGATCCATTAAGGCAGATACTGCGCTCGGATTTTCATCAAGCAAGTAGTATAGATAACGCTCGAAATTGCTGGCTACCTGGATATCCATAGAAGGGCTATATGTGCTGTGGAACTCGCTAGGCTCATACACTCCATCTTTGATAAAACGTTCTAAAATATTATTCTCGTTCGTTGCGACAATGAGCTTACCAACTGGAAGACCCATTTTCTTTGCAAGATAACCAGCAAAGATATCCCCGAAATTTCCAGTCGGCACACTGAAGTTTACGCTCTTTATGTCTGTCTCTTTGGCCACTTGGAAATACGCATAAAAATAATAAACCGTTTGCGCTAAAATACGAGCAAAGTTAATGGAATTAATCGCACGCAGATGATATTTATTTTTGAATTCCAAATCTGCGAATAATTCCTTGATGATTCTTTGGCCATCGTCAAACGTTCCTTTTATCGCTAAATTCAAAACACTTTCGTCATGAACAGTCGTCATTTGCAACTCTTGTACCTTACTTACTTTTCCATGCGGGTGCAAAATACAAATGCGAATCCCTTCTTTTCCTCTTACGCCCTCAATTGCTGATGCACCTGTATCCCCTGAAGTAGCACCAAGAATATTGATCGTTTCACCTGTCTTCTTTGCTATATAGGAATACAAATTCCCTAAAAATTGCAGAGCAATATCTTTAAAAGCAAAGGTTGGACCATGGAACAGTTCCAGCACATACATGTTATCCTTTACCTTTTTAACAGGAGTTACCTCTGGATCACGGAAAGTTGCATAGCTTTTCTCGATTAATTCCTTGAGCTCATTGTCTGGAATTTCACCATCTACATAATAAGAAATGATTTCGTATGCTAATTCCTGATAAGTTAGCTGGGACATTGCCTGCAGCTTTTCTGCAGGAATTTGTGGGATTTTTTCCGGGATTAAAAGTCCCCCATCATTTGCCAGTCCCATCAAGACTGTATCAATAAAACCAATTTCACTTACATTCCCGCGTGTACTAATATATTTCATAGTATCCTCCAAGTAAAAATATATATATATTACTATCGTTACCTAGAATGAGCTGTAAGTCAATATGGAATAGAAATATTAGCTGAATTGCCAGATTTATTTTTTATCCATTCTTCTTTGCAGAAACTTATCCATCTCCTATTAGGTCACCTGCCATTTCCTTATTTTATCTTTATCATTCCAACTCCATACGGCACTTGTATGAAAAAACCGTGTAATCGATAAATTATCCTATTTTTTCAAACAAAACAGACCAGCTCCTGCTCAATGTTTGTACAGGAAGTGATCTACTTGTTAATTTTGAGAACGAACTTCTCTTGATTTTCGTTTATTCGGTAAAATTCGTTTCTCCAAATAATAGGTAGGGATTATAATTGCTGCCCATATTGCAAAATAGCTAAGGACATCAAGAAATGGGTTACTGCTGCCGCCATGCCCTTCTCGTCCATGGAAATCTCCATTAGGCAGCTCTTGACGTGTATTGGTTGTATTCCCTGTGTTCCCATTATTAAATGACTGTACCTCTTCACTTTGCTGCACTTGTTCTTGATTGAAATTACTAGTGTTTGAAGAAACTGTTGAGGAAAACCATTGAATTCCGCCTGCTAAAATGGCGAGTGATAGGACCACTGATGCAATAACTCCCTTCCTAATATTTCCTTCCTTTGATTTAAACACTCTTTTACAAATACTTATTATCCATTGCCAATGTACCCCAATATGAAGACCCACTAATGCAAGCAATGTGTCGGCGAAGAAACTATGGATACCACGAATTGAGTGCCCCCCTTGAATTGCAAGACTTGGAAAAACTACCCGTGAAATTAATATACCAGTTATCATTACAGCAGCCATTGAAATTAATAGCAGTATATTTAATAGATAACTAAATCGTGTTTTTTTAGGGAGTTTAGAATCAAAGATTTTTTTTGTCGTATTTACAACCCAACGATAGTTCAATCCTATATGTATAAGAATAGCTATTCCTATTACCAAACCAGCTATTTCATGAAACGGTAAACCGTTTAATACTCTTGGATCCATTAACAACACTAAAGTTACCGCCATCAGTAAATCTAGTACTATTTTTGTATAATTCTTTTTCAATGTAATTCCTCCGAATTTAAAATAGAATTGCCTTTTTGCCAAAGTTGCAGGAATAAATTTTCGTCCCTGACATTAAAACACCTGTCATTACGTATCCAAATAATTTGGTTTTCTTCATTTATATAGCCTCCTAATACTTTTCTTTTTACTTTTGAAAGAAATACTGTTATATACTACAATTGTTACTTTACTAGCAAATGGTGAAAGTTTAGTGAAAGTCCTTTGCAATAAATTCGATTATGTCAGTATTAAACTTCATCAAAAAAGTGCCTAAATCCATAAGGATCTAAGCACCCGTTATTGGGATAATCTAAGCATTGATAGTCTCACAAATAACAGCGGGTTGAACAGTAAATGTACTCCCTTTTCTTACATTAATGATATCTCTTTTCTATTCTTCTAGGTGGAATTAATATCAATACTTTACATGCCATCAAAATATGGAGAGAATAACCTCTTGAAAATTATTGAGTTGCAACCTCTTTCTAGAGTTTACTATTATAGGTTAGCGATTACATTAGAATAAAAAAACATATTATTACAATTTTTTATTGTATTTTTCTGTTCTTTTTATATAAAATATTATTTTTTTACATCTGTAATGGTTTAAATCATGATCCTTCCTTTTTATTAATTCGAAGTGGTAGAACAGACCTATACCTATATCCCCTTTGGGTCCATATTCTGATGATCCACCAGTTTTTATTATTACTTATAGCCTATAATTTTAGATATGATTAACAAATCTTAACCAAATTTATATAAATTCTTAACATTTTTGAGTTTAAATGTATAGTAGGAATATTTAATCATCCAATTATTAATTAAAGAAGGAATTGAATCCATGTCAGTACTACATAAGTTTAGCTTTAGAACCATATTAGTGGTACCCATTACATTAGTGATTATGCTATCCTCTATCACTATTGCATACGTAAGCTATGAAAAAAATAAGCAAGTAACCATTCATTCTATTGAGCAGCAAATGCTATCTTCTGCAGAGGTTTTAAGTCAAAAGATCACGATGTTAAAATCGACGACTACCAAAGAACAGTTTAATAGCAAATTATCCTATGCATTAACACAAAATAGAAACAGCTTTCAGGCATCGGAATTAGCACCAATGCAATTTAAAATATCAATGGAAAGTAAAGTTGAGCCATTTGAAGAATTTAAGAGTGAGATTCCGCAGCTTTCTGAAAATGGCATAAAAAAAATTTACCAGCAAAAGAAAGGAATTGTACATGATAACGGGGTGACATTCGCTCTGTCTTATCAAGTGGAACTAAATGCAGTATATGTCATTGCATTATACGATCAAGATTATTTAAAACCCGTTGACAATTATCGAAATTTATTGTGTGCCATTACTCTTCTTACTATCCTTATTGCCAGTATTATAGGATTTATTTTGATTCGTAAAGTGACTAATCCGATTCTTTCGTTAAAAAAATTAATGGACAAGGTTTCCGAAGGTGATCTACAAACTAGAATAAAAGTTGGTCATTCCAGTAAGGAAATATATTCATTATCTATCGGTTTTAATCAAATGGTAGATCGTCTTCAATCATTAATGACGCATTTAGAATCAAGTGCGAATCAGGTAACACAATCATCGGAAAGACTGAAACTGACATCGGCAGAATCCAAGCAGGCTATAGAGCATATATCAATAGCAATGGAAGAAGTTGCAGGAGGAACAGAAATACAAGTAGAATCTGCTACTCTAGCTTCGAAACAAATTACTGGTATTTCAGTAGGAATGGATCAAGCATCCCAATCTATTCATAATGTAGAAAAATCGATGGATTTAGCATTACAAAAAGCAAATACAGGGAATCAACTAGTTAATAATACAGTTGAACAAATATCCTTAGTCGAAAAAACAGTTGAAAACACAGCTATATTGATTGATTCATTACAAGCAAAATCAAAAGATATCGATCAAATTTTAAATTTAATAGGCGAAATATCCAGCCTAACCAATCTTTTGTCATTAAACGCAGCGATTGAAGCGGCACGTGCAGGTGAACATGGAAAAGGATTCGCAGTTGTTGCACAAGAAGTTAGAAAATTATCAAATCAATCAGAACATGCAGTTATGCAAATAAAAGAAATAACCGATGAGATTAGAAAAGAAACAGATGAAGTGGCTGTATCAATGAATCAAGGATTAAAGGTATTGGAAAAAGGAATTATTATGGTAAATAAAACAGAAGAATCATTCGAGGATATTGGAAGAGTGATCGGAAAAGTCACCCAAGAAACCAAGGGCGTTTCTTCTATTGTAAATGAGGTCAGTACACAAACTAAAAATATGGTTAATCAGATGGAGGAAATTTCCACAATTTCAGAGCGATTTGCTGGAGCAATGCAACATATATCCGCAACTACAGAAGAACAACAAGCATCTATGGATGAAGTATCAAATGAGGCTCTTGTTTTAAATGATTTAGCGAAGGAACTAGGAACCGTGTTAAGTAATTTTAAAGTATAATAGTTTTTTAAATTATGGGTCTATGGAATGCAGTTCAACAAGAGCGATTCTCTTCTCTTTTTAAAGGGATTTTATAAAAAATTAATAATATTAACAATTTATTTATTTTTTTTACTAAAGTTAACATTAGATAAACACGCAGATAACAATTCTTTATTAATATTTATTTGTACTTACTTTAGAAAGTAATAAAGAATCAGGAAGAACGATGCGTTTAATTAAGGGAGGAAAAAGAAAGTGAAAATTAAAGGTTTAAAATTATCGTTGACTGCATTAATCCTAGCTAGTGCATTAGCTGGCTGTGGAAATGCAGATCAATCTAAAGAGACAGCTAGCACTAAAGATGATACAAAGGAAAAAGTTGAACTAACTGGAACAGTTACTGCTGCCGGATCAACTGCTCTTCAACCTCTTGCTGAAGAAGCTGCAAATGAAATTCAAGGTACAAATCCTAACCTATCTGTAACTGTACAAGGCGGAGGAAGCGGAACTGGCGTAAACCAAGTAGCTTCTGGCGCTGTTAATATTGGGAACTCTGATGTTCCATCAGCAGAAAAATTAGAAGATAAAACAATGGCGGACAAGCTTGTAGATAACAAAGTGGCCGGAATTGCATTTGCTTTAGTAGTGAACAAGGATGTACAAGTTAAGTCTTTGACTGAGACACAAATTCAGGACATTTTCTCAGGAAAGGTCACAAACTGGAAAGATGTTGGGGGTAAAGATGAAGCAATTAATGTAATTAATCGCCCTGCATCTTCTGGTACTCGTGCAACATTTGAGAAAACAATCATGAAAGATGTAAAAGTTAATGATGGCATTGGTACGGCACAGGATTCAAATGGTGCTGTCGAAACGTCAGTAAACTCTACACCAGGTTCCATTAGCTATCTAGCTATGTCTTATTTAGTAGGGGATAAAAAAGATAGCTTAACTGTAGTAAACATCAATGACGTAGAACCTACTGCAAAGAATATCGCCGACAATAAATATCCATTCTGGTCATATGAATATATGATTACAAATGGTGAACCAAAGGATGCGGTAAAAGGCTTCATTGACTTTGTAGCTAGCGATGAATTTGCTGATACTGTAACAAAAATGGGCTATATTCCAATGTCAGAATTAAAATAATATAAGAAAGAAAAAGCTGGCCCCTAGCCAGCTTTTTCTTTTACTTGTAAGGCGGTAATAAGGATAAAGGGAAAGAACCTATTAAATGACTTATTTCATGCCCCTACTCTATAGGTATTTTCACTTAATTTATTGAACTGGCCATATGGAAGGTAGTTCAATAAATCGATTTTACTTTTCATAAGGAGTCTGTAGGACAATTGAAATACATTTATAGTTTAGCACTAGGGAGGTCAATTTTATTTTAAAAAAGCTCTGTTAAACAATCGTGTTGATTCTCAAAGTGGCATTGGTATACGCGTGCACTAAGTTATTCATTCGAATAAAACACGTGCCAACAACACACCAATGCCGCCTATCAACAATAAACATGAACAGATCCTTAAAAAAATATTATCTTTTATTAAAGAAGATGAATTTTTTTATTGTATTTGCAAAAGATATTACAAGAACAGAATTTCAGCTAAATGCAATCACAGAATTTAAAGTTGTCTACCTGAAAATATATTTACAATGTTAACATTTCTTTATATTTATTTACCTAAAGTTAACATAGGGAACACAAATAAATAACAATTTTCAATTAATATTGTATTTGTGATTGTCAAAAGGTAATAAAGAACTAGGAAGAACGATGCATTTAATAGAGGGAGGAAAAAGAAAGTGAAAATTAAAGGTTTAAAATTATCTGTGACTGCATTAATCTTAGCCGGTGCATTAGCTGGATGTGGAAATGCAGATCAATCTAAAAACACAGCTAGTCCTAAAGAGAATACAAAGGAAAAAGTTGAACTAACTGGAACAGTTACTGCTGCCGGATCAACTGCTCTTCAACCTCTTGCTGAAGAAGCTGCAAATGAAATTCAAGGTACAAATCCTAACCTATCTGTAACTGTACAAGGCGGAGGAAGCGGAACTGGCGTAAACCAAGTAGCTTCTGGCGCTGTTAATATTGGGAACTCTGATGTTCCATCAGCAGAAAAATTAGAAGATAAAGCAATGGCGGACAAGCTTGTAGATAACAAAGTGGCCGGAATTGCGTTTGCTTTAGTAGTAAACAAAGATGTACAAGTTAAATCTTTGACTGAGGCGCAAATTCAGGACATTTTCTCAGGAAAGGTTACAAACTGGAAAGATGTTGGGGGTAAAGATGAAGCAATTAATGTAATTAATCGCCCTGCATCTTCTGGTACTCGTGCAACATTTGAGAAAACAATCATGAAAGATGTAAAAGTTAATGATGGCATTGGTACGGCACAGGATTCAAATGGTGCTGTCGAAACGTCAATAAACTCCACACCAGGTTCCATTAGCTATCTAGCTATGTCTTATTTAGTAGGGGATAAAAAAGATAGCTTAACTGTAGTAAACATCAATGACGTAGAACCTACTGCAAAGAATATCGCCGACAATAAATATCCATTCTGGTCATATGAATATATGATTACAAATGGTGAACCGAAGGATGCGGTAAAAGGCTTCATTGACTTTGTAGCTAGCGATGAATTTGCTGATACTGTAACGAAAATGGGCTATATTCCAATGTCAGAATTAAAGTAATTTGATACGGAAAGAAGAGCTGGCGCCTAGCCGGCTTTTCCTTTTTAGATAAACTTGGTAAGGTGGTTATATGGATGAAGGGGAAAAAATCTATTAATTATGTTACTAATGAATACATTGGTAGAACCCTTGTAACAATTTGTGGACTTCTTATTGTTGTCACAACACTCTCAATTATTTTGTTCATCTGTGGTAAGGGATTCAATCTTTTATGCATGGGAATATCTCGTTTTGGGATATGCTTACATCCACTAACTGGAGTCCAAACGATCCTCAGAATAAATCGTATGGGGCATTAATTTTTATCGTAGGGTCCACTTGGTATCCATTGGTGCAGTCATTATCAGTACGCCAATTGCAATTGGTGTGGCCATTTTCAATAATTATATTGCTCCAAAGTTTGGCTCCTCCTTTGTAAAACCTGTGCTTGAATTACTAGTAGGCATCCCTTCCGTTGTATATGGATTTTTGGGAGTAACCATTCTTGTTCCCTTATTGAGGGATCAAATGGGAGGAGTAGGATTTAGTTTAATAGCGGGGATCATCGTACTTAGTGTTATGATCCTGCCTACAATAGCTAGTATTTCTGATGATGCTATAAAAGGCGTTCCATTTGATTATTTAGAAGCCTCTTATGGACTAGGATCTACTCGTTGGCAAGCAATTAGTCGATTATTGTTCCTGGTGCAAAAAAAGGAATTTTAACTGCTATTGTATTAGGATTGGCAAGGGCATTCGGTGAGGCATTGGCGGTCCAAATGGTTATTGGGAATACGGTTAAGCTACCAGATAGCCTTTACAGTCCAACCTCCACTTTAACGGGTATACTTACGATGGACATGTCTAATACCCTTAATGGTACAGCGTGGAATGATGCTCTTTGGAGTTTATCAATGATTTTATTGCTTATTTCATTCTTGTTTATTATTATTATTCGAATGATTGGTAAAAGGGGTTAATGCATGATGAATAATACAGCGCGTTTAATAAATAATATCTGGACAGTTATATTTTATGTGGTAGCTATATTAGTCATAGCATTTTGGTTTTTATGGTTGGAAAGATTATTTCAATGGGTTGGGGGTTCTGGGATCCTTCATTCTTGTTTGGACGACCTAGTAACACGATGGCAGGTGGAGGAATTGGACCCTCAGTTGTTTAATTCTTTTTATTTGCTCGTTATTATCATTAATTATTTCCTTTCCATTGGGACTAGGTGCGGGAATATATTTAGCTGAATATGCGAAAAAAGGTAAATTTCTGACTTTTGTTCGACTTTGTATTGAAACAATGGCTTCATTACCCTCTATTGTGGTTGGACTTTTCGGTTTGTTGGTTTTTGTTACATTGGCAAGTTGGGGCTATACCTTATTGGTGGTGCTTTAGTTCTCACAATTTTAAACCTTCCCAATTTGACAAGAATTTGCGAAATGGCGATTAGTTCTGTTTCTTCAAGTGTGAAGGAAGCAAGTCTGGCATTAGGTGCAACTAAATGGCAAACCATAGTTAAAGTATCGATTCCAACTGCTTTACGGGAAATTATTACAGGGGTCATATTAACTGCGGGAAGGATATTTGGTGAAGCAGCTGCGCTTATTTATACCGCTGGTTTAACGACTCCGATGTTGAATAGCGGCAGCCAATCTTGATAGTCCAGTTAATCCCTTTAATATATTTAGACCTGCTGAAACGTTGGCAGTTCATATTTGGAAGTTGAATTCGGAAGGCATCGTGCCTGATGCACGTTTAATCGCCACAAAATCAGCAGCAGTGTTAATCATTATGGTATTATTATTTAATATAACGGCACGTTTAATTGCTAACGTTCTGGATAAACATTTTAAGGGTTCTTTAAGAAAAAAAAGAAAAAAAAGCGAAGTAGCATAAAATTTAGATTGGACTTTTGCAGAGCAGGGAAATACTCCCTGCTTTTTTTAGTTATGCCGCTATTATATTGGCATTGTTTAGCACGTTTAACAATAATACAAAAAATAAACTTCTCTAGCGGAACTGCTATTGTTCTTCAAGCAAAGGAATCAGCGTGTTGAGGTATTTTTAATGCAATGGGAGTTTTATTATAGAAGATAGAATAAAACTTGAGAAAGTAATAACCTAGGTCAGAAAATAATATTAATAAAAAATTGGAGGATCTCATTTTGAAAACTGATCTGTTTCCTTTAAATCCTATTGCTTTTCATCTTGGACCAATTAGTGTTCATTGGTATGGAATTATTATTGCCTTTGGTGCATTATTAGGATTAAATTTGGCGATAAAGGAATGTAAAAGGAGAGGTATATCCCCAGATATCCTCATTGATTTGGTGACTATCGCTTTCCCTATCGCAATTATTTTTGCTAGAGCCTATTATGTATTATTTGAATGGAGTTATTTTAAGATTCATATTTCCGAAATTCCAGCCGTTTGGAATGGAGGCATTGCCATTCATGGAGGGTTGATTGGAGCCATCTTGACTGCCATTATTTTTACCCGATATAAGAGAATCTCCTTTTGGAAATTAGCTGATATAGTAGCACCAAGTCTCTTACTTGGTCAAGCGATTGGAAGATGGGGAAACTTTATGAATCAGGAAGCTCATGGAGGACCAGTTTCAAGAGCTTTTCTCGAAAATTTGCATATTCCTACATTTATTATTAACCAAATGGATATTAATGGTTTGTACTACCACCCAACCTTTTTATACGAATCTCTTTGGAGTTTCTTTGGAGTGCTCCTCCTTATTTCACTAAGAAAAGTAAATCTTCATCGCGGCGAAATGTTTTTTTCATATCTTATTTGGTATTCAATCGGACGTTTCTTTATTGAGGGAATGAGAACAGACAGTTTAATGCTTACAAGTGAATTGAGAATTGCCCAAGTTATTTCTATTGTCATCATATTGGCAAGCCTAATATTAATTTTTACTAGAAGAAAAATGGGATTATCTTCAGAAAAATATTTGACCAATTAAAAGTGTTCACTTTGAATAGTTAGTTGGTATTTTCATTAATATACAGCAAATAAAAGAAGCAGATTATCTACATATAAGAGGTAATCTGCTTCTTTTTCTCTTTAAATGGACTTTTTCAATGGCCTCCTGTTTAATCAGCCTTTTTTAATCCAAAATTTATAAACTCCATTTTCCTTCTTCATGCTTTACTAGTTCATGACCTCCAGACTTTGCCCATGCTGTAAAATCATTTTTCGCTCCTTTATCCGTTGCATGAATCTCTAGTACTTGACCTGACTCAAGTTGATCGATTGCTTTCTTTGTTTTCACGATTGGCATTGGACAGGCTAAACCTTTTGCATCTAATAATTTATCTGCATTCATTTTTATTTCCTCCTCATTATTGTTATTCGTTGTTTTCATTTATTACTCAGTATGGTGCACAGCACAGCGGTTTGGTCCAATTTCCAATTCCTGCTGGCGTTCATTAGTCAGCTTCTTAACATTCCACTTATTAATCATGACAATTTCTTCAAAGTTTGGCGGTTTGACAGAACTGGCTGATTTTTCTACATCATTTAGAAAATCCTCGCGGGTAGCCTTAAACATTTTTTCATTACGCTTGCGGATATTTCCTAATGTGTCACCGATGAAGCCATCTTCATTGATTTCTTTATCAAAGTCAGCATAATGTGATGGTAAAACGATGACATCATCAGCAATTTCTGAAACTTTATTGTAGACTGTGTCATATAAATCATTTGCCCATTCTCTTACTTTATTTCCTAAGTCTGGACGTCCGAGACCGCTGATGAAAATCGTATCACCTGAGAATAGAAGCTTTTTATTTACAAAGAATGATACACTTCCTGGAGTATGACCGGGTGTTTTCACTGCTAATACTTCCAATTCCACATTTTTAAATTCAATTTTATCGTGATCCTCGAAAGGTAAGAAATCGAACACAGCGCCTTCACTCTTCATGAGATAATAGTTTGCTCCTGTTGCATCAGCAAGCTCTTTAGCCACCGGAAATATGATCCGCATGTAAATGAGAATCCACTACATGTGTAATTTTTGCTCCGCTTTCTTTTGCCGCTGCAATATATTCATTTGTAAATCTCGCCGGATCAACAATGAGTGCCTCATTTCCAGACACAATCATATAAGATAAACAGCCTTTTCCGACACGGACAAATTGATAAACTTGAATGTCCCCATCTTCATACACTTTCGCTTTATATAAATGTTCACTCCAGGATTTCATGCCGCCTTTTAAATAGGCTGTATCAATTCCTTCTTCCGCAAGCATTTCTGCAACCATTATTGAGGAACCTTCCTTTGCACAAACCACTAGAATTTCTTTATCTTCTGGAAGTTTATCCTTTACTTCTTCTACCCCATCAAGCAATTCAAAGTATGGAATATTTAAATAATCAAAGTTTTCTCCTTCAATTTTCCAATCATTAAAATCATTTTCATTTCGTACATCAAAGATAAATAAGTTTTCTTTTCCTAATACCTTTTCTACAACTTCAGCTGCAGTCATTTCTTTTACTGCCATTTAACTTACCCCCATGGTATATTTTTAGTTAAAAAAATTTGCCTTGTCATGATAATCAACCGATAAAAACTTAACTAAAAGTCCTGGTGCACCCATTTCATTTTACTTTGGACGACAAATTAAAACTTGAGTGCACCGAAGGATTTTGTAAAAATGGTGTTGCGTTATTGAACTTTGACTTAGACCGTCATTAAAATGTTAGTGAAACATCTGCCTTTGTTGCAAATTCTAAGAATGTAACAGCACCGCCAACTTCAATGCCATCAACGAAATCTGCTTCTTTAATCCCATTACATCCATCGTCATTTGACAGCCAATAAATTTAACCCCTAAATCCTGTGCCATTTCCACTAATTCAGGAATCGATGGAACATTAGCTTTAGCAAATCCTTCCCCATAATGTTCTTTTCCTTCTGGCATTGGCAGTTGTTTGTTTGCTTCCTTATGAATTAAATTTAAACCTTCGAATGTAAAGAAAACTGCTACTTCCTGCTCAGTTGCTGCCGCTGCAGTTGCAATATTAAATACCTTATATGCATCAAATAATCCACCATTACTTGCAATAATTGCTACTTTTTTACTCATGATTTATTTCCTCCTGTTTTATTCATGTTTATTATTTAAAGAATTGCTATAGAATTCTTTTATTTTTGTAAACCTGTTGTTTCACCAGTCCATTGACTCATTCCTGGGACAACATTATAGACATTTGTAAAGCCGTTTTCTGCCAGCTTTTGGGCAGCAAGATCACTGCGGCTGCCAGTGCGGCAAATGACATATATTTCATCGTCTTTATTTAACTCATTTAGACGTTCCTCTAGTTCACCTAAAGGAATGGAAACAGCATTTGGAATATGATTAAATAGATATTCTGCTGCTTCTCTCACATCAAGAACAACAATCTGTTCATTTACTTTTAATTTCGTTTCCAATTCTTCATTTGTTGTAATATTTGGATGTTTTTTTTCAATTGCTTCATTATTAGTCGAAGATTTTCTTAAATAATGCTTTAATACATCCCCTTCTTCAATCGTTCCCAAATATTGATGACCTGTACTTTCCGCCCAGGCTTTTATATCTGCTTTTGAACCTTTATCTGTTGCTTGAACCTCTAATACATGACCAGGTGCTAATACTGTCATAGCCTTTTTTGTTTTTACAATTGGCATTGGGCATGAGAGTCCTTTGGCATCTAAGACTTCATTTGCTTTAATCATTTTCACCTTGAAACCCCCTGTTTATACCCTATAGGGTATTTTAAATCTAAAAAAATTTATAGTCATTTTCTATTACCCCTATGGGTATATTAATATATCCCTAAAGGAATGTCAATCCTAAATTCACAAATTTTATCTACCTTTTCAAGCAAGTTCAAAGCACTAGACTTTCCTGAAATTATAAAATGCCTAGCCAAATCTTCACTGCAGTAGCCATGATTAACATCCCCATTATGACTTGGAGAACCTTTATTCATCCTTTTTCCGGCATTTGCTCCCAAGGGAGAGGCTAATAAACTAGCAATAACCCGAATAAGAGCAGGGAGGATTGAAATTGTCCCGTTGAGATTTTTCCCAGTAATAGCTCCAATAGATGAAATAAGTGTTATAGCTAAGGAAGAAGCAATGGTCATTCGTGTTGGGATCTTTAATATGGTAAGCATAATCGGTACTAGCAAGAATGCGCCGCCTGCTCCTACAATACCAGCGCCAATCCCGACGATAAAAGCAAGAAAGAGGCAATCCACTTGTTAAATTTCACCTGATCCAATGGAACATCGTCAATTCCCTTTTTGGGAATAAAGATGATCATAACAGCAAGTAATGCGAGAATTCATAAGCAATATTAATGCCGCTTTCCGACATATGCGTTGAGCCGAATCCACCGATTAAACTCCCGATTAAAACACTTATTCCCATATATACAATGAGTGTTTTATTTAAAAACCCTCCTTTGCGGTAAGCCCAAACGCCTCCAATGGTGGCAAAAAATACTTGCACAGCTGTAATTCCTGAAACTTCATGTGCTGTAAAATGACCTACACCTAGTGCAGCCGGAATAAATAACAGCATAGGGAAATTAATGATAGCTCCACCTATTCCCAGCATTCCTGAAATAAATGACCCGATAAATCCAATAAGAAAAATTGTGATCATAAAACTAATATCCATTTTGTCCTCCTTTTTTCAAAAGGGAACGCAAGACAATTCCCATTATTTTCAACTTTAAATACATATATGGGTATATTCTTTCTTGAAAAATTTATTCAGTTTTCCCTCTCCACGCAAGCATTCCACCAGTCATGTTAATTACGTTAAATCCATAGCTTTCAAGGAATTGAGTCGCACGGCCGCTTCTTCTCCGGAACGGCAAACCATGATATACTCTTTTGATTTATCTAATTCATTCATGCGAAATTCAACTAACCCTAAAGGAAGATTAACAGCACCTGGAATTTTGCCGGCTGCTACTTCAGCCACTTCCCTTACATCAATGATATTTAATCTCTCACCCTCATTTAATAAAGCTTCTACTTCTTTTGCAGTTATTTCTTTCATTGTAAAGTCCTCCTTATATTTTTATTAGATCCAAGCGTTCATGCCGCCTTTTACATTTGTTACCTTTGTAAATCCTAAGTTTTTTAATTTCAATATACACATACGTGTAATGGTATTAAAACATTTAAAAAATTATCCTTTTTTAATCCAAAATTTTAAAATACCCTCTTCCTCTTCGAATTTCATTAACTCGTGACCTCCTGATTTTGCCCAAGCAGGAAGATCATTTTTTGCACCTTTATCTGTTGTATGGATTTTTAAAACTTGACCAGATTCAAGTTCATTCATTGTCTTTTTTGTCTTCACAATTGGCATTGGGCAAGCTAAACCTTTTGCATCTAAAACCTTCGCGATATTCATGTTGTATTCCTCCTATTTTCACTTTTACCCCTATGGGTATAATAATAATCAAAATAAAAGAGGGTGTCAACCCTTTTTTATCGACTTTTTACCATTAAATTCACAGCATCCTTTACTAATTCTTCCATGCTTTTTCTCTTGGTTTCATTCGCTTTTTGAACACATTCCACTAAATTAGAACTTACTATCACTCCAATGGTGCGATCAATGGCGGTTCTTGCTGCAGATAACTGAGTAATTACCTCTTTACAGTCCTTATTTTCTTCCATCATTCGTAAAATTCCTCTTACCTGTCCTTCAATTCGTTTTACTCTGTTTTTAATTTGACCACTATAATCCATGTTTTCCCCTCCCTTTTACCTATATTACCTTTCATTCATCTAATACTTACACCACTCTAGTAAATACTTCGTAAATTAAAGTAAAGTGACAACTGCTATGATTAATCAGAAAAAATAGGATTTAACTCCCCACTTCAATAAAATAAAAACATTTGCATCCTTATAATATACCATATAGGGTATTTAATCAACTATAGATTCTTTCCCTTTCATTTTATAACTCCATGTAACGAAAGAAATGAAAAAAGAACCTCCCACAAGTTTGCTCAACTCATGAGAAGTCTCTTGTTTAAAAAACTTCATGTTAACAAAATGTTAACATTCCACTCCCATCTTACATAAAAAACCCTTATCTATCAAGGAATGAAGCGGCTTATTACATCATACCGCCCATTCATCAAGATATAAAATAGGAAAAAATATAATTATAAAACCATTGATATAATGGGGGTTTTCATCTTTCATTTAAAATATTTTAAAACAGAAGAAAAAAATTCTATGAGCAAAACTATGAACATTTTTATGATCATAGGGTATGGCAACTTGCCTTACCCTTTTCCTCAATAATCAGCTTTAAGAACGTATTTTTTACGTTCTTTCATGTGGGCATATAATAGGAAAAAACATAAAACAAACAATGCTTGTCATATTAATGTTTAGCCGCTTTTTATTAACAAAAAGGAAAATAAAATTATATACTGTTCTATATGTTTCGTGACCAAAGCGTGACCAAAAAAACAGTAGCACCTGACTAAAATAGTTGGGTGCTATTACTGTTTGCGTATGACCAACATCTTATTAACATGACATCAAAATGAATTCTTCTTTTTTTGTAATTTTCCGTTCTTACATGTTAGTTCAACTTTTAAGAATTGATCACCATAGTTCTTAAGATTCATCCGAATCCAATTCTTCTATATCTACAGAAACCTCAAAATACATTTTGATATCGTCCACCAACGGCGCATCCTCATCAGATAACGGTCCAATATTTAAGGTATACCTTTCATTGAGATTGTTTATCTTCAAACTGTGCAACAAAATCCGGGCTTCTCTCTGGTAACTATATTGGGAAAACTTATAAAACAGTTCTTTTCTTTGATCGGTAGGCTCTATATAAAACTCTTCGTTCTCGAATATGTTGTAGTTAATGTGAGATATCTCAATTCCAAAACCCTCACGACGGACGGCTTGCATAACCTGTTCGTAATAAGGTCGTGCTTGAATTATCAATGTTGCCGGTGCATCGTCAGGATGCACATTAAAAACTGCATTTGAAGAAAAGCCACTGTACATTCTTTCATCAAATTCATGGCGGACCTTCTGCAGCCCAGACCGAGTTACGTTTTGCAATAAATCAAGGCCGCGAAAAGAATAAAAACAGAACGTAGGAATGAAGTAGGTAGACTTTCTTCTTAACAATACAAAGTCCCCATCAGGTAAAATTTCCAAATCCCCCCCAAGCTTTCCCTCGACATTGCTCGATCCTCGGATCCGTCTCCTTTAACCGCGCAAAAACACCCTCATATAAATCACCTTGCTCACTATTCCCGGTGTTCTTGACAATATTGATGTATTGTCCAGGACAAGAAAAATTGACTTTCCCGTCCTTCAACGCTTTCATCCATTTTGTAGCGCCAAATTTAAAAAGAATCAATGAATTTTCTTCCGGAATCATGGTCTTATTTTCCATCCTATTAGTATGATCTTAAAGCTATGCAGCCATATTTTATCATAACTTTAAGATAACTGCCCCTTTAGCACAATAAGAAAAAGCCGGGAAATGGCAGCTGAATCTTAAACTATTGCGCCCGATCGTTGAAGATCACAAAATATAAAAAGTGACGGTTGCATACATACGTTGTTGTAATGAAAGTAAACTATTTTATAAAAGCATAAATGATTTTGTGCTTTATTAGTTTGACTCTTCAATAGGAAGTTGGATAATTACAGAATATAAGGTAAGAATTAAAAAGAAAAAGAAAAGAAGGAGGATACGATGTTGCGTATTTTATTTTAGAAGCCTTGGTAGTTCTAACGGTTGTGGTTGTTGTGTTTGGAATCCCTTTTGTACACTGCTTAGAAAAAAATAAGGAGGCTAGGACGTAACTAGCTTCAAATAGAGGGAGATGAGAATTTGGGTGAACTCAAATTTACTTTCTCCATTTTTTGTTTGCTATTATGATATTTTTAGATTTGTGTGCTAACTTAAATTTAACAGAAGATGTCCTTATTTTATTTTAAAAATATAAAAGCCTGTGAAATTTTCCGACAAGTAAAATTTCACAGGCTTTTTCATTTCAGAGGAGGGTTTTGTCCCAACCTCTACCTTTATTACAAGGAAAACTTACATTTATTCAAATACAGCTACTAAGCGGCCTTTTACTTCATGATTTTTCAGTTTTTCTAAGCCTTTGTCGATTTCTTCAAATGGGATTGTGATAAGATTTGGATTCATTTTTCCAGTAGCGAAGCAATCATATACACCTTTTAAGTCTTCTACTGACCCACCATTACTTCCTAAAAGCTTAATTTCTTTTGTAATCATTAAATAAGTATTGATATTGGATTCTAATTTACCCATACCAACAATCACAACTGTTCCTTGTGGTCTTACAGCTTCCAGTGCATCAGAAGTTGTTTGTCCAAAGCCAGCAAAGTCAACAATGACATCGCATTCCGCTTCTTTCATATCAAGAATAGTGTCGTACACTTTTTTACAACCAAGTTCTTCTGCAAGTTTTCGAGCTTCTGGAGAAACATCTGTAGCGTACACTTCGCAACCTTTAATTAATGCCATTTGTAGAGCAAATTGACCAAGACCACCAATTCCGATAATGCCTAATTTTGTACCCTCTTTTGCTTGTCCAATACTGAAAAGAGCACGATAAGATGTGATTCCTGCATCTGTTGAAGCTGCACCTTCTACAAAGGACACGCCATCAGGAATTATGACGCATTGATGAGCAGGAACACGCACTTTTTCTGCATAACCACCGTCATAGTTGTACGCAGCAGTTACTTTCGTTGCTCTATCCATTGGGTTAACCCCAACGCGGTCTCCAACTTTAATATCTTCAACACCTTCACCCACTTCAATAACAACCCCAGCAAACTCATGCCCCATAATAACAGGACCATTTGGGAAAAGTGGCATCCAACCTGGATCTTGTAATGCTGCAACGTCCGAATGGCATAGACCAGCAGCTTTCACATCAATAACAACGTGACCTGGAATCGCTTTTGGATCTTCTTTTTCAATCAATTCTAGTGGAATATTTGTACCTGAAAATAGCCAACCTTTCATACTATCGCCTCCAAATTGTTTTACTTCTTTATTATACTTTATTATATTGACCATCGCGTTCTACAATATTGTTAAAATTACGACAATTTTGAACACTTATTGACAACAGGACAGTAAAAAATTAAGAATTACCTTTAATTCAAAGTTATATATCTGAATCAAATTGAGGAACAGTTCTTTCCTCAATTAATTGGCCCGATTGATGATAAAGTTTTTTCCTCAAGAAAAAGCTGGCCTAAAGGCTATCTCCATTTTATCAAGCCTATTTGTTTAAGGATTACAATAGCTTCCTCTGGTTTGTGAAAAACCAAAAGAGATGATGAAAAGAAAATTTCATCCTTTACTTACTCTTTTTAGCTAAATCAAATTTATAAGACTCCATCTCGATTCTATGTACATACTTTTTCCTTTCAAAGCTTCAATCAGAAAAATAAAAGAGGAAAAATCATTTTTGATCAGCGGGAGATTTAACCCTATTTTCATTAGTTCATCACCAGAGTATTCTAACTTGCCATCGTTAATCTTGTACCTCTCCAAAGGATCCAGTCCTTGTAGTTTGAGACGGAGAAAAGGCGGGTTCGGAGTGGCTAATGTTTTAAAATAAAAAACAACCGCTCTTTCTTGATTTGGTGCCACATACATCCAAGCCACATCCATTCCATCAAAAGGACTCAACAGCCTATAAAGGTTCCCAAAGCAAACCAGTTCCTTCATTCGATGATAGAGATGGATTTGCTCCTTTACCACTTTTTTATCATCAGCACTTAGTTTATCTATATTCAATTCAAATCCCAAATTAGCGGCCATTGCTGCATGACATCTCATTAAAAGAGGCGTTGTTCTTCCCACCTGATGATTTGGAATATCTGAGACATGGGCCCCCATCGTAATAGCAGGATAAACGATGCTAGTTCCATATTGGATTTTCAACCTTTCGACTGCATCTGTATCATCACTCGTCCAAGTTTGCGGCATGTAATAAAGCATGCCAGGGTCAAAGCGCCCTCCGCCTCCTGAACAGCTTTCAAATAAAATTTGTGGAAATCTTCCTGTCAACGTTTCCAAAATTCGATACAAACCAAGCATATAGCGGTGTGCTGTTTCTTTTTGCCTTTCAGGCGGAAGTGCAGCAGATCCCACTTCGGTCATATTTCGGTTCATATCCCACTTAACATATGAGATCTGAGTACTTTTAAAAAGCTTAGTGAGGATTTGAATGACATAATCACATACATCTTCCCTGCTTAAATCAAGAATTAACTGATTTCTTGATAGCGTCCGGCTCCGACCAGATACATGGATACACCAATCTGGATGTTTCCTATATAAATCACTGTCAGGCGATACCATTTCCGGCTCAACCCATAATCCAAACTTCATGCCTTTTTTTCTTACATAGTCTGCCAATCCATCAAGACCGTTAGGGAGCTTTTTCTTATTAACAAACCAATCACCAAGAGAACTTTTATCATTTTCACGATGCCCAAACCAGCCGTCATCCAGTACAAACAGTTCAATCCCAAGATCTTTTCCGGCATCGGCAATTTCCTTTAATTTTTTTTCATTAAAATGAAAATGCGTTGCCTCCCAGTTATTAATAAGAATTGGACGTGTTTTGTCACGATAAACCCCGCGGCAGACCCTTTCCCTCAATAGTTTATGGTAGGTTCTCGACATCCCGCCAAGTCCATCCGAAGAATAGACCATTAACGTCTCTGGTGTTTGAAATAGTTCTCCTGGCTTTACTAGCCAACTAAAATTAAAGGGATTAATTCCAATGGAAATTCTAGTTGTTTGAAAAGAATTTACTTCGATAGCAGCTTGGAAATTTCCGCTGTAAACCAGGCTAAACCCGTAAACCTCCCCATACTCTTCGTTTGCATGTTGAGAAAGGAGAGCAAGAAAAGGGTTATGCTGATGGCTGCTTGCTCCCCTTGAGGAGGAGATCAACTGAATCCCATGGTGTAAAGGCTTCCTTTCGATATGACGCTCACGTCCCCATGTTCCATGAAGGTGAAGCCAATCCCAATCAGAATGATGAAAATCAACTGACATGCTCATACATTTTTCTAACACAACATTTTGGCTGCCCCTGTTTTCGAAGGAAACAGATCTTGCAGCCACATCAAGGTCATGGTAAATCGTATAATAGAGATTCATCCCCATGCCCAGCATGGAATCTACCATGGTGATCACTAGTGTTTCCGCTTCTGAATCAGCTTCAACATAGGAAGCAGGCAGGCTCTTCAGACTGGGCTTTCCCTTCATAATCTCATGGGAATCATAGACAAATTCCGTAACAGTAGACCCGTCTTTAGAGCGAAGCTGATAGGCAGGAGACCTGAAATCCCCATTTCCAAACGCCGGATATTCCTGTGGCAGTGTGTCTAGAGAAAATGCCGGATTCCCCGGTTCTGTTGATGGCGAAAATGCTCTTCCTTTAAATTGTAATATGGAAGAAGGCTGCAGGATCTGAACCCGTTTACCCCAGTATAAATGGGCAGGATACTTGCCATGAACCAATTGAATGAGATAACTCATTCTATTATTGTATAAATGGAAAATTCCGCTCTTCTCATTCCAAGCAATTGGCACTACTAGTCAACTCCCCCAAAAGCATAATCTTACTTATATACTATTCGATTACGGATTAAACATGGCGAAAATAAATTTATGTTAGTTATGTTTATTCCATGTAATTTTTGAAAAAACAATTTTAGAAATGTTCATGATGTAAAATTTGGAGGTGTTTTATATGTCTTAGTTAGTGCCTGTGGAATATGCGAAGGGAACTCCGGTTTGTGACTATTTAATTTTCAAACGGATTCAAGGAACCCTTTTATCTTAGTTTTAGTTGGATTATATATGATTATTTCACTAGCTGCATCAATCCTTATTAAAGAATATGGCCCGTTTTGTTGAATAAGAGCTAAATACAATTCTTCAACTAAGCTGCTTCGTTAGCTTAATTACAAAACTTCACCATCTGAATTCATCGTAAATATAAACTATGTGGAATTGAAAATGTCTTATGTAGTCATAAGCTATGTTGAACTATCTCACTTATAGCAACACCATCAGAACCATAGTTAACATTATGCGGAATAATATTTTTAATCGACTTTTATTCCGAAACTTTCATATAAAACAAAAAAGACCACTTCATACGAGATGGTCACCTCTTACCTGTTATTAAACTAAAGCTGCCCTTTAGTTTAAGCGAATTTATTCACAATCTTAATACTTGATACAAAAGACCGTTTAAAGGAATTCATTAAGGTTTATACAGACTTAAAATAATATAAATAACAAGATTCATCAAAAAGGAGTCAGTAACTGTTGACTCCTTTTTTTAATTGATGAATTTACCCATATTGCAAGACGTAAGATCCCCCATGTTGGAGAATCTCCCTCTGGCCAAATTAACTCTTGTTTTACCGGATCATCTACTTATAAATCGTGTACAGAACAGCCAGCAATCCCACTATTGATGAGACGCTCGTGAAAATGTTGGAACGACACGAAATCAAGCAAAAAGAAATAAAATTACAAAAAGGACCTATATATGTAGATAACCAGTTTATCTTTGCAAGGAATGATGGACATCCACAATTAAGAAAAGTAATTGAAACCAGACTAAAACGTTTATTAAAAAAGATGGGTATTGAAAAAAATATTAATCCTCATTCATTCAGACATACTCACACATCCCTTTTAATTGAAGCGGGTGTAGGAGTAAAGGAGATTCAACAACGTTTAGGACATACGGACATTAATACAACCATGAACATTTACGCTCATATGACAGCTAATATGGAAAAAAAGGCCTCCCACCAGTTCAGTAAACTGATGAAAGACCTTCTCTAATAAAATGGCTTTTATGTAAAAAATGAGCATCTTTTACTTACTATGAGCAAAATTATGAGCATTTATCTTTACTTCCACTTAAAAACCCCTATATATCAAGGGTTTATGAGGCTTATTACATCATGCCGCCCATTCCACCCATGCCGCCCATGTCAGGCATTCCGCCGCCGCCTGCTTCTGGCTTGTCAGCAACAACTGCTTCAGTTGTTAAGAACATAGCTGCAACAGATGCAGCGTTTTGAAGTGCAGAACGAGTTACTTTAGTTGGGTCAACGATACCAGCTTCGATCATGTTTACCCATTCGCCAGTAGCAGCGTTGAAGCCTGTTCCGACTTCTTCACGCTTTAAGCGGTCAACAATAACAGATCCTTCAAGACCAGCATTGTGAGCGATTTGACGAACTGGCTCTTCCATCGCACGTAGAACGATGTTGACACCTGTTGCTACATCGCCTTCAGCTTGAATTGCAGCTACTTTGTTGTATACGTTAAGAAGGGCAATACCACCACCGGATACGATACCTTCTTCAACTGCAGCACGAGTAGAGTTCAAAGCATCTTCAATACGAAGTTTGCGCTCTTTTAATTCTGTTTCAGTTGCAGCACCAACTTTGATTACTGCTACACCGCCAGCTAATTTAGCAAGCGCTCTTGTAATTTTTCACGGTCAAATTCAGAAGTTGTTTCTTCTAATTGAACGCGGATTTGGTTTACACGAGCAGCAATTTGGCACTGTTCTCCTGCACCTTCAACGATTGTTGTATTTTCTTTTGTTACAACAACTTTAGAAGCGCGTCCTAATGAGATCGATTGTTGCAGATTTAAGGTCACGGCCAAGCTCTTCAGTGATCACTTCACCACCAGTTAAAGCAGCGATATCTTCAAGCATTGCTTTACGACGGTCACCAAAGCCAGGAGCTTTAACAGCAACTGCATTGAATGTTCCGCGAAGTTTGTTCACTACTAATGTAGCAAGTGCTTCACCTTCAACATCTTCAGCAATCAATAATAATGGCTTGCCTTGTTGAACCACTTGCTCAAGTACAGGAAGGATTTCCTGAATGCTTGAGATTTTCTTGTCAGTGATTAAGATGTATGGATTTTCTAGAACAGCTTCCATTTTGTCTGTATTTGTTACCATGTATGGAGAAGCATATCCACGGTCAAATTGCATACCTTCTACAACATCTAATTCAGTTGTGAAGCCTTTTGATTCTTCGATTGTGATAACACCATCGTTACCAACGCGCTCCATTGCTTCTGCAATCAATTGACCAACTTCTTCGTCAGCAGAAGAAATTGCAGCAACTTGTGCGATTGACTCTTTGCCTTCGATTGGTTTAGAAATAGCTTTTAATTCTTCAACAGCTGTTGCAACCGCTTTTTCGATTCCTTTACGGATACCCATTGGGTTCGCACCAGCAGTTACGTTTTTAAGCCTTCACGAATCATCGCTTGAGCAAGAACAGTTGCAGTTGTTGTACCGTCACCAGCAACATCATTTGTTTTGCTTGCTACTTCAGCAACAAGTTTTGCACCCATGTTTTCGAATGCATCTTCTAATTCGATTTCTTTTGCAATTGTTACACCATCATTTGTAATAAGTGGTGAACCGAATTTTTTCTCAAGAACCACGTTGCGTCCTTTAGGTCCAAGAGTTACTTTTACTGCATTTGCAAGTGCATCAACACCACGAAGCATCGCGCGGCGTGCTTCTTCACTAAATTTAATTTCTTTAGCCATTATGTAAATAACCTCCTTATATTTTTGAGTCTAATTATTAAGCTATAATTTCATTAACCGATTACAGCAAGAATATCGTTTTCACGTAAAATTAAATATTCATTACCTTCGTACTTCACTTCTGTACCAGCATATTTTGAGAAGATAATACGATCGCCTACAGAAACTTCAAGTGCTACACGTTCTCCATTATCAAGCACACGACCTGTACCAACAGCAACAACTTTACCTTCTTGAGGCTTTTCTTTAGCAGAATCCGGTAAAACGATACCGCTTGCAGTTTTTTCTTCTGATTCAACAAGCTCAATAATAATACGATCACCTAATGGTTTTAACAAGTGAAACAACCTCCTCAAATTTATATGTAATGTATTTGATTTATTAGCACTCTTACTAACTGAGTGCTAACACAATTATTATAATAATGAATCTCATATCTTTTGCAAGTCACAACTAGTAAATTTCTGAAAAATTTTTTTATGAAAAGACTCTGTTGATGTTTATGGTTGATAAGCGGCAGGGATGTACGTGGGCACGTGCTTTATTCGAATGAATAACTTAACCAATGCCACCTTGGAAATCAACACTATTGTTTAACAGAGTCTATGATTACAAGGACCGCTTATGGCCATACCTTTAAGTCTTACGAGATGAATTAGGGTTAGTTTGAACTAAATAAGTGGTTCTATTTGATGATGTCAGCCTTTTACTGATAAAATGGTCAAAGAGTAGATGCTCTGGATTACAAGCAAGATTATTTTTCGAGCAACGACAAGCTGGAGTAAAACAGCTTATTAAAGGAGAACTTAGCTATTGAAGAAAGAATATGGGTTTATATTGATTACTTACATTGCCATGCAGCTTTTAGTTTTATCGGTGTTCCGTTTCTGAACTCTATCGGCACCCTGTTTGGAAAAAGCGATCATGAAATGGCGCCTATCTCTGTATCGCTATGGATTTTGATCAGCTTTTCGGTTGCTTTAATCATTATTCTTTTATTATTACGTAAAGAAATGGTCAACCCTGTTCGCGATGAACAAGCACTTTCTTTACGTTCGTCAACGTATTGGGCTATTAGCGGAATTTTCCTCTCCCTGATCGCTCAATCCATCGCCGCAAATATCGAATACTTATTTGGAATAAATATGGGTTCAGAGAATACGGAGCAAATTATTGGACTCATCAAGACAGCACCTATAGTGGTCATTGTGACATCGGTTATCGGGCCTATCCTTGAGGAGATCATCTTCCGCAAAATTATCTTTGGATCCTTATATAAACGGTTCCATTTCTTTTTTGCTGGCATCATTAGCTCTGTCATTTTTGCCCTTGCCCACGGAGAACCGGAACATTTACTTTTGTATTCTGCGATGGGTCTCACTTTTGTCCTTTTTATATGTGAAAACGAAACGA
>CAWBCW010000034.1:0-33366 GCA_963787345.1 uncultured Bacillaceae bacterium | reverse complement strand
TCCTATTCGTTCTATCTTAAAGAACATATGGCTAGCGCTTTTAATTAGATGCTTAAAAATAATCTATAGACCTGCCAAAAACAAGCCTATAGGTGAAATAACAATCACCATGAAAAGTTTCGCTTTAGGTTGTAAATCTTAATTTGATTTGACATCCCCCCCTATTTCAGACGATGATTTTATATAATATATGTTGAACAAGCATCTAAAGAAATGGACAAGCATGGAATTTGAGCAAAAAAGAGTCTGGCCCTCGCTGCATTAATCCTTTAGCAGACTGTGGGTCAGACCCCTCTTACTAGTCTAATAGAGGATCTTCATTTTCATGAAAGGACGGATAAATATCAGGATGAAGAATACTTGCGATCTTATTTAACCCAAGCAATAATTTAGGTGAAGGCCTGCAAAACAATGTTTCTTCTAATATATACAATCCATTACTTTTAATAGCCTTCATCTCTTCAGCACCAGGGCGTTTTAGAATGACCTTTGGATTGACCTTTTCCTTCTGTACACCCACCCATACGAGGCAAATAACATTAGGATCCCTTTGTCTAACCTCTTCCCAATCAGTTTGAACACTCGCTTGTAACTGATCATCAAATATGTTTTTTCCACCTGCTAGATGACTTATTTCTGTTAACCAATTATTCGCTCCAGGTGTAAAAATAGGTTTAGCCCACCACTCCCAATAGAGTGTTTTTGGCCTTCGCACTTGCTTACTCAATAATTGATAGCTTTCGAGTATCCCAGTGAACTTCTTGAATACTCGTTTCGCTCGATTAGAAGTATTCGTAACCTCGCCCACAAACAGTAAACTCTCACCTACTTCAGTTAAGGTCTTAGGATTAGGGACAATCACATACGGGAGCTTCCGTTTTTCTAGCTCTTCAATATTCCGTTCCATCCCTGGCACACTAAGAGAAGCCAAGACGAGGTCAGGTTGTAATTCTTCCACTTTATCCATATCAATCCTTAAATCTGAACCAAGCCTTGGCAATGATCCAATATCCTCTGGCCAATCTGAATAATCATCCACGCCAATTAACGAAGAAGTTAAGTTTAAATAACCAACTAATTCTGTATTACTAGGACAAATGGAAATTATTTTCATTTTAAAAACTCCTTTATATTGAAAGAGATTCTTCTACAACAATAAAACCTCTAAAACTCTAACCCTTTAACCGCGGGTATGCCGTCCTTGTAATAATGCTTCTCGGGTTCAATAACTGAAACGAGATCCGCTATATCCTTGATTTCTTGTTTCGCATCTCTTCCTGTAATCACAAGATGAACATGTGAAGGCTTATTCTTAATTAAGTCAATCACTTCATCTAATGGAAGAACATCTTCAATTGGAAAAGCATCAATCGCTAATGCATTATTAAGTTCATCCAAAATAACTAAATCATATTCTCCACTCATTACTGCTTCCTTTGCTTTCGGCCATCCCTTTTTTAAGGCTGCTCGATGTTCTTCAGGTGTTTTTGTCCATGTGAAACCAATTCCCAATTGAATCATTTCAACCCCAAGCTTTTCTAGGGCAATTTGTTCGCCATATGTACGCTGAGGTGATTTAATAAACTGATAAATCTTCACTTTAAAACCTCTGCCAACTCCACGGAGAGCCAATCCTAAGGAGGCTGTCGTTTTCCCCTTTCCATCACCTGTATAAATAAGAGTTAGACCTTTTTGTTTTTGATTCATTTTTCAATTACCTCCCGTTACGTTTGTTGCCCCCATTACTTGAGCCTTTGCAATGTTCTTACTAAGCGCTTCCTCTATAGCCCGATAGACCATCCTGCTAATCGCTTTCCCTGCCATCGTCCCTGAACCAGCATGAGATACTTTTCTCCCCTGTTGCGTAAGAGCAAGAACGAGTGTTTCTGTTGATGTACCCGTCTCAGTTGTATCAGAATGAGGATCGATAATTTGAAAATCTTGAAAAGCTTTCACCTTTGCTTCCGCAGCAGCCATACATCCACTCACAAGGGCACGATCGGAAAAATGGGCATCGATAAATAGCATGATGTTAAGGACACTCATTGTTTGATTTCTTTCAGAGGCAGACTTTTTCGTAATATCAACAGCGTTCCCTGCTCCTGCTGTTACAATCGCCATCATTTCAACTTGATCGATTTCCTCTTTTACAATCACCGTATCCTCTAATTTTGCCGAAGTCATTAATCCGACTGCTTGCTCATGAGGAATTGAATATTTCTCCATCCATTTCTGTAACTCTTTTTCAGGCTGAGGAACATGTTCTTCCTCAACATGAAATTGACAAAAATGTTTTAACCACTGAATCCCTTCGCCAATCGCACTATTTGATATTGCTCGTAATGGATAATCAAATTGAACATGAAGATATTCCTTCATTTGATTGATTTGAAAAGAATCTTTAAATGGATAACACTCGATCGATTCAGCGTATTGAGGTGTCATAAGAAGCTGGGGTTTTGGGACGATTGGATGCGATTGAGAGCTGACCTTCACCTCATAGACTTTCTTTAATTGCTCGACATTCCTTAACTTGTCTACATCTCCCACTTCTAAAAATGTCCCATTATGGAGTAACGCGATCCGATCTGCATAGAGAGAAGCTACATTCAAATCATGCAGGATCGCAAAAATCGTTAACTTCATCGTTTGCTGCCGTTCTTTTAGTAAATCCAATAGATGAAACGTATGGTTAATATCAAGATGATTCGTAGGCTCATCTAATAATAAAATTTCAGGTTCCTGAGCCAATGCTTTTGCTAGTAAAACTCTTTGTTTTTCACCGCCACTAAGCGTACGGAATTGGGCTTTTCGGAAACTCGTAACATTGGTTAACTCCATCATTTCTTCGATGATGTTCTTATCCTGCTTCGAAATTTTCTTCAAGAAGCCTTTTTGATGAGGGTAACGTCCAAGACTAATAATTTCCTCCACCGTAAAATCGAATGATACTTGAACTTCCTGTGTGAGAACCGCGATTTTTTTAGCTTTCTCCAATTTTGAGAGAGATTGAATTTTCTTCCCAGAGATAAGAACGTTTCCACTTTTAATCGGTAATTGACCTGTGATCAGTTTAAAAAGGGTCGTCTTTCCACTCCCATTTTTCCCGAGAAGCGCAAAAAACTCTCCTTCGTTTATCTCCAAATCCAAGCCGTTAATAATGGGAGAGTTTGTATATCCACCTACTAGGTTTTGTATGTTGATCATCTACTCGTCCCCTTCCCAAATCTTTCTCTAATTAATAAAAATGCAAACACAGGTGCACCGATTAAGGCAGTAATGACACCAATTGGAAGTTCTTTTGGGGCAATAATCGTTCGAGCGATAACATCAGCTAAAATAAGAAAAGATCCACCTGTCAGCATCGATAGCGGAAGAACATAGCGGTGATTCGGACCCGCTACAAGCCGGACAAGATGTGGAATCACAAGTCCAACAAAACCAATTGCTCCTGAAACTGCGACAGATGCTCCCGTTAATAAAGAGGCTCCTAGGAGAATGAAAGTTTTTCCTTTTTTAACATCGACACCAATATGATCAGCGGCCTCTTCGCCAAGTGCCATCGCATTTAATTCACGATGATAATAGAACAGGATACATACACCAATAATCATAAATGGAAAAATCAATTCAACATAACTCCACCCTCTCATTCCTACACTTCCATATAGCCAATAAATAATTTGAACCATCGACTCTCGATCTCCTAATGAAATAAGAAGAGAAACGACCGCACTAATAAAAGCACTCACAATGATTCCCGCCAAGATAATCGTTTCAATTGCTAAACTGCGGCTGCTTAAACGAACGAGTCCGAATACAATGAGTAAGGTGATCAATCCGCTTACAATGGAAAGGATCGGGAGTGTAAAACTTCCTAAACCAATAATCGAGAGGTTAAAAAATAATACGAAAACCGCTCCTAGTGAAGCCCCTGATGATACCCCAATTGTATAGGGGTCTGCCAGTGGGTTACGTAAAAGACCTTGAAAGGCAGCACCCGCCAAGGCAAGTGAAGCACCTACACAAAAGGCAAGTAGAATTCGCGGGAGACGAATATTCCAAATAATCATCTCTTCATTTTTCGCTACCTCGTCTAAGAGACTAATATGAAACGTTTTCTCGAGAATGATATGAAAAATTGTAGGGATTGGAACAGATACAGAGCTATATAATAAGCCAAGAAGGCTTATACAAAGTAAAAGCCCTCCGCTTAATAGATATAACCAGCCTATTTTATTGCTTAAAAATTTCCGGATAGATAAGTTCCGCAAGGCTTTCGACTCCTTCAATTAAACGAGGACCAGGTCTTGTCACCGTATTGCTATCAACATCAACTATATTTCCATTTTTCACAGCTGGAACTTCCGCCCAACCTTCACGACTTAATACCTCTGTTTTTGGATCATCGATATAATAGCCGTACGTAGTCACAATCACATCTGGGTTTAATTTAACAATTTCTTCTTCTGTCAGTTTTACCCAGCCTTCATGATCTTCTGCAGCATTAATCGCTCCAACCGACTGGAGCATTTCATGCATAAACGTGTTTTTTCCGGTCGTAAAAATATCTGGACCTGGTGACACTTCAACCCAAACTTTCTTTTTATCTGTAACGGATTCCGCTTTATCTTTGATGGTTTGAAGGCGTTCCTTCATATCCGCCACAATTTCTTCTGCTTCGGTTTTTGTTCCAGTAGCCTGTCCAATCATTTCAATATTGTGATAGGCGTCCTCAAAGGATTCAGCATCTCCGACAACAATGACATCAATTCCTGCATCTTCAAACTGTTTTAAAACATTCGGATGGGTCTTGTAATGATAATCGGTCACAAGTGCCACATCTGGAAGTAGGGAAAGAACGAGCTCTACATTAATATCTTGCGCACCAACGGTCTGAATTTCGAGGGCCTCCTTTGGATAGTCATCGTAATCAGATCTACCGATGAGTTTATCTCCTACCCCAAGGGCAAAAGCGATTTCAGTATTACTCGCCTGAATGGAAACAATCGTTTCAGGCTCTTCCTCGATCGTTACCTCTCGATTGGCTCCGTCTGTAATCGTGACAGGAAAGGCCTCTCCACCGTTCCCGGCTGCTTCTTCCATCTTATCCGTTGAAGTTACATCTTCCTTATCTTGCGTCTCCGTTTCTCCTGTACCACAACCAATCATCATGATCATGCTCAACAGCAGAATAATACTGAAAAGCCCCCATTTTCTTAACATCTCTTTCATCTTTTCTCCTCCTACTATTTTTTGAACAAAAAAAATACGCTTTTCCTGTGGAAAGCGTAAAGTAAAAAGGCAGATATATACTAAGTTTATGTAGATAGCATAATAACTCGCAATCTTCTTATTAAATATAAAATAGTAGATTGCCTGCACTTTAAACATTCCTTTCCGCGAGGAAGCTTAAATACAAATAGGCAGGTCTCCTGACTTACGAATCAACAGTTGGTTATTCCTTCCCATGTTCAAAACACAGTGGATCTCATTAACCTTCCTACTCGCTTACAGTGGCGGGACCGCGTTGGACTTTCACCAACTTCCCTCTTCGTCTTAAATGAAACATTTAAGAAACCTATTTGTCTCGTATTCAATTTTTTGTTCTACGTCATTATAGTAGAGGAATCTGCTTTTGTAAACAAACATAAAGTGACTGTCCATCACCATATTAACGCTTTAATAGACCAAGTCTCAGACCCTATTACAAAATTCGTTCGACATTTTCCTGCATTAACTTGTCAACGAAAAACAAGAAATAGTCTAAACCGCCAAAGTAAAACAATTAAAGTTCCCAACTTTAAAAATAAAGGCATAATAATGTAAAATGATGTCGTTAGTTTGAATTTTGAGAAAACAATTATAAGAAAAATTGCATGATATACTTTTTTTCGTAATAGAAAACAGATGCTAAAATTTAGAGGAGGACATTATGTTAAAAAATTTAATACATAGTTTCCAATTAGAAAAAGATCGTAATCCCTCACATGTCAATGAACTATTGGATTTTCTTCAAAAAGATTACATTTCTGGAAAACTCTCTATTTTAGAGTACAAAAAGATTTTTTCGGAATTAGACAAGCGAAACGCTGAAAAACCTGTCTCTTATTTTGTGAAATTCAATTCACTTGAAAACGTGCATATTCTTGGCTGAAAATAGTTTCGTGAAACGGGTATTCTCCTGTTTCACGAATTTCTACTAAATATGGTGTGCTAGAATGGTCGTCTATTGTATCTGTTCATTTCCTCTTTTGGTTGGAGGAACTAACACTTTTCTATTTTTCACATCATACAAACCTTTTGGAGTCAATCGAATAAAGGGTAAATGTGTTCCTGGGAGAAATAATAAAGTGAATGCAGGATCTTTATATTTATAGCCCCTCTCTTTTAATAACTGAATCATTACTTTCTCTTTCTCTATTAATAAGTCCATTTCTAGTTCAGACATAATTCCACTTAGAGCCAAAGGAATTTCATGAATGATCTGATTATCTTCCACCAAAACCATTCCCCCGCCGATTGCATGCATTCGTTCGAAAGCCATTTTCATATCTTCTTTACTTTTTCCTATTATGATGATGTTGCCAGCGCTTGAATACGAAGTAGCAAATCCTCCTACATATTGAGCAAACCCTTTTAATAATGTATTAACTCTCCATGAACCGTCCTTTCCCACCATCATTAAGAAACATTCATCATGGTCAAGAGATAATCGATCACTACTTATATCAATGGTGCTTTCATACGGAACGGTAATTACATTGTTTCTTAATCGAATGCCTATTGTTGTTGAAAAAGTCAAATCCTCTTCTTGTAAGGTCCATTTTAAGTCAAGTGGGGATAGTTGATATTTGTTCCAATCAATGAATGGAGAATCAGATTGATTTTTACCATCTTTCTTAATCCATTTCCCTTTGGCCAGTACACTTATCGGCGTAGGGTTTTCTATGTTCTCCAATATATTGATATTCGCGATTCTCCCTGTAGTAATGGATCCATGTATATGTTCCAAATTATAATAACGGGCAATATTATAACTTGCCATCAAATAAGCATCGGTTAAGGGAATTCCATGATCAATCGCTTTTTTAATCAGTTCATCTGTCATTCCGTTTTCATAAAAGGAAGGATGGGATCCATCTGTAGTAAAGAAAAACCGATCAAACTTTTGAACGCCTAACTGTATTAATTCTTTTAAAAGGATATCTAAATCTGGTCGAATCGATGAATGTCTCAGAGATACCATATAGCCCTGCATGAGCCGTGTAAGGGCTTCTTGGCCTGTCATGGCTTCATGATCACAATCAGCACCCATCACCATTAATTTTGCTAAAGTTCGTTCTGAAGCACCTGGAAAATGCCCTTCCACTCTCTTATTTAGCTTCTTTGTCTCTTGTAACCAAGTTAGCATTTGGTTATCACCATCGACTAATTTCGGCCACCCTGTTAACTCTCCACCTTGAAGCACTAATGGGTGTTGGATCCATTGCATGATATCTTCATGCTTAAACATCTCATGATGAATGAGCTCGGTATTCCCATCAAATCGGGACCACCAGTACATGCTTGTTGGAATGTTATTTAAATCATTTAATAACTCAAAAGCAGATTCATTCGTAAGCTGAAGGAAAAAAGTTAAATTATCGCTAATTAAAGTGGTTGTCCCAAATTGCCCTGCATGTTTTGCTAAGGTAAGAGGGTTGTATAGCTGACAAGGGTGAGCATGGGGTTCCATATATCCAGGAACTAAAAATTGATCATGACAATCAATTACCTCACATCCATTTAAGCGTTCGGGAAGTTTCTCTCCTACATACACAATCCTATCCTCATAGATCCAAATATTTGCTACTAACCATTGTTGCAAATACGTATTTAAATAAGTTGCATTTTTGAGGATCATATGTGGATGTATCACTTCATCAAGTACCTCTACTTGTTTTCTAATTTGATCATTGCTCCATCTATAGCCTCTACTATCCATCCAATAACCCCCAAACCGTTATTCAAAACTTTCATACTTCTTTTCATACGAATAAAATATCATGAATTGATAACGAACACGACTATAATGCCCTTCAGTTGATAACTTCTCAGTAATGTCAGGAAGAAAAATGCTAGTCTACTCAATATGAACTTTCTATAGGAGCCACTTCCGAAATCGCTGTCGAACAATATCCCAACCATTCTTTACTTTTTTCTTTCCTTTCCATTCGGATTCTAGCCCGCTCTGGTGCGGTTTCATTTAATCTTATTTCTTCCTCTGTTTCAGGAATAACAGCAGGAACTCTTACCGGACGTTTATTTTCATCTAATCCGACAAAGGTTAAAAAGGCAGTCGCGGCTAGTTTACGTTCTCCATTTTTTAAATCTTCCGCTATAACCTTCACAAATATTTCCATTGATGATGAACCTGCCCAACTAACATAAGATTCATAACAGACGGAATCTGTCGTTCGAATCGGTGTTAAAAAGTCAACACTATCCGTTGAAGCGGTTACACAATTTGTACGACAATGTCGTAAGGCAGAAATAGAAGCCACTTCATCAATATCTCTCATGATTCTCCCACCGAATAATGTATCATGACTATTGACATCATTTTGAAAGACACGTTTGGTTTGGATTACCCTTGATTCTCGACAATACTTTGCATTCATGCGTTATTACCTCCTTTTTTAACACTTAAAATCTAATCGTTTGCTTTTATGTCAGTCTCGCAAACTGTTAACAAGAATTCTATTTCTTATGTTCTTAGCTCTACTTGGGTCTCCTTTCTACTTTTACAAAAAAGATGAGCCATAAATCAACAGAACATTTCTTATTAGTATATAGATGCAATTTCCATACCAACTTTTGATTCCTTAAAATGTTATTTCTATGGACTTTAGATTCTCAAAATTGAGAATCCTCGCAGAAATGTGAAACATGAATGCAAAACGAGTAAAACCCTTTGAAGAATCAGAAAAAAAGACAAGAACATTTTCCATAGCAGAGTCAGAAAAATGTACTTGTCTTTTATAAAACTCTTTATTTTATGAGTTAAAACGTCCTCGTTGACGTAATAATTCACGATTTAAATTTGGATCTTTTTCAAAAGCAGCACGTCCGTGTAACCAGAAGATATTATTAATTACGACTAGATCTCCTACCGGGAGCTCTAATTCTACTACACTTTCATCATTTTCCATCGAGTTGGAAAGGTCGTATAAATATTTAGCTTGCTCAATATTTTCAGGGTAGGCAAATTGATCAATAAAACAAATTCCTGGCTTATTTTGATAATTAAAGAATGTCAACCTTTCAACTTCTTGACTCACATTTTTACTGCCCGGTGCTTTATAAAGAAACTTGTGATCAGCTAATGGATGATTAGAATATTTATCTAACTCTTTCCAATCGTCTAGATGCAATAACCTTGATTCTCCACCACGTGCATTTTGTTCGACCATTTTCATCATTAACAGCCAGTCTGTTGGCTCATCGACAAACGTTCCATCCGTATGAAGGGTAAATAAACGATAAGCCTGACGTAAATAAGAATCACTATTATCCGTATCGTTTACTGTGAACCGAGCATAATACTTTCCAGACATCGCATCAAAGTTTGGACTCCCAATCAAATGAGAAATCGCCGTTGCAAAAATCACATATTCATCAGTATTTTCACTCACTCCCTCTAAACCTAGTGTAAAGCCCCCTGTTTCTCGATCATAAACAATACTGCGAAGCAGCTCTCCAAACTCTTCACCTACCTGATCTAATAAATAAGAAGCAGTTAGCTGGCGTGCATATGGTGTGTATTCCAAGTGTTGAACGGAAAAACCCTTCTGACTCACTGTATCTAGAAAGTTGGCAATACTTCCTTTTGTCAATTCAATATGATACAAACGATTTGTTTGCGGATGAACGCTTACTTGATAATTTGGTGTGACCTTTTCAAATTTCGCACTCTTCTTTTCTACAATACTCATGATTCATTCCTCCCGTTTTTATAGAAATAATGGTGTAAACAGGAAAGATAAAAAGCCAGTTGTAAAAGGATACCTAAACATTAGGAATCTAGCTTTTACAACTGGCTTATATTCACTTCCCTGCTCTATGGGAATAGAGTCACAGCGAATATGGCAGTTATCTGGATTTATACTTTCCCGTCTCTCGTATTTATGACTGCTTACGATTTTGAAACGGTCGATTTCAAAAGGTAAACATGTGATAAATATGATTTGTTATTCCTAATTATAGTATCTATATATTCGTTTGTCAAATTATTTGAATAATACATAAAATTCACTTTATACAATAACAACAATCATTTACTAGCAACGGATTTTATTTGCTGATAATGCAGAGCAAGATCCTTCAATGCAGCAACCAATGCATTGGCACCCTTCCCATGATAATGGTTTTGGATGGCTTCAATGGCTTCATCTACTCCATCACGGATACTAACCCCCTTTAATAGCTGTCCAATAAACTGGCGTCCGTGTTCGGTAGCCAAAGTACAAGATGCTTCAAGTACCACTCCATACTTTCTGTCGATTTCAGCTGTAATCGTCAATGTTTCAAAGACACTTTTTGCTGCCATTCCCTGGGGTAGACGTGCGTGTCCGGCAATAAACATCGTTCTTTCGTTAAACATTGAATCGACCCTCCTTTTTACAAATCATTTAAACAATGGTACTGATGCGATTCGTTAAATTGAATTGAACGGGAATCCGTCTTACCACTTCTTTCCCAATTTCAATGGATGCAGTTGCTGCGGGAGACGGTGCATTACACACATGAATCGAACGTTTCCCCATAATAATATGAAAATCATCTACCATATTTCCATCATATTTCAACGCTTGCGCTCGAACCCCCGCCGGTGCCGGGATCAAATCGTCTTCCTGAATGTCAGGAATTAATTCTTGAAGACTTTTGGTAAATTGCTTTTTGCTGAAAGACCGAACATATTCATCAAGTCCTTCCTTCGCAAATTTACCAGCCATTTTCCATAATCCAGGGAAGCTTAAAGATTCCATTACATCTTTAAAACTAAAATCTGTCTTTTTATACCCTTCTCGTTTAAAGGCCATGACAGCATTCGGACCCGCATCCACTTCACCACTAACCATTCGGGTAAAATGAACGCCTAAGAATGGAAATTTAGGATTTGGTACAGGATAGATCAGATGTTTAACAAGATGTCTTTTTTCAGGCTTTAATTTATAGTATTCACCCCGAAACGGCACAATTTTCAGATCTGTCTGATAGCCTGCTGAGGCCGCCACACGGTCACTATGCAATCCAGCACAATTGATGATCATATTGGCTTTGAACGTACCTCGACTCGTTTCAATCGTAACTTGATCCGATTCTTCATGTATTTTTTCGACCTTTGTATTTAACCTAATTTCACCGCCACTTTCCATGATAAGATCCGCAAATTTCTCACTTACTTGACGGTAATTTACGATGCCAGCCATTGGAACACGAATGGCTCCAAACCCTTTTACATGGGGCTCAATTTCTTTTAACTCTTCCGGTACTATTTTATTAATTCGTAAACCGTTTTCTAGTCCACGTTGATATAAATTTTCTAGTAGAGGGATTTCTTCCGCTTTCGTGGCCACAATGACTTTCCCACAAATCTCATGTTGGATTCCGTAGGTTTGGCAAAATTCTCTCATTGATTGGCTTCCCGCACGAGCAAAACGTGCCTTAAAGCTTCCTGGTTTATAGTAGATTCCCGAATGAATGACTCCGCTATTATGACCTGTTTGATGGTTCGCAACCGATGATTCTTTTTCAATGACAACGACCTTAGCATTTGGGAACTTTTCATAAATTGCCATTCCCGTTGAAAGACCTACAATTCCTCCCCCAATAATTGCAAAATCATACATGGGCACTTCCCTCCAATCTTTTATAAATGCGGCCAAATGCCACCCGAAACAGGCATGATATGGCCAGTAATATAGGCGGACTCATCACTTGCCAAAAATAGTGCCGCATTGGCTATATCCTTTGGATCTCCTAATCTACCTAATAAAGTCTTACTACGATATTCTTCTAGAGTATCACTGTCCATACGGTCTACAATGGAAGTTTGAATTAACCCTGGCGCAATACAATTCACATTAATGGTTGGACTTAATTCCTTTGCAGCTGTTTTAGTAAAGGAGGCTACTCCCGCCTTCGCTGCTCCATAATCTGCGTACCCTTTCTCCCCTTCAAAATGAATGGTAGAAATGTTAACCATTTTTCCATAACCATGTTGAAGCATGATGGGAGCAACTAATTTCGTACAATTAAATGTTCCCTTTAAATTAAGTTCCATCGTTTGATCCCAGCGTTCCCCATCAATTTCAAAAAGGGATTTAATCATGGTCGTATCGCGAATTCCGCCAACGACATTTACTAAAATATCAATTTTATCGAATTTTTTATTTACTTCTTCCACAACCTCTTTTACTTCATCAAAGTCTAATACACTTGCTCTTATGGCTAACAACCCATCAGCGTCCAAAAATTCCAGCAATTTTTCTCTCGTTCGATTTAATCGATTCTCAGAAATATCGGTGATGACTAATTTGGCACCCTCTTCGGCAAACCGTAAAGCAATCGCTTCTCCCATTGGACCTCCAGCACCAGTAACGAAGGCAATTTTATCTTTAAGTCGCAAATGAATCCCCCATTTAGTTTCATCGTTTTATAAATAGAACTTCCCCCAGTGTGGGATTTCTTTCCCCCACTGAGGGTAAGTCGCATGAGTCTAGTGAGCTTCCTTTATTTATATTTTCGGTGTAATTGAGCGGCAATAATATTCTTTTGGATTTCAGAAGTACCTTCATAAATTCTCGTAATGCGGGCATCACGGTAATAACGTTCGATTGGATACTCAGAAATATATCCCATCCCCCCATGAATTTGGACCGCTTTATCCGCAACACGATTATAGGTTTCAGAACCAAGCAATTTAACCATCGCTGCTTCTTTGATCACATTCTTCCCTTGGTCAACAAGACTTGCCACATGATACGTAAGGGCTCGAAGCGCTTCAATTTCTGTTGCCATTTCAGCTAAATAGTGTTGAATAATTTGTTGTTCAAAAATCGGTTTACCAAACTGTATACGCATATGAGCATAATCCAGTGACATATCTAATAATTTATCAGCAGAACCCAGATTTCTTGCAGCCATAGCTGCGCGGCCATTGGCTAATATTTTTAACGCATTGACATACCCTTGTCCTACTTCGCCTAACACATTCTCTTCTGGAACCTCGCAATCCTCGAAGAAAATCTCATATGTGTGTGAACCATGAAGCCCCATTTTCTTTTCTTTATTTCCTAATATAAATCCTGGGAAATTCTTTTCAACGATGAAAGATGTGATTCCTTTTGGCCCTTTTGACGGATCTGTAACCGCCATCACTGTAAACACATCTGCAAGTCCAGCATTGGTAATATAACATTTAGAGCCATTAAGAATATAACGATCTCCTTTTTTTACTGCTGTTGTTTTTAAATTGAACGCATGAGAACCGGCACTTGGCTCTGTTAAAGCAAAGGCACCAATGTATTCCCCGCTTGCCATTTTCGGGAGATATTTTTGCTTTTGTTCTTCAGTTGCCAAATCTACAATTCCAACGCTACCAATCCCGGTATGACCACCAATAACTGTTGTATAACCGTTAATCGTTCTACCTACTTCTTCTAAAACGGCACATTTCCCAACCATTCCAATCCCTAAACCGCCGTATTCTTCCGGAATACTAAGCGCAAATAAGCCCATTTCCTTCGATTTCCCTAAAATATCTTGTGGAATTTCATCCGTTTCTTCTATTAAACTAGCATGAGGTTCTACCTCATTTTCAATAAAGTCGCGAATTCCCTGTTTTAATTGTTGAATATCCTTTGTTAGAACTTGTTCCATTCTATTCACGTTCCTTTCATTTTTTATTTCAATAAGGTTATTAGCAATCTCATGTTCTATATTATTTATAGGTATAAAATCCTTGTCCTGATTTCCTGCCTAATCTTCCTGCCTTTACATATTTCACTAGCAATGGTGATGGACGGTATTTTTCACCAAGGGCGTGATATAAATATTCCATATTACGAAGACGGCTATCTAAACCTACGAGATCTGCCATTTCAAGTGGCCCCATTGGGTGATTTAAGCCAAGTTTAATCGCTTTATCAATATCCTCAGCTGAAGCTACCCCTTCCATCAGCATATTCATGGCTTCATTTCCAATAATGCAATTCATCCGACTTGTGACAAATCCAGGGAATTCATTGACTTCAACTGTTTCTTTGCCCATTTTTTCAGAAACCTGACGAATCACCTCGACCGTTTTATCAGAAGTATCCAACCCGCGAATAATTTCAATTAATTTCATCCGGTGAACTGGATTGAAGAAGTGCATGGCCACAAATTGATCTGGTTTTTTCGTTACATGTCCAATTTCAGTTGGACTCATGGTCGATGTGTTGGTAGCTAAAATGGCATGTTCTGGAGCAAACTCCTCTACTTTCTTAAAGGTTTCAATTTTTAACTCCATGATTTCAAGGATGGCTTCAATGACTAAATCGGCATCCTTTACTGCTTCACTTAGTTCAGTTGTATAAAGGATGTTTTGTTGGATAAAATCCCGTTGCTCATTTGTGATATATCCTTTTTCCGCACTGGAAGCAGCAAGTGAACCATTATAATCTTTTGCCTTTTCAAGGGCTTCTGCTGATATATCCTGAAGGGTTACGTCAAAGCCTGATAACGCTGCCGTATAGGCGATTCCACGTCCCATTGTTCCACTGCCAATGACCGCAATCTTTTTGACTTCCATTTCGTTTCCTCCTATTTATACGAAGCAATTTTCATAAATCGTTGTAATTCCTTGTCCACCGCCAATACACAATGTCACCAATCCATACTTCACGCCTCTACGTTCCATTTCATGAAGTAGTTTTGTTGTAAGAACAGATCCTGTTGCTCCCAATGGATGACCGAGCGCAATCGCTCCACCGTTGACATTCAATTTATCTAGATCCAGATTGAGTTCCCTTATAACGGCAATCGATTGAGCAGCAAATGCTTCATTTAACTCAATTAATCCAATCTCTTCCAATGTTAAACCTGCTCTTTGTAAGGCAAACTTTGTAGATGTAACCGGTCCAATTCCCATAATTTCAGGGGACACACCTGAAACCGCTTGTGAAACGATCTTTGCTTTTGGTTGTACTCCATATTGTTTCACAGCATCTTCAGACATCAATACAACGGCTGATGCCCCATCATTACGACCGCTGCTATTTCCTGCTGTAACGGACCCATTTTCTTTAAAAACTGGTTTCAAACCTCCCAGCTTTTCTAAACTTGTTAGACGTGGATGCTCATCCACCGCAAACGTTTTCACACTCTTACGCTCCCGAACTTCATAAGGAACAATTTCTTTTTCAAATCTGCCCGAAGAAATGGCATCATGCGCAAGTTGTTGACTTCTCATCGCAAACTCATCCTGCTCTTCTCGAGAAATCCCATATTGTTCAGCCAAATTTTCCGCTGTTAAACCCATCGTTAAATTTCCATACTCTTCAATCGGTTGAGAACGTAATTGGCTTTCCGTATTCGAATCAACGAGAACATTATTTCCTGTACCAACTCCATAACGAGCATTCCGAATATAAAATGGCGCTAAACTCATTGATTCAACACCACCTGCAATAACTACCTCGTTTACACCACCTGCGATTTGTAGTGCTCCATTATTAATTGCTTGAAGGGACGATCCGCACTGTCTATGAACCGTGTATCCTGGAACCTCAACTGGAAGTCCTGCACGGAGAGCGGCAAGTCGGCCAATATTTGGCTGATCTGATGTTTGTTTCGTCTGGCCAAGAATCACTTCTCCTACTGCACTTTTGTCTATGTTCGCTCGACTAACAACTTCTTCAATCACCTTTGCTGCGAGAAAATCGGATTGTACATCTTTTAATGTGCCTCCCATTTTCCCAATAGCTGTACGAACCGATTCAACTACATATACAGGTTTCATTTGTTTATGCTCCTCCTATGAATTTGAATTTTATTTTTTCATTGATTTATCATTTGCTTTTTTTGCTATGACTGTTTTAATTTTTTATTGCAACTTGTGGAGTAGTTTTATATTCTTTCCCGATAATTTCTTTCGCGATAACCATCATATTTGCTTCTGCTGTACCATCGCCAATTTCCAATCCAATGACATCACGCAAGCGTTGTTCATGAGCCATTTCCTTCGTGTAACCATAATGTCCATTAAACAATAAACATTGATGAATGGCCTCCACACCATATTTAGGTCCTAACCATTTGACCGAAGATGATTCTTTAGAGTGATTTAATCCTTGATCACGAAGCCAAAGTCCACGATAAGCCTGCCATTTTACAAACTCTAATTGTGTATAATGAGTGACAAGTGGGAATGAAATTCCTTGATAAGTTGCTAAAGGCTTACCAAAAGAAGTTCTCACTTTAACGTGTTCAATTGTTTCATCTATACTTTGCGAAGCAGCTCCTACACATTGAAGTCCAATTAACAGACGGCTAAGATCAAACCCATTCATTACTTGGAAAAATCCTTTATTTTCAAGGCCGATCATGTTCTCCTCAGGTACTACTACATCTGTTAAGTACACCGAACCACGACCAATTGGAATATTCCCCATATCCTCATAACCCTTACATTCTACTCCTGGCAGATCGGACGGTACGATAAAGCAGCTGATACCACGGCTGCCTAATTCCGGATTCGTTTTAGCAAATATTAGAAATGCATCAGCAACTGTTGCCACACTAATTCCAGACTTTTCTCCATTTAGTACATACCCATTACCTTGACGAACGGCTGTCGCTTTAATTCCACCAGCATCTGTTCCAGCAGTAGGCTCTGTAATGGCAATCCCTACGATGCTGTCCCCGCTAGCAATTTTTGGAAGCCACTCTTGTTTTAATTCTTCAGAAGCATGACTATTAATGATTTCACCGATTAAACCATTCAACATAACCGCATACGTAAGATTGAAATCACCGCGACCGATTTCCTCAGCTGCAATCCCAGTTGTTACACAATCCGCTCCACTTCCACCATACTCAACTGGAATGCGAAGTCCATTTACACCTAATTCACCTAACTTCTTCCATAAATGTCTTGGGGTGATCCCTTCTCTTTCCCATCTTCGTATAGTTTGGTAATAGTTCCTCAGTAGCAAAGTCCTTTAACATCTTACGAAAAAATTCTTGTTCCTCTGTGAATGAAAAATTTAACATCTTAATTCCCCCTGTTAATTATTTATAAAAACTATTTATATCTACTTAATAAAGCAAGTTTTGTGCCAACTTATATCGTTGCTATTCTTGCATATATGCTAAAATTCTCGCAGATTTGATAATTTTTTTGCAAAATTAAGAATCATTTATGCAAAGATTAAGAATTCTTCGTTGAGTTCGAAAGTTATCTAGCAAAATACAGGTAGCAGTCTTACTTTTTCATTAAAGTGCTTTTTCTACAATTTCTACGATATCAAAGTTTCCTACGGTTTCTTCTAATTCTTTAGACTTAACACCATCACTGATCATCGTTAAACAATATGGACATCCAGTACCAATCATCGTTGGTTTTGCATCAAGAAGCTGTTCTGTTCTTGCTACATTAATTCTTGTTCCCACTGTCTCCTCTGTCCACATCATCCCGCCGCCAGCTCCACAGCACATTCCGTCTTCACGGTTACGCTGGGCTTCAACTAGTTTTACACCTGGGATTGCTTTTAAAATTTCACGTGGCGGATCATAGACGGTATTGTAGCGACCTAAATAACAAGAGTCATGATACGTAATCACTTCATTTAATTCTTTTGTAAACTTAATTCGGCCTTCTTTAATCCATTGATACAGCAACTCTGTATGATGATACACTTCTGCTTCAAGACCAAATTCCGGGTACTCATTTTTAAACGAGTTATAAGCATGTGGATCAATCGTGACAATTTTCTTCACATTATGCTTTTGAAAAGTGTCAATATTCGCAGTTGCTAATTCCTGGAATAAAAATTCATTTCCAATTCGTCGTGGTGTATCACCTGAATTTTTCTCTTTGTTCCCAAGAATAGCAAATTTAATTCCTGCTACATTCATGATACGAGCAAATGACTGGGCAATCTTTTGGCTGCGGTTGTCATAGGACCCCATTGAACCTACAAAGAATAAATATTCAAATTCCTGTTGGGATTTCTCCACTTCTTTCACAGTTGGCACTTGAATATCTTCACGGGCCTCACGCCATTTTTCACGCTCTTTTTTATTAATGCCCCAAGGGTTTCCTTGACGCTCGATATTTGTGATCGCACGCTGAGCATCAGCATTCATTTTTCCTTCTGTTAATACGAGGTAACGGCGTAAATCGATAATTTTATCAACATGCTCATTCATCACCGGACATTGATCTTCACAGTTTCGGCAAGTCGTACATGCCCAAATTTCTTCTTCTGTAATGACATCACCAATTAAGCTAACTTCTTCTATGGCTGCAGCAGATTCTTGAACACCTTGACCTGCTAGAGCCAATTGATTTCCCTTTGAATTTTTAAAGGCAAAGGCAGGTAGCCATGGCTGTCTAGAAGTAACTGCTGCTCCTTTTTCTGTCAAATGATCCCTCATTTTCACAATAAGATTCATCGGAGATAACTCTTTACCCGTTCCTGAAGCCGGACACATGTCGGTACAACGTCCACATTCAGCACATGCATATAAATCAATCAACTGATGCTGGGTAAAATCTTCAATTTTCCCAACGCCAAAGGATTCTGCCTCTTCATCCTCAAAATCAATCTTGCTTAATTTCCCAACAGGGCCTGGCTTTTTAAAGAAGATGTTTATCATGGCAAAGAGTTCATGAAATTGCTTGGACTGTGGCACAAAGACCATAAAGGTGAAAACAATCACCATATGAATCCACCAAAATACATTGAACAAGATGATTCCAGCCGTCACTCCAATCCCGCCAAACAATAACGCAATACTACCTGAGAATGGAGCATATACAAGATTTGGTTGGGACCCAAGCATAATCGCTTCGAATCCTAATGTAATCAAGATTGATGAAGTTAGCGTAAATAAGGCGATATAGACAAAAGCCGCTTTGCCATCACGCTTCCATTGCAATCGTTTTAACTTTTCACCATAACGGCGATAAAATCCATATATGACAGCCACCATCATGAGGAACGTTGCCCATTCCTGGATAAGACTGAAATATTTATGTGCTTCACCGAAAGGAAACTCATAACCTCTAATAAATCCTTTAATGATGAGTTCGATAAGTCCTATTTGAATGATAAAAAAAGTATAAAATAAGACTAAGTGCATCACACCACTTTTCTTGTCTTTGAATAATTTCTTTTGACCGAACCCATTGATCAAGATCAAATTGATTCGTTCTTTCAGGTTTGGTTCAAACTCTGCTTTTTTTCCAAGCTTTATAAACAAATAGCGAGTGTATAGCAGATTAACAAATAGATACAGGGCATATCCAACCACTGCTAGAAAAATAAGTAAATTCAGTAATGAGAACATTTCTTACATCCCCCTTCGATAGCAAACTCTTTTAATGACGGGGAGGAACTGTGCTCCTCCCATAACCATCTATTTTAGACTCCTGCACCAATCAATACTTTTTTGAATTCCTCCGTTAACATTGGCACCACTTCGAATAAGTCACCAACAATTCCATAATCAGCTATATCAAAGATCGGTGCTTCTGGATCTTTATTGATCGCCACAATTACTTTTGAATTTGACATCCCTGCTAAATGTTGGATCGCTCCTGAAATTCCAACGGCAATATAAAGATCTGGAGTGACGACTTTTCCGGTTTGTCCAATTTGTAAAGAATAATCGCAATATCCTGCATCACAAGCCCCGCGCGAAGCCCCTACTGCAGCACCTAATGTTGCACCGAGGTCTTCTAAAAGCTGAAAGTTCTCCGCATCCTTCAGCCCACGACCGCCTGAAACAATAATTTTTGCTTCAGATAAGTCGATACCACCTGTTGATTTTTTGACAATATCTTTAATCGTTGTTCGTAAGATCTTTAATCTCGACTGCGATATTGCTTACATCACCTGAACGTGATTCATCTTTTTCAAGCGCTGGTATGTTATTAGGACGGACGGTGACAATGATCATGCCATCCTTGATTTTGACTTTTTCAAACGCTTTTCCTGAATAAATCGGCCTTGTGAAAACGGCCTCTCCGGCTTCGATTTCGATATCGACTGCATCAGAAACGAGCCCCGCATTTAATTTTGTCGCAATTCTTGGTGATAAATCCTTCCCTTGAGCGGTATGTCCCATAATTAACCCCTCAGGTCTTTCTGTATCAATCACTTGAAGCAACGCTTGTTGGTAAGCATCCGTCGTATACCCTTTTAAATCTGGATGTTCTACCTTCACCACACGGTCCGCACCGTAATGAAGCAGATTTAAGCTTTCTTCACCAATTGATTCTCCAAATAAAGCAGCCACAACCTCTCCACCATCTGCTATTAATTTCGCAGCGGCAATCGCTTCAAACGATACGTTTCTTAAAGCCCCATCACGGATATCACCTAATACTAGTACTTTTCTTCCCATCATCGTTCTCCTCCCTTAGATTACTTTTGCTTCTGATTTTAATAAGGACACAAGCTCTTGCACTTGTTGGTTTAATTCCCCTTGTAACACTTTTCCTTGTTGTTTCTTCGGCGGCAAGAAGACCTCAACCTTTTCCGTTTTAGCTTCAACTTCCTCTTCCTCTAAATCTAAGTCATCTAACTCAAGGGTCGTTAACGGTTTCTTTTTTGCTTTCATAATTCCAGGTAAGGATGGATAGCGTGGTTCATTCAAACCTTGTTGGGTCGTCACAAGCACTGGTAAAGATACTTCAATCGTTTCTTCATCCCCTTCCACATCATGAATTAGGGTTGCTTTTCCATCTTCAATCGTAAGGCTTGTAATCGCCGTCACTTGAGGAATGCCTAGTAACTGGGCTACACGCGGTCCTACTTGACCAGAACCCCCGTCAACCGCTACGTTACCAGCTAGAATAATGTCTGGGTTTTTATCTTTTAAATAGGTTGCTAGAATCGTAGCTGTTGTAAATTGATCGGCTTCCTCTAACTCCTCGCCATCAATCAACACTGCTTGATCCGCTCCCATGGCAAGAGCAGTGCGAAGTTCTTTCTCCGCTTCCTCATCCCCAAAGGTTACAACTGTTACTTCCCCGCCATGTTTTTCTTTCAAAGATATCCCTTCCTCAATGGCATACTCGTCATAAGGATTAATAATAAACTCCACACCATCGCTCTTGATACTACCGTTTTCAGTCACAATCTTTTCTTCCGTATCAAAGGTACGTTTCATAATCACGTAGATGTTCATTCTTGTCTCCCCTTTTTCACATTTTTTCATCCATTATTGAGATGGATGAAGGTAAATCAAATATGTTATTTAAAAAGCGAAAGAATTTTTTGAATCCTCACTTTAATATATTGCAAGTTTCGTGCCAACTAATAACCTTTCTATATTTGTATTGTCGTCCTTATTATCTCGCAAAAATGATAATTTTTCGCAATATTGTGAATCATTACTGCAAATATAAGAAATACCTTATTCCCAATGTGTAACTTGTAAAAGTAAACCTCAATGTAGCAGCTTCTTGCTATTTTCAAATATGTGTAACGAGATGGATAACGGGAACGTCATTGCTCTTAATGAGGACGCTATCAATATTGATATTTTAGTAGAGGAAGGAAACACAAATATCGATTCACATTTGAGTTCTTTAGTTAGTGAGAATACTCAATTCCCTGTTCTATTTCCACTTACCTTCCTATTGTTTCATCACAACCGCTTCCCCATCTACTACCGTTTCTTCATGTTGATTCTTCACTTGCGTCTTAAGCTTAATGAGTTTTTTATCATCCCTTTTTTCTACTACCTCGACATTTGCCTTAATCGTATCGCCAATTTTTACAGGTGCAAGAAACTTGAAGTTTTGGGACAAATAAATCGTATTGGGCCCCGGTAGCCTCATTCCAAGTACAGTAGAAATAATACTTCCAGATAAAATCCCATGGGCAATTCTTTCTTTAAATAGCGTCTTCTTCGCATACTCGGAATCAAGGTGTACAGGATTAAAATCACCCGTTAGCCTGGCAAATTGAACAATATCATAATCCGTAATCGTTTTCGTAAAAGAATCCGTATCTCCTACCTGAATTTCCTCGTATGCGAGTTCTTTTCTAATCACTCTTATTTCCATCTATCAGCATCCCCTTCTATTAATCAATTGTGAGACTTTTTACGAATAGATCCTGAACCTTATTGGGTTGCCCGGAAAAATTGTTACCCAAGCATACTATGTCCGCCGTTTACCGAGAACACTTGTCCAGTAATCCAGTCAGCCTGATTCGATAGTAAAAATAAAATCATTCCTGTTATATCATCCACTTTTCCAATCCTTTTCAAAGGATATTGCTTCGCAATTTTTTCTAATGTTGCTTCGTTAAAGTTAAGTGAACCGCTGTCGACCAACCCAAGTGATACTGTGTTACAGTGGACATTGTTTTTCCCTACATCCTGCGCTAATGATTTAATGAAACTAATGGCACCACTTCTGGCAGCTGCGGATAAAATGAAATGTTTGTCCCCAGTCCGAGCGGAATCACCTACAATATTAATAAACTTCCCTTGCTTCTTTTCCATCATTTCAGGTATAAACGTATGGACTAAATTCAGAACTCCATAAAAGCAAACATCAACTTCTCGCTTCCATTCATCTGGTTGATATTGAAAGAACGATCTCATCTGACCAAAACCAGCATTGTTTACGATCCCATCAACGCCCCCTAGCCCTTGATTCAATTCCTCCTTCATCCTTATGACATCTTCAATGTTTGCGAGATCCCCGTTCACAAGGTGAACGTTCACACCAAAGTCACTTTTGATTCTGTTAGCCGTCTGAGCGGCTTCTTCTTCAGAGCTAAGATAGTGTAAAGCTATATTCGCCCCTTCACTGGCAGCTGCGAAGGCAATTCCTCGACCAATCCCTTTTGAACCGCCAGTAATTAAGACGTTTTTCCCTTTTAATTCAAGTTCCATCTATCTTTACCTCCTGTAATAGTGTGGATACTGATTTCCTAGAAAGAAAGGCGTAAGCGTAGAAGCTAGACAGTGATCGATCTTTAAAGATAATCCACCCTACTCATATCGCTCTTACCCTTTACCTTCATAAGAAATCAGTTACTTCTTCAACTTCCTGAAAATGATGGCTGTCTTTTTTCAAGGAATGCTTTCGTTCCTTCTACCTTATCTTCTGTTGTATATAGAAAAGCTTGGGCTAAGCTTTCAATTAATAATCCCGTATCCATGTCCACCTCAAAGCCACGATTAACCACAAGCTTAGCCATTTGGATAGCAAGTGGTCCTTTGGCTAGGATTTTTTCAGCTTTTTCAATTACAGCATCTATTAATCCCTCTAACGGAACGACATCCGTCACTAAACCAATCGCTTTTGCCTCACTTGCAGAGATGAACTCCCCTGTTAAAATCATATTCATGGCACGGCCCTTTCCGATGATGCGTGTTAAGCGCTGTGTTCCACCGGCACCTGGAATCACCGATAAGTTCAATTCAGGCAATCCGAATTTTGCATTATCTGACGCCATTCGTATATCACAGCTCATGGCCAGCTCGCTTCCACCTCCAAGAGCAAACCCATTAATGGCTGCAATCGTTGCTTTTTTACTATTTTCAATGCGGCGATATACATCACTCATACTTCCTGCTTTAAATGCTTCAGTGGCTTTTCGTGTTGTTAGCTGGTTGATATCCGCTCCAGCTGCAAATGCCTTTTCACCAACACCCGTAAATACAATCACACCTATTTCTTGATCATTCTCTAACTCTTCAAAGGCTGATAAGATTTCGGTTACCGTTTCATTATTCAAGGCATTCCTTACTTCTGGTCGATTGATTTTAATAAAACCAATGTGATTTCTCTTTTCAACAATAAGATTTTCATAGTTCATTTTGAACTCCTCCTTTATAAATTAAGTTGCCTATCCTTTCTTTTGATTGTCAGATCGTATTCAACTCTTTGGTATAAGCTGCATGGTAGCCTTTTCAAACTTTGAAGTTAGCTAACTCATGCAGCTTGTGAGAAGAGGGTCAAATAATTTTTCCCAACTATTCATCTATTAGAATATATTTTTGAAATTTTCAAAATTAAACCATCGCTAATCCGCCATTGACTGAAAGCGTTTGACCTGTTACATAATCCGCTTCTTCTGAAACAAGGAATGCAACCCCATTCGCAATATCACTAGGTTGTGCTAAACGTCTAAATGGGATAGCTTTTTCAAGTGCTGCTGCAATTCCTTCATTATATGAACCAATTTCTTCGAAAAGAGGAGTATTGCTTGGTCCTGGTGAAACACAATTCACATTGATCTTATGTCTAGCCATTTCACGTGCCATCGTTTTTGTGAAAGCAATGATTCCTCCTTTTGCTGCCGAATAAACAGCCTCACCGCTTGAACCCACTCTTCCAGAATCGGAAGCAATATTGATTACCTTTCCGTAACCATTTTCGATCATGACTGGTAGAATTTCTTTACATGTATGAATTTGCCCCATCATATTAATGTCCACAATTAGCTTCCATGTACTTGGTTCACTTTTCAAAAATGGTTCAACCTTATCCCAACCCGCATTGTTCACAAGTACATCGATTTTTCCGAAATGGGCAAGTGAAGCCCCCACTGCCTCCTGAACACTCTCAAGCTTTGTTACATCACAATAAACCGCTACTGCCTTCCCACCTTCCTTTTCCACAATAGAAACCGTTTCATTAGCATTATCAATATTGACATCGGTTACAATAATGTCCATTCCTCGAGAAGCTAATGTTCTAGCAATCTCTCTTCCAATTCCACGTCCTGCTCCAGTAATAAAGGCTACTTTTTTTGTCATCATTATTTCCCTCCATTTTCTTAGTTAAATGATTAAAATTCCAAATGAATCTATCAATCTATTAACTTATATTCTGTTCACTTAGGCTCTGGAGAATCCTTTCTCTCAAGAGGAACTTTTGAATTTTTCCACTAGCCGTTCTTGGGAATTGTTCAACAATTTCCAGATACTCTGGCCAATATTGCTTAGCGACTCCTTTTTGTTTAAGGAAATCCTGCATTTCTGTAAAACTAAGAGGCGCCTTTCCAGGTTTCATGCTAATAACAGCGCACGCCTTCTCTTGTAGCCTTGGATCAGGCAGTGCGATAAGCTGCGCATCCGAAATATCCTCGTGTTCATACAAGATATTTTCAACATAAGTGACAGGAATATTTTCACCGCCACGAATAATAATATCTTTATTTCGCCCTGTAATTCGGATGTAACCGTCTTCATCCATGTACGCTCGATCTCCCGTGAAAAACCATCCATCCCGGTAATCAGACAAGGTCTCTTCAAGATTTTTCAAATAGCCAACAAATATGGCCGGTCCGCTACTAAGAAGATCGCCTTCCTCGTTTGGTGGACAAGGGTTTCCATTCTCATCAATGACCTTTACTTCCATGCTATCAAGTGCTACACCGTCAGTACCTGCTAGCTTTTCTTCTGGATCGTCAAGCTTTGTCAAAGTAACAAGACCACATTCTGTTGAACCCCAACCGGCAAGAATCGCAAAGTTCACTTTTTGGGAAGCCTCTTTTACTAACGCCATTGGAATCGGCGCACCCATTGCAGCAAATATTCTTAATGATTCAATGTTACGACTTTCGAGGCCCTGCAATTGCATCGTATCTTGCAGGAATGGCGTCGCTCCAGCTGTAAATGTAATGCCTTCCTCCTCGATGAGTTCAATAAACTCTAATGGGTTCCAAATATCTTGATAAACTCCTGTTCCACCAATCGTTGTAGGAAGCCTTACTCCATAACCAAAACCCGTTTGGTGGGCAAAGGTAGAGGCCATGAACATTACATCATCAGAGGTTAATTGCAAATGCTCAATCCAATAATTGGTTGAGACGCAAATCGTATTATGCGTATGCATGACCCCCTTTGGATTTCCTGTTGTTCCAGAAGTAAAAATAATTTCAGTTACTTCGTTTGGATCATGTGTAATTTCATCTAACTGTGCCGGATCACGAATTTCCTCCCATGGTTTATCAAACAATAATGCCAATGGCTTCATATGAGATGGTACATTTTCACCAATTACATATACATGCTGAAGAGCTGGCCATTGATTGGACAATCGATCAATCATAGCTGGATAATCATACCCGCGAAATTCATCTGGAATCACGATCATTTTCGACTCAGCCATTCCGACCATATACCCTATTTCACGATCGCGATAAATTGGAATCAATGGATTGGTAATGGCACCAATTCTTGTGGCCGCATAGTGAAGAATAATAAATTCATTCCAGTTTGGAAGCTGAATCGAGATAACATCCCCTTTTCCTAAGCCTAATTCCAGCATTCCTAAAGCAACACGGTCGACCATTTTTCCGAGCTCACGATACGTATAACGACTCTTTTTATCAATGATGGCAACTTTGTCTGGATCCTTTTCAATAGCATCATTTAAATAATCAAGGATGGTTTTATTTGGCCAAACAGACTGATATTTATCTAAATATTCAGGACTCAAAATCGTTTCAAATTTCACGGGCCTCTCATCTCCTAGTTATTTTCTAAACTTACTAAAATCTGCAGATCTTCTTTCAAGAAACGCATTCATTCCTTCAGCAGACTCGTCTGTGTTGTAGAACATCGCTAGGCTCCCCATTGCAAGTTGAGAAATCCCTTGCATATGGGCACTATCAGCATTAAATGAATATTTAAGCATTTTAATCGCTGTTGGACTTTTCGCAAGAATCTTAGTAGCCCATTCTTCGGCAGCTCCTTGAAGCTCTTCTGCTGGAACCACTTTGTTGACAAGGCCCATTTCTTTTGCTTCTTGTGCCGTATATTGTTCACATAAATACCAAATTTCCCTTGCTTTCTTTTCTCCAACCACTCTTGCTAAATAAGTAGATCCGAAACCTGCATCATAGCTTCCTACTTTTGGTCCAGCTTGTCCAAACTTGGCTGTTTCTGAGGCAATCGTCAAATCACAAATCACATGTAGGACATGTCCTCCGCCAATCGCATATCCATTTACTGCCGCAATCACAGGCTTTGGAATGTTTCGGATCGTTTGATGCAATGTCTCAAGTTCAAGGCCGATGCCACCACCTAATCCCCCGTTATAATCGTAGCCTCCCTCATCTCCCTTTTCCTTTTGATCTCCACCTGTACAAAATGCTTTCTCACCTGCACCCGTTAAAATAACAACACCAATCTGGTTATCATCCCAAGCATCGCGGAAAGACCAAATTAATTCTTTAATCGTACGTCCTGTAAAAGCATTGTAAGCCTGTGGTCGATTAATTGTAATCTTTGCCATTCCATTTGTTTTTTCATACAACACTTCTGTTAACTCCATTTTTTATTCCTCCATTTTCTTTGTTGAATTTTTCTTAAAATTTGTTTACCATTCTCCTAAGTCATTCACATTTTTTATGAATAATTATTTCAGCTAGAAAATCCCCCCTTCACTTACACTTATTAATAAAGCAAGTTCTGTGCCAACTTGAAGCCTTCATGTAATCAGCGTTCTACCCTTATAAATATCGCAATTATAATAATATTCTTAAAATTGATAATCACTTATGCAAAAGCAGAATAAAAGAATCGTATACTTGTAATCTGACACAAAAAAAACACACTACTAAGTAGTGTGCAAATCATTTCAGTTTATATTTAGCTATTTTTCGATATAAACTCGCAATATGAATTTTGAGTTTTTGAGCTGCTAAAGATCGATCTCCATTGGCTTCTTGTAAAGCTCGTTGAATGGCGTTTATTTCCGCAGCTCTCACTTCTTCCTCTAAACTTTGCAGGGACACGGTTTTCTGATTTGTAGGAATGGTTGATACCTGAGAAGTAAAATAATATATATCATTCATCGAAAGCGTATCACCATCGACAATATTCATTCCCCGTTCAATAAAAGCTCTTAATTCACGGACATTTCCAGGCCAATCATAGTTCAACATCCAATCTTGAAGCTTGCTATCGATATACTTCACTTCAAGATCAAACCGATCATTAAAATAATCGATAAAATAATAAGCTAATGGCAAAATGTCGTCATGTCTCTCACGAAGAGAAGGGACGGTTAAATCAAAGACATATAGGCGGTAAAATAAATCCTGTCTAAATTTTCCTTCTTCTACGAGTTTTCCCAAATTACGATTTGTCGCAGCAATAATCCGGACATCAATATGTTTGCTAGCTGTTCCTCCGATGCGTTCAACCTCTTTTTCCTGCAGGACACGAAGCAGCTTGCCTTGTGCATCATATGGGAGTTCTGAAATTTCATCTAAGAAAAGAGTTCCATTCATGGCTAATTCAACTTTTCCAGGTTTCCCGTCCTTTCCGGCTCCACTAAATGCTCCTGGTTCATAACCGAATAGCTCAGATTCAAATAATTCTCCAGGAATGGCGGCGCAGTTGACGGCGACAAAAGGATTACTTTTCCTTTTACTCATCCCATGAATCGCCTGAGCAAATAATTCTTTCCCTGTCCCACTTTCACCTGTCAAAAGCACAGTTGAATTACTCGTTGCGATTCGAGTCGCTAATTCCTTTGCATTTTTCATGGCCTCACTATTTCCAATGATTTCATCGATTTCATATTTATTTTGGTGTGGCCTTTTTTTGTTCATCTTTTGTAAATCAATGGTATTCATGAACGATACCATTTCATAATGTTCGATATCTCCATCGCGAACAATGACCCGATAAACATCGCGATCCCTCTTTTGTATCACTCGGATGATACAATTGATTCCAGAAATGACACCAAAAAAGACTTTCTTACGCTTTCGTCCATACATCCCACCGACTACATCATAAAGAGAACGACCTAAAAGGTCATACTTATCTATTAAAAAATTCTCGCAAAAATCTGGACTAACGTCAATGACTCTTCCATTGGCATCCGTTTCAAAACATCCCCAATCATCTATTGTATGAATGGTTTTTTCCATTTAAATCACCTTCCCGGCAACATAAATGACAACTTGTCCCTTAATAACCTCGGTTCCGTTTTGATTTATACATTTCACCTTTTGCGTCACCCATTCTCTTTTATAATCAATATCAATAATTGTTAATTCTGCGGTTATCTCATCTCCAATATAGACAGGATTATAGTATATTAATTCTTTTTGTAACAATACACACGCAGTTCCCGGAAGTTTGTCGGTGATCACTTGAGAAATCAAGCCCTCTACCAATAGCGCAGGAACAATGGGCCTATTATCCTCCTTTAAAGCAATATCGCTTTTCCGATAGAACGGATTATAGTCTTTTGTTAATTCCTTACAGTGTTTTACGTCAACTTCTGTAAAGATCCGCTGCAACCAGGCACTTTGCCCAATAAATAACTCATAATTAGGTATGCTCATATGGATCCTCCTTAAAAACAAATACTACATATCTAAATTTTCCTAATTATCAGTATATAGTAAATGATGAAAAAATGAAAGGAAACGCTTCCAATTTCAACAGCAAACGATTTTTTCCATTGTTTTTAACGAAAAATATGTAATTCCTTGCTAAAAAGGAGTAAAAAAAGACCACATCTCGTGAATATGGTCTTTTTTCATATGTGTTTGTCTTTCTATCACTATTTTTGTAAGGAAACTTCCTCAAACGGCCATGCTGGCAACATTTTTCGAAGCTGCTTATCTTCACGATAACCAAGTGCATATTCACCTTGCATAACCGTATGAACTTCTCTTGTTCCTTCATAAATCACTGGGGCTTTTGAATTTCGAAGGAAACGTTCAACCGGATATTCATCGGAGTATCCATAGGCACCATGGATTTGAACGGCATCATTTGCAGCTTCAAATCCAGCATTACACGAAATCCATTTTGCTAATGATGTTTCTCTCGTGTTACGTTTTCCTTCATTCTTCAACCAGCCCGCCTTATAAACAAGTAATCTAGAAATCTCAAGATCTGCGCTCATTTTCGCAATCATTTGTTGAACAAGCTGGTGTTTTCCAATTTCTTTGCCAAATGTTTTTCTTTCATGACAATATTTTACACTTGCTTCAAGGCTGGCTTCAATTAAACCAACAGCCCCTGCTGCAACCGTAAATCGACCATTATCTAAAGCAGCCATAGCAATTTTAAAACCTTCGCCTTCTTCACCAAGTCTATTTTCTACAGGTACTCTTACATCACTTAAAAAGACTTCACCTGTATTACCTGCACGTATCCCTAATTTCCCTTTGAATCCCCTTGTTGATACTCCTGGAAATGTACGTTCTACGATGAAGGCAGTAATCCCTTTATGCGAGGCATCGTTATCAGTTTTGGCAAAAATGATGAAGTTATCAGCATAGTCACATAGGGAAATCCACGTTTTTGAACCGTTAAGAATATAAGAATCCCCATCTTTTCGTGCCGTTGATTTCATCGCAGCAACATCACTTCCTGCATCCGGTTCTGTTAACCCAAATGCACCAATCTTTTCCCCTTTTGCCTGAGGGACTAAATACTTTTGTTTTTGTTCTTCATTTCCCCATTGCAATAACGTCATACTATTTAATCCTGTATGAACTGAAACCGCTGTTCGATACGCTGTATCCCCACGTTCTAATTCAGCACAAACAATCGCAAGTGTATTATAATCCATTCCAGCTCCGCCGTATTCCTCTGGAATACAAACACCCATTAACTGTAATTCTGCCAACCTGTCCATAATAGAAGGTTGAAATTCACCATTGCGATCCCACTCTTGAATGTACGGGATAATTTCCTTATCAACAAACTTTCTCACCATTTTTTGTACACTTTGTTGTTCTTCAGTTAATTCAAAATTCATCATCAAAAATTCCTCCATTTTGTTTTATTTATAATTAAATCAAATTCGCCTTGGCGTATTTGCGCCCAGATTTTATCGAGCTTGCGAAGGTATTCTTTCCTTTGAGAATCTGTGGCATCCGCCGGAGGCTTTAACTTCATTCAGTCGGAATTTTAACCCCCACTGAATGGTTAAAAAGCTTGGCATTCACCTCACCACTTATAGAAGCGGGGGACTTCTTCTGAATGAAGTTAGAATCTATTGATTCAAATACCTAACTCAACCAACTGCTACAGCTTTCATTTCTTCAATTAACAATGGCACCACTTCGAATAAGTCGCCAACAATTCCATAATCAGCTATATCAAAAATCGGTGCTTCTGGATCTTTATTGATCGCCACAATTACTTTTGAATTTGACATCCCTGCTAAATGTTGAATTGCTCCTGAAATTCCAACGGCAATATAAAGGTCTGGAGTGACGACTTTTCCGGTTTGTCCAATTTGTAAAGAATAATCGCAATATCCTGCATCACAAGCCCCGCGCGAAGCCCCTATTGCAGCACCTAATGTTGCACCAAGGTCTTCTAAAAGCTGAAAGTTCTCCGCATCCCTCAGCCCACGACCGCCTGAAACAATAATTTTTGCTTCAGATAAGTCGATACCACCTGTTGATTTTTTAACAATATCTTTAATCGTTGTGCGAAGATCTTTAATCTCGACTGCGATATTGCTCACATCGCCTGAACGTAATTCATCTTTTGCAAGCGCTGGTATATTATTAGGCCGAACGGTGACAATGATCATGCCATCCTTGATTTTGACTTTTTCAAACGCTTTTCCTGAATAAATGGGTCTTGTGAAAACGGCCTCTCCAGCTTTAATTTCGATATCGACTACATCAGAAACAAGCCCCGCATTTAATTTTGTCGCAATTCTTGGTGATAAATCCTTCCCTTGAGCGGTATGTCCCATAATTAACCCATCAGGCTTTTCTGTATCAATCACTTGGAGTAACGCTTGTTGGTAAGCATCTGTCGTATATCCTTTCAAATCTGGATGTTCTACCTTCACCACACGGTCTGCACCGTAATGAAGCAGATTTAAGCTTTCTTCACCAATTGATTCTCCAAATAAAGCAGCCACAACCTCTCCACCATCTGCTATTAATTTCGCAGCGGCAATCGCTTCAAATGATACATTTCTTAATACTCCGTCACGGATATCACCCAATACTAGTACTTTTCTTCCCATCATCGTTCTCCTCCCTTATATTACTTTTGCTTCTGATTTTAATAAGGACACGAGCTCTTGTACTTGTTGGTTTAATTCCCCTTGTAACACTTTTCCTTGTTGTTTCTTTGGTGGCAAGAAGACCTCAACCTTTTCCGTTTTAGCTTCAACTTCCTCTTCCTCTAAATCTAAATCATCTAACTCAAGGGTTGTTAACGGTTTCTTCTTCGCCTTCATAATTCCAGGTAAGGATGGATAGCGTGGTTCATTCAAGCCTTGTTGAGTCGTCACAAGAACTGGTAGAGGTACTTCAAGGGTTTCTTCGTCCCCTTCCACATCATGAATTAGGGTTGCTTTTCCATCTTCAATCGTAAGGTTTGTAATCGCCGTCACTTGAGGAATGCCTAGTAACTGGGCTACACGCGGTCCTACTTGACCAGACCCGCCATCAACCGCTACATTACCAGCTAGAATAATGTCTGGTTTTTTATCTTTTAAATAGGCTGCTAGAATCGTAGCTGTTGTAAATTGATCAGCTTCCTCTAACTCCTCGCTATCAATCAACACTGCTTGATCCGCTCCCATGGCAAGAGCAGTGCGAAGTTCCTTCTCCGCTTCCTCATCCCCAAAGGTTACAACTGTTACTTCCCCGCCATGTTTTTCTTTTAGAGATATCCCTTCCTCGATGGCGTACTCGTCATAAGGATTAATAATAAACTCCACACCATCGCTCTTGATGTTACCGTTTTCAGTCGCAATCTTTTCTTCGGTATCAAAAGTACGTTTCATAATTACGTAGATGTTCATCTGCGTCTCTCCTTTTTCCTTTTATTATGTCTATCTCGTAACTAAGGGAATATAATAAACTAACATTTCTCCCTCTCACTTAATCTTGTTGCAAGATCCATGCCAACAATGATTCTTTATAATTAAAGGTCTAAGATCTATTAAATATCGCAAAAATGATAATATTCTTATTATTGTGAATCATCATTGCGAAGGTACACAATAAAATCCATAAAGAAAAACGAAGCACATTAGCACTTCGTTTTTAAAAATAAAAGGATCAGATCCAATAAACCCTTTTTAATATTCAGAAAAACATTAATAAGCTTCTTTTGCCCGCTTTC
>CAWBCW010000033.1:0-40105 GCA_963787345.1 uncultured Bacillaceae bacterium | reverse complement strand
AAATCCTCTATCGAATTAATATCAACATACTCTGGTACAACCAGTCCATTCTTCGTCCCCTGAAGATTTTGTCCAAGGTCAATGAAATCATTTTTATAGGTATTATAATATTCAATATGCGTAGTTGGAAGCCATGCACCAACCATCCCATCTGCACTTCCATTGGCTACACCAGCAAACATAGGCCCAACTTCAACCTGGCTCAATGTCACATCATAACCATTTTGCTCAAGAACCTTGCCAATCACATAGGTACTGGCTATTTCTGTGTCCCAAGCAACAAAAACAAGATTGATTGGTTCACCATTTCCTGATCTGGCACCGTTTGTCCATTCAGAAACTTTGTCAGGATTGGCATCAATCCACTTTTCAGCTGCTTCTGTTGGATCCATTCCATCTGTAACATCGACCATCACGGCTTCCATATCACTTGGTTCCCAAGAAAATTGATCAAGGATTTTATAAGCACCAGGTGCATCCTGTTCAAGACCTTTTCTTACAATCGTATGAATACTTTCAGCTCCACCAAAGGATCCTTTCGGGTCGTCGAGATATTTCAAATCAAAGGAGGAGAACATCCAATGTGGTGACCATCCAGTGATAATAATAGGTTCTTGATTATTATAGGCTTTCTTCAGTTCAGCAATCATTGCGGCAGAAGAACCTTCGACTAACGTCCAATCATCTAATCCGTAATCTTCTAGTGCTTTATTTGTTTGCCCCATTATCCCTGCTCCAGGTTCAATCCCAACAATTTCATAATTCTGTTTGGGCACCAATACTATTTGGATCCCCATTCACAGCCGTCTTGTCTGGTATCGCTACTACAATAGCCGTAACCACTACAAGTAAAGCGAAAATAGAAAAAACAATTTTAGGCTTAATAACATGTCCATATGCTGGCTTACGTAAGTTTTGCGTGATACGGTCAAGAATAATCGCAATGAAAACGATCGATAATCCAGCTTCAAAGCCTTGTCCAACGTCAATTTGACTAACCGCTCGGTAAACATCTGCTCCAAGTCCAGGTGCACCAACTAATGAAGCCGTAACAACCATTGATAAAGCAAGCATGATACTTTGGTTAACCCCTGCCATAATGGTTGGCATAGCCAAAGGTAATTGAACTTTGAATAATTTTTGACTGGTTGTTGCACCAAATGCATCTGCCGCCTCGATTAAATCTTCAGGCACTTTCTGAATCCCAAGATTTGTCATACGAATGGTTGGTGCAATTGCGAAAATAAAGGATGCAATAATTCCTGGTACGACGCCAATTCCAAAAAATAAAATCGATGGAATTAAATAGACAAATGCAGGCATCGTCTGCATAAAATCTAAAATAGGTGTAACGATGTTTTGCACTGTTTTTCTTTGCGCACACCATATTCCAAGCGGGACTCCAATAACGATCGTAAGAATCCTGATAATAAAACAATCGCAAGAGTTTGAATACTTGAATCCCAATAACCAATATTATCAATCAATAGCAAACTAATTAACGTAAAAACTCCTAATGGCCATCTGCTTGTATAGGTCACCAATAGAGTCAAGACGAGAATTAAGATGATGGGAGGACCTACACTTAATACGTCCACTATAATATCCAATAGACCATCAATTACATTGGTAATAAAGGTAAATAATCCAGCCCATGCAACGGTTAACCATGCGACAAAAGAATCTACCCATTCTCCTAGCGGAATTTTAGGAATATTCATTTTCAGTCACTCTCCAATTCATTTAAAGAATCTATATTTCCCGCTAAAGCACCAATAACGGCTCCACGTATCACAATTCCTTTTAATCGATTTTCTTCATCCATGACAGATATTGGCAAACTTGGATGTTGCCATCTCATCCATTAGGTCTGTAAGCAAGGTATCTTCTGAAACCGTTAGAATATCCGTTGTCATCGCTTCGGCAATGGATTTATTTTCATCAATGGCTTGACGTGCTTGTTCAGCAGTAAGAGCACCTAACAACTTATTTTTACGGTCTACGATAAAGATGCTCGAATATCCTTGTTTTCGCATAATTTCCAACGCAACCCTCGGACCACGATCTACACCAATTCTTTCTCCTCGCTTCATCACATGTGAGGCCGTTATGACTTTCGATAAATCAACATCTTCTACAAACTTCTCAACAAATTCATTTGCTGGTTTGATCATAATTTCTTCAGGTGTCCCTAGTTGAATCACACTGCCATCTTTCATGAGGGCAATTCGATCCCCAATTCTCAGAGCTTCATCTAAATCATGGGTGATAAAAATAATCGTTTTCTTGTATTGTTCTTGAATTCCAATTAATTCATCCTGCATATCTTTACGAATTAATGGATCAAGAGCACTGAAGGCCTCGTCCATCAAGATAATATCTGTATCACTTGCAAGCGCTCTAGCAAGTCCTACCCTTTGTTGCATCCCACCGCTCAATTGTGATGGATATTGATGCTCGTACCCTTTTAATCCGACAGCTTCTAAAGCCTGCATCGCTTTTTCACGACGTTCATCCGGAGCGACCTTCTTAATTTCAAGACCAAATTCAGCGTTTTGTAAAATCGTTTTATGTGGAAAAAGAGCAAAGTTTTGAAAAACCATACTGATTCGATTTTGTCTCGTTTCCCGTAATTTTGCTGCATTCATCTTCACGATATCTTCATTTCTTATTAAGATTTCACCGATAGTAGGATCAATCAACCGGTTAAACATCCGAATTAAGGTTGATTTACCACTTCCCGATAAGCCCATAATGACAAAAATTTCACCGGGATAAATGCTAAAACTTACATTATTAACCCCAACCGTACTCCCGGTCTTCTTTAAAATTTCTTTCTTCGATTTACCCTGTTTCAACAAATCAATCGCAACTTTAGGAGATTTGCCAAAAATCTTCGAGACACTCCTAACTTCTACATATGGATCCATCAACTCATCCCCTCATTTTGTAAATTGACGATGCTCTGTTGAGTTTTCCCTATTTTCCATCAGTTATGAAACACAGGGTTGTTTTTCCTGTTCTCCTACTATTTCTTATTTTTAAAATTATAAATAACTAGCAAAACCCCGAAAATATGTTTCTCTCTAAAAATATGTTTTGATTTTTAACGAATTAAACGTTATAATATTATTAATCTAAATAATTCATAATCCTCTAAAGGGGAGTAGCTTTTATAGCAAAGTCGTCATTACGGGATGAGAGTCCTCGGCTTTGTTAGCAATTTCGATTGTTAGCGAGACCTTTACCAAATTATTGGTAAAGGTCTTTTTATTTTTTTAAGACCTTTACTACTAGCAGTAAAGGTCTTTTGACTTTTAGAGAAACTATCTTTTTTTCTTAAATAATTACTAGATTCGATATGGTTGAGGAGGTTTATTGTATTTTGTTTCGAAAACATTCCGAGGGATTCTCTAATTCCCCTCTTGTTACAGTTTGGAGTATGACTGGCTTGTTTTTTTCTAGCGCTTGTTTATACCTGTTTATTCGGTTATCAAGTGATCTAATAGAAAAAAGCCCATTCTTATTTGATCAGAAGGTTATTGATATGGTCAGATCCTACACTTCACCAGCAATGGATGCATTTATGTATTTTATAACCGAAATGGGATCCACTTTTATGCTTAGCCTTCTTCTCATAATAAGTATGATATGGCTACTATTAAAACGTAAAAATCTATGGGCAACATTATTTTACTTCATTGTTGTTGCTGGAGGAGGTCTATTAAACCTTTGGTTAAAGAACTTTTTCGCGAGAGAACGTCCCAACGTCAATCGAATCGTCGAGGCGGACGGATTCAGTTTTCCCAGTGGTCATTCAATGGGCAGTATGACTTATTATGGGTTTTTATGCTATTTAGTGTTACGAAGTAAATACAAACCTCTTTCAAAGGTAGGCTGGGGGATATTATGCGGCTTTATGATTTTATTAATCGGAATCAGTCGTATTTACCTGGGGGTACATTATCCTTCTGATGTAATTGCAGGCTACATGGCTGGAGCTGTTTGGCTCATATTATGTATTGGTTTACTTGAAATAATCTATTTATATAATGAAAATAAACATCGATCTACAAGAAGAACGCAAAAGAAAACGAAGGTATCTTAATCAAAAAGATTAACCAAAGAATAACAATAATCTTTTAAAAAAGGAGATGTTTGAATGAGAGAGGAGTGGAACTTTGCCCATAAACACTTGTCAAAAATTTCAATTTTATCAAATCCAAACAACGAGCCGGTTTCGGTTCATGGATCGTCAGAACATTTAATATGTGTTGGGATCGGTACGGACGCAGCTGTTTTCCAATTGATTAATGATCCAAAATACGCATTTAAAATATATGCGGATGATAAAATCCAAAAAGTGCAAATTGAGAAAGATGTCTATGAAATATTAGGAGAATCCCCCTATTTTTCAACCTGTTATGGTTCCAAAGACAATTACCTCGTTCTTAGTTTCGAGGAAGGAACTACTTTATATGATTGTTTAATTCAAGGAGTCCCGATTCCAGATCAAGTGATTGAGGATGTTGATCAGGCAAGAGAATATGTACGTCAAAAAGGACTAAATCCCCGGGATATCCACTTGAAAAATATTTTATTACAAAATGGCAGAGCAAAGATCATTGATGTTTCCGAATATGTTAAATCAGGAAATGATATGAGATGGGAGCATTTGAAAGAGGGCTATGATCATTATTATCCTTTCATTAAGGGAAAGCGTGTACCGCTCTTATTAATGGAAACAATTCGAAAAAAATATAATCATGGGAGCAATCAATCGACAAACTTTGGAGAGTTTATGGATCAGACATGCACACTCCTTTCAAAGTTTTGGAAAAATGGAGCTTGATTAGTTGGAAGAAAAATAATTGATTAAAAATATCCGATAGAAAGCAGGTTTGCCAATGGAAATATTATGGTGGGGAATAACAATTCTGTTATTCGTATTAAGTTTTGTAGGAATTATCTATCCGCTGATTCCTTCAATCGTGTGTATTTGGGGAGGATTTATTGTTTATCAATTTCTCATAAACCCAACTGAGTTATCGCTATGGTTTTGGATCAGTATGGTTATCTTAAGTGCTGTTTTAATTGGGGCAGACATCATCGCAAACAGCTATTTTGTCAAAAAATACGGAGGTTCAAAAGCATCTGAAAGGTTAACAGCAATTGCTACGATTGTCGGTTCCTTTATCTTTCCTCCATTTGGGATTATTCTCGTACCCTTTTTAACCGTGCTTGTAACGGAACTTATCCTTCATAAAGATATTAAAAAAGCGTTAAAAATTGGCTTAGCCACCATCATTGGGTTTCTCGGCAGCAGCATTGCCAAAATCCTTATTCAATTGCTAATGATCGTATGGTTCATTCTCGCTGTCATATTTTAGTTGCTAAGGGGTCTGCTTCACTAATGGAGGCAGACCCCTTTACTCTCTTACTAAAACTTTCTCCCTCCACCTCCGATTCCACCGCCGCCTGAAGTCGAGCCACCACCGCCGCTATTTTGATTTTGCTGAATCTTCTGCTGAGTGATGATCGTATTGTAATGCCGGTCTCTTTTTTTCGTCATTTGGAATGAACGATCCTCTAAATAAGTTCTAGCGTTTACTGTTGACCGCCCCCGGTTACCCATCGCCATAATTGCTACTATGATTCCGCCAATTACCATCGAGATTAGAAGATAGATTCCTAGTTTCTGAAGCAAACTCGGTTCACTTGCCCTATTTCCTTCATCTATATATCCATAACTTGATTCCCCATCTGGCACAGAAGGCGGTCCCACTTCCATCATTCTATCCACTTCATTAAGGAAAGCATCGGCACTTTCAAAGTATTTCTCTTCCCCTAAGAACGGATAAACCTGATCCAGCAACTCTTCTACCCTGCCGCTGTCAATATAAATCGTTCCCTTATCCCTTGTGAAAATATATACTTCCCGCTCATCCATGTTTAACAAATAAAGAACCCCATCGAGCGACCCTTCATAGCCAAAACCATGACTGTCATAAAAGTCTAATGCATATTGGCTTGACGATTTCCCAAGGCTATCATTCGTAGTTACAACAATCAGATCTAACTCGTGTTTTTCACTTAATGAACGAGCTTTTTCATTGATGATCTCTCGTTCTTCTTCAGAAAATAAGCCAGCCTCATCATAAATTTTCTCATAGGAGGCAAATGCAAACGTTGTATGAGAAAATAAGAGCATCCATAAAAATGACAAGATGAAGAAGGACCTTTTCTTTATCACCATAAAAATTGTCCCCCGATCAATAATGCGGCAAATACAGCTGCTGAAGTAATTCCAAACCATGAACCTGCCCTTCCTAAACTAATCGGCAATTTCCCAGCTATTTTCCCTGTTTGTCCGTTCATCGCAAAAATATAGGTTTTGCCTTTAAATTGATACGTAAACATCCATACAGGCAACAACACATATGTCGCTTCGACATTCTGTAATTTAATTGCGGAATTTTTTATATTAACGGTCTGATAGCCTGTAATTGTTTCACGCAGCAATGACTCCATATGATTACGAATAATACTCGATACTCTACCATACACATCATTTTGATCCATATCATATTTTTCCGCTAAATATCCCGACAAATAAGACATTGAAAAATCGGTAAGGTCTTTATAATGATATGGCTCAAGAATAGTCATTAACTCATCGTCCATTTTCTTCGAACCATCTGCCGGCACATCTCGAAAAATCGCTTTCCCTTCACGAAGTACTCGATAATATCTTGTTTCGGTATAGCGGGTATCTCCACTTGTATAAATGCGCACTTTCGTGGCCTCGCCGCTAATTTCTCCCATCGGATGGGAATCAAATAACCAAAACGGCACATATACTCCGGACAACTTTTCTAACTCTGAAGTGGATATAAATCTTTTGGAAAGGAGGGGTTTTTTCTTACACCAGCCAATGAATAATTCGGTTGCTTTTTCACGATTGATTTTAAAAGGGATGACCTTTTCAGGCCGGTATTCCCCTTCCAGCCTTCTCCGAATGATGGTCGGATTATGGCAATAATAACAAAAGGTAGCTGCCGTCGTTTCATCCGTCACAATCTCAGCACCGCAGCTTTCACATGTGTAACCGAGCGCTTTTTCTTGGAATTCCTTGTCTTGAGTCTGACGTTCCTGTAAATGGGCTGCACCTGCCTCCGCTTCCGCTTGTGCCTGCTCATTTTTAATAAAGTTCCGAACCTCTAGTTCATTAAATTCACTCAAACAATAATCACATGTCCAATTTTGCGATTCTGCCTTAAAGTTTAGCGGCCCCCCGCAGTTAATACACTTATATACGATAACGCCCATGTCCGGTCACCTCTTTATTCCTGCATTCCAGTCAAATGCGCCTAAGGTATTTTTACTAAAAAGTTTACCTTCGCTTGCTCAGGAATTCTTTTCTTTGAAAATCAAATTTAACCTCATTCAACATTTGCTACATGAAGTTAAAGCTTTGTTCCACATTCTGGACAGAATTTCATGGTTGCCTCTTTAGGAGGAGTGAATCCACAATTGGTGCATGTTAATACTTCAGGCTTTTGTTTGCCACAATTTGAGCAAAACTTTCCATTGTTTTCATTTCCACATTCACAAGTCCATGAGTCTTGCTCTGGCTTTGGTGAACCGCAATCAGAACAAAACTTCCCTTCATTCTTATTGCCGCATGTGCATTGCCAAGAATTAGAATGATCCTGCTTTTGTGGTGACTGCGCTTGCCCGCCTTGCCCAGCCTGTTGCTGCATTTGAAAGCGATTCATTTCGGAAGCATCCTTCGTAAAACCACCTGCACCTTGCATACCCATTCCCATGCCGAAAAATCCATTCATGGCTCCGCCTTCATTGGATCCAGCCGCTTCAAGTCCTCGTGCAATCGATCCTTGCACATAGCCTTCTCTCACAGAAGGGTCTTGAAGCATCGCCCCTTTATTTCTCATATTAATGAGCTTTTTCGATTCATCATCATACGTGATGCTATTGATTCCAACCGATACCACTTCGATTCCGCGAAGTCGAGTCCAATCCTCATCCAACACATTAGACATATATTTCGCCAATTCCATTCCCCGTGATGTCACGTAGGAAATACGGATTCCATCACCCGACATTTGGTTAATCGCCGTTTGCATAGCATTCATGAATTCAGCTAAATATTGGGCATTAATATCGGCAATATCAACTACAGTTTTATTCCGTGGAATCGCTTCGACGTAGAACTTTAAGGGATCAACAATTTTAATTGAATACGAGCCATGGGCACGTAAGAATAACTCCGCATTATAAAAATGATCAAAATAATTAATCGGATTTCGCGTCCCAAACTTAATCCCTTTAATTTCTTGAAGATTAATAAAAAGGGCTTTTTGCGAAGATGAGGGTACACCACCAAATTTAATGCGATTAAATGTCTCCCTTACAGCTTCATCCAGTTCCCCATTAAAGATGGACGGCATCGATGAATTCATGACTTCGTAATACCCTTCTTCAGCGGTATAATCAATGATTCTTCCACCATCAACCAATAACATCAGTTGGTTTGGCCCAACATGAATAATCGATCCGTTCGAAATCGTTGAGTCTGTCCCTTTTCTATTATGATTGCGCCGATCTTTCTTTCGCAACTTCACGCCCACTGACATCACCGTCGTATCACTCATCTCCTGCGGTTCAATCACTTCCAGCCATTGATCCGCGAGATCCTCCTTTAACAGCATCAACCGCAGCTCTAATAATTCCCAACCTAAATTCCCCCTAATCACTTTTATCTTACGTTATTATTATTATAATCAAACAATGAATGAAAATTTCCTCTTTTAGTATAACAGACAGGGATACAATCGGGATCATCTCTTAAAAGTGTCCCATCAAGCATTTCCTAATTCCTTACTTATTTTACAACTGAAAATTCAGCAGAAAAATTTCCTTTTGTTTTATGACCATGAAATCGGATAGAGTGCCACTTCCTTTTTGTAATGAATTCATATTCTCCTTCTTCATCCTCTGAACATGTTTTTGTAAATAGTTCTCCTGCTTTGTCTCGCAGATTGATGGTATCCGTCCCTTATCCACCTTGACTGAATACTTCAATCTAACCGTAGTCTCTTTTTGAAACCGAAAAAGATAATGTTTAAGCCCATAAAAATAACAATATTTTGCCCGGCAAGAACGATGATTATGAAATTGAAAATAACCCAAATAAGTGCCGAATATAAAACGCAAAATTCCCTTTTTCCATAAAACCAAGGCTATCGTGAATATAGCAACCGTATAGATGATCCCAAAGTTTATTTTTACTAGTTGCGTATCTATGCGGAATCCCTTCCCCTTCTAAAGAAAATAAACTTCAGCAATCACGCTGAGCCCTACCTATGTTACGAAATTGGAATCTAAAAAGTTTCAACCTTTAAAACTGGGATAAAGGAGGCTGATCAAGACTTCCCCCGCAGACTTAATACTCGACTTTTTTCATAAATATAAAAAAATGATAAATACTATGGGAAACAAGAATGGGACTATACTGAATGACAAATGGAGGAAATTATGAAACAAAAGGAGAGTTTATTAAAAAAAGGGAATAAATCGTCTCTGATTGCTGCTGTTGTTAATACGATTATTTCAATCATTAAAGGGATTGCTTACTTTTATACTGGAAATGTTGCGATGTTTGCTGAAACGATGCACTCTCTAGGAGATGCGGCGAATCAATATTTCGTATTCATTGGAAGTGCTCTAAGTAAAAAAGCACCAACAGACCGTTATCCCAATGGATTCGGCCGACTTGTCAATTTAGTTTTACTCGGAGCGGTCATTATTGTTGGAATTATGAGTTATGAAACGATTAAAGAAGGGTATCGTCATATTCTACACCCTGTAGAATCAACAGGAATTGTCATCAATCTCTCCGTTCTCGGAGCAGCTGTCCTACTGGAGACATTTGTTCTTTATAAAGCAATGAAAGAGATTCTCCATGAAGCCCATGTCGAGGCAAATGGGTTTGCGATTGTGGGGAAAAGCTTCAGCAGTTTAGACCGGGCAAAACCGGCGACAAAGCTTGTTTTTATGGAAGATTTAGTAGCGACATTAGGTGGAGTCATTGCAATTATCGGGATCCTTCTTTCCTACTTTGCCGGATTGCATGCAGCGGAAGGAATTGCTTCGATTGTGATTGGGTTGATGATGTTTTATGTAGTAGGAAGAGTATTTTTAGATAATGCCAAAGGTGCGCTTGGTGAGGCAGATGATGATATGGAAGCCGAAATCGCCCAATACATCTTTCAAAATCCAGAGATTAAAGATATTCAAACGCTATTTGCAGTAAAAGAAGGGGAAGACTATCATATTGAAATGAAACTCGAAATCGATCCTTCTCTGACGGTAGCACAAGCGGATGATATAAAAGATCGAATTAGAAGCCAAATTCTCGAAATGAACGGGGTCACACATGTCATCATCGAATTTGATGAAGATGATGGCAGGAAAACATGGGATGGAGGACTCATCCCTGGAAGTTAATAAAAATAGTCAGGGACTTCATTTCCCCTCCTCCGTATCTAAATAATAAATTCTTTTAAAAGGAGTATAGATATGTCGAAATTAGAACCAATAAACTACGAAACAGGAACGATGATTCGCGATTATGACATCATTACCATAATACCAACACCTCTTGGCTATGAGGCTCTCCTTGATATTAATCTCGACAGCGGTTATTCTCTGTCTGGTACTCGAATGGAAATTACCCATGAGGATTTAGCCGGTTATGAAACCAATGATGTAGAACAAGCCGTCAAATGTGCACTCGGCTTCTTCGAACAGTCATTGGATTGAGGCATGGGTCGGATCTTGTATCCTCCTGATTCTTTCAATTTCATTATCATTTTGACATCCGATAAAGAAGGAAAATACTCTCAGTAATTTTATAAATAACCCATATAAGTTAGGGGCTTTCCATTCGAATCGGAAAGCCCCTTTTCCTTATTCTTTTACTCGCATGAGTCGTAAGCTATTTAAGGTTACGATCAATGTTGCCCCCATATCAGCAAAGATTGCGATCCATAATGTCAGCCAACCAGGTACGACTAACAATAAAGCTAGTAATTTAATCCCTAAAGAGAATGTAATGTTTTGCTTGATGATTCCTAAAGACTTACGGCTCAATTTAATCGTATATGGCAATTTACTTAAATCATCGGACATCAATGCAATGTCAGCTGTTTCAAGAGCTGTGTCTGTTCCTGCTCCACCCATTGCTACTCCAACAGTGGAAGCCGCAAGTGCAGGTGCGTCATTGACACCATCTCCAACCATTGCCACACGTTTGTGTTTTCCTCGAAGTTCTTTAATGAAGTTCAGTTTATCTTCAGGCAATAAATCGGCTTTAATATCAGAAACACCAACTTGTTCTCCAATCGCTGTTGCTGTTCTGTAGTTATCCCCTGTTAACATGACTGTTTCGACTCCAAATTGATGTAATTTGCGAATCACTTCTTTTGATGAGTCTCTGACTTCATCTGCTACGGCAATTAATGAAAGGATTTCTTTTTCTGTTCCTAAAACCATTACCGTTTTTCCTTCGGTTTGCAGACGAGTAATTTTTTCTTTAATGGTGCTTTCAATACTATTGTGCAATTCTTCAAATAGATTTGGACTTCCTACATAATACATTTCATTTTTTACACTTGCTTTTACACCTTTACCTGTAATCGATTGAAAGTCTTCAACTGTTACAGCATTAAAATTCAATCCATTTTCTTCTGCTTTTCTAATCATGGCTGATGCAAGTGGATGTTGTGATCCTTTTTCAATCGCTGCCGTTATTGTCATTAATTCATCTTCGTTTCTATCAAATGTCACAATATCAGTTACAGCAGGAATCCCTTTTGTTAATGTTCCTGTTTTATCAAAAGCAATGGCTTTAAGAGCGCCAAATTCTTCTAAATAAATACCACCTTTAATTAAAACCCCATTTTTTGCAGCATTTCCAATGGCAGTAACGACAGCAACTGGAGTTGAAACGACTAAGGCACAAGGACATCCAACAACTAACACAGCTAAACCTTGATAAATCCATTCACTCCAATCTCCTCCAAATAATGGAGGGATAACAGCAATTAAAAAAGCTAAAAACACAATTGCCGGAGTATAATATTTTGCAAATTTATCGACAAACGCTTGAGAAGGCGCTCGTTCAGCTTGAGCTTCTTCTACAAGATGAATAATTTTTGAAAGCGTCGTATCTTCTACTCGTTTCGTTACTTTAACTTCGAGCAATCCTTCCTCATTCAATGTGCCTGCAAATACCTCATCGTGGATCGTTTTTGTTACGGGAACACTTTCCCCAGTAATTGCAGCCTGATTTAGTGTAGATGTACCTTTAACGACGAATCCATCCATAGCTAGTTTTTGGCCAGGTTTTACAATCATAATATCTCCAACCTGAACTTCATCCACACCAATGGTCATTTCTTCATTTCCACGACGGATTAATGCTTCTTTTGGAGCAATATCCATTAACGACTCGATCGATTGGCGAGCTTTATCCATTGAATAACGTTCCAACGCTTCACTAATCGCAAAAAGGATGACAACAGTCGCTCCTTCTCCCCATTCACCAATAATCGCAGCCCCTATAACAGCAATCGTCATTAACGTGTTCATATCAAATTTTAATCGGGATAAGTTTTTGAACCCATGAATGAATAACGTATATCCACCGATTAAAATGGAAGCGGCATACCCAACTATCGGAAGAATCGATTCCTCCCCATATTGCCTACCTAAAAACCAACTAATAACGAGTATAATGGCCGAAAGATATACCTTGATATTTGCTTTTTGCTTCCAAAACGGCTCACGCTCTACTGCTTTTTCATTCTCATTTCGTAATTTTAAGTTCTCAAAAGCCCCTGCTTTTTCAAGTGCTTCAATCGTTGCATTCCCTCTAACGGTTATTTTAGAAGCACCAAAATTAACTTTCGCATCGACCACACCATCCAGGTGTTTAACGTTCTCTTCGAACGTTTTCGCACAGCCTGCACAGCTGAATCCTTGAACTCGATACGTCATTTCCTGCTCTATATCTTTAGCCTGTAGTTCAGACATTGGTTTTCACCTCATTTTGATGCTCAAAAGCAATTTCGATGAGTTGTTTTACATGATCATCGTCTAATGAATAAAAGACTAGTTTTCCTTCTTTCCGATATTTGGCCAACCCAAGATTTCTTAACAATCTTAAATGATGGGATGCCGTAGCTGTCGTAGCTCCAACGATATTCGCCACATCACAAACACATAACTCTTCCTCTAACGTTAGAGTATAAGCAATTTTAAGCCTTGTATCATCTGCTAATGCTTTAAAAATCTTCGCTGCTTCCATAGGATTTTGCTCGGCAAGTTTGTTTTGGACTCTAGTCACTTTCTCCTCATCCACACATGTGATTTCACATACATCTTTAGCTTTAGTCAAGTGATCCCCCCTAACATTCAAATATTCATTTGATTGTTTTATTATTTTTATTTTATATTGGTTTCATTGGAATAGTCAACTATTTGTTCGAATGTTCAGTAATTAATTTATGAGCATTGTACTAATTTCGTTCACACTTTCATTCAAATATTCTTTCCAGTAACTGATTCCTCTTATTTTAAATAAATACTTATTATACTCAAGTACCTGTTAAAGAATCCATGCTGCTTTTTGCTAATATTACTATATTGATAAAAACAGTCTTTGCAAGACAACCACCGTAGGCTCAGGGTTTTCTGCAGGGATTTGAATCCCCACTAGATTCACCTCTACTATTTTTAACAGATTTATAATTATTTTGGAATTTCTATTAAATAATCATATAGTATAAATTAGATCATTTGTCTGTTGCTCATTCAGCCTACGACAGGTTGAATAAATAGAATTAAACTTCACATTTTTAGGATATTTAGGAGGGTTCACAATTGAACAATCAAGGGGATGTCGAGAATAAAGGTATTAATGGTAAAGCCATTGGCTCTTTGATTATAGGCATTATTTCAATTTTGGGGTTTATTCTTATAGAGGGAGATTCAATACTCAGTATCGCAGGGTTGCTGCTTGGAATTATCGGGATAAGGGAAATAAAGAAGTTTAAGCAAAATGGAAGATCCCTTGCATTAACTGGAGTTATTTTCAATTGCTTCGGTATCCTAGTCCTAATCCTTTAAGATTTAGATATAAAAAACACTTGTGCAATAGCTTTACACAAGTGTTTTTTAGGTTAGGATAATAAATAGTCTCAATCCATTGAAAACAATGGATTGATTATTTCTCTTTGTTATCTTACTTCGCAAAGGCATGGTTCCCAATCGTAGTTACAACTTCACGAGTGCGAATCCAACCATCTGTTGCAATCTCTGGGTTATAAAAATAAATACATTCATTTAAATGATCTTTTCTTGTTAATGCTTCATCCACTGCTCGTTTTGATTCATCTGACGCTGGCTTGTTGATTGCACCATTTTGTACAGGTGAAAAAGCATATGCTTTGCCGACCACTTCGTTAATGACATTTGTTACCGTATCTGGAAACTCAGGAGATTCCACTCGGTTTAAGACAACCGTCGCAACCGCTACTTTTCCTTCATAAGATTCACCTTTTGCTTCCGCTTCTACTAATCTCGCAAACAAGTCTTTTTCTTCAGGTGAAAGAGAAATCGCTGGTTCCACTGTTTCCTCTTCTACTATTTCTGCCTTAGGTTCTTCCGGTTGATCCGCATTCTCCTCCATAAGTGTTGTTAGAGGCACAACGGCTGTCTGCAGTTCTGGAATTTGTAAAATTTCATCGATAAGAATCAAATCATTAGAAAGATCATTTTCTGCTTTTATGTGATCAACGGTCACATCATATTGTTGACTAAGTTCCCAAAGCGTGTCTCCTTTGACAACTCTATAATCGATAACAGCCTCAGCCGTAGTATTATTTACCCCTATAAATGCAAACAAAGCTGCACAAGTTGTTATTAATGATTTCATGTAAGTGTTTTTCATAAGTGTTACAACCTCCTAGTAAACTTGGATGCTATAACACTAACATGGGCCTGTACACCTATAACAGAACAACAAGGTTACAGTTCTTTAGAGTTTAATGAAGAACATTACAGATAGTGCTTAATTATTACATATTCACTATGCAAATGTAACATTCGAACCAATTTTTATTTGATGGAGGAATATTTTAACATTTCGTTTTGATTCCCTTACCTCTTTTTAGAGTCAGAACACTTTCAAAATAAGTCGTTTTGATCATGTAAAGAAAAAAAGTAAATAAAAAACACCAGATGAAGCCCAATGGGTTCGGTTGTTGGGGAGATAACATTAAATAACAGCCTGGTTGAGGACGCGATTCGCATATAAATACATATACAAATTAGAAAGACCACATAATTTTTTTATTATCTTATTTTTAAAGCTATCTACATATTAGGTATGCATTTAACAAACAATAACAAAAAATTTAAAGGAATGAGAGAAATGATGGATTTTTTCGATAATCTACCTACCTTACCTTATATATTTAAGGCATTGTTAATTTTTTTGGCTGCAATTATGCTTTTGCGTATCGCAGGAAAGAGATCGCTTGCAGAAACGACAGTTTCGGAAGCAGTATTGAGGATTTCGATTGGGGCTGTACTAATCCAACCTTTAGCATTAAAAAATGAATGGGAGGCAATATATGCTGGAACTTTGCTTATTATAGGAATTGTTATATTAGCGAAAATACAAATATGGATACCAAAATCCAGAAAGTTTATTAATGGAGTACCATCAGTACTAATTAATGATGGACAGATGAAATTAGAAGAGCTAAAAAAAGCCAGACTAACGACAGATGAGCTACAAGGTTCACTTCGCCTAAAAAACATAGGAAATGTCGAAGATGTAGAATTGGCGATATTAGAGTCCAATGGTAAAATATCGACTACCCTAAAGCCAAACAAAGCACCGGCAACCAAAGAAGATATTCAAAAAATTTTGGATATCTTAGCTCAAAATGGTATTCGTCCCTCATCACAAAATCAATCTGAAGCGAAAACGCCACCATTATTTCAAGAAGCATATGATGAGGGAGACATTGTGGACAATAAGCCTCAGATACATTAAATAAGCTATCTTTTTTTGTCGTTAGGACAACTCATACTAAGCATTGTTCTTCAACGAAGGGTGCTTTAGTGAAAGAAGTGTAAATAAAAAAATCGATTCCTAGATTTTTTAAAAAGTCAATTGTTAATTATCTTTATCAATAAAATTAATTAATGGTATAAAATGCTGCACATTATATTTATTGTTTAAAGATGGAATCATAATTTTGATTCCATCTTTTTGTATAGGGATAACTCCTACATCAAAATGTATTTAAGGAGTAATTGTTGAATCTTAATGTATAATTAAAGCAATAACGTTAGACATATTTTAGAAATAACCAACTTCCCCAAACCACGTATTGGAGATGCTTTAAAAGGATATTTAGAGTTATTGAAGAATATTATAATGTCGTTTGAAATGAAGATAGGATGAGGAATTCGAATAATGTACTGGGATTTTTTAACTGCAATTATTCTGTTTTCAGGGATTTACTTCATCGTTGAATATAGTATTTGGACTTCGTTACTTCTAGCAACTTTTCTCGGTATTAGTGTTTTAATAGCGGCAAAGTTCTTAAACAAATCAAACACTTGATTTTGAATAAAATATTAATACACTTTTTTATACTATACACATAGTTAAAAAGTAAAACTGGCGATTCATCTCCCCTTTGAAATAGAGAAGATTCTCGCCAGTTATACTACCATCATCCTAAAACATAATGTTTTCAAATCCTAATTTGCTTTTTAAGCGTTTGTTTGCTCTGTATATTTTTTGAAATGATCTAGAATCGCCTGCCAACCTTGTTGTTGGAACTCAATGGGATTCTCCGTTTCAGCATCAAAAATGACAATGACTTCAGTTTCATTTTGTTGACCTTTAAACGTGATGTTAACTTTTCTTCCATCTCCTAATGTATAAGCAATAGCCTCATTTATGATCACATCATCATAAACTCCACCAAAATCGAAACCAAAACTGCCATCTTTTGCTTCCATTCTTGAAAGGAATTTCCCTCCGACTCTTAAATCATTCTCGGCATATGGTGTATGCCATTCATCTGAAGCACTATTCCAATGAGTTATATGAGTCGGCTCTGTCCAATATTTCCATACCTTTTCAACAGGTTCCTGAACGATCGTTTTTACTGTAATACGGCTAGATTCTTCCATTTCCTTCCTCTTCTCTCAAATAAATCATTTATTAAGCGTTTAGTTCCCAATGGGCGCCTCCCCATATTATTTCCAAATATATTGGGCTAATTCCTTATTGGTTCCTTTTATGAAGGTGCAAGCGTATAATGGCCTTATTGGGAATAATTGGTGAAACACAGAACCGTCTCCCCTGTTTCACTTTAACCCCTCTTTTTCCAAGTAATCTTCTGCAACATCATAAGGTTTTTCCCCTTCTACATTCACTTTATAATTCATTTCTCTCATTTCATCATCCGTTATTTTCCCGGCTAATTGATTTAAAGCATCCACTAGTTCAGGATATTTTTGGACCGTTTCTTCTCTTAATAATGGAGCACCTTGATAGGGCGGAAACAGATGTTGATCATCTTCTAACACTTTAAGCTCATATTGACGTAATTCACTGTCAGTCGAGTAGGCATCAACTAAATTGATTTCACCGGTTTCTACGGCAACATATCGTAGTTTCGGTTCCATCGTGACAAGATTCGGAAACTGAATCCCATATAACGATTGAATGCCCCGATAACCATCTTCACGATCAGAAAACTCCAACGTAAAACCAGCTTTCACATCGTTTTCAATCGCTTTTAAATCTGAAATGGTCTCTAACTGGTATTGACTGGCAAGCTCTTTAGATACTGCCAATGCATAGGTATTATTAAATTGCATTGGCTTCAGCAAAACCATATTAAATTGCTCCATCAATCCCTCTTTTGCTTGGTTATACACTTCTTCACGATCGGTACTTTTTGCAGTATCCTTTAAAAACTCAGAAATCGCTGTACCTGTAAACTCTGGATAAAGATCAATGCTTCCCGATTGAAGTGCATTGAAAATAAATGAAGTTTTCCCTAAGCCAGGCTTCAATTCTACTTGTAAATCCGTTTCTTCCTCAATGAGTATTTTATACATATTAATTAAAACTTCTGGCTCTGAACCGAGTTTACCGGCTATAACAATTTTTCGGTCTTGCTCACCAATCATTGGAGTCAAAATCATTGTGAGAGCCACTATCCCAATGATCCCAATTGTAATAAGAGATTTCTTATAGGACAGAAGTTCAAACTTTTTTAGTAAATAATCAAATAGGATGGCTAGTAATGCGGCGGGTATGGCTCCGAGTAGAATCAGGTTCGTATTATTTCGATCAATCCCTAGAAGAATAATATCTCCGAGTCCACCAGCTCCAATCAATGCGGCAAGGGTTGCGGTACCTACAATTAATACCATAGCTGTCCGGATTCCCGCCATTATGACCGGCATTGCAAGCGGTATCTCTACTTTGATTAATCTTTTCCTCGAGTTCATCCCCATCGCTTGGGCCGCTTCAATTAATGAAGGATCAACCTCTTTTATTCCTGTATATGTATTTCTCAATATAGGTAATAAAGCATAGGCAACTAAAGCAATGATGGCTGGTACTCTTCCAATACCGAATAAAGGAATAAGGATACCCAGCAGAGCTAATGAAGGAATCGTTTGGATGACAGATGTGATTCCTATGATCCCTTCTGCTGCCTTTTTATGTCTCGTTATATATATACCGAGTGGAATCGCAATCAAAACGGCAAAGAATAGGGCGATAAAAGAAATTTGGATATGTTCCACTAAGGCGCTCAATATCTCATTTTTTCTTTCCTGGAATACTTCTCCAAGCTCATTCATTTGTCACTTCCCCTTTTGGCAGATTACTAGATAAATATTGGATAACGGACCTACGATTAATATAGCCGATTTGATTACCATCTTTTTCGACTGCTACTTGCTCATTTTCGGATAGGATATGTAATATTTCACTCAATGAAGTTGATAAAGGTACCATAATCAAAGAAGTTTGTTCCATTTCTTTTTCATTCACTGGTAAAAATAAATCTTGCAAATTAATAGCAGCTATCCTTTTTTCTCCAATAAATTCTCTTACAAAATCATTAGCAGGGTTGGTAACTAGTTCATGAGGGGTTCCAATTTGGACAATCTCCCCTTCTTTCATAATACAGATCCGGTCAGCCAGTTTTATCGCTTCTTCCATATCATGGGTTACAAATACAGTTGTTTTTTTGAGGTTTTTCTTTAATTCCAACAAATCATCTTGAAGTTTTTCTCGGCTAATCGGATCCAAAGCACTGAAAGGCTCGTCCATTAAGATGATTTCAGGATCTGCTGCAAGTGCCCTAATGACACCTACCCTCTGCTGTTGACCTCCAGATAATTCATAAGGCTTTCTATTCGTATAGGTTCCAGGATCCAATCCTACCATTTTCATAAGTTCTGAAGCTTTTTTCTTCATTTTTTCTTTCGACCATTTTTTCATTTCAGGAACAATCGAAATATTTTCTTCTATTGTCATATGTGGAAAAAGAGCAATCTGTTGAAGAACATAGCCAATGTCCCATCGTAGCTCATGAATATCATACTCACTAATTTTTTTGCCATTAATGTAAATGGTGCCATCTGATAGTGGAATCAACCGATTGATCATCTTCAGTGTCGTCGTTTTCCCACAACCACTCGGCCCAATAAAAACAAAAAATTCCCCTTGCTTGATCTCCAAGTCTAAAGAATGAACCGCAACGGTGCCATCTTCATACCTTTTTGACACATTCTCAAATTTAATCATCCCCATTCTCCTTTCACTCTTTGAACGAACTGTTCGTCATTAACTTTTGTCACAACTACCATGTTCTCCCTTGCACTGATGCTTTCCTTTCAGATAGATGTATAACGAATGTCTTTATAGAAACTGAAAAATAAGCCTTCGAGATGATCTTGGAGGCTTATTTTAGATTAACTTGAATTTACTTTTGATTCAATTTATTTGGAAAATATTTTATACACTTTTTACGAATACTTTATCCCATTTTTCTTCACAATTATTAATCTGTCAGTGTCAATGATTTCATACAACCAGTCTCTTTCGTTTAATAACCCAGTATTTCTACTAGGTTATTGTTCGCAGCTTCAATGATGTAATATAAATGTTATATTCGTTTATATCAAAATAGGAGTTGTCAATTATGAACCTAAAAATTATACAAGAACAAGTAGAAGATTACACAGAGACTGAAGGTGTTATAAAGTCTGCATTTGCTCATGCAGAACACAGCGATAAAAGAGAACATGAGTTGGTTTCTCGAATTAGAAAGACTGACGCATTCATTCCAGAATTATCTTTAATGGCAAAAGATAAAGATCATAACAAAATAATAGGACATATTCTTTTGTCTAAGATTATTATACATAACGACGAAAAAAGAGTAGAATCACTCGCCCTTGCACCTTTATCGGTCTTACCTGAGTTTCAACGCAAAAGAGTTGGAAGTCTATTAGTTACTGAAGCATTGAAAGAAGCAAAGAAACTTGGTTTCAATTCAGTCATTGTACTAGGGCATCCGGACTATTATCCGGAGTTTGGCTTTAAAAAAGCATCCCTATGGGGAATTAAAGCACCTTTTGAAGTACCAGACGAAGCATTTATGGCGATCGAGCTAAGAGAGAATGCCCTTCAAAATGTATCAGGGGTTGTTGAATATCCAAGTGCGTTTTTTGAATAATGGACAGCTGAGGATCTGCCTATAGTCAATTCATTATAAAATGTAAAATAGGCTTCTCCATCGCTATGGGGTCAGCCCCCTTTTAGAAACTCTAGACATATATGAAGTATCATTTTGCAAATAATAAGATTGTAACCAATATATATGAAGAGTCAGGAGGCTGAGTATGCAACAGGAGCAACAAGCTAATGAGAATTTGGGTTCTATAATGAAACCAGGATTTGCCGGAACTGATGCACAGAAGGTCAAAAAGGAAATCCAAAAAGATGTAAGCGAAGGTCAAGGTGCGATGACTTCTCGAGAGGCAGGAGCACTTAGGGATTAAAATACCACTTTGATTGGTTTTTATTTTTCACATCAACATTTTATTCAACCAATCCTACTACTGGTTATAATAATTAAAATTTATTGCACCTCAATCAAGTAAAGTCAATCCCTTGAAATCTTATAACACTTAAAAGAATATATATGGATAAAGCAAGGGGACAGATCCGTCCCCTTGTTCCTCATTTTTTCTTCAACTTGATTAATTATACGATTTCCTTTCATTTCAGACACATTATACTCTTACACTTCATATACAGTTGATAAAAAGTTTAAATTTAGGAGGTATAAAATGCAACGTTATATGTGTAAGGGTAAGATCCATAGAGCTACTGTAACAGAGGCAGATTTAAACTATCCTGGAAGCATTACGATCGATAAAGAACTGATGAAAGCAGTCGATCTCTTGCCCTATGAAATGGTGCAAATTACCAACCTCCGCAATGCAGCCCGCTGGAAAACTTATGCCATACCTGGAGAGGCACACTCGGGGACTATTTGTTTAAACGGACCACCTGCTCACTTATTTACGAAAGGAGACATTGTCATTATTTTAAGTACTGGAATATTTACCGAAGAAGAGATCCAACATTTAAAAACGAAGGTAGCCTATGTAGATGGCCAAAATAAAATAAATAAGGTTGTAGAAAATCCATTGAAAGAATCATGGGAGGATTAATGAAATGTCATCTATTTTGGATCCAAGCAGGGAGTTTATTAACAAATGGGAAATGTATAAATTACTATTACATCATTCCATAAAAGACATTCAAATACCTGAAACCAAATTACTCTCAAAAGAAGCTTTGTCATCCTTGCTCAGCAAATATCCCCTTCTTTATATTAAGCCTATTGCCTCCTGGGGCGGGAAAGACATTAGTACTATTCAACAAAACGGGAACTCCTTTGTTTGGACAATTCAAGGACAGAAAGCAGTTATTACTCATGACTTTAATGAGATCTATCATCAAATTGACCAATTTTACCAAGAAAAAAGTACGATCGTACAAAGAGCAATCCCAACAGTCCATTATTTCGATCATCCCTTCGATATAAGGTCCCATTTATATAAGGAAATGGATGGTTCTTGGATTTATGCAGGTGATTTAGTAAGAGTTGCCGGAACAGGTTCCATCGTATCTAACATTGAAGTTAGCAATGGTTCCGTTAAACCGACCGAGGAAGTTATTTCTATAGTCTCCCCTGATCCAAACTATGAATTATTAACAAGTAGATTAAAAGCTGCCTCCATGGAAATTTGCGATATGCTTGATCAATACCATTTTTTCACGGAAGTAGGAATTGATTTTGGGCTGGACCATCGTGGAGACCTGTGGATTATTGAGGTAAATACGGATGATACCCAAGGAGGACCTGACCCATATTTGTTCTCCCTTCTTCCTGACAAAAGCTCCTTTGACCAACTCATTCATCATAAATCTAAAGTTTATGAAAGCTGGATGAGGCATATGATAGAAACATTTGAAGCCTATATAACGGAAAAAGGGAATGAGTCAGATTGATAGAGTCGTACCAGTTATTTCTGATTAATCAAATTCACCCGTCGAATTTTCGTCCGAAGGCTTAACTTCATTCAGCTGAAGTCCTTCATTTCTATAAGTGGAGGACTTTTATACCTGTCGCAAGCTTTCGGTACAAAAATATTTACTGAAGGAAGTTAAAATTAAATGAAGTAGGTGGTTAGAATTGAGACCTCAATCTATTTAGATTTCTTGTCTAAGTTTGGTGTTGGTGGTGCACATCCAGGGGGGATTCAACTGACCAAGGAAATATTCAAGTTTGAAAAAATTATCCCTACTACTCGCATTTTAGATGTTGGTTGTGGTACTGGCCAAACAGCAGCTTATTTAGCCGCTCAATACGGAGCAATCGTAACTGGATTAGACATCAACCCTGTCATGGTCGAAAAAGCAAAAACGAGAATGGCAAAATACCAATTGCCAGTAGATATAATCCAAGGATCGATCGAGAATTGTCCATTTAAGAACGAATCATTTGATTTAATTGTTTCTGAATCGGTTCTTTCTTTTGTCAATAAAACGAGATCACTAACAGAAGTTTTTCGTTTATTAAAGCCGGATGGTCGTTTTATTGCAAATGAACTTACCATTAATCAGCGCATTGCTCCAAGTCACAAGAAGGAAATCACTCAATTTTATGGCTTAGATTCACTACTGATGGAACAAGATTGGATTACTTTACTGCAACAGTCAGGATTTAAAGAGATAAAAATTCGTAAACAAGAAAAGCCTATCTCCCAACAGAATCTAACACCAGAATTCTATTATTCAGGTTATATTGAACCTAAACTGTATACCGTCGTGAATCAGCATGTTTATATAATGGCAAAATATCAAGGAGTTTTAGACCATCGCGTATTTTCATGTACAAAATAGTTTTTTAAAGGGTTTCAACTTTTTTGAGGCCCTTTATTCTTCGACTAATCTTCTTCCGTTATGATCTTAATAAAAATACATATTCAGACCTAACGAAAAAGACTTGCAGAATCTACAAGTCTTTTTCGTTAAATTTAAATAAAAAACGGAAAAAATGGTCCGAATCTTCTAACCCCCAAAGAACGGAAAGCCATACAATCCGAATGGTCCAAAGAAAGGAAAAAGTCTGCTCTCATCTTCTGTATGCATTGACTCATGATGGTGATGATGATGTTGACCATGGTGATGTGTGATCATGGTGATCATGCATCTTAGGCATAAGAATATACATTTTCTCTCCGTCATAGCTGTGAAGAATTCCCTGGTAAGTAGTACCATCCTTTAACTCCACTTGAACAAATTGATATAAATGCTTTCTGCACTTATCATGAAAATCATGGTCTCTATTGTAATTGATGGTATTCTGATTTAAATATGGTTGCATAAAAAAATGCCCTCCTCTTTTTTAACATCTTTACAAACTATTCATAGACAGGTTTTTGGGTGACCAACTTTTATAGGAAACTTGATAAAACACCTTTATCGATAAAGGTAACAATACATTTCTATGATTAAGCATCAAGAGTAATATTTTTTTCCATTACTGTTGATACTTCATGAAAGCCAAGCTTTTGATAAAGTTGTTTTGCACCATTTCCTGCAAATACATTTAACTGTACCTTATGATATCCGCTTTCTTTCAATCTTTTAATTCCTTCTATACATAGCTGCCGAGCGATTCCTTTTCTACGAAACTCTGGAAGAACGTAAACTTCCGAAATATATCCAACGATTTCACCATCATAATAGTTAATTGTACTCGCTACACCTAACCACCCATTTATCATGTTATCCTCTGAATAAACAAGATAATAACCATCGCCTTCCGAAAGAGGAGACAGCATCAACGGAATTTCCTGATTTTCTATTAGATCAACCAGACCCATTGTCGATTCCTTAAATACTTTCAAAGAAAAATTTAGGATTTCTTGAGTCTCTTGGTCAGTGGCTTTTCTTATCGTCATTCTCTGCTCCACGTCCTTCATTTTAAACACGGCATCTAAACACACGGAACCCTAGTAAATTCTGATACCTTTTTGTTAATTGCTCATGTTGGTCAAGTATGTCATATAACTCTTCATCTAACTGTTCAGACATGGAAAAATCAGCTGCATTTTCTATTTCAGGTTCAGCCAATTGCAAATTATGTTTCTCAATCGTTACTTGTTGGAAATCTGCCTTTTGAAAAAAGGAATTCCACTCTGACTCCGTGTAAACCTGAGGAATTCCATAAAACTCGGTTATTAGAGTTAATTCTTCTTGTGGAAGTGATTCCTCAAGAACCATTTCAATCGCCAACAAAACACCCTTTGGTTGCAATACGCGTCTTAGCTCAGGAAGGGTTTTGGAAACATCTGTGAATGCAGCTACCGATTCGGATAGAATCATATCAAATGATTCTTCATTAAACGGTAAATTTTCGACACTTCCAACCCTCGTTTCAATTGGAAGTTTTCTAGATTGAAATCTTTTCTTCGCTTTTTCCAACATCATTTCATTGTTATCTAAACAAGTCATTTTACATTTATACTTTTCCGCAATATAAGCAGCAGTTTGGCCGGTACCACACCCAACGTCTAGAATCTTGGTTTTTTCATTTATTCTTTCTCGTGACAACATTTCTTTCGTCAATTGAAGTCCGCCTGGATGTGCTCCTCCAATTCCGAATAACGCCAAGAAATCAAGATACGTGTACCCCACTTTTTTCCCCCAACTTTTGACTTTTATAAAACGATTCCCATATTGACGAGACACTGCATTTTTATTTTTTATTCAATTTAGTAAAAATCGGACTGATCTCACTATAAAGTTGTTGTAAACTTTCAGCAGTAGCTTTCATCTTCTCTACATCTAATTTCCCTACCGAATCGTATAACTGGGACAAAATATTAGGCTTTTTTGGACTTTGACGATGATGACGGTGATGGATGTGTCTATAATGCTGGTATCGTGATGGGAATTGACGTCTTGGGCTCCCTTGAAACATAATAAACATACCCCCTTTATTGAATGCACTATATAGTATTCAAAATATGGGTTTGGGATAGGGCACCCGCCTATAGTTGCCATTATATTTCTTCACGGTTTTATTCGTAAAACAAGACGGTACCTCCATTTTGTTCGAAGCATATTTTATAAAAATGAGAAATAGCTAGGGGTGTTAGTGTGGGCGTAATAAGAACAGATAAATGGCTATTAGAAGCATATGATCAGCCAATTGAAATTTGTGAAAAGTTAAGTGTGTTTTTTGATGGAGCCTATGCCTCTGAAATTTATGATTATTTATCACTTCATGGAATGTATACTCCCCTTACAACTAGAAAAGAGCGCATATTAAAATTACAAATGAATTATGTATGGGAATTGGTTCAAAATGAAGTACAAATCCTTCAAAATAGCTGGAAAGGTCCAGATATCCCGATTTTTATTTTTCCATCCGATATAAGTAATCAGATCTTGAATGTTGAATTTAATGGAAAGTCCGGTTTATCCTTTAAGGATAAATTATTTTTATTTATCTCAGAGGAGAATACTGAAGCAGAGATAAGAGCATTGCTCACACATGAATACAACCATGTTTGTCGGTTGGTTTATTATCTAAAACATGAAAAGGACTACACATTATTAGATACCATTATTTTAGAAGGTTTAGCTGAAATTGCTGTACATGAAAGGTTTGGAGAGGATTTTTTGGCATCATGGACTTCTTTGTATTCAGACAAAGAGTTGCTTAATATGTGGGAAAAATTAATGATTCCAAACCATTCTATCTTAAAAACAGATCATAAACATCATGAACTATTATATGGATCAACGACATACCCCAAAATGGCGGGATATTCTGTTGGCTACTTCTTAGTTAAAGAATATATGAAAATTAACCATTTCACATCGAAAGACTTACTATCCACTGAATCCGTTCGGTTTTGTCTTTGAAGAAAAAACTGATAAAAAACAATAAACAAAAAGGGTGCCAGTTTCGCTTTATTCTGACACCCTTTTTGTATTTTCTGTTCAATTTATACTAGGATAGTGGTTAACACCAAATAGTGGCACCAACAATAATGAGAAGGATAAATAATACGACAATTAACGCAAATCCTCCTCCAAATCCACCACCATATCCATAGCCATATCCGCCGCCATAACCGCCATAACCACCATAACCACAGCATCCAAAGCCCATCAACAACACTCCTAACTTGTTTTTATTTTTTAAAATCTTAGTAACCCCACTATAGAAGCTCCAATAATGATTAATAGGATAAACAATACAACTAACAAAGCAAATCCGCCTCCGTAGCCTACGCCTACGCCTGCTCCACTCATGAATGATCACCTCCATCCTATTTAGAATAGTCTATGTCATTCCACAGTCTTTGGAATGGATAAAATCCCAACCTTTTATTTTTGGGCTTAAATATTAAATTCGCCCGTCGAATTTGCGTCCGGATACAATCTCTGAGCTAGCTCGAGAAATTTAAAGACTCGCCCGGAAAATTAACTTCATTCAGCTCAGGGTTAACCCCACTAAATTGATAAAAACTTGCATTCATCTCACCACTTATAGAAGTGGAAAACTTCTGACCTGTCGCAAGCTTTCGGTACAAAAACATTTGCTGAAGGAAGTTAAAACCTTCCCGATAAGGAAGGTCTTTAAAAGGAGGTTTTTTATACATTACGAGAACCATCCCGAAATTAGATTTCGTTCATAAGTCTCGATACTAAATACTATGGTAAAAATCATTTAAACGTTTAGACATTTGCCCAGTAAAATCAAAAAAATTTAATTCAAACACACTTCCACTAAAACCCTAGTATGTTTGTCCATTACGACCTTTAACTAAAAATCATAGGATATCTTGTACACAAAATTAGAATGGAGGAAAACTTATGTCAATCAGTCATTATCATGGTTTATGTAACAGACATAGAGGGAGGGCTGTTGAAATCAGAACCCGTGATGGAAGGGTTCACAGAGGAATTATTCATCGTGTTTCCCCAAACAGGGTTTATCTACAACCGCTAAGACCAAGAAGAAACCTCGGAGGTTTTGGTTATGGTTATTACGGAGGTGGTTGGGGGTTCGGCGCGGGAATCGCTTTAGGTGCAATCGTCGGATTAGCTCTCCTTCCATTTTTCTTTTGGTAAGATTGGAATTAGGTTTAAACCTTTGAAGGATCGCTTCCGTTTTTTGTTGTTTATTTTTATGATTTAAAGTGGTACAAACTCTTTTTTCCCTGACGATTATAAACTGCCAAAATAGGGCTTCTGGGGTTCAGAGGCCCTATTTATCATCAAAAGAATCCTCTCCAAGGGAAGTGTCGTCATCTTCAATAACAATATCCGTATACGGAATGTTCTCCCCAGTTGCGTTGGAGGCTGCTCTGAAGATGACCCATCATGCTGTATATCATCTGGCTTGTCTGTATGAGGCTGACTATTCTCCATTTCCTCTTTCATTTCCTTCATTTTTTCCATATCCTCTTTTACTTGTTCAGTGATTTTCTTCGGGATTGCTTCCTTCCCATAGGTTGCACCAATATTTAAAGCTCCACTTAACTCTTTAATGCCGATCTGTGCAAAGTTATTGTTTTGCTCATACTTATCTAAATAAAGCTTATCGACGTATAGAGCTTTAAAAATAGGCTCTTCCTTCTCTATGAGATCTTCTGCTTCATCCATTTCTCCATTTTTTCTATAAGTTCCTCTATCCGTTTCAACAACCCGATCTGAACCTCATTAACTAATAAAACATTGTGTTCTAAGAGCTGCACTCTCATTTCAATCCCCGTGTAAAAGACTTCCTTCTTGTCTCTATTTTCACTTGAATGTTCAAGTGCTGAAAAATCTTCAGATGGCGTCTGTCGATGACCTTTTATTTTTGATTGGTCAACATCGTCCTTGAGCATTGAAATTTGGTTTTCTAAAGCTTGAATTTTTTCAACCATCTGTTTTTCTCTTTGGAAATGAACGGAATATTTTTCCAAGATAAGTTGTTCGATTAAATGGATTAAACGTTCATCCAATTTATTTTCTTCTTCTCTTGGAAGAGTAGTTTTAGCGTGATGAAGCCTTATTTCCTCCCTATCATTTTCCAGTTGACATACCCTTTGTCCCAATTCTGCTAATCCTTTGTCTATCTCCTCAATTTTTTGAGCATTCTCCCTGTTTTTTGCTTGAAAATCCTCACCCTGAGTTTTTTCTCGCCTCTGTTCTTTTTTTTCATTACTGCTATTCTTATACATCGATGTTCGAATCTGCTTCTCAAACTCCAACAAGCTTTTCAGTTGAACTTCAAGTGAATTAATTCTTAAAATTTGCTTTTCCCATTCAATCTCGTTTTTCTTTTTAGGTTTTTGGTTGAACATCCCTTTTATAGGCATCATGTCTCCCCGCATTTTATAAAAGTTATTTTTCTATAGGTTCACTAGATCCGTTACTCGATATTTACTCTCTCTTCTTTCATAAATTGTCGTTTATATGAAACAAACAAAAGTCCATTATTAAATTTCGCTCGAATTTGATTGGGAAATGTCGGTTCAGGGAGCTGGATCACACGTTCAAAGGAGCCACGATATCTTTCTTGCTGTACGGGCTCCCCTGTCATCATTTGCTGACTGTCCCCTTTGATTAGTAGGTTCGTTCCCGACACAGATAATTGAATATTTTCCTTTACGTAACCCGCTAATTCTGAGATAACCAAAACTTCCTCATCCGTGATAAAAATATCAGTTGGAGGAAACTTCCTATTCTGCCCTGTTTTCACAGTGGTTTCACCTGAATGATTCCCATCAACGTTGTTTTTCATAAATTCGTTGAAGGAGGTTTGATCAAATATCCCATCCCAAAAATCACCCGTTTGGTATTTTTTGGCCAAATCCATCCATTGTAAGATCTTATTCATATCCATGATGGATCATCTCCCTTGAAATGCTCGGTATGAATCCTGGTACATGTCTTCACTTATAATAATGATATTTATTAATTATGATATCATTCATAAAAATTCTCCCCTCCCTAAAATTAAACTTCAACGATCTCTTAAATTCCGTCTTGTCCACATCAACGAAAACATATTTTCTTGTTAACCGTCATATAGTTAAGTACCCCCGGATAAAGGCAAAGAAAGGATAATGATTCATGTTCTTTTTACCAACCAAAGTAAATATTACTGAAATCAAACTAAATAATATTGATCATGGCAGTTCTATATCCCTAAGTTCTACCTTGAAACAAAATAGGAATGTATCAGCAAAGAAAAATCAAGGCTTCGGCCAACAGTTCGCTGACGGGTGTTTGAAAATCTACACAACAAGCGCTATTTTGGATCATGATGTCGAGGATTCCAACTCACAAAAGGTAAATGGTAAACGTCATTGAGTAAAAATACTTAGGAGGATTTAAATGATGGGTCCCGTTCCATACATTAATATCAATATTAATATCATTAAGGTGAATTCATTTGAAAATGCCTCCGCAATCAATGTCGGTCAAAATTTATTAGCGGAATGGCATAATTCTGATAAAAAAAATCAAGGGTTAGGCCAAAATATGGGAGATGGAACCAACTTTATTGGTACGAAAAGCGCTGTCGATGACCGAGATCAAATTGATTCCAATTCTTCCTTTGAAACAGCTAATCTCCCTAATCTATAAGGAGTTAAAAACAATGACATTTGCACCGGTATCCCTTAATATTTTAGGAATTAAGATCAATGCCATTGACCATGCATCAGTCGTTAATCTCGGTTCGAGTCAACACTTGGATCAGTTTGTTTCTTATAAACGGAACCAAGGAATAGGAGAACAAAACGGGGATTCATCCCCCAATATCCTGTCTAGTTCCTGGGTGTTGGATCCGGATATCTCTGATAGTAACTCAATCAAATCGAGCCTTTTATAGTGCACTTCGAGACTTTTGTTCCAAACAGATTGAAAGACAGGGGTGTTTAATATGTTTTTTGTTTCTCCAGTGGTCATTAATGTTCTTGGGTTTAAAATAAATACCATTGATAATGGGGCAGTAGCAAATATGGGGACCTTGCAATTAATTGATCAACTCGTAACTTATAAACGAAATCAAGCCTTTGGAGAACAAAACGGAGACTTTTCTCCAGTAGCAGTCCCAGCTGCCACAGTAGTTGATCCTGATGTTAGTGATAGTAACTCCATAAAAAACAGTGTCGTGTAAAAACTTGCATACGGTTTCTTTGGGCCCACCAAAAACCTCATAGGGTATCGGAAAGTGTATGTTGGAATTAAAAAATATTAAATATTAGAAAAATCCCCCAATTTTGCGAAAAACAATTACAAAATGGGGGATTTTTATAGTTATAGACAAAATCAGGATTATTATTCTTCCAATCCTCTCCAAAGAATGTAATAAAAGGGGACCTTATTAGTCCCATCGTTTTGTAACAGTTTAATTAAATGGATGATCCATTTTTAGTTAATTAAACGTGTAATCCCTTTACTATTTACCTTTATAACTACATCGGTAATGTAGTTGAGTGCTTTACTTCATTTTGTAAGGATTGTAAGGCTTCTTTTCCGAAGAAGTCATCAGATCTTTTTGATATTTCAATTAGCATTTCATCATTTTTCAATAACGTCTTACGAATCCTTCTTATCAATTTTAGAGCATTTCCTCCAGTAATTTGCTTAGCTACACGTTCAAGCAGCACTTTTGCATCGACCGAATATTTGTGGGCAAAACTATGACACATGACCATATTCTTCCGAAGGGCATCAGAGTATTCTCCTGAGAAAGCTCGGCGAATACATCCCCGAATCCCAGCGTGACCGTATGATATTTCAGAGACTGCTCGATAAAAAAGAACGATTCCATCTGCATGACTTGATTCCGGATGTAACCGCAGTTCACTAACTAATGAGACCAAATATCGTACAACCACCTTAGCTGACTCAGTTGCGTTCCACCACTCCAACAAACGATGTTGATCATCTGCACTCATACTTAGCGGTTGTGTATACGGCATATTTCCCCCTCCTTCGTTCTTTTTAAAGTCGTGGAATCGCTTGAACGTTTTTAATCCGTGCACGAACCACTTCCCATTCAGCACCAAGAAGCATTTGACCAAATCTAATGGCTTCTTTAATTCTTTTAGAAATTTGATTATTTAAATATCGACTTTGCTCGACTAGATATAATACATCTGGGGATGCCTCTTTAACAGCTAGTTCAAAATTAGGATTTAATTGTTTTTCACTAATCCGTAATGTATCAAGGTCAAACACTAGCATCTCTTTAGCAAGAGGAATCCGCTCACCACTAAGAAGTCGTTGAATGGTTCCTTGAGCTGCATCGAATCCATATCCGATATCGGCTACAGATGCATGATATGGATTAAGTCCAGGGGCAGTGCGTAAGGATGGAATGGAGCGAAATCCAGTCGTAATGGAGCATACGACTTCTTTAGCAGCCATTCCTTTCTCTAAAACAGAATGGATGGTATGGAGATAAAAGTCTCTATTATTGGAGTTCATTTCCATATTGGTAGCTGTCATTTAGTCATTCCTCACTTTATGGGTGAATTTTGCCTTTAATTGTATCTATAGGATAAGGACTTAGTTATTACCTTATCTCTATATTGTCAAATAATAAAAAATGCTCCTATTTACAAGAGTAATGGAGCAAAACCGTTATTAATATATAATATGCTTATTAACTAGGACTCGTATTGCCACTATATTTATGAGTATGAGGATGAACACCATTTACCGTTGTAACACCACGAAAGTTATGATAATGCCCTCCTTCAGGCAAGGGAATGGCAGGACCTGTGACACCGCGAATTTCGTGTCTATGCCCATCATTGATGGAAGTAACCGTCATGTATCGATGTGTATGTGGTACTCCAGTGGGTGCTGGTTCAGTTGTTCCAGCATACCTATGCTCATGTCCATCGTTAATTGAGGTAACTCCCGAAAAATGATGTCTATGAACAGGTCTTCCGTCCCAAGAAGTAAGATATAAAACATGCGAATGTTCACCGTCTTTATTTAAATCGGATGACTCAATGATAAAACCTGTAACAGGTACCTCCACTTTTAGGCTTCACCCTCCTATTTTTGTCGTCAAGAAAACATATTCTTATTAAACAAAAATATGACTTTTAATTTTGGGCAACTATTTTTCGTTTATAAAAAACTAAACATAATCCATAATAAGCTTTGGCCCCACAAATGGAAATTGTAATTTTTCCAAAAACATATTCAGGTCTCTCAACAAATAGCTTAGGAATAACGTCCCGGTGAGGAAGCGAAACATAAATATTCAGTCAAAATTGCCAGGGCATATAAATGCAGGTCAGAAGAGTAAATTTAGAATCCTCTCCTCTTTTTCTTAGAAATTCTTCAAAAACTCAATACCCATTCATAAATTGAGTACCAATAACAAGCAATAGGATGAAGAGTACAACAATTAATGCAAGACTAGAGCCACTGTTGTATCCGCACCGGACCATCCTTTTACATAAGTTTCTTCCCCTTTTACTAGAATTAATAAAGTATATGTAATCTTAATAAAAGCAAAATGGACAAGCATGGATTTATGGTCAAAAGAATAAAAAGAAGCTGTTATTCAAAGTTCTCTTTGAAGCAGCTTCTTAAAAAGCATAAAAATTATTTAAAGAATTTTAAAAATGAGCCCATTTGCCTTAACATGTTAACCCCGTTTGTAACGGTTCCAACATGTCCCATAACCTTTTGCAATCCTTGTAGCCTAGGGGCTTTTTGCGTTGAATTAGAAAATGGACGAAGGCGAGGCTGCCTTCTCATTCGATTAGGTGACCCAAACCTTGAACTATTACCTGGAGAGAATGGTCTCCTTCTTGGATTGGGAGGATAAAACGGCATCTATATTCACCTCCTCTACACTCCTATTCGTTCTATCTTAAAGAACATATGGCTAGTGCTTTTAATTAGATGCTTTAAAAATAATCTATAGACCTGCCAAAAACAGCCTATAGGTGAAATAACAATCACCATGAAAAGATTCGCTTTAGGTTGAAATATCCTTTTTCACAAATTTATTTCCTCTTTTCATTCTTTCCACTATAACTTATGCAGAATATGAAAGGCTTGTCTAGACTGATCAAATAAAGCTAATAAATATTCTTTAAATGAATCGTCATTGGCTATTGTCTGCTGATGACGGGTTCTCCATTTGACCTTGGTCACTAATATCGGGATCCTGAACCTTAGTAAAGATTAAAGATTTAGTTGGTGAAAAATCACATCAAAAATTAGCACCATATAATTTTAAGTTTGCAGTATGACTATTTTGTACAGTTCTACCTATATCAATATTTGCATTTTGTGATCAATACCATTAAAACTTTAGGTTGTAAATCTTAATTTGATTTGACATCCCCTCCTATTTCAGACGATGATTTTATATAATATATGTTGAACAAGCATCTAAAGAAATGGACAAGCATGGAATTTGAGCAAAAAGAGTCTGGCCCTCGCTGCATTAATCCTTTAGCAGACTGTGGGTCAGACCCCTCTTACTAGTCTAATAGAGGATCTTCATTTTCATGAAAGGACGGATAAATATCAGGATGAAGAATACTTGCGATCTTATTTAACCCAAGCAATAATTTAGGTGAAGGCCTGCAAAACAATGTTTCTTCTAATATATACAATCGATTATTTTTAATAGCCTTCATCTCTTCAGCACCAGGGCGTTTTAGGATGACCTTTGGATTGACCTTTTCCTTCTGTACACCCACCCATACGAGGCAAATAACATTAGGATCCCTTTGTCTAACCTCTTCCCAATCAGTTTGAACACTCGCTTGTAACTGATCATCAAATATGTTTTTTCCACCTGCTAGATGACTTATTTCTGTTAACCAATTATTCGCTCCAGGTGTAAAAATAGGTTTAGCCCACCACTCCCAATAGAGTGTTTTTGGCCTTCGCACTTGCTTACTCAATAATTGATAGCTTTCGAGTATCGCAGTGAACTTCTTGAATACTCGTTCCGCTCGATCAGAAGTATTCGTAACCTCGCCCACAAACAGTAAACTTTCACCTACTTCAGTTAAGGTCTTAGGGTTAGGGACAATCACATACGGGAGCTTCCGTTTTTCTAGCTCTTCAATATTCCGTTCCATCCCTGGTACACTAAGAGAAGCCAAGACGAGGTCAGGTTGTAATTCTTCCACTTTATCCATATCAATCCTTAAATCTGAACCAAGCCTTGGCAATGATCCAATATCCTCTGGCCAATCTGAATAATCATCCACGCCAATTAACGAAGAAGTTAAGTTTAAATAACCAACTAATTCTGTATTACTAGGACAAATGGAAATTAATTTCATTTTAAAAACTCCTTTATATTGAGAGAGATTCTTCTACAACAATAAAACCTCTAAAACTCTAACCCTTTAACCGCGGGTATGCCGTCCTTGTAATAATGCTTCTCGGGTTCAATAACTGAAACGAGATCCGCTATATCCTTGATTTCTTGTTTCGCATCTCTTCCTGTAATCACAAGATGAACATGTGAAGGCTTATTCTTAATTAAGTCAATCACTTCATCTAATGGAAGAACATCTTCAATTGGAAAAGCATCAATCGCTAATGCATTATTAAGTTCATCCAAAATAACTAAATCATATTCTCCACTCATTACTGCTTCCTTTGCTTTCGGCCATCCCTTTTTTAAGGCTGCTCGATGTTCTTCAGGTGTTTTTGTCCATGTGAAACCAATTCCCAATTGAATCATTTCAACCCCAAGCTTTTCTAGGGCAATTTGTTCGCCATATGTACGCTGAGGTGATTTAATAAACTGATAAATCTTCACTTTAAAACCTCTGCCAACTCCACGGAGAGCCAATCCTAAGGAGGCTGTCGTTTTCCCCTTTCCATCACCTGTATAAATAAGAGTTAGACCTTTTTGTTTTTGATTCATTTTTCAATTACCTCCCGTTACGTTTGTTGCCCCCATTACTTGAGCCTTTGCAAAGTTCTTACTAAGCGCTTCCTCTATAGCCCGATAGACCATCCTGCTAATCGCTTTCCCTGCCATCGTCCCTGAACCAGCATGAGATACTTTTCTCCCCTGTTGCGTAAGAGCAAGAACCAGTGTTTCTGTTGATGTACCCGTCGCAGTTGTATCGGAATGAGGATCGATGATTTGAAAATCTTGAAAAGCTTTCACTTTTGCTTCCGCCGCAGCCATACATCCACTCACAAGGGCACGATCGGAAAAATGGGCATCGATAAATAGCATGATGTTAAGGACACTCATTGTTTGATTTCTTTCAGAGGCAGGTTTTTTCGTAATATCAACAGCGTTCCCTGCTCCTGCTGTTACAATCGCCATCATTTCAACTTGATCGATTTCCTCTTTTACAATCACCGTATCCTCTAATTTTGCCGAAGTCATTAATCCGACTGCTTGCTCATGAGGAATTGAATATTTCTCCATCCATTTCTGTAACTCTTTTTCAGGCTGAGGAACATGTTCTTCTTCAACATGAAATTGACAAAAATGTTTTAACCACTGAATCCCTTCGCCAATCGCACTATTTGATATTGCTCGTAATGGATAATCAAATTGAACATGAAGATATTCCTTCATTTGATTGATTTGAAAAGAATCTTTAAATGGATAACACTCGATTGATTCAGCGTATTGAGGTGTCATAAGAAGCTGGGGTTTTGGGACGATTGGATGCGATTGGGAGCTGACCTTCACCTCATAGACTTTCTTTAATTGCTCGACATTCCTTAACTTGTCTACATCTCCCACTTCTAAAAATGTCCCATTATGGAGTAACGCGATCCGATCTGCATAGAGAGAAGCTACATTCAAATCATGCAGAATCGCAAAAATCGTTAACTTCATCGTTTGCTGCCGTTCTTTTAGTAAATCCAATAGATGAAACGTATGGTTAATATCAAGATGATTCGTAGGCTCATCTAACAATAAAATTTCAGGCTCCTGAGCCAATGCTTTTGCTAGTAAAACTCTTTGTTTTTCACCGCCACTAAGCGTACGGAATTGGGCTTTTCGGAAACTCGTAACATTGGTTAACTCCATCATTTCTTCGATGATGTTCTTATCCTGCTTCGAAATTTTCTTCAAGAAGCCTTTTTGATGAGGGTAACGTCCAAGACTAATAATTTCCTCCACCGTAAAATCGAATGATACTTGAACTTCCTGTGTGAGAACCGCGATTTTTTTAGCTTTCTCCAATTTTGAGAGAGATTGAATTTTCTTCCCAGAGATAAGAACGTTTCCACTTTTAATCGGTAATTGACCTGTGATCAGTTTAAAAAGGGTCGTCTTTCCACTCCCATTTTTCCCGAGAAGCGCAAAAAACTCTCCTTCGTTTATCTCCAAATCCAAGCCGTTAATAATGGGAGAGTTCGTATATCCACCTACTAGGTTTTGTATGTTGATCATCTACTCGTCCCCTTCCCAAATCTTTCTCTAATTAATAAAAATGCAAACACAGGTGCACCGATTAAGGCAGTAATGACACCAATTGGAAGTTCTTTTGGGGCAATAATCGTTCGAGCGATAACATCAGCTAAAATAAGAAAAGATCCACCTGTCAGCATCGATAGCGGAAGAACATAGCGGTGATTCGGACCCGCTACAAGCCGGACAAGATGTGGAATCACAAGTCCAACAAAACCAATTGCTCCTGAAACTGCGACAGATGCTCCCGTTAATAAAGAGGCTCCTAGGAGAATGAAAGTTTTTCCTTTTTTAACATCGACACCAATATGATCAGCGGCCTCTTCGCCAAGTGCCATCGCATTTAATTCACGATGATAATAGAACAGGATACATGCACCAATAATCATAAACGGAAAAATCAATTCAACATAACTCCACCCTCTCATTCCTACACTTCCATATAACCAATAAATAATTTGAACCATCGACTCTCGATCTCCTAATGAAATAAGAAGAGAAACGACCGCACTAATAAAAGCACTCACAATGATTCCCGCCAAGATAATCGTTTCAATTGCTAAACTGCGGCTGCTTAAACGAACGAGTCCGAATACAATGAGTAAGGTGATCAATCCGCTTACAATGGAAAGGATCGGGAGTGTAAAACTTCCTAAACCAATAATCGAGAGGTTAAAAAATAATACGAGAACCGCTCCTAGTGAAGCACCTGATGATACCCCAATTGTATAGGGGTCTGCCAGTGGGTTACGTAAAAGACCTTGAAAGGCAGCACCAGCCAAGGCAAGTGAAGCACCTACACAAAAGGCAAGTAGAATTCGCGGGAGACGAATATTCCAAATAATCATCTCTTCATTTTTCGCTACCTCGTCTAAGAGACTAATATGAAACATTTTCTCGAGAATGATATGAAAAATTGTAGGGATTGGAACAGATACAGAGCTATATAATAAGCCAAGAAGGCTTATACAAAGTAAAAGCCCTCCGCTTAATAGATATAACCAGCCTATTTTATTGCTTAAAAATTTCCGGATAGATAAGTTCCGCAAGGCTTTCGACTCCTTCAATTAAACGAGGACCAGGTCTTGTCACCGTATTGCTATCAACATCAACTATATTTCCATTTTTCACAGCTGGCACTTCCGCCCAACCTTCACGACTTAATACCTCTGTTTTTGGATCATCGATATAATAGCCGTACGTAGTCACAATCACATCTGGGTTTAATTTAACAATTTCTTCTTCTGTCAGTTTTACCCAGCCTTCATGATCTTCTGCAGCATTAATCGCTCCAACCGACTGGAGCATTTCATGCATAAACGTGTTTTTTCCGGTCGTAAAAATATCTGGACCTGGTGACACTTCAACCCAAACTTTCTTTTTATCTGTAACGGATTCCGCTTTATCTTTGATGGTTTGAAGGCGTTCCTTCATATCCGCCACAATTTCTTCTGCTTCGGTTTTTGTTCCAGTAGCCTGTCCAATCATTTCAATATTGTGATAGGCGTCCTCAAAGGATTCAGCATCTCCGACAACAATGACATCAATTCCTGCATCTTCAAACTGTTTTAAAACATTCGGATGGGTCTTGTAATGATAATCGGTCACAAGTGCCACATCTGGAAGTAGGGAAAGAACGAGCTCTACATTAATATCTTGCGCACCAACGGTCTGAATTTCGAGGGCCTCCTTTGGATAGTCATCGTAATCAGATCTACCGATGAGTTTATCTCCTACCCCAAGAGCAAAAGCGATTTCAGTATTACTCGCCTGAATGGAAACAATCGTTTCAGGCTCTTCCTCGATCGTTACCTCTCGATTGGCCCCGTCTGTAATCGTGACAGGAAAGGCCTCTCCACTGTTCCGGGCTGCTTCTTCCATCTTATCCGTTGAAGTTACGTCTTCCTTATCTTGCGTCTCCGTTTCTCCTGTACCACAACCAATCATCATGATCATGCTTAACAGCAGAATAATACTGAAAAGCCCCCATTTTCTTAACATCTCTTTCATCTTTTTTCCTCCTACTATTTTTTGAACAAAAAAAATACGCTTTTCCTGTGGAAAGCGTAAAGTAAAAAGGCAGATATATACTAAGTTTATGTAGATAGCATAATAACTCGCAATCTTCTTATTAAATATAAAATAGTAGATTGCCTGCACTTTAAACATTCCTTTCCGCGAGGAAGCTTAAATACAAATAGGCAGGTCTCCTGACTTACGAATCAACAGTTGGTTATTCCTTCCCATGTTCAAAACACAGTGGATCTCATTAACCTTCCTACTCGCTTACAGTGGCGGGACCGCGTTGGACTTTCACCAACTTCCCTCTTCGTCTTAAATGAAACATTTAAGAAACCTATTTGTCTCGTATTCAATTTTTTGTTCTACGTCATTATAGTAGAGGAATCTGCTTTTGTAAACAAACATAAAGTGACTGTCCATCACCATATTAACGCTTTAATAGACCAAGTCTCAGACCCTATTACAAAATTCGTTCGACATTTTCCTGCATTAACTTGTCAACGAAAAACAAGAAATAGTCTAAACCGCCAAAGTAAAACAATTAAAGTTCCCAACTTTAAAAATAAAGGCATGATAATGTAAAATGATGTCGTTAGTTTGAATTTTGAGAAAACAATTATAAGAAAAATTGCATGATATACTTTTTTTCGTAATAGAAAACAGATGCTCAAATTTAGAGGAGGACATTATGTTAAAAAATTTAATACATAGTTTCCAATTAGAAAAAGATCGTAATCCCTCACATGTCAATGAACTATTGGATTTTCTTCAAAAAGATTACATTTCTGGAAAACTCTCTATTTTAGAGTACAAAAAGATTTTTTCGGAATTAGACAAGCGAAATGCTGAAAAACCTGTCTCTTATTTTGTGAAATTCAATTCACTTGAAAACGTGCATA
>CAWBCW010000032.1:0-9967 GCA_963787345.1 uncultured Bacillaceae bacterium | reverse complement strand
AAAGATAAAAGGAAAGCTAACTCAGTTAGCTTTCCTTTTATCTTTATTCTTTTACGACGGCATCTAAAGCAACCTCAATCATTTGGTTAAATGTCGTTTGTCTTTCTTCAGCAGAAGTCGCTTCACCTGTTAAAATATGGTCACTCACTGTTAAAATGGACAAAGCCTTTCTGCCATATTTAGCTGCTAATGTATAAAGGGCGGAAGTTTCCATTTCAACTGCTAAAATTCCATATTGGGCCCATTTTTCGTGTTCCGCATATTCATCATAAAAAATGTCTGCACTGAATACATTACCGACTTTTAAATTAAGTCCTTTTTCAGTGCCGACATCATAAGCTTTTTTCAACAAGTCAAAATTAGCTGTTGGGGCATAATCCATCGCTCCAAAGATTTTTCGGTTCATTTGCGAATCGGTTGAAGCACTCATTGCGATAATGACATCGCGGATTTTGACACTTTTTTCAAAGGCTCCGCAAGTGCCCACACGAACTAAATTTTGAACGTTGTAATCTTTCATTAATTCTGTTGCATAAATTGAAATAGATGGAATCCCCATACCTGAGCCTTGCACAGAAACTCTTTCCCCTTTGTATGTACCTGTAAATCCAAGCATATTGCGAATTTCATTATAGCAAATGACATTTTCTAGAAAATTCTCCGCAATGTATTTTGCCCGTAAAGGATCTCCTGGAAGTAAAATCGTTTCGGCTATCTCACCTTGTTTTGCCCCGATATGTGTACTCATTTTAAGCACTTCCTTTTGATAGAATTTTTAAAATTGAGAGAAGGATAGAGGAGATTCTTATGATGATCTTTTGTTAGTTTAGGGAGTTATGGTAAAAATTATTGTGTAAAATTTTTTCCAATAACAATATATGTATTCAATCCAATATTCATCTCTTCTTCTTCCATGTTGATTTTTTCTAAAGGGAAATATACCATGTAAGTGAACGTTTGTAAAAGAAGAACTTGAAATTACTTTCATAGTTTTAATTTACGAAAAATTGTTACTTATTTTACAGTAATTGAAAAATATTAGGAATGATGGTTCTTGGCTTTGAGGGGGAGTACAATAAATGGATGAAGAAAAGGATAAACTAAGTATTGAAGCAGCTGAATTATACTATCAGTTAAACTATAGTCAGCAACAAATTGCCAATCAATTAGAGATATCTAGACCGACTGTTTCACGGTTATTGCAATATGCCAAAGATAAAGGTTATGTTCAGATAAAAGTATCCGATCCATTTATGGATTTAGAATCATTAATGGAGAAGCTTTCAGCAAAATATCAATTGAAGGAAGTAAGCGTTGTTTATTCTCCCACTGACGAGTATTCATCCATCAAGCACTATATTAGTATGAAAGCAGCAGAGTACTTAAATAACATTGTGATGGATGGCACCATAATTGGCGTTAGCTGGGGTTCGACAATTTATGAAGTGGCTAGAAATTTACAAATGCGTCCATTAAAGGGAGTAGAAGTAGTTCAATTAAAGGGAGGAATCAGTTTTTCTAATGTGAAGAGCTACGCGTGGGAAACATTAACGCTTTTTGCTAATGCTTTTCACACCTTACCAAAGTATCTTCCTCTGCCACTAGTATTTGACAATCCAAGTATAAGCGAGATGGTGATGCAGGATCGTCATATCAAACAGATTATGGAAATTGGTAAAGAAGCACAGGTGGTCATTTTTACAGTCGGCTCGGTAGATGATGATTCATTACTATTCCGTCTTGGCTATTTTAGTGAGGAAGAGGAAAGATTATTAAAAGAAAAGGCTGTTGGGGATGTCTGCTCGCGTTTTATTGATCAAAACGGACACATTTGTGATGAAAATATTAATCGTCGTACAGTTAGTATAGAACTTGAAGAATTGCGTAAAAAGGACCGCTCTATTTTAGTAGCGGGCGGTGTGCAAAAGGCAGCAGCCATTCATGCCGCTTTGTCAGCGGGATATGCGAATGTCTTTATAACTGATCAACATACAGCCAAACAGCTGCTTAGTATGTAAATGGTTTAATAAAGTGGAACAATAGGAAGGTTTAACAGCTGAATAGTTGTTAAACTTATTTTATACCATAGATCATTTGTTTGAATTTAAAAGGACTTTAATATGATTTGAACAAAATTTCATCAATGAGTTTACATGTGTTCAATGGAAAAGTATAATCAATCTAGAAACGGTGGGAAAGGGTGTATATCATGGAATTATCAAGAATGATTGATCATACAAATTTGAAAGCATCTTCGACAAAAGAGCAAATAATTAAGTTAATAAAGGAAGCGAAGGACTATCATTTCGCTTCTGTGTGTGTGAATCCAACATGGGTGGAGCTTGCTGCACAAGAGCTCAAAGGGACAGATGTTAAGGTTTGTACCGTTATTGGCTTCCCATTGGGTGCTAATACAAAAGAAACGAAAATTTTTGAAACCGAAGATGCGATTGCTAAGGGTGCAGAAGAAATAGACATGGTGATCAACATAAGTAAGTTAAAAGATGGAGAGTACGACTATGTTGAAGCAGAAATAGCCGGTATTGTTGAAGCATCTAAAGGAAAAGCTTTGGTAAAAGTGATTATTGAAACATGCCTATTAACAGATGAAGAAAAGAAAAAGGCTTGTACTTTAGCTGTTCAAGCAGGAGCAGACTTTGTTAAAACATCTACAGGATTTTCAACTGGTGGTGCAACATTAGAAGATGTTGCTTTAATGCGTCAAACAGTAGGAGAAACAGTAGGGGTAAAAGCATCAGGCGGTGTTCATTCAAAAGAAGAAGCTTTGGCTATGATTAAAGCAGGTGCAACAAGAATTGGTGCAAGTTCAGGAATTGCGATAGTATCCGAATAATATAGAATAAAAAATTCAGGCGTCTTTCAAAGTAAAGGTGTCAAGAACTACTAACTATTTTCCGAAATCAATCTCAGCAGGAGGACAGTTAAAATGGAAAATTCATTTAAACGGATTCATGTCATCGTGATGGACTCGGTAGGAATTGGTGAAGCACCTGATTCAGCTCAATTTGATGATATTGGTGCTGATACCCTTGGACATATCGCTAGAGAAAAAGGCGGCTTAGATTTACCAAACCTAGCAAAGCTGGGTCTATCCAATATTCGTAAAATTGCAGGAGTGCCTGCTGCGGAGAAGCCGATGGCCTATTTTGGAAAAATGCAGGAAAAGTCTGCGGGAAAGGATACGATGACAGGCCACTGGGAAATTATGGGTCTTATACATTGATACGCCATTTCGCGTTTTTCCTGATGGATTTCCGCAAGAATTAATTAGCCAGATTGAAGCATTTTCTGGTCGAAAAGTGATTGGAAATAAACCAGCAAGCGGTACAGAAATCATTAAAGAACTAGGTGAAGAACAACTGAAAACCGGTGCGTTGATTGTATATACTTCAGCTGATTCCGTTCTCCAAATTGCCGCGCATGAAGAAGAAATACCGCTTGATGAACTATATAAAATATGTGAATACTGTCGTAAAATTACACGTGATGATCCCTATATGTTAGGCCGCATCATTGCAAGACCTTTCATTGGTAGTAGTGCAGATAATTTTGAACGAACTTCAAATCGTCACGATTATGCACTTAAACCTTTTGGGCCAACTGTCATGAATCATTTACAGGACAGTGGTTTAGATTCTATCGCTCTTGGTAAAATTTCCGATATTTTCGATGGCGAAGGGGTAACAGATGCAATCCGAACGAAATCCAATATGGACGGCATGGACAAATTTATTGAATGTCTAGACCGTGACTTTCATGGGATGAGCTTTATAAACTTGGTTGATTTCGATGCGTTGTATGGTCACCGCCGGGATCCGATTGGATACGGTGATGCATTGGAAGCCTTTGATGCTCGACTACCTGAGGTCTTTGAGAAAATGAATAAAGACGATTTGCTGATCATCACAGCTGATCACGGGAATGATCCAACTTATAAAGGAACAGACCATACTCGTGAATATGTACCGCTTCTAGTCTATTCAAAGCGTTTAGAAAGCGGTAAAGATCTTGGGGTACTCTCAACTTTTGCTGATTTAGGGGCAACTGTCGCAGATAACTTTAAAGTGAAAATGCCGCAATATGGTACAAGTTTTCTTAGACAATTATTTGAAGGATAAGATTAAAAAGTAAACTGGCTAAATCATTTATGTTTGGAACAAAGTAAAAAACTATAAAGGGTCTCTCAAAAGCTCACTGAACTTTTGGGAGGCTTCTTTTTTTTACGAATTTTGTTCTGAAGTGGCCATAATATATTACTTTATTGTTACTTTCATTCACTATGTAATATGACTTTTCTGCAATAAAGTTAGAAGCATAGAAAATCAATTATAGGAGTGATGGAAAATGAAATCCGCACCTATATCGAAGCAACAAAGGATTGTGACATTGGACATTATTCGGGGCTTTGCGTTGTTGGGGATCTTTTTAGTCAATATACCTGCATTACACTCACCGGCTTTTATGATTCAAAATCCAGATTATACCGGTATGAATTATTGGTTAGATGTATTTCTGCAAATGTTTGTGCATACTAAGTTCTATACGATTTTTTCATTCTTATTTGGATTAGGCTTCTATATTTTTATGAGCCGGGCTGAACAGAAAGGGTTAAATATGAATAGATTATTTTCAAGACGTCTATTTGTCCTGTTATTGTTTGGTGCTATCCATCTCATCTTCATATGGTATGGAGATATTTTGCATACCTATGCAATCACTGGCTTTCTTTTGCTATTGTTTTATAATCGAAAACCAAAGACTCTTTTAATTTGGGCATTTAGCTTATTGTTTGTTTTTCATGCGCTGTTTAGTTTACAGTTTTTTGTCCCAGCGTCTACCTTTGAAGAACTAGCAGCAACTGAAAGTCAGATTGAAGAATATGTGGATATGTATGAAAATGGAAGCTATTTAGAATGGGTTTCCTATCGTTTTCAAACGGAAGTCATTCCGCTCCTGTTAAAAACACCTTTAAAACTTTTCACCATCTTAGCAATGTTCTTACTGGGGTTGTACGCTGGGAAAATTGGGATTTTTCAGCCCGATTCGCCACACTTAAAAATGGTCAAGAATATCTGGAAGACTACCCTTTTATTAAGCCTTCCGCTTGTCAGTATAGTGGCAGTCTTCAAGTTAAACCTCATTGATTTGGGCGTATACCAAGAGATTGGTATCTTTTTAGTAACGAGTTTAAGCGGTTTGTCACTATGCTTTTTCTATATATCCTCCATTACCCTGCTATTGAGAAAAAAACAATGGCAAAGGATACTTCGGCCTTTAGGGTATGTTGGGCAGATGGCTTTAACTAATTACATTTCACAGACCTTAATTTCTGTATTTATATTCCTTGTACTAGGTTACTTTGGGAAAATCAGCCTTGTAACAGGTACATTCATATGCCTTGGAATTTACCTATTCCAAGTAGTATTCAGCTATGTTTGGCTTAAATACTTTAAATATGGTCCATTAGAATGGCTGTGGCGTTCATTAACATATGGTTATTTTCAGCCAATGAAGCAACAAGAAAAGGAAAAGAGAGTAAAAAAAGCCCCAATAACTTATTAGCCTGAAAGGAGGGGGCTCATGAGCTTCTTAACTTATGAGCCCCCTCCTTTCTTAATGTAATTAACGATTGATTTGTTTTGATTTAATGTTTATTTGTATCCGCTAAATATTTAGCATATAGAATCGTATTTTTAGCTACATCTAATTCAACATTATATATATTTGGTGGACCGGGTCTCCAATTTACTTCAAAAAGCCATAGTTTTTGGTTTTCATCCATTCCGACATCAATTCCTAATTCATCTAATTCACTGTCATATAAAGAATCAAAATGATTTGAAAAACTTATCGCAAACTGTTCAAGATACCTTTTAATTTCATACCAGGAGTCACCAAACTCTGTTTTTAAAAATATATCCAGGTAAGTACTATAACCACCACTCCTCATATTAGATGTTATGGTCCCCAATCGCCCGATCCTTGGATAAATAGAAGTAATAACCCATTTTCCTTCTCCATTTTTTTGTACATGCAAGCGGAAATCAAAAACATGACCGGATTTTGTTTGACTTGAAATAAACTGTTGAACTAGGTAATCTTGTTCTTGTATTTTATGAGATATCAAGGTCTAACAATTGTTTTTCATTAATTGATGATACCGATCCTGAATCATTTATTTTGTAATATTTGATTTATCATTTTCAATATAAACAACGCCTCCACCTTGATGTCCAGTTAATGGTTTGATAATAACCTTTTTATAACGATTGATCATGTCATGAAAAATCTGAACATTAGTTAATTTATAAAAAGGAATAAGGTATTGTTTAAATTCTTTTCCCTTTTCAATTCTGTTATATACACTTGATTTGTTCCCAATGGATTGACTTGTAAACGGAATCCTATCAAACAAATAATCAACGATACGCTCCCCTTTATCACTTGTTGGATAACTTGCATTATAAATGACATCAGGAAAGGGAAATTCCTTTTCAACCCATTTCCCATTTTCATAGGCTTTTCCTATAATTATTCGCTGTTTTATATTTACCTTTCCTGGGGTAAAGTAAAAAAAGTTCACTCCTTCAGCTTTTGCTACAGCTGCATACGCATATGCCTTCTTTACATTATTTGGATCCGCACGATGATGAAGCATGCCAATTAGTGTCACTATCTATTTCTCCTCCTCACCTCAAATTATTATTAAATATAATAAGGAACGTTTTGCTTAGACTATAATCGTCATGATTTTTCACTCTGTATTTTCAATTGGAGCAAGCTCGAAACGTATCTCGCTAGCTGCTTTCTTGGCAATTCTTATCGCCTCTTCTTTTATCATCGGAGGATGCTAAAATGTATCCGCATCGATCTCCCATTGATATAGGCGGACGTAGTATCTGTCCCTTTCGGGGTTTTATATACACCTCCTCGACACCAGGATATTTAGAGCTGCGATTTTTCCCTGTTACCTTAATTAATTTTCCTTTTGAATCCACGGTTAAATAATGTGCATATACATACTTACTGTGTTTTCTAGTAAGACAAGGCTCATTTCCTAACATTAATTGAATGGTTTCTTCTACTAAATTGATTCCATACCCGACTTCAATGATTCGATTCATCGCACCACCTGAGATCCTCGGGTTGATTTCAATTAACTTCCACGAACCATTTACTAGGCGCATTTCTAAGTGACAGGGACCATTTTTCATTTGAAAAACCTCTAAGATTGAAGTTACTGTCTCAAGGATACTATCGTATAAACCTTTTTCGATATTACGTAGTAAACAGTATCCTGTTACAATAAACCGTTTAAAAAACGTAATCTGCTGTTCGATTATTGCGATAATATGAACTTTTCCATTGTGTACTAAAACTTCAATTAAATATTGGGGGCCAGCTAGATACTCCTCCAGCAAAATCTGTTCATGATTTTTTAGTAATTTTTGTATTGCCAGTCTTCAGCTGGTTCTATTATTTGCCAACAGAACATCTTTTGAACCTGCAGATGCAGGGGCCTTTACAATAAGGGGTAAATAGGTCTTGTGCTTATTAATAAATTTCTCTAACGAATAGTCTGGTGTATAAATGGTATAATGAGGAGAAATTGGCAGGTCTGTGAGAAGCTCGCGACTTAATATTTTATTTTCCATTATAAAAATTGGATCACTTGATACAACAGTTGGACAAAATTCTTCTGATAAGGTTGCTGCTAAATAACGTAAGAATGTACAAAGCTCAATATGCACTTTATTTGTTTCCCTTGTTTTTGCAGATTAATGATGGTTTCTTTTAAATTCATCGTAATTAAATAATTCCACTAAAATCATTTGATGGACATCTGGAAATTCTGTTCTTTGATTAATGAAATTTTTTTTATTGGTTAATAACACCGTAAAATAGCCGAGTCGTTCTGCAGCTTTAATTGCCTCTCTACTTGATCCTGATTTATTCGTTTCAATAAATACAATGGTTCGCATTAGCTTTGTCATCCTTTCTTTGATGGTTTTGTGAAGGACTTAGCATTAACACTGTTGTTGAGTTAAAAAAACAGACAACCTATTTCTAATATATTTCCTGAAGACACGAATTGTTTAGACAATTGCCATAGTACTTAAGATGTGAATTGGAAATTTTGGAAAATATGCAGTGATTCATGACTTCCAGCTTGGAGAATGTAATCATGATGACAAAGAAAAAAGGACTCTGTTTTAGAAAACGGAGTCCTTTTTCCTGATTAGGGACTTACGGGAGGTGATGACGAGAGGATTTAGGAATTATTTGTTGTGCACCAATAATCCTGAATTGTTGAACTTGTAATATTTTTACGGTCAGGTCCAAGACAATATTTTCTTTCAATCTGCTAAAAGTTCCCTTGGGAGGTGCCATGGTTGGTGAAAAATCAAGTTCAAAGAAGTTTGCGGATAATAACTCACCGAATGGCTGTTCATTGTATTTGACAAGGTTTTGAAAGAAGGCTTTTTCCATGTGAGCATCTAACATGCTTCGATTAAGAAAATTAGCTTCGGCGCTTTCAGAAATACCTATAATGGGAAAATGAAGAAATCCGTTGGTGTTCTCACAGATGTCACCATTTAGGTCTGCGAGGCCAGTAAACGGAAGATTAACCATTCGATCTTGAAGGATCCCCTGACATTCATTCGTAGCATATTCTATATTTTTGCGAATATGCCCTGCTACAAATACTTTAGCCCTTATCACGTTAAAAAAGTCAGTGTTGTCAATCCGTGTAAAGGAAACTGGGATAAGTTTAACCTGATCTAAAAATACATTATTTTTCACTCTAATAATTTCTGTTGCTGCTGGATGAAGTTTAATATCTGTCTCTAACACAATTTGAAGTGTTGGCTCTGCCAATACAACTGGAACCTTAATTGTTGGGGTTCTCGTGTGCTTAAATATGTTAGTGGGCATACCCATTAATGGAGCTTGTTTATATGTTTCGATTGGACATGAACCTCCGTGGGCTGTTGGGTGTTCTGTCTTGGGATGATGTAGATACTCCATATCTTCAGATTCACAACTTCCCATAAAAAAACCCCATTTCTTTATTATATTTGAATGCATATTCCCTTATATATTGTTAAAGTATTCCGCGTTTATCATAAAGGATAGGCTATTATAATAGGGAATTTCCCCAAAATGGAAAATAGGCAGATGTCCCTCAACATTGTGGTGGGTATCCACTTGATACAACAAGGGGGGAGAGCCTAATCAATGATATTGGGATTAATAAAGGCTACATCCGGCTCTGTTACTTTATTTGATAAACACCTCCGTAATATCAACAAATTCATAAAAGTTTCTAGCTAATCGATCACGCTTACACCATGCTTTACAAACGTTTTATTGTACGCCTATAAAAAGTCCTGATTCTTAGGCAAAACCACTCTATTGCAAATTAGCTAAAGATGTTACAATTTTTGTATGTTTACTTATTGAATTAGGATGCACACTATTGGATATACAGGGTGTAAGTAAGTATAATTGGTCATTATTTTTCTAATGATTCGAACTACTCACTCATTTTACGAACGTTAAATATTTTTTGGATATAATCATTCGTGTTTTGTTGACGATTGGAGCTTCTGATGTTACTATGTGTTAGTAAAAAGTTAATAATCTTTCTCGTATAATTCTGGGGATATGGCCCTGAAGTTTCTACCAAGCTACCACAAATAGCCTGACTACGAGGTTATGTATTTATTATGGAGATAACTCATTCTTTATATCCATCATCTACTTACCTAAAGTCAAAATCCGGTGTATCTTGGGGCTTTTCCGCAAGTGACTAATTTAATATGATTAAATAGGAGGATTTTTATGAAAAAAGGGACTAAGAAAATAGTAATGGTACTTTTCATTGCTTTAATGACTGCAGTTATGGCAGCATGTGGGAATGACTCAGCTAATGAAAATGAAG
>CAWBCW010000031.1:0-42289 GCA_963787345.1 uncultured Bacillaceae bacterium | reverse complement strand
TAAATTATAAATACCCAACGGAGAATTCAGTTGTTATGATTTTTTTAACCACAAAAACTGTCCGAAATTAATGATAAAAGTGGTGCTTTGAACAGAGAACTTGGATTTCCATTAATATAAAGCAAAAAAAGAGGGAAATTATCTACATATAGCAGGTAACACCTTCTTATTTTTCAAAAATGGACTTTTTCAGTAGATTCTGGTTTGAAAAGAAGTATATGCCTATTTTGTTACCATAACAAATAGTTCTCTACATATTTTTACTTTGTTGAAGAAGTTTAGATTCTCCTGTTTTTTCCCATTCTTCTACAGTTTCATATGCTTTTTCTGGTGAATAACCTTTTCCTACAAGCACTCCCATTAAAATGAACTCTTGAAGTATATGTGTAGCATTGATTCCTCTTTTGACATCCTCCAACCCTTTATTCACTAAATACTCTGTATACCCAACCCACTCATCTGGAGTTTTACCAAAGATATCTGTACTGTTATGGCTATCTTCAGCAGCTAATGCATCTGCTTTTGTTACATGCACAGTTCCGAACGGATGTGATGGAGGAGCGTAGATCGTATATAATTTTAATGGAGTATTTCCTGTATTGGTTAGATTATGCCATTTACCAGCGGGAACCATGATGGCATAACCATCGTGAACTCTTCTTACAAAATCTAAATTATTCTGAGTGCCTCCCATTTGAATGATTCCCTGACCTTGTTCAATTCGAAGGAACTGATCAACATCAGGATGAGCTTCTAAACCAATATCCTCCCCAACTCCAATACTCATTACTACAACTTGCAAATGATTTCCAGTCCATAAAGCAGTTCGGAATGTGCGGTTTTGCTTGGCAGCATCATTAATATTAACAATATATGGTTGCTTCCCATGATCAGATAGAGTACCCACTCCTTGCCTATTTGGAAATTGCGATGAATAACAAGGCATTACATTTCTCATCTCTTGTGGATAATTCTGATACAGAAACTGGTTTCGAAAATCAGGCATCGGTGCTACATAATAAGGATTTTGGTACATATATGGTGCATAATACATGTTCTCACGTCCTTTTTCATTTTCACAATTGAACACAAAACTACCAAATTCAAGTTAATGTAGTCTACTTTTACCTTTTGATACGGACTTTCTTTTATTTCATTACAATTTATGTGTAATTACCTATGAAGGTGAATAACATTTATTTATGCCTTCTTCCAATCTTTTATTTAACTGGGACATGAGGGTCAGTTCAAACCTGTCAAAATCGAAAATTCCTTCTTTTAACAGATCACGTAATCGAAAGGCATTTGGATGGGGAAACGGTGGTTGGTTTATACCCAATACACCATGATGAAACTTGTTCTTTTTTAGCCGTTGAAATACCTTTGCAGTTATCGATGGACTTCATGACTAAGATACACCTGCAAAGGTCTATTTTATTTATTAGCAAACTGATTCAAGATAAAACTCAAAGTCTTTCAATATGGTAAAAATTAGGTAAACACAAGAACCGTCCCCCCGTTTCTACAATCTTAATAAAAAGTCGAGGTAACTATGGAAATTCGTCAATTACAATATTTTGTCTCCGTTGCTCAACACTTAAATTTTACTAAAGCGGCTAAACAATTATTTATTGCCCAACCTGCAGTAAGTCAGCAAATCGCCAACTTAGAAAAGGAAATGGGAGTGAAACTTTTTAAACGTGATCAGCATTCCGTTCAATTAACTCCCTCAGGAGTAGTGTTTTTGAAGGAAGCTATTGAAATAATCAAGAAATCAGAAGAAGCGGTAAAAAAAGCTATTGAGGCGAAAAATGGTGTCATAGGACATATAAATATTAGCTTTCTAAGTGCAGCTGTTAAAGGTTTCTTCCCCTCTTTTGTTAAGCAGTTTAACTTGAAGTATCCAAATATCGAATTACATTTAAATCATTCTCAAACAGGGGAAATTATCGAAAAGCTAAAATCGGATGAAATCGATATTGCCTTTACCTTATCAATGGGACTGCAAAATATTGGAGGATTAGAAAGTAAGGTTTTATTCTCTGTCCCACATTGTGTCATCGTTCATGATGACCATCCATTAGCTAATAAACAGTCGATTTACATGAAAGATTTGGTGGAAGAAAAGTTCGTCTTATTAAAAAGGGAGGAATCTCCTCAGGGATTTGATTATATACTTGCCCTTTGCTCTGATCATGGATATTCACCAAACATTGTCAGTCAAGAGGAAAGAATCGAAACCGTTCTAATGCTCGTTGAAGCAGGAAAAGGTATTACCATTCTTCTTGAACATCTTTCGTCGTATGCAAGTCCATCACTTCAATTTAAATATCTTGAAGATGCGAATCAGATCATCGATATTGTGGCGTGCTGGAAAAAGTCAAATACGAATCCATCGTTGTCATTATTCATTGATGAACTAAATACCCTTGAATTTTTAGTATAAAAGAATCTAATAAAAAAACCCGCCATATCAGCAATCGACATAGCGGGTCTATTCCTATTTTTATGACATTTTTTCACATTGTATTTTCACTTAAAACATTAGAAAAATAATTTCCTTATACTCACCTCCTTGATGGTTTAGAAAAATTTATTTCTCCTCTTATGTTTAGTTGTAGTATCAAAATGCTTATCGTTGTAAATCCACATTACCCTGATTCTCCCCCTATAAAAGTCAGTAAATCGGACAATGTCCATAAAACAACATTTTACATAATGTTTTGTTGAAATGAGGAAATAGTCAAGCCCTTTCATCTTTTTTCATTTTGCATATGTTAATAATGTCAGTTAGCAAAGGGAGGAAAGAAAATGGGAGAAGTAGAAGGCGCAGGCGTAGGATTTGGCGGCGGATTTGCTTTACTTGTTGTATTGTTTATTCTGCTGATTATTATAGGCGCTAGTTTTATGGGCGGTTATGGTTATTAAAAAATAAATTAATTTCTCGATGAAGGGAGGACGTATTCGTATGTTTGGATATGGTGGCTACGGCGGTGGTTATGGCGGCGGAGGCTTCGGTAGTGGATTTGCTTTACTCATTGTATTGTTTATCTTGTTAATTATCATTGGTGCAGTTATCTGGAATTAAAAAAGGCCCTTTTTGGGGCTGTTGACAAAATGGGAAGGGAGTTTATCTCTCTTCCCATAAAGAGAAATCTATCTTCTCATTAATTTTACGAAGAGTATGATTTTTAGGTACTAAATCAATAAACTCAAGTTTACTTTGAAAATCATCTTTACGACCCATCATATAAAATATTTTAAATTATCAATCATTGTATATTAGATAGTAACGATACATAAAATTGAGTATTGAAGGAACTTGAAGTACAAGTGCTTCATTCTAATTTTCAAAAGGAACGAAGAAGGGAGTATTCCAACGAGAATATTCCCTTTTATTTTTTTCAGTGATTTGGAACTAACTACCGATATAATCCATAACTCTAACTTAAGTGTGTTAGCTCTCTACTTATCCCTCTGGTTGTTATTTCCCCATAAATTCTATAAACTATACCTAATAATTATCTTAATATTCGAGGTTATGCAAATGGAAAGGGATAAACTTATCAACCAGCTTCGTCATGAAAATGACCAGTTACAAAAGGAAATCATTCATTTAAAAAAGGAAGTAGCTTATTTAAAAGAGCAATTCGCTAAGGCCTTTAACCCCAAAACACCTGTGAAAAAATCAGTAGACGAACCATCCCTTGTTACGAAAAAGTCTAGCTTAGATATAAAAATAAAATTATTTCAGAGCTTATTTAATGGTAGGAATGATGTATATGCGCATCGCTGGGAATCGAAAAGTAGCGGGAAAGCGGGCTATTCACCTGCGTGCGCCTATGAATGGAACCCTCCCATTTGTCAAAAGCCTCAAATTAGTTGCCAAACCTGTCAAAATCGAAAATTCCTTCCTTTAACAGATCACGTAATCCATAGGCATTTAAATGGGGAAATGGTGCTTGGTTTATACCCGATGCACCATGATGAAACTTGTTCTTTTTTAGCCGTTGATTTTGATAAAAAACAATGGCAAGAAGATGTTAAGGCGTTTACCCATATTTGTCGGAAATTCAGTATTCCATATAGCGTTGAGCGGTCCCGCTCTGGGAATGGCGCACATGTTTGGTTCTTTTTTTCGACGAAAATAAAAGCTTCTATTGCCAGAAAACTAGGATTTAGTTTACTTTCCAAAACACTAGAAATGCGCCATGAAATCGGCCTTGATTCCTTTGATCGCATGTTCCCGAACCAAGACACTCTTTCGAAAAACGGTTTTGGAAACCTCATCGCTTTGCCTCTCCAAAAACAAGCAGCTATAAAGGGCAATAGTTTATTCATTGATGACCATTTTAATCCCTATCCAGACCAGTGGATTTATTTGTCAAATGTTAGCAGACTTAGTGCTGGAGATGTTTCTAACCTTATAAAAAAACTACAAGGCGAACAACTTCAAGAATCTATATTATCCTATCCAATGCCAAAGAAACTCACAATTACCTTAAAAAATGGTATTTATATTAAAAAGAAAACATTGCCTTCTTCATTAATAACAAAGCTTATTGATCTTGCTACTTTCACCAATCCTGAATTTTATAAAGCTCAGAAAAGAAGATTTTCAACAAAGGGAATTCCTAGAATGATTAACTGTAGTGCCGAGGATGCTGAACATCTGATTCTTCCGAGAGGATGCCAACAAGATATTGAGAAGGTTCTGAAAGAATTTAAGATTGAAATTGAATACGAGGATTTGCGTTATGAAGGTGAACCTCTTCCAATAACGTTTATAGGACAATTGACTTCTCTTCAAACCGACGCACTTTCCCAGCTTTTGCTTTATGAAAATGGAGTGTTGTCTGCAACAACTGGATTTGGAAAAACCGTCATTGCTGCAGCTTTAATTGCCCAGCGCAAAGTGAATACCTTAATCATTGTTGACCGAACTCAATTACAGCTACAATGGATTGAAAAACTTTCAGCGTTCTTGAATATCTCTAGTCAAGATATCGGCCAACTGGGAGGCGGTAAAAACAAACTAACCGGAAAAATTGATGTGGTTACCATCCAAAGCCTTACGTCAAAACAAGAGTTAAAGTCATTTATTACCCAATATGGACAAATAATCGTTGACGAATGTCATCATATTTCTGCCTTTACATTTGAAAAAGTCCTTAAGCAAGTTCGTACCAAATATATTCTTGGATTAACAGCCACACCGATACGAAAAGATGGATTACATCCCATTATCTTTATGCAATGTGGTCCTATCCAATATAAAGTAGACAGCAAAACGCAAGCTAAAGTAAGACCGTTTCTGCATCGGTTAATCATTCGAAAAACCACATTCACCTCTGATTCAACTAACTTGGGTGAAATTTATCAAAAATTGCTACGGATGAGAAAAGAAATCAGCTGCTATTTGATGATGCTTTGCATTCTCTTGATGAGGGCCGTTCGCCCATTATTTTAACAGAACGAGTTGATCATCTTGAAAGATTACAAAAGCAATTCAATGGTTTTGCCAAAAATGTCATTGTTTTATCAGGGCATCCTTCTAAAAAAGAGCAAAAGGCTGAACTTGAACGATTAGCCTCTATCCCTGATGAGGAAGAAAGACTTGTAATTGCAACAGGCAAATATATTGGCGAAGGGTTTGATGATGCAAGGCTCGATACATTATTTCTTGCGATGCCGATTTCATGGAAAGGCACCCTTCAGCAATATGTTGGACGCCTGCACCGCCTCCACGACAACAAACAAGAATAAGAGTATATGATTATGTGGATGTACAAGTCCCCATACTCGAAAAAATGTTTATCAAAAGGCAATCCGGCTATAAACATATAGGCTATGTGACAGATGAGAAAACCTCCGGAATTGCAGAGCAAATGCGGTTATTCTAATTGGGACAGAGGGACAATCATTTATATAATTACCACAATGACTCATTTCTTTCTATTCCTCCTCATCTATCCAACTGAACTTGGGACACAGTGACAGCATTATCTTGTTCCAACATATTATTAGAATATATGCCTTGTGGAGAACTTCTGCAGGGCTTTTCTGCACGTCCGAGACATATATCTGTCCCTTCATCCCCAAAAACAGATAAAATTAATCAAATTTTTACACAATATTACTAAAAAATAGTATATATTTAATATATTGAAAAATGACTAAAGTATTACTAGTTAGATAGGGAGAATTAAATGATTAGAAGGATATTTTTGTTTCTTATTGGTTTATTAGCATTGTCTTTGGGTAGCGTACATATGATAAAAGTTTCAGAGTTAGGAGTTCAACCTTTTGATGTACTTTATATAGGTTTACATCAAAAAACTTCCATTTCAATAGGTTTTGCCTCTATCTCAATAGGAATATTATTATTAACTATTGCTTTTATTTTACATAAACAAAAATTAAAAATCGGAACTATATTAGATGTGATCTGTTTAGGTTTGTTTGTTGATTTATTTTTATATTTGGATTTTATCATAACGCCTACCACGTTTTTCTGGAAAGTCTTCTTTTTAATTTTTGGAGCTGTCCTTATTTCTTTTGGTGCAGCTCTTACTATTTTCTCTAATTTAGGAGCGGGACCTATTGATACTTTTATGTTGGCTATCCATAAGAGATTTGGGTTATCTGTAAAAGTCGCTACTACTTTTATTGAAGGTGGTGCTCTTTTAGTGGGCTTATTATTAGGTGGTCCAATTGGGATCGGAACCATTGCGGTTTGTTTGTTAATGGGTCCTTTGATTGAATTTTTCCTTACTATTTTGCAAAAAAGCCAAATTACCTTCTATCATTACAAATCAACTAATCCAGAGACAAAAAAAGCAGGGTTTTTAAAAGAAACTTCATAAGGAGAAACGGAGGGATGATTTGAACTGCCCCCTGTTTCCCCGTTTCCGTTTCACCCCCTTTTTGATCTATAATACTCGATCATCTCATTCTCAAAATGTCCCAGATGTTCTAACATCTTTTGTTGTGCTAAATCCGAGTCCTGATCCACTACTGCCTGATAAATACTTCGGTGTTCTTTAAGAATTCTTTCCGATAATCTTGGATTCCCCAATGTAATCCTGCGAATTTCTTCCATCGCCTTATCCATGTGATCAGATATAGTTTTCATTAAATGAACCATAATCGAATTATGAGTAGATTGGGCTAAAGTCTGATGAAAAAGCATATCAAATTTTTTACTCTCGTTTACATTTTTCACATTTAATTCCATATTTTTTAGATTACCTTCCAACCTTTTCAAATCTTCCTCGGTTCTTTTAGCTGCAGCCATTCTTGAAATTGAAGTTTCCAATGATTTACGGGCTTCCATAAGCTCAAGAACAGTTTCCTCACTTATTAGAAATTCTTGGAAATTTAGGAATTCCATGTCCTCTGCCTTCCATGTCTTTACAGTACTTCCCTCACCTTGTCGTGTCTCAATAAGTCCCATTATTTCCAATGCGCTTAAGGCCTCTCTTACCGTGGATCTTCCTACTTCGTACATCTCACATAATTCCTTACCTGTAGGTAATCTATCACCTGGTTTCAGATCACCGCTCATAATCTGTTGTTTAATCCGTTCAGCAATAATCTCATAAATTTTCTGTCTATTTATTTTAGTCGTTTTCATAATTTATGTTCCCCCCTGTTTATTTACTTTAATAGATTGGGTATATACCATTTTTATAAAATATAAACTTTTCTGAAAATTGTGTAGACAAGTTAAAAATCATCTGCTAATATATTCATTGTAAACAGTTTTCTACCAAATTAATCAATAACTTGTCTGATAACCTGATATTCAAATTATATCAAATTATCTTCTCTAAGAAAATATTTCAGAAAAGTTAGAATAATATTTCCTTACACTAGTCTATCAAATTACGAGGGGGAAAAAGTCATGGCAAGAATATTAAGAATGGGAAGAGTAGAATTAAGAGTATTAGACTTAGAAAAATCTGTTGACTATTATACAAACGTGATTGGTTTAGAAGAAACAGGACGTGTAGGAAACAGTGTTTTCTTCAAAGCATGGGATGAATATGATCACCATAGTGTGATTATCACAAAATCAAATACAGCAGGTCTCGCGCATATGGCTTTTAAAGTAGAAAATGCAGATGATTTAGCTTATTACGAAAAGAAAGTGGAGGAATTCGGTTGTAACACAACTCGAGTATCAAAGGGAACAAGACTAGCTGAAGGTGAAGCAGTACGTTTCATCTTACCGACAGGGCATGCTTGCGAACTGTATTATGAAATCGATGTGCTGGGTACAGCAGTAGGCACTAGAAATCCTCATCCATGGCCGTTAAATACTAAAGGAATCGCACCGCACCGTTTGGATCACTTATTACTAACAGGCGATGATTTGAAAACGGTCACAAGATTCTTCGTTGAAGCACTGAACTTTACGACAGAGTGAAAGAGTTGTCGTTGAAGAAAATGAGGAATTAGTTGGTAGTTTCTTATTCTCGTCAAATAAGGCACATGATATTGCGTTTGTAAAAGGACCTGATGCAAAACTTCATCATGCCGCATTCCATGTCGATTCTCTTCATGATGTTTTCAAAGCAGCTGATCTACTATCCATGCATGAAGTGCCAATTGAGATAACTCCTACACGCCACGGAATTACAAGAGGACAAACAGTTTATTTCTGGGATCCATCTGGAAATCGTAATGAAGCGTTTGCAGGCGGATATATGGCATTCCCAGATATGCCAACGATTACATGGGATGCTTCGAAAATTGGCCAAGGGATTTTCTACCATGCTAGAGAATTAACTGAATCCTTCAGCGTTGCATTAACTTAAGTAGAAAAGCAAGTTTTGAGCTAGACAAGGATAATGCGAAAAGAGAGGAGGGATAGGATGTATAACATAACACTTAAAGCAAGAGGACAGCAGTTTGAATATACTTGCGCACCAAATGTCACACCACTCCGAGCAGCACGTGATCTATTTATTCCGATTCCAACAGGTTGCACTCGAGGCGGATGTGGGATATGTAAAGTAAAGGTGCTTAATGGTGAATATGACCAGGAATTAATCCGTTCACATGATGCTTTATCCGATGCAGAATTAGCGAAGGGGTACGCGTTAGCTTGTTGTATGACCCCAAATTCTAATCTTAAACTAATTACATTGGAAGATTACGAGAAACATCAAGAAATTAATGCTTCCTATGTAAATAAGGAAGTTTAAAACCATACTAATTACTTTTTCTAACACCATGATGTCTGATAACCTGATATTTTTTTCAATAAGATGTCTGATAACCTGATAAAAATCTCAAAAAATAAGGAGCTGTTTTAAATGAGTTTAAACAAAGTAAAAATTGCTATTATCGGTTTAGGAAGAATTGCACGTACACATATTGATGCGATCGAGCATTACCCTGAATTATGCGAACTTACTGCGGTGGTTGATATAAAGGAAGATATAGCTAAAGCTTATTCTGAGGAATTCAATGTTCCATATTATACATCTGTAGAGGATTGTTTAGCTGATCCTAATGTAGATGCAGTAGTGATTTGTCTGCGACATGACTTACATGAGCCTGTTTCTGTACAAGCTTCTAATGCAGGCAAACACGTTCTTGTAGAAAAAGTTATGGCAACCTCTGTTGAAGATGGTATTTCAATGGTTAATGCTGCTAAAAAAAATAACAAAAAGCTGATGGTTGCTCAAAGCCGAAGATATTTTCAAGCCTTCCATGTAGCTAAAAAGCAGCTTGATAAAATAGGAAAAGTTACAAATTCTCTTTATAACTTTACATGCTATTTTGATAAAGAAGTTGCTCCCCCTTGGTGGCAGTCAAAAGAAGCTACAGGTGGATTAGCCTATCCAATGCTTGGTTCACATGCTATTGATATCACTCTATGGATGATGGACGATCGTGAACCAGTATCAGTTCTAGCCCAAGGAACATCAAATAACCCTGATTTCGAGGGAGATGACGATCTTACGATTATCATTGGATTTAACGATGGAACGCAAGCAACATGCTTCTTAGGGATTAATAATAGCTATCCAATTCATGAAGGAAATATTATTGGAAAAAAAGGTACGATAAAGTGGAGTCAAACAGGTGATCACGTTGGTCTTATCGGAACAGCAGATACTGATCTGTATATAAATGGAGAGCTTATTATGTCCGGTGCTTCCGAGCCTCACAATTTCGCTATTCAAATGAAAGAGTTTGTTGATTCCGTTATCGAGGATAGAGAACCACTAACATCTGGTGAGAAGATCATTACTCAATTAAAGATTATTGAAGCTGCTCAAAAATCTGCTGTAGAAAAACGAGTGATTATGCTAGAGGATTCTTTGACTCCTGCTAACTAACGTGAATAATGTTTAAACAACAAGGTTTAAACGTTTTAATGGAGGTAGAGAGACTAGTTATTTCAAAATGTAATAGTATCTCTACCTCTACCACCTATTGAAATAAATAATGATAAATGACTAATGAGACTAAAATGTTGAATTTTAAAGTTATGAGAATGCTTAAAGGAATGACTCTAATTTTCCAAATATTCTAGAAAATACAGAAGGAGGATGCTTTTATGCCGATTAAAAAAACCTTGGATCGGATTCCTGGTGGAATGGTAATTGTACCACTATTCTTAGGGATATTGATCAATACTTTAGCCCCTAACTCATTACGTATCGGTGGCTTTACAGAAGGATTATTCGTTAATGGGGTTGTTCCACTATTTGGATTTTTCTTTGTTTGTGTAGGTGCTGAAATTAATATAAAAACAGCAAAAGGAGCTTTAGCAAAAGGTACAACTATGCTAGTTTCGAAATGGATCATTGGTGCGGCATTTGGTACTGTTGGCTATTTACTAGCTGGCTCAAATGGTTTGTTCTTAGGTCTTGCCCCGCTTGCAATCATTGCAGCTATGACAAACAGCAATGGGTCTATGTACCTTGCAATTACAAGTCAATTTGGAAAGGCGGATGACCGTGCAGCAATTGGGGTTCTATCATTGAACGATGGTCCGTTTTTAACAATGTTAGCGTTAGCCTTATTTGGAGGCATGGGATTAGGTGGAGGTTTATTCTCAATTATTGATTTTGTTGCCGTCCTAGTACCACTCCTACTAGGTGTAGTCTTAGGTAATTTAGATTCTGAAATGAAGGAATTTTTAACAAAAGGAGCAGACGCTGTTATTCCATTTATCGTATTTGCACTAGGTATGGGGATTAATTTCACTGCAATTATTGAAGGTGGATTAGCTGGTATTGCACTTGGGGTACTTACTGTCATATTAACTGGTACAACAATTTCCTTGATTTTCAAAAAGGTAGGATGGAATCCAATTGTTGGTGTAGCAGAAGGTGCTGTTGCAGGTAATGCTATTGCAACTCCAGCTGCGATTGCAGCTGTAAATGCAAGTTTTGCTCCTCAAGTAGAACTAGCTACTGTTCAAATTGCTGCTGCGGTTGTAACATCTGGAATACTTTTACCAATCTATGTTTCGTTTCTAGCAAAGAAATACCCGAAACAATATAAACCTCAACAACAAGTAAATCAAGAATTTGAGTTAGCAAAAACTCAATAGTAGGAACTAAATCAAGCCCTCACAAAAAGCATTTTCAAAACTTTTTGTGAGGCATTGTTGTTTTTGTAGAGCAATGACAATGAAAGATTAAAATATTGATAGAGGGAAGGTGAAAGTGATCTGGATCATCTTGCTACTATGCCTTATTTGGGGATATAACTTTATTGTAATGAAAGTGGCTTTAGATTTTTTTCCCCCAGTTTTGTTTTCTGCTTTCCGTTTCTTATTAGGAGCCGGTATTCTGTTAGTTATCTGTTTTTATAAAAGGATTCCCCTACCCCGAAAAGGAGATTTAAAGTGGTATGCCATTTGTGGTGTTCTTCAAACAAGCTATGTGTTTATTATGAATCAGCTTGCCCTTCAATATCTTGATGCAGGGTTAACTAGCTTATTAGTTTATACAATGCCTATATGGTTTGCGTTTCTCGCTCATTTTTTTATTGGAGAACGTTTAACACCCCTAAAGGTACTTGCCTTAGTCCTAGGTATATTCGGCCTCTTTATGGTAATGGAGATCAACCCATTTCAATTAAATTGGAATGGAGTCAGCCTTATAGCACAATTAGCTGTATTGTCAGGTGCCTTGGCATGGGCCATTTCAAATATTATTGTGAAAAAGGTGCTTCATAGTCATAATAAGTGGCAATTTACAGCATACCAAATGTTGATTGGAGCAATAGTACTTTTCCTATATTCCTTTCTCTTTGAACAAGGTCAAACAATAACATGGAGTTGGAATTCTTTTATGATCGTATTTTACGCTGGAGCAATTGCATCTGCCCTTGCGTTTATCCTTTGGTTCTATCTCCTAAATTCCGGTGAAGGTGGTAAAACCACCTTATCTTTATTACTCGTTCCTGTTGTAAGTATTCTGTCAGGCTGGATATTCTTAGACGAAGTCATGTCAGCTATATCAATCATCGGCATTATCACAATTTTACTAGCTATCGGTTTGACTAATATGGGAGAGAGATCCCTTGTCCCACATCTAAAGAAAATGATGAGAAATTATCATACAAGGATGACGAATACTAAATAAATGGAAGCATAAGAATACCTCTGGGACATGGGGTCAGGTACCGTGTCCCAGGTTAGAGCAAAACACGGGATCAGTTCTCCCCTTTCCCTAATTCTCACCAATAACAAAAAGAGAAAAAGGTCTCCCTCACTTTAACGCATGAAGGAATAAGCTATATTTTAACCATTGAGAGCACTTGCTGGTTTTTTTGTACTTTGTGAATCAAGATTTCCCAGATGGTAACACCAGGCTCTCAAATATTTTTTCTTACATAGATTACAAGCTTCCTGGATATCCTAATAAGAGGAAAAAATAAAAAGGTGGTGTATCCTGGTTTTGCTCACTTTTATCTAGTGAATGTTGACCAGGTATGAATCATGGATCTCAACCAAATCATCAGCGCCCGTGAAAAAATGAAAGGGATTATTCATCAAACTCCTTTAGATTTTTCGCAAACATTCACGGACATGTCTCATAACGAAATCTATTTAAAACTTGAAAATCTTCAGAAGACGGGTTCTTTTAAAGTGAGAGGATCAATTAACAAGCTGACCTCTCTGTCTGAAGAGGAATTAAGCAAAGGAGTAATTGCCGCTTCGGCAGGAAATCATGCACAAGGGGTCGCTTATTCAAGTAAAATGTTAAACATCCCATGTACCATCGTCATGCCAAAAGGCGCACCATTAAGCAAAATTCAAGCAACGAAAAACTATGGAGCCGAAATTGTACTAGAAGGTGATGTGTTTGATGATGCCCTCGCCCATGCGATGGAACTCAGTGAAAAACAAGGTTATACTTTGGTGCACACCTTTGATGATGACGAGATCATTGCCGGACAAGGAACGGTCGGCTTAGAAATTCTTGAGCAACTTCCAGACGTTGAAGCGATCATTTGTCCAGTCGGAGGCGGCGGCCTTATTGCCGGTATTGCGGTTGCAGTGAAGGAGAAAAATCCAAATGTTGCGATTTATGGAGTAGAAGCAAGTGCTTGTCCAAGTATGGCACAATCCCTTCTTGAAAAAAAGCCAATAACTGTCCCTTCTATCCCCAACAGTAGCCGATGGCATCGCAGTCAAAAAGCCAGGAGTTCGAAACCTTGAAATTGTCGAAAAATATGTCGATGACCTTGTGACCGTTGATGAGTTAGAAATGATCCGCACGATGTTCCTATTATTAGAACGAAACAAACTTTTAGTAGAAGGATCAGGGGCTTCTTCTCTTGCTGCATTACTATATGAAAAATTAAACATAAAAGGAAAAAAGGTAGTGGCTCTTTTAAGCGGAGGAAATGTCGATGTTAACTTTATTTCAAGAATTATCGAACGCGGCATGGTCGAAGCCGGAAGATATGCAAGATTTTCAATCATTATTATCGATAAACCAGGTGAACTTCAACGTGTGCTAGCAACCATAACTGAAGCAGACGCCAACATTCTATCTATTCATCATACTCGTATGGGAAGAAATATTTACCCAGGCTATACAGAAATAGAATTTGCTGTAGAAACAAAAGGTCATGAACATATACTAGACTTGCAAAAAGCTTTAACTGCAAAAGGATATCGTGTGGATTTCTGGTCATTGTGATATCCTGGATCACTACATAAAAATACTTTATAAAAACTCAGAAACCAACTGGATCATTCGTGTGCGTTGGTTTTTGAGTTCTGGTCACTTGTGACGACCTAGAATGATGTTCCTCGCTAACTTTTATATCAAAGTATCCTATGATTTCAGCGTTAATTGTTTAATTAATTATTAAGTAACTCATCACAAGGGGAAATACTTGGTGTGATTCAGTTTTTACATTTTCCTTCTTTTATCCAGGACATTTGGTCGAAGCATTTTGCTGGGTGTTCTGTAACTAGAACCTTTACTTGAGGATCAAATCTTGTCTGTAGATTAATGTTTAGTGGTTTTTCTTGAGGTTAATTTAATTGCCTTTTGATAGTGCCAATTTCTCTTTCATTCCGAACGGTTTTCTCCCAAATAAAGTCCTGGTCAATTTCAAGTGCCTTAAGACGGCCTAATACTTCTTGATGGCGTTCTTCCCCTTTTGCCTCCATACCTTGTAAATTACCTTCCATATCAGTTAATTTACTATCCATACTTTGTAATTTACTATCCATGTCTTGCAATTTGCCTTCCATATCCTGTAATTTACCATCCATGTCCTGCAATTTGCTTTCCACACCTTGTAATCTACCTTGCATATCTTGTTGAACCTGTTTCATTTCTTGTTGTTCAGATTGAATATTCCCAACCATCCTAATTAATTGCGATAACATATTTTCAATTTTATCCTCATTCATTTTCTCTCGCCTCCTTTTCAATTAGTATATAACAATACAAGACCTTTTTATATTTATATATATTGTACCACGGGCTATTTTCGTAAAGTTTGTTTTTAAAAACTAGAAATATCCCCAAGAGAATTTCATCAGATGGGGCGATAGCTGCTCCCCATGCCCCCTGTTTAATATCATCGCTGTTTTCGTAAAGTTTGTTGTTAAAATCCAAAAGCCGATTTTAACGTAGTAATAGCTATTTTGCGCATTCGTATTAAGTTTGCAGCTCTTTTCTCAAAAATATTAAGCTATTTCAACATAAAAAAATGACAATTAGCTTTTTCTCCCTCTAAAAGCAACAGAGTTTGAGAAAAGAGCCAATATCATTGACGACCGACTACTTTACCTGCTAGGAAATCCTCTATTAACTGATCATAGTTCCTCTGTTTCTGAAGGATTTCTTCTATGATTTCCCTCACCGCTCCTTCTCCTCCGTTAGAAGTTGCGACGAAACGGACCGTCTTTTTCACAAGTGGAACGGCATTTTGAGGTGCACATGGAAAACCCACTATTCTTAATATAGGCAAATCATTAATATCATCACCAACATAACAGATTTCATTAAGTTGGATGCCTGTTTTTTCTATCATTTCTTCTAATACTTTGATTTTCTCTGAAATCCCTTGATAAACAAAATCAATTTTCAATTCTTCAGCCCTTTTCGATACGGCCATGGATTTTCTCCCTGTTATAATGGCAAACTTGATTCCCGTATAGCGGGCAAGACTGATCCCCATCCCATCCTGTGTATGGAATGATTTATATTCTTCTCCATCACTACCTATATATAGCTTTCCATCGGTAAGAACGCCATCCACATCCAAAACGATCAATTTAATTCTATTCACTTTTTCCTTACCAACCTTTCTAATTTTTACTAATTTGAAAAACGAAGTGTTTTGTTTCCTATCTATTTTTTTGTTTAGGAAAATGAAGTCTTCCTCTTACTTGGACGGTTCGAAAATATCCTTTATTGAAAATAAGAAGAAATTACCTACTAGATGCAGATAATCATCTTCTTTTATTACCTGTATATTGTTGGGTATTCTCCAGAACGTTTGTTACATACTTTAACTGAGGATCAATCTGATTCATCTTGTTTGTAGTGTAATGGTTAGTGGACTTTCCTGAGGTTAAGTTAATTGTCTTTTGATATTGCCAATTTCTCTTTCATTTCGGGCTGTTTTTTCCCAAATAAAATCCTGATCGTTTTCAAGTGCTTTAAAGCGACCTAATACTTCTTGATGACGTTCTTCCCCTTTTACCTCTAAATCTTGTAATTTACCTTGCATATCTTGTTGATCTTGTTTCACTTCAACTAGTTCTTGTTTCACTCCCTGTAGTTCTTGTTTTATTCCTTGGAGTTCTTGTTTCATTTCTTGCTGTTCAGATTGAATATTCCCAACCATCCTAATTAATTGCGATAACATACTTTCAATTTTATCAACATCCATTCTCTCTCACCTCCTCTCAAATAGTATATAACAATAGAATCACTTTTTACATCTATTTTATTCATTTGAGGGCGAGGAAAGAAATGCACTGTAGACGATTTCTAACAGGTTCTCTTTACAGGTGCAAGACACTAACACTAAATAACAATTTGCGAATAGATATTCTCTATCTAATCATTGAATAGCTAAAAATAGATGCAATTTTGCGAATTACCACGCCTTTTCGTAAGTTATTTAACTTGTTTTTCTACTTTTTGCACTTAAATAGAGAACATGTTAAGACTATTTCATAGAACTCTTCATTTAGAAAAGATTAGGGAAAAATTAGATCCATAAAAAAGTTGCGGGGTTAAAGGGAGACGTTCCCCGGTCCTTACTTAAAAACAAGTAATGGGATAAGGGACACAGGAACAGATGCCATTTTCTACCGAATATTTACAATTAATATCTTATAGAAAGTAATCTTCCCGGGGATTTTCAACATTGCTGGGACGACGCATGTCCCCTTGTCCCTGAGGGAATCTGACCCTATAGTCGATAATAGTAGGAAGATTCGAAGTAATGCTTCCATTTTAAAACTATATTGTTATAATTAATGATAATATAATAGTGAAACCCACTTGGGGAGCTTTTTGCTGAGAGTGAACAGTTTTGTTCAGACCCGTAGAACCTGTTAGATAATGCTAGCGTAGGGATGTGGAATACAATAAGTTTTTTTGTATCTCATGCAAACGGTTCTTCTCTTTGGTTTCTAGAAAAGAGGAGTTTTTTTATGAAAAATTTAAAGCTTGTTGCCATGATTGAGGCGGCTTTTTTTGCAGCATTTGCCTTTATTCTCGATCTGCTTCCATCGATTCAACTAGCACCATGGATTTCAATTTCCTTTGCGATGGTTCCAATTTTTTTCCTTGCCTTTCGCTGGGGCGTTAAGGTTGGCTTGCTTTCTGGCTTTTTATGGGGACTCCTGCAGGTCGTGCTAGGTAATGCTTACTATTTAGCGCCCATTCAGTTTCTAATTGAATACTTTTTGGCATTTGCCTTTGTTGGATTTGCTGGTCTTTTTTACAAAACGATTCAAACTCATTTCCAGAGCGGCGAGAAGAAGAAGGCCTTATTATGGGTTATCATCGCTACATTGGTTGGAAGTGTGGCTCGTTACTTTTGGCACTTTGTGGCAGGAGTTGTATTTTGGGGAGAGTATGCGCCAGAAGGAATGTCACCCGTTATTTATTCACTTGTCGTGAATGGAGGGACAATGATCGGTGCGTTTGTTCTATGCTCAATAGTACTTGTACTCCTATTAGCGAAAGGATCTAGAATCATCCGCCGAAAAGAATCTGAATTTACAAATTAACAATACATTTCGTAAAAGGGAAAGACGGTCTTAGGTGGTGATCAGTTATTAATCCGGGGCGTCCCTGTGACGATACCTCACTGATCATATCATTTAGAATTTATAACTGAAATCGTCAAATAATCCCCACCTATAATCTAGATGGGGATTATTTGACGATTACTTAGATTCTCGTAGTTTTATATAAAAATAGAGCTAATCACTTATCGATCACTTATTCTTCATTTTCTGGTATTGGGGCTGATTCAACAACTGGTTCTTCCGGTTCCACTTCTGGCGTAGGTTTTGGTTCTGGTGTTGGGACTGGTTCATCAGTTGGGTCCTCCAGTTCTGGTGCCGGCGTTGGTTCTGGAGCAGGTACTGGTACTGGTGCTGGCGTTGGTGTCGGGGCTGGTTTTGGTGCTGGTGGCTTTGTCGGAGTTGGTTTTGGTGCCGGTTTTGGCGCTGGTTTGTGCTGGCTTTGGCTTTACATCAGGCTTTGTTTCTGTTTTCGGCTTACTCTTTGGTTCAGCTTTTTCTTTATTTACTGGATTCTGAGGTTTCTTTTCATTTTTTGCAGCAGCTTTCTCTTCGGTGTCTGCCTTATTTCCCTCTTCTACTTCTTTGGTCACTTCATCTCTTTGTACTGGTATTATAGGTACGATCGCTGTAACTGTATCAGGTTCAATGAGCTTTAGCCCCTCTATCATAACCATTGAGATATTTTCATAACCTTGATTGTTTGGATGGAGATTATCTACCGTTAATTGTGCAAAAGTGTCCTCATGGAATGCGCTTTTTTCGTATAAGTCAATAACAGGAATGTGATAGAGTCCGGCTACTTCCTTCATGGCGTTGACGTATTCTTCCAGCTTACTGCCACTCGCATTCGGCTCAGTGTAGCTCGGTTCTCCATTAAATTCGCCGCGTTTCATCGGTGTAATAAAGAAAACCACTGCATCCTTCTCTTTTGCTGCGATAATTTTCTCTGTTACCATCTTCAATTCACCATAATAGGACAGAGTGTTTTTATCATCATTGATTGTACCAAGGGTATTACTATGAGCAAAATCATCCGTTTCACCAAAAATTGTAATCAGATCCATGTCCCTTAGATTTTCCGATGTGACGCGATCTGCCATGGTCCGAATCGATTGATCAAGTTCAGCATCTATTTGCACAGTCTTAAACCCCAGCTCTTTTTGCACAATCTGCTGGTATTTATTGTCTGCTGTAATACTGCTGCCAATGGAATACCAGTTTCTACCTGACCAAGGTCCCTCTAGCTCCGGTCCGTTCGACTTTTCCTGTTCTTTCTCTTGCTGCTGTGTCGCCAGGTTTTCCCTAGCTGACTTCACCTGATTATCTAATTTGTCCTGGTAATATTTGTTCCCGGCAAAAACGGCTACTATAGAGAACAAAATAAAAAGCATGACAGCTATCTTCTTAACCACAAACACCTCCTATTATGAAAATTTTTAATACTCTTTTATATCGTATATAGTAGCCTTGTTAGCGTCAAGTGAAATTAGTTCCTAACAAATTTTATTAGAGGCATACGAATGGGCTTTATCAAATTCCTATTTCGAGGCGTCACTGTGAGGTAACCTTTGTTTTTTTATGCATGAAAAAAAGGTGCCCAAAAGCTATGCTTTTGGGACACCCTCTTTTTTTGTGTAAAATGCTTTATGGGGTGCCAGGCACCAACCATTGGTCCCCATGTCCCTCAGTCAGTAAACAAAGTTTGCAGAACTTCCATCGCATAGGAGGCTTTTGGGAAGCCAGCATAAGCAGCGCAATGGATAATGATTTCAATGATTTCTTCTTTAGTCAATCCGACATGAATAGCAGCCTTATAATGGAATAGCAACTGACGTTCCCCAGCCCCCTGGGTAATTAATGAAGTGAGGGTAATGAGCTCCTGTTGTTTTAAATCAAAGGTAGGTCTACTATAGATGTCCCCAAATCCAAACTCAATCATCATTTTCCCAAAATCGGAAGAAAAGGATTCAAGGTTTTTGATCACCTCATGGCTAGCATCTCCCGTTAACTTTGCTAAAGTTTGACATCCTTGTTCATAACGTTTATTCATTATTTCTCTCTCCTTAACCTCTATTCATAGTAGGCGGTATTTCTTCCGGATCTACCATGATTTCAATAACAGTGGGGCCTTCATGTTTTAAAGCAAAAGTAAGAGACTTTTTCATTTCCTCTTCTGTTGTACATTTAAAGGAGGCAGCCCCCAGTGATTTCGCGAATAATTGAATATCGGCTGGACTTTCATAAACGGTTCCTACGGCACGACCCACATTATATCTCATCCCTTTATCCACCATATCAATTCTTCCATTATTGAAAACCACAAAAATGACAGGTACATGCTGACAAACAGCAGTGGAAATCTCTGTTCCGTACATTAAGGTGCATCCATCTCCTGTTAGGCAAACAACTGGCACTTGAGGATTGGCCATTTTGGCGCCAATCGAATAACCAATTCCATTTCCCATTGAACCAAATACATCATCAAAGAAAAATGTACCTTCTTGGAGAATATTAAAATAACGAATCGCATAAAAAGTATGACTGCCATCATCCCCAAAAAGGATGGATTCAGATGGGAGGAATTCCCGAAGCACTTGTACGGCGCTTGGAGCAGAGAGGTAATCTTGATTAGGATTGACTTCTCGAATTTCTGCTGAAACTCTTTGATGAAAATTGTCATGTCTATGATCTAATGTTAAATGATCAGATAATAACCGCTTTAAATTTTCTTTTATATCTCCAATAATAGGAAGAGTCGGACATGGCATCGATTTTCCGATAAAGTCAGGATTGATGTCAAAATGAATCATACGGTCTGGATACATATCAGGAGTAAAACCCGCTAATGACATATCAGACAATTTAGTACCCATTACGATTAGAAGATCAACGCCCATTTTGAAATAATGACTAGCTTCCTCTGTACCGCCAAGTCCAAACGGTCCTAGATAGCCTGGATGATCGGAGCGTACCGCTCCCTTCCCACCTGGCGTGGTGACAATAGGTATGCGATAACGCAGGGATAACTCTTTCACTTCTTCATAGGCACGAGATAAATGAACGCCTTTTCCCACAAATAGAAGAGGATTCTTAGCCTTTTGAATGGATGTTGAAACCTCATCTAGAGAAGAAGATACGCTTGAATAAGATGGAGGCAGCGATAGTTCAAATGATTCAATTTCCTCCATGAATACATCAGCTGGAATGGATAAATGAACAGGTCCTCTTCGTCCTGTCCATGCCTTTTCAATCGCATGCTGAAAATAAAGGGGGAAAAGATCACCACGCTCTACGCGCGCACTAAAGAGGGTAACCGGTTCAAACATTTTAACCAGATCGGTACCAAAAAATGTGGAATCTTGTCCAAGCGCTTTCCCTGTCTCAGCCATGCTGGGATGCCCTGTAATAAATATAACAGGGAGGTGAAAGGCCATTGCTTGCCCTGCTGAGGTAAGCATATTTGTTCCACCCGGTCCCGAGGTTCCAATTGCAACACCGAACGTACCATTTTGAAGTGCGTATCCTCCGGCCATAAACCCTGCTCCGGATTCATGCCTCGTTAGGATAAAGGGCATTTCATTTTTTTCCATTTCTAAAACAAAGGGTACAACAGCTTTACCTGGAATACCATAAATATAACGAACACCGAACTTTTTCAAGTGTTGTATTAACAAAGCAGCTACGGTCTTCTTCATTTTATCCATCCTTATTTATATCTTCTATTTTAAAATTTTTATTAAAAATTCTTTTTTCAATATCCATAGGTGGTAATGGTTTACTGTAATAATAGCCCTGTGCCTGATCACATTTTAAATCCATTAAATAAAGAGCTTGCTCTTTTGTTTCAACACCTTCTGCAATCACCTTAAGCTGTAATCCGTGGGCCATTGAAATAATGGCACTAATGATTTTGACATCTTTTTTATTCTTTTGAATATCATTGACAAAGGTACGGTCAATCTTAAGATGATGCAGGGGGAAATTCTTAAGATAATAGAGAGAGCTATAGCCTGTCCCGAAGTCATCAATGGCAATTTTTACACCAAGTTCATTCAAACTGTTTAAAATTGAAATCGAATGGTCAACGTCCATCGTCATGGATTCGGTAATTTCCAATTCAAGATACTGAGGTTCTAATTCTGTTTCTAACAATATCTGTTTAACTCTTTCTACTAAACCTTTCTTTAAAAATTCCTGAGGTGAGAGGTTTACAGCAATACTTATTTTTGGATACCCCATGTCTAACCATGTTTTAAGTTGTTGACATGCGGTTCGCAGCACCCAATCCCCTAAAATAACTGACAAGCCCATTTCCTCTGCCAATGGAATAATATCCCCAGGTGGGATCATGCCAAGAACGGGATGATTCCAGCGCAATAGGGATTCAACACCAATGAGTTGCCCTGAACATAAATCAATCTGGGGCTGATAATATAATTCCAGATGATTTTTTTTAATAGCATTCCGTAATTCGGATTCAAATGTTAGTTTTTCAAAGAATCCATTTCCCATATTCGAATGATAAACCATATAATTATTTTTCCCTTGGTCTTTGGCACGATACATTGCGGTATCGGCTTTACTTAGTAACGTATCGATATCTTGGCCATGATCAGGATAAAAGGAGATTCCAATACTCGCACTAATATTGAATTCATATCCTTTTAATGTAAAAGGCACCTGGAATACATCAATCAAAGCCAGTGCAAATGACTCGACATTACTTTTTTGTGTGACATCCGGGACAATGATCGTAAACTCATCGCCGCCCATTCGAAATATTTTTTTACCATTTTGTAAGTTTTTCTTTAATCTTTGGGCAACAGTAACTAGAAGTAAATCCCCATTTTCGTGCCCTAACGTGTCATTAATGATTTTAAAACGATCTAAATCTAGCATAAAGAGAGCTAACATGCTTTTGTTTTTCTTTGCTTTTTCAAGCTCATGATTTAGTATTTCCCGGAAGAATCGACGATTTGGAAGGCCCGTTAAATCATCATGATAGGCCATATAATTGATACGTTTTGCATTTTCATAGCGTTCTGTAATATCTCTGAATTGTGCATATACAGATACCAACCGGCCCTTTTCATCATAAATAGGCCTGCCATCAAATAAACAAAACGTTTTTTTGCCTGTCTTTTGATTTGTGATGGCCATATCAATATCGGAATAGATCGTTTCTGTTTCGAACACTTTATTGATATATCTTCCTAAAGGTTTCAACTCTAGAATCTGCTTAGTAAGTACTTCTGTCTTACTCCATCCAGTAAGTTCCTCAGCAAATTGATTAAACTCGGTCACATGTCCATTTTTATCTGTCATGATAATTCCACTTTTTGAGGAATCCGTAACAATTTGATTAAGAATATTTAACTCTTTGTTACGCTTTCTCAATAACACTTCTCTTTCTACAGAATCAACAACGGATGATAGCATAGCTAGAAGAACCGGACTTTGATATTCGATAAATGTCATAATTGAAAGAGTACCAACCATCATCTCATTTTCCTCAAATTGAAAAGGAACGGTATAGCAAGCGGTGTTATGCAAGAAATAATGAAAATGTTGAGACCCCACCAAAGCGACAGGTTGTTTAAGTTGTAATGCTAAACTAACAGAATTCGTACCACTGATTTCCTCTGTGAACTGTACGCCTGGTTTAAAACCCAGTTGTTGAACTGTTTCTTTGATTGTAGGATCTCCTACCATTTCTAAGACCGTGCCATTTTCATCTGTTACTACAGAAAGAGTGGGTGTTCCTTCTATTAACTTCATAAATTTTTGGGTAAAAATATTAACTGCCTTAAAAACATTCCTAAATTGAAAACGAAGCTCGTTTAACCTTGCATTTTCAGAAAAATGATTTGAAGGAATAGAATTAGGGTCTAATCCCATTTCCTCACACCTTTTCTTTGATTCGAGCACATGGATTGAGAGATCAAATTCATTCATTATTTACATGCACCTCTACTTATGTATAACTAGGAAAACTCCATCCAGAAAGATTATTTAGCTGAACAAAAGGGTTTAAAAGAAGAAAGTATTTCTTTAAATGAAATTGCTGCTCTTTCCCTTACACCAATTAGAATGTCCTGTCCACTACAGTTTATCTAACTCTCATCCAATAACTTTCCCTTCAAAGTACATCATAAAAGGAAAAAGACAATTCAACAAATTATAACATTTTATTACAAATATCGACAAAGAATTTTTAGGGGACATAGGGACACAGGTTGAGGCCACTGAAAAAGTCCATTTCACACAAAAAGAAGTTGAAATACCTACAGTATGTAGATAAGCAACTTCCTTTTTATACTGTATATTGATGTTGATACCTGTTAATTATTCAAAGTAGACACTTTTTCAGTGGCTTCGAACCGTCCCGGTGTTTCTCCTGACCCCTCTTACTCCTGAGACAGAAAAACTGATGAGGAAAAAAGAATTTGAACAAATGAAGGAAAGTGCTATTTTTATTAATGCTTCAAGAGGGAAAACGGTTGATGAAGAGGCATTAATTCAGGCTCTTCAAAATGGTGAACTCCTTGCTGCAGGCCTGGATGTTTCTGATCCAGAACCAGTTAAAAAGGACAATCCGCTTCTATCGATGAAAAATGTGGTGACTTTGCCTCATATCGGTTCTGCTACAATGGAGACACGATCCAATATGGCCATGCTTGCAGCTGAAAACTTGATTGCTGGGTTAAAGGGAGACGTTCCCCCAAACTTGATTAAATAGGGACTTGGAAACGAGGGTGAAACCATCCCCGTGTTTCCAGGTTTCCAGGTTTTCCTTTCAATTTTGTATTATATTGTTATAATTATGATAATAATATAGTGAAACCCACTTGGGGAGCTTTTTGCTGAGAGTGAACAGTTTTGTTCAGACCCGTAGAACCTGTTAGATAATGCTAGCGTAGGGATGTGGAATACAATTAGTATTTTAAATATTTTTGTATCTCATGCAAACGGTTCTTCTCTTTGGTTTCTTGAAAAGAGGAGTTTTTTTATGAAAAATTTTAAGCTTGTTGCCATGATTGAGGCGGCTTTTTTTGCAGCATTTGCCTTTATTCTCGATCTGCTTCCATCTATTCAACTAGCACCATGGATGTCAATTTCCTTTGCCATGGTTCCAATTTTTATCGTTGCCTTCCGCTGGGGCGTTAAGGTTGGCTTAATTTCTGGCTTTTTATGGGGACTCCTACAGGTCGTGCTAGGTAATGCTTACTATTTAGCACCCATTCAGTTTCTCATTGAATACTTTTTGGCATTTGCCTTTGTTGGATTTGCAGGTCTTTTTTACAAAACGATTCAAACTCATTTCCAGAGTGGCGAGAAGAAGAAGGCCTTGTTATGGGTTATTATCGCTACATTAGTTGGAAGTGTGGCTCGTTACTTTTGGCACTTTGTGGCAGGAGTTGTATTCTGGGGAGAGTATGCACCAGAAGGAATGTCACCCGTTATTTATTCACTTGTCGTGAATGGAGTGACGATGATTGGTGCGTTTGTTCTATGTTCAGCAGTCCTTGTACTCCTATTAGCGAAAGGATCTAGAATCATCCACCGAAAAGGAACTGAATTTGCAAATTAACAACATGTTTCGTAATAAAAAAGACTGTCTCATGGGGTAATCAGTTACCTGGAGGCAGTCTTTTTTATATGGCCCCGTTAAGATTGAAACGTCGGATGGTTCAGGTTTGAATTTCATCTGTGAAACCAGAATTTTCGGAGCTGTGACGTAACCCTTTTTTATTATTGAATTGTACCCAGTAACCCATTCTTTTATATTTGGATATTCAAAGAATTTTTGTACATAAGAAAAGCCCTGCAGAGATTTCCCGCAGGGCCATTATTTATTAAGAAAAAATTATTATTTTACATCAACATTGATAGTTGAAACTGCAACTGGTGTAGTTTCACCATCACGGATTACTCTTACTACGATAGAGCCTTTATCTCCTACTGATAATTCTGCACCAGCAGTAGTTCCTAAATTACCTCCAGCAATCGCAACAGGTACAGTGTTTCCACCATTTAATAAGTTGGAAACAGCAGATACAGTACCTAATGTAATATCATCAGTTGCGTTATAGCCCGCATTAGCAACTTCAATATAAATTACACCAGTATTATTGATTGAAACTGGTTTGATCTGAATTAATTTTGATCTTTTCAGGTTTAATAACCTCTGTATCTAAATCTAAGTTCTTTGCTGTTAGAATTTCAGCAGGCTCGAAACTTACAGAAGTAATAGTAGGAGTAGAATCCACCACTGTTACTTTGAATGAACCACGAGTAACTGTTCCTTCTAATACATTAATTGTAGCTGTACCAGCCTTTGTTCCACCAGTTACAGTGATTTTCCCAGCATCGTTAACAGCTACTGTTGCAATATTAGTATCAGAAGAAGAAACTGTATATTTACCAGTATCTGCACCACACCATCAGTATCATAGTCATCTTCTGGTCCGATTAAGAATCCATCAGCATTATATTGATTCCATACTACGTCAACTGATTTATCTGTAGAACCTTTTACAATATCCAAGCTTAAATCTTTAGAGGCATCAACAAGTTCAATTTTTCTTGAATCAACCTCACCAGCAGCAGCAACCGTTAATGTTGATTGTTGAAGAGTCTTGTCAGAAGAATTTTTAATGTACTAATGAACCAGTACCTACTTTAGCTGCATAGCTGTAATTGTAAATGTGGTTTTACCCTCTGCATCCGTTGCCGCAGGGTTACTTGTTGTGGCAATCGTTTCGTTTTTAGAATTTTTAACATCAACGCAGCTAAGTCTAGACCTTTGAATACATCACCATATTGGTCTTTAACAACAACGTTTACAGATTGAGTTGCACCGTTAACAAGTTTAGAAGATGAAACGCTAGCAGTTGCAGTTGTTGCTACACGAGCATCAGCAACAATCGTTACTGGAACTTCAACTTTTGCATCTCCACTTTCAACTGTGAACTTAACAGTACCTGGTGCAACTGGCGTGATAGCACCCTTGTTATTGATAACTGCTACAGCTGGATTTGAAGATTTGAATGTTGCATCAGTAATAGAAGCTTCTTTAGTACCGTCAAGTAAAGTACCTTTGATGTTTGCAATACTTGTATTTGAATCACTAAGAGTAATCTTACCACTCTTAACAACTACATCATTACTTGTAAGAAGGTCATAACTAGTAATAGCAGATAGTAACAGCTTTTTCATCAACAACAGTAACTTCAACTAATTCAGATTCAACCGTTGTTTCTCCTTTTTTAACTAACCACTTTATAAGAGAATTTTTGTCCAGCAGCAACTTTAGCTGCTCCTTCAGCAATTTCACCAGTTGCTGTATCTACAAATACAGATGGATTAGTTGATTGGAATTCAACAGTATACCCTGCATCTTTTAAGTAAGTTACGTCAGCAGCAGTTGCTTCACCATTAATGTTGAATTTTAAGAATTGAGCATCTTTATGCTTCATCAATTCTAGTTGTAACTGCTTTAACTGAAGAAACCACTAGTGTATAAGTGAACTTAAATTCACTAACTTTATCAGCTTCGCCTTCAACTTTTTCTGTTAATTTTAGCGTTTGTTCTGCTCCAGATTTAACAGCTTTTTCAAATGTTACTGTAGCTTCTGTTGCATCTTCATTTGCAACTACAGAAAGAACTTTATTTCCTGCTAAAGATAATTGAGCAGCTTCAACTTTATCTAAAGCTGAACCAGTCAACTTAACTTGTTTAGCATTAACCGCACTTACACTTTTAACAGCAATTGAACCTGGATCCGTTTCAACTTTAGCAGCTTTGTAAACAAACACTGCAAATTGACCACGTGTGGCATTGTCATGAGTTCCAAATTTTGTTGCTGTTTTACCTGAAGTAATTTCATTTTCAACTAAAGCTTTAACAGCATCAACATAATGTCCTTCTACATCAGAGAAATGGATTTTTAGCATTACCCGCTTCAAGATCAAATGCAGCTGCAATCCATTTTGCAAGCTCTCCACGTGTGATTAAATCTCCACCGCCGAAAGTTGTTGCTGATTTACCATGCTGTAATTCCTTCTGCTTTAAGAGCATTTGCTGCGCCTACTGCACGAGGAGCTACATCAGTGAAACCAGCATTTGGTGCTTTTTCAGTGTCAAGACCTAAAGCTTTAGCAACAAAAACAGCTGCATCTTGACGAGTAATATTATCATGAGTTCCAAAAATTCCATTTCCGTAACCTTTGATCCCTTTAGAAGCTAAGTATTCTACTGCATCAACGTATTGACCTTCAACATCAGTGAAGTTTGTAGCAGCTAAGCTTGCTACTGGAGCTACCATTGGTGCTACGACAGCCATTGCTGCAGCACTAGCGATAAATTTACGGTAATTTTTTGAAGTGGATTTTAGACATTTATAGTAATTCCCCCAAATAATTAATTTTTATATTTTTTATTTCATTATCAATTCAATTATTATTTAAATTTAAATCATTTCTATTAAAATAGATTGTTGTGAATGAATCGAACTAACTAACTCTATGAACCTATCTTATCAGGAATTTTTGAATCTGTAACTGGTACTTCATGACCAAAAATCCATATATTAGGACATTTTTTAATTTATTCGACAATTCTTTCATTTTAATATATTTGCAATATTATACATAAAATCAAAAGCCCTACAGAGTTGTCATTCTCCACAGAGCCTATCGTTTCACATTTGGAATTTTTTAGGGTAAAAGAGAACTCAGTCCCCATGTTTGCTCCACGTTTCGAAGATGGTCTTCTAGATTCTCTTTCGTTACATATTGGCCAAAATCTTCAGGAACTCCTGTTAATGTCCCATCAATACGGTGAGCAATCATCGTTCCTACTTCAGGGTAAAAATGATGACCGTCAAAATAATTCGTAATATCATTTGTGACGGTATTTGGATACATGAAATTATAAACACCGCCAAATACATCAATCACATCTGTAAGCCATTGCTCATAATCCGCTAATCTTCCTTCTTCTACTAATGCCTGGAATAAAGGAGTTGAAATCGGTGTTGTGAAAATGATGAATTGTGTATCAGGATATTTTTCCTTTAATTGAAGCAATACTTTTTTATAATCTGGGTTATACTCATATGTATTCTCCATAAAATTCTTTTCGAAACTTCTTAATCTTTTCCTTCGTTTGTTCAATCGTTTTTTCAGAATCGATTCGTACCGTGTCTGCTACATTATCGCGATTATAATTTCGGTCTTGAACCACATTATTATTTTTCGACATTTTGTAATTATCATACGCATATTGCAATAAATCGAATGATAGTAAATTTTTATAACGATAAAAAGGTTCTTCCATTTTTGCCATTTGCGAATCCAAACTTAATGGAGTAGAGCTTTGATTTGTACTTGTTTTAAAAAAATCAATGCCTAGGATGACACGTTCAAACGGCTTTTTATTTTCTTTCGTTGCAAAATCTACAGAAGGGTTCATATTCTCTTACAGAAAGATTACTTGCCGAGAAATTGTATACCTTCATTCCTTCAAAGTCATGCTGATTGATATACGTACCACGGCTGCTTCCAATCAGAAGCGTATCATAGTCAAAAGGCTGAAAATGAATGATGATTCGTCTTTTGCTGTCGTTCATCGATAACAGTTTGTACGTCATTATGCGCATTTCTATGATTAAACGTCCACATCGGATCAATATAATAGATAAAAGAGGCTGCACTCCCGACAACTAGAATAAATATGGTAAAAACAACGATAATAAACTTTTTGTAAGACATAGGCATTCATCCTAAAAATTAAAGTATAAAAACTCCGAAACTTGCTGTAATTGGAAGACCGAGTAAATGATTAATACTGAAATAAAAATCGCCTTGTGCCCAATTGGGTTTGAAATGATCTCTGTAAGACATGGAGTTTTTCGCAAATAGAACCACAACAAAGGCAATCAGCAATAATCCAACTACTTGCAGAAAAACGATCCCCTAACGTAAAGTCATAATAAGGAAGTTGTAATTTGCTCAATAATGTATCTTGCAAACCTAAAGGCAGACTCACTCCGTTCAATCCGATCATACTTTTCAATACCGTTACAGCTTCCGTAACAGATGTGGCTCGGAAGAAAACCCAGGAAGCATTCACAAATTGGAAGGTAATAAACCACGCCAATAGCTTTGGTAGTCTAAATCCTACTACAGTCCACAATCGATTGATCACACTAGCGACCCCATGTAACAATCCCCAAATAATAAACGTCCATCCTGCACCATGCCAAACGCCACTAACAAAAAAGATAATCATGATATTGATGTATGTTCTAATCGTTCCTTTTCGACTACCGCCTAAGGGAAAGTAGATATATTTAGTCAAAAAGTTATTGAGCGTCATATGCCATCTTCTCCAGAAATCCGCGATACTTAAGGCTTTATAAGGAGAATTAAAGTTCATCGGCAGCTTAATATTAAATAACAGTGCCGCTCCGATCGCCATATCAGAATACCCGCTAAAATCAAAATAAAGCTGGAATGTATAAGATAAGGAAGTAATCCAAGAGTCCACAAAAGTAAGAGCCGCTGGATCACTGTAGCCCAAATTCGCTGTTTCTGCAAAAGTATCCGCAAGCCCTACCTTTTTAAACAATCCCAGTCCAAAAACAAATAATCCAATCGCAATGTTTTTTGAATTCATTTTACGATTTTCTTTGTTTTCAAACTGTGGCATCACATCACTATGTTGGACAATCGGCCCGGCAATGAGCTGTGGAAAAAAGGAGACAAACAATCCAAAATTCAAAGGATTGTAGCCTTTTGTTTCATTCCGATAGGAGTCCACCAAATAAGCGATATTTTGAAACGTATAGAAACTAATCGCTAGTGGAAGAACGAGATTCATGACCCTCAAGTCAGTATGTAAAACGGTATTAAGATTCGTGATAAAGAAATCATAATATTTAAAGTATCCAATTAATCCTGCATTAAAAAGAATACCGAAAGTTAATAAAACCTTTTTCTTTAATGAATGATTCATTTTCCCTAGGATGGTCCCAATGAAATAGTTCCCAACAAGAGAAGATAAAAGAAGAGGCAGATAGCTCGGATTCCACCATCCATAAAAGAATATAGAGGAAAAAAACAACCAAACCTTGGCCGTCGTAAAATTCACTTTATTTAAAAGAAAATAAACAATAAAAACGATAGGTAAAAATAAAAATAGAAATTCAAATGAATTAAAGATCAAGGGAAAACCCACCTCATTAGGCTGTATAAATACAATGTTTAAACCTAATAAATGATACTATATTAACATTTTACTTTCAACAAAATCCTGATTTCGTACATTTAGTTTTTAGAGTCACTATTGATCGGTGATAAGCACCTTTTCATACCCTACATTTACAATTTTTTAATTGATGATTACAAAATCCCGATCACTTTTTTCTAGAATTGGGGTTCGAAGATATTAGAAAAACGGAGGAAACCGTCCCCTCGTTTCAATGATTTCAAGTTAAATGGTATTGTTAGTATTGATGGAAATAAAGATATACTTAGTGTTCCATTAATTATCTAAAACTAATAACTTAAATTCAAATGTTAAATGTGACTGCTAGAAATTCCTTGGTGAACATAGAGAAAATTAAGTTATAACAGTATGGTAAAGAGATTTAAGGAAGGTACGGCATCCAAACAAGAATTAATCCAAGAAGTCTCTACTCAGTTTATAGAAGAGGAATTAATGGCTCTAAAAATAATTGCTTACAAAGAACTGTATTCAATTATTATGAGGAAAACAATAGAATGAGTAAAACCTGGAAAGTTTCTCGTCCAGGTTTTACTTTAGCTTCAATTTAATCGGTAATTTTTATTTTTATACTTGTTGAATTATTACTACGATCAGCAATCGTACCTGTTAAATCGGAGCCATATACATTTAATAGCGACTTTAATGTTTCGACGGAAATTCCATCTAGTCCTGTTAAGGTTTTTATATTAAATGAGCCAATACCATTGTTATCTAATGATTGTTTTTTACTTAAAAAACTACTGATGGAAATAGTAGCTGTACCAGGCTCATTCGAATCAACCTTAATCGCCATTAACTTATCCTCATTGTCCAACCCTGATAAAGAAATGACCCAAGAATCACCTTGTTGGGTAGCCACTTTTTGTTGATCACCAAAAATTAATGTGGCGGATTCTAATTTTGGTGCTGTTTTATCTTCAGGTAAGACCAGCTTGTTACCTTGTGCCCGATAGATAAATGTAGCAAGTTGTCCACGAAGTACATCTTCGCCTGGAGCAAAAGTTGTAGTTCGTTTTACCCACTGTTACTCCATTATCAAGTAATGCCTTTGTAAATTCAAAATACCAACTACCCTTAGGTACATCTGTAAATACAGATGGTGAAGATGAATCCGTCTTAAGTTTAAAAGCATTTGCAACCATTTTTGACATTTCAGCACGTGTTACCGTTCTTTTTGGTTGGAAAGAATTCTCGGTTACTCCATCGACAATTCCAGCTTCTACCAGTGCAGCAATCGAAGAGTAATAAGAATCCTTTTTGCTCACGTCATGAAAACCAGGGTCTGCAGAAACCTTTTTATCAATACCAAGAGCTCTTGCAATCATTGCTGCGGCATCACGACGTGTAACGGATGCACCGGGTCGAAAAGTTCCATCTTCAAAACCTCGAATGACACCTTTTCCTACTAAATCAATCACCGCATCATAATAATAAGCATCTGAATAAATATCTGTTAAACTAGCAGCCTCAACATCAATAGAGTGATAAGGTACTAGTGTAATAGCAGTTGAAGCTACAACTGCTGTTGAAATCGTTGCAGCCAAATATTTTTTCTTTTTATTTACCTTAAACAATTGATAGCCTCACTATTGTAGATTAGGGCAGAGAGACGAGTCCTTCTGCCATTCTTATTATAGTAGAAAAATAATTATCTTTGGAGATAAATTATCATATTTTTTAAAAATGCCGGGACCCCTTGTTTCATTCATATAATATCCCTTTTACAAGACCTGTTGTTTGTTGGTTTTGTTGGGTATCTTGGATCGCATAGTTGCTGTTATTTGTATAGATCAGTTTGGCCGAAGAGTAGTCTTTTGCTTTAAAAGTTTTGTCAGTAAATGTTACTTCAAAAATATGATTAGCATTTTCTACATTAGCCGCAACGTTCGTATGTGTTCCATATTGATTTCGCTCCGCACCGCTCACATTAAATTGCTTGGCTGTCTCCGCCGCCGAACTCCCCTTTGCATACACAGCCTCACTATAGGTCATTTCTAATCTACCTGATGGAACATCTACTAGTTTCGCTCCGATCATAATAGGAGCCGCATTGGTCGTACAAGTGTTTATCATTCGCATTGACGATATACTCCATCCCTTCATTGACAATCCCATTTTCATCTTTAAGCGTATCCGCTCCGATGGATAGAATCGTTGCATCCTTTTCTATGACACCTGTTTGGAATTTAATCGAATCATTTGCAGGTGTGATCGTTAATGTATCCCCACTTACGGAGAATCCAAGTGTACTCGGACCTGTTAATGTAGCTTTGACGTAACGGGCACCAGCCGAACGAATAAATCCTTCGACTTTCATATCGGAAACCCCCAATCCAGAAGCGATAATCCTTTCATCAAAATGAACTGTGATTTTCTCAGCTGAATGGAGGATGACTTTCTCAATTTTAGGAGCTTCCACATCAATACCATCAACAGTAACAGCTAATTGGGCTTGGTTTGACTTTTTATCCTTCTCCGCTACAGGAGAGATCGACTTTGCCACATGTTCCCCTACGATCACTTGATACGATGTGCCGCTTTCAGGAATAAATTTAGTCAGAGCCTTCGCTTCTTCACTGCTAAGGTCCATGGCAAATGCACTTGCCACATCTTTAACGACCAATGTTTTCCCTGTAGGGTCTTCTCCATATACTTCGACTGGAGTTCCTTGAGCAATATGAAACGTCTTTCCATAACTCTGAATTTTAATATCTCCCGCTGCTACATTTTCGATCATTGCCTGTTGGTCAAAAGTCAAAAGCAAGTCAGCCTTTTCCTTTTGACTACGTTTGGCGAATCAATTTAGCCCTTACCTCAGTAGCTGCTTTATTTTCAACCCCTACTGCTTTTATATTATTAACATCCTTATTGACTGCATTGAGAAATTGCTATTCACAGCGATTCCGGACGGTAATGCTACTGTATAAGTAAATCCTTCAGCAAAAGCATTTTCCTCATTTGCTTTCAACACTAAGTTTTTACCATGAAAGCTGACTTCTTTAACATCGATCGTCGTACCGTTTGATCTACCAATCGTAATCAGATAGACATTCACTGGAATCGAGTCAGACAGATTACGATCAAATGTCACCGTTATTTCATCCATCCCTGTGACCCGTGCCAATTTCACTTTTGGCTGTGCTTCGGCAATGGATGGTGTCATAAAAGTTGTCAAAAGCTGAGAAGCTGGCACTTTAGAGCCGTTTTCTGACTCTAAATTCGGATTGACTCTTATTTTATACGTTTTTCCAGCCGACAAAACACCTGGATTGATGTCAAACTTAACAGCTGTTTTCACAGTGGCATCTACCCATTCGCCGTTACCAAGTGCACCATTTACCTTCACACTATGCAGATCATACACTTCATAATTCCCAGGCTTTTTCGCCTCTTCATCCATCCGTTGATCGAATTTCACAATCAGATCGTTTTGTTCTTTATCGACCGTCACTTCAGGAGTTTCCATTCCTTTTAAAAGCACGAGCCAATCGGATTCAACTTCAACTTCAGCGAAAATTAAATCGGTCTGATAGCTGCTCATTAAAGCAACCCGATAGTCCTTCCCTTCATCCAGTCCCTGGTCTGGTTGAGCTGTGTCCGTTGGTTTTAAAATGACAATCGCTGTTTTTCGATCCTCACTGAAGCTGATCATTTCCGAAACAAAGTTAGCGGTTTTAGCTGATGCCCCTTTATCAAAGACAGCGATTTGATTTCCGGACTTTTCAATATAGGGCTGCATGTTCAACATCAAGCGCCTTGTCAAAGGTGATCTCCAATTGTCTTTCATTAATCGCTTCGATTCTTTTAAAAGCAGGCATGGCTTTTTCATTATTCACTTGGGATGCTCTATAGACAAAAATCGCAAAATCTCCACGTTTTGCGTTATCGGTCGTTCCAAAAGTCGTTTTTGACGTTCCATTTGTAATACCTGCTGACTAATAATGCAGATACCGCTTCCTGATAACGGTCGCCAACATCATCGAAAACAAGTTCACGATTTCCAGCTTCAAGCTTAAAGCCTCTTTGAATCCAGATCGCAAGCTCACCGCGGGTAATTAAATCGTGTGAAGCAAAAGTCGTTTTCGTTTTTCCATCTGTAATCCCTGCGGCTTTCAAAGCATTGACTTCTTTCTCCGCACGTTCTGGTACATCGGTAAAACCGGAAGAGGGTGCTGATTCTGTATCAAGCCCGAGTGCTTTCACGACAAATACAGCTGCATCAACACGTTTAATAGGTTCATGCGTTCCAAAGCGGCCATCTTCTTTCCCCTTAATCCCTTTCGACACTAAAAAATCCACCGCTTTTTCATATTTTGGCTCGACATCAGAAAAACTAGCAGCAAATACAAAGGAAGAAACCATACTCATGATAATGACCACAATAAAAAAAACACGAAAAAACTTAGCAAACGGAATCATTTTGATCACCTCCAATCCTTTATATTTTTCCAATTTTAATTTAATATGAATTTATCTAGCAAGATTCCAATTATTAATATACAAATCTATTATAACAAGAAAAATAGCTGATCCATTTGGTACTTATTGTTGTTTTAACTAATATTTGGGGAAAGCACATGGACCACGTTTTAATTTACTTGTTATATAGATGCTTAAGAAAATAATCAAGAAAACAAAAATGAGATTAATCATCTCTCAAATAATTAACCTCCTTTTCTTGAACATTTTAATCATCCTGTGAAACAAGATTCTTCAGGGAGGGCTTCCCTGTGACGTATATTTGATTAGACACAAGAAAAATCCCCTTTAAGTAACAGATTTTTATTTTTAATCTGTTACTTAAAGGGGAACCTATCATTTATCTGCACAGAGCTTGATTCTACTCTATTTGTCCACTTCTTTATCTACCAAAAATTTCGGGTAATTATTATGATTGACTCTTATCCAGTAATTCCGAAATCACTTTTACTGCTTGAGCTCGATTGGCTGGAGTTTTCGGTGCAAATTGGTTGTTTGACCCTCCGACTATAATTCCTGTTTGGTGGAGTTTTTGTACCGCATCTAAAGCATTACGACTAATAAGATTATCATCGTTATACATATTCCCATTTACTACTTGGATAGGGGTTTTTGTTACATACTCATAAGCACGAGCAGTCATCATCGCCATTTGTTCTCTAGTAATTTCACTTCCAGAGTCAAATAATTGATTTCCAATCCCTTTTATAATTCCTGCTTCATATAGTGCTTTTACTTCTTTATCTGCCCATTTAGGTACATCTGTAAAAGGTTGACTTCCTTCTGATGCTTGTAAATCAAGAGCACGTCCAAGGATGGCAGCAAATTCCACTCGTGAAATATTTCTCTCTGGAGCAAACTTAGTTGATGTTACGCCGCTTACCATATTTTTCTGATAAAGGTTATTAATGTAACCATAGGCCCAATGCGTTTTCGCTACATCCGCAAATTCAAATTTTATTTCCTTTATGCTCTAAAAACAAGGCTTATGAAACCACAAAATTGAACGGAGGGCAATGCCCGCTGTTTCCATGAACTGTCCCCATGTTCATTATAAAAAGCCCTGCAGAGATTATTATCTCCACAGAGCCTTATATTTGGAAAATATCAGGAAACCTGCGATGTGTCCGCAATATTTCACTTACTTTTACCTTTATTGTTCGGGAATTGCTGCAAGGAAAAAGTCTATACCATTTTCAATAATCGTATAATCTTCTTCTATTTGCTTGGTATCTGGATTGATCAACTCTAATGTCACTTTTAAAACAGCACCAGTTTCTATATCTTTTACACCCCAAATACGTAAAAACTTGATTTGATCGAAAAATACAGTTTCTACTGTTAATACATCGTCCTTTTCCCCATCTTTAGATTCTATATGGATAAAGGTTTGTATAAATTTGATGGATTCGTCCCTACTTTCCAAATATGTTTGTAAAAAAGTCAAATACTTAGGAAAATCCAATAATTTATCTTCAAAAAAATACTTCTCAAATTCGGTAGAATCCGCTGTATAAAACACTTGCTTTTGCATATAACAATTCCCCTTTACAATCTTTTTCCTCAATTATAACATTGATCTTATCCTAATTTTTCTCACTGATAAATATTTGGGGAAGACGGGATCATGGAAACTGCCTTTCCACCTAATAGTTATAAAAATTATTGGAAATAAGCTATTGTCTACCTTTATATAAAATTTGCAACTCTTTTCTCAAAAGTAAAGTCCAATACCAACGTGAGTACAAGAATAATCAGCTTTTTTTCTATCCAAAAGCAACAAAGTTTGAGAAAAGAGCTTTAATGAGTGCTCCATGATCAAGAGGAAAGATTCAACAGGTAAAATGGTGAAAACAGAAGTATACAAACTTGAAAATGGAAGGTATCATGCCGTTTCCTATTATCCCAATCAGGAGGATGAAGAATCAATGGGTGTTGGGAAAAGCCTTTGACCTCGAGGCCGCCATTAAGAGATCTAGAGAGCATTTAAAGAAGATGGCTTTGGAGTATCATTAACTTTGCGTAAGATCTAATTTCTTCATTGTCAAATACAGTTCATCCACTTATCAATGAATGCTTTATTGCGTATAATAAAATAAAATCAATCTCATTGATTATTATTGTATTAGACATCGGACCTCGGGGAGATATTTACAAATAATATTCTAAAGCATATACATAAAAAGGAAAAGGAGAGTAAATCATAAATTATGATCACTCTCCTTTTCTTGTATATTATAATCATCTAGTGAAACATTCTGTGAAACAAGATTTTTCGGGGCGTCCCTGTGACAAATCCCGAGCTTCCTTTATTGTCTAGTTAATCGTTGAATCTCTGTTTCTGCAGCATAAACACGTTTATTCAATACTCCTGTTTTATCATCAACATGATCAGCGATTTTCTCAGTGTATTGTCCAAGACTCTCGATGATGTTTTTTTGAAGTTTTTCTTGTCCAGTTTTAATATCTTTCACATCTTTATTAAGATCTTTCATGTTTATTTCAATATCTTTCACATCTTTATTAAGATCTTTCATGTTTATTTTAATATCTTTTACATCTTTATTAAGATCTTTCACGTTTATTTTAATATCTTTCACATCTTTATTAAGATCTTTCACGTTTATTTCAATATCTTTACACATCTTCTATTATAGATCTTTCACGTTTATTTCAATATCATTCTAAACGATTATTAATTGGTTCTAATTCTTCTTTTAACCCACCTGGATGGCGCTAACACTCGTGTTCTCTTGGTGGTCAACTGAACTGTAACAATTCATTTTATCATCATCCATTAATTACCTCCGAATTTTTAATACTATAACACAAAACTCTTTCATTACTTCTTCCTTTTCTCTTCTTCTGTCCCCAAATAATAACCAAGAATATGTTCCACACTCATAAAAGCAGGTGGTGATATTCGGTGATTATGAAATAATAAATAGCTACTCCATGGATAATCTTCTGGTTTTTTAACCATTTTTGCTTCAACTGGATTTAAATGAATATATCGACTCACCGCAAGCATGCCTTCCTTGTCTTCTATCAATTTGTCATAGAAACGTTTTTCAAATACATGACCGCTTAATTTATACTTTATATTATAATAATTTGCATATCGCTTATTGATGAGAGCCATAACTTTAGAAAGGCTAGCCTCTTTTGAACGGATTTGTAGATGATAATGGTTGGTCATGAGGCAATAAGAGGCAAGAGAAATTTCGCCCGGTCTTGGATAAGAACCGCCACCGATGATCGAGACGGATGAGTGGGGATAAGTTATTAAAAATTGATACAAAAAGCTTTAATAGAGGAGTTACTTGTAGAAAAGTCGGATGGAGATAACTATGCACAAGGATATTCTAATATACTATTCTTTTTCAACCTTTCACTTCCTGCCTAGTTCAGCAACAAATTCATGACAATATTGTGACAGTAAGGGCTCTCTATTAATTACATAATAGAGAGCCCTTACTGTCACCTCCCTTCATTCCTAAATATCGATTTAAAATTATTCTGTGAAACATTCTGTGAAACAAGATTTTTCGGGGCGTCACTGTGACAAGTTCTTTATAGGAAAATATTAAAATATTAGTGCAAGTTCTGATAATTTCGTATATAATAGTCAATAACTTTATCACATATTCGCTTTTAAGCATTAAAGAATCATAGATTTATATTATATTAAAAAAGGGGTAGACGATGTTGAAGGGGATTAAGTTATTTTTAACGATTGCTACGATTGTTAGCTTATTCGTGCTGACAGCCTGTGGCGGTGGAGCAAAGGAAGGATCAAACAATAATGGATCCGTTGGTCAAGATGGAGAGCCGATCACAATTAAGGTAGGACATATTTCTCCAGACGGACAAGCCTATTCTGTAGGGTTTGAAGAATATGCGAAAGCTGTTGAAGAAGCAACAGATGGACAGGTTAAATTCGAAATCTTTGGAAATGGTGCATTAGGTGGCGAGCGTGAGTTGCTCGAAGGTGTTCAATTAGGAACGCTTGATATGAGCTTAATTACAACTGGAGTTGTGACGAACTTTGCTCCTCAGGTAGCGGTCATTGAATTCCCTTTCCTATTTAGGGATTTAGATCATGCTTACAAAACACTAGATGGGGAAATTGGTCAGGAGCTTTTAGATGGAATGTCAGAGGCTAACATTAAAGGGATTGCCTTTTGGGAAAATGGTCAACGTCATCTGGCTAATAGTAAGAAGCCTGTGAAAACACCTGAAGATTTAAAAGGATTAAAAATGCGAGCGATTGAAAGTGAGCTTTTATTAGATACGTTCTCAGCGCTAGGAACGAATGCAACACCAATGGCTTTCCCAGAAGTTTATGGTGGCTTGCAGCAAGGTACGATTGATGGGTCAGACTTCTCTTATGGTGTGTACTATACGACTAATGTTTATGAGCAATCGAAGCAATTCTCCGAAGTTGGGTTGTACTATTCATCTGCGACTCTCGTGATGAATGAGGAGTTGTATCAATCATTACCAGAAGATGTCCAAAAAGTTATGATCGATCTGGGAAAAGAATTCGCGGGTAAACAGCGTCAAATTTCTCAAGATTTAGAGTCAGGGTATCAAGAGCTGTTGATTGAGCAGGGAGTCGAGATTGTTCCTGAGAGTGAGATTGATTTGAAAGCATTCCGTGATGCGGTTCAACCGGTTTATGATAAGCATGCTTCCAAATATGGTGATTTGGTAGAAAGAATTGAAAGTGTTCAGTAATACGGGGCACTTTTGAAAAAAGACTTTGGGGAGGCTTGTTCCTCAACAAAGTCTTTTTTTTCATAGGAAGTCGGAGGAGATGTTACGATGAAAGTCATTCACTGGTTAGATGAAAATACCGAAAAAGTTTTCTTGGTCTTTTTCTCTGTCATAATGGTTAGTGTTATTTTTTTGCAGGTAATGATGAGACAGTTTGGTAGTTCTCTGTCATGGTCAGAAGAATTAGCCCGTTATTGCTTTATTTGGATGATCTATATAGGAATTAGTTTGGGGGTCAAAGAACAAAAGCATGTGAGGATCGATGCCTTTTTACTGCTGTTGAATCAAAAGGGGCAAATGATTTTAAACTTTATTGTGAATCTATTTTTTATGGCTTTTGCTATTTTTGTCATTATTTATGGAACGGAGATTGCGAATCAATTATTACAATTTGGCCAAAGATCAGCAGCCATTAGAATACCAATGGGTTATGTGTATATGGCAACTCCTATTGGAATGGGCTTGACACTCATTCGCTTAGTTCAAAACCAAGTGAGCATTGTTCGTTCACTCGTTCATAAGGAGGTTAAGTGATGACAACAGCGGTCTTATTTGGCAGTTTTGCCCTTTTATTAATATTAAGTGTACCGATTGGAATTGCTATTGGGCTAGCGACTCTTGTTACGATTCTCTTTGCTGGCAATATGCCGTTGGAGTTTCTGGCGAAAGAGATGGTTACTTCTGTGGATTCATTCCCATTGATGGCTGTGCCATTCTTTATTTTGGCAGGAGAAATCATGGGAAAAGGAGGAATCTCTGAACGTTTGTTTCGCGTGGCGAATGCTTTAGTGGGAAACAAAACAGGGGGATTTGCGATTGCAACGATTATTACATGTATGTTCTTCGCGGCGATTTCCGGTTCTGGTCCTGCAACCGTTGCAGCGATTGGCGGCGTGATGATTCCTGCGATGGTCCAGCAAGGCTATGATCGTAGGTTCGCTACAGCGACTGTCGCTGCAGCAGGCTCGATTGGAATCATTATCCCTCCAAGTATTCCGATGGTTATGTTTGGTGTGACAGCCAGTGTATCTGTTGGGGACTTATTTATTTCTGGTATTGTTCCAGGGATTTTGGTAGGTTTGGCGATGATGGTTTGGGCTTGGTATTATTCGAAAAAAATGGGTTACAAAGGGATAGATGAAAAAACATCGTTGAAGAAAATTGGAAAAGCGATTTGGGATGCCAAATGGGCATTATTGATTCCAGTTATTATCTTAGGTGGAATTTACGGTGGTTATTTCACGCCAACCGAAGCGGCTGTTGTTGCTGTCGTGTATGGTTTGTTCGTGGCTTTATTTGTCTATCGTGAGCTACCATTTAAGGAATTACCAAAGGTTATTTACGATTCGGCGCTTACGACAGCAGCGGTGCTTATCATTGTTGGTACAGCGAATGCATTTGGGCGGTTATTAACTCTTGAGCAGATTCCAACGAAAATTGCGGATTGGTTAACAGGTATATCCACGAATCCAACCGTGATTATTTTATTAATTACCGTCTTATTGCTGATTGTTGGGATGTTCATGGACCCACTTGCAGCGATTATTATTTTAACACCCATTTTACTACCGATTGTGATCCAAGTAGGTTTTGACCCTGTCCATTTTGGCGTCATTATGATTGTGAATCTAGCGATTGGCTATTTTACACCACCGGTTGAAGTCGACCTATTTGTCGGTTCCAGTATTTCCGGTGTTCCCATGGGACCGCTATCGAAAGCAGTGGTTCCTTATATCGTCTCGATGTTGGTTGTCCTATTGATAATCACCTTTATTCCGCAGTTAGTGCTGCTGTTTTTATAGTGGGACAGGTCTCTTGACCCAGAACTATGCGATTTTGGGTGCCACTTTCATCACCCGAATCATATCGAGTTTTGCAGAATGCTAAATGAGTAACTCTTTAAAAAGGTAAACAATCCTACTCTACGTCAAGAGTAGAATTGTTTACCTTTTAGGGTGTTTCTT
>CAWBCW010000030.1:0-168088 GCA_963787345.1 uncultured Bacillaceae bacterium | reverse complement strand
TGCTGCATCATCTCGATTACTCAATACCATAGGTATCGCAATCGCCGCAATTATCCCCAAAATAACAATAACAACAACCAACTCAATAAGAGTTAAACCCTTCTGATTTTTTGTGAACTTCAATTTTAAGTTCACAAAGTTTTTTGATCATTGTTGACCGTATCCTCCCTTTTGTTTTTACTAGAATTATTTTTATTTTAAGAGCCATAGCCAGGCTCTTAAAATCATAAAAAATTACCTTTACAAAATCAATCCATTGCTTAATAGATTAATCACTTTCAGTAAAGGCCGGTTTCATTGCTCCGAATGACTTAGGTGCCCATATACAAGTCATTCTTCTCAGCATCCATATTTTATTAATATTATAGAATAATAATAACGGTAAAAGTATACCAAGGTTGACATAATCTCCAAGTTACTCACACAACTATTGACCTATTTTTATAACAGTAAAATTGTCTTTAAATTCCGTCTTCACTACATTTTATCATGTTATTTTCCATGAATAAAGTAGAATACCAATACCGCTTATTACTAAATTATGGATATTTCTTAAGCACTAATTCGATCATTGATTTCTTTCCAATTCTTAATTGTTTGTCATATATTGGTGATAGTTTCGGAACAATACCTTTATTATCGAATTTTAATGTTAATATTGCCAATTATAAATTGCCAAAAACAATAAAAACAGCTTACTTCATATTCATTCATTATGAAGTAAGCTGCTTTACTAGTTATTTACGCCCATATATTATAAAAGTTATTTCTCACTCACTGGAACCTTGATTACATCATTTTCTTTAATTTCCCCATCGATGATCTTCCTGATTTCTTCTAGATTAAAAGCATTATAGACTTTAATTCCATTGATATAAAGAGTTGGGACAAATTGTACATCGAAGTTTTTTGTGTAGTTTCTTGTAATCGAGATCGGATCCGGGTTGTTTTTTTCCAATTCTTCTAAGTCCGTGTTTATTCCATATTCTGAAAGGATATCAATTATATATTCTTCCGTTCCAAAGTTCTCTTGTTCTGCATCATTTGCCATTCGAAGTTGAAATTCGTAGAGCTTTTCTGGGTTATTTTTTTCGATAAAATGATCAACATGGGATAATTGCAGTGAAGTCTGGTCTAACAAAACAAGAGGTTGGCCGACATAATTGGCCTGTCCATTGTTAATATACGTCTTCTCTATTTCTGGTAAAACTTCCATCATCCACTTATGACACCATGGACAGGAATAATCAAAAGCAAGTACGAATGTGTTCTTGGCATCGTTTTCGCCTAGTTTTACTTTATCGTTCACATCGAGATCGTACTTTTTATACACATAGTCTTCATACTTTGTTTCATCTTTCGTCTCTGCTGTATCTTTCTCTTGTGACGTATCATTTTGTTGACAACCAGTTATAGCTAACAAGAGCACAGCTAGTAAAAAAAGAATACGTTTCATCCGTTTCCCCCTCTTTTCTTGTTAATATTCAATTCGTATTTACCCTCATATCATGAACGAATGAATGGAGAAATTCAAGCAGAAAATTAAAAAATAGTAAAAGAGAATAGGTGCTGAATGAACCTGGAACTCTCCTATTTATTAATTTAACAGCTTAACAAACTCATTCCTATCTAATGTCTTTTCTGTGACAAGTTCACTAAAAACAATCAATCTCTGTTTATTTGGAGATTTGGGATGATAGATAATAAGTGTAATGACTGCCTTATCTTTAATAGAGTTGACCACTATCAACGTTGAAATTTTCCCTAAAAAAACCAAGAACACTGTACGAGTTGTACAATGTTCTTGGTTTTACGTATTTATGCCTAAATTAGATTCGCTAAATATGGTTTCACAACGGAGATAAAATAGAGTGAGCCTGTGACAACGAGGATTTCATCGGTTTCTAGAGACCGTACTTCTTCCCCTATTGCCAGTTTCCAATCATCGTTAAAGCTTTTCTGCTCATGATGACTGTATGCTTGCAGTTCCTCAGCTGGGGTGGCACGAGGATAATCGAAACTAACAAACGTAATTTTATCCGCAACCTCGTCTAGTTTATGAATCATTTTATCCAGTTTTTTATCGGCGAGTGCAGAGAAGACAAGCTTCTTTTTCTTCGAGGGATATCGTTTGTTCAGTTCTTCTACTAGAGCGTTGACTCCCTCTTCATTATGAGCACCGTCAATCACAATCATTGGTTCTTGAGCAAAGGATTTCAAACCGTCCCGGCCAGTAGGCATTTTTGAGGCCTTCACGGATATGATTTTCTTCGATTTTAAAAGAATGGTCTTTTTCCAATACGAGCGCTGCCTTCACAGCAAGTGCGGCATTTTTCGTTTGGTGCTTGCCAAACATTGAAATTTGCAGATCCGATAAAGTAGTATGCCCGTCCTTCCATGTAAAGGATTCTCCCGTTGGAATCGATACATGATCTTCAAGAAGAATATCTCGCTCTAATAAAAAGGCAGGGACTTCTAGTTCTTTTGCTCGACTCAAGATCACATCTTGTGCATCCGGTTGATCGACAGCCGTAATTAAACTTGTCCCTTTTTTGATGATTCCTGCCTTTTCAAAGCCAATTTCCTTATAGGTACTGCCGAGAAATTGAACATGATCTAAGCCGATGTTTGTAATGATCTCTAGTAAAGGATGGATTACATTGGTTGAATCAAAGCGTCCGCCTAATCCGACTTCAAAGATTGCCAGATCAACCGGATGGATTTCAGCAAAATAATAAATCGCCATCATCGTAATAATTTCAAATTCAGAAGGTCCGTCTAGTTCCGTTTCTTCCATCTCTACAGAAAGCGGATAAATCACATTGGCCAATTTCACGATGTCCTCATCCGGAATCGGCCTGCCATTAATACTAATTCGTTCATTAAATTGCTCAATATATGGAGATGTGAAAGTTCCTGTTGAATAACCGGCAGTTTCCAGAATCGAGCGCAAATAGGTCACCGTTGAGCCTTTTCCGTTCGTTCCGCCGATATGAACACAGGTTAGCTTCTTTTCAGGATGATTTAATTTTTCCAGCATCCACTCCATTCGCTTCAGGCCAGGTTTAATCCCTGTCCGCAGCCTTGAATGGATCCAATGAAGTGCCTCATCGTATGTCTGAAACATAGTTGTCGTCTCCTTACAGTGGGATCAGACCCCACTTTAATCAAATTCACTTCGGCAAACTTGCGCCCAGATTTTATCGAACTTGTTCGATAAAATCTGGACATCCGCCGGAGGCTTCAACTTCATTCAGCTAGGCTTTGAACCCCCACTGATTGCATTCATCCCGCCACTTATAGATGTGGGAGACTTCTGTACCTGTCGCAAGCTTTCGTACAAAAGCATTTGCTGAAGGAAGTTAAAGTATTAACGTAATGGGGAAATGCCCCCTCTATTCGCCTTTTAATTCTTTTAAACGTTCTTGTACGGCTGCTCGTTTTGCAGTATAATCTTTCTCTTTTGCTTTTTCTTCTTCAATCACTTTTTCTGGAGCTTTTTTCACGAAGCCTTCGTTGCTTAATTTCTTCTGAACGCGCTCCACTTCTTTATTTAGTTTGTCGTATTCTTTTTCTAGACGAGCGATTTCCTCATCTAAGTTAATTAAACCTTCAAGCGGAAGAATAATTTCTGCACCTGTTACGATTGATGTCATCGCTTTGTCTGGTGTTGATACCTCTGTTGAGAGCACCAATTCTTCTGGGTTACAGAAGCGTTCTAGATAGGCTTTATTTTTCTCTAAAATAGAGAGAACTTCAGTATCTTTCGCTTTTACGATCATTTTTATTTTCTTGCTTAACGGTGTATTCACTTCCGCACGGCTATTACGAACGGAACGGATGATCTCAACGAGAAGCTTCATTTCTTCGGCTGCTTTTACATCTGTTAGAGAATCATCTGCTACAGGCCATTTTGCAACGGTAATGGACTCGCCTTCGTGTGGAAGGTTTTGCCAAATTTCTTCTGTAATAAATGGCATGAATGGATGCATTAAACGCATGATGTTATCTAATACATGAGCTAAAATCGAACGAGTCGTTTTCTTCGCTGCCTCGTCTTCGCCATAAAGCGGCAGTTTCGCCATTTCAATATACCAGTCACAGAAATCATCCCAAATGAAGTTATAAAGAGCACGTCCGACTTCACCAAATTCATAGCGGTCAGATAGTCTTGTTACATGTTCGATCGTTTCATTTAAGCGCGTTAAAATCCATTTATCAGCAACTGACTTTTCACCGGTAAGATCGATTTCCTCAAATTTCAAGCCAGCCATATTCATTAATGCGAAACGAGAAGCATTCCAAATTTTGTTGGCAAAGTTCCAAGTGGACTCAATTTTTTCCATGCTGAAACGTAAGTCTTGTCCAGGTGATGAACCCGTTGATAAGAAGTAGCGCAGTGAATCCGCACCGTACTGATCAATGACATCCATTGGGTCAATTCCGTTACCTAATGATTTACTCATTTTACGGCCATCGGCATCACGAATTAAACCGTGGATCAGAACATCTTTGAATGGACGCTCGCCCGTAAATTCAATTCCTTGGAAAATCATCCGGGATACCCAGAAGAAAATGATGTCATAACCTGTTACAAGTGCATCTGTTGGGTAATAACGCTTGAAATCTGCTGCGTCTTGATCTGGCCAGCCTAATGTTGAGAATGGCCATAGTGCTGAACTGAACCAAGTATCTAATACATCATTGTCTTGTTCCCAATTCTCAAGATCGGCTGGTGCTTCTCTGCCAACATACACTTCGCCTGTCTCTTTATGATACCAAGCTGGAATACGGTGACCCCACCAAAGCTGACGAGAAATACACCAGTCACGAATGTTTTCCATCCAACGTAAGTATGTTTTTTCAAACCGCTCAGGAACAAAGTTTACTTTTCCTTCTGCTTTTTGAAGTTCAATCGCTGCATCAGCAAGTGGCTGCATTTTGACAAACCATTGCGTTGAAAGATAAGGTTCAACGACAGCACCGCTTCTTTCCGAGTGTCCAACAGAGTGCATATGATCTTCAATTTCGAAAAGCACCCCTTGCTCTTGTAAATCCTTCACGATTTGCTTCCGGCATTCGAAACGATCCATGCCTTGGTATTTACCAGCATTCGCATTCATCGAACCATCTTCATTCATCACTAAGATGCGTTCTAAATTATGACGGTTTCCTATCTCGAAGTCATTCGGATCATGCGCAGGAGTAATCTTCACCGCACCTGAGCCAAATTCCATGTCAACATAATCATCGGCAACAATTGGAATTTCACGGCCGACAATTGGTAAAGTCACTGTTTTTCCGATTAAATGTTTGTAACGTTCATCTTCAGGGTGAACAGCAACAGCAGTATCACCTAGCATTGTTTCTGGACGAGTCGTAGCAACTTCGATTGACCCTGAACCATCTGCTAATGGATAGTTCATATGGTAGAAAGCACCTTGAACATCTTTATAAATCACTTCAATATCTGAAAGAGCTGTTTTCGTTGCCGGGTCCCAGTTAATGATATATTCCCCGCGGTATATTAGGCCTTTTTCATATAGTTTTACGAAAACTTCATTTACCGCTTTTGAAAGACCTTCATCCATTGTAAAACGTTCACGAGTATAATCTAAGCCAAGCCCAAGTTTTGCCCATTGTTCACGAATAAACCCGGCATACTCTTCTTTCCACGCCCATGTTTGTTCAAGGAACTTTTCACGCCCTAAATCATAGCGGCTTTTTCCTTCCTCACGTAATTGAGCTTCAACTCTCGCTTGAGTCGCAATTCCGGCATGGTCCATCCCTGGTAACCATAGAACATCATAGCCTTGCATTCGTTTCATTCTTGTTAAAATGTCTTGCAAGGTTGTATCCCATGCATGTCCTAAATGAAGTTTCCCCGTAACGTTTGGGGGCGGGATCACAATTGTGTATGGTTGTTTCTTTTCATCGTCTTTCGCTTCAAAAAACTTTCCGTCCAACCACCATTTGTATCGACCTTGTTCAATTGATTGCGGGTCATACTTTGTTGGCATTGTTAATTCATTTTGTTCCATTGTTCCTGATCCTCCTCTATTTTTGAGCACTAAAAAACCCCATCGCCATAAAAGGACGAATGGAGCTTGAGTTCGCGGTACCACCTTTTTTCCAGCAAAAATACGCTTTGCTGGCACTTAAATCGATAACGGCTGTTCCGTCTCTTACTACTGAAACCTACGTTCGTTCGCAAAAGAAGCTCGAGGGTGACTTCCAATGGTTCTGCTTAGAAACCTTCCAGCAAATGGCTTCCTCTCTTTGAAGCAAAAATCATTGTACTCTTCCCTGTCAATGCTTGTATGTATTTATCACTACTAATACTACCGAAAAAACAGTCTTGTCGTCAATAAGGTTTGCCTTATTTTTTGTTGTTTATACTTAATATGTCAGTATTTTGTTGTTGTAATTGACACCATATATCAAATTCACTTTGGCGAATTTGCGCCCAGATTTTATCGAGCTCGCGAAAGGATTCTTTCCTTTGAAAATCGCATGTCTCTGCCAAAGGCTTTAACTTCATTCAGCCAAGGTTAAACCCCTGCTAAATTGGATAAAAGTTTCCATTGATCTCACCACTTATAGAAGTGGTGAGATCAATGCAGTTAAAATATGTAGGCACCCATCTTTTTTCTTAATCATAGGATAATTATAAGCCTATGTGAAAGGGATGAGATCCTTGAAACGATACAATCCATATACGCTTCCCCCTTGGTTAAGAAAGACAAGAAGCGTTTGCCAGCAATTTATTATTCCTGTTTGTGTATTTCAAGGCATTCGCACACTGCTGCTGCCGACAACTTTTGATATTCTTTTATTAGTGGTTCTCGTCTTAATTGCGACTGCCTTTCATCTCGATTTAATTTAGCCCAAAAACAAATACCCAGAATGTTACTCATTCTGGGCTTCTTCTTGTTGCTGCTGCATTTTTTTATGTCTTTCGATTTCATCAATTCGGGAAACGACATATTCAATATTTTTTAAGAGCCAAAATTCTCTTTGCAGCTTTTTGACAGCTTTTCGCTCATTTCGCTCTTTCCCTTTTCGAAATAGCTTCTCCGATGTCTTAATGATAAAAGACGGCTGCGCTAAATAGCTGTGAAATAATCCCATCTCTTCTTCTTTGAATGGGAAAAACTTAAAATACGTATAGAGCCATTCAACAAGTTCTTCCGATTGCTTTGGATAACCTCTTAATGTTTTAACAGTAAATGGTAATAAATCATGAGTCGGAGAACCGATTGTTGATTTTTCGAAATTACTAAAATACCCATAGCCTTTTTCATCGAATAGGAAGTGGTCATTCGACAACTTCCCGTGGACAATGACGATTCTCGCTTTGTCTTTCTCTTTTGTTATTTCATACCACTCAGTCAATTTTCGTTTCGAAAACGACAATGCATGCTTAATTGTATGATAATAAGAACAGAACAACAGTTCAAATGGCGACATGTAAATCTTTTTATCGCATTCATCCATCAACTCGTTAATGAATTCTTCTTCCCGTTCTAACTCTTCAATCGATTTTTCATAATGGACTTTTCGATCCTCGCTGTTCACCTTCACTTCCTGAGCAGAAAGACTATGAAGTCGAGCCAGCTCACGAAATAATTTAGATTGATCCCCTTTTTCATCATTGGGAAGCCACGGCATTAAGTAATATAATTCTTGATCAACAAGAACCCCATAGCGGCCATCTAAAGTAGGATAAATCGGGACAATCCGATTGTATCCAGATTGATATAAGGAATGAATATACTTGATAAAATCAATCCCATGGTCCGCATTGATTTTCTTTAACGCATAAACACCTTGATTCGTATAGACCTTTTCAATTTTTCCAAACGATTCGGTAAAAGTAAGCTCAAGCCCATAATTTTGTAATATTGCGGCCGCCTTTTGAGTTGTATTAGAGTCTCTCATTATATCCCTCTGTCCTAATTGGGGATTTTACCTTTGTTCTTGTGGGACTGGAATGTAAAGGACTTGCCCCTCATATATGTCTTGATTTAACTCCATTTGATTCACTCTTTGGATTTGAGACGTCGATACTTCATAACGTTCAGATAGAACTTCAAGTGTATCTCCATTCTGAACGATGCACATTTTTAATTTCGTATGCTCTTCTTCTTCCTTACGGGCAAAAAATTCTGATAAGGTAATGGACTGCTTGTTTTTTAACTTTTTACCCGGCTTCTTTTTCCCTTTTGCCGGTGGGGCTTCCTCTTCTTGTTGGAGCACTTCCTCATTTCCCTCAGAAATCTTCCGCTTTTTCTTCGGTACTTTGTTGAGGCGTAAACGTAATTTCTGGAACGGCCTCCACATCCCCAGTTTCTTCTTTAAGAATCGGTGCTTCCTGTACTGGAGCTTCCTTTATTGGTTGTTCCTGTACTGGAGCTTCCTTTCTTACTTCTTCTAAAACGGGTGCTATCGGTTCAACAGTAGAACTTTCTTCTTCCTCATCTCGAACTAAAGAAATATCCGGATATTTTTCCGTAAAGGGTTGGTCTACTTCGACTTTCTCTTCCTCTTCTTGCGGGATTTTTCTAGCTTCTACTTCAAATGGTTCATAAAGTTCGTCAGTTTCTTCTTCAAATATATCTGGTTTAGAGAAAGCCGTTACATCTTCCTCACTGTCTTCCATGTTTCTTTCCACTTGTGATGACTGATAAACTTCATTGATATCAATTTCAGGAATTTCAGGTCTTAAATAAGGTGTAAAATCCTCGTGCTCATCGCTAAACGTTGGTGGGTCGTCATCGAGTTCCTCAATTTCCTCAATTTCAATCTCAACTGCTTCCTGCTCATCAAACTCATTCTGTTGGTCGTCATATAAGCCAATGATCATTAAATCAGCAGTCAATCGTAAGCAACTGTTTTCTGGAAATGCATAATCAAACGTTTCGACCCTGACATCGATTTCTTCCAAGTTTTGAATCCGATTTTTTGGGATCGTTACCTCCACAGGAAATTGATGGGTGAACGCATAAGTTCCTTCATCTTCTCTTAGCTCTACTAATTGCACAGTTCTCGGATTATTCGTAAAAAAGTCTTCATAGTCCGCTTCAACGCTCTCATCTTCCTCGCGGGAATATTCGCCTGATAATTCCAATGATCCTTTTATCGTTATATATTGATCGCTCTCTTGAATGGTAATATCGGGATCAAGCGAGATCGAAATTAAATCATCTACTTCCTGTCCTTTTTGGAACCAAACTGATTCCTCTAATGAAAATCGTAAATAGGAATGATTATCTTGTGACAAAGCGACTCCTCCCTTCTATTCCATCACGTTTATCACTGTGTCATTACACTTTATGAACAAAAGGAAGGTTTTATGATTTTTCACTTAAATATTTAGGTGAACGAAAAAAGCCAGTCCTCCCTTAAAATAGGTGACTGGCTTTCACTCTTTTACTTTTTATACGTAGAAAAGGCAATTTCAACTGCCTGTATCGTTTTATCAATATCTTCGTCGCTATGCTCTGTCGATAGGAACAATCCTTCAAATTGAGAAGGAGGAAGGAAGATGCCGTTATCGGCCATTTCCTTATAGTACTGTGCAAAGAATTCTAGGTCAGATTTTCTTGCAACATCATAGTTGATTACATCTTCATTTGTAAAGAAGAATCCGATCATCGAACCTGCGCGGTTAAACGTTACTGGTACGCCGTATTGATCTGCAGCGGCTTTAATTCCTGCTTCTAATTTATCGCCTTTACGTTCAAACTCAACGTAGTTTTCCGGCTTCAATTGGCTAATCGTTTCATAGCCAGCTGTCATTGCAAGCGGGTTTCCGGATAACGTACCGGCTTGATAGATCGAACCACTTGGCGCGACTTTTTCCATAATTTCAGCTTTACCGCCATAAGCACCAACCGGCAGACCACCACCGAGTACTTTTCCAAGACAAGTAATATCAGGGGTAATCCCAAAATAACCTTGTGCACAGTTATATCCAACACGGAAGCCCGTCATGACTTCATCAAAAATCAACAAAGCCCCATTCTCCGTTGTAAGCTCACGTAATCCTGCTAAAAATCCTGGTTGTGGCGGAACAACACCCATATTCCCTGCAACAGGTTCAACAATTACTGCCGCAATGTCTTTTCCATATTGTTCAAATGCATATTTCACGCCGTCAAGATCATTATAAGCAACGGTTAGCGTATTTTTGGCGACACCTTCTGGAACACCTGGGCTGTCTGGAAGCCCTAATGTAGCGACACCAGAACCGGCTTTGATCAACAATGAATCAGAAGCGCCATGGTAACAGCCTTCAAATTTCAAAATGAGGTTTCTTCCGGTATACCCTCGTGCTAAACGAAGAGCACTCATCGTCGCCTCTGTACCTGAAGATACCATCCGAATCATTTCAATGGACGGCACCCGTTCTTGTACTAACCGGGCAAGTTTATTTTCTAAAAGAGTCGGGGCCCCAAAGCTTGTCCCTGATTCTGTCGTTTTCTTTAAAGCCTCTACGACTGCATCATTGGAATGTCCTAAAATAAGCGGTCCCCATGAAAGAACATAATCAATATATTCATTGCCATCGATATCGTAAATCTTTGAGCCTTTTCCTCTTTCCATAAAAATTGGATCCATGTTCACCGATTTAAAGGCACGAACTGGACTATTTACTCCGCCTGGCATTAATGTTTTCGCTTCTTGAAACGCTTCAATTGAACGATTATAAGAGCGCATATAATCCCTCTTCCTATGTATTATTCTGAATCCTTATTTTTCAACTAACCAACGCGCAGCATCCTTCGCATGATAAGTAATAATTAAATCTGCGCCTGCACGTTTCATTCCCGTTAACATTTCCATGACAACTGATTTTTCATCGATCCAGCCGTTTGCACTTGCTGCTTTGACCATTGAATATTCACCGCTGACATTATATGTAACAACCGGTACATGAAATTCATTTCGAACATCACGGACAATATCAAGATAAGGCATCCCCGGTTTGACGATAAGGAAATCCGCACCTTCTTCAATATCAGATTCGGCTTCGCGGAATGCTTCAAGGCGGTTAGCCGGATCCATTTGATACGTTTTGCGGTCACCAAATTGTGGAGTGCTATCAGCCGCATCCCGGAATGGTCCGTAAAATGCAGAAGCATATTTAACTGCGTATGACATGATCGGAATATGAGCAAAGCCTGCTTCATCCAAGCCTTGACGAATCGCAGCCACAAAGCCGTCCATCATATTGGATGGAGCAATGATATCTGCTCCTGCTTTCGCTTGGCTAACGGCTGTGTCCGTTAACAGTTTAAGGGATGAATCATTTAGTACTTGATCCCCTTCAATCATTCCACAGTGGCCATGGCTTGTATATTCACAAAGACATGTGTCTGCAACGACAAGGATTTCAGGATATTTTTCTTTGATTAACCGAGTTGCCTCTTGAACAATCCCATGATCGTGAAAAGCACCTGTTCCGCATTCATCTTTTTCAACAGGTATTCCAAAAAGGAGTACCGACTTAATGCCAAGTGCTGCAACTTCATCCATTTCCTCTTGTAGTCGATCTAATGAATATTGATAAATTCCTGGCATAGAGGAAATTTCATTTTTAATATTTTGTCCTTCAATGACGAAAAGCGGATAAATAAAATCTTCTAATCTTACAACATTTTCTCTCACTAATGCTCGCATGGACGCATTTTGGCGTAACCTGCGATGACGTTTAAATTGTAAATCCACAGTACACCCCTCCAAAGGTTGTATTAACATATAGATCAAATCTTTTTCGCATTCATCATCCTCTTATAGAGTTGGAAGATGAATGCCCAATGAAGCTTACGATTTCTTTAAGCATTTCCTCAGCTGTATAGACAGCCGGCACGACATGAACGGGAAGAGAATAACTCTCTGCTCTTTTCTTTGCGATAGGTCCAATACAAGCAAAAATGAAGCGAGACAGTTCATCATTCAAATGGTTCTCTTGAATAACTTCCATAAAATGATCAACCGTTGACGAACTTGTAAAGGGAATGATATCTAACTCATGCTCAATGAGCTTTTTCGTTAAAATTGCTTTACTTTCAGGTGGAAAATAAGTTTCATAAGCAATAATTTCCTCTACTACTGCACCTTTTTCTTTTAACCGGTCAGAAATAACGTGACGAGCGAGATTTCCTTTTGGAATCAACACCTTCGTTCCAGTTCCGATCATCGGTGTGAATTCAGTAGCAAATGCCTCTGCCACATACTCCCCAGGGAAAAAATCCACCGTTAGACCCTTCTCTGTTAGGACTTGAGCCGTTTTCTCTCCGATTGCAGCAATTTTGTTAAAATCCGAATGAGAAACGCCAGGATAGGATAAGAATGTTTCGACCGTTCTATTACTCGTAAAAATGACCCATTCATATGTAGGCAAATGATGAATCGCATTCTCGATCTCAGAGGTCATTTCCGCAGGTTTAAAGGCTAGTAAAGGAATTTCAACAGGCTCTCCGCCCCATCTTTGAACAAGCTCTGAGAATGTTCCTGCTTCTTTCTTTCCCCTTGGAACTAAAACGCGTTTATTTTTCAGAGGGAGAGAGGAGCTCATTCATTCTCAAGCTCCTTTTTTACTTTATCCATTAAGTCTTTCCCGCCTAACTCGGCCAATGATTGAGCTAAGATTTCTCCTAGTTGTTCTGGATTATCACCGATAGCCTGGTCTTTAAGAATCGTTTTTCCATCAGGTGAAGCAACAAGGCCCGTTAAAACGATTTCATTTTCATGATTTAGCTCAGCAAAACCAGCAATCGGAACTTGGCATCCGCCTTCCATTTTATTTAAAAAGGATCTTTCAGCCCGAACGGTTTGATCCGTTTTCAAACTATTAAATTTCTGAAGGAGTGTCAGTAATTCCTCGTCACTTCCTCGACATTCAATCGCAAGTGCCCCTTGTCCAACAGCAGGCAGACAAGTATCCGGATCGAGAAACTCTGTAACTGTGTCCCCTGTCCATCCCATTCTAGCTAAACCTGCTGCCGCTAAAATGATTGCGTCATAGTCTTCTGTGTTTAACTTTTCAAGTCTCGTATCAATATTTCCTCTAATCCATTTAATTTCAATGTCAGGTCGGGCAGCAAGAAGCTGTGCGCCTCTTCGTAATGAGCTTGTTCCAATAATCGCACCTGGCTTTAAATCTTGAAATTTAATATGATCTTTTGAAATAAAGGCATCCCGATGATCTTCTCGCTCTGGAATGCAGCCAATAACAAGGCCTTCTGGAAGAACGGCTGGCATGTCTTTCATACTATGAACAGCCATATCGATTTCTTTATCAAGCATCGCTTGTTCAATCTCTTTAACGAATAATCCTTTTCCTCCCACTTTTGATAAGGTGACATCTAAAATACGATCACCTTTTGTGACAATTTCCTTTATCTCAAACTCGTAGGAATCGTCTAATTTTTTTAACTGTTCGATGACCCATTTTGTTTGTGTCATTGCTAACTTACTACGTCTTGAACCAACAATAATTTTTCTCATGTTAGGCCTCCCGGGAGTTCTTATGTTTTATCATGCTCGTATCGGTTTCTTATAACCAAATATGAAAAGAAGATAGATTTCCGATTAGAAAAAAGTTTATTAATAAGATAAGAAAGGCAGCAATATTCCAAGTCGCCAGTGATTTTCCCGACATCCCCTTGCGGATACGTCCATATATAGAAATACAATAGACAATCACAACGAAGATTGAGCCAATCACCTTCGGGTCATACCATGGAACAATAGGTAACTTAATATATGCCCATCGTACACCTAGAATAATCCCGATCATCAAAATCGGAACTCCAATCATATTTAAAATGTAGGAAAACCTTTCCAATCTTGACAAATCAGCAATTCTCCACAACCGTTTTCCCAACTTTTTTTGTTTGAGCAGGTGATATTGCATTAAATACAAGAGGGATGAAGCAAACGAAAGAGAGAAGGCGCCATATGACAAAATCGCAGCCGTAATATGTATCAGAAGAAGTTCTGATACGAGTTGCTCTGCCAGAACCGTTGAACCCAATTGTTCTGGAGCAAAAGTATGTATGACAATCATGATAAAACCAATAATATTTGTAAAAAAGACGATAAAATCGACTTCTCTTACACGGTTAATAATAAGTGAAAGGGTAATCAGAACCCATACATAGAAATATAGTCCTTCAGAAATCGTCAGAATTGGAAACCGGCCCCTGTCCACCATATAATAATACAATGAAAAGGATTGAAGAAGCCATACAAATAAAAGTAACCAGAAGGCAACTCTGTTTGCCTTCCGGTTGTGATGTAGAAAGTCAATAAAATAGAGCAATAGGCTAGTTGCGTATAAAATGACGGTTAGCTCTTGCAGTCGAGGAATGAACGTATCTACCATATAAAAACCTCATTCTGTTTGATAAGCAGGTTGTTTGGAATGAACCTCACCGAAAGACTTTTGCGCTTTTTCAACATATTTTTGCTTCTCAACTTGTTCCTCAATATTAAATATGTTCATAAAGAATTTCAAATTTTTATCGGCATCTTTAGAGCCGGCTAATTCCTTCACTTGTAAAATAGGATCTTTCAGCATTTGATTAATGATGCTTTTTGTATGTTTATTAAGGACTTTCCTTTCTCGTTCTGATAAATCTGGTAATTTCCGTTCCAAACTTTTCATTGTTTCAGCTTGGATATTTAAGGCTTTATCACGAAGTGCGGAGATGACCGGAACGACCCCAAGCATATTTAACCACTCTTTATAGAGAACAATTTCTTCTTCAATCATCAGCATAATCGTTTCTGCCGCTTTGTGACGCTCTTGTAGATTTGCCTCAACAATTCCTTCTAAATCATCGATATCATAAAGGAATACATCATCAAGCTCGGCAATAGCCGGATCTAAGTCACGAGGAACAGCGATATCAACCATAAACAATGGTTTGCCTTTACGCTTTTTCCCTGCTGACTCAACCACTTCTTTTGTAAGGATAAAGTCTTTGGCACCCGTTGAACTAATCAAAATATCTGCATCAGCGAGGGCAGATTGAAGTTCAGCCAATGATTTAGCCTGACCATTAAAACGATCCGCTAGTAGTTCCGCCTTTTCAAATGTACGGTTTAGGACCGTGATTTTTGTGGCACCACTGCCTTGAAGGTTTTGAATCGCTAACTCGCCCATTTTCCCTGCACCTAAAATAAGCACATGTTTATTCTCAATGTTTCCAAACACTTTCTTAGCTAGCTCTACTGCCGCATAGCTGACAGAGACCGCATTTGCACCAATGTCTGTGTTGGAGTGAGCCTTTTTCGCCAGTGTAATCGCTTGTTTAAATAATTGATTAAAGACCGTTCCGCTTGTTCCTTCTTCTTGGGCTTGCAAAAAGCTTGTACGAACTTGCCCCAAGATTTGTGTTTCTCCAAGAACAAGCGAGTTCAACCCGCAAGTCACCTTAAAGAGGTGTTCCATCGCACCATCTACTTCATATATAAACAGAAAAGGAGTGAATTCTTCCTTGTCAATTTGAAACCATTCTGATAGAAAGTCCTTAATATAATATCTGCCTGTATGAATTTGATCTACTACCGCATAAATTTCCGTCCGATTACAAGTTGATATGATCACATTTTCAAGAATACTCTTCTTTTCTTGCAATCTTTTCATTGCATCCCCTAATTGCGACGGATCAAATGTCAAACGTTCGCGAATTTCAACTGGGGCTGTCTTATGATTAATTCCAACGACAAGAATATGCATGTTATTTAATTCCCCCTTAAAAGATGCATAAAACGCTATAAATAATTGTATCATGGAAGTCCGTTATTTCTTTTTGGTAATTGTGAACAACTATTGAAATCATTTCTACCGTGCGAAAGTTAGAAAAGAAAAAATTCCATTTTAAGCAAAAGTTTGTATTCAATAGTATGGTAATATATTTAAGTAAGTATGATTAAGTATGTACAATCTCTTACCTTGTACAGTAACAAAAAACCCATTATTATTCAAGAATTCAAGACTGGAAGGATTGAGGGAATGAAAAACCAACGTTATTTCCCTGGAATCATTTTATTGGGATTTGGAACTTACTTTATTTGGCAGCAATCCAATATCTCCTTTTTAAGTGAGTATATGACATGGCCAACATTGTTAATTATTGTTGGAATCGCCTTTTTAGTTCAAGGCTATAAAGGAAAAGGTTATGAGGCTATTTTACCAGGAGTGATTTTCACAGGATTTGGGCTTCACTTTCATGTTGTCGAGGTATTTTCTGTCTGGCCTGATGCAAGTGGTGCACTTATTTTATTCATTGCTCTCGGGTCGATCCTCCGCTATCAAAAAACAGGAGAAGGCTTAGCCCAAGGAATTATCTTTCTAGCAATTGCTGGATTGATGATCTTCTATGACAACCTATTGGGGTGGCTTGGATTATTGGGCAATAAAATGAACTCTATTTTACAATATTGGCCGTTACTGCTCATGATCATTGGTATCTATTTATTATTTTTCAGAAAAAAATAGCAGAAAGACTTTAGGAGGGAGAATTAGAATTCTCCCTCCTAAGCCTTACCGCCTCTACATATAGCTCTTAAATACAGCCCAAGCCTCATCTTGTCCACGACCTGTTTCGGATGAGAACAGAATAATCGAGTCCTCAGGATGCAGATTCAGCGTTTCTTTCGTAATCCTTAAATGCTTTTGCCATTTAGCTTTCGGTATTTTATCTGCTTTCGTATTCATGATGATACAAGGTATGCCATAATGCTTGAGAAAATCATACATCATCACATCATCAGCTGTTGGAGGATGACGCAAATCGACAATTAACACGACCGCCTTCAACTGTTCACGATTCGTCAAATAAGTTTCAATCATTTTTCCCCAAGCAGCCCGTTCTGTTTTCGATACCTTTGCATAACCATACCCAGGAACATCGACAAAATAAAAACTCTCATTAATGAGGAAAAAATTTAATGTCTGTGTTTTCCCCGGTTTGGAAGACGTTCGTGCAAGGCTTCTTCGATTTAACATCTTATTAATAAAAGAAGATTTCCCTACATTCGACCGACCTGCTAAAGCAAATTCCGGTAAACCACCTTCAGGGTATTGCTCTGGCTTTACCGCACTAATTACAATTTCTGCACTTGTTACTTTCATGATTGCTCCTCACTTTTTAAGGCTTCTGCTAATACCTCGTCTACATGAGATACAAACACAAACTCTAATTCCTCTCTAACACTTTCTGGAATATCATCGAGATCTTTTTCATTTTCTTTTGGACAGATGATTTTCGTAATTCCCGCTCGATGGGCTCCTAAAGACTTCTCTTTTAATCCACCGATTGGCAATACCCGGCCGCGAAGTGTAATCTCACCTGTCATGCCGACTTCTTTACGTACAGGTTTTCCAGTTAAAGCAGATGCCAAGGCTGTTGCCATCGTAATTCCTGCAGAAGGACCATCTTTTGGTACCGCTCCTTCAGGAACATGGATATGAATATCATTTTTCTCATGAAATTCAGGATCAATTCCAAGCTCTGTTGCTTTGGATCGAATAAAGCTGAAAGCTGCTTGAGCAGATTCCTTCATGACATCGCCTAATTTCCCTGTTAGAACGAGTTTGCCTTTACCAGGTGAAAGCGACACTTCGATTTGAAGTGTATCTCCGCCAACGGTTGTATAAGCAAGTCCTGTTGCTACACCAATTTGATCCTCTTTTTCTGCTTGACCATAATGGAAAATTGTTTTTCCAAGATAGTCTTCTATATTTTGATCGGTAATGATAACGCGTTTTTTCTCGCCTGCTACAATAATTTTCGCTGTCTTTCGGCAAATGCCCGCTAACTTCCGTTCAAGACCACGGACCCCTGCTTCACGTGTATAATAACGGACAACTTTCTGAATCGCTTCATCACGTACTTGCAGTTGAGCTTTCGTTAATCCGTGTTCTTTAATTTGTTTTGGCAATAAATGATCTTTGGCAATATGAATCTTTTCTATTTCTGTATAACCGGCAATTGAGATAATCTCCATCCGATCACGCAACGGACCTGGAATGGTCGATAAGTCATTGGCTGTTGCAACAAACATGACTTTAGAAAGATCATATGGCTCTTCAATATAGTGATCACTGAAGTTATGATTTTGCTCTGGATCCAATACTTCTAATAAAGCAGATGCTGGATCACCGCGAAAATCACCGGACATTTTATCAATTTCATCCAATAAAAAGACCGGATTGATTGTACCCGCTTTTTTCATTCCTTGAATGACCCGGCCTGGCATAGCTCCGACATAAGTCCGTCGATGGCCGCGTATCTCCGATTCATCGCGTACACCGCCAAGGGAAACCCTTACAAAGTTTCGGTTCAAGGAGGTTGCAATTGAACGAGCAAGACTTGTTTTTCCAACCCCTGGAGGTCCAGCAAGACAAAGGATCGGTCCTTTCAAAGAATTCGTTAGCTTTTGAACAGCTAAATACTCAATAACCCGTTCCTTTACTTTTTCTAGTCCAAAATGATCACGGTCTAGAATTTTTTCCGCTTTTTCAATATTGATATCGTCATCGGTTGCTTTCGACCATGGGATCGCAACTAGCCAATCAATATAATTACGAATGACAGCACTTTCAGCTGAACTAGATGGGACTTTTTCATAACGGTCTAATTCTTTTAAGGCAGCATTTTTGGCATGTTCAGGCATGTCTGCTTCTTCAATTTTCTCTGTAAGTTCAGCCACTTCGCCTGTTTTTCCATCCTTATCTCCTAGTTCCTTCTGAATGGCTTTCATTTGTTCCCGCAAATAATACTCTTTTTGCGTTCTTTCCATTGACTTCTTCACGCGTTGACCGATTTTCTTTTCTAAATTTAATACTTCTTTTTCATTATGAATGATCTCAATCACGCGATTCATACGATCTTTTACATCGATTAATTCTAAAATTTCCTGTTTTTCATTTAACTTTAACGGTAAATGGGAAGCGATAATATCAGCCATTCGGCCCGGTTCTTCTATATCGCTTACAGATGCAAACGTCTCAGCTGAGATTTTTTTTGAAATTTTTATGTATTGTTCAAAGTATTCAAGCATTGTTCTCATTAATGCTTGGTCTTCAGAGTCAACCGCCGGATCATCTTCATGTGTTTGTAATTTAACGTGAAAATAATCTGGCTCATCTAAAAACTCAACGATTTCCGCTCTTTTTAAGCCTTCAATCAATACCCTTATCGTTCCATTTGGGAGTTTTAGCATTTGTTTTACTTTTGTTAAAGTACCTATCTTGTATAAATCTTCTTCAACTGGCACATCAACTGATAGGTCTTTTTGTGTAGTTAAAAATATTAAATGGTTGTCAACCATTGCTTTTTCAAGAGCTTGAACAGATTTTTCACGTCCAACATCTAAATGAAGAACCATTGTTGGATAAACTAATAATCCTCTCAATGGCAATAATGGAACGATGATCTCTTCATTGTTTGCCATACCTCACACCTCCATAACATTGTCTACTATAACTTTAACTTACTTATCAGTTTAACGGGCAGTAAGGCCCCCACTTCAAGATTCTAAGTACAATAAAAGAAGATAGGTGGAGAATCAACCACCCGTAAAGCTCCGATTGGTCAAATAAGGTTTATCTTTGGGCTTCGGCCCGTAAGATTTGCTCAATCAGGCTCTGCGTGACCAACCATCAGCGGGGATGAAAGAACCCCCCTAATGAAAGTCTCACTTTATTGTATTACACAATTTTATCGCATTTAAGTTTTTGTGTCTAATATGGCGGATGATTACGAATTCCTTTTATTTTATTATTTCATAATAGTATTCGTACAAAAAGAAACTTCGCTTTGCCTGCAAAGCTCAAAGCGAAGCTTGTATGAATCATTTTTCTACATACTTTCTCTTTCGGTTGCATCGATGGCAGTGGAAATAGATGATTCTCTTGTATAGTCTTTTTTTAGAGCGATTTCAAAGACTTCATTAATATGAGTAACGGGAATGATCTCAATCCCTTTAATTTCATTTAAAACCGATTGCATATTTTCTTTTGGAATAATTACTTTTTGCACACCAGCATCTTTTGCGGCTTTGACTTTTGGATAAACGCCACCGATTGGTTTTACATTGCCATGAATGCTAATTTCTCCGGTCATTGCTACTTTGTTTTCAACTGGAAATTTGTAAATCGCCGAATAAATTCCCGTTGCCATTGCAATGCCCGCCGATGGGCCATCAATGGGAATCCCGCCGGGGAAATTCACATGAATATCATAATCATGGGCCGGAACGCCAAGAGTTCGCAATACTGTAATCACATTTTCAATTGAACCCTTTGCCATACTTTTACGTCGAATCGACTTGCTGCGATCTCCCATACTCTCTTCTTCCACAATTCCTGTAATATTAATGGTTCCTTTATCTTTTGCTGGGATCACGGTTACTTCGATTTCTAGCAACGATCCTGAGTTAGGACCATGAACAGCAAGACCATTGACTAAACCCACTTTTGAAAAACCAGTTATTTTCCGTTCCATTCTTGGAGTTAATTGACTTGAATGAACTAACCATTCAATATCATCTTCTTTTATGTATGACCGTTCTTCTGTAATTGCTAGACCAGCTGCTAATTGGATCATATTAACAGCTTCTCGTCCATTTCTCGCATAGGATGCTAAAATCTCCAGCCCTTTTTCACTTATTTCTATGTCAACTTTATCCGCCGCTTTTTTTGCAACAATTGATATTTCCTCTTGGGATAATTCCCTAAAAAATACCTCCATACAGCGGGATCGAATCGCAGGCGGGATTTCACTTGGTGTTCTCGTTGTCGCACCGATTAAGCGAAAGTCTGCTGGTAAACCATTTTTAAAAATATCATGAATATGATTAGGGATTTGCGTATTTTCCTCACTATAATAAGCACTTTCTAAAAAGACTTTACGATCTTCCAACACCTTTAACAGTTTATTCATTTGGATCGGATGTAATTCTCCGATTTCATCAATAAATAATACTCCGCCATGTGCATTTGTTACGGCTCCTTGCTTTGGCTGTGGAATTCCAGCTTGTCCCATTGCACCTGCACCTTGATAAATCGGATCATGAACAGAGCCAATCAACGGATCCGCGATTCCCCTCTCATCAAACCTTGCTGTCGTTGCATCCAATTCAACAAACACAGATTCTTGTTTAAAAGGAGACTTTGTATTTTTCTTCGCTTCTTCTAAAACAAGTCTCGCTGCTGCTGTTTTTCCTACTCCCGGAGGACCATATATAATGACATGCTGCGGGTTCGGACCACATAATGCAGCTTTTAATGATTTAATTCCATCTTTTTGACCGACAATATCATCGAAACTTGATGGACGAACCTTTTCAGATAAGGGCTCACTCAAGGAAATATCACGCAATTTTCGTAATTGATCCATTTCCTTTCTTGATTCACGATCTATGGTCACTTTTTGAGTGCGTTGGTTTTTAAGTAAATTCCAAAAGTATAAACCAATAACCACACCGAAAAATAACTGGATAAATATGACAATACCGGTCCAACTCATATTGTTCCCTCCTGCTAATTAGTACTAGAGATGATATATGCTAGTATCTCCCTGTAATAGAAGGATTAAACCAATTTTCTCGTGTGGTCACAACAAAAAGGTGTAGGAGATTCCGTTAATCTCCTACACCTTTTTAAAATCATTAAGCAGATGTTTTCCGCTTTTCTTCAACAACGGTACCATCTTTCAAGACCAACTTTGGATCGCTATTATTAATAACGGTCTCTGCAGTGATAATACATTTTTGAATATCGTCTCGTGAAGGCAGATCATACATGACATCTAGCATGATTCCTTCAATAATGGAACGTAAACCACGAGCACCGGTTTTTCGTTCGATGGCCTGCTTCGAGATTTCAAGCAACGCCCCTTCTTCAAACTCTAGTTCAACCTCATCAATTTCCAGCATTTTTTGATATTGTTTCACTAATGCGTTCTTCGGTTTTGTGAGAATTTCAACTAAAGCTTCTTCATCCAATTGATTTAAGCTCGCAATAATTGGTAAACGGCCAATAAATTCAGGAATTAACCCAAAGCGTAATAAATCCTCAGGTAAAACTTTTGAAAGAAGGTCTTTCGTATCCACTTCTTGCTCTTTTACATCTGATCCGAAACCAATGACCTTTTGACCAAGACGGCGCTTAATAATCGTTTCGATTCCATCAAACGCACCACCACAAATAAATAGGATGTTGGTCGTATCGATTTGAATGAATTCTTGATGTGGATGCTTTCTTCCACCTTGAGGAGGAACACTTGCCACTGTACCTTCAAGAATTTTTAAAAGCGCTTGCTGAACCCCTTCACCTGAAACATCCCTTGTAATGGAAGGGTTCTCAGATTTACGAGCAACTTTGTCGATTTCATCAATATAAATGATTCCCTTTTCAGCCTTTTCAACATCATAATCCGCAGATTGAATTAATTTAAGAAGGATGTTTTCAACATCTTCCCCAACATATCCAGCTTCTGTTAATGAAGTTGCATCAGCAATTGCAAATGGTACATTTAAAATACGAGCAAGTGTCTGAGCAAGCAAGGTTTTCCCGCTTCCAGTCGGCCCGATCATTGCAATATTACTTTTTGCCAGTTCGACATCGTCAATTTTACTATTTGAATTAATCCGTTTGTAATGATTATAAACCGCTACAGATAAAGATTTCTTCGCTTGATCTTGTCCAATCACATAGTCATCTAAAATCTCTCGAATTTCAGCTGGCTTTGGTACGTCTTTAAATTCAATTTCTTCTTCAGTACCTAATTCTTCTTCGACAATTTCAGTACATAGTTCTATACATTCATCACAGATATAAACTCCTGGACCAGCAACTAATTTTCGAACTTGTTCCTGTGTTTTTCCACAGAATGAACATTTCAATTGTCCCTTTTCGTCGTTAAATTTAAACACTATTTTCACCCCTTGAATAACTTTGTAAGAATCTATAAAAATGCGGATAAACGCTTTGAAGAGGTAATCACTTATTTACTGAATTGTATCACATTTTGTGAATATACGGGAAATATTATAGCCTGGATTTTAATCTCTTTTGCTAACTGTAATGACCTTTGATTCACATCTCTTATTATGTATGTATATGACAATGATATTTACCTGATTTTGAAGTCAGGAATTTACTCCGTATGTATTTTGTATATTCAACAATTGTGAAAAAGTGATTCCTCTTATTGTATGCGTCTTTCCAAGTATATAAAACAAGGCACGATAAAATCGTACCTTGTTTTAATTTCACTTATTATAACCCGATTCAAGAGAAAAAACAAAATTTTAGTCTTGCTTTTCAATTGTTTTGCTGTTATCAATCAGGAATTGAACTGTCTTTTTAGCTTGAACATCGCCTTTTACTGCATCTAAATTTCCTAAAGCAGCACGGATGTTTTCAACAGTCATGTTGTACATTTTAGACATTTTTTCTAATTCTTCATTAAGTTCTTCTTCTGATGCTTCAATGTTTTCAGCTTTAGCAATTGCTTCAAGTGTTAAGCTTCCACGTACACGCTGCTGAGCTTCTTCATTCATTTGACCACGTAGATCTTCTTCACTTTGACCAGAGAACTGGAAGTATAATTCAAGATTCATTCCTTGCATTTGCAGACGTTGTTCAAATTCTTGAAGCATACGGCCTACTTCATTATCAATCATTACTTGAGGAACATCGATTTCAGCATTTGCAGTCGCTTGTTCAACTACCGCATTTTGAATATGATGTTCTTCTTCATGTTTCTTATCATGTTCTAAACGATCTTTAATTTTTTCTTTTAATGCATCTAATGTTTCAACTTCATCATCCACATCTTTTGCAAATTCATCGTCAAGTTCAGGAAGTTCTTTTCCTTTAATTTCATGAAGCGTTACTTTGAATACAGCAGGTTTTCCCGCTAATTCAGCTGCATGGTATTCTTCTGGGAAAGATACTTCAACATCCTTCGATTCACCCGTTCCAAGACCAACTAATTGTTCTTCGAAACCAGGGATAAATTGACCTGAACCTAATTCTAAAGAATAGTTATCAGCTTGGCCACCTTCAAATGCTTCACCGTCAACAAAGCCTTCAAAGTCCATAACAACTGTATCGCCAAGTTCAGCTTTTCCTTCTTCTTTTACAACTAATTCAGCATTTCTTTCTTGCATTGACTTGATTTCACTGTCAACATCTTCATCTGTTACAGTTGTATCAAACTTTTCTACTTCAAGTCCTTTATATTCACCTAATTTTACTTCAGGCTTAACAGTTACTTTAGCAGTAAAAATAAATGTTTTGCCTTTTTCAATTTGCTCTACATCGATTTCTGGTTGATCAACTGGCTCAATTCCAGTTTCATCGATTGCAGCTGTATATGCTTCTGGAAGCATTATATCAATTGCATCTTGGTATAATGATTCAATACCAAAACGTTTTTCAAATAACGGACGAGGCATTTTTCCTTTACGGAATCCTGGTACGTTTACTTCTTTTACTACTTTTTTGAATGCAGCGTCAAGACTTGCATCTACTTTTTCTACGTCTACTTCAATTGTAAGAACCCCTTGGTTCCCTTCTAATTTTTCAAATTTTGCCGACATACTTGATTTTCCCTCCAACACTCTATTTCATTTACAATCACTAGTAGAATCACATATATATGCAAAAATCTAGTCATTTTCTATTTTAGATAAGTATTTTCCACAGAACAACCACTACATTATACCATATGTTTTGCCTGTTTCAACAGTCTAGTTTTAAAGAAGTTCTTCAATTTCTTTTATAAATTGAAGTGCCTTTTCTACCTCTTCATAGGTAACGTTATAAATTTCACTCATTTTATCAATAGAATGATGAATCCCATAATACTCGTTTCCCGTAAAATGGTACGCTGCTCCCCATGCTTCAATCGATAGATCCTCTAGCGGAAGTGGGTAGATAATAAAAAAGTGTCTCTCTATTAATGTTTTTATATTTTCATAAAGGGTGGGATCCTCATCCTCCAATACACTGCTCACTGCTTCTATTAACGCTAACAGTTGAGCATTTTCTGATAGATTTACCATCTTGTTAGGGATTATCGTCATCCGCCTACCAAATTTCTCAATGTCTACAGGATAGTCATATTGCTGCTCTTTTAAAACATTGAGAATTAAAGTTTTGAAAAAAGAATCTCCCTTCTTTGACTGAAGGTACTCTTTGATTTCCTCTTCATATTGCCTTACTGGCTGCTGATTCAATTGAGCGGCAATCATAATCTGCTCTTGCGGACCTTGATACTCATAGAGATTTAATGATTCTAATTGAATCTCTTCCGAGTCCGTATTCGCCATTTCGAGCTTGTTTTCTAACATGTTTTCACTTAAATGCAGCAATCGTTCAAAATGCTCTAGTTTATGATAGGGGATTCGATTTTCTTTCAAAAGAAGCTGTATCTCTTCTACTACTTTTTCATGTTGATTTCTTTGGACAAGAAGCATTAAGTAGATATCTAACGTTTCCATTTCATTTCCAATTCCTTCTTGAAGCATGAAATGGGCCAATGTTATGGCTTGCTCCACCATACCCGAATCGAAATATGCTAGTAATAACCCAATATAACTATCCTGATTTTCAGGATCGAGGTCAATACATTGTTGGAATAAGTTAGCTGCTTCACGATAGTTTTTTGCTTGTAAATTTTCGAGACCTTTTTCCAGCAACCGTTTTTCAAGACCTGGAAATTGAATGACTTTCATCGTTTTTACTATTTGTTCCTTCTTCATCTATATGCACCCTTTATATATGACCACTCAAATTCGCTCTGCTGAATTTTTGCCTCGGAAGGCTTAACTTCATTCAGCCAGGGTTTGCCCCCACTGAATCGAAAAAATACTTTTCATTCATCCCTTAACTTTTGAAATCAAGAACTCCCGCTGAATGCAGTTAATATCTTTGTAAGTGTAGCATAATTGAAAAAACAAAGTAAACTGGCAAAGGAAAAACCCACTTTTTTTCAAAATGGGTTTTTTTAGCCTCAATTATTTCAAGATCGGATATTTTTCTTCATAGTTGGAAATTTGTTCATCCAATTGAAGAGTAATTTCAATTTCGTCCCAGCCGTTTATAAGCATTTTTTTCCAGTAATCGGAAAGTGGGAAAGATTCTTTAAACCCTTTATCATCAGAAACTGTTGCTTCTTCAACATTGACCGTTAGTTGGTATGGTTGATTTTTCGCTTCATTTAATAAATATTCTACTTTTTCTTGCTCTAACTTAATCGGAACCATGCCGTTTTTCAAGCAGTTTTGATAGAAAATATCTGCGAAAGATGGCGCAATTACAACTTTGAATCCGTAATCTTCCAGTGCCCATGGAGCATGCTCACGGGAAGAACCACACCCAAAGTTATCGTTTGCTACTATAATAGAAGCACCTTGGTTTTCTGGCTGATTTAATTCGAATTCTGGGTTCGGTGTACCATCTGCAAGATAACGCCAATCGTTAAATAAAAATTGTCCAAACCCTGTTTTTTCAGTTCGTTTTAAAAATTGTTTTGGTATGATTTGGTCTGTATCAACATTCACCCGGTCTAGGGCAACTGCTTTACCTGTGTGTGTTTTAATTCCGCTCATGAAATTCCCCTCCTCCTTATTGAACTGCCGAAGTATTACGGATATCTACAAATTTCCCATGAATCGCTGCATTCGCTGCCATTGCTGGACTTACTAAGTGCGTTCTAGCTCCCGTTCCTTGTCTACCCTCAAAGTTACGGTTAGAAGTTGAAGCACAATGTTCACCAGCAGGAACAACATCATTGTTCATGCTTAAACACATACTGCAACCTGAGTCTCGCCATTCAAAGCCAGCATCAACAAAAACTTGATCCAATCCTTCTTGTTCGGCTTGTTTTTTCACTTGTTGTGAACCTGGTACAACTAAAGCACGTACAGATGGGTGGACTTTTTTGCCTTTTGCCACTTCTGCAGCTGCACGTAAATCTTCAATACGAGCATTCGTACAGGAACCAATAAAGACATGTTGAATTTCAATATCTTCTATTTTTTGGCCTTCTTTTAAGCCCATGTATTGAAGGGCACTTTCTAATGATTTACGCTCATTTTCATCTTTACATTGTGCGAATGTCGGAATGCTTTCACTAACCTTAGAAGTCATGGATGGATTTGTTCCCCAGCTTACCATTGGTTCGATATCAGTTGCATCAATGACAATGGTTTTGTCATACGTTGCATCTTCATCTGAAGCAAGTTCTTTCCAAGCCGCTACCGCTTCATCAAAGTTTTTTGGTGCATATTTTCTTCCTTTTATATAAGAGAAAGTTGTTTCATCCGGTGAAACAAGCCCTGCTCTTGCACCGCCTTCAATGGACATGTTACAAATCGTCATACGTTCTTCCATACTCATATTGCGGATCGCTTCTCCACAATACTCAATAACATGACCTGTTCCAAACCCAATGCCATGTTTCGCAATCACGTAAAGAATAACGTCTTTGGAAGTTACACCCTCTTGTAATTGACCTTTGATGTCAAGCTTTAATGTTTTTGGTTTTGATTGCCAAAGCGTTTGAGTCGCAAATACGTGCTCTACTTCACTAGTACCAATACCGAATGCAAGTGCTCCGAACGCTCCATGTGTTGAAGTATGACTGTCTCCACAAACAATTGTTTTTCCTGGTTGCGTTAAGCCAAGCTCAGGTCCAATAATGTGAACAATCCCTTGTTCTGGACTATCGATTCCCGCTAAAGTAATTCCAAATTCATGACAGTTTTTTTCTAAAGTTGTCATTTGATTTTTTGCCACTTCATCAGTAATGACATGGCGATCTTTTGTTGGAACATTGTGATCCACTGTAGCAAATGTTTTATCTGGCCTTCTTACTTTTCTATTTTTCATTCTTAAACCAGAAAAGGCTTGTGGTGATGTAACCTCATGGATTAAATGTAGGTCGATATAAAGTAAATCTGGTTTACCTTCTTCTTGATGTACAATATGCTTGTCCCAAACTTTATCAATAATTGATTTCCCCATCATAATCCCCCCTATTATTTCTTTTACACTCTATATTTGTTAATAAAGCCCGCAAGCTTTAGATTTTTCAAAATTAGCTTTGTATCTCATCTTTATAATAGATTCAGAGTTTCACAAACTCAACCACTTTTAATTTCCAAATCAAATTCGCTCACCGAATATAATACTTGAGTTCACTCAATAAATTTTCTTTAAAAAATTAGTGACATCCGCCGGGGCTTAACTTCATTCAGCCGGATAAGCCCCGCTAAATGGAGTTAAGCAAGAGCGTTCTTTACTTGTTGGATCATTTCTGTAGTTGATACTTGCGTTTTTCCTTCTGACATCAAGTCACCTGTTCTGTATCCTGCGTCTAACACAGCGTTAACTGCATTTTCAATCGCATCAGCTTCTTCTTGTAAACCGAATGACACGCGTAACATCATTGCTGCTGATAGAATTGTTGCTAAAGGATTTGCCAAGTTTTTACCCGCAATATCTGGAGCTGATCCGTGAATTGGTTCATACAAATAAGGCCCATCTTCCGAAATACTTGCTGATGGCAGCATACCAAGTGATCCAGTTAGAACAGAAGCTTCATCACTTAAAATATCGCCAAACATGTTTTCTGTTACAACGACATCAAACTGCTTTGGATTCCGAACTAATTGCATCGCTGCATTATCAACTAACAAATGTTGGAGTGTTACATCTGGATAGTCTTTACTAATTTCAATAGCAACTTCTCTCCACACCCGGCTTGACTCTAATACATTTGCTTTATCAACAGACGTGATATGCTTTCTTCTTGTTTGTGCCAATTCAAACGCTTGCCTAATCACTCGTTCGATCTCATAACGCTCATAAGATAATGTGTCCACAACCACTTCTTTGCCTTCTACTTCTCGTCTTTCACTCGGTTTACCAAAGTAAATTCCACCAGTTAATTCACGAACCATCAGCATATCAACGCCCTCGATGATTTCTTTGCGAAGTGGTGATGAATTGGAAAGACTTTCATAATAAGTAGTTGGACGTAAATTAGCAAATAAATTTAATTCTTTACGAATTTTTAGTAATCCTTGTTCAGGACGAAGATGAACCGGTAGCGTTTCCCATTTAGGACCACCTACAGCTCCAAGAAGAACCGCATCGCTTCCTTTGCAAAGGCTGATGGTTTCGTCTGGCAGTGGTACTCCTGTAGAATCAACCGCAGACCCTCCGATTTCACCATATGTAAATGAGAATTTGTGATTGTAGCGATCACCTATCACTTGTAAAATTTCAATCGCCCCTTGGATAACTTCCTTACCAATCCCATCTCCCGGCAATACTGCGATTCGTTTCTCCATTGTTAATCCCTCCGATGTTTTCCTGTATAAACTATCACTATCTATAAATTCAGATAACTTTTAATCCTACTTTTTAACAAGGCTGACTTTTAGAAAAAATAGACAGCCCCCCACTGAAGGGAGCCCTGTCAATTTTTCTAGTTAAGTCAGCCCCGAATTTTTTACTGTACTAACTCTGATTTACTATTTTCCTTTAAATATAGCACTCGATTAATTGCATTCAAGTAAGCTTTTGCAGATGCCTCAATCACATCTTGAGCAAGACCGCGACCGCTTGTTTCCACATCGGAACAACGCATTTTTACAAATACTTCGGCAAGGGCATCTCTGCCGCCGCCAACCGATTGAATTCGATAATCCAATAAGACGACTGGTTCATTAACCATTTTTTCCAAAGTGTTATACACAGCTTCTACGCTGCCTTTAGCTGTGCCTGTTTCCGTGATCGTTTCATTATTGTTAGATAAAGTAATCGTTGCAGAATGTTCATTTCCAACACTTTGAACAGCAATATTTACTAACTGGTAATATTGATCATCTTTAGAGATTTTATTCTCCAAAACAAGCGCGATTAAATCGTCATCTGTCATTTCTTTCTTACGGTCAGCCAGATCTTTAAATGCAGCAAATAATTCATTGACTTCATCTTCTTCGATCACAAAACCTAGTTCTTCTAATCGCTTTACAAAAGCATGACGCCCTGAAAGTTTACCAAGAACTAAGTTATTAGAAGAAAAGCCCACTAATTCAGGAGAAATAATCTCATAAGTTGATTTTTCCTTTAGTACGCCATCCTGATGGATACCAGACTCATGAGCAAAAGCATTAGCACCTACAATTGCTTTATTTGCTGGTACAATCATGCCTGTTAGTTTGCTGACAATTGTACTTGTACGGCTGATTTCTTGTAAATTCAGACGAGTTTCTGCTTTATAGTAGTCATTTCGAATACGAAGCGCTAAGGCGATTTCTTCTAAGGCTGTATTTCCTGCACGCTCACCAATGCCATTGATCGTACCTTCGACTTGGGTCGCACCATTTTCAACCGCTGCTAATGAGTTCGCAACAGCCATCCCTAAGTCATCATGACAGTGGGTGGACAGATCTACCTTATCAATAGAAGGAACATTTTCTCTTAAGTACTTGAAAATTTGTCCATAGTCATGAGGTGTACCATATCCAACGGTATCTGGAATATTGATGACGTTGGCTCCGGCTTGGATAACCTTTTCAACAATTTCTGCCAAAAAGTCTAATTCCGTTCTGCTTGCATCTTCTGCCGACCATTGAACAACAGAAAACTTAGCAGCTGCATATTTAACCGCAGCTACAGAATTTTCAACTACCTGTTCTTTTGTCATTTTTAACTTATATTCACGATGAATCGGAGAGGTAGCTAGGAAGATATGAAGCCTCGGGTTAACCCCGTCCTTTAAAGCTTCCCACGCAATATCCATATCTTTTTGTGTGCAGCGTGCTAAACCTGTTACTGTACTATTTTTGATCGTTTGTGCGATTTTTTGAACGGATGCTGCATCACCTTTTGAGGCGGCTGGAAAGCCCGCCTCAATAACATCAATATTTAGTCGTTCTAACTGTTTTGCAATTTCTAGTTTTTCGGAAAAATTAAGATTAACTCCTGGTGTCTGTTCCCCATCTCGAAGTGTTGTATCATAAATCTTAATTCTTTGCACTACCCACCACTTCTTTCTGTCTAGCGTCGTTTACGAAAGGCATCATTTTTCTTAATTCACGACCCACAACTTCAATTTGGTGTTCGCTTTCACTCTTTTTAATTGCAGTATACTTTGGACGGTTTGCTTGGTTTTCTAAGATCCAGCCTTTAGCAAACTCACCTGTTTGAATATCTTTAAGAACTTCTTTCATCGTTTCTTTAACTCTTGCATCTACTACACGTGGACCACTTACGAAGTCTCCCCATTCTGCTGTATCAGAAATTGAATAACGCATGTTTTCCATTCCACCTTCGTAGATCAGGTCAATGATTAATTTAATTTCGTGTAGACATTCGAAGTAAGCAACTTCTGGTTGGTAACCAGCTTCAACAAGTGTTTCGAAACCTGCTTTGATTAGAGAAGTTAAACCACCGCATAGAACTGCTTGCTCACCGAAAAGGTCCGTTTCTGTTTCTTCTTTAAATGTTGTTTCAATTGCACCCGCACGTAAAGAACCAATTGCTTGAGCATATGCTAAAGCTGTGTCTTTTGCTTTACCTGAAACATCTTGATAGATCGCAAAGATTGCTGGAACGCCTGCACCTTCTGTATATGTTCTTCTAACTAGGTGTCCAGGGCCTTTTGGTGCAACCATGATTACATCACATTCTGCTGGTGGTACGATTTGACCGAAGTGAACGTTAAAACCATGAGCAAACATTAATGTTTGGTTTTTTAAGTTTGGTTCGATTTCTTCTTGATAAACTTTTGCTTGTCTTTCGTCTGGAAGTAAGATTTGAACGATATCAGCTTTTGATACTGCTTCAGCTACTGTACATACTTCAAGACCTGCTTCAACTGCAGCATCCCATGAACGTCCTTTACGAAGACCAACAATTACATTTACTCCGCTTTCCTTCATATTTAAAGAGTGTGCATGTCCTTGTGAACCAAATCCTAGTACTGCTACTGTTTTCCCGTTTAATACCTCTGCATTTGCATCTCCGTTATAATACATTTTTGCCATTTTAAAAAACTCCCTCTCTGATTATGTTTTTAGTTATTAGTTTTATTATTATAATCATTTCTTGTATTTCCTATTTTGATCGTATCTTTACTACGTTAACCAAATAGGGATAGAAACGATGGGTTAAACAATATTAAGCTTTTGTGTTCCATGTAATTGCATTCCTCTTGGAAATGCAGTTGTTCCAGTTCTTGCCATTTCTTTAATCCCAAATGGTTTAATCAACTCGATAAATGCTTCAATTTTATCGGTTTCACCTGTAATTTGAATGACAATGCTGTCTTTACTAACATCAACAATCGAAGCACGAAATGGTTCAATGAGTGAATAAATCTCATTGCGTGTATTTGGTAAAGTTTGAACTTTAATAAGTGCCAATTCACGAGATACAATGGATTGTTCCGTGATGTCAATTACTTTTAATACATCTATTTGTTTGTTCAATTGTTTTGTAATTTGCTCAATGATGCTTTCATTCTCTACTTGAACGACACAGGTAATTCTAGAAACACCTTCATTTTCTGAAGGCCCAACTGAAATGCTGTCAATATTATAATTTCTTTTTGAAAATAAATTGGTAATCCGATTTAATACACCTGGTTGATTAAGAACAGTCAAACTAATAATTCGTTTAATCATTCGGGTTTTACACCTACCATTTCATGTAGTCCTTTTCCTGCTGCAATCATTGGATATACACATTCTTTAGGTTCTACTCTAAAGTCTAAAAGGACTGGTTCATCATTGTGCAGCACTTCATCTAGAACTTTATCTGCTTCTTCTTTTGTACTGATTACATAGCCTTTAATTCCATATGCGTCTGCTAATTTCACGAAATCTGGCTGACTTGGAATTAAGCTGTGAGAATAACGTTCTTCATAGAAAAGTTCTTGCCATTGTCTAACCATACCAAGCGATTGGTTGTTAATGATAACCATTTTGATTGGCAGCTTATGTTCACTGATTACTTGAAGTTCTTGTGAACACATTTGGAAACCACCATCTCCTGAAACCATCACAACTGTTTCATCAGGAGCAGCAAGTTGAGCACCAATACTAGCTGGCAGCCCAAATCCCATTGTTCCGAGACCGCCTGAAGTTACCCACTTATCAGCATTTTTAAAACGATAATACTGTGCAGCCCACATTTGGTGCTGACCAACGTCCGTTACGACAATCGCTTCACCTTTTGTTTTCTCGTAAATCATTTCAAACACTCTTTGTGGTTTCAAATATTCGGAATCCTCATTATAGAAGTAAGGATATTCTTTATTCCAATTACTTATTTTTTCAATCCATTCCTTGTGCACTGGTGGCTTGCCTTGCTGATCAATTAATTGCTTTAAGGCTTCTTTTGCATCCGCTACAACCGGAATTGCCGTCGGTACATTTTTGCCAATTTCAGCTGGATCAATATCAACGTGCGCAACCGTTGCTTTAGGAGCGAAATGCTCTAAGTTTCCTGTTAAACGGTCATCAAAACGTGCACCAATATTAATTAGAAGATCCGCCTCATACAGCGCCATGTTGGCAGCATAGCAGCCATGCATTCCTCCTAAACCAATGAATAATTCATGATCGGCTGAGAATCCGCCAAGTCCAAGGAGAGTGTGAACAACAGGAATTTGTTGTTGCTCTACATATTTTTTTAATTCTTCTGTCGCTTTAGCATGAAGAATTCCAGCACCTGCTAAAATAACCGGTTTTTTTGCCCTGCTGACAGCCTCTGTTAATTTTCGAATTTGCAAATAATTTGGTTGAATCGTCGGTTGATACCCCGGTAAATTCACCTCTGGGTCAACTTCCTTATATTCAATCGTACCTGTTGCAATATCTTTAGGAATATCGATTAAGACTGGACCTGGGCGACCTGTAGATGCAATATAGAATGCTTCTTTAATAATTCGAGGTATATCCTCAATCTTACGTATTTGGTAATTGTGTTTCGTGATCGGTGTTGTGATTCCTAAAACATCAGCCTCTTGGAAAGCATCTGATCCGATTAAGCTTGTGCCCACCTGACCAGTAAAGATAACCATTGGCAGAGAATCCATCATCGCGTCTGCAATACCTGTTACGATATTGGTCGCTCCTGGACCAGATGTAACAATTACTACTCCCGGTTTACCGGTAACCCGCGCATAACCCTCTGCAGCATGTATTCCACCTTGTTCATGCCGCGGTAAAATATGACGGATCTTCATATCATAGATTGAATCATATATAGGTAAAACAGCTCCACCTGGATAACCAAAAATAACTTCTACATTTTCACGTTCCAACGCTTTAACAAATAATTCAGCCCCGCTAACCACTTGTTTTTGACTTTCAGTGCCGGTAGAGGCAGTTTTCTGCAACATATGGGTTATACCTCCTTTTTCCTTTTAAAAATATAAAAAGCCCCTTCATCCCTAATCAGCCAATATAATGACTAAAGGGATGAAAAGGCTTTGAGAACCTATTCCACGTTACCACCCTCGTTTACGCAAAAATTGCGTACACTCGTGAACAATTTTGGTTGTTCGCTTTGATAACGAGTGGTATCCACTCGGCTTATCTTAATAAACAAAATTGTTGTTCAGATAAGCATTCAGAGGTGAGTTCATTTAATACGCGATTCACCGGCTCCCAGCTGCCCCGGCTCTCTTGGCAATCATACGTAAAAAATTACTTGTCCTCATCATCACGTTTACTTAATATCAGTATATGTTTATACATAAATATTATGAATTAAATTTATAAACAAATAATTTTGGAAAAAGTTAATTAACCCTTCGTTGTTGGTAAAGGTGAATTAACTTGTTTGTTGAAATTATCTTACGCTTAATTTTCAAAGTAGTCAAGACCAAAAAAAGGAATTATTTAAAATAGACTGACATCGTACTTTTTGTATCCGTTTACAATTAGATGTTATCAGTGTTCTTATTGTAAAAATATTTTCATTTATTATTTTTTAGTAAACTCCATTTGCGATATTCGAACGATCTTTTTTAAAAAAGAATGGACTTATTTAGAACAAAAAAATAACTCATCTAAAAATTAGATGAGTTTATATTTTGGTAGTAATGATATAATCATTGGTATGTATATGGCGTCCCAGGAGCGATTCGAACGCCCGACCGACGCCTTAGAAGGGCGTTGCTCTATCCAGCTGAGCTACTGGGACATGTTTTTATTGACATTTTTTATTATATTCATTATTCACTACATTGTCAACAGCTATTCAAAAAAGTTTTACCTTTCCCCCAAGCAAGTCTACCTTCGTGTATTTGCGCCCAGATTTTATCACGCTTCAGAACGCCACATCCTGCTGGCTTTCGCCTGACTTGGACGTCCTGTCTGTCGTCGAGCTTGCGAAGGTATTCTTTCCGTTAAAAAATCGCATGTGCTCCGCCAGAGGCTTTTACAATTCAGCCGGGGTTTGAACCCCCACTGAATTGTTAAAACCTTGGCATTCATCTCACCCTCACCACTTATAGAAGCGGGAGACTTCTGTACCTGTCGCAAGCTTTCGTTACAAAAACATTTGCTGAATGAAGTTAATAATTTCGGAAAGAAAAGACTTGTGCTAACTCTGGTAATTCACCTTTATTAAGATCATAAACATGAAGTTGGTATGCTTTTTCACCAATATCTAATATAACATACGTTTTCTCCAGTCTTCCTCGAGGCAGCCGTATACTGCCCGGATTGATAAATAATATCCCACGGTCCATTTCTGCACCTAAATAATGGGAATGACCGAAACAAACAATCTCCGCACCAATTTCTCTGGCTTTATAAGCCATTTTCATGAGGCTCGACTTCACTGAATATTTATGTCCATGCGTAATAAACAGGGTCTTGTCACCGATTTTCTTTACAATATCTTCCGAAAATCTTTCATCAAAGTCACAATTTCCACCAACTACGATAAAATCCTTTAGTGCAGGGTGATCGGAGGTTAATTCCGAGTCTCCGCAATGAAAAAATAACTGTACGTCATTTTGGTGTTTCTCTACTATCTTTTCAAGTTCAGTTGTTAAACCATGACTATCACTTACAAATAGAACTTTCATTTTTTGTATCCTTTCTACAAAAAGATCGGTTACTTTTCTGAATCATTTTCTCTAAATAAATCATTAAAGGTACTTTCCAGCTTTTTCATAGCTACGGCACGATGGCTAATTTGATTTTTCTCATCCGGTGTCAGCTCCGCCATTGACTTTTTTATAGAAGAAACAAAAAAGATCGGATCATAACCAAAGCCATTCGTTCCTCTTCTTTCAAAAAGAATCGAACCTTCACAAACCCCATTGACGGTTATTGTCGACTTTCCTGGCTGAGCTGCGGCAATAGCACAATAAAATTGAGCACCACGGTCCTTCTCTGGGACATCCATCATTTCTTCTAAAACTTTATCATTATTCGCTTCATCGCTTTTATCCTCACCAGCATAGCGAGCAGAAAAAACACCTGGTCTGCCGTCAAGTGCGTCAATCATCACACCCGAATCGTCTGCGATCACCATCGTATTAAACTTTTTACTAATGGCTTCTGCTTTTAAAATCGCATTTTCTTCAAATGTTTTACCCGTTTCTTCAACATCCTCAATTTGCGGAAAATCCAACAATGTCTTTACAGTTACTCCATACGGTTGCAAAATCTTCTCAAAGTCTTTCGCCTTACCGGCATTTTTCGTTGCAATAATTACACTTTTCATGGGGAATCTCCTTTTATAAAAAATACTGTGAAAAAGAATAAGAGTCGGCACCGCTGCCCACTCTTTCATCATAATCTTTATTTATTATATCAAAAATATAATGAAGTTAATAACTACCTGTATTTACTTTTTCTGGGCGAGTAACAGGTTCAGTTAATTTTTTACCACCCTCGTCCAAAAGCTCAGACTTTCCATTTACTGTAATTGCTACACCTTCAATATTAGGCTGCTCGGTTAACGAAAGAACAAGTGTATTTAATACATGTTCGGAAATCTTCTTCTCCTCAAAACTATTATAAATTGATTCATTGAAATTAAGTGTTACTACACCATCTTTCAGCTTTGCCTCATCGATCAGTTTAACCTCTCGTCTCATTTCATTTAGTAGATTCGATGAAACACCAGGACCGTCAATAAGTTCATTCACAGCTGCCGTAATATTATCTTCTACCCGATTGTTCACTCGTTTCGTGACAGGAACATAATAATAATTGTCCTTCTCCCCGCCAATGAAATAAACAGTCACCGGTTTTGTATTCGTTAAATCTGCAACCTGTGAAGTATCGAGGTTAATCCCGTCCATTCTTGATAGCTCGTTATTAATCGGTGTTCCATTTACCGGCATTTCCTCAAGTGGATGGCCATTTATCTGTAACTTTACTTTATCAATCGATTCGAACTGAGTTAATGTCCATGTGATGGATTGAAGAATCTTCTTTTCATCCTGAGCTTGATAGTCTTTAAACTCATTTGAAAAATCAACTATTGCCACTTTATCTACTACATTAACACTTACTTTTGTATCCGTAGGGATCACCGCTTGGAAACCATTTGGCAGCAGTTCTGTAACAGGCCCATTTATTACAAGGTATTCCAATGCTTGCGTTGCGACTGAATCTGTTTTTGGTAAGTCAATCGTTTGCGGAACAACATAACCATTTTTATCAATTAAATAAAGTTCTCTTTTAATTGTTTCTTCAACTGCTTCTTCATCTGATTGCTCTGACTTTTCTTCTTTACCCGTTTGTTCCGTGACTTCCATTTCTTCGTCTGTATAAGTTACGTCTTGTGGCGGGTCAATTTCGACTGCCTTTTCTTCCCCACCTAAAAGACCGCAACCTGTCAAAAATAAAGCTGTACCCACAACACCTGATAACAATGTCCTCTTATATTTAAGCTTAGGCATTACAATCCCCCCAAAGACAGTTTGTACTACATATATACGAGCTTTTTTAAAAATTAGACCGTCCTCTAAAAAATAAAACTTCTAACTCTTTATCGAAAAATTGATTAACTCACTTGAACAAGACCTCTTATTCGAAAGATTATCCCGCACAGTGAAAGCAGGTTAATCGATTTTTTTCGCAAAAAAAGAACCTCTGTTAACGATCTAGAGGTTCTTGTCCTAATTTTATTGAGAAAACTTTTTTGATCGGGGTATGTAACCAGTCTGAAGCAATTTTTGAAAACATTCTTTTCGATCCGGTCGTATAAAAAACATGTTCCGATTCTCGTTCTTCGATGTTTAATAACCTACTATGAAAAAGGATCGTACTGACCTCTCTCGCTGTTTCTTCACCCGAACTGATTACTTTTACACTTTCTCCTATCACATTTTGAATGACAGGCTCTAATAATGGGTAATGGGTGCAGCCTAAAATTAATGTATCAAGCCCCTTGTTTCTCAGAGGATGCAAGGTTTCTGCGACAATTTTCTTCGCAACAGGACCTCCATACTCTCCACTCTCTACAAGCGGAACAAATTTCGGGCATGCCAAAGATGTTACCTTTGTCCGGTTATTTATTTGCTTTAACGCTTTTTCATAAGCGGCACTTTTAACTGTGCCCACCGTGCCAATGACCCCAATCCGATGATTTCCCGTTGCTTTAATCGCAGCCCTTGCACCAGGATGAATTACCCCGAGAACAGGGATGGAAAGTTCATGTCTAATTTCTTCCAAAACAACGGCGGTCGCGGTATTGCAGGCAATCACTAACATTTTAATTTCTTTTTCTAGTAAAAAGTTAGTCATTTGCCATGTAAAAGTTTTTACTTCTTCCGGAGGTCTAGGACCATACGGACAGCGGGCTGTATCTCCCATATATATAATTTGTTCGTTTGGCAGTTGGCGCATAATTTCCTTTGCGACAGTTAAACCACCCACACCCGAATCAATAACTCCTATTGGTCTCTTCAAGGTAACCTTCTCCTACTGTTGCATGAATAAAATAGCAATCTCTATTTTCTACCTTTTTCACACAAAATTCAAGACCATTTCTACAACAATCATAATACATTAAGATAACAAATATTTAACCGGTATCCTTTGAAAGGATACCGGTTGATTCAAAGCTTTAGCTCTCCCATACGAAGGAGCTCTATTACTGCCTGTGAACGCCCTTTTACGCCTAACTTTTGCATGGCATTCGAAATATGGTTTCGAACTGTTTTCTCGCTTATAAATAATTCACCCGCGATTTCTTTTGTTGTTTTATCTTGTACCAACAGTTCAAAAACTTCTCTCTCCCGTTTGGTGAGTAATGGCTTGTGAGTATATTCATTCTCCTTCAAGTATTGTAACCCTCCTTGCCTCTGCCAGCTATAAACTGTGGGATGGGTATATATTTAGTCACGATATCTTATGTGGTTAGAGACGATAGAGTGACTACATTTAAGAGGGATTTACTAAAATGGGTGTATGTCATGAGATGAAATCAAATTCGAGACATCTGTCGTAAACTTTCGATACAGAAGCATTTGCTGAAGGAAGTTAAATCCACCTTATCAAATGGATCAGTTCAATGGTAAACTAGTGATAAATATGAACTTGATTTTTGGAGAGGTGATCCATTTAATGAACGAAGCAAAAAAAATCTTACAGCAATATTTTGGTTACACAAATTTCAGAGAAGGACAGGAGGAAATCATCGGGACCATTCTTAACGAAAAAAACACCCTTGGAATTTTGCCAACCGGTGGCGGGAAATCTCTTTGTTTTCAAATACCCGCTCTCCTATTCCCCGGAACTACGATCGTCATTTCTCCTCTTATTTCTCTCATGAAAGACCAAGTTGATGCATTAACCGCAGCGGATATCCCCGCGACTTTTATTAATAGCTCCATCAATCAAACAGAACTAAGGGAGAGAATAACACTTATCCGACAAGGCGCTTACAAACTTGTCTATGTGGCACCTGAACGGTTTGATTCTGATTATTTTGTTGATGTTTTAAATTCAATCGACATCCCTTTAATCGCATTCGATGAGGCTCATTGTATTTCGCAATGGGGACATGATTTTAGACCAAGCTACCGTTCGATCGTTACTTCACTAAAGAAATTACATCAAAATCCGGTCATTGTTGCCTTAACAGCCACAGCGACTGCAAATGTTGCAGACGATATCCGAACATTATTGCAAATTCACCCCGAGGATTCGTTCAAGACGGGATTTGCTCGTGAAAATTTATCCTTTCACGTTATAAAAGGGGTTAATAAGCGGGATTTTATTATGAATTACTTACATCAGCATCCAAGGCAATCAGGAATTATTTATACATCTAGCCGAAAAGAAACAGATGGACTCTATAACTATCTGACTCTCCAAGGTTATTCTGTTTCGAAATATCATGCCGGGCTCCCAGAAGAAGAGCGGAAGCAAGCACAGGATCAGTTTGTTTATGATGAAAAAGAAATTATGATTGCAACAAATGCCTTTGGAATGGGAATTGATAAATCCAATGTCCGATTTGTTATTCATTATAATTTACCAAGAAATATTGAAGCCTATTACCAAGAAGCAGGCCGTGCTGGACGAGATGGAGAAGAGAGTGAATGCTACTTATTATTTTCCCAGCAGGATATTCAGCTACAAAAGTTTTTAATAGAAGAAAGTCATCTTGATTTCGAAAAACGAGAGCAAGAATATCAGAAGTTAAACCAAATGGTCATGTACTGTCATACAGAAGAATGTTTGCAATCGTATATTATTCGTTATTTTGATGCAAACAGCATTTCATTAACATGCGAGAAATGCAGCAGCTGTCAAGATCATCGCGAACGAGTCGACATTACTCGTGAAGCGCAAATGATATTCTCCTGTTGCAAACGGATGGGTGAACGATTTGGCGTTACATTAATTGCGCAAGTATTAAAAGGATCAAACCAAAAGAGAATTCGAGAACTAGGGTTTCACGAATTGACCACCTATGGTTTATTACGATCTCAAAGAGAAAAAGACATTGCCGATACGATTAATTACCTCCTTTCTGAAGACTATCTTCATTTAACAGATGGGAAGTATCCGGTTGTTAAAATTTCACCGAAAGCAGTTTCCGTTCTTAAAGGAGAAGAAACGGTCTCGATGAAAAAGTCGATCACACCTGTTATGGAGACAAATGAAAAGGATGAAAACCTAGAGTTATTCGAAACACTCCGCGTTCTTCGTAAACAAATCGCTGCTGAGGAAGAAGTTCCGCCATTTATCATTTTTTCGGATACAACCTTAAAAGAAATGAGTCGTTATTATCCTGTTGACGAAACTTCCATGCTTCAAATAAAAGGTGTCGGCCAAGCGAAATTTTCTAAGTATGGTGGAGCCTTTATCGAAAAAATTATCGAGTTTGTTCAAAAGCATGAGATTGAGGTTTCCAACATTGTAATTCCGAAAGGACAAGAACCTATAAAAGCAACGGAACAACAGAGTCACCTCATTTCATATGAATGGTATACCCAAGGAATGTCGATTGACCAAATAGCTAAAGATCGAAAATTATCGAAAATAACCGTTCAAAAACATATCATTCGAAGCGCTGAAGAAGGTCTTGAATTAAATTGGAATGAAATTTTTGATGAAAGTACAGAAAAAAGAGTGTTGGATGTATTACGTGAAGTAGATAGCGACAAACTTAAACCGATTTGGGAAGCGTTAAATGGGGATGTTGATTATTTTGTCATTCAAGCCATTATCTGTAAAAATCAATTAACAAGTTAGTTTCAACAAAAAAGCCTGCACATAAAATGCAGGCTTTTTAAATTGGTTATCGGTCACTTCCAAAGAAGCTTTTAAAGGATTGAACGGTTGCATCACGATTTAATGCAGCGATCGAAGTTGTTAATGGAATTCCTTTTGGACATGCTTGAACGCAGTTTTGTGAATTCCCGCAGTTGGCAAGTCCGCCATCGCCCATAATCGTTTCAAGACGTTCTTCTTTATTCATCTCACCTGTTGGGTGTGCATTAAATAAACGAACTTGTGATAATGGCGCAGGTCCAATAAAGTTTGATTTACTATTCACGTTCGGACACGCTTCTAGACAAACTCCACATGTCATACATTTTGAAAGTTCGTAAGCCCATTGGCGCTTTCTTTCCGGCATCCGTGGACCAGGTCCCAAGTCATAAGATCCATCAATTGGAATCCATGCTTTTACTTTCTTCAATGAATCAAACATACGGCTTCTATCAATTAATAAGTCACGAACAACTGGGAATGTTTTCATTGGCTCAAGGCGAATCGGTTGCTCAAGTTGGTCCACAATCGCTGAACATGATTGACGCGGCTTTCCGTTAATAATCATGGAACAAGCACCACAAACTTCCTCAAGACAGTTCATTTCCCATATAACAGGAGTTGTTTTCTCCCCTTTTTTATTCACTGGATTACGGCGTATTTCCATCAATGCTGCTATAACGTTTAGGTTTGGACGATACGGGACTTCAAACTCCTCTTGATAAGAATCCGAATTCGTATCATTTTGCCGGGTGATAATAAATGTTACGGTCTTTTGATCAGCCATCCCTATTCCCCTCTTTTTACTTTCGTTTTTTCATAGCTTCTTAGAAAATCAAATTCGCCCTGCGTATTTGCGCCCAGATTTTATCAAGCTCGCGAAGTTATTCCTTCCTTTCAAAATCTGTGGCACCCGCCGGAGGCTTTAACTTCATTCAGCCAAGGTTTGAACCCTTACTGAATTGATAAAAACTTGCATTCTTCTTGCCACTTATAGTTGTGGAAGTGTCCTGTACCTGTCGCTAGCTTTCGGTACAAAAGCATTTGCTGAAGGAAGTTAAAAATCTCTTAATTAGCTTTACTTTTCGTATAGTCACGTTTACGAGGTTTAATCAATGATACGTCCACTTCTTCATAGTGGAACTCTGGCGCTGATTGACTATCAACAAATTTAGCCATTGTTGTTTTTAAGAACTCCTCATCGTTACGATCTGGAAAGTCTGGCTTGTAATGTGCGCCGCGGCTTTCATTACGATTATAGGCACCGATTGTAATAACACGAGCTAATTGAAGCATATGCTCTAGCTGACGAGTAAATGCAGCTCCTTGGTTACTCCATTTCGCTGTATCATTGATATTAATATTTTTATAACGTTGTATTAACTCTTGTAACTTTTCATCTGTTTTTAATAGTTTATCATTGTATCGTACAACGGTTACATTATCCGTCATCCATTCTCCAAGCTCTTTATGGAGAACATAAGCGTTTTCTGTTCCGTCCATGCTCATAATGTTATTCCATTTTTCTTCTTCTCGTTTTACTTCTCGCTCAAAAATAGAAGATGAAATCGCATCAGAACTCTTTTCTAACCCATTTATGTAGCGAACGGCACTCGGACCTGCTACCATCCCGCCATAAATGGCAGACAACAATGAGTTTGCACCTAAACGATTCGCTCCGTGCATCGAATAATCACACTCACCTGCTGCAAACAACCCTGGAACATTAGTCATTTGATCATAATCTACCCAGATACCACCCATTGAGTAGTGAACCGCTGGGAAAATTTTCATTGGAACTTTCCGAGGGTCATCACCCATGAATTTTTCATAAATTTCAATAATTCCACCGAGTTTAATATCTAACTCATGTGGATCTTTATGAGAGAGATCAAGGTAAACCATGTTTTCTCCGTTAATACCAAGTTTTTGATTTACACAAACATCAAAAATTTCACGTGTAGCAATGTCCCTTGGAACGAGATTTCCGTATGCCGGATACTTTTCTTCTAAGAAGTACCATGGCTTACCATCTTTATAAGTCCAAACACGGCCGCCTTCACCACGTGCTGATTCACTCATTAGGCGAAGCTTGTCATCTCCAGGAATCGCTGTTGGGTGAATTTGGATAAACTCTCCATTCGCATAATAAGCACCTTGCTGATACACGATTGATGCTGCAGAGCCTGTGTTAATAACTGAGTTTGTTGACTTTCCAAAGATAATTCCAGGACCACCTGAAGCGATGATTACCGCATCTGATGCAAAGGACTGAATTTCCATTGATTGTAGGTTTTGTGCAACAATTCCGCGGCACACCCCATCATCGTCTTTAACGATTCCAAGGAACTCCCAACCTTCATATTTCGTTACAAGTCCATCCACTTCATATCTTCTTACTTGTTCATCTAACGCATACAACAATTGTTGACCTGTAGTCGCTCCTGCGAATGCTGTTCTATGATGCTGTGTTCCACCAAAACGACGGAAGTCTAGCAACCCTTCAGGTGTTCGGTTAAACATAACTCCCATCCGGTCAAATAAGTGAATAATTCCCGGGGCTGCTTCACACATCGCTTTTACTGGAGGTTGGTTCGCCAAGAAGTCGCCTCCATAAACGCTGTCATCGAAGTGCTCCATTGGAGAGTCCCCTTCACCCTTTGTATTAACCGCTCCGTTAATTCCACCCTGTGCACAAACAGAGTGAGAACGTTTTACCGGTACGAGTGAAAAAAGCTCAACTGATGTACCCGATTCTGCCATTTTCATTGTTGCAGCCAGTCCGGCCAGCCCGCCACCGACTACAATTACTTTTCCTTTTGCCATTTCTGACTCACTCCTTAAGTCTTCAATCCATCGTACGTCTATTATTCAAGCATAATGTATTTATCCTAATCTATTAAACAAACGCTAAAATCGCGCGAACACCAATAACCGATAAAACTACAAAAAATCCCATCGTTACATAAGTAGAAATTTGTTGTGATCTTGGTGTGATCGTAATGCCCCAGCTAACAAAGAATGACCATAATCCGTTTGCAAAGTGGAATACTGCACCTACAATACAAATGATATAAAACCATAGCATAGCTGGATTTGAAACAATATCTGCCACCATATCAAAATTAACCTCAGCTCCAAAAGCAGCTGCAATCCTTGTTTCCCACACATGCCAGGCAATAAAGATTAATGTAATTACGCCTGTTATCCGTTGAAGAACAAACATCCAATTTCGGAAAGTACCGAATCGCTTCACATTATTCTTTGCCGTAAATGCAATATAAAGGCCATAGATCGCATGGTATAAAATGGGTAAGTATATAACAAAGATTTCTAAAAAGATAAGAAATGGAAGATTTCCCATAAATGCTACTGCTTGATTGTAGGCCTCCTCTCCCTGTGTTGCAAAATGATTCACGACTAGATGCACAGTAAGATATAATCCAACTGGAATCACACCTAGTAATGAGTGCAATTTGCGGTTAAAAAACTCACGATTTGCTGCCATTACCATTAAACCCCCTTAGTTTTTTAAGTGAAATCGGCAATAGATTTCTTTCTCCCCTTGATGTTGAACAACCGCTCACTTTCGGAAAATAAAACTTTTCACTCTTCTTCAAATAATGTGACAATTCCATTTTACCTCCAACTGTTTGGAGCGTCAAGAAAACGGAATCAATTATTTGTCTATAATAAGTGAATTTTTTAAAAATAACAAAAAGTTTGATTATTATTGCATAATCCACATCTTGTCTATCAATACGATTAACCAACACGCTTTGCCAATCTTTTCTTTAGCTTTTTTTACGATCTTCACTGCTTAATGCACTTAAAATTGTATATAATAGACTTATTGAAAGTGGGGAATACAATGAGTGAGATAACAGGCATTTTAGAAAAAGAGGCTCAATCTGAGACGGTTCCGATCTTCGGGTATGAGTTAATTCGAGAAGTATTGATTCCAGATATTTTGGGCGAGGAAACTCCTAAAATATTATATTGGGCAGGCAAAAGCTTAGCACGCAAATATCCATTAGAATCTACTTCTGATATCATTACTTTCTTCAAACAAGCTGGTTGGGGAGATTTAAAGATTGTTAAAGAGAACAAAAATGAGCAGATTTTAGAGCTATCTAGCGAGATGATTGAAAAACGAATGAAGGCGAACGGAAATACCACTTTCCAGTTAGAGGCAGGCTTTTTAGCCCAGCAATATGAAAATCAAAAACAAGCAATAACAGAAACCTTTGAGCACCCTAGAAAACGTTCCGAAAAAGTACAATTTACGGTTAAATCGGACTTGAAGGATTTCGTAAAATTAGAAACACAATCCTAACATGAAAAAACCTTAGAGATGTGCAGTACCTCTCTAAGGTTTTTCATTTCATTAATCCTGTAACTTATTGATTAATTCTTCTGCCACTGGTTTTGGCAACCCTGCTGAGGTTAGTTCTTCCATTGTGGCTTCTTTCAGCTTTTTCACTGAACCGAAGTGTTTCAGCAGCATCTTTTTCCGCTTTTCTCCAATTCCTGGAATATCATCAAGAGTCGATTGAAAAACAGACTTTCCTCTCAATTGACGATGGAACGTAATCGCAAAGCGGTGGACTTCATCTTGAATTCTTTGTAACAAGTAAAATTCTTGACTATTTCGTGCAAGTGGGACGGTTGTAAGCGGATTGCCAAACAATAATTGTGAAGTCCGATGCTTATCATCTTTTGCAAGGCCAGCAAGTGGAATTTCCAGCCCTAATTCATTTTCCAACACATCTCGAACCGCTTCAATATGACCTTTCCCGCCATCCACGATAATTAAATCCGCTAATGGCAGACGTTCTTTTAAGACACGGCTGTACCTTCTTCTTACAACTTCACGCATCGATTCATAGTCATCAGGACCTTGAACCGTTTTGATTTTATACTTACGGTACTCTCGCTTCTCGGGTTTTCCATCAATAAAAACAACCATTGCTGAGACGGGATTCGTTCCTTGAATGTTAGAATTATCGAAAGCTTCAATACGGTGTGGCGTATAAATTCCCATTTCTTCTCCGAGTTGTTCGACTGCATTAATGGTTCGTGCTTCATCTCTTTCGATGAGTGAGAATTTCTCTTGGAGAGCAATGCTAGCATTTTTACAAGCTAATTTGACGAGATCCTTTTTTTGTCCGCGCTGTGGTTTTAACACTTTTACTTGCAAAAACTGTTCAGCTAGTTCAACCGAGATTTCTTCTGGGACAAGAACCTCTCTTGGTTTAAAATGATTTTCTTTCGTGTAAAATTGACCTAAAAACGTTAGCAGCTCTTCTTCCGGTTCTTTGTATAGCGGAAACATCGAGACATCCCGTTCAATTAGCTTCCCCTGTCTAACGAAAAAGACTTGGACACACATCCAACCTTTATCGAAAGAATAACCAAACACATCTCGATCGGTAAAATCGTTTGCCATCATCTTTTGCTTTTCCATCGTTGCTTCAATATGACTGATCCGATCTCGGTACTCCTTCGCTCGTTCGAAATCTAGTTCTTCAGCCGCCGCCGTCATTCTCTGAGTAAGTTCTTTTTTGATCTCTTTATATCCACCATTAAGAAACCGAGTAATTTCATCAACTATCGTATCGTATTCTTCTTTTTTGACTTCATTTACACAAGGAGCCAAACATTGTCCCAAATGATAATACAAACAAACACGATCAGGCAGGGTCGAACACTTCCGCAGTGGATAGATTCGGTCCAATAACTTTTTCGTTTCATTTGCAGAATGAACATTCGGATATGGTCCGAAATATTTCGCCTTATCTTTTTTAACTTTTCGAGTCGTAATGAGCCTTGGATGTCTTTCTGTCGTTAGTTTAATAAAAGGATAGCTTTTATCGTCTTTTAACATAACATTATATTTTGGATCATGTTTTTTAATTAAATTTAATTCTAAGATAAGGGCTTCAATTTCAGTGGAGGTGACAATGTATTCAAAATCCTCAATTTCATTGACAAGTCTTAGTGTTTTTCCATCATGGGAGCCTGTAAAATAAGACCGGACTCGATTTTTAAGGACTTTTGCCTTTCCTACATAGATAATCGTTCCCTGCCTGTCCTTCATTAAGTAACAACCAGGCTGGTCTGGCAAAAGGGTTAGTTTATTCTTAATCATGTCGTTCATAGAAAGCCTCCTTATCTCTACCTATTTTAGGGCCGTCACCGGTGAGCCGCAAGCGTTTCATATGAAAAACCCATAGCCTAGTTTAGCTATGGGTTTTATTTATTGAAAAAATGTGGTTAAATGTGTTGTTCTAATTTTTCTGCGAGAGCTTCTTTTGGTTGGAATCCAACTACTTTATCAACTACTTCTCCATCTTTAAGGATCAGTAATGTTGGAATACTCATAATTCCAAATTGTCCTGCAGATTGAGGATTTTCATCCACATCTACTTTTACAATTTTAACTTTATCACCGATTTCTGTATCTAGCTCTTCTAAAACTGGAGCGATCATTTTACATGGTCCGCACCATGGCGCCCAGAAATCAACTAATACTGTTCCAGAACCTGTTTCGTTTGAAAAAGTCTGGTCTGTTGCATGTGTAATAGCCATATTCGTTTCCTCCTTACGATACTAAATAATTCTACATGAGTATATCATCGTTTCCTGTAAAGTGCTATTAAAAAGCTCGCTTGTAATATACCCCCAATTTATTCTCTCTAAACAAGATTTGAGACTTTACTTTTTATTCTCTTCATCTAGTTTTCCTTTTTCTTCTTCAATTAAGACTCTTCTTAGTACTTTCCCAATTATTGTTTTCGGTAATTCTGTGCGGAATTCATAAACTCTCGGAACTTTATAGGAGGCTAGATGGGTTCTGGAAAATTGATCTAATTCTGCTTCGGATACAAGTGCGCCTTCTTTTAAAATAATATAGGCCTTAACAGTTTCCCCTCGATAAGGATCAGGAATTCCAGCGACAACGGCTTCTAGAATCGCGGGATGTTCATATAAAACCTCTTCAATTTCGCGTGGATATACGTTAAAACCACCGGCAATAATCATATCCTTTTTACGGTCAACGATATAAAAATAACCCTTTTCGTCCATATACCCTAAATCTCCAGTTAACAACCAGTCATCTCGAAAAGTTTGTTCGGTTTCTTGTGGATTATTCCAATATCCCTTCATAATTTGCGGACCTTTAATAGCAATTTCTCCGATTTCACCTGGCGGAACGATTTCTCCATTTTCAAGTGATAAAATAACCGCATCTGTATCAGGCCATGGGACGCCAATACTTCCCTTTACTCTGTGACCCCATAAAAAATTAGCATGTGTGACAGGAGAAGCTTCTGTTAAGCCATAACCTTCTACTAATTTTCCACCGGTAATATCTTCAAACTGCTGCTGAATTTCAACTGGCAAAGCTGCTGAACCGCTAATACAAGAGTCTATCGATGATAAATCATATTTTCCTAGTTCGGGGTGATTGAGAAGTGCAATATAGATCGTCGGAGCACCCGGAAAAAGAGTCGGCTTTTGTTTATGAATCGTTTTTAAAGTCGTTTCGGTATCAAACTTTGGCAATAAGACCATTTTATACGCTTGCATAATCGCTAATACCATCAAAGTTGTCAGGCCGTATACGTGAAAAAATGGGATCACACCTAAAATAATTTCCTCACCTTTTTTACATTTATACAGCCATGATGCACACATCGTTCCATTCGCCACAAGATTCTTATGTGTCAGCATAGCACCTTTTGGCCAACCTGTAGTCCCGCCTGTATATTGGATTAGAGCAACATCTTCATCAAATTGAACCTCATACTCCAATCGCGTTGTTTTTTCTGTCTTTAAAATTTCCGTGAAGAGATGATTCTGACCTTCATGTTTCACATTGACAACGATTCTATATTGTTTTTTCTGAATAAATGGGTAGATGAGATTTTTTGGGAAGGGGAGAAAATCCTTGATGGCCGTTACAATAATATGCTGCAAACTTGTTTGTGACTTTATTTTTGAAACTCTTGGAAAGAGGATATCTAACGTAATGATGATTTTCGTACCGGAGTCTTTCATTTGGTATTGCAATTCCCGCTCCGTATAAAGCGGATTTGTTTGGACCACTATACCGCCTGCCATAAGAACTCCATAAAAGCTAATAACGGCCTGGGGTACATTTGGTAACATAATCGCCACTCGATCGCCTTTGACTAGTCCAATATTCTGTAAATAAGCAGCGAGGCTCTCTGCTGCAGAATAGAGATATTGAAAGGTGAATTCTTTTCCTAAAAAATGAACCGCTGTTTTATCTGGAAATTCGGCAGCGGCTTTTTTCAAATAATCATGTAATGGTGTTTCGTTATATGGTAAATTTGACGGGATCTCTTTCGGGTAATGTTGGAGCCATGGTTTCTGACTTTCCATTCGATGACCCTCCCTTAACATGGCTATACCTTCTCACTATTAGTATATGGTTAGACTTCGTTCAAGTAGAACGCAAAAAAATCTGCCATATAGACAGATTTTTTATTATTTAAGCTAATCAAATTCATCCCACCGAATTTACGTCCGGAGGCATAACTTCATTCAGCTGGGGGGTAACCTCCACTGAATCGGAAATCTTTTTGCTTTGATCCCTCGCTTCTTATAGGAGCGAGGAACCATTGCTGAATGAAGTTAAAGTCATATAAATAATCCCGACCACCAAAAAGATAACACAACAAAGAATTAGAACTTTTGCCAGTTTCTCCATTCTCGTTTTTCTCTCCTTATTTGAATCCAAGGTCTTATTTACTTAAACTCTGCAATCGTGACACCGCTGCCGCCTTCTGCTTGCTCTCCAAAGCGAATGCGTTTGATTGACCGATGATTTCGTAAATATTCTTGCACGCCTTGTCTTAACGCACCGGTGCCTTTTCCGTGGATAATGGAAACATGAGGATATCCGGCGAGCAGGGCATCATCAATATATTTTTCAACTCGTAAAAGGGCATTCTCGTATCTTTCCCCGCGCAAGTCTAATTCAGGCTTTACATGGAAATCTTTTCCTTTTACACTAGCCATCACCTTTGTAGCGACAGGCTTTGGAGTTTTAATAAATTCTAAGTCCTTTTCTTCCACTTTCATTTTAAGAATCCCAATTTGGACTTGCCAAGAATCCTCTCCTACTTTTTCAATAAGCGTTCCTTTCTGACCGAAGCTTAATACCTTCACTTCATCTCCAGGATGGTAAACACGCATCTCTTTTTTCTTTACAGACTGTTGTTTTTTCTTAAGCTCTTTTGGTGCAGCTTCTGTTAATCTCTTTTGCGCTTCAATTAATTCATGTTCTTTAATTTCCGCCTGTTTTTCTTGCTGCATTTTTCTTAAATCATGAATAACGTATTCAGATTCCTTTTTCGCCTTTTCAATAATCGCATTCGCTTCTTGCGTTGCTTTTTCGTATAAAGAATCCTTCGTTTCGTAGTACTGAATCATCTGCTGTTGTAAATCTTCTTGCAGTCTTTCAGCATTTCGTAACAAATCATGCGCTTCTTCCAACTCTTTTTCAGCTTGGCGTTTGTTTTCTTCTAGTGCGGCAATCATATTTTCCACTTGATGGGTATCCGCGCCAACAAACGAACGGGCTTTATTGATCACATTATCATCTAGACCGAGACGCTTAGAAATCTCAAAAGCGTTACTTCGTCCTGGAACCCCAATGAGTAAGCGGTACGTCGGACTTAACGTTTCTACATCAAATTCAACACTCGCATTAACTACGCTTTCGCGATTATAGCCATATGCTTTTAACTCAGGATAGTGGGTTGTCGCAATGACCCTTGCTCCCCGCCGATTCACTTCATCTAAAATAGAAATAGCCAAAGCTGCCCCTTCTTGCGGATCGGTTCCAGCCCCTAATTCATCAAATAAAACAAGGCTATCAAAGCTTACATTTTTTAAGATATCAACAATATTGACCATATGGGAGGAGAACGTACTTAGACTTTGTTCGATTGATTGTTCATCGCCAATATCGGCATAAACCGAACCAAACACAGCCATTTCTGAACCATCCAACGCAGGAATTTGTAATCCCGCTTGAGCCATTAACGTACAAAGACCGACTGTTTTAATGGTAACCGTTTTTCCGCCTGTGTTTGGACCAGTGATCACGATCGCTGTAAAGTCTTTTCCTAATGAAATATCATTCGCAACAACTTCATCGATTGGAATTAATGGATGGCGGGCTTTCACGAGCGAAATCCGGCCTTCTTGATTCATCAAAGGTTTTGAAGCTTTAATTCGATTGCCGTAACGAGCTTTCGCAAACATGAAGTCAATATTTCCTAACACCGTTACGATGATGTCTAACTCTGATTCGTACTCTGCTGTTTTTCCAGAAAGCATAATTAAAATTCGTTCAATTTCCTGCTGCTCTTTAATTCGGATGCTCTGCAGTTCATTATTTAATTCAACTATCGCTTGTGGTTCAATAAACAAGGTTTGTCCAGATGAGCTTTGGTCATGAATAATCCCGCCATAATGAGCGCGGTACTCTTGTTTAACAGGAATGACGAAACGATCATTTCGAATCGTAACAATTGCATCTGAAAGCATTTTCTGAGCGTTTGCTGAACGAGTCATGCTTTCAAGTCTCTCCCTGACACGGCTTTCTTTTGCCCGATGTTGATTTCGCAAATGCCTTAATGTCTCGCTGGCACTGTCTAAAACTTCACCGTTATCATCAATGGCTTTTTTGATGGCTTCCTCCAACTCTGCGAGGACGACAATTTGTTCAACATGTGAAAGCAAATAAGGTATTTCTGAATCTTCCTCAGCAAAATCCTCAACAAACCGTTTAATTTGCCTGCTTGCATGGACAGTACTTGCTACTTGCATCAATTCCTGTGAACTTAACATCCCGCCAATTACGGATCTTTTCAGATGGGGACGGATATCGAAAATTCCACCCAATGGAATATTCGCTTTGAACCGTAAAATTTTCGCTGCTTCATCTGTTTCTTCTTGCCTTTTGACGACTTCCTCAAAATCTGTTGATGGAATCAGCCTTACAGCCAACTCCCTCCCTAATGAGGATGAGACATGCTCTAACAATTGTTCTCTAACTTTATCAAATTCCAGTACTTTAAAAACACGGTTTTGCACGGAGATGTTTCCTCCCTTTGCTGTTAATAAAGCCGATTTACTACGTATTCCGTTCATGTAAAAAGGCTAATAGTTCTTTTATATCTAATGTATTTAACACGGTTGATTTCTTAAGCCAGCCCTTTTTCGCTGTGGAAACCCCGATTTTCATATCGTCCAACATTTCCTTCTTATGAGCATCTGTATTAATCATGATTTTAACACCAGCATCCTGAGCCTTACGAATATTTTCTGCTGAGAGGTCAAGACGATTTGGGTTCGCATTAAGCTCTAGAGCCGTATTTGTTTCTTTCGCTAGTTGAATTAATAAATCCATATCTACATCATATCCATCACGTCTGCCAATCACCCTGCCGGTCGGATGAGCAATTAAATCCACATTTGCATTATACAAGGCTGTTTTTAAACGTTCCATAATTTTCTCTTGCGATTGAGAAAAAGCGGAATGAATCGATGCAATGACAAAATCCATTGATTCTAGTAGTTCATCATCATAATCAAGAGTACCATCTGGAAGTATGTCCATTTCAACTCCAGCTAAGATTGTAAAATCATCATACTTCTCATTAAGAAGACGAATTTCCTCTCTTTGCCTCTTTAATCGTTCAACGGTAAGTCCATTGGCCACTTTTAAATATTGGGAATGGTCTGTAATTGCCATGTACTGATACCCTTTAGCTCGGCATGCTTCGGCCATTTCCTCAATCGAATGGGCCCCGTCACTCCAGGTTGTGTGCATATGGAGATCGCCTTTAATATCTTCAAGTGTAATAATTCCGAGTTCTTTTTGATAATCTTCCACTTCTGTTCCATCTTCTCTCATTTCGGGAGGAATAAGCGGAAGATCGAAATGTTCATAAAACTCTTTTTCCGATTGAAAAGTCGTCACTTTACCCGTTTCAACATTTTCAATCCCGTATTCACTGATTTTCTCGCCTCGCTTTTTGGCAAGCTGTCTCATCCGAATATTATGATCCTTTGAACCCGTAAAATGATGAAGGGTCGTCGCAAATTCTTCAGGTTTTACTAGACGGAAATCGATGGAAACTTCATATTCAAACGAAAGGACAATCGAAACCTTTGTATCACCAGCTGAAATTACATCCTGGATGCCATCTAATTTCAATAATTGTTCCTTAACCAATTGGGGCTTATTCGTTGCGATAATAAAATCCAAATCTTTAATCGTTTCTCTCAATCTTCTTATACTTCCAGCTCTTGAGTACTGAACGATATGCTCCATTTCTACTAACGCCGCTTCCACTTTTTCCGCAATTGGCAGCATATAGGCTAATGGCAGCCGCTCTGGTTTTTCACCTGCTTTTAAAAGAGCCTCAAGAATCTTTTCTTCTGACTTCTTCCCAAATCCGGACAACTCCTGTACTTTATGTTGCCTGCAAGCTAACTCTAAGTCAGCCGCATTCTCAATTTGTAATTCTTTATAAAGTTTGGCAATCTTCTTTCCGCCTAATCCTTGGATTTTTAAAAGTGGAATCAACCCTTTCGGCACTTCCTCTTTTAACTCATTTAAGACAGAGGAATTGCCTTCCTCCACGTATTCTTCAATTACAGAGGACGTCCCTTTGCCAATCCCTGGCAAGCTCGTAAAATCCGTTATTTCTTCTAATGTGAATCCACTCGTTTCAAGGGACCCTGCAGCTTTTCGAAAAGCGGATACCTTAAATGGATTTTCACCTTTAATTTCCATATAGATAGCAATGGTTTCTAATAACTGAACCACATCTTTTATATTGATAGCCAATGCGTTCACCTGCCTATTTTTTATCATTATTCCCTAAAAATAAAACTTCTCTTGTGAAAGAGAAGTTTTATCAAATTCGCCTGTCGAATTTGTGTCCGGATACAATCTCTAAGTTCGCTCGAGAAATTACCCTTAAAAAAACCCGTGACATCCGCCAGAGGAGTAACTTCATTCACTCCCACTTAGAGAAGTGGAGATGAATGAAGTTACAAGACCCACCAATTTCGGATTAACTCAGAAAAAATGGGTGTATGTTGAACCATTAAATCCGCAAGAATCGAATTTGTTATTGCCGCTTGAATCCTTTCGATTGGCAACAAGGCTCCTATAAACAATAATATAAACATAATTAAATAGACTTCTATAAAACCAAGTATACCCCCAGCCCAAATATTCAATTGTTTAAGAATCGGAATTTGAGCAATGAAGTCTAACATACTTCCAATGATTTGTAAGACAATTTTTACAGCAAAAAAGATCACGACAAAGGCAATGGCGCGATAGTAGGCATCCTCCAAATTAACATTGTCCATTAAAAGTGATAAAGCTGAATCTGCACGAAAGTCTGGATATGGTACCCATAGAGTCAGCTTTGGTGCTAACTTATCATAATACATATATGCTATGATAAAGGCAATAATAAATCCGGCAAGATGGATAAACTGGAGGATGAAGCCTCTCTTTAAACCTATTAAAAATCCAAAAATTAAAAAAATGAGTATAATAAGATCTAACATACATTTCAATCCTTTACTCTTTAATTTCGTGCTGTTTCAATTTCTCTTTTGTTTTGAGATAATCATTCACAGCATTAATGGCTGTTAAGACAGCTAATTTATTCGTATCGAGTGAAGGATTCGAAGCCGAAATTTCTCGCATTTTTTCATCTACCATTGAAGCAACTTGTCGAATATGACGAGCACTTTCGGTACCGATTATTGTGTATTGAATCCCATTTATATCAACCGTAATTCGGTTTTTACTAGGCTGTGACAAATCTTTCCTGCCTCCATTCGAGAGAATCCTAAAACTAATAATACCACGAAATGTGAAAAGCTAAAAGATTAACCTCCTTCAGCAAAAGTCTCCCACTTCTAAAATTGGCGTGATGAATGCAAATTTTTAGCAGTTCAGTGAGGTTTCATACATCAGCTGAATGAAGTTAATACCTCCAAGGGAGACATGCGATTTTCAAGGGGAAGAAAACCTGGGCACAAATTCGCCGAGGCAAATTTGATTAAACTTTGAGGAGTGAACCGATGGGCCAAGTTGTTCTAAAAGTAAGTATGAATGAGATCATGAAAATGAAGCAATATTATGAAACGAATGTAACAGGTAAAACGCCTCCTGGCGGGGTATTTTCTGCTAAAACATCCTCATGTACGATTACTGCTTATAAGTCTGGTAAAGTTCTTTTTCAAGGAAGTAGCTGTGATGTAGAAGCAAAAAAGTGGAGCAGTACGCTGCCAACAGCTGCAAGTAAACCGAAAAAGGCAAATAAGACGAGTCACTTGCCTGATGGGTTTAGTAAGCTTTCTGTCATTGGTTCAGATGAAGTCGGTACAGGCGATTATTTTGGGCCAATGACCGTATGCGCAGCATATGTCCATAAAGATCAGATCGAATTGTTAAAAGAACTAGGAGTCCAAGATTCGAAAAATCTTAATGATGATAAAATTTCTGCGATAGCTAAACAAATCATAAACGTAATCCCGTACAGTTTGCTTCGTTTGCACAATGAAAAATATAATCAACTTCAGCAATCAGGCATGTCACAAGGAAAATTGAAGGCTCTTCTTCACAATCAAGCGATTGAACATTTATTAAAAAAAGTTTCTCCCGAAAAACCGGACGCCATCTTAATCGACGAATTTGCGAAAGAAAATGTTTATTATGGGTATTTAAAAGGCCAGAAAAATATTCAGCGGGAAAACGTCTATTTTAGTACAAAGGCAGAGGGAGTTCATTTAGCTGTTGCTGCCGCATCGATTATTGCCAGATACTCCTTTGTCCAACATTTTGAAAAACTAAGTAAACAAGCTGGATTTAAAATACCAAAAGGAGCTGGCTCACACGTTGATGTTGCTGCAGCACGATTAATCAAAGAAAAAGGAAAAGAGGTCTTACCTTCGTTTGTTAAACTTCACTTTGCGAATACAGATAAAGCCCTTCGTTTATTGAACCGGCAGTCATAATGTAATTTAAAGTTGAGAACCTTATCCTTCTGTATAAAATTAGATAGCTTTAAAGCTTATCTGATAGCGGACTTGAAATAAGGAGGTCTATTCGGACGAGAGGAAAGCTCTTGTTTCGTGTGCTGTCCAAATTTTCAGGATTAGTATAGAGTCTAATGACATAAATTCATCATTTAAAAAGCAGATGCAAGGAATTCCCCCTCGCATCTGCTCTATTTTTAGCTGCGTAATACAGCTCCAGCTTGTTCTTTCACAGCTTCCATCACTTTATCATGTGCTTTTGTAATGTCTTCATCTGTTAGTGTACGCGCAGGATCAAAGTATTTTAATGAGAAAGCTAATGACTTCTTGCCTTCCTCCATACGCTCACCTTCATAAAGATCAAATAGATGAATTTCTTTTAATAAATCTCCGCCAGCAGCAACAATGATTCTTTGTAATTGTCCAGCTTCGATTTCTTTATCAACTACAAGGGCAATATCACGTGTTACAGATGGATATCGTGGAATCATTCTATAAGCAATCGGATCCACATTGGCCTCTGCTAACGCCTCTAATGATAACTCGAATACGTAAGTTTCCTTCACATCATAATCTTTTTGTACGGATGGATGAACTTGGCCTACAAACCCAATAACTTCTCCATTTAAGAGCACTTCTGCTGTACGACCAGGGTGCATGTCAGGAACCGTTGCTTTGCGATATTCTACAGCATCCAATACGCCAAGTGCTTCAAAAGCAGCTTCAATAATTCCTTTTACCACAAAGAAATCAACAGGCTTTTTCTCGCCTTGCCATGGATTGGATTCCCAAAGTCCAGTGATCGCCCCAGCTGCATATTCAATTTCCTCTGGAAGCTCTCGGTCATTCTCTTTAAAGAATACAGAGCCAATTTCATAAAGAGCAACTGAGTCCATTTGACGAGCGTTATTGTATTTTACAACTTCTAAAAGTTGCGGAATAATGCTTAAACGCAACTGACTATGTTCTTCACTCATTGGCATTGCGAGCGTGATCGAATCACTCTTTTCAGTCGTAAATTGAGCTGCTTTTTTAGGACTTGTCAATGAATAAGTCGTTGCTTGGTAAAGTCCAGCACCTTCCAACGCCCGACGTACAATACGACGTTTTTGTTGGTAATCGGTTAAAGCTCCAACAGTCGGAGTTCCAACTGGTAAAGTAGAAGGTATATTATCATAACCGTATAGACGAGCCACTTCTTCAACTAAATCTGCTTCAATTGTAATATCGCCACGACGAGTTGGCACTGTTACAATAAAGGTCTCTCCTTCAACTTTCACTTCAAATTTCAAAGCATGAAAAATATCCAAAACTTCTTGGCTGCTTATGTTCGTACCAATCGACGTATTAATTTTATCAAGGGTAATCGATACTACAGCTGGTTCAATGCGAATATCATTATATTCAGATGTTCCTTCAAGAACTGTTCCACCTGCATATTCGACCATTAACTGAGCAGCCCGTTCCCCTGCAAGACGAACTCTTTCTGGATCAACGCCTTTTTCAAAACGAGCACTTGATTCACTGCGTAGACCGAGATCTTTCGAAGCTTTTCGGACAACAGCCCCCGAAAAATAAGCAGCTTCAATGATAACCGTTGTAGTGTCTTCTACCACTTCTGAATTCGCACCACCCATAACTCCAGCAACGGCAACAGGAACGTTTCCGTTTGTAATCACAAGATGTTCGGAAGAAAGCGTGCGCTCTGTTTCGTCAAGTGTTGTCATTTTCTCAGCGTCTTTTGCACGTCGAACCACAATCTCTTTTGAGCCAAGGCGATCATAGTCAAATGCATGCAGTGGCTGACCATATTCAAGTAAAATGTAATTCGTAATATCAACAACATTATTATGCGGACGGATTCCTGCATTCATTAAACGTGTTTGCAACCAAAGCGGTGATGGACCAACTTTTATATCTTTCACGACTTTAGCGATATATAATGGGGTGTCTTCTGGCGCTTCTACTTTTACGCTGATAAAATCAGTTGCTTTTTCAGTTGATTCACTTGAGTTAATAACAGGCCATTTTACTTCCCGGCCAAGAATTGCAGCGACTTCATAGGCAACTCCAATCATACTCATCGCATCTGAGCGATTCGGAGTTAAGTCAAGCTCAAGAACCTCATCATCCAAACCTAGTGCTGCAAGCGCATCTTCACCAACTTTGGCATCTTGTGGAAAGTTAAAGATGCCTGTTGCGTATTCTTTTGCAACTAATTTTGCTTCCAACCCTAATTCTTGAAGAGAACAAATCATTCCGTGCGATTCTTCTCCGCGGAGTTTCGCCCTTTTTATTTTAAAATTACCCGGCAGTACTGCGCCGACCGTGGCAACCGCAACTTTTTGCCCTTTGCCTACGTTCGGTGCTCCGCATATGATTTGCACGGGTTCTTCTTGGCCTATATCGACTAGACATTTATTAAGTTTATCGGCATTCGGATGTTGTTCACATTCTAATACATGTCCGATGACAACTCCTTTTAAGCCTTCACTTTTCTTTACTACTCCATCCACTTCAATTCCACTTAACGTGATTTTCTCTGCAAGCTCTTCCGCACTGATCCCAGACAGATCTACATATTCTTGCAGCCATTTATATGAAACATTCATCATTGGTCCTCCTTAAATTTATTAACTTCTACTTTCTAATACCGCATCGATTTTTCTATTCAAAATGGTCAAATTGCTTTAAGAAACGAAGGTCATTTGTGTAGAAATGACGAATATCGTCAACCCCATATTTCAACATCGCAATTCGCTCAACACCGATTCCAAAGGCAAATCCAGAATATTTCTTTGAGTCGAAACCGGACATTTCTAAAACGCGTGGATGTACGATCCCACCGCCAAGAATTTCGATCCAACCAGTTTGCTTACAAACATGACAGCCCTCGCCATGACAAATTTTACAAGATAAATCAACTTCAACTGATGGCTCTGTGAACGGGAAGAAACTTGGACGAAGACGAATTTTACGGTCTTGGCCAAAGATTTTCTTGACGAATATCTCAAGTGTTCCTTTTAAATCACTCATTGAAATATTTTCATCGACAACTAATCCTTCAATTTGCATAAATTGATGAGAGTGAGTGGCATCGTCATTATCACGACGATATACTTTCCCTGGACAAATGATTTTCACAGGACCTTTGCCTCCGTGCTTCTCCATCGTTCTCGCTTGAACAGGTGAAGTATGGGTACGAAGCAGAGTTTCTTCCGTAATATAGAATGAATCTTGCATATCACGAGCAGGATGGCCTTTAGGAAGATTCAATTTTTCAAAATTGTAGTTATCCGTCTCTACCTCAGGTCCTTCAGCAACGGCGTATCCTAATCCAATAAAGATGTCTTCCATCTCTTCAATGATACGTGTTAATGGATGGTGATTCCCTCTTCGAACAGGTCTTGCTGGCAATGTAACATCAATTGACTCTAATGCTAGTTGCGCATTGATTGCTTCCTCTTCTAGCGCCGATTGTTTTTGCTCAATTTGTGTTTGAATGTTTTCACGAATGACATTGACAAGAGCTCCCATTTTCGGACGTTCTTCTGCGGATAATTTTCCCATTCCACGTAATACTTCTGTGATCGGTCCTTTTTTCCCTAAATAAGCAACACGAACATCATTCAATTCTTTCAAATCTGTTGCTGCTTCAACCTTTTGCAACGCTTCACTTTGCAATTCCTCTAAACGTTCTTGCATGAAAATTTCCTCCTAATTTCTTTTTGTAAAAACAAAAAAAACCCTATCCCATAAAAGGGACGAGGTTTATGTATCGCGGTACCACCCTTATTAGCTTCGACTATGTAAATAGCTACCACGCCTCACTTCATTCAGAAATAACGGCTTCGAACCGGAGCATTTTTCAGATCAAAGATCCTCCCAATGTCGACTCAAGAGGTGAATTCGCTAGAGGCTTCCATAAAATGCTCCCAGTCACGGCATTTATTCCCTTCTAATGGACGCTGATTCTAGTTACTGTTCTCTATCACAGTCTTTAATGTATTTAAATTCTGTATTATTATAGTACAAATATGGATGGGTTTCAAATTCATTTACGCAAATAATACATTAATATCCCCGCAGCAATTGCTACATTGAGTGATTCGCTTTTACCATAGATCGGAATATACAGATTTTTCGTTGTTTTTACCAAAAGATCTTTTGAAACGCCTTGCCCTTCATTCCCAACAAGCAGTGCAAATTCATCAGTTGGCGTAACTTTATTGTAAGGAATTCCGCCATCTAAAGCGGTTCCGTAAATAGGAATATCGGTACCATCGATAAAATCCTCAAGCCGTGCTTTTTGAATCGGCAAATGAAATAAACTTCCCTGAGTAGAGCGGATTACTTTCGGATTATACGGATCTGCACAGCCCTCACCCAAGATCACTGCGTCTATTCCAGCAGCATCTGCGGTACGAATCATCGTTCCAATGTTTCCCGGGTCTTGTACAGAATCAATTAACAAAAATTTCTTGCCTTTTAATGATGATAATTCAACTTTTGGCTTTTGACAGACAGCCATAATTCCTTGTGGAGTCTCGGTGTCACTTAATGCTTTCATCACTTCATTCGTAACAACTGTTACAGGAATATCCTCATAATTCCACGTATGAGGGATATCAGTGTTTTCATGAAGAATCAGGTGCTGAATTAGGCCCGCTTTTAACGCTTCTTCAACTAAATGAAAGCCTTCGATTAAAAATAAACCTGATTTATCACGTTCCTTTTTTGTATATAGCTTTTTCCATTCTTTCACTTGTCCATTTTTAATTGAGGTAATATGTTTCAATAAGGGTCTTCCCTTCTACAAATACTTTCCATTTTCTTAGTATATCGTAAGTAACAAGCATAATAAAATCAAATTTAGAAATGCTAAAAATGAAGTTGAAAAAATGATGGGAGTGTTCTTGATGAATTTGAATTTGCGTAATGCAATTATTCACAATGTGACAGGCAACACACAAGAGCAGCTTGAAGATACGATTGTTGATGCGATTGGAACTGGTGAGGAAAAAATGCTTCCTGGGCTAGGAGTTTTATTTGAAGTCATTTGGAAAAATTCTTCCGAACAAGATAAGAAAGAAATGCTTCAAGTATTAGAAAGTGGCTTAAAATAAAGTTTTCAAAAAGCACTCCCCTACGAGAGTGCTTTTCTTTATTCATACGTAATGCGATCAACCGTTTCACGATCTAATTTTTTAATAACCTCAACAACCAATTTTACAGCATTTTCAAAGTCATCCCGATGAAGCATCGCCGCATGAGAATGAATATAGCGGGTAGCAATTCCAATCGATAATGCCGGCACACCTTTTGCAGTTACATGAATGGAACCTGCATCCGTACCTCCTCCAGGCATAGAAGCGTATTGATAAGGGATCTTAAGTTCTTCCGCTGTATCAACGACTAAATCACGTAATCCTTTATGAGATACCATTGATGCATCATAAAGAACGATTTGCGGGCCATCCCCCATTTTACTCATCGCTTCATTTTCACTAATTCCTGGTGTGTCTCCTGCAATCCCAACATCAACCGCAAAACCAATATCCGGCTCTACTTTAAATGTTGACGTTTTTGAACCTCTTAAGCCCACTTCTTCTTGGACAGCCCCAATCCCGTAAACGACATTTGGATGCTGAATTCCCTGTAATTCTTTTAAAACATTAATTGCAATCCCACAGCCAATTCGGTTATCCCATGCTTTAGCCAAAAGCATTTTTTCATTATTCATTACAGTAAACTCAAAGTATGGAACGACCATATCGCCTGGACGGATCCCCCATTCCTCTGCCTCTTCTTTACTGGATGCACCGATATCAATAAACATATCTTTAATTTCAAACGGCTTTTTACGAGCTTCAGGCGATAAGATATGAGGTGGTTTTGATCCGATCACCCCAGTAACCTCCCCTTTACGCGTAACGATGGTTACACGCTGGGCTAGCATGACTTGTCCCCACCAACCGCCAACTGTTTGGAATTTCAGAAATCCCTTTTTATTAATTTGTGTGACCATAAAACCAATTTCATCTAAATGACCAGTCACGACGATTTTCGGTCCTGTTTCGTCACCGGTTTTTTTCGCAATCAAACTGCCTAGATTATCATACGTAATTTCATCTGCATAAGGAGTTATGTATTTTTCCATGACTTCACGCGGTTCCCTTTCATTACCCGGGATCCCTTTGGCATCGGTTAACTCTTTTAACATCGTTAATGTTTCATCTAATTTTGCCATTTTTTCGACTCCTTTCCTTTGTCTATCTTCTATTATACAAAAGGAAGATGGTAATATACAAAAAATTAGCGAATGAACAGACTGTCTCATTCTTAACCTCCGGATGAAACTTTTTTTGCTGATATCCGTAATACAAGCAATATTAACATTGTGAGGTGGGCTTCTAATGATGTGGATTATACGGTTTATCTTGCTCGTCCTAATTCTACTCATCATCTATCGAATCATCATGTATCTCTTCAATCCGAAACGCAAATTAGAATTTGCCCTTGAACAACAGAATTATTATTTTTACGATGACCCTAATAATGTAAGAAAAAACTTTCTCCTCGTTTATAAAGGGGTTATGTTTGAGGGGGAAAAATATTCCGATGATACAACAGGGTTATCCGATGTCGCTTCAATTTTGATCTCTTCCCAGCAAGCCACTGATTTAAAAGGTTTTGTTCACGAGGATTTTCATTACATTAAACAGATGATAAACGAACAGTATCCAAATGCTGATATTGATTGGAAAAGCCCCATTAAGGAATTATTATACTCCGTAAAATAAAGGAAAAGGCTAACGTTTCAGGTTAGCCTCTTTTTATTTGATTTTGATTGAAGAAATCAGCCCACTTTATGATCGCCATTTTTTCTCTAAATAAGTAGGTTAATAGAAATAAAGAAAATAGAATGATTATAATAATTTCTGGTGTAAACCCGCTAATAAATTCCCCAAATACGGAATAAAAAAACGCTAACGGCAAATTCGTCAAAATACTATTTTTTAAGTAGGCTTGATAACTTTTATTTTTTTCGATCAAACAGAAGTTAAGCAAGTGGAAATGAATAAATGGGATTAACCTTAGGATAGCTGTTTGTGGAACCGTCAGATTACGGTATTCTCCGAACCATTTTCGTTTTAGAGTTGAGAGTTTTTCATGCGTTTTAGGCAGCTTGCCTATCAAGAAATAAAAGCCTAATGAACAGATGATAAGACCTATTAAAGAATAGAAGGTCCCTAGTATAGAACCGAAGAGAATTCCACCAGTCATACAAACGAGAGTCACCGGTATAAATAAAAATTGACGAAAAATATGAAAGAATATAAAGGCAATTGGAGCGAAAAGTCCACCAGCTTCCACTAAAATAAACAAAAGCGAAAGGCCATCTTCCATTCTTTCACCTACTCTCCGCAGATTCTTGCTGTCTCTAAAGCTTATCGATTTTTCCCTCCTGATATGCCTATTAAATGAAATAGATGATGAGCATAACATCAATAATCGCTAAAATTGGAAAGCCGACCTTGAAAGATCGATGTTTTGTTTTATGCCGAAAGAGATTCATGCCAAGTGCAGTACCAATGGCGCCTCCGATAATTGCAATTGTCCATAACGTTTTTTCACTGATTCGATATTGACGGTTTCTAGCCCTTTGTTTATCGACTTTCATTACGAAAAGACCGATGAGGTTAATAAAAATAAAGTATAGCATTAGAAATTCAGGCATCTTGTTCCTCCTATCTGCTTTTCATAAAAGTTTAGTAAAACTAACCGGTTTTTATATGAAAGTCATGGAATTGCGCCAAAATATCAGGTTATTACACCTATTAACATTTTCTTCCAAATAAAAAGCCATCCTCCAATAAGAGAATGGCAGATCGAACATTATTTGCTTAAGTTTGATTTTGCAACAGATGCTAGTTCAGCAAATGCTTTTTCATCACTAATAGCTAGTTCAGAAAGCATTTTGCGGTTTACTTCGATCCCAGCAAGCTTTAATCCGTGCATTAAATTGCTGTATGAAAGACCGTTCATACGTGCTGCTGCGTTAATACGAGTAATCCAAAGTTTACGGAAATCACGTTTTTTCTGACGACGATCTCTGTAAGCATATTGTAATGATTTCATTACCTGCTGATTTGCAACTTTATATAATGTATGTTTTGAACCAAAATAACCTTTTGCTAATTTAAGAACCTTTTTACGACGTCTGCGCGTAACTGTACCGCCTTTAACACGTGGCATGTGGTTTCCCTCCTATATATCAATTCATATGGCGCCTTTTTGCGCCCTTATATTCATGTCCAGTAATTACTTAATGTTGTCTAATAAATGACGAATGCGTTTGAAGTCCCCGCTAGAAACTAGAGCACCTTTGCGTAGTTTACGTTTTGCTTTTGTAGACTTATTTGCAAATAAGTGACTTGTATAAGCGTGACCGCGTTTTAATTTACCAGATCCCGTTTTTTTGAAACGCTTTGCAGCTCCGCGGTGTGTTTTCATTTTTGGCATTTGGAAATCCTCCTCTTATTTTTCAGACTTTGGTGCCAGCACCATAAACATACTTCTACCATCCATTTTAGGACGCGCTTCAACTGTTGCAATTTCTTTCGTTTCTTCAGCAAAGCGATCTAAAACGCGTTGACCGATTTCTTTATGCGTGATGGCCCGTCCTTTAAAGCGAATCGATGCCTTCACTTTGTCACCTTTTTCAAGGAATTTAATCGCATTTCGAAGTTTCGTATTAAAATCGTGTTCATCAATTGATGGGCTTAAGCGAACCTCTTTCGTCGTAATAACCTTTTGATTTTTACGAGCTTCTTTTTCTTTCTTTTGCTGTTCGAACTTAAATTTACCGTAGTCCATAATACGTGCTACAGGTGGTTTAGCGTTCGGAGCAACAAGAACGAGGTCAAGATTTGCTCGTGCGGCTATCTCAAGAGCTTCAACTTTTGACTTAATCCCTAACTGTTCACTATTTTGATCAACCAAACGTACTTCGCGGGCACGAATCCCTTCATTTAACAACATGTCTTTGCTAATAGCAAAACACCTCCATATAATTATCCAAAGATCCGAATACAAAATTTAGGTCAGAGAATCACCAGGTCACTGTTTCAGGCACATGAAATACAAAAAAGTGTGAGTGAATACACCCACACTTAACGAAACATTTCAATGTTAAAAGTTTTCGCTAACCTGTCAACAGCCATCCTTGCGTCAATCAGGTGAGAAGCGGGTGCTTCTTCTTATCCTAAAAAAAGTCGTATTCAATTATTTCAACTGTTTAACTATATCACAATCTATGTTGTTATGTCAAAGTAGTAATGATTTTATCTCAACGAATAGAATCATATCAAACATTTCTGATTCTCGCAACTGTTTTTTAAAAAGCGTTTAAAATCTGTTTTATTTTCTCACTTCAGCTGTCAGTGTTTCTACAAATTGTGAGAATGGTACGGATTCTGATTTTTGCTCTCCATATTTACGAACATTGACCGCTTCGGAAGACACTTCTTGGTCTCCAACAACGAGCATATAAGGGATTTTTTGCATTTGAGCTTCACGAATTTTATAGCCGATTTTTTCATTACGTCCATCTAATTCAACACGGAATCCTTGTGCCTTCAACTGACTTTGAACTTTTTTTGCATAATCAAAGTGAATATCAGGTGATACAGGAATGACCTGAACTTGTACAGGTGCAAGCCATGCTGGGAAAGCTCCTTTGTATTCTTCGATTAAGAAGGCAACAAAGCGTTCCATTGTCGAAACAACACCACGGTGAATAACAACTGGGCGATGTGGCTTCCCATCTTCACCAACATACGTTAAATCAAAGCGTTCAGGCAGTAAGAAGTCTAATTGAACTGTTGAAAGAGTTTCCTCTTTACCAAGTGCTGTTTTTACTTGAACATCAAGCTTAGGACCATAGAATGCCGCTTCACCTTCTGCTTCGTAGTATTCAACACCCATTTCATCAATTACTTCTTTCAACATGCCTTGTGCTTTTTCCCACATTTCATCGTCATCGAAATATTTCTCCGTGTTTTCAGGATCACGATAGGATAAACGGAAAGAGAAGTTTTTGAAGTTAAAGTCTTTATAGACCTCTAAAATCAACTCTACAACACGCTTAAATTCCTCTTTAATTTGGTCAGGACGCACGAAAACATGGGCATCATTTAATGTCATTCCGCGCACACGTTGTAAGCCAGAAAGGGCTCCTGACATTTCATAGCGGTGCATCGTTCCAAGTTCAGCAATTCGAATTGGCAATTCACGATAGCTGTGAATTCCATTTTTATAGACCATCATATGGTGCGGACAGTTCATTGGACGAAGCACTAATTGTTCGTTATCCATATCCATCACCGGGAACATGTCTTCCTGATAGTGATCCCAGTGGCCCGAAGTTTTATATAGTTCGACGTTTGCCATGATTGGTGTATATACATGGTCGTAACCTAAGCTGACCTCTTTATCGACAATATAGCGCTCGATAATACGGCGAATCGTCGCACCTTTTGGCATCCATAATGGCAAGCCTTGTCCCACTTGTTGAGAATGAGTAAATAAATTTAACTCTTTCCCGATTTTACGATGATCACGTTCTTTTGCTTCTTCAAGAAGACGTAAATGCTCATCCAAATCATCCTTCTTGAAAAAGGCTGTTCCATAAATACGTTGCAGCATTTTATTGTCGCTATCTCCACGCCAGTAAGCACCTGCAATGCTAAGTAGTTTGAACTCTCGAAGCTTCCCTGTTGAAGGTACATGAACGCCACGACATAAATCGAAGAACTCGCCTTGTTCATAAAGCGTTACTGTTTCATTTTCAGGAATCGCTTCAATAAGTTCTAATTTATACTCATCGCCAATTTCTTTATAAATTTGAATCGCTTCCTCGCGGCTTACTTCTTTACGTACGATTGGAAGGTTCTCGTTTATAATTTTCTTCATTTCTTTTTCAATTTTTGGTAAGTCTTCTGGCGTAAACGACTCCGGCATATCAATGTCATAATAAAATCCACCTTCGATAACCGGGCCAACACCTAATTTAACATCTTTGTATAAACGCTTAATCGCTTGTGCCATTAAATGGGCAGAGCTGTGGCGCAAGATTTCCAGTGCTTCTGGCTGGTCTTGAGTAATGATTTCAATCGACCCATCCTCTTCAATCGATCTTTTTAAATCATACATTTCTCCGTTATACTTCCCAGCGATCGCCTTCTTTTTTAAACCAGAACTAATCGATCCAGCAATATCCTCTGTCGTTGTTCCTTTTGGAAACTCCTTTACAGCTCCATCAGGAAACGTAATTTTTACAACTTCCGACATGTTCATTCCTCCAATATTTATTTTCATACCTAGTTAAGTACAGATACTCACAGGTATTTTTTCACAAAATAAAAAGCCCATCCCTAAAAAAGGGACGAGCTGTTATGCACGTGGTTCCACCCTACTTTATATTTTTACATATGTAAAAATAACTTTGTAGAAAGATAACGGTCTTAGGCCGTCTTCCGATAATCTAACGAATTCACAGTCGTTATTTCCCGGTTGAAGTTCAGAGGTGGTAAGTAATCCAATCGTGTTAGGAAGGTTTCAGCCTTGCCTTCCCTCTCTATAAACCGTAAATAGAATACCCTTGTCCTCATCATAACTTAATTAATTTTCACTTATGTACGTAATTATAGTAATTTATGATTTAGAAATCAAGGAGTATTATTATTTTCGTTGACCATTGGAACATATTTACTTTTTATTTTTTGGAATGTACAGGTTTTTTCAATCATGATTCTTTCTTCAAAAATATTACGGATCGTTCGAATGATTGGCTGATCCTGATCCCCGCAATAAAGGTTTATTTTCTGAGGCGCAATCGAAAGCAGCGGGGCAATCGTATTAGAATCAATATAAATCGGGTGATTAATTAACAGTTTGCGATCAACCATTTTTGCCAATTCATTTCTTTTGATTTCCATAAAATCTTCATCAAAAAACGTAATATTTTCATCCACAAACAGTAAATGAAGCTGTTCAAATTTCGGCTCGCGTCCGGATAAAAATTCCCGAAGTGTCACGATAAACATTTGGTATTCTTGCTCCATTTTATATTCATCCAGTGATAAGTCTACATATTTTCGAAGCTCATGTAATAACGCTCGCAATCTAAAAGCCATAAACGCATCAAAAGAAAACGTCTTATGCTCATGCAGCCATTGATTGATATGACCCATTACGTATTCCTTCATGCTGAATTTCGGCAAGAAAACAGCTAATTCTTCATGTCTTCCATCTAACACCGAATGAATGATATCAATAATTTGCTGCTGTTCGACTTCATCGCGAAAATGATACTTTGTCGATAAAATTTCTTTAAACCAATCATTTAATTTAACCTTCATAATGAATTGACAAATACATTCTTTTATCCATTTGGTCAATCGTTCTTGTTCATCATGGACGTTACTTTGAAAGCGAATAATATGAGAATTTTCATTTTGAAAAATATATGTTGGACTAGACTTCGAGTCTAGTAATTGATTTAAGAAAGCATATAACCTCTTTGCATCCTGTTTATGCTGGAATTGGATTTCAATCAACCAAATCCCCCCTCACAATTCTCTAATAATATATATGGGGGACTTGGTCAAGTTAGAAGTAAGTCACAAAAAAAGATTCATTATCTACATATAGTCTCGCCTGAAAATAGAAACTAAATTAAAAAAAACGACTGACAAAGTCAGTCGAGATCAAATTCGCCGGAGGCTTTAACTTCATTCAGCCAAGGTTCAACCCCCACTGAATTGAATAAAAGTTTGCATTCATCTCACCACTTATAGAAGCGGGAGACTTCTGTACCTGTCGCAAGCTTTCGGTACAATAACATTTGCTGAAGGAAGTTAATTTCTTCTATTTCTTCCTGTTACGTATACAGGTTCTGCTAAATATTTAATTCGTTCCATAATCCGCCTCGCCTTTAATTTCTCTTCTTCCCCACGCTGGCTATATGTTAAATGGTGTTCCAGTTCAGTAAAGCTCATGTTGGAAGAAAAAAGCGTTGGTAAATTATCAAGCATCCGATATTGAAGAATTGGACCTAAAAGTTCGTCTCTCACCCAGCTAGACATCGCTTCTGCTCCAATGTCATCGAGCATTAAGATTGGCTCTTTTTTAATCGCTTCGATCTTTTCATTTAGAGTAGAGTTTCCAATCGAATTTTTTAATTCCCGAAAAAGCTCTGGTACGTATACGATCATAGATGAAATTTTATTTTTCGCTAGCTCATTTGCAATGGCCCCAAGTAGATAGGATTTTCCAACCCCAAATTGACCATAAAAATATAATCCCTTTGTTGCTTGTCCTTCTCTATACTTTAGGACGAACTCGACAGCCTCTTGAATCGCTTCTGTTCGTTCATCATCTCGTTCTACATTAGCAAATGAAGCTTTTAATACATCCTTTGGTACGTAGAGACTTTGAATAAGCTTTTCATTTTTCCGCTTTTCATCATCTAAGACTTTACGTGGGCATTTATCATAGTGAACTTCTATTGACCCCTTTGAAAGGACGAGATTCGGATGGTAGCCTTGCATTAAGTTTACACAACCATCTAAAGTAGAACATTTATTGCATTCTTTACTTTGAGTTGTATATTCATAAAGCTTAGATAGATTTCTTTCGACTATATCTGGAGTTAATTCATTTTCATGCTCCGTAAGAAAGGCCTGTATCTCTGGATGATTTATTATGGAGCTTCTCATTTCTTCATATCTTTTTTGAAAGTTTTCATTTCCTGAAAACCGCTTTATTGTTTCATTAATCTTTTTCATCCTTACCTCCACCTCCTAAACTAAGAACGAAGCTTTTTCATCATTTCTTCTAATTCCTGTTTTTTACGTTCCATTTCAGCATTTGCTTTAACTGGTTTCTTATTTTCGGCCTTTTTCGTTTTTTCACCATTATCATCAAACCATTCTGGTAATAATTCGGTTCGAATTGGTTTTTTATTCGTGTTACTCCGTTTCGGACTTTTCTTCGCCTCTGCCCATTCCTGGTATTGACGATGTTCTTGTTTGGCAAGCTCCATCGCGTCGATAACGGTTTTAATGTTTTTTCTTGCCCAGTGGCTAGCGATTTTTTCTACATAATTCTTCGTTAGCTTCATGTCTGTCTTTCGCATTACATTATCAATCAACACATTCACAACCCCAGGGGTCAGTTGCTGGCTGAACATAACATCTTCAATGATTTTGATGTCTGCCTGTGATGGCTCGGCACCACCTCCAATATCCCGCAAAAATTGCAACGGAGAGGTCATTTCAAAATAATGAATTAACTTTTCTTCCTGCGTCTCAGGCTCTTTATTAACCGTTTGATAAATGACAGGCTGTGTTTTTTCGACAAGAGCAGGCAATTGATCATAGTGTTCAAATTGATACCAATCCCGGGCCGATTTTCTTAACTCTTCAATATCAACTTTATTATCCTCAGTGACTGCACTAATAATGATATTCTTCATTTGTAAGGCATCAATTCCGTACAGAAATGCTAAAGTCCTAATTGCGTCCATTACCTTTTTCGTAAACGCCTCTTTTGAAATTAAATTTTCCTGTAATCCAGCAAAGAGCAGCTCAAAGTTAAAATCAGCTGGCGTTGCTTTAATTTCCGTTCCATCCTTGCGTCCAATAAACTGTTCTCCCTCTGTTACACCTAACTCCTGTTTCGTTTCTTCATCATAAGATAGGAGGTTCACATGTTGGGAGGAGAAAACATCCTGAAATTCTCTTGTTACTTCCTGAAATTCGGATGGGTTTTGCTTTTTATCACTGAAAAACCGCTTCACCCTAGCAAATTGCGCTCGGCCAATTTTTCGGTATAAATAAATATTTAACATGCCATCCGACAAAAACTGTTCTGCCGTTAATGGTGGCTGCAATTCATAAACAAAGAGGCGATGTCCTTCTTCTTGTTTGACAAAGGTTTTTAAAAGCCCAATTGCTTCTAATTTTAACCGTTTATCATAGATCTCTTTTAAATTCATAACCATAAAGTTCATTAAACTATGGTGGGAATGAGATTCAGACCATAGTCGATTTTCCTCTAACTCAGCCCAGAGGGTCATGTATAAACTGTAACACTCTGCACCAATTAATGGCTGGTACAAGAAAGTAAGGATTTTTCGATCATAATCATGCAGGATTCCATTGGCAGCGACGGTATAGTGATCTATAGGCAATAGTTCTCGCCAATGTTGTGTCATGACAACTTCAACCCTTTCTATTGAAACAACAAACACGTTGAAAAAAGAGCCAAAGAATTGCTCTCAGCTCTTATCATTGTTCTTTTTTTATTAAATCTTTTAACTCATCAATAAATACGTTAATGTCTTTAAACTGGCGATAAACAGAAGCGAAACGAACATAAGCGACCTCATCAATTTGGGAGAGCCTGTCCATAACCATTTCACCAATATCTTCACTTTTAATTTCAGAAATTCCTTGACTCCGAATTTCCTTCTCAATACTTGCGGTAAGATCTTCTAATTCTTTTAAAGCAACTGGTCTTTTCTCGCAAGCCCTAAGTAAGCCGCGCAACATTTTATCACGACTAAATTCTTCTCGTGTTCCTTCTTTCTTAACGACCACAATAGGCGATTCCTCTATCTTTTCAAAGGTCGTAAACCGATAAGCACATTCCTCGCATTCCCTTCTGCGACGAATCGAACGGCCTTCGTCAACTGGACGAGAATCAACGACACGTGAATGATTACATTGGCATGAAGGACATTTCATTACAATCAGCTCCGACTTTAGTTTCCTACCTTCTATCTTATTAAAAAGACTCCGCCAGTACAAGTTATTCTTGAAATATTTTCTTCATGATTTTTTAAAAATATAAAAAGAGATTACCACGAACAAGCTGGTAACCTCTTTAGGCTAGTTTAATAGATTGTTAGTCTAGTCCGATTTAAGCTTGGACTGTCGACTTTTTCATTTCTTGTACAACATACTTTGTTAAATCAACGACACGGCAAGAATAACCCCACTCATTGTCATACCAAGCAAGTACTTTTACTTTATTTGAACCAATCACCATCGTGGATAAACCATCAATAACTGCAGAGTTTTCATTCGTCGTAAAATCAATCGAAACTAATGGTTCGTCTGTGATATCTAAAATTCCTTTTAATTCACCTTGTGAAGCTTGCACAAATGCTTCGTTAACTTCTTCCATTGTAACTTCACGTTTTAAATCTACCACTAAATCAACTAATGATACATTTGGTGTTGGAACCCGTAATGACATTCCATGTAACTTTCCTTTTAATTGCGGCAATACCAATGCTAAAGCTTTGGCTGCACCTGTTGAAGTTGGAATAATTGATTGAGCACATGCACGAGCTCTTCTTAAATCTTTATGTGGATTATCAAGATTCTTTTGGTCATTTGTATAAGCATGAACCGTTGTCATAAGACCGTTTTCAATTCCAAACTTATCTTCCAACACTTTTGCAACAGGAGCAAGACAATTCGTTGTACAAGAAGCATTTGAAATCACATCATGTTCCTCAATGTTTAATGCGTTTTCATTTACACCCATTACGATCGTTACATCTTCATTTTTCCCAGGAGCAGTTAAGATTACCTTCTTTGCACCCGCATTCAAATGAAGAGCAGCTTTATCACGAGAGTTAAATTTCCCTGTTGCTTCAATCACAATATCAATTCCAAGTTCTTTCCAAGGTAATTCCTCTGGGTTACGATTATTTAATAATTGTACTCTTTTCCCATTTATAATCATAGCATCCTCTTCAGCTTTCACTTCACCGTTAAATTTGCCATGAATAGTATCATATTTTATAAGGTGAGCAAGTGTTTCTGCTGGATAGCTTGCATTCACCGCTACTATTTCAAGTGTATCATCAAGGATCGCTTTTCTAAAAACCATCCGTCCAATTCTTCCAAACCCATTAATTGCAATTTTCGCCTTCATTAATCCGGCTCCTTCCTAAAATAATAACGTTATACTTTTACCATGCTTCATATGGGAATAGTATAACACATTTAGCCAATAATGTAAGATGGCAAATAAACAAATTTATAACTTTTTATAAATATTTTCACTATGTAAATAGTATAAACGTTGATATCAGAATATACAAAAAAAAGAAGTGCTGTTTACACTCCTTTTTTTTGACCGATTTGACTTAAAATCCTATTTAATTGTTTTTCTGTTTGTTGGATCGACCCATTGTTGTCAATAATAAAGTCAGCAAGCTGTTTTTTTTCATTTAACGGCATTTGTGAGCGAATTCTAGCGAGTGCCTCTGATTTTGAATATTGATTTCTTTTCATTAACCTTTCAAGCTGCACTTCTTCATTGACATACACTAAGATAGTTTCTTCCACTAAATTCGTTAACTTGCTTTCAAACAATAGGGGAATATCCAAAACAATTAAGGACTCTCCTTGACTTATTGCAGCCTCTTTTTTTTCAATCATGCTTTTCCTTACAGCAGGATGAACGATTCCGTTCAGAATCATTCTTTCATCTTCGTTATTAAAAATAATTTCCCCTAATTTTTCCCGATTAATTGAGCCATCCTCATGGAGAATCGCCTTGCCGAAATGAAGAACGATTTGTTCATAGGCATTCTCTCCCCGTTCAACAACCCGTCTTGCTTCAATATCCGCATCTATGACGGTAATCCCCAGATCTTTCAGCATATTGGAAACCGTGCTTTTTCCACTCGCGATTCCACCTGTTAATCCTACTACGTTTGTTGTCATGTCTTTTTCCTTCCCTGCTAAATGAAGTTAAATTTTCAAAATCCCGATAAGGATAAGGACAATTCCTGGCAAAAAGGTTAATCTTTGCAGCCAAGATTTTTTTGCAGATAAAACAGCTCCTAATCTCATCCCTGCGAATACTAGACCCGAACTAAGGAGCGATACAGCTACGCTTAAGTACAATGGTGAAAAGCCAAGCATGGCAGCTCCGATCCCAGCCCCGAAGGAATCAAGGGAAAGTGCAAGTCCTAACATTAAAGCCTCAACACCTGTAATTGTCCCCGATTTATCAAAGTCTGCTGACATTGGCTTTTTCAAGATATTAATCACGATTCCAAGCGATTTAATTTCAAAGTTGAGAATAACCTTTTCATGAGGCATCCCCTCTTTTTCCTTTTCCGAGCGAAAAAATTGATAGATCACCCAAATACCAAGCATAATGAGGATGATTCCACCAATTTTTCCAGCAACATCAGGTGACATAAATTGTTGCATTAAATGCCCCATTAACATCGCAATCATTAATGTAACTGCTGTACAACAAGCAATGATCACAATGGACTTTAATGGAATTCGCATTTTTCTTAAGCCATAAGTAAAACCCACACTGAAACTGTCCAAACTAACAGCCAATGCTAATAAGAGAAGTGAGAATAATTGTTCCATGAACCCCGAGCTCCTTCCTCATCACCAACTACAATAGTTTATGAAGAAGGCACTTCCAATGTTAACGGTAATCGCTCTGGTTTATATCTTTTGACAGACCGGGCAATATACCGTACCACGTCCGCCGACAACGGTTTTAATCAATGTTGTTCCACAGACCTTACAATCTTCTCCTTTACGGCCATACACATTGTGCTCGAGTTGAAACATCCCCATTTCGCCTTGGGAATTGACATAGGTCCTTACCGTACTTCCACCCTTATTTACCGCTTCAGTAAGAGTTTCAATGATTTTCTCATAGAGAACTTGTATTTCCGCTTGTGAAAGGGATTGGGACGTTCTTTCTGGATGAATGCGAGCTTTGAATAATGCTTCGTCAACATAGATATTCCCTAATCCAACTACAACGGTTTGGTCCAATAAGGTTGATTTTATATTTCTCGTTGTTTTTGCCAATTTAGCGGCCAACTCAGATATATCAAATGTTCCATCAAGAGGTTCTGGACCGAGCTGTGAAAGGGGAAGCGAAGTAAATTCATCCCCTTTTCGGAATAGATGCATCGTACCAAATTTCCGAACATCTTTGTAACGAAGCTGGGATCCGTCTGTAAAGCTGAAAATGACATGTGTATGTTTTTCAACAGGGTCTTCTCCCTCATAAAGAGCATAACGCCCTTCCATTCGCAAATGGGAAACAAGGGCATAAACCTCTGTATAAAAAACAAGAAATTTTCCTCTTCGGTTAATATCAACGATACTTTGCCCAACTAGAGCCTCTGAAAATTGTTCGACTTCTTCTGGTTTTTTAATCATTTTCGGCCAGTATACGGATACCGATTCGATTTTTTTATTTAAAACTAATCTCTTTAATGTACGTCGTATCGTTTCGACTTCTGGAAGTTCTGGCAATTGTAAAACCTTCTTTCATTTGACCTTAAAAGCCCGAACTTGGACACTGTTCGGACTCAGGGATTGCATTTTTCATTTTTTGTCTAAATTCATTTTAATCGTTTTTCCAACCGGATCTATTTTGCATCATACCAAGTTGGACCGTATGAATAGTCTACTTTTAATGGTACTTTTAATTCAATTGCGTTTTCCATGACATCTGGAACGATTGTTTTTAAGATCTCGATTTCTTCTGGTGGTGCTTCAAAGATTAATTCATCATGCACTTGTAGTAATAACTTCGTTTGTAACCCTTCAACCTTTAGCCGTTCTGCCATATCAACCATTGCTTTTTTAATGATATCTGCCGCACTCCCTTGAATCGGAGTATTCATCGCTGTTCGTTCAGCAAAACTACGTAAATTAAAGTTACGGCTTGTAATCTCTGGAAGATATCTGCGACGATGCATCAAAGTAGATACAAAGCCTTTTAATTTAGCATCTTTTACAATATTATCCATATAATCTTTAACCCCTGGATAACTTTCGAAATAACGCTCAATAAAATGGCTCGCTTCTTTTCGCGTGATTTTTAAACTTTGACTAAGTCCATAATCACTAATTCCATACACAATTCCGAAGTTTACCGCTTTCGCGTGACGACGCATATCTGAAGTTACTTCATCCATAGAAACATGGAAAACATCCATCGCTGTTTTTGTATGAATATCCATACCCTCTCTAAACGCTGATATCAATTTTTCATCCTCAGCAATATGGGCCAGCACTCGTAATTCAATTTGTGAATAGTCAGCAGCAAAGACGAGCCAACCTTCCTCGGAAGGAACAAAGGCCTGACGAATCTTTCTGCCTTCTTCTAAACGAATTGGGATATTTTGCAGATTCGGATCGATTGAACTTAATCTCCCCGTCTGGGTTAAGGCCTGATTAAAAATCGTATGGACCTTACTTGTTTTCGGATGAATAAATTTAACTAGTCCTTCTACATAAGTAGATTGCAATTTCCCTAATTGACGATACATAAGTATGTATTCAATAATCTCATGGCTGCTTTCTAGCTTTTCTAAAACATCAGCCGAAGTGGAATAGCCTGTTTTTGTTTTCTTAATAACAGGTAACCCTAGTTTTTCAAATAAAATGACTCCGAGTTGCTTCGGTGAATTGATATTGAACGTTTCACCTGCTGCTGCGAAGATCTTCTCTTCTAAATCGGCCAATCGGCTCTTCAAATCTTTTCCCATTGCCAGCAGTCGCTCTTTATCCACCTTCACTCCTTGGGACTCCATATCTGCGAGAATAAAGGAAAGAGGCAATTCAAGGTTATGGTATAACTTTAATTGTTCATTTTCTTCAAGTTCAGACTCCAATTTATCCTCTAAATCTTCTAGCACTAGCGCCTTCCGAACAAGATGCTGTGCAAGTTCCTTCTCCTCAGGAATCCTTCTTTTCGCACCTTTCCCATAAAAAGCATCATCCGATTGAATCGACGAAAAACCGTATCTTTTCGCAATTGAAGCAATATCATCGATTGTTTCTGATGGATTCGCCAAGTAAGAAGTAATTAATAAGTCGAAGGTAACCCCATTAAGATGGATTCCATGATGTACAAGAGAAACTTCTGAGCGCTTCGCATCATAAACCACTTTTTTCTTACTCTCATCTTCTGCCCATGCCTTAAAAACAGGAGACTGAAGGGCTAACTCCGTTGGAATGTAAAAATGACCTTTATCATTCACAACGGAAAAGCCGATGATCTCACTGTAATGATAGTTCGCATCGAGCACTTCCACATAGAAAGAGTTTTGGTCTGAAAAAATCGACTCGTTTACTTCTTCCACCATTTCAAATTCAATGTCATCAAAAACCTCTGGTTCATCGTCCGTTTGGCCATCTCCGCCGATCTTTTCTAACAATGACTGAAACCCTAAGTCTTTGAAAAGAGCCATTAATTTTTCTTGATCCGCTCCTAAATACTCGATACTGTCCAATTGCACATCGATAGGAACTTCCCGCATAATTGTCGCAAGTTCTTTACTCATGATGGCCTGATCTTTATACGTTTCTAGCTTTTCCTTTAATTTTGCTCCGCTCACTTGATCAATCGAAGACAATACTTCTTCAACAGTAGGAAATTGTTTTAATAGCTTAAGGGCCGTCTTTTCACCCACACCAGGTACGCCTGGAATATTATCAGAACTATCCCCCATCAGACCTTTCATGTCGATAATCTGCTCTGGACTTAATCCATACTTTTCTTGAATATGTTCTGGCGTATACTCTTCGATATCCGTAATCCCTTTTCGGGTAATCCCAACCGTTGTGTTAGGGGAACTTAATTGGGTTAAGTCTTTGTCTCCCGAAATTATTTTTGTTTCAAATCCTTCTTTTTCCGCTTGCAGGGATAGAGTTCCAATAATGTCATCTGCTTCATAATTTTCAAGTTCATAAGTTGAAATTTGGTAGGCTTTGAGCAGTTCTCGAAGATACGGAAACTGTTCCGATAGTTCCGGAGGCGTCTTTTGTCTCCCGCCTTTATATTCACTAAACGTTTGATGACGAAACGTCGTTTTACCAGCATCAAATGCTACTAAAACATGAGACGGCTTTTCGTCTTCAAGAATCCTCATTAACATCATCGTAAAACCGTATACTGCATTTGTATGTATTCCTTTATCATTGTTTAATAGTGGCAAAGCAAAAAAGGCACGATACGCAATGCTATTGCCATCGATTAAGACTAACTTTTTCGTCAAATTCAACACCCCGTTCTTTCAACAAACATCATTATCAAATTCACTCCGTAGAATTTACGCCCGGATTTTATCGAGCTCGCTCGATAAAATACTATAAAAAATCCGAGGCATCCGCCGGAGAATTAACTTCATTCAGCAGAGGTTTTAATCCCACTGAATTGAAAAAACATTTTGCATTCATCCACAACATATAGTAGTCGGTGACTTCTGTACCTGTCGCAGGCTTTCGGTACAAAAGCATTTGCCCAATGAAGTTAATCAACGATATTATTCTTTTCTAGTTTATCATGATTAACACTAGAAAGGAAAATAACGACCTTTATTGCAACACGAGGGCAAAGTATTAGCCAAATAAAAAAGGCGGGCAGCTAATTAGCCGCTCCGCCTTTTTTATTTGGCTCCTTGGATGAAGGGGTATTTCATTATTGATTATAACAACGAATTGTTAATTCATTACAAACACAATGTTAATCTAATGTAAAATCACCCTAAACCAAATTTGTCCATTAAATTTGCGTCCAAACTTTTCTCAAACGAGCTTGAGAAATTACCCTTTAAAAAAATCCGAGACATCCGCCGGAGACCTTAACTTCATTCAGCCAAGGTTTGATCCCCACTGAAATATAAATGCTTGCATTCATCTCGCTACTAATAAGGGAATTTTTTTAACAGTTCAATACTAAAAATGGACCCTTGTCCAACTTTACTTTTAACCGTTACTTTCCCTTTATGTGCTTCCATTAAATGCTTCACAATCGCTAAGCCTAATCCAGTGCCACCTGAATTGCGATCCCTCGCTTTATTCACTCGGTAAAAGCGCTCAAAAATTCTAGGAATTTCTGCTTCCTCAATTCCCATTCCCGTATCTTGTACATGAATCATTACCTTTTTAGCCTTTTCCTCAATGGCAATCGTTATGCTTCCGCCATTAGGAGTATAGGATACAGCATTCGATATGAGGTTAATAAAGACTTGCTTGAGTCTATAAATATCCCCTTCAATCATCATTTTATCCGAAGGCTTCTCAAACTGGATCGAAATCTCTTTCCCTGCTGCTTTTCCTCCCCCAATACTAATCGATTCCTGGAGCACAAGAATCAAGTTAACGGGTTGAATCGATAAGGAAAAACCTTCATTTTCAATTTTCGATAGCTCTAATAAATCATAAATAAGGGACTGAAGCCGATCACTTTCTTTTAAAATAATCGATAGGAAGGATTCCAACGTCTCCTTATCTTCCATGGCCCCATCTAATAAAGTTTCCGTAAATCCTTTAATCGAAGTAACAGGTGTTTTTAATTCATGTGAAACATTGGCAACAAAGTCTTTTCGTGTCTGTTCCAATTTCTTTATTTCCGTAATATCATGGAAAACGAGTAAAATCCCTTTCCACACATCGTTGGTTCCAATAATTGGCACACCGTATACCTCGAAATGACGCCGTTCAATTTTAAGCGGAATGACAAGCTGCTTTCTAACCTTCTGTTCCGTCATAAAAATATCTTCAATAATTTTATTGATTTCTTTATGCTTAATAACTTCATAATAGAGTTTGTACAAATATTGAGATGACTTGACGTCAAATATTTCTTTATAGGTACGGTTGATCAAATTGATATAACCATGTCCGTCAATTAGAATTAATCCACTTCCCATATTTTCGATCAAGGTTCTCAAACGGTCTTTTTGCATCTCATGGGCTTTCATCATATCCTGCAAGTTCCGTGCGAGAATGTTCAAAGAGGAGTTCAGCATCCCTACTTCCCCATTTGGATCTTCAAATGTTCGAGCCTGATAGTTTCCTTTTGCCAATTCAAACGCCAACTTGGTCGCACGTTCAATCGGTTTTGTATAACGATTCATAATATTACGACCAAAAATCACGATCACAATAAAGGCGATGCTAAAACTAATCGTTAACAACCACCAAATTTGTGAATAAGCTTGTTTGAGTTCATCCATTTTGGAGCTGACGAGTACATACCCTTCCGTGGAACCATTAATCTTAATCGGCTCCCAAAAATATTGGATGTCTACTTCTTTGATCCAGCCATATTCGGGTTCGGTCTCAACAAAATCCTCAAGCATACTCTTTCGTGCCTTTTCATATTCTTTCGGATCCTCTTCGTCAATCTCTCCGCTCACGATAACAGCATTTCCATCTTTATCAAAAATCGAGATTCTCGCGTCCAGTTCTTTACTAAACAATGACATTTTATCATCTTGGATCGAATGAACTCCACCCGCGCCTTCTACATAGGCAGACACTAAATTTGTTTCTTTCACTAAATGTTCATCAAAATTCTTCAAATAATAAGTATTAAAGATTTGGCCTAATATAAGCCCGATTGCAATTAATACAATGATCAGTAATGCCAAAAGTGCGAAAAAAACTTTTGAGCGAAACTTGATCATTCCCCTTTCGGCTCCTCAAGCTTATAACCTAACCCTCTTATTGTCTTAATGTATAAAGGTTTTTTCGTATTTTGTTCAATCTTTTCACGCAAATGACTAATATGAACATCAACAATTCTCGTATCACCAGCAAAATCATAATTCCAGACAGCACTTAATAATTGATCCCGTGTTAACACCCTACCTTTATTTTTCGCTAAATATAAAAGCAGTTCAAATTCTTTTGGTGTTAATTCTAGTAACTTTTCACCATGATAGGCTTCATATTGGTCCGGATAAATCGATAAATTGCTAATAATTAGCTGCTCAGAACCATTTTCTTCCGCCTTCTCGTTCAAATCCTCTTGGTGTTTCGCCCTTCTTAAGATGGCTTTGACACGAGCAACTACTTCTCTAGGACTGAATGGTTTTGTCATATAATCGTCTGCACCTAATTCTAGTCCGAGCACTTTATCAAATTCATCATCTTTTGCCGTTAACATCAAAATTGGTGTGAAATTTTTTTGCTGTCGGAGTTGTTTACAAACTTCTAAACCATCCATGGTAGGTAACATTAAATCGAGAATAATTAAATCTGGATTCTCTCTTAAGGCTGTATTCTTTCCATCTTCTCCATCCATTTCAGTTAAAACTTCATAACCAGCCTGTTTTAAGTTATACTGAAGTAATGTCACAATTGACTTTTCATCATCGACAACAAGTACTTTTTTCCCCATTTTAGCCTCCGTCTGAAAATTAAATATTTATGAAAACCCCGTAATAATATCCAAAGTCCTTTAATTTATACTATACACATAATATTTAAACTTGTACATTACAAAACTTTACATTGTTTTTATGAAAATTGCAGAAAATAAAAAGTTCGAGGAAAATATCCCCGAACTTTTTGAATTAAACATTCATGTTATATATCGCCATGAGTACATATGCTCATTACGCTATTCATTCGAATAGAACACATTCGCATATGTACTAATTTAGCGGCTTATAGTTAAGTCTACAATTATGCTAGCACAGACATGACATTTTTTACAGCTTCGACGGAACGATTTAGTGCTGACTTTTCAGCGTCTGTTAAGTCCAATTGAATAACTTTTTCTATCCCATTCCCGCCGATGATCGTTGGAACTCCTAGATAAATACCGGAGTAGCCATACTCACCTTCGAGATAAGCAATGGTTGGCAATACACGGCGTTGGTCTTTAAGAATTGCCTCTACCATTTCTGTTAACGCAGCTGCAGGTGCATAGTAAGCACTGCCGTTTCCAAGTAGATTAACAATTTCTCCTCCGCCTTTACGTGTCCGTTCGACAATCGCTTCTAGACGATCTTCTGGAATTAACGTTTCTAACGGGATGCCCCCTGCATAGGAATAGCGAACAAGTGGCACCATGTCATCCCCATGACCTCCTAAAACAAAGCCTGTAATATCTTTAACAGATAGGTTTAATTCTTGAGCAACAAATGTCCGGAACCGTGCTGTATCTAATACTCCTGATTGACCAATGACGCGATTTTTCGGAAATCCTGACTCTTGGTAGACTGTGTATGTCATCGCATCGACTGGATTTGTTAACACGATAATGAAACTATCAGGAGAATATTTAACGATTTCTTTTGTGACAGTCTTCATAATTTTTTGGTTCGTCTGAACTAAGTCATCACGACTCATACCTGGCTTCCGAGCGATTCCCGCTGTAATGATGACAATATCAGAGTCCTTTGTATCTTCATAATTAGATGTTCCAATGATATTCGCATCAAACCCTTGAACAGGACTGGCTTCCAACATATCTAATGCTTTTCCCTTTGTTGGGTTTTCCATTTGTGGAATATCGACTAGTACAACATCTCCTAATTCCTTTTGTGCAATGAATAATGCTGTTGTCGCTCCTGTAAAACCACTACCGATAACCGAAATTTTTCTACGTTTAATCGCCATTTCTTCAATCTCTCCCCTATTGACTTATATCGTCAAAATTATTTTACCAACACTTGTCCCTTTGTTTGAACATTTAAGCTTGTCCTTGCATTTTTATTATACTTAAGAGTAATGAATAATGGGTAAATTTAGCTTATTAATAAAAATATGAATTTTTAGTTTATTTAAGGTAAGAAGAATGGCCTAATTTCGTCAGGCAATGCTGACGAGATATTAGACCATCTTATAAAACAATAATTACAAATTCTTAATTAATTCATCACCAAATGCAGAGCATTTTACTTCTGTTGCTCCATCCATTAAGCGTGCAAAGTCATAAGTTACAACTTTAGAAGCAATCGTGTTTTCCATTGATTTCGTGATTAAGTCAGCTGCTTCGTTCCAGCCAAAGTGTTTTAACATTAATACTCCTGAAAGAATAACAGAAGATGGGTTTACTTTATCTAAACCTGCATATTTTGGAGCTGTACCATGTGTAGCTTCAAAAATGGCATGTCCAGTTACATAGTTAATGTTAGCTCCTGGTGCAATCCCAATTCCGCCAACTTGTGCTGCTAAAGCATCTGAAATATAGTCCCCATTTAAGTTCATCGTTGCAACAACTTCAAATTCGCTAGGACGAGTTAAAATTTGTTGTAAGAAGATATCTGCAATAGAATCCTTCACAATAATTTTTCCTGCTGCTTCAGCTTCAGCTTGTGCCTGATTTGCAGCATCTACGCCTTGTTCTTCTTTAATACGATCATATTGATTCCAAGTGAATACTTTATCGGCATATTCTTTTTCAGCTACTTCATAGCCCCATTTTTTAAATCCGCCTTCAGTAAACTTCATAATGTTTCCTTTATGAACTAAAGTAACAGATTTTCTGCCTTCCTTAATTGCATATTCAATCGCTGCACGGACTAAACGGCTTGTCCCTTCTTCTGATACAGGCTTAATTCCAATACCTGACGTTTCAGGGAAACGAATTTTGTTTACTCCAAATTCATTTTGTAAAATACTGATTAATTTTTTCGCTTCATCTGAACCCATTTCATATTCAATACCAGCATAGATATCTTCAGTGTTTTCACGGAAAACAGCCATGTCCGTATCTTGAGGACGTTTAACTGGTGAAGGAACTCCTTCAAACCAACGTACTGGACGTAAGCATACATATAGATCCAATTCTTGGCGAAGTGCTACGTTTAAAGAACGAATTCCACCACCAACTGGAGTTGTTAAAGGACCTTTAATGGCAATTAAATATTCGCTGATTGCATCTAGAGTTTCTTTCGGAAGCCATTCACCCGTTTGATTGAATGCCTTTTCTCCTGCAAGAACCTCTTTCCATTGAATTTTACGTTCGCCATTATAAGCTTTTTCAACCGCCGCATCTAATACTTTTGAAGCAGCTGCCCAAATATCAGGGCCTGTTCCATCCCCTTCAATAAATGGAACGATTGGATTGTTTGGTACATTCAATACTCCGTTTGTTACTGTGATTTTTTCTCCTGTCATGACTAATCTCTCCTCCATGTCTGTACATAATATGTAAGATTAGAGGCTGTATAATAAAGCGTAAATGATTCAGCCTCTAATTTAACTTAACAAAATTTAGTAAATACTACCTTATCTCTTTAATTATACCCCAAAATCAACCCTTTAACGTCACTTATGCTCGTTTTTCAACAGGTACATATTCTTGCATGCCTGGACCTGTATATTCAGCCCGTGGGCGAATTAAGCGGTTATTTTCATATTGTTCGAGAATATGAGCCAACCAACCAGAAACGCGGCTAACCGCAAAGATTGGTGTAAATAAATCATGGTCGATTCCTAAACTATGATATACAGATGCTGAATAAAAGTCCACATTTGGCGGCAATTTCTTTTCATTTGTTACGATTTCTTCGATTTTTATCGACATTTCATAGTATTCTGGCTGCCCTGTAAGTGTCGTTAATTTTTGTGACATTTCCTTTAAATGCTTGGCACGAGGATCTCCATATTTGTAAACACGGTGACCAAATCCCATGATCTTCTCTTTCTTGCTCAACTTTTTACGTATATAGGAAGCAACATTGTCAGGCGTACCAATTTCTGTAAGCATTTGCATAACTGCTTCATTGGCACCGCCATGTAATGGACCTTTTAATGCACCGATAGCCGCTGTAATCCCCGAATAAACATCAGATAAAGTAGCAACACAAACTCTTGCAGTAAATGTTGAAGCGTTCAACTCATGGTCCGCATGTAAAATCAATGCTTTTTCCATCGCTTCTTCGGCAATCGGATCAGGATCCTTGCCTGACAACATATACAAAAAGTTTGCAGCAAAACTTAAATCTTCTCTTGGGCCAATCGGTTCCAACCCTCTGCGTATGCGGGCAAAGGCTGCCACAATCGTTGGTAATTTAGCTTGCAAGCGGATTGCCTTACGATAATTCGCTTCCGGATCCATTTGATCAGCCTCAGGATCATAGAGCCCTAGCTGGGAAATTGCTGTCCTAAGGGCAGCCATTGGATGAACTTCGCTAATTGGGCATGATTTAAATCCATCAAGAACTCCTTGAGGAAGTTCACCACTTGTACTGAGTTGCTCCTTCAGCTCGGATAATTGACGTGCTGTTGGCAATTTTCGATGCCATAATAAATAGATTACTTCTTCAAAACTAGCATTCTTTGTTAGATCATCAATGTTATAGCCTGCATATGTTAATGTATCATTAATGATTGAACTCACTGAGGAAGTAGCCGCCACAACCCCTTCAAGGCCCCGTGTTACTGTCATATATAATCCTCTCCTTCTTAAATAAAATTCCTCTTATAAAAAATCCCCCATACCCCAAGTTATGTTACACTCTTATATTATTCAGTAAAATAAGAATTATCAGAAAAGATTTCCTGAATCCTGTCAGATCATCTCATATTGTTATATTATAAATGCTAAAGCCATGTAAGTATTCAATAAGAACCATTGAGCGGGTGTTCAATTTAAGAAAAAAGAAAATGCTTTCAAAAAGGGAACCACCCACTTTTACATTCTTTATTATATACAATTATCTGATTTTACACAATTTTAAAATTTAATAATTTGAGAAAAAAGATAGATTTTAGAAGAATTGCATGATTTTCATAGCTAAATAGGCAATTCCGGCTCCTATTAACGGACCAACCGCTACCCCTTTAAATAGTGCTACCGAAATAATCGTTCCTAAGACAAGTGCTGTTGTGATATGGGGATCCTTCGCTAGTAAGGTCACACCGCCTTTTGCAAGCAGCGCAACGGCAATACCAGATATAAGAGCAATCCAAGCATAGGAAGATTTAAAGGCCCCTCCTAATTCTTTAAAGCCGATATCTCCGCTGGCAATCGGAGCAAGGACAGCGATCGTAATGACTGTAACACCCCAATTGATGCCTTTCGATTGCAGAACAGAAAAAGCTTTAGAATCCAAACCACTCCATTTTATAATCAATAAAAATACAACCGCAATCGTCAACGAACTGTTTTTAGCGATGAGCCCGATTGCTAATAGCAATAGTAAAAATAATGTAGCTTGTGAGAACACAGACATGGCTCCCTTCTATCATATTTTATCACACCTGTTTATCTTCATAAAAGGCTTTTAAAAAAAGTCGAAAAGTTCCATAATTGTTTTGTTTACAAGAAACTTTTATTGCTTTATGGTCAATATAGCAGGAATTTTTTACCCTTGCAGTTTTATAACGTTTTATAAAGGCAGGTGAAATCATTTGAATCAGGTTTACTTCAACCGTTTCTTAAGGTTTATCTTAGTCGTTGGAATAACCACTCTTTCACTTCTATGCATTTTTTACTTAACAAAAGTTACTTATCCGTTTATTATCGGGCTGGCCATTGCTTTTTTTATTAATCCACTTGTTAACTTTTTCCATAGGAAATGCCGATTTCCTCGACCCCTTTCTGTTATTTTAGTTTTAATTATTGTGTTTGCCGGTTTTGCCGGATTGATCACGTTATTAATTGCTGAAATTGTCTCTGGAGCCGAATATTTGGCAAAAGTAGTTCCCCATCAATTAGAAACGTTAATTACCCATCTTGAATATTTATTTGTCTCACAAATTATCCCGCTCTATAATCAGCTCGCAAACCTTGTGAATGACTTAGGAAGTGGCGGACAAGAAACAATCATTAACAATATTCAAAATGTGGGCAACACTATTGGAAGCACAATAGGAGAGTTTATTCAGAAATTTTTTGAATTCATTCCAACCATCATTTCTTGGTTTCCTAATGCTGCAACTGTCTTAATATTTTCCTTACTAGCTACTTTCTTCATTAGTAAAGATTGGGACAAACTGTCTAAAAGAGGAAAAAAATTAGTACCGAAAAGAATAAAGAAAAGTGGACAAACTGTTTTTATTGATTTAAAAAAGGCATTATTCGGCTTTCTTAAAGCGCAAGTTACACTGATCTCGATTACTACGGTTATTATTTTAGTTGGTTTAATTATTTTACGTGTCGACTATGCCATTACGATTGCACTTGTTACTGGGCTTGTCGATATTTTGCCCTACTTAGGAACTGGATTAATTTTTGTACCATGGATCATTTATGAATGGATCACAGGGGATGTGGCAATGGCGATTGGCCTTGGCGTTTTGTACATTGTTGTTCTTGTGCAGCGCCAACTCATGGAGCCAAAAATTCTTTCAGCCAATATCGGAATGGACCCGCTTGCTACACTCATTTCTTTATTTGTCGGCTTTAAATTAATCGGCTTTTTAGGCTTAATTATCGGGCCTGTATCACTCGTTATTCTCACGACTTTACATAAAGCAAATGTTTTCCGCGATTTATGGTCCTATATTAAAGGGGAAGAGATTAAATCTTAATGTGTTGGTCCAAATTCATTTTTGCTTTTAAATAAAAAAGGGGCTGTTGAATTTATGCTGACAGCCCCTTCTTCTTTTATTAGATTACACTTGCATGTCCATCGTAAATAACGCCTCTTTGCGGGTCTACTGTTATTTCTTGACCATCTTTCAATACATTTGTTGCGTCTTCTACTCCAACAAGTACAGGGATTCCTAAATTTAAGCCGACAACAGCGCCATGGCTTGTAATTCCGCCTTCTTCCGTTATAAGCGCCACGCACTTCTCAATGGCAGGAACCATCTCTTTGTCTGTACCCTTTACGACAAGAATGGAGCCTTCTTTCACCTTTGTTAATGCTTCTTCCAGATTGTGAGCAATCACGACTTTCCCATAAGCTGATTTACGTCCAATTCCTTGGGCTTTAGCTAAAATATCGCCTACAACATGAATTTTCATTAGGTTCGTTGTTCCTGACTCTCTAACAGGCACACCTGCCGAGATGACAACTAAATCACCGTGTGAAACAAAACCGCTATTTAAACTTTCATCTACTGCATTATCGAGCATTTCATCTGTCGAGTTTGTCTTTTTCCCTAGTTGTGGATATACTCCCCAAACAAGCGCTAGTCTTCTTAATACAAATTCATTGGCTGTTACAGCAACAATCGGAGACTTTGGACGATACTTCGAGACCATACGAGCAGTATAACCGCTTTCCGTAGCCGTAATAATCGCATTCGCATCTAAGTTTAATGCTGTATGTACGACCGATTGACCAATTGCATCTGTAATCGTATATTCATTTTCTTTACTATGTGAAGATAATATTTTCTTATGTTCTAATGCAGTTTCAGTACGTGAAGCAATATTATGCATCGTCTGTACCGCTTCCACTGGATAACTGCCAGCAGCCGTCTCTCCTGAAAGCATAATTGCATCTGTGCCATCCAAAATCGCATTCGCAACGTCACTCGCTTCCGCACGAGTTGGACGAGGATTACGTTGCATTGAATCCAACATTTGCGTTGCTGTAATAACTGGCTTTCCATAAGTATTACATTTCTTAATAAGCGACTTTTGAACAAGAGGTACTTCTTCTGCTGGAATTTCCACACCAAGGTCCCCACGGGCGACCATTAACCCCTCAGATACTTCGAGGATTTCATCAATGTTATCGACACCTTCTTGGTTCTCGATCTTAGGGATAATTTGAATATAATCTGCGTTATTTTCCTCAAGTAACTTTCTAATTTCAAGGACATCAGATGCTCTACGGACGAAAGAAGCCGCGATAAAGTCAACTTTTTGTTCGATCCCGAATAAAATGTCTTGTGCATCTTTTTCAGTAATTCCAGGCAATTTAACCGATACACCTGGTACGTTTACACCTTTTTTGTTTTTTAACGTACCACTATTTAAAACTTTTACATGAATATGACCTTTATCTTTGTCAACTTTTTCGACATCAAGACCGATTAAACCGTCATCAAGAAGGATTTTAGAGCCAATGCTTACGTCATCGATTAAGCCTTCGTATGTAATGGAGAACATTTCTGGCGTACCTTCTACTTCCGTCATTGAAACAATCGTCGATTCTCCTGCTGTTAGTTCAATAGAGCCATTTGTCATATTATGTGTGCGGATTTCAGGACCTTTTGTATCTAAAAGGATCGCAATATTTTTCCCTGTTTTTTGGGCTGCTTCACGAATGTTTTTGATTCTTTGTCCATGCTCTTCATGATCACCGTGTGAGAAGTTTAAACGACATACATTCATACCAGCTTCCATAAGTTGAACTAACTTTTCAACACTTTCACTTGCAGGACCTATTGTACAGACAATCTTCGTTTTACGCATTTTATATTTTTCCTCCTATTATTCCATTTGATCAAATTCGCCCACCGAATTTGCGTCCGGATTTTATCGAGCTTGCTCGATAAAATCCGTGACATCCGCCGGAGGCTTAACTTCATTCAGCCGACTTTTGAACTCACACTGAATCGAAAAAGCTTTTGCATTCATCCCTTAACCTCGGAAGTGAAGGGATTTTGCTGAATGAATTTAGATGGAGAGTTCATTTGATAATTTTAAAAGATTCAAATCTGTGTGATGTTGTTCACTTAAAGCTTTTGTAATATCACTGTTAATAACAACATTATTTTGAATCCCAACCGCTTTGCCGCCTTTATTTTCTAATAATAATTCAACTGCATGTGCACCGAGGCGGCTGGCAAGAACACGGTCAAATGCTGTCGGGGAGCCGCCTCGTTGAATATGTCCTAGTATGGAAACACGAGTATCCACATCGGCGATTTCCTTTATTTGCTTTCCAACTTCTGGACCGCTGGCAACCCCCTCTGCTACAACAATAATACTGTGTTTCTTCCCTCGATCTAGACCTTTTTTCAACCGTGCACAAATCTCACGAATGTCATAGCTTTCTTCTGGAATGATAATCGTTTCCGCACCAGCAGCAAGACCTGACCAAAGCGCAAGATCCCCCGCATCCCTACCCATTACTTCTATAATAAAGATTCTTTCATGAGAAGTAGCAGTGTCTCTAATTTTATCAATACAATCGATAACTGTATTTAAAGCTGTATCAAAACCAATTGTAAATTGAGTACCACTTATATCATTGTCAATCGTTCCAGGTACAGCTATGCAAGGAATGCCACGCCCTGATAGAGCATCTGCCCCCCTGTAGGACCCATCCCCACCAATAACAACTAACCCTTCAATGCCTGCTTTTTTTAATTGTTCAACGGCTTTTAATTGTACTTCTTCTTCTTTAAACTCTGGAAGTCTGGCTGAAAGAAGCATCGTGCCACCGCGATGAATAATATCACCGACTGACCCTAAATTAAGCTGTTGAAAATTCCCGCTAACGAGACCGGCATAACCACCATAGATTCCAAAGACTTCTACATCATGGTAAATAGCTTTCCGAACAACTGCCCTGACAGCAGCATTCATTCCAGGGGAATCTCCTCCACTAGTCAAAACGCCAATTCTTTTCATCGCTTTCCTCCCACTCGATAAAAAGTATGTATAATAACTAGAATATCTCTAAAATAGCATGAAGAATTTTTTATCTCAACAATTTCTATCGATCCTGATAAATAGGCGAAATTATCGTTAAAATGAAACCGTTTTATTCACGAAAAGTGTCACATACTTTTCATAAATAGTCGTTTCAATGAAGATTTTCCTCCGAGTCTAATGATCCCAAGTAATGTTTCGATGATATCCTAATCTTATGTAAAAAAAGAAAAACGCACTAGAAATAGTACGTTCTTAATTTACCCCTATAATATCTTTTAATAACGAGATTTCCCCAATTTTTTTAAATTTATCGTATCGATGGGACACGAGTTGATCTCCATCCATATTTAATAGTTCTTTTAAGGAACTTTTTAGGACGATATCGATTTTGGCAGCTTGATCATTTACATCTCTATGAGCGCCACCTTTTACTTCTGGAATCACTTTATCGATTACACCTAATGCTCTTAAATCAGATGCGGTAATTTTCATCGATTCTGCCGCTTGTTTTGCGAGAGATGAATCCTTCCATAAAATCGATGCCGCGCCTTCAGGAGAGATAACGGAGTATGTTGAGCTTTCAAGCATTAATAAATGGTTACCAACCCCCAATGCAAGTGCTCCACCGCTTCCGCCTTCACCAATAACGACACAAATAATCGGAACAGTAAAACCGCCCATTTCAAATAAATTACGAGCAATTGCCTCACTTTGCCCACGTTCCTCGGCTGACTTACCAGGATAAGCTCCTTTTGTATCAATAAAACAAATAATTGGACGATTAAATTTATCCGCTTGTTTCATTAAGCGTAGCGCTTTACGATAGCCTTCTGGATGGGGCATCCCAAAGTTACGGCGAATATTTTCCTTCGTATCTTTACCGCGTTGGTGTCCAATAACCGTTACTGGTAATCCATGGTATTTAGCAATTCCACCTACAATTGCTTCATCATCCCCAAATGTACGATCACCATGACATTCAAAGAAATCAGTAAATAATAGAGAAAGATAGTCGTGGGTGGTCGGTCGATTTGGGTGACGTGCAATTTGCACACGATCCCAAGGTTTTATATTGTTATAAATATCTTTTTCCAGCTTTTCAAGTCTGGATTCAAGCTTTAAGATTTCAGAAGTTAAGTCTACATCGGATTTCTGAGTGAACTCTTTTAAATCAGCAATTTTTTGTCTTAACTCGACAATCGGTTTTTCAAACTCTAATTCTCCTACCACTCGGGAACCTCCTTCGGTTGGTGAATATCCAAAATCGTCGTGATTTTATCTTTTAATTCTAATCTTGAAATAACAGCATCTAATTGGCCATGTTGTAATTGGAACTCCGCTGTTTGAAAGTCTTCAGGTAATTCTTCACGAATCGTTTGCTCAATCACCCGTTTTCCGGCAAATCCAATTAATGCACCGGGTTCAGCAAGATTATAATCTCCTAGAGAAGCAAAACTAGCTGAAACACCGCCAGTTGTAGGCTGTGTCATAAAAGAAATATACAAACCGCCATGATCGCTAAACCGCTTAAGAGCGACACTTGTTTTTGCCATTTGCATTAAACTTAAGATCCCTTCTTGCATTCTTGCACCGCCTGAGGCCGTGAATATAATAAATGGGAGGGAGAGTTCATCCGCTTTTTCAATCGCTAAAGTAATTTTCTCCCCAACCACTGACCCCATACTAGCCATACGGAAATGGGAATCCATAACAGCGATAACAACCTTTATGCCGTTTACATTTCCAATCCCGGTAACGATCGCTTCATTAAGACCCGTTTTCTTCTGGTCTTTTTCAACCTTTTCCTCATACCCTGGAAATTGCAGAGGATTGCCTGACACCATGCCTGCATTGATTTCTTCAAATGAATCTTCATCAATAAATGAATGTATTCTTTCCCATGCCTTCATTGGATAATGATAATCACAATGCAAACAAACCTTTAAATTCTTATTCAATTCTTTCGTATACATAATTTTTTTACAGCTTGGGCATTTTGTCATAATCCCTTCAGGAATTTCCTGCTTGGCTTTTTCAGAAGGAATGGTTGCATATTTTTTCTTTTGCTTTGTAAAAATATCCTTAAGCAATGTAGAACCTCCCTTATTAATCAAATTTGTCAGCAGTTATTTGACATTCCTTTTATTCGATCATATATTTTCAAGACTCTTTCATGATCTTTTAAAGTCAAGGCTTCAATGAGTTCAGCATAGTCTTCTTTTTCCGGCTTATATTCATTGAACCCTAATGATTGATAGTAATCGTTTAAAATAAACCAAATTCTTAAAATTAAATAATTATCTGCAAGCTCAATGATTTTCAGCATAAAATCATCAAAAGAACAATCCTCATCCAGTTCATCTAGTAGATTCGCTAATTGCCTTCCCGAAACCTGCTTATTTAAGATAAGCGTTAAACAATCTTTTTCAATTAAGGCTTTCGTTTCGATGACATCCTGTTTAGACTTGTCACCTTGTAAAATGAATCCACCTAATAACGGAATTAACTGATGACCCTTAAAATCCCGTATATATGTACCTTCGCCTCTTTTTGTTTCAATTAAACCTAATAGTTCCAATGATCGTAAGGCCTCACGAACAGAAGAGCGTCCTACATTAAGACGCTCAGAAAGTTCACGTTCAGAAGGTAATCGATCTCCGGGTTTTAACTCATTTTTTTCAATGATCTGTTTCAATTGTTTGACGATTTCTAGATAAACTTTTGAATGACTGTGAGAAGCGTTCACTTTTGTTTGATCACTCACCTTACCGGATACTGGAAAGCTTACGTGTTTTTTCTCTAATCTCTTCAGGATCAACTTTGATTCGAGCAACACCTGTTTCCATCGCTGCTTTTGCTACTGCTGCAGCAACAGCTGGTGCCACTCTAGTGTCGAACGGACCTGGAATCACATAATCGTCACGAAGGTCTTCATCATTGATTAATCCTGCAATTGCTTCTACAGCCGCTATCTTCATTTTTTCATTAATATGTGTTGCTCTTACATCAAGTGCCCCTCGAAAAATCCCTGGAAAAGCAAGCACATTATTGACTTGATTTGGAAAATCAGATCTACCGGTTCCAATCACCACTGCCCCCGCTTCTTTTGCCAAGTGTGGTAATATTTCAGGATTCGGATTGGCCATCGCAAAAATGATTGGATCTCGATTCATCGTTTTGACCATCTCACTTGTTAGAGCTCCTTCTGCAGAAACACCGATAAACACATCTGCCCCTTGAATTACATCTTTTAAACCGCCCTCTTGATTGTGTGCGTTCGTAAACTTAGCGACTTCATTCTTAACGTTATTCATACCGACAGGACGTCCTTCATAAATCGCACCTTTTGTATCGCACATAATAATATCACGAACTCCATAACTGTGCAGCAATTTAATAATAGCAATTCCAGCCGCTCCTGCGCCATTTGCCACCACTTTAATTTCGGATACTTTTTTATTCACTAATTTCAATGCATTGACTAAACCGGCCAAAGTAACAATTGCTGTCCCATGTTGATCATCATGAAAAATTGGGATATTCGTTTCTTTTTTCAGTCTTTCCTCAATTTCAAAACAATTTGGAGCTGCGATATCTTCAAGGTTAACACCACCAAAATTCGGTTCTAACAGTTTAACTGTTTCAATAATTTTTTCAACATCTGTTGTGTTCAAACAAATCGGGAATGCATCGACTCCAGCAAAGCTTTTAAATAAGACCGCTTTTCCTTCCATAACAGGTAAAGCAGCTTCTGGTCCAATATTTCCTAATCCTAAAACAGCCGTACCATCCGTCACAACCGCAACCATATTGCCTTTCATTGTGTAATCATATACCGTTTCAGGCTTTTCATATATTTCTTTACAAGGCTCTGCAACCCCTGGGGAGTATGCCAAACTTAAATCTTTAGCATTTTCAACTTTTACTTTCGATTTCGAGTTTCAAGCTTTCCTTTATTTTGACGATGCATATGCAAGGCTTCTTCTCTCAATGACACTTTCTCCACTCCCTCGAGGATTTATATTTACAATCCAATGCGACTTGGCGTACATCGTCCTTTGCTACTGGTCTGACCAGTAATGTTTCTTCTTAACAATATATCATACTGAGATATGATTTAGAAGAAAAAATACGGAGATGAGGAGAAAAACTCAGTGCGTTTTTTTAGTACTTTCAAGTGCAGTATCGACGTTTTCTGCCGTTTTCATAACCAATTGACTTTTACCATTTCGCATTTCCACCTTGCCTTGGATGAGAATCATTTTACCTTCTTGTAGTAATTCGGTTTTTGTTTTTAGAACATTCGGAAAGGCAACAACTTCCATTTCTCCACTCTGATCACTAACCGTTAAAAAAGCCATTTGCTCCCCTTTTTTCGTACGGATTTTCTTAACTTCACTAATGTAAACGACTGACCTCTTATATGTTGATCGGTCAATATAATCATGTAATGGGGTGGCATTCAGTGATGGAAACCACTTTTCATAAACAGATACAGGATGATTCGATAAATAAAAACCAAGTACCTCTTTTTCTAAACGAAGCTTCTCCTCTTCCCCTATCGGTTCAACTTCCATATATTTTGGCCGGATTGAGAATTCATCATTGATGAATAAGTCTCCCTGTTCTCCGTCACTTGGTTTCACCAATGCTGCATGGTCTAAAGCCACATCAATACTTGCTAATAAAACAGCACGGTCCTCGCCAAATTCATCAAAGCTCCCAGAACAAACAAGAGATTCTAATGTCTTCCGGTTTACCGCTTTTTGGGAAACTCGAATACAAAAATCAAATATGTCCATAAAAGGCTTTTCTTTCCGAGCCCTAAAGATCTCTCTTAACGCAACGATCCCTACTCCTTTTATCCCAGCAAGACTATAACGGATACCCTTTTTTTCTGGGTAAAAGCTATATCCGCTTCTATTAATGGAAGGTGGAAGAATCCCAATATCCATTTGCTTCATTTCGCTTATATATTGACCGATCTTATTTTCATTGCCAGCTACTGAAGTTAACAATGCAGCCATAAAATGGGCCGGATAATGCGTTTTTAAGTAAGCAAGTTGATAGGCAATCATACTATAGGCGACCGCATGACTGCGATTAAATCCGTAATCGGCAAACTTAACGATTAAGTCATAGATGGAATTGGCTAGGTCACTCTCGTATCCTAACTTTTCCGCACCTGCGATAAAGTGGGCCCTCTCCCGATCAAGCACTTCCTTTTGTTTTTTACTAACCGCTCTTCTCAAAAGATCTGCTTCACCTAACGAGAATCCAGCCATAACCGATGCAATTTGCATAATTTGCTCTTGATAGACGATGACTCCATATGTGTTTTCAAGAATCGGTTTTAAATAAGGGTGTGGATAGACTACCTTTTCACGCCCATGTTTTCGATTAATAAAGTGGGGAATATTCTCCATTGGACCTGGACGATACAGCGCGTTCACGGCAACGATATCTTCAAAACAAGTCGGCTGCAGTTGTGTTAATACATTTCGCATTCCTTCTGATTCAAGCTGAAAAATACCTGTTGTCTGCCCGCTGCTAATCAATCTATACGTCTCTTTATCATCGATCGGGATGTTTTTTATATTTAATTTTATCCCGGGTGTTCTGTGGATGGATACTAAAATGTTTTCGATTAACGTGAGATTCCTTAATCCAAGAAAATCAATTTTTAATAGTCCTAATTCCTCTAAATGCTCCATCGAATATTGTGTTAAATAAATGTCGTCTTGCCCTTGTTGGATTGGAATAATATTGACAAGCGGATCTTCACTAATCACAACACCTGCCGCATGAGTTGATGTATGCCTTGGCAGTCCTTCTAATTTGAGAGCCGTTTGAAATAGCCTCTTATTCTGACTAGATTCATTGACAAAGTTTCGTAACCCTTGCGATTCTTTATAAGCATCTCGAAGATTGATCCCAAGCTTTTGTGGAACCATTCTTGATAATTGATCTAATTCCTTTGTATTTAAGCCAAAAACACGTCCCACATCTCGCAATGCCGCTTTTGCCGCAAGCGTCCCAAATGTAATAATCTGTGCTACATGAAGTTGGCCATATTTTCCGGCCACATACTTAATCACTTCATCTCTTCGATGGTCTGGAAAATCGATATCAATATCGGGCATTGAAATCCGCTCAGGATTTAAAAACCGTTCAAAAAGAAGTTGATGTTGAATCGGATCTACATCTGTAATATATAAAGTATAGGCAACTAATGAGCCTGCTGCAGAACCCCTGCCAGGACCGGTTAAAATACCTGATTCCCGAGCAAACTTAATAAAGTCCCAAACAATAAGGAAATAATCACTAAACTGCATTTTTTTAATAACCGCTAACTCATATTGCAAGCGCTCTTTGATTTCTTCCGTTTTCTCTGGGTATCGCTCCGCTAAACCTTGCCAGCATAATTGTTCCAGCATCGCATCAGCAGACATCCCATTCCCTGTCGGATATTTAGGCAGTTTTGTCTTTTTTAATTCAATCATGACATTACAAGCTTCTGCAATTTTCAATGTGTTTTCGAGCGCATCTGGAATTCGGGAAAATAATTCCGTCATTTCTTGTGGGGTTTTCAAATAATACTGATCGCTCGGTAGTCGTTCATGAGTCCCATCTTGTAATTTTTCTCCGTTCTTAATGGCCATTAAACATTCATGACTGAAGGAATCTTCTTCATTCAAGTAATAAACGCTGTTTGTTGCTACTACTTTGACTCCTGTTTTTGCAGCGATCTCAATTAATCTCTCATTTAATTGCGTTTCCTCGATTATTTGGTGATTTTGCAAACTAATATAAAAAGAATCACCAAACATTTGAAGATAAAGAGATAAAATCTGGCTCGTTAATTCTTCATCTTGCTTGAAAACAGCCTGTTCTAATTCTCCTTCAGCTCCGGGTGTAATAGCAAATAACCCCTCACTATAATGCTTTAACCATTTTATCGGAATTCCTGTTGGTGATTTCGTTTGGACAGAACTGGTAATTTTCAACAAATTTTGTAATCCGGTTTGATTTTTGGCTATAAGCACTAACGGAAAGGACTCTCCCTTTTCGTGTTGACTTAATACATCGACCGTTAATCCAATGATCGGTTTCATTCCGTGTTTTAAACATTGTTTATAAAAAGAAACAGCCCCATACATAACATTCCGATCTGTTAAGGCAATTGCTTTAAAGCCTTTCTTTTTCGCATCTAACACTAGTTTTTCTATGGATGCCGTACTATTTAATAAACTAAATGCGCTATAAACATGAAGGTGGATAAAAGACACGACAATCACTCACTTCCACTTACTATGGTTCAAATTATAAAGATATTAACCTAAAAAGAAAATATGTTCTCATTTCGTTTAATTTTTTTAAGGGTAATTTCTCGAGCGAGCTCAGAAATTGTATCCGAAATCAAATTCGCCAAGACGAATTTGATTCATAAAACCCCCAACTTGTCCATATGTTTATAGTAAGAACACTTATAACATAAGGATGGGATGGCATGCAGGAACAACCGTTCATTACACTCTTTTTTCAAAGCTACTTTATTGCCCTAGGCGTATTAATCGGCGGATCCATTGTTGGTGGACTCTCCTCCTTCTTAACAGGAAAACCCCCACTGACGGAAATCTATCGACTATCAAATATGATTCATATTTGGGCAATTGTCACAGCAATTGGCGGAACCTTTGATGCAGTATCGACCTTTGAAAGGGGTCTGCTCGAAGGTCAAACAAAGGATTTATTTAAGCAAATCCTCCTCATCCTTTCTGCTTTAGGTGGTGCCCAAACAGGATCATTAATTATCCAGTGGCTCACACAGGAGCATACAACTCTATGAGAATCCCAACTTATTACCATAAACCAACTTGGCAGCAATTCTTTGCAGGTGCAGTGATTGGCGGCATCATCAGTTGGTTTATCTTTTTATATATTTTTGGAGTATGGCAGGAGGAATATAGCAAAGAAATTCAACAACAAAAAGATCGAATTGATGAATTAACAGCAGAGAAGAAAATATGGCAGGAAGAATTTGAAAAGGTAAATAAGGAGAATCAAGAGAAATTAACCGTCCAGTCTGTTTATATAAAAATTACAAACAAGGATAAGTATCGCCTAGACAAGTTCAGTGTATTTGAAATGGAAGACAAAATCCGCGAAGACCTTAGGATTATGATAGCAAAAGATATTGAAACCGTCTATAACAGTCGCGAACTGATAAGAAGAACGATTGAAAATAAAACGTTAAAAGCACGTGACAAACGTTATAAATTCAAGGTAACAGAAATGACGATTTATACGACCCTTTCGATTGAGTTAGAAATTGAAATCGAATAAGTGTTGTTCTATATTTTTCCATTAGTCTACAGCCCTTTTAAAAAAGTGTTAAGCCCCACCATTATGAGACCGTCGCGCTTAACACCTTTTTTGAAGGGTTATATTATTCTAATGTTTACTGGATTGATAATTCGCACATAATTCTTCCACTTGGTGTACAACATCCTCCGCTTTATCCCATGAATAGATGGATGCTCCAGCCGCCAATGGGTGGCCGCCACCTTTAAAATTGCGGGCAATCGTATTAATTACAGGACCTTTCGAGCGGAGGCGAACCCTAATTTGATCCTCTTCTTCGATAAAGAAGACCCAAGCCAAAATTCCTTTAATATTTCCTAACGCGCTAACCAATAACGAAGCCTCTGATGGTTTTGCTTCAAACCTCTGAAGCATTTCCCACGTTAATTTCATATGGGCTGCACCGTGTTCTCCTGTTACATAATTTTGAAGGATGTATCCATTCAACTTCACAATATTGGGACTTAAATTATACATGCCCTCATAAATTTCAGTTCGGGAAAATTGATAATGAATGAGCTCACCCGCATAAGCAAATGTTTTCTCACTTGTACTCGGAAACAAAAAGCGACCCGTATCTCCAACAATTCCTGCATACAATAATCGTGCAGCCTCATCAGACATTTTAAGTCCTTTATCCTTACCATTTAAATAGAATTCATAAATCATCTCACTCGTTGAACTCGCATCCGTATCTACCCATAATAGATCTCCATATTGGTCTACATTTGGATGGTGGTCAATTTTAATTAATTGATCCCCTAATTTATATCTCTGATCATCAATTCTCGCTTCATTTGCCGTATCACAGACAATGACTATAGCCCCTTCATAAGTTTCATCAGAAACTACATCTAATCTACGTAAATAGTGGAGTGTCTGTTCTTCCTTACCGACTGTATAGATATTTTTTTCTGGAAAAGAGGCCTTTAAAATCTCCGCTAATCCCCCTTGTGATCCATAGGCATCAGGATCTGGTCGAACATGCCGGTGAATAATAATTGTTTCATATTGTTTAATCGTTTGGAGTATTTTATCTTTCATGTTTATCTCCCTTTTACATTTTCGATATCTTATTAATAGCACAAAAAATATAAAAGAAAAAGAATATAAGCCCATTTTTGGCAATTTTCAAACAAAGGCAGTAAAATAGACATGAATCACTATATGTTTTTTCAACCAAATAACAGGAGGTATCACATGCCTATTTTCGTGATTTTGATTGTTTTTTCTTTGGTCTTTTACATTTTTTATAAAGCTAAATATTTTAGATGCAAACACCCCGCAGAAAAGCGTTGGATCTCTGCAAAATCTAGGATTGCACTCGGTTCCTTTGTCGGCTTATTTGGGGTCAATCAGCTTTTTCTTTATCAATCAACGGTCACTTATATCGTTGCAGGCGTCTTCATTCTGCTTGGAGGTATGAGTGTTCGGGCAGGTATTAAAGAGTATCAATATTTTTTACCCCTTGCAGCGAAAGAAGTTCAAGATGCACAAAAATAAGAAAGAGAACCATCCTCTTTCTTATTTTTTATGGCTCTATCGATCGATATGTTGACACATTAACAATGATTTCCCTACCAAGTTTCCTTCGTTATAGACTTCAATATCAATCTTTCCAAACTTTCGCCCAACTTCTAATACTTTCGGATGGATTTCGATGATGCTATCGATTTGAACTGGTTTAATAAAGTAGATCGTAATATTCTCTACGACAAGATCCCCTTTTTTATATCCCTTTAAAGCTTTATTCGCTGTTTCATATACGATAGAAGTAAACACACCATAAGAAATCGTCCCTAGATGATTGGTCATTTGTGGTGTAACTTCAAAACGAAAAACATCTTCAGACTTTGTTTTTCCCTTTGTCACATTAATGCCATTGGAAATAATATCATCAATCGTTTCTCCTGCTTGCGGCTGTCTCTGATTTACTTGTAATGCTTTCAGCACATCTTGACGGCTGATTAATCCTTCTAACCGATTCGACTCATTGATAACCGGAAGAATTTCAATACTCTCCCACACCATCATATGTGCTGTAGAGGCCACACTTGTGTTCATATTTACGGTCATTGGACTTTTCGTCATGATTTTATCGATAGACACACTTCGATCCACACCGATAATATCCTTCGAGGTAATCATCCCTTGTACCTTCATATTTTGATCGACAACTGGAAATCTACTGTGACCTGTTTCATGATTCAATTCATACCAATCAGCTAGTGTATCCGTTGTTTGTAAGTAATAGGTTTTATCTAAAGGGGTTAAGACATCTTCGACGAGGATGATTTCTTTTTTAATTAATTGGTCATCAATCGCTCGGTTAATCATCGTTGCCGTTGTAAATGTATCATAGCTCGTTGAAATCACAGGCATATCTAATTCATCAGCTAGCTTTTTTACCTGTTCATTCGCCTCAAATCCACCGGTTATGAGAACAGCTGCACCTGCTGTTAGGGCTAACTCTTGAGCATTTGAACGGTTCCCTACAATCAACAGGCTTCCTGCATCAATATACCGCATCATGGCATCGAGCTGCATCGCACCGATCACAAATTTATTTAATGTTTTGTGTAAACCTGAACGTCCGCCGAGAACTTGACCATCGACAATATTAACGACTTCAGCAAAGGTTAGTTTTTCAATATTTTCTTTTTTCTTTTTTTCAATCCGAATCGTTCCTACCCTTTCAATGGTACTAACGAACCCTTTGTTTTCTGCCTCTTTGATTGCACGGTAGGCTGTTCCTTCACTTACCGCTAAAACCTTAGCTATTTGTCTAACAGAAATCTTTTCTCCTACTGGCAAATCATTAATATATCGTAATATTTGTTCATGCTTCGTGGCCAAGAGTCTCACCCTTATCTTAATATATGAATCATAACTTATTTCTTTATAAACACTTCAATATTTTTCTACTAGTTCTATTATAAAGGTCTTGGCCATCTGTTTCAATTTTTGGAGGCAATCTGTTTTAATTAAAATGTCTAGATTTGACCTGTTTTCTACGATTATAGCTGCTAGGCTGTTCCCTTTTCTTTTTACTAGGAGTATATAACAAGCCTGTTAAATTACCTGCGATCACCATTAAGGCAAATAAAAGCCATCCGATCGCAAAATACCCTTCGAGACCCGAGCTGTTTATCGATAGACGTGGAACAGCATAATACAGGAACACCCCGCTTACTAATAAACAGATAAAATAACGATTTTTATTCAAACTTTCCACCCCTTTTCTTACTATCACTCTATGCGTACAAGCTCAGGAATAACCCTCATAAAAATAAAAATCGTGTGAAATTACTCGTTTCACACGATTTTCTATATTAAGGTTAAGTTTCATTATATTTCAATTGAGTCGCCGGGATTTAGAATTTTTCCGTTATTTGTTTCCAGTTGTTCAATAAACTTATTTGGATCCTGTTTAATCAGTGGGAATGTATTGTAGTGAATTGGCACAACCGTTTTAGCATTTAATAGTTTGGCTGCATATGCCGCGTCTTCCGGTCCCATTGTAAAGTTATCTCCGATCGGTAAAAAGGCTAAATCAATCGGATGGCGTTCTCCAATTAATTTCATATCCGAAAATAAAGCAGTATCTCCAGCGTGGTAAATCGTCTTTCCTTCTGCCGTAAATAAAATACCAGCTGGCATACCGAGATAAACAATTTGATTATCTCCTGGTTCAAAACCTGTTCCATGAAATGCTGGCGTCAACTTTACTTTACCAAAGTCAAATTGATAAGAGCCTCCAATATGCATCGGATGTGTCTTTAATCCTTGCCAGCTTAAATAGTTCGCTAATTCATTGTTCGTCACAACAAGTGCATCATGCTTCTTAGCAAGTTCAACCGTATCTCCGACATGATCATTGTGACCATGAGTTATTAAAATCACATCTGGCTTCACATCTTCTACAGTTAAATCGGTTAGTGTATTTCCCGTGATAAAAGGGTCAAGAAGTATTGTCTTTCCACCTGTTTCAATTTTTACGACAGAATGACCATGATAACTTACTTTCATCTTTTTTCTTCCTCCTAATTAGATTGTTACAGTTAAACCTGATTTCGCCAAAATAATCGGGCCGTTAAAAATCGTTTCTGCTTCTTCCTGTAATTGCTCTACCCTTCCATAATGGGGCAAATGGGTTAGAATCAACTTTTTAACATTTGCTTCGCTTGCTAATTTCCCACTATCAAGGCTTGTCATATGACCGGCATTTGTACCGTTTTGATGCCCATAGAAGTTGCACTCGCAAAGAAGTAAATCAGTATTTTGCGAAAACGAAACAAGTTCTTCCTTATAAGCAGTATCTGCTGTATAGACTAAAGAACGTCCTCCAGCTTCAAACCTCATTGCATAACATTCAACTGGATGTTTTGTTTTTTGAAAGGTTATAGAAAATGGCCCTGCTTGTAATACTTCTCCAGGCTGATATGAAATTCCTTTCGTAACTTCTTTATAAGTCAGCATGGAGAATTCTTGTGCATGTAAATCATGGGCGTAGATCGGCAAATTGCTCATCTTTTTCCCCAAGAACCCCTGAATCAACCTTGCGTGCTGTAATACACCGATATCAGCAATATGATCTGCATGATAATGGGAAAGGATCACCCCATCAAGATCTTCAGGCTGTATAAACGTTTGCAGCTTTGATAAGACACCGCTGCCACAATCAATTAATAAATGGTATCCCTCGTGCTCAAGAAGGTATCCTGCACTTGCTTCATTTGCTTTCGGATAACCGCCCCAAGGTCCGATAATCGTTAAGTTCACTCTAAATACCCCCACTCTATTGTCTTCACACGAACTATTATAGGAAAAGGATCGTAAAAAGATAAGTAAATTTGCACTGTTTTAATATTTTAAAAATTGTATTAAAACAAGTATTGACAAAATTAAGACTGTTATATTACAATAAAAACAACAAATCAGACATATTCAAATTGGAGGGGTACAAATGGTTAAAAATATTCTTGAATTCTTTAGAAACTTACCTGCTAAAAAATGTTCAAATTGCGGAAATGAAATGGAAGAACAAGCAGATTGCTACGGAAACACATGCAACCACTGTATCGAAATACACGACCTATAAAATTTTAAAATAAAAATTCACAATCTTTCAATAACTACCCAGCCGATTCAATCAGCTGGTTTTTTGTTTTTTTCTATATAAAAAGCAGTGCACTTCTATTTATATAGAAGTGCACTGCTTTATGAGCCTAATGAATCTCTAACTTTTTTAAAACTACTGTTGCTAATGCGTCTATAAATTGCGGATTCACATTAGGCATTTCTGGCCGGTAGTAAGAAGCTCCAACCTCATCAGTTACTACTTTACATTCATAATCATTGTCATACAGAACTTCTAAGTGATCGGCAACAAACCCGACTGGAATATAAATAAAAGCTCGATAGCCTTTTTCTTCATATAACTGTCTTGTAAGATCCTGTACATCGGGCCCTAACCAAGGGTCAGGAGTATTTCCCGCGCTTTGCCATCCAAGGGCATAATGTTCGATACCGGCTTTCTCAACAATGAGCTGGGCCGTTTCTTTTAGCTGCTCTGGATACGGATCCCCCAACGCAATGATTTTTTCCGGCAAACTATGTGCCGATACGACAACGACAAAGTTCTGTTTCTCTTCTTCGGTCAGTTTTCCAACTGTTTCCTTCAATTGTTCAACCCAATATTGGATGAATTTTGGTTCATCATACCAGCTTTCAATACTTGTAAAACGCGGACCGCCTATTTTTTCCGCTTCTTCTTTCGCTCTCCCATTATAGGACTTGATACTGAAAGTTGAAAAATGCGGCGCCAAGACAATACTAATAGCTTCTTCAATGCCATCATTATGCATTTGTCGAACCGCATCTTCAATAAACGGCTCAATATGCTTTAATCCTAAATACATTTTGAATTCGTATTGATCTTGAGATGTATTTAAATGTTTTTCTAATCTTTCCGCCTGTGCCAACGTAATTTCTGCTAATGGGGAGCTTCCGCCAATCGCTTTGTATCTTCTTTTTAAATCGTTAAGCGCTTCGTCCGACGGTCTCCGTCCGCGTCGAATATGTGTATAATAGCGTTCAATGTCGGTTTCTTTATAAGGTGTTCCATAGGCCATAACTAGAAGACCGATTTTCCTTTTCATGAAGTCATCCCCCTTTGCTGTCTCGGCTCGTTTTAGTTCCCTGCTTTTTTAGAAGCAGAGTAATCATGGACAAATGCGGTTAATCTTTTTAAAGTTTCGGGATTTACTTCTGGGAACACTCCATGCCCAAGATTAAAAATATAGCCGTCCTTTTCCATGCCTTGATCGAGAATTGCCTTAGCCTTTTCTTCTATCACTTCCCAAGGTGCGATGAGTAAAGCAGGATCAAGGTTACCTTGTACTGTCTTTGTTACCCCTAATTTCCGTGCTTCTCTAATCGGCAGGCGCCAGTCTAGTCCTACAACATCGACAGGTAAGTCATTCCATTCAAGAGCCAAGTGACTTGCCCCAACTCCGAATATCGTTAATGGGACATTCTCTTCCTTTAATGCAGTGAAAATGCGAGTCATCACCGGTTTAATAAAGTAACGGTAATCTTCTACGTTTAGTGCCCCTACCCACGAGTCAAAAATTTGAACTGCTTTTGCACCTGCATTAACTTGGGCCTTAATATATGTAATAGTCATGTCCGCGAGCTTGTCCATTAAGGCAAACCACGCTTTAGGTTCTGAATACATGAACGCTTTTGTTTTCGTATAATTTTTCGATGGGCCGCCTTCAATCATATAACTAGCAAGCGTAAATGGAGCACCAGCAAATCCAATTAATGGGACATTCAACTGTTCTCTCGTTAAAATTTTAATCGTTTCCAGAACATATGGAACATCTTCCTCAGGATTAATTTCACCAAGTTTCTCAATATCATTAACAGAAGTGATGGGGTTGTCAATAACAGGTCCGATCCCCGATTTAATTTCCACATCTACTCCCATTGCAGGAAGCGGCGTCATAATATCTTTATAAAGAATCGCTGCGTCTACTCCGTAATTCTCAACTGGCAACCTTGTCACATAGGCACATAATTCTGGTTGATGAGTGATTTCAAATAAAGAATATTTTTGTTTGATTTCTCTATATTCAGGCTGTGATCGACCCGCTTGTCTCATAAACCAAACAGGTACATGATCAGTCTTCTCTCCCTTGGCCGCTTTTAAGTATGTATCATTTATTTTTCTTTCCATTGTGATACCCCTTTCTATTTCCAACATATAATTAGTGTAATATATATAAACTCAATGAGGCACCGAATAACGCACAATTTTATGACAATTATTATGATACCTGTTTCCTCTATCAAAGTATAGTTTCTCGCTTTTCCTATGAAAAAATAAAGATATTTTCGTTCGATTGGGATTTATTCTCTTAACAGGATATAATGAAGAAAAAAGGTGATCGCGGATGTTTATGTACTTTACAGGTGGTACGGAGGATTATTTAAAGAAGCTGTTTTTTGAAAACGGGCAGGAAACCTTTACATTCATGCATCATGACGATGTGTTTATGTTGGCACATGAAACAGAAGGAAATTCTCTTTTTAAAGAACCAAAAAAATACGAAGTAATTGATGCTTCCGGAACCATTACAGTGCCTTCTGGGTTTGTCGCCTGTAATCATATTCCAGTATTTGATGAGAGCCGGCCATTATTTGAATATCGATTTAAAGACCAGGCAAGATTAATCGAAAAAGAACCAGGCTTCTTAGCGATTCGCGTGTTACGCCCATTAAGATATGATACGTATATGATTTTTACCATTTGGAACAATGAAGCAGCCTACAATCAATGGAAAAAGTCTAAATCACTTTCGGATGCCCATGGCGAGAAAAAAACTCCCATCAGCTTTCCTCGCCCTTCCTTTATAACAACATACAAGATTTATGAAGAAGAAGAGGAATAAAATCAATTTCGCTCCAACGAATTTGCGCCCGGAGGCTTAACTTTATTCAGCTTGGGTTTGTACCTTTACTGAACAGATTGCTTTTTACATTCATCCCCATTATAGAAATGAAGAAATTCTGCTGAATAAAGTTAAAAGCTGACTGGAACTACACATTCTAGTCAGCTTTTCACTATTATTGATTTAACGGTGTTTCTTTTTTCAAAAAGCGAGCTTCGATACGAACACGCAGGATCTTATAAAAAAGTATCCACAAAATAGACCAAATCAGACCGATGACATATCCGCCAATAACATCTGTTGGATAATGATCTTCGAGTACTATGCGACTTAACCCAATTGATAAAACAATGAGCAAAGAAATAATACCTATTCCCCATTTGAGTTTTGTCGAGTTTAAATGATTGATAAGTAAATAAGAAGTGATAAAATATAAAATCAGTCCGACCATGGCGTGTCCGCTGGGAAAACTTAAAGATTCGGCTAATTGTGCTGTTACAGGTCTTTCTCTTCCAATTACTTCTTTTAACCACTTACTGGCCTCATTTCCTAACGCAACAGCTAAAACCAAAACAATGATCCCCACGAAATCCCGCTTTTTGAATCCAAGCCAAAGAGTAACCATTAAAACGACAATCCCAATGCCTATTTTGTCTCCTAGCTCAGTGATTACACGAAAAAATGAATAACTGTCTTCTGAGAACACAGATAACACAATATGATTAAGTGCACCATCTAACGCTAGACTTTCACTATTTCTTACTCCCATTACGAGAAAAATTGTTGATGCGAAAGCGATCGTTAATAAAAGAATCATCCATTTAAATTTACTCATTCCCCTACCCCTTATATAGTCTCCCTTTTAAATCAAATTCGCTCGCAGAATTTGCGCCCGGAGGCTTTACTTCATTCAGTCTCGGTTTGAACCCTCACTGAATCAGAAAACAGCATACGCATTAATCCCCCACTTATAGAAGTGAGTGACTTTTGCCCAATGAAGTAAACAGGAAAATTATACTATATCTTTGGTGGAGTTGTTAACACCCTTAGCCGGTAACAATTTTTTGCCGTTTCTCCGAGTTGATCAAGCAAATTGTAATTTGCATACGCTCCAACAACTGCTCCGATCCCCGGTACAAGCTGAAGCATTTTGACAAAGTCAATATAATCCCGATATTCTTGTTGAAACTCTTGCCAATCTAACTGGGTAAACTCCGACTTTCTCGCATCCCAGTTTTCAATAACTTCCAATGTTTCTCTTCTTTTCTCAGCGCTCGAAAAAGCCAATTGAAAGACGAGCAGAATGAAAATTCGTTCTTCATATTTTTTCGTATCGTATCCATATAAATTAGCGACATCAAAGAGAAATTTCATTTTTATCGATAAAAGCAAAGGGAAATCGGCAAGCCCTAATAAAATTCCACCTGCTCCCGTTCCCGCTCCTTCAATAACAGCGGACCTGCGATAGACAGATAATTTTTCATCAAAGATCTCATCACGCTCTTTTAAAGGAAGATGAGCCTCTTCAGATTTTCTTGTTGTGATTTGTGATCCGGTTAATGTTAATTTCACGAAGTTTTTAATCCCATCGGTAATGATTCCATGTGCCTTATCTGGGATTTTTTCATTGATTTTTTCTTGCATTTGTTTCGTCATCCGTTGAAACAATTTAGGTCTTTTTAGGATTTTCCGTTTCCATTCGATGATTTCATCATACGCTTGTTCCTCGTATTGATTCATTTGTTCGAAATTCCTCCTTTTCCTTTTAATCACTCATTTTTCTTTTACTATAAAAATAAACAAAATATCCACAAAATACGATTCCAGCTAATAAGGAAATCAGTGCAGCCATCCAGTCACCTTTGAAGAGAATCACAACAGACAATAACACCGCTTGCAGCCCTAATAGATTCCGCAAAATTTTAAGAAAGGAATCTTCTTTACTTTTTTTACTAATTGGAAACAATTCAAGCATCGCATGATACTGATGGTGCTTCCATAAAGGCAATAATTGAAACCCTGTTAAGTAAAGGAAAAGAACGACAAGGATGATTTGTCCAATCCCAAATGAAAGAAAATAAATGGCAATCGCCCCAATAATGGTTAAGCGTATAAATAAACCTAAATAGTCGCCTGACCTCAAGAAGGTTCTCCCTAATAAATAGGTGAACGTCTGATCTTGGCGAAATGGAATTCCCCCAAGTATTGCATCCAAGCTCTTTCTCCGTTTCACCTTATTTTTTAATTTAGGGACATCTGTAAATAAATTAGCCAAGCGATAAAAGCCTGTCATTCGCCTTTCATCCTGTTGGATTAAAAGCTCCCACTTTAATCCCTTATCCTTTGATTGATATCGGTAAAACAATAGCAATCCAACTAATAGAATAACGGGTACGCCTGCAAAATAAATCGCAGCATTAGAAAATAATAAATAAAGGAAAACGAAATTAACACAAAAACGAATAAAGGAATCAAACCGATGTATTCGCACTTCACTCTCGTATTGAACATACCAGCGAATCCATAAATTAAGGCCCTTAGCAGTTAAAATCACAATAAGAAAAAGAAAAAAAGGTTTATATTGGCCGTCATTGACAGTAGCATACATTGGCATTAATACGGCCAATCCAACGAGCAATAAATACACTTGAATAAAAAAACTAATCAGAATCGACTTTTTAAAGTATCCATTTAATTTCGTTTCTAAGGGCAGTAGAAAAATTCGATCTGGATCAGACATAAACGTATAAATCGGACTATAGGTTAATAGCAGTGACATAAGGAGAGCCATGAGCGCCCCAGCAGGAAAACTTTCGGGAATCGTTTTTAACCACTCTTGATAATAAAAGGCTCCAGTCCCTAATAGAAAGATAAAAACAATGACGAGATGACCATTAAATATATACCGTAGATATCGGGAAAGTTCCTTGCTTGTCCGGCTGAAACGTTCTTTCCATAGTAGTTTTTCATCAAACATGGTCTTCTTCCTTTGTCAGTTGAATGTATAAATCATCTAATGTCGCCTCTGGCATATTAAAATCCTTCCGTAATTCATCCAACGTGCCTTGAGCCTTTACTTTTCCTTCATGCAGAATAATAAACCGGTCACAATATCGTTCAGCCGTTGCCAAAATATGCGTCGACATTAAGATTCCCGCACCGCTTTCTTTCATCTTTTCCATCAAGTCAAGCAAGGATTGAATTCCAAGTGGATCAAGACCCACAAAGGGCTCATCGACAATGTAAATAGAAGGCTGAACTAAAAAAGCACACATGATCATCACCTTTTGTTTCATCCCTTTGGAAAAATGGGCTGGAAACCATTTTAACCTTTTTTCCATCCGAAATTCTTTCAACAGCCCCTGAACTCTTTCCTTATAGACCGCTTCTTCCATCCCATATGCCATCGCGGTCAGCTTTAAATGCTCGTCCAATGTCAATTCTTCATAAAGAACCGGTGTTTCTGGCACAAAGGTAAATTGCTTTCGGTACGTTTCCCGATCAGTTTCAATCCTATTTTCATTAATTGTAATTTCACCTTTGTGGGGCTCCATCAATCCAATGATATGCTTGATCGTTGTGCTCTTTCCTGCCCCATTTAAGCCGATTAATCCGACTAATTCTCCTTTATGAACGGAAAAGGAAACATCCTTTAAAACAGGATTTCGGGAATACCCGCCTGTTAAATTTTTTATTTCTAATAAAGACATCAAAAAACGCCCTTCCTATTATGATTCATCTACATTGATTGTAAGAAATATGCTATGATCTTGTCCAGTTTGATCAAGAATTCAAATATTTTTTTAAAAGTTGTATATATATTTCAAATGCGGACATTCTAATGTACGTAGGGGAAACAACTTGATGATCAAAATCATCAAAAGTTGAAATGAGGTGTCTGCAAAAGACAATTGTTTCGATTGACCCATATGCTTTTCTAAAAAACGTTCCTAATAAGGGGATGGTTGTAATGCACGAGTTGTATGAAAACCAAGAAGATTCCTTGCACCGAAATTCAAATTAACTTTGAAAAATGAGGTGTTTGTCAAAGATAACTTAACCTAAGTCTATAAGATTTTGCAAAAAAACTTATAAGAAATAGGGGATGGTTCGCTTGAACAAAGAATCTGAAATTTCTCAGTAAACACAAACATTTTACTAATAAATGAGGTGTTTATCGCAGAAAATTACCTGTAAATGAACGAGAAAGTATATGATAGCTTCCCCTGCATCAGGGTAGGATTCTATGCGAATCCTGCCCTTTTTGTTTATTTAATCTAATGTTGCAAATCGATCATTAATATTAATATAAAAAGGTATATAAATTTCAAAAGTGGACATTCTAATGTATGTAGGGGAAACAACCTTGATGATGAAAATCATCAAAAATTGAAATGAGGTGTCTGCAAAAGACAATTGTTTCGATTGACCCATATGCCTTTCTAAAAAACGTTCGTAATAAGGGGATGGTTGTAATGCAAAAGTTGTATGAAAACCAAGAAGATTCCTTGCACCGAAATTCAAATTAACTTTGAAAAATGAGGTGTTTGTCAAAGACAACTTAACCTAAGTTTATAAGATTTTGCAAAAAAACTTATAAGAAATAGGGGATGGTTCGCTTGAACAAAGAATCTGAAATTTCTCAGTAAACACAAACATTTTACTAATAAATGAGGTGTTTATCGCAGAAAATTACCTGTAAATGAACGAGAAAGTATATGAAAGCTTCCCTTGCATCAGGGTAGGATTCCATGCGAATCCTGCCCTTTTTGTTTGTTTAGAAAAAACTTCCAATGTGTTACCATTATGTTAATGTTCATAACTGATTAAGAAAGGATTGAAAATAGTGAGTGATTGTATTTTTTGTAAAATAGTTAATGGAGATCTCCCTTCTTCAAAAGTTTTTGAAAACGAAAATGTTTTGGCATTTCTCGATTTAAGTCAAGTGACAAAAGGACATACGTTAATCATTCCAAAAATACATAAAGAAAACCTCTATGAATTAACACCCGAAATCGCTAAAGATATTTTTGAAGTCGCACCTGAAATTGCCAATGCATTGAAAGCAACATACAATCCAATCGGATTAAACGTTGTCAATAATAATGGAGAAAAAGCAGGACAATCTGTCTTTCATTTTCACATGCATTTAATCCCCCGCTACGGTGAAGGCGATGGTTTTGGTGCAGTCTGGAAAAATAATCAAAGTGACTACACATCTTTAGATTTACAACAAATGGCAGCTGATATAAAGAGTCACTTTTAACTTCCGGCGGATGTCTTGGATTTTTTTAAAGGATAATTACTCGAGCAAATTTGATTAAAATTCTCCTCTTTTGGAGAATTTTTTGTTATTTTAGAAAATTATTATATACAATTCGACAATTTCTGAGGTACTATGAAAGAAGAAAATGCATTTATTAGAAATTTCAAAATGGTAAACACCAATTATTAGGAGGTTATCTAAATGAGTCGTGCATTAAATTTTAATGCGGGTCCAGCTGCATTACCAGAATGGGCGTTAAAAGAAGCCCAAAATGAATTACTTAACTTTAGAGGGACAGAAATGTCTGTCATGGAATTGAGTCACAGAAGTAAAGATTATGAAGCGGTGCATAATGAAGCCATTTCATCCTTACGTTCTTTGCTTTCCATCTCAGATGATTACGAAGTCCTATTCCTACAAGGCGGAGCAAGTTTGCAATTTTCAATGATACCAATGAACCTGCTTACGGAAGGTAAAACTGCTTATTATGCGATGACAGGATCTTGGTCTGAAAAAGCTTTAAAAGAGGCAAAAAAGGTTGGAAATACAGAGATTGCTATCTCAAGTAAAGATAATCAATATAAAAATATCCCTGCCCTTGACCCATCATCGATTCCAAATGATGCTGCTTATTTGCATATTACAAGCAATAATACTATTTATGGAACACAGTGGCATGAATTTCCAACAGGATTACAAGTTCCTCTCATTGCGGATATGTCCAGCGATATTTTATGTAAACCATTAAATATGGAACAATTCGACCTTATTTATGCAGGTGCTCAGAAAAACTTAGGACCTTCTGGAGTTACTGTTGTCATCATCAAAAAGGACTTATTAGCTCGTGCTTCCGATGAACTGCCAACGATGTTGAATTACAATACTCATGCAAAAAATAATTCACTATACAATACCCCGCCAACATTTAGTATTTATTTATTATCACTTGTCCTAAAATGGGTTGAAGAACAAGGCGGACTCGAAGCCGTTGAAAAAATAAATCGTCAAAAAGCCGACCTCCTTTACGATGAAATCGATCAAAGTGAAGGCTTTTATACTGGTCACGCTGCATCGGACAGCCGCTCAACAATGAATGTTACGTTCACGTTGAATTCTGATGAAGCAACAAAAAGCTTTTTAGCTCAAGCAAAAGAATCCGGATTTGTTGGGTTAAACGGACACCGCTCTGTCGGTGGCTGCCGGGCATCCATATATAATGCGGTTCCCCTTGAAAATGTAGAAAAACTTGCGCAGTTTATGAAAGAGTTCAGAAGAAATTATTAACTCTTGAGTTTATCTTAGTATGGAAAATTGGCTAACCTGCTTGAACAAGCCTCTTATTCTTGAAAAAGCCAATGCAGTGAAAGTAGGTTGGTCGATTTTCCCACAGAAAGAATTATATTAAAATGATTCTTTAAGCAAGCTTAGTATGGTATAATAGTAGAAACTTTTCGCTGCAGGCAATGAGTGCACTGCAGGAGAAGTTCATGTAGTTCAGATGAGATGAGGAGAGATGAGAAATGAATACAAAAAAGTTAGTTGCCATTGCTCTATTAATTGGTATGGGGACGGTATTACATGCAGTTGTTCCTGGGTTTGTGTTTGGAATGAAGCCTGATATGATGCTGACGATGATGTTTTTAGGTATTATTTTATTTCCGGATTTTAAAAGCGTCCTATTGATTGGACTTGTAACTGGTATTATTTCAGGAATCACGACATCAATGCCTGGAGGCTTTTTCCCGAATCTTATTGATAAAACTATTACATCATTCGTATTCTTCGGATTATTTTTAGTACTTGGGAAACTTAAAAAGTCAATCATTTCAGTTGCTATTTTAACAGCGATTGGCACGTTGATTTCGGGAGCTATTTTCCTAGGTACAGCAGCCTTTATCGTAGGTCTTCCAGGGCAATTTGCAGCTATGTTTGCCGCAGCCGTACTACCAGCAGCAGCAGTCAATACAATTGTTATGATTGTATTGTACCCAGTCGCAACAACAATTATGAAAAAAACGACATTTACTGGTCAACAGACAATCAGTCAATAACTGTTTGAAACCCGTCTAGATTGACGGGTTTTTCTTTCTTATCAAAACATCATTAACACAATACTAATAGTGAAAAATAAAATACTACTTAGAACCATAATTTGTAACCGTTTTTTTAATAAATATTTGGGTGGATATGCACTTGGCCTCTTCCATGCCAATAAATAATAAAGACTGAGCGAAACCGATAAAAAGAATAAAGTGAAAAAAAAGATGCTCATGCTGACACCCCCAAACAGACAAGCACGGTTAAGTTTATGCTGAATGATTAAGTGATATTACACAAGACCAATCAATTCAATTCTAATTGAGGTGAAAGTTATGAATGGAAAGTCGTATCTCACTGGATTCATATTGGGAGCTGTTGCTTCCGGTATATTCACATTACTCACTGCCCCTAATTCCGGTAAAGGAACTCGAATTCAACTAAACAACACCGTACAGCCATTTATTCATGGGCTATCCGAGATTAAATCTCATTTACACGAACTACAGAAAGATGTAACATCTGCTGCGTTCGAAGGCAAAGAAACAATTTGTACTTTCCTATCAGATATAAAAATAGTGATCGAGGATTGGAAGAATGATATCCACCCTCATCAATTACAATTACAACAAGAAATCGCTTCTCTTGAAAAAACGATCGCAGAAATCGAGAGGACATTAAGTGAATAATATGTAAATTCTGACATTTTTTTAAAAAATATGCAAAAAAAGCAGGATTTTCCCTTATCATAATCGAAAATAAATATACTGTGATAATAGTAAAAAACAAAATAGTATATTTGCATAAAAAATACACGCAATTTACGTATATTCAAAAGATTTGGCAAATTAATATCTTTATTAATCTTTACTTTATTGGCATAATGTTAATAAAGAGAGATAACGAAAAGGGGTATATGAGGATGGAAGAAAAAGAGTTTTCTAAAAAGGAAGCGATGCTTTACATTCAAAGAATTTCGCAATTAAGTAAAGCTTTATGGAAATCGGTTGAGAAAGATTGGCAGCAATGGATTAAACCTTATGATCTAAATATTAATGAACACCATATCTTATCAATCGCCTACCATTTAAATGGTGCTTCCATCTCAGACGTAGCAAAATTCGGAGTCATGCATGTTTCAACCGCTTTTAATTTCTCCAAAAAGTTAGAGGAACGAGGCTTCCTGGAGTTTTCGAAGAAAGAAAACGATAAGCGCAATACGTACATTAAACTAACAGATGAAGGGGAAAAAGTATTTTTAGATTTATTAGAATCCTATGATGCAACTCAAACCACCGTCTATTCGGCATCATTACCGTTAAAAGATATTTATGGAAAGTTTCCAGAGATTATGGAGTTAATGGCAATTGTTCGTAATATTTATGGGGATGACTTTATGGAAATCTTTGAAACTTCTTTTAACAATGTGAATCAAGGTTTCGTTGAAAAAGATGGGAAAATTGTTAAAAAGACAAACATGGAGACAGAATTCATTTAAACAACGAGAGATATTTTTTGAATTCTGTCATTAACGGAACATATAACTCTTGTCTTAAACAAGCTAAAATTACTTCTTCAGGAGAAAGTTTAGGGTGGAGATCAGTAATGAACTTTTCATAAAGCGGATGAAAATAAACAAAACCTTCCGCTTTCTGTTCTTCATAAACTTTGCTCAAGCTCTCACAACTCTTATAGAATTGTTGAACTTCTTCCTGTGACAATGACTTTTCAACAATCAACTTATAAAAAGTCTCTGTTGTGGCTCTATTCATTTTTAGCAAAAGAGATTGATGATATTCCAACTTATTAAGTTTGTCTACTATCGCCTGCAAATCCATATCTTTCCCCACTTTGATCTAACATTAATTAAGAGCTCTTTCATAAATTACTATTGATTTTTTATTGCTTTCAGCGTAAATTTACATATGTCATTCAAATCAGTAATTATTGAAGTATGTACAATATCTACATTATTTTACCATTTCTCTGACCTTTCAGGTAGGGGTATGACCCATTGAACCATTATTTTTGTTTTATTTTTCCATTCTTAAGCATATATATAAGAGAATTTATAATACCATAACATTATTGGCTTTTTATAATCGTGATCCTAGATATACAATCATTCAATCTTATTCACGAGACAGAATGAGCCTCTCAAAAGGAGGAATCGTTAAATTGCTATTTTTTTACATTTTATTCGCCATTTTTATATTATTTAATATTAATAGACTAACAAATTCCCTTTGTATGCAAAAAGAAATTCCAGAGGAAAAGCAATCATCCGTCTTTAGAACGATCAATATTCTTGTTACGATCCTACTTATCTCCTCTTATGTAAAAATCTTGGTCGCCATAACGTAACCACTAATCCTTAAATAAAAAGCGGTGAGGAATCACCGCTTTTTTGATGTTTATTCATCATTCAATCTTATAACCATGCTGCACCAACGATGATTAATAAGATGAAAAGAACCACGATTAACGCAAAGCCCCCACCGTAACTATGACCCATACTTAACACCTCCTTTAAAAGGAAACCACTGAACTGTTATTTTTTTTACGCCAGTTGTTTAGGTACTTAAGATTTTTTTAATAGAAGGAGGCCCCAATAATAATTAATAAAATGAACAGAACCACGATTAACGCGAAACCATTGTTATAATAATGTCCCATTCTCTTTACCCCCCTTTCTCTTACAATTTATCATATGAAACAAGGGCGAATATGTAATGGACATTTACCCAGCTTTTTCAAAAAAAATCTTCAAAACCCCTCTTATTCATTTGTTAGCGCACAAATTTATGTTATAGTAATGATTGTTGCTTAGACTTAATAATATTCTGGGAGTGTTAATACGTGAAAAAATGGATATTGCCTATTACGATGGCGGTTGGAATCCTGTCATTAACAGCTTGTAATAATGGAGATGGATCGGATCTCATTGTAGAATCAAATGCTGGAAACATTACGAAAGATGAATTTTATACACAAATGAAAGATATGGCTGGACAGGCTGTATTACAACAAATGGTTTACGAAAAAGTTTTATCGGAAAAATATGAGGTTTCAGATAAAGAATTAGACGAGAAAGTTGCAGAGTTTAAGGAACAATACGGAGAAGCCTTTTTCCTTCAATCAGGCTTTGAAAGCGAAGAATCCTTTAAACAAGACTATTTAAAACTAAATCTTTTACTAGAGAAAGCGATTAGTGCAGATATTAAAGATAAAGATGTGAAAAAGTATTATGAAGAAGAGTATCGTCCTGACATTAGGGCAAGACATATTCTTGTTGAAGATGAAGAAACCGCAAAAGAGGTAAAGTCAAAACTTGATGCCGGAGAAAAGTTTGAGGACTTGGCGAAAGAGTATTCAACAGACGGTACAGCTGAAAAAGGCGGGGATCTTGATTGGTTTGGACCAGGCGCAATGGTACCTCCATTTGAAGAGGCCGCATATGCATTAGAAGTGAATGAAATCAGTGATCCAGTTCAAACACAACATGGATTTCATATCATTCAAGTAACGGACAAGAAGGAAAAAGAACCTTATGAAGAGGTTAAGGACGAAATGAAGCAGGAGCTAATGAATGCTCGTTTAACAGATCCAGCAACCATTCAAGGTGTGATTGACCGCGAAATGAAGGACGCTGGGGTCGAAATTAAAGATAAAGACCTTAAAAGTATTTTAGGAACGGCTACAGATGAAAAGGCTGAAGAAGAGAAGAAATAATGGCTAAATGTGAAAGACCAACCCAAGAGATCTTGGTGTTGGTCTTTTTTCACTTGATCACATCATTACGGGCAGTAAGACCCTAAGGATGGATGTTTCCCTTTATACCCCCACTGACTTTTCGGCGGACTCTTTATCTTCCCGTTCTTCTTCAAGCCGCTTCATATACACTTCACCTTCACGTTCAATGATTTCATCTTCTATCTGCTTTTCTTCCTTACCCGTTTTATATACCATAAATGCACTAAAAACAATTCCCGTTACCACGAAATACATCCAAAAAGGAATATCCACTACTAGTCACCTCACTATAATCAAATTCGCTCCGTCGAATTTGCGCCCGGATTTTAATCAAGCTTGCCTCGCTAAATTTCTTTTAAAAAATCCGTGGCATCCTCCGGAGGCTTGTCCCTACAGTTTATGAGGGTTAGGATAACGATATGTCAAAAATAAAGCTTGTATGGAAAAAATAGAAAGAAAAAAGGCCATTATGAAATGGCCTTTTTCTTTTCAATATGAATGATATTTTGAAAATAACTTACTAAATGTTCATGACAGGTGAAGAAAAGGACTTGATAGTCATCAAATCGGTGCAATAATTCAATCACCCGTTTCGTTCTAACCTTATCAAAATTAACAAAGCTATCATCAATGATAATGGGAAGCTTATATTCTTCATAAACGGTAACAGCCAGGCTTAAACGAATCGAAATATAGATTTGTTCAGTCGTTGCTTGACTTAACTCATTTGCTTCAAAAAGAAGATGATCTTTACTCTCAATAATAAAACCACTGCTATCTTGTTTAGGAAGAATTCGAATATAATTTCCGTTCGTTAAAAACTGCAAATATTCCTCCGCTTTGGCAAGCATTTTTGGAAACCATATTTCTTTAAAATTATTAGTCGTTTTTTGTAGGATTTCCTTGGCAGCTGCAAACTTAGCCCAATCTTTTGCATCCGATTCAAACTCAAATTTTAATTGTTTAAAACGATGCAGGAGATCCGCATAGGTTCCTCCCTCTTCGATTACAGCAATTTGATGTTTGATAGACGCAAGCTCCTCATTACAAAGAGTGACCCTTTGTTCAATTGTCTCTTTTTCTATTTTGCTCTCTTCGATTCGCTCGTCAATGGTTTGCTCTTCAATGGAATCCATCTCTGTCAACTCAATTGTAGATAATTTAAGTTGAATATGAATGTTATTCCATTTTTTCAGCAAGTCGTCCTTTATTTGGGCCATCTCCCCTATTTCTCTAAACCCTTTTTCATCTTGAGCACCTGCCTTTTGATAAAGGGTGTCGACTTCGGCTTCAAGGCTCTTCCATTCCGCTTGATCGATCCTATACTCTTCTTCCAACTGACGATATTGTTCCTGCTTCTCTTTAAATTGAATATGCTTCTCCAATTCCTCCCGCAAACTTCTTTTTAACATAAATGCTGCTTCATGATAAGAATGATTCATCTGTTGGAAATACTGTACGGAAAGCTCATTAATAAGAGACACGATCTCTTTAACGGAATCCTCACTGGCATTCATCTGGTTCAATAGCATTTTCTTTTCTATATATGCCTTTTTCAATTCGTCAATAATTCCAAAGGCATCTAATAAATAGTTGAGCACTACTTTGTCAGGAAGTTTCAACTCTGTTCCCATATCTAATAACTCTTGGCGAAGCGCAGCTTCATTTTGTTCCCATTTCTGAAATAAATCGATGACATGGTTATACTGGTCATGCTGCCTTTCGATAAGTAAAGCCAACTGGTTTACCTGATCTCTTATCTCCTTATCCTTTTCAAGCTGCTGGCGTATCACTTCAACTTCGCCCATCGGCGTCTTCAATTCTTGCTCTAATGTCGCCTTTTTATCTTGCCATTTAGCGATTTCCTTTTGGATCGATTGAATATCCTTTGAAAAAGACGCTTTTAGGAATGACCACACAATAAAGAGAAGACCTAAACCGCCTAACAATGAAAAAGAATAGGATTTTGATAAAAGTCCCCATCCGCATAAAGCACTGAATAGAACCGCTAATATGAGATGTTGAACTTTATGTTGGGTACTTCTCCTTCTTTCCTTTTGTAAAGAGGCCTTCAATCCTGTTAACCGTTCTTCAAGATTCTCTTTTTGAAACATACGATATTCTTTAGACTTTGAACGGGATAAAGTATCCTCCAGTTCCGTTCGTTCGCCATCAGGGATAAGCTCTTGTTTCAGGAGCATTTCTTTTGTTTCTAATTCTTCCAATCTGCTTTTTTCTTCTTGAAACCTTTCATCCAACGCAAGTTTTTTCTCTGATAAGCTTTTTTGTTTAGCGGTTAGATTCGTTATCTTTTCTTTTATAAAGATGCTTGTATTCGTCGTGAGAATATCTTGCTCTGAGAGAGGCAAATGAATTTTATTGTGTAAAAAAAGAAGTTCTTCGTCTAGCTTTTTCATTTTAGCTTGCAGTCCATTTAATTCCTGTTTTGTTTTATCCAATAAAGGAAGATTTTCAACAGCCGTATTAATTTCATGCTCTTTTTGGATTAAAGAGAAGTTTGGTGTTAATTGCTCCATTTCACCCTTTAGACTTTGCAGCCTTTGTTCTGTTTTATGTACTTTTCGCTGTATTTGGTTTTGTAAACTTTGTAATTGTTCCAGCCTCTCTAGACCTTGTTGCGGAAAGGTAATCCCATCATATTGAGATAATTCCTTTTTAAGAACCTCTGCTTGTTTATAAAGCGGGTAAACCTTTTTCCACTCTTCCCACATTGCCTTTTCCCTGTTTAGTTCACCGGAAGTTTCTTTGTATTCTTTAATCTGTAATTCGATGTCAGCTCTTTTTTGCAGCAAGGTAACATATTGTTCATTATTTTTCTCAGCTTCCCATAACTGACTTCGTAATTGCTGTAATTCCTTCATTTTTATATTCAATTGGGGATTTCTTCCATTGTACTTAAAACGAGTATCAAGCGCCTTTGCTAGCTCATTTTCTGCCTTTAACAGTTGATCCGTCCCTACTGTTCCAATTGAAAATAAAAACCTCCCTAAATCCTGTTCTTTCATTAAATGAATATTTTGCAGCCCTTGAAGATTGAAGGAAAAGACCGATGTATATAATTGTTTATCAATCGCTGACAGTAGTTCTTTAAGCAAGGCTTCTCCGCCGATTGTTCCATTTTCTAATCGGACGACCACATCTCCCGTTGCTTTCCCTTTTACCCGTTCAATCAACACTTTTCCATGATCAGGGAAATAAACGGTTAATTGTCCTCCATACTTCGCCCCTTTTTTGGGTTCATACCGAAGTTCTGATTGTTGCTTCGTTGGAAACCCAAATAAAATGCTATGAATAAAAGACATGATTGTCGACTTTCCCGCTTCATTGCTGCCAAAGAAAACCTGCATTTTCCCTAAATTTGTAAATTTAATATTTTCAAATTTACCGTACCCATAAATATAAATTTCTTCTATTCTCATCCATTTACCCTCCCTTCTTTAATAAGGAAATCAATAATTGTACTGCCTCTTCCTGTATGCTTTTTTTCTCTTCGTCTGAAAGTCGTTCTAAAAATTTAGAGGCAACGGGATGATCATATAATGGTTCTATGCTTTCATTGATTGTTTTAATGGAGTCTGCAGTTTGAAACATTTCCTTATAAAATTGTGATTCTGTTTCTAGCTTGCTTCGTTCCCATTCGATCGATTGGTTTGCTTCAATATAAATCGGCCAAACAAATGAATCTTCGTCCTTTTCTTGATCTTGCAAGGCCTGTAAAAGCTCACCATTTTTTACATTTATCCATTCCTTATCGTTTAGGCTAATGTTTGATAAGGAAAGAGATAGTAACACACCTTTTCCCAGGGCCCTTTTATCTTCAATCGTTTTTTGTAAAATCTTATATAACTCTTGAAAGGTTTTGATACCGGTTCCATCGATCTCAACTTGGTCCCAAATGATATCTGCTGTATTTATAAATTCTAGATTTGTCTCTTCCTTCGTCATTTTGACAAGGTAGCAGCCTTTTTCACCAACTTCTTTACTATTTCGACCTTGAATATTTCCCGGGTAAGAAATTATTGGCGAATGATGAATGATTTGTCTTTTATGGATATGTCCTAATGCCCAATAATCAAACTTTTTCTGTAGCAGTTCCTTTGTTGTAAAAGAAGCATAGCGGCTATGGTCACTATCACCCTCATAATGACCATGGAGGATTCCAATGTGAAAATCTGCTCCTTCTTTTTTCCTGTACTGTGATAAATAGTTGTCTTCTAAGTGCCGCGTAGGATAGCTGAACCCATATAAATGAGCGACTGCGTTCGTTTTTGTCGTATGAAATTTCACCTCGACTCTTTCAGGAAAAACATGGACATTTTTTGGGAAATCTAAATGCACCCAATCACCATTTAAATGATCATGGTTTCCATGGATAACAAAGACTTCAATCTCCTCTTTATTCAATCTTTCCATTTCTTTTTGCAGCCTTATTTGCGCTCTTACACTCCGGTCTTGTTCATCAAATAAGTCTCCTGCTAAAATAACAAAATCAACTTCATGAACAATGGCAGCGTCAACTAAATGGGATAATGCGGTAAAGGTGCTCTCTTTTAACCGTTCGAAAATCTCCTTCGGCAAATAAGATAAGCCCACCATCGGACTATCTAGGTGTAAATCTGCACCGTGGATAAAGGAAATGCTTTTCATAATAATCTCTCCGTTATATTCCATATAGACGGAATATGATTTTAGTTATATATTACCACTGACAGGGTACGAATGCACGTTCTATCATTAGAGCTAAGAGGAAGTCTTTATATATTATCCATGAGGTTTATGTTCTTAAAGACTTTTTATTGGAACAGCGGAGCATAATTGTCCTTGAGAAACTTTCTATTGGACTTTTTGATCGACTTTACGCAAAAAAGTCCTTGAGAACGAATACCATCTCAAGGACGAATAAATATTAATCTTCTTTTGTCAGCTGCAACGCTTTTTTAATATCTTTGAAGGAATTTGATTTCCCATACATCAATACGCCGCCTTTGTATACGCGGGCGCCAAATATCGCTAAGATCACAATCGACACGACTAAAATAGTAATTCCTAGAAGTGGCTCCCAAAGGGGAAGTTCCAGCATTCCAACACGCATAAACATCAGCATCGGAGTAAAGAACGGAATATATGAACAAATAGCCATAAATGTTGTATCAGGTTGACCTAGTCCAAACATCGCAATCATAAACCCAGCAACCACGAGGAGGGTCATCGGCATAATCATTTGGTTGACATCCTCAATTCGGCTTACTAGCGAGCCAAGGAAAGCCGCTAGGGTCGCGTATAAGAAGTACCCAAGTATAAAGAAGATAATCGCATAAATAACCGTGGAAAGAGGGATATTTTGGAAACCAAGAAATTCAAAAAATCCACCTTGCATCGATTCTAGATTACTTTTGACAAAATAATAGCCAACCCCAAGGATAAAGGCCATTTGCGTTAAGCTTAATAAAGCAATCCCTAAAATTTTTCCAAACATTTGTTTAATCGGAGAAACACTAGAAATTAAAATTTCCATCACTCGGGAAGATTTTTCCGTTGCAACCTCCATCGCAATCATATTGGCATACATAATAACAGCAAAGTAAATGACAAATAATAACACATACACAAGACCCCTTGCTTCACTTAACTCCTCTTGCGACTTTGCATTTTCTTTTAATGCAATTTGCTCAAATGGAACAGGCTCGGAGAGTGTTGCCAGTTGGTCTGGTGATAACTGAAGTTGGTTAGCAGCAATTTGACTTTTCATTCCTTGAAGGGCAAATTGTAAATCAGCCGGAAGCGTATAATCAGCAACACTTAACGATTTATATGTCGCGATTGGCAATCCTTCATGATCCACATTTATAATCAGCAACCCGTTATATTCTTCCTTTTCAACAGCCTCTTCTGCTTCCGCTTGTGATCCAGAATATAATTCAACCTCGAGCTCCTCGTTTATTGCATGTATTCCAGCTTCGAATGAGTCGTACAGTTCACCAGTCTCATCAATAACAGCGACTTTATCTTGATCATCTTTATTAAAAAATTCGATGACATTAGTTAAATTCGTTAATGCAATAACTAAAACAGCCATGATGATCGTTGTTAAAATGAAAGACTTTGTTTTCAACTTACTGCTATAAGTATGAAATAAAATAATCCAAAAATTATTCATAAGAGGCACCTACCTTTTCAATGAAGATATCATTTAATGATGGCTCTTCTAGTTCGAATTTAGAAATAAAACCCTTATGAACGATGCTTTTTAAAATATCGGAGGCAACAGATTCTTTTTCAATCTGCAGGCTAACCCCTTCTGTTGTCGCCTTACCACTGACCACACCAGGAAATCCAGTCAAATCATCTAAGTCAAAATCGGCATGGATAACTAAATTCTTTTTCCCAAAAGCTCGTTTGATTTCTTTCAAGGCCCCATGCACGACTGTTTGTCCTTTATGCATGATACAGAGATGTTCACACATTTCCTCAACATGTTCCATACGGTGGCTCGAAAAGACAATCGTTGTCCCATTTTCTTTTAAATCCAAAACCGCTTTTTTTAATAGTTCCACATTTATTGGGTCTAAGCCACTGAATGGCTCGTCCAATATTAATAATTTCGGCTTATGTAAAACAGCTGCAATAAATTGGATTTTTTGCTGATTTCCTTTTGAAAGCTCTTCTACCTTTTTATCTATGTACTCGGGTACTTTAAATCGAGAAAGCCAATATTGCAATTCTGCCACTGCCTCATTCTTGTGCATCCCTCTTAAACGAGCTAAATAGACAAGTTGATCGCGTACTTTCAGCTTTGGATATAGACCCCTCTCTTCTGGCAAATAACCGATGAGCGGGCTTGTAGAATAATCTACCCGTTTCCCATCCCATGTAATACTACCGCTGCTTGGATTCATTAGCCCTAAAATCATTCGAAATGTAGTCGTTTTTCCAGCACCATTAGCTCCTAAAAAGCCGAACATTTCTTTTTCAGGAATCGAAAGGGATAAATGATCCACAGCGGTAAAACTCCCAAAATTCTTTGTCACATTTTTTATCTCTAAACCCATAAAGCTCCCTCCTCCTCTACTCATAACCTTTACTTACGTTTCAAGGTTCATAAGGATTCAAATTTTTACAGCATTTATAAAAATTTAATAAAACTTAAAAAAGGGTCTCTTTATCCAGAGTCCCTTTTACATAAATTTCACGACTATTTACCAATGTAATTAGGCACTCTCTTTTCTTTAAATGCTTGACAATACTCTTGATAATCCCTCGTTTTCATCATCTGATAGAGAGCGATTTTTTCCAATTCAAGCATTTTCAATATATGTGGACGATTCTTTTCTCCGAGAATTTTTTTCGTTTTGATCATCGCTAAAATCGGACTGCGGGTCCATTGTTCCACTTTCTCATTGATTGCCTCTTGTAAATCCCCTTCAGCAATTTCATTGATTAAATATAATTGTTTTGCTTCAGACGCTGATAACGTTCTCGTTTCCCATATAAGATGTCTGGCTCGATCCTCCCCTAACCTTCTTTCAAGGAAGAAGTGTGCCCCTCCAATTGGAATAATTCCTTGTTCCATCGTATTTAAAACCAATTGACCCGATTCATTCACAAGAATGTGATCAGTTGCTAAAGCTAAGCTCATTCCAAGACCAGAAGCTTTCCCATTAATTCCGGCGATTGTAACTTTTGACATACTATACAAGGTCATAATAAGCTCATTAATTAATTCCATGATGTAGTAGAAATCGTTTTCATTCTCAATCTCACTTAAGACGCTGTTGTGAAATTCAGTAAAAAAGGCCCCTTCTTTTCCCGTTAAAACAACAATTTGAATGTCATCAGAAAGACTAATCTCTTTTAATTTTTGAATAAGCTCTTTTAACATATCCTTTTTAATTCCATGCAAAATATTCTGCTTCTCTAATTCTATTGTTGCGACTTGCCCGTTAATCACAACTCCAACCGTATCCTTTAGAAAATTGACAACCACCTTGTCTCCTCCTCACGGTTAATTCCTGCTAGTCCCATCATATCATGGACGCAAAGCTTTTATTAGTAAATATTTCAAATATTCCAAAATAAAGACCCCTAAGCCAACTAATTAGGGGCTATCATAAGGTAAATCTAACTTACTTAATGATATTTAACTTCCGTAAAAACTCAATCTGCGGTTGTTTACGAAAATGTTCTTTTACTACATAGGCAACCCCATGCTCGTTCTGCGAGCGAGTGATCCAATCCGCAGCCCGTTTTACATCGAATGGAGCATTCCCCATGGCTACCCCGAGCCCAGCTGCCCCAATCATCTCAATATCATCGATCGCATCCCCAATCGTGACAATTTGATTTCTAGGAATCCCAAGCCTTTCAGCTAAATATAGCAAACCGGTTAATTTCGAAACTCCTGCTGGAACAATATCTAGCCTTAAATCATTCAAAGGTACACATTCGACTTCATGATACATTTTTGCAATGGCTTCTTGAACGTCCTTTAAGTCCTCTTTATATTCAAAATAAACCTCAATACTTAAAGGGTTCGCTGGTTCCTCTGCAATTGTGCTGCCGATGGAGTCGACAAATTGTTGAGAAAAAACAAGTGGATCTCCTGTCGTAAAGACCGTTTTAGATAGCATTTTATGATTTAATTTATACTTATTGGCAAGTGAAAAATGTTCATGAACTAATCGAATCTGACAAGGAAATCCTTCGAGTAATTGAACCAGATCATAAGTAATTGAATCCTTTATTCTCGAAGAATATACAGGTCTTTCGACTTCTTTTGCTATATAGGCACCTCGATGGGTAATTAAATTTGTATTCATTTTTAAGGCTTTGGCTATCTTTTTCGCTGATGGGAACGTTCTTGATGTAACTAAAGTAACGTAAACCCCTTTTTTCTGAACATATTCAATGGCTTCTTTCGTTGATTTATGAAGTTTTCCATTTGATTGTAATAGTGTACCATCAATATTTATCGCAAGCATTCGATAAATCATACATTTTGGCCCCCTAATCTTGATGTAAAAATGACTCCTTACTAAAGACTATGGAAAAATTAGGATGATTAGAACTTATGGCTTTAAAGTACGAATGCTTCGTTAAATTAAACAAAAGAAATTATCCCCTATATAAAAAAAGACCTCTTTTAGAGATCTTCTTTTACCTTTTAATTCGCTGAACTATATAGGTCTTCTAGTGGTTTTAGGACGATTTCATTGATTTGCATGATTACATTGTTTAATGTTTCTTCTGCTTGCATTAATTGTGTGATCAATTCGTTCTTTTGAACATCTGCGACAATAATTTGCGCATTTGCAATTTCTTCCTGACCAATTTCCTGTCCACTCATTTGCTTTTCTTGCATTTGGATTTGCATATTACGAAACTTATCAAAAAGGGGTTTTGCTGTAGAATCCCCTTGAACCGCTGCAAATAATCTCTTTACATCTTTATATTCATCACTATTTTGGATAGCATTTCCTAATTGTACCGCGCTTTCATTTACAGTCATTCCTTCACTCCTTTAAAATTTTGACAGTCTAACTATAACAAACTATATGTCTCAATGCTACATTTAATGAGCGATTATCAGAAAGCTCACAACGATGAATGAGTTACAATAGAACAGCGATTAACCCTTGGAAAACCCCGATCATTCCTCCGAGCAAGGCTCCTAAATAAGTAATCATTTTTAATTCGCTGCTAATAATTGAAAGCAGCATTTGTTCAAGCCGCTCGATAGGAAATCGTTCAACATGTTCCCTAACGATATCTGCAAGTTTTAATTTTTCCATGATCGTCTCTACTTTCGTTGACGACCATTCACATAGCTTTTCTATTACTTTCGGAACGATGTTTAAAACCGGTTCTTGAATTGAACTTGTCAATTGCAGCAAAGGCGTATTCATTCCTTTTTCGAGACGAACCATTTTGTTTACATATGTTTTTAACATGCTGATAATCTCTTGTTTCTCAAATTGTTTCTCCAGTTTTTCTGCCTGCCAATCCAACATTTTCTCCCATTCCGTTTTTAACACACCTGTAATTAACTCTTCTGTTCCTTTATTTTTCAAAAACTTAATGATTTCAGGCTGAATCTTTTCGGTTAAATCAACATTTCCTAATAGCATTTGCAGCATATTTTTCAGCATACCACCTCTATTTTGAATAAAGTCATTGATTAAAACATCGATACGCCTTTTTCCTTCGTCACTTGAGAAATAATCAATTCCTTTTTGTAAAATAAAAGCACTAATGAACGGCAGCTTACTCTCAACTTTCGCTGATATTTCTACAGGGATGAAGATCTCGCATTGGCTGTTCCCGGTACTCTTCCATCCATTGTTCATATTTTCTTTCGATGAAGGCATCGATTTTTACTTGTAAGTTTTCCTGACTTCCTGCTATCCCCCATTCTTGTAAAAATTCATTCACAGTTTTATTTGAATTTAACATATGACGCAGTTCAGCTTGGATATAGACATTCAAATCTTGTTGGAATTCCTTACTCAAAAGCTTCTTTTTAAAACTATCTGGTGTTAATAAGTAATTCACAACCAACCTGCCTAATTGAACCGCTAAATCTTGGCGTCTTTTCGGGATCAGACCAGGGGTAAAAGGCAAACGCCATTTACGAATATAAATTGGTTTATAAGGATGGAATAACATTTTAATGGCTAACCAATTTGTTACCCCCCCAATAATTGCACCAACGGCCACCATAAATAAAATTGTTAATGTGGTTTCCATATATAATAATCAACCTTCCGTTTTTTCATCAATTCCTTATTATTATAAAGTTGCACAGGGACAGTGGCAAATAATTCCTTATTAGAAAGACAAATGGTATGTCTTTGACGATAAAATGTAACACTAAGATCAGATCGTGAGGAAAGGAGATTTTACAAATGAATAAAGAAAGAAAAGATTTAAATAATGAGGGAAAGGACAAAGTCTATTTAGACATTGACCGAATCATTAACGAAGGATTATCAGGTGGAACCGTCCATGCCCGTGAAGAGTCGACAAATATTGAAGAAGCCCGTGATCTCGTACCCGAGACACCTCCAAATGAATAGAAGGATCCTGAAAGGTGTCGTATGCCTCTTAATAAAAGGCGTATGATGCCTTTTATTAAGAACCAAAGTTAGGTAATATTTACCTTTCATAAACAGCGAATAGGATTTTAGATTTTAACCATAATAATGATTACAAAGCAACAACCAAGCAACAAACCTTCATACAAAAGCACTCAATGAAGAGTATATCTCAAAGCTTAAGGACTATGCATGGTTGCATGGATGAAACAATCCAAATTGGTTCAATCCCAAAATAGTCCACCACAATATAAAATATGAAGGAGAGTGTTTCAACAATGCCTAACAACAATTCTTCAAATCAATTACTAGTACCTGGAGTAGAACAAGCTTTAGAGCAAATGAAGTATGAAATTGCAAATGAGTTTGGTGTAAACCTAGGAGCAGAAACAACATCACGTGCTAACGGATCTGTTGGTGGAGAAATCACAAAACGTCTAGTACAAATGGCTGAACAATCTCTTGGCGGTACTCGATAACAAGTATTAACATATAAGACAACTTCATAATATGGCATGAGCCCTCCATAATCGTGGAGGGCTCTTTATCTTTTATTACATCTTTACTCCTCTATTGCTATCCCAGCCCAAACCTTTCACATTTGAGATTGATTACTTTTTTATAACAAATTTCTATCTGATATCATATAATTTTGAATATACACTGAAATTTCTATAGAATTAGATATTCCATCCATTAGAGGTGATTTTCTGTTATCGTTAATTTAGGAAAAATATTTTCGTGAAAGGGCTTGGGAGAAATGTTGACGATAAGTGTTGACGAAGATATCCAGTTACATTTGCTTCAGATTCAAGATAGTGGACCTTTATTTCAATTAGTAGAAAACAACAGAGACCATTTCCGTCAGTGGCTTCCTTGGGTAGATAGTATCATTTCGCCGATTCAATATCAGGGCATTGTTTCAGGGTGGCTGAGACAATATTACGATAAAAATGGCTTTCAATTAGGCATTCGATATCGTCACCATCTTATTGGTGCAATCGGTTTACACTCGATTGACTGGTTTAATAAACAAACGAGCATCGGCTACTATTTGGGCGAAGGTTTTGAAGGCAAAGGAATTATGACAAAATCAGTGCAAGCAGTCGCCGATTATATCTTTCAATATCTTCAGCTTCATCGAATTGAAATCCGCTGCGGTGTTCAGAATCACAAGAGCCGCGCGATTCCAAAGCGTTTAGGATTTAAGGAAGAAGGGGTTATTCGAGATGGTGAATTCCTCTATGATCATTACCATGATTTAGTCATATACGGAATACTCGCCCATGAATGGCAGACTAGTCAAAAGCACCTTCATCAATGAGGGTGCTTTCGTTTACTCATATGTAAAATGATAGCAACTCTCCTTTTGAGAAGAATTCATATCATTTTATTTTCAAATCCAGATTTATTTTACAAGAGGCAGCTCAATTGTGAAAGTTGTGCCATCGTTTGGTTTAGACTCCACAGCTATTTTTCCGTTATGCTCAGAGATGATTTTTTGACAAACCATTAGACCAAGACCATTTCCTGTCTTTTTTGTGGAGAAAAATGGTTCTCCAAGCTTTTTCATATATTCTTCTGGTATTCCATAGCCTTCATCGGTAATGGCGATCTGTGCATCAAATCCGTTACTCGATAATAAAATGGTAATAAACCCCGGCTGATCCATCGCTTCAATGCCATTTTTAACAATATTAATAAGCACTTGTTTAACCTTATTACGGTCACATAAACTCATCAATGGCCCTCCATTTGAAATCAAGTGGAATTGAATGCTTTTTTGGAGTGCTTCCGCTTCCATTAGAAAAACCACTTCATTAACGAGTGAGCTTAAATCATGTAATTTAATGTCATGTGCTTGCGGTTTCGTTAAAACCAATAATTCATTTGATATCAGTTCTAATCGTTTGATTTCATCTTCAACAATTTCTAAATACTTTTTATTTAATACCGGTTCGGCTTTCATTAATTGTATAAACCCTTTAATACTTGTTAAGGGATTTTTTATTTCGTGAGCAATTCCTGCAGCTAATTGACCAGCTACCTTTAACTTTTCATTGTCGATAGTCCCTGTATCAATATGACTTTTGCTTGAGCTATCTTGAATACAACAAATGATTTCCTTATAATCAGCGGAATTCCCATGACTAACAAGAGTAAAAGTTATATTACATGGAATAGTATCCCCCGCTTTATTGAGCAGTCGCAATGATGCAGAGGATACTTCTTGGCTGCTCGTAGGAAAATGGTCTTTGATTTGCGTAGAATCTTCTTGATGCATAAGAATCTTTAGATGGGTTCCGATTAACTCTATAGGCTCATATCCAATAATAGCATTCGAATTTTTTGAAGAAAATAGTATAGTACCTTCTAACGATAGTTTTAAGATCAAACTTTCCTCCGTTCGATCACTGTATTCAAAATAATAGTCTAATTGGCCTTTGTTAATTAATCCCAATATCACCCCTCCTAACGATCATGCTTTATTAGATTTTACAGAATATTTCGAATTAATACAATCCCATTTTTACGATTTATACATTACAATTATATAACACAACGAAAATAGGCCATAAAAATATAACAAAATTAAAACATAATTTATATCATTTCTTCATATTGATAACCATAAATGATCCAACAACTATAACGTTTGACTGTACAGTTTGTTCTACATTATAATTTAAATAAAAGGACAGTAAGTTAGGAGTGGTACAATGGGGTATTTTACCGGATTGGAGAATTAGCCAAAATAGCCAATATATCAAAGCGGACGATTGACTATTATACTAGTTTAGGATTATTACATGCAGGGCGCTCGGATAGTAATTATCGAATCTACGATGAGGAAGCTTTAGCGCATTTAAAACAAATTGAAGAATACAAAAAAATGCATCTGCCTTTACATGAAATAAAAAGAAAATTACAAATAAAGGAAAATAATACATCATTAGGCAAGACAGAGGTAGAAAGACAAATGGAAACGGTAACGATTCAAATGAAACAGTTAAAAAGTGATTTATCCGACTTATTACCGATTATCCATCAATACAAAAAAGATCCGATGTCAAAAAAGCTAAATGAAGAAGGCGCAGCGCTTATTGAATCGCTTTTGAGAATAACAAGTTGAACTTGATTTACTATTTTTAAATTATCAGGAGGTGACTCCTTTCCTGTCTTTCAGGATAAGGAAATTTATTTGGACATATTAAACTTGGTTATTATAGCCATTTTAATTGCTTTAACGGCATTCTTTGTAACTTCTGAATTTGCTATTGTGAAGGTTAGAACTTCGAGAATTGACCAGTTAATTGAAGAAGGAAATAAAAAAGCAATTGCAGCCAAAAAAGTTATTTCGAATTTAGATGAATATCTATCTGCATGTCAGCTAGGGATTACGATCACAGCCTTAGGTATAGGTGCACTTGGAGAACCAACATTCCAACATATCTTGCAGCCAATCCTAGCATTCTTTCATCTTCCTAGCTCATTAACGACGATTTTATCCGTTGCCATTGCATTTGCGATTATGACTTTTTTACATGTCGTGGTCGGGGAATTGGCTCCAAAAACGGTAGCGATTCAAAAGACAGAAAAAATGACTTTATTGACGGCAGGCCCATTAATTGCTTTTTACAGGCTAATGTATCCTTTTATTTGGTTATTAAATGGTTCAGCACGATTGATAACTGGTGCATTTGGCCTCAAGCGAATATCTGATCATGATGTAGCACATTCAGAAGAAGAACTAAGAATGATTTTGTCGGACAGCTATAAAAGTGGCGAAATCAACCAATCTGAGTTTAAGTATGTAAATAAAATTTTCGAATTTGATGATCGAATTGCAAAAGAAATTATGGTTCCTAGGACAGAAATGGTATCTTTTTCAAAAGACCAGACATTAGAAGATTTTCTTTCGATCATACATGTTGAAAAATTCACACGATACCCCGTGATTGACGGGGATAAAGACCATATTATTGGATTAATTAACTTAAAAGAAGTACTAACCGATATTTTAAATGTTCAAGATTTAAAGTCAAAAACACTTCAACCCTATGTTCGGCCAATTATAAAGGTAATTGAGAGTGCACCTATTCATGATTTACTCGTCAAAATGCAAAAGGAACGTATTCATATGGCCATATTAATGGATGAATACGGAGGCACCTCAGGTCTTGTTACCGTTGAAGATATAATAGAAGAAATTGTTGGAGAAATTCGTGATGAGTTTGATACAGATGAAATACCAGAAATTCGAAAACTGAAGGATGAGCACTTTATTATTGACTCAAAAGTTCTTGTCAGTGAAGTAAACGACTTACTTAGCTTAGATATTAATGATGAAGACATTGATACAATCGGCGGTTGGGTTTTAACAGTGGATTATGAAGCAAAGCAAGGAGACATCATTATGTTTGGGGATTACTCCTTCAAGATCATTGATATGGAAGAGCATCATATCAAATATGTGGAAGTAACAAAAACACCTAAAAATGTAGAATCAACAGAAAATGTAACACTCACTTTAAATGATGATATGAACCTTACTTCTCCTGCATCATTAGCAGAATCTAAAGCGTTCTAACTTTCTGCTGCCCATATAAAATGCTGTGCTGATAAGAGATTGTCTAAAAATTTTACTATCTAATTACGCTAGTAAACTATATAACAATAGTAAAAACTCCTCCAACCACTATGGTTTGAGGAGTTTTTTTCTGTTTAATTTTACCGAAATGATTTCACGATAATCTGTCAACAATTATCGTCACTTTTTTTATGAATTACCAAATTTGTTAAAATATATTCGCAAAGCGTTCACAAAGTCACAATTCCTTTTTGCTATAGTAAAGGTAGAAATTGAAATGTTAGTAAGGGGGTAATAAGTATGATGGAAAGCCTTATGTTAGCAAGAATACAATTTGCATCAACAACTATTTTTCACTTTATTTTCGTGCCATTATCGATTGGTTTAGCATTCATTATTGCTATTATGCAAACACTGTATCTAGTAAAGAAAAAAGAGGTTTATAAGAAAATGACACAATTTTGGGGGAAATTCTTCCTCATTAACTTTGCTGTCGGAGTTGTAACCGGTATCATTCAAGAATTCCAATTTGGAATGAACTGGTCAAGTTACTCTAGATTCATGGGAGACGTGTTTGGGGCGCCGCTTGCCATTGAAGCACTTCTCGCATTCTTTATTGAATCTACTTTCATTGGTTTATGGATTTTTGGTTGGGATAAATTGTCTAAAAAATTGCACTTAGCCTGTATTTGGCTCGTGTCAATTTCAACGATGATGTCGGCTTTCTGGATTTTAACAGCCAACTCATTTATGCATAACCCAGTAGGCTATGTGCTCCAAAATGGACGTGCTGAAACAAACGATTTCTGGGCCGTCATTACAAATCCTAAATTATTAGTCGCTTTCCCTCACGTTATTTTTGGAGCATTAGCAACTGGTGCCTTCTTTGTGGTCGGAATCAGCGCCTGGTATTATTTGAAAAAACGTGACATTGATTTCTTTAAACGTTCCATGACAATCAGCTTAATTATCGGCGTCATCTCAAGCTTTGGAATTGCCTTTTCTGGACACTCTCAATCAACCTATTTGATGAGTGCACAACCAATGAAAATGGCTGCTGCTGAAGGACTATATGAAGATAGCGGCGACCCCGCAGCTTGGACTGTTTTCGCAAATATTGATACAGAAAACAAAGATGCGTCCATGAGATTTGAAATCCCTTATGCATTGAGCTATTTAGCCTATGGGGAATTTAAAGGTAAAGTAGATGGAATGAATAAACTACAAGCAGAGTATGAGCAATTATATGGAGAAGGAGATTATATTCCTCCAGTCAAAACGACATTTTGGAGCTTCAGAATCATGGCCGGAATTGGCGGACTTCTCATTTTATTAAGTATTGTCGGACTTTATTGGAATTATCGCGGGACATTAGTGAATAAAAGTACATATTTAAAAATTATGTTCGGTACGTTATTCTTACCATTTATTGCAAATTCATTTGGATGGATTATGTCAGAAATTGGCCGTCAGCCATGGATTGTTAATGGACTAATGAAAACAGCTGATGGAGTCTCCCCGACGGTCTCAGCAGGTGCTGTTCTATTTTCACTTGTAGCCTTCTCATTAATTTATACACTACTCGCCATTGCGATGGTTAGATTATTTGTGAAGGTAGCAAAAGATGGACCTTATGCTACACCAAAAGAGGATAAAAGCACGACTGATCCATTTAGCACTGGAGGGTTAGAACATGCAACTGAGTGAGTTATGGTTTATTCTTGTCGGTGTCCTGTTCGTTGGATTTATGTTTTTAGAAGGCTTTGACTTTGGTGTTGGAATGAGCACGAAGTTTCTTGCCAAAAGTGATATTGAAAAACGCGTTTTGATTAATTCGATTGGACCATTCTGGGATGCCAATGAAGTGTGGCTCATTACTGCTGGAGGTGCTATGTTTGCAGCATTTCCACATTGGTATGCTACTCTATTCAGCGGTTACTATATTCCATTTGTTGTTTTATTACTAGCTTTAATTGCCCGCGGTGTCGCCTTTGAATTCAGGGGAAAATTAGAATCTTCTAAATGGAAGAAAACGTGGGACTTGTCTATTTTCTGGGGAAGCTTACTCCCTCCATTTTTAGTCGGTGTTCTTTTCACAAGCTTGATTAAGGGGGTGCCGATTGATGCAGATATGAATATGACAGCTGGATTTTTTGATATCGTCAACCTTTACACTGTTGTTGGCGGAATTGCCGTTGTTCTATTAAGTTATATGCATGGGTTAATGTTTATCCAATTGAAAACAGACGGAGACGTTCGAGAAAGAGCAAATCACCAAGCGAAAAAAATCTATTGGGCGCTTGGTGCAGTGATTGTCCTATTTATAGCTTTAACAGGCATTTATACAAATGCTTTAGTGGACAGAGGCAATATCTTAATCCCGATTTATGGTTTAGCTGTTATTCTATATATTGCTTTATACTCATTACTAAACAATAAAAAAGAAGGTTTGAGTTTCACAGCAACTGGATTAATCATCATTCTTGTAACCGCATCATTCTTTATTGCATTGTTCCCAAATGTGATGATAAGTTCAACAGACATCGTCAATAATATAACGGTTTATAATGCAGCTTCAGGAGATTACTCACTTAAATTAATGACTATTGTGGCATTAACGATGGTACCAATTGTTCTTGCCTATACTATCTGGAGTTACTATGTTTTCCGTAAACGTGTAACGCCTAAGGAGCATTTAGAATATTAATGGATAAAGATATTCTCCACTATAAAGGGATAAAACCTCACATATTCATAGTTGGAATGTTAACTGTTTTTCAAGGGATCACGATTATTGCCCAAGCTATTTTTCTGGCAAGAGCAATCTCTCATATGTTTGAAGGGACAGCGGCAACTGCTGTCCTTCCCTTATTTTTAGGGTTCGCCTGTTCCTATATCATCCGGCACTTCATCCAATGGATGAAGGAAAGACTCAGTTATCAGTTTGCGGAAAATACGTCTACTCATATTCAAGACCGACTGATTCGTAAATTATTTGAGCTTGGACCACGTGGAATTGGTAAAAAAGGATCTGGGAATTTCATTACACTTGCTTTAGAAGGAATTCCGAGCTTTCGAACATACTTAGAATTATTTATTCCAAGAGCGATTTCCATGATGATGATTCCCCTTGCTGTTCTTATTTACGTTTTTATTTTTGATATAATTTCTGGTATTGTTCTCTTGCTTACAATGCCGATCTTAATTGCTTTCTTAATCTTACTTGGCGTCGTTGCCCAGAGGTACGCAAATGCGCAATGGGGTTCCTACCAATTGTTATCACGGCATTTCGTTGACTCGTTACGAGGGCTGTTAACTTTAAAATATTTAGGTAGAAGTAAATCACATCAAAATGCGATTAAATCCGTCAGTGAAAAATATCGAATTGCTACGAATAAATCGTTAAGACTGGCATTTCTTTCATCTTTTTCCCTTGATTTTTTTACGAGTCTATCGGTTGCTGTTGTGGCAGTAGAACTAGGGATTCGTCTTATTGATGGAGGTATTGGACTCCAAGCAGCCTTAACTGTCCTTATCTTAGCACCTGAATACTTTCAACCGATTCGTGATTTAGGAAATGATTATCATGCGACAATGGATGGTAAAGATGCCGGAAAACAAATTCATCGTCTTTTAGCCCAATCGACCACGAGCAGTGAAGCAAAACAATCAGAAGTTCCACAGTGGAATGAAAATAGCCAACTAACCATTCAACATCTAGATAAACAAGCAGATGAACAAGACAAGCTGATCTTACATGATATATCCTTTAAGGTACATGGCCATCAGAAAATAGGTATTATTGGTGCATCTGGTGCCGGGAAGTCCACTTTAATTGATTTATTATCAGGATTGTCGGATATGTCGAATGGTTCAATAATGGTAAATGACACAAATTTAGAATCATTTACAAATCCTAATTGGCAAAAACAACTGACCTACATCCCCCAGCATCCCTATATTTTTGCTGGAACGATTGCGGATAATCTTCGCTTATACGCTCCAAATGCAACCGTCGATGAAATGAATAAAGCCATCACCGTAACAGGCCTCACTAAATTGATTGAGGGATTGCCTAACGGACTAAACGAGAAGATTGGTCAAGGGGGCCGAATGCTGAGCGGTGGTGAAGAGCAAAGAATTGCCTTAACTCGATCTTTACTTTTGAACAGACCGATTATGCTATTTGACGAACCGACTGCCCATCTAGATATTGAAACTGAGCATGAGATTAAAAGTTTAATCATGCCTTTAATCGCCAATAAGCTTGTTTTCTTTGCCACCCATCGTCTTCATTGGATGCGTGAAATGGATATAGTTCTTGTGATTGAAAATGGAAAAATTGCCGAAACAGGAACCCATGAAGAGCTGATTACTAAAAAAGGGGCTTATTACAAACTTATTGGAGCACAGCGAGGAGGGATGGCAGAATGAACCTATATCAAAAATATATATTTCCATATTTAAAACAATACAAAAAGTCTATCTTTCTTGCCATTCTTTTTGGATTCTTAACAGTATTAGGAGCTTCCATGCTAACCTTTACCTCTGGGTATTTAATATCCCGTACCGCCCAAAGACCTGAGAATATTTTAATGGTTTATGTACCGGTTGTACTTGTACGAACATTTGGAATTTCTCGTGCTGTCACCCACTATTTCGAGCGATTAGCAGGCCATGATGCTGTATTAAAAATCCTGTCGCAAATGAGAGTAAAACTATATGCGATTATCGAACCACAAGCCTTATTTATTCGCTCCCGTTTTCAAACGGGTGATCTGCTCGGCACTCTTGCTGATGATATTGAACATTTACAAGATGTCTATATCCGAACGATTTTTCCAACATTAATTGGGCTAAGCTTATATGTTGCTGCAATTATTTCACTCGCTGTATTTGATTGGCTCTTCGCCTTGTGGATTGCCTTTTGTTTAGGCATTATTGTTTTCTTCTATCCACTACTCTCGCTTTATCTTCTTAAAAAGCGGCAAATTCAACAAAAACAGAAGCGAACAAAGCTCTATCAAACGTTAACTGATACGGTTTTTGGCCTCGGTGATTGGATCATCAGCGGCCAAAAAGAGAGATTTATTAAACAATTTACTCAAGACAGCAAGGAAAATAATGAAATCGATAAAACGATTCGTCACTGGAATCAATCCCGTGCCTTTCAGTTACAAATCATAACTGGGATTATTTTAATCTTTATGGGAATTTGGTCTGGAAATCAGGCCCATGCCGGGTTCATTGCACCAACCTATATTGCAGCGTTTACTCTTGTAACAATCCCAATCGCAGAGTCTTTAATTCCCATTTCTCATGCCATTGAACGTTTTCCAACGTATTCAGAGTCACTGCAGCGACTTCAATCAATCGAGAAATTTGTTCCACAACAAAGTGAGTTGGATAACGAAGCTCCGTTATCGAAAACAGCTGCAATACAATTAAACAATGTGTATTATCGGTACGAGGGAGAAGCGAAAGATGCCCTCCAGCAGATTTCACTTTCTATTCCACAAGGAAAGAAAATCGCCATCCTTGGAAAAAGTGGCGCTGGAAAGTCAACGCTTATCCAATTGTTATTAGGGGCACTCTCCCCTTCTAATGGAAAGATTGATATCAATGGTTATCCTCCCGGGCAATATGGGGAGAATATCTTTGAAATGGTAAGTGTTCTAAATCAAAAGCCCTATTTATTTGCGACAACCGTTAAAAATAATATTCGCTTAGGGAACCAAGATGCAACGGACGAAGAAATCCAACAAGTCATCAAACAAGTTCAATTAGACGAATATATTCTTTCACTGCCAAGAGGAATGAATACTCAAATGGAGGAAAGCGGCCAGCGCTTTTCTGGAGGAGAAAGACAAAGAATTGCTTTAGCTCGGATTTTATTAAAAAATACACCGATTGTAATTCTCGATGAACCAACTGTCGGATTAGACCCACAAACTGAAAGACAGCTGCTAGATACAATATTTACAGCACTAAAAGATAAGACCGTCATTTGGGTAACCCACCATTTGATCGGGATCGAAAAAATGGACAGAGTCCTCTTTTTTGATAACGGGAATATCACTATGAATGGTTCTCATGAAGAACTTTTGGCAACAAATAAACGTTATCAACAGTTGTATGAATTAGATAAAGGCATCTAATTTAAAACTCCTATAAAGTGAAACTTCTATCAGTAGGAGTTTCCTTTCATTGTACTCAGAATCTTGAGGTGGAGGTCTTACTGCCCGTTAAACCTGATAAATGAATACACTCAACCTAATATGAAAAAAGCTCGTTCAAACGATTTAGACATTTGAACGAGCTTTTTGTTATTCGTTAACAGATTTAGGCTGTTTATTTTCATCCTTATTCGTTACATCCAATACATCTAGCAAGAAGACAAAGATTGGAATTCCAATGATTAATCCCCAGACGCCAAAGAAATGCTCCCCGAAAATCAAAACGATAAACGTATAAAAAATCGGTAGATCAGTTTTTGAACTCATTAGCTTAGGATTTAAGATGTAAGCTTCGATGGCATGAATGATTGCAATGGTAAGCAGGATATAAAACACCTGCATGAACCCGCCGATCGTATAAGCAATTAAACTTAAAGGGATAAGAGAAATAATCACTCCGGCAACAGGAATCAATCCAAGAAAGAAGACCATAATCCCTAAACCTAATAATTGCGGGAATTCCATAATCCATAATGCAATTACGGTTAAAATCGTATTCACAATCGCAATAATAAATTGGGCTTCAATTACCTTTCCAAAAGTTCGAACAAATTTACTGCCGAAAAAGGTAATTTCCTCATAAAATGCAGCCAATTTACTATTCTTAAATTGTTTTGTAAAAGGAACAAGCCTTGTTTTTTCAAGCAAGAAGAAGAGACTAAGGAGAATCGCCAAGAAAAGTTGTAGAGCAAAATGACTAAAATCAGAAAAATACTTCATAACGAACGCAATACCTTGTTCAATATATTGGGAGATCTGATTTCCATCGAGCAAACTCACAAGGTAATTAATCACAACATTCTCTTGTGGCTGTTGATAAAAGGTCGTGACTTGCCTAATCAGCTGTGTAATTTCTGTAAGAATAATTGGTAAATACTTCACAATTCCTAAGACTAAAATTCCCACAATCACGGTATATAGAATCAGAACAATGATGTTTCGATTAATCGGTACTCTTTTTATGACGAAAGTCGCAAGCCGGTCCATAAGATAGGTAAAGATAAAAGTAAGGAGGATAAAATCAATCATACTTCTCACACTGTATAAGACAAGGGCAATTAAAAGGAAGATAAGTATTCGCCTGACTCCCTTATTTTGAAAAACTTTTTGTAGTTCATTCATGATCGATTATTCCCCTTTATTTATTTCCTATTTAATATTAATATTAGCTTATTTTGGCTTCTTAGTATAGAAAAATCTCCATAAAAAAGAGAGGAACTTATGAATGAAAGTCCATCTCTTTTTTGTAACTATAATCGTTTGTTTAGATAAATTTACGTTGGATATTTTTGCCGTCATACGTAAAGAGGATTGTTCTCTCTTCACTAATGGTTTCAAGATGGACCGCTCTTCCCCATAGTTGATAAACATATGGCAGCACTTTCTCTAAATAACGTAAATCTAATTCGATCCCTTCGTACCAATGCTTTAAATAGAGCTCCCCACTCTTCATATAGTCTCCATCATTAACCGTTAAATATGGGAAGCCCCCATTGACACGAGAACTCACTAATTGATCCCTTACCTGTTCCCAATCCTTATCGACAATTTTATATTCTTTGCCTTGCTTTTGGAAAAGATACATATCTTCACGAAAAACGAGGTCCCTCGTTAAATAATTTCGCAAAAAGGAAATATCAGATTCGATTTCCCTAACTTCAAAAATTCTTTCCCGACCCGATCCTGGAACAATTCCTCTTTTCTTCATTTCTTCTGTCGGATTATCATAACGCTCTTCAATATCTTCAAATATTTTCAGCCCTAAATAATAAGGATTAATATTTGTTTTTGACGGCTGAACAACCCCAGCATTAAGCTTAGCAAATTCAATGGCTTCGGCACTCGTGAGGTCCATCTCCCGAAGGATTCGTTGATGCCAATAAGAAGCCCAGCCTTCATTCATGATTTTCGTTTCCAATTGCGGCCAAAAATAAAGCATTTCTTCACGCATCATCGTTAAAATATCCCGTTGCCAGTCATCTAATTCGCGACTGTACTGCTCAAGAAACAGCAATAAGTCTTTTTCAGGCCGAGGCGGAATTTTTTTTATGACTTTTTTCTTTTCAGGTTTTTCCTTTCCATCAAGGTTCCATAAATCATCATAGGGTGATTGCTTTATTTCGTCTTCCTCAAACTCAACATCATTCATATCCCATGCTAATTTAGGCCTCATTAAGGATGGATCAATATGTTCCTCAATGGCTAAAACAGCGTCTAAAAAGACTTCTACTTCATGTTTCCCATATTGGATTTCATACTTCCGAATTCTTTCAGCTGTAGCAGACATACTCTCAACCATTTCACGCTTTGTATTACGAAAACGGGCATTGTTTTTAAAGAAATCACAATGAGCCAATACATGAGCAACAATTAATTTATTTTGGATCAGTGAATTAGAATCAAGTAAAAACGCATAACATGGATCAGAGTTAATGACTAATTCATAAATTTTTGATAAACCGAGATCATAATGGAGCTTCATTTTATGGAATTGCTTTCCAAAGCTCCAATGAGAAAAACGTGTCGGCATCCCATATGCTCCAAATGTATAAATAATATCCGCTGGACAAATTTCATAACGCATTGGATAAAAATCAAGTCCAAAATCAGTCGCAATTTCAGTTATTTCATCAATCGCGTATTCTAATTTTTTACGATCTGTTCCATTCATCAGCCTCTCCCCCTTCACTCCTTATCACAAATGTATGAAAAAACAAGCTAAAACATGATAATAAAGTGATATCGCTGACAATATGTCCAACTTTTGCACAGTAAGTTTTCTCGTTTGAATCATATACTATGATCAACTCCTTGGAGTAAAGGAGGCAAGAATGATGTTAAAAATGGATTATGATCGAGCTTTGTACTATACACATCGTTCAGAATGGGATAATTTGCTCATTCTAATGGTTCGAACAACCGATAACTTTTTAGAAAAAAAAATCGAACACTTTCTTCACGCTTACAATTTTGAAAAAGATTATCGCGTGATTGAGAAACATTTATATTCTTTACTAAGGTATATTGAACATGCGAATGGTATTCTAGAGCAAGAAATGGGCCATGGACCTATGTACGAGACCATGTATTAAAAAGGTGCCGGCATCACACTTTATAAGTGGATGCCGACACCTTTTGTGTCATTTATCATCTGTTAATTTGAAAGTTCAGCTATTTTTTTATGAACTATGTCCATAAATTGGTTTTCAATTTTATTCAACTTATCTTTACTTTCCTTAAGACTTGAGCCGATAACACTAAAATAAAACTTAACTTTAGGCTCTGTGCCTGAAGGTCTCAAAGCTATCCAAGAATCGTCTTCAAAGTAATATTTAATCACATTTGACTTCGGTAACCCGATTACTTTTTCAGTTCCATCTTTTTCAATTCTCTTACCTGTTAAATAATCTTCGACTGCCATCACCTTTAAACCATCTAATTCTTGAAGATGTTGGGCACGGAATGACGCCAGTGTTTTTTCAATCGTATCCGCACCAGCCTTGCCTTTTAACGTTAAGGACTGTAATCCTTCTTGAAAGTAACCATACTGCTGGAATAACTCATTTAAAGCCTCATAAAGGCTCATTCCCTGCTTCTTATAATATGCTGTAACCTCCGTAGCCAAAAGAGCAGCTTGAACGGCGTCTTTGTCTCGTACAAAATCGCCAATTAAATATCCGTAGCTTTCCTCATAGCCAAATAAAAATTTATATTCACCCGTTGTTTCAAACTCTTTCATTTTTTCCCCAATAAATTTAAATCCTGTTAACACATCCAATGTTGTCACACCAAAAGAGTCAGCAATCTTTCTGCCTAATTCACTCGTCACGATCGTTTTAAGCATAACCCCGTTTTTAGGCAATGTTTCTTTCTCTTGTTTTTGCGATAAAATATAATGCAACAGCAGTGCCCCTGTTTGGTTTCCTGTTAGGACAACGTAGTCCCCTTGATCATTTTTCACCGCTACACCTAGTCGATCCGCATCAGGATCTGTTGCAATCAATAAATCAGCATCAACGATAAGGCCTTCTCTAATTGCTAATTGGAATGCAGCATGCTCCTCAGGGTTTGGACTTTTTACCGTTGAAAACTCAGGATCAGGCAATTCTTGTTCCTCTACAATAAAGACATGTTGGTATTTTAATGCCTTTAGTCCATCACGAATGGGAAGATTTCCCGTACCATGTAATGGAGTAAAGACAACCTTAATATCTACTTCATCTGAAATGGATGGATTTTCCGATATAGTCGTTAATTTTTCATTATAAGCTTGATCTACTTCGGGACCAATGATTTTGATTAACCCTTTATCTTTGAGAACTTGTTCGTCCTCAACTTCGATCAATAATTCGTTTTCAATTTCATTCACTTTCGCAATAATAATATCCGCTCCTTCAGGCGGCAATTGTCCACCATCAGAACCATATACTTTAAAACCATTATATTCGGGAGGGTTATGGCTCGCCGTTACAACGATCCCTGAAAATGCTTGAAAATAACGCACAGCAAAAGAAAGTTCCGGGGTTGGCCGTAAGGAATCAAATACATAGGCTTGAATACCATGGGATGCTAATGTTTTTGCTGCTTCCATTGCAAATTCCGGAGAGAAATGTCGGGAATCATAGGCAATCACCACACCGCGCTGCTTCGCTTCTTCTCCATTCCCTTCAATATAAGAAGCTAAACCAGCAGATGCTTTACGGATCGTATAAATATTCATGCGGTTTGTTCCGGCACCGATTTCACCGCGCATCCCACCTGTACCGAACTCTAAATCTTTATAAAAGGCTTCTTCCAAACTTTTCTCATTATCTTTTATTTTATCTAATTGCTTTTTCACAATTGAATCTAATCCTGCAAACTGGAGCCATCTTTGGGCTCTTTGCTTCCAATCCATGTATGTACACATCCTTCTAAGTAATTAACGAAAGGAACTCATCTGCTTAAAATATACCGTAATTTCAACAATTAATAAAGATGATTAGGTAGATTCACTTAACACTTATTGACCATCTTACGTGATGGAGTGTAACAACAAAAAAATCCCTTAAGAGCTAAGCAATGAGCTCTTAAGGGATTTTTTACTTGTTAGTGATTAAACTAAAAACTCATTTGCTACTTTTGTATAGACACTAATCGTTTCAATTTTTGCCAAATCGGAATCTGCAAACTGGTGGAATTCAAACGGGAACGTAGATCCCAAATTCCTCTAAAATTGAAATGTTTTTATAATATGTGTCCATGTATTGATGTACATCAGCACTTTGCAAAATATGAATTAACGTTTGCAAACTTGCAATGACTTGATAAGCATCTTTTAACGTATCCAATTGTTGGAAATCATTTGAGGTAAATTGGAGTATATTACGTTTTTCAAATTCTTGAATTTGCTTATCGGAAAAATAAATTGGGAAAACATCTGAATAGATTTGTTCCGTCAATTCCATTATTTTTGTGACTTGCTCTGGAGTAGAAGCAAAAACTACTTTCATGATAACCCACCTTTAAACCCTTCATAGTTAGTAATAGAATAACATATTTTTGTATGCTAATATGGTGGTAATTATCACCACAATGTATAAAGCAGAAGAATTATAATCATTGATTATAAGCCATTGAAGGAGACTTTATGATAGCGATGAAACGTAATGGTGACTGGTTTGAAATCACCATTCCTGAAGAATGGGAGAATTATTCTTTACAAGACCTGTTTCGAAAAGTGTGGCAGGCACCAAAAAAACAAGTACATGGATTAAGAATGGAAAAAAGAGTGAAAGTGAATCATACTGAAGCCAATTGGACGCAATCCCTTCATAGGAAAGATAAATTAGAAATCCGCTTTTTCCAAAATGAAGCATTTCCCGTTCAGCCAATAAATTTTGATGTAAACATTTTATACGAGGATGATCACCTTCTCGTTGCGAATAAGCCTGCCGGAATGGATACTCATCCAAGTTCACCCACCCAAAATGATACGCTCGCAAATGCTGTCGCCTTCTATTTGCAAGCAAAAGGCGAGTCTAGAGAATTCAAACATATCCATCGATTAGATCGAGATACAACGGGAGCAGTTTTGTTTGCCAAGTATCCATTTGTCGGTGCAATGCTTGATTCCATGCTTGAAAAACGAGAAATCAAACGGACATATCTAGCATGGGTACATGGAATCATCAAAAATAAAAAAGGAACGATCCGAGAACCAATCGGCCGTGACCGGCATCATGGCACACGAAGACGAGTATCTCCTAATGGGCAAAACGCCATCACTCATTATGAAGTAATAAAGACTGATTCCAAGCGTAAATTGTCGCTTGTTCAATGTTCGCTTGATACAGGTAGAACTCATCAAATTCGTGTTCACTTTAGTTATATTGGCCATCCACTTGCTGGAGATCTCCTATATGGTGGGAAAACGCTCTTTTCTAGACAAGCTTTACATGCAGTACAATTACAGTTCATTCATCCATTTACGAAACAATCGATTACATGCCATGCACCATTTTTAGAACAAGAAATTTTCACAAACATAGACCCTTATAAAATTACTTAATTTTTATCTTTAATGACAAGATCAAGAAAAACTCCCATCAGTGGGGGTTTTTCTATTTTTAGAAGCTTAATGGATTTATCTACCTCTTATTATTATTTGATTATTTTATACAATAACTATGTACGGCCAAACAGTAACAAAATATTGATTGTGGAGGTAAATATAAATATGACAACAATGCAACCGCAAAACAATATGAATACAGCGCAAAACATGAACATACCTGGAATGCAGGCAACTGATACAAAACATGGCGGTCACGAATTAATGGATGTTCATGAGGTGCTAAGCTGTACGGTTTCGACAATGGATCAGTATTTACTCTTCGGGCAGATGGCGAAAGACCCTGAACTAAAAGATATGATTAATCGTCAACATCAGTTCATGATGGACTGTTACAATATTACAGTTGAGTGCTTTAAATCAGGAATGGACCCGGCACACCATACAACAAGATATGCGATGACACAAAGCAATGATGTCGTCTACGGTTTAACTCCAAGCCAGCCGAAAAAGCCTAAAATGAATGCCTCGGAAATTGGCGACCAATGTATTTCTAATTATATGTTGGGATTAATGAAAGCCGATGCCCAAGGTTTAACAAAGGCAGCCCTTGAAGTAACTAATCCAGTTGTCAGAAGAGTGATTGCTGATTCGGTGCCAAACTTTGTCGAGATGGCTTACGAAATCTTCCAATATCAAAATAAGCATGGCTATTACCAAGTAGCCCGCTTAGATCAACAAGATATGGAGACGCTTATTAACAGCTTTGTTCCAATGAATGGATCTTTACAGTAATGGAACAAAAAGAGGCGGTCGATTCATTCGACAGCCTCTCTGCCTTATTACCCAAAAGAAAAATGAAACATTTTATAAGCAAGACCATTGAAAAATTGAATTAGTGTGCCAATCGACAGAACAAGGACGATTGTACCAACTCCAATTTGGCCGCCGATAACAATTCCAAGGATGATAAAAATCCCTTCTAATATCGTTCGTGATACCATTAAGTTAATCCTGAATTTTTCACACAATCCAACCATCAATCCATCGTAGGGCATGGCTGGTAAATTTGCAGTTAAATAAATACCGACACCAATTCCAATCAAAAGAACACCGATAAGAAAACAAATCCAGCGCGAAAAGGGGGTTTCCAGCCATAGTGACAAGTCTCGAAAAATTATTTCCCCCCAAAAATCAACGATTACGCCCCAGACAATCATCGTAATCATTGATTCAAATTGAGGCCTCTTGCCTAAAATAAGAGCACTAACTAATAAAAATATCGCCTGCGATAAGATCACCCATGTACCAAAGGTAAACCCTGTTTTATCCGCCAGTACTAACAGAACAACATCCTGTGGTCCAGCCCCAGCATTTGATTTTATAATGAACGTGACGCCTAAACAAGCAATCGCAATGCCAATGAGATAAAAAAGTAGTTTTTTCCCCATTTCTACCCTCAATTCAACATACTTCATTCAAGACAGGCTTTATTTTCTCCAAAAAAATGATAGGCGCTCGTGTCACCTATCGTGTTTGAGGTTATGTTTGTTTCGCTGCTTCTTTTTCAAAGAAGCTTTTCATCGCGTGGAATACATCCGCTTTTTGTTTAAGAATATAATATTTGAAGTGCTCATTTTTAATGTTTTTATAAGCGGACATAAGAGTAGAATGACGATTATACTGATTAACTTCCCCGTAGCCAAACATGCTGGACACTTTAATCAATTCTTCTACCAATTTAACACAGCGCGCATTATCTGATGTCAAATTATCTCCATCTGAAAAGTGAAATGGATAAATATTATAACGATTTGGTTCATACTTTTCTTCAATTAATTCTAGTGCTTTTCGATAAACAGAGGAACAAATTGTTCCACCGCTTTCCCCTTTCGTAAAGAACTCTTCTTCAGTAACGACTTTTGCTTCCGTATGATGAGCAATAAATTCAATTTCAACCGTTTCATATCTTGAACGTAAAAATCTAGTCATCCAGAAGAAAAAGCTTCTCGCCATATACTTTTCCCAAATTCCCATACTTCCGCTTGTATCCATCATAGCTAGTACGACTGCTTTTGAATCTGGCTTAATAATTTCATTCCAAGTCTTAAATTTTAAATCTTCCTGATAGATTGGATGGAATTTAGGCTTTCCAGTCATCGCATTTCGTTTAAACGCAGACATCATCGTTCTTTTCTTATCAATATTCCCCATTAATCCTGTTTTACGAATATCATTGAACTCAATATCTTCAATAATATCTTCTTGCAGTTCTTTTCGTTTTAAATTCGGGAGTTCTAGCTGTTTAAATAAGGCTTCTTCCAAATCCATTAATGACACTTCTGCTTCAAAATAATCTTCACCAGGCTGATCTCCGGCTCCTTGCCCTTTTCCTGGCCCTTTTTGAGATGGAGATCCATCACGAGCAATGACATCACCAACTTTACTCTCCCCGTCACCTTGGCCTACATGTTTGTTTTTATCGTAGTTATAACGGATTTTGTATTCATCAAGAGAACGAATCGGTATTTTTACCACTTCTCGACCGTTTGACATCACAATATTCTCTTCTGTAATTAAATCGGGAAGATTATTACGAATCGCTTCTTGAACCTTTTCCTGGTGTCTCTGTTGGTCATCGTGGCCTTTGCGATGGAGGGACCAATCTTCTCTCGAAATGACAAATTGCTGTTTATTATTATCAGTCACTACTTCCCCTCCTTAAATCAAATTCGCTCCGTCGAATTTGCGCCCGGATTTTTATCGAGATTGCTCGATAAAAAATCCGAGGCATCCGCCGGAGGCTTAATTTCATTCACCACTAATAAAAGTCGGGAACTTTCGCTGAATGAAATTATTTTTTTGCACACTTTGCAATTAAAAACATACACTATTTTGAATGCAAAAATAGTGATAAAAAATTGTGGATTACTCTATCATATGCACTAAGACAAAATAATTTACAATTAATTTAATTATTGAGTCAAAAGCCTATGTAATAAATAGACAAGCGATAAAATGGAAAAAACTCGAGCGTTATACTCGAGTTTTCATGGACTTCTTACATACCGACTTCAGTCATTAATTGATTAAAAAATTCCGATCCTACTTCCGTTTCTATGTCTTGTTGAACTACTCGTCACTAAAGTAACGAGATTCTTGCGAACACCGAAGTAACCCTCAGTTTTTTAGCAGGCAATCCCTGTCGCCCCGACAGTTAGCAGTACAAACGACTTAGATGGTCTCCTGCGATCTTGCTATCTTTTTATGCTTATGCTGAAAGTAGACGAAAAGCTTCGTTTTTTTAAGTTAATGGCAGCATTTTGATCCCGATCATGATGGGGTTGACACTTTGGACAACCTCATTCACGCAATCCTAGATTTTAAACGTCTTTGTTTTGGTAGCCACAACATGAACTAAGTTGGCTAGAAGGAAAGTTTTTCCCAACCGTCACAACTTGTTTTCCATACCACTTCGCCTTATATTCGATCATAGTTTTAAATTTCGACCACGATACTTCACTAATGGCTTTAGCAAGGTTATGGTTTTTCAACATATTACTGATAGACAAATCTTCCATTCCGATGATGTCGTGGTTTTTGACAATTTCGGTAGAGATTTTGTCTAAGTAATCTTTTCTTGCATTTGCAATCTCTTCATGTCTAACTTTTATTCCGTCGTTAATTCTGTAACTCCCATTTTAAAAAACGACATAAAACGCAAAAAGAACTATCCGTAAGAATAGTTCTTTTTGGAAAAATGTTATCGGTTTAATAAACTTCCTACATAACGAAGCAATTCATTCGCTGACGTTGAATTATACCCATGTTCATCAATTAATCTAGCAACTACTTCATTGACTTTCTTTAATTGTTGCTCATCAGGCGTTTTCGTGGAGGTCGTAATCTTAACCACATCTTTTAAATCAGCAAATAGTTTCTTTTGAATCGCTTCACGAAGACGATCATGAGAATTATAATCAAATCGCTTTCCTTTACGTGCATAAGCAGAAATTCGAATTAGGATTTCTTCACGGAATGCCTTTTTTGCATTCTCAGAAATGCCAATTTGTTCTTCAATTGAACGCATTAATTTTTCATCCGGATTAATTTCCTCACCTGTTAATGGGTCACGAAGCTTATTTTTATTACAATAGGCCTCAACGTTATCTAAATAGTTATCCATTAACGTTTTTGCGGATTCTTCATACGAATAGACAAAAGCCTTTTGAACTTCCTTTTTCGCAATATCATCGTATTCTTTTCGTGCGAGCGAGATAAAGTTCAAATAACGTTCTCGTAATTCTGTCGTAATCGATGGATGCTGATCAAGCCCTTCTTTTAGCGAACGAAGAACATCCAAAGCATTGATGCTTGTCATTTCTTTGCGGATAATGGTAGATGAAATACGGTTGATCACATAACGCGGGTCAATTCCGCTCATACCCTCATCTGTATATTCCTTTTTCAATTCATTTACATCCGCTTGATTATAGCCTTCTACGTTTTCTCCATCATAGAGGCGCAGTTTCTTCACGAAATCGATATCACCTTTTTTCGGTTCTTTCAATCTCGTTAAAATCGAAAACATTGCTGCCACTCTTAATGTATGCGGGGCAATATGAACATCTGATACATCACTTTCGCGAATCATTTTATCATAGATTTTCTCTTCTTCTGTTACTTTTAAATTATACGGGATTGGCATCACAATAATACGAGAATGCAAAGCCTCATTTTTCTTATTTGAAATAAACGAACGATATTCTGTTTCATTTGTATGCGCAACGATTAATTCATCAGCACTAATAAGGGCAAATCGACCTGCTTTAAAGTTTCCTTCCTGCGTTAAGGATAGAAGATGCCAGAGGAATTTCTCATCACATTTTAACATTTCCTGGAACTCCATCATTCCGCGGTTGGCTTTGTTTAACTCCCCGTCAAAGCGATAAGCACGAGGGTCTGACTCTGAACCGTATTCGGCAATCGTTGAGAAGTCAATGCTTCCAGTTAAATCAGCGATATCTTGTGATTTAGGATCCGATGGACTGAACGTTCCGATGCCGACCCGTCGATCTTCAGAGAAAAAGACTCTTTCAACGAGTACATCTTCTATACGGCTGCCGTACTCCTGCTCGAGACGCATCATATTTAATGGCGAGAGATTCCCTTCAATTCGAATCCCATATTCATCATAAAAATCTTTTCTGAGGTGATGTGGAATTAAATGCAGGGGATCTTCATGCATTGGGCAGCCTTTAATTCCAAAGACAGCTCCTCGATCGGTTAAAGAATAGGCTTCCAGCCCTCTTTTTAACATCGTAACCAAGGTAGATTTACCGCCACTAACAGGACCCATTAAGAGAAGAATCCGTTTGCGGACATCTAACCTCTTCGCAGAAGGATGAAAATATTCTTCTACTAATCTCTCTAATGCCTCTTCTAAACCAAAGAGCTGATTAGAGAAAAATTTATACCTCTTATTTCCATCAACTTCTTCAACTCCGGCATCTCTAATCATATTATATACCCGTGAATGTGCGGACTGGGCCACCCATGGTTTCTCTTTAATAATCTCTAAATATTCTCCAAATGTGCCTTCCCATTTCAGCATTTCTTCCTCTTGGCGATATAACTGAACTTTTTTTAATATATCCATATGAACCTCCCCGTCGCTTTCTCCCATTTTGCGAGCCATATAGCCATACTCTCTGAACGTATCAAATTCGCCTTGGCGTATTTGCGCCCGGATTTTATCGAGCTTGCTCGATAAACTTCCTTTGAAAATCAGTGGCATCCGCCGGAGGCTTTAACTTCATTCAGCAAAATTTGTATCTCCACTGAATTGAATAAAGCTTTGGCATTCAACTCACCACTTATAGAAGTAAGAGAACTTATGCTGAATGCAGTTAAAAGGTAAAATAAAAACCGTAAGCTAGTAACTCCGATTTTCGTGACAGCCATAAACAATAGATACAGGAAGAGTAAAGATGCAACTACCCTTTTGTTATACTTTGGTAGACTGATTATTACAATGTATGCTTTATCATGAGCGAACATGCCAAAAAGGATTGAGAACTTGGCTAATGAAATCTTGAAACAGGAAAAGCTTTAATATTGATTAATATGATGGAGAAACCTTAATATTCCATCATTTCGGAATTTTAATAGTGAATCTCTTCTGTATATTCATTCCCAGTACAACCATTATACGTTATAATATAGTAAATATTTTAATTTATCAGACTACTTGAGGAGGTCTAAAAGATGGGGCTAATTTTAGTACTAGGGGTTATGGTAACGTTCATCGCAGTTATTTTTGCATCTGGCTATAATGATAAACCGATGAAATAAAAAAGCCGCAATTTGCGGCTTTTATTTTATATTTAATCCATGTTTCTTAATGAAATCTTGCATATACATTCTTCGAGGTTGTCTAAGCATATCGGCCATTTGCTCTGTCCAAGTATCTTGGCGTTTTCCCCCTGTTCTTTCATTATAATAGTTTGAGATGATTTCGTTATATTCTTTAAGTTGTCCTTTTATTATCGACGGATCTTGTTCATACTGGTTTTCATGATAAATATGTGGAAGCGGCAACCGCGGTTTTTTATCATTTAATTTCTCCGGATACCCTACGGCCAAGCCAAAAAGTGGGATCACTCGCTTTGGTGTTTTTAATAACTCACAAACTTCTGGTAGATTGTTACGAATTCCGCCAATGTAACAAATTCCTAAACCTATTGATTCCGCTGCAATCGCCGCATTCTGCGCTGCCAATGCCGCATCAATGACCATCACCATGAATTTTTCCGTACTTTCGAGCGACTCACTCATATCGGTTTGTTCCATTTCACTGATGAGTTCATGGCGATACAAATCAGCGCAAAAGACAAAGAAATGGCCATTTTCAGCAACATAACTTTGATTCCCAGCAAGTTCTGCTAGTTTTCGCTTCTTCTCCTCATCAGTAACTCCAATAATGGAATAGGCTTGAATAAAACTCGAAGTTGAAGCAGATTGAGCACTCTGTACGATCGTTGTAATTTGTTCTTTTGTAAGGGGCTTATCTTCAAAATTTCTAACCGAACGGTGATTAAGGATGGTTTCAATAATTGAATTCACTGGATTCTCCCTTTCTTCATAACTTGTTAAATTAATCATATCGAATCTACGCGGGAAAATCTAATAATTAAGAATAACTAAAAAGGAGTTCAAGTAACCCAATTGGTTACCTAAACTCCTTTTTGCTTATCTTACCTTTTCTTCAATACTTGGTCCATCTTTTGCTAAATGGGCATAGTTTTGCTGCCTTAATGCTTCGTATACAAGAATTGCTGCTGTATTGGAAAGATTTAACGCCCGGACATTTTCCGTCATCGGTACTCTTAGGGCATGATCCCGGTTATTTTCAATGACTTCTTTCGGCAAACCGTTCGTTTCTCTTCCAAAAACAAAGTAAATATTTTTTTCCGAATCACGATAATCAAAATCAGAATGAGGTTTTTTTCCATATTTTGTTAAATAGTAAAATTCCCCACCTTGATTTTTTTCATAAAATTCATCAAGAGAGTCGTAATAATGGATATCAACGAGATCCCAATAATCGACTCCTGCCCGTTTTAGCGCTTTATCATCCGTTGAAAATCCAAGCGGACGGATTAAATGTAAAGATGTATTTGTTGCCGCACAAGTTCGAGCAATATTACCTGTATTTGCAGGGATTTCTGGTTGATATAAGACTACATGAATTGCCAATTCTTTCACCTCTAAAAATCAAATTCGCCCCGTCGAATTTGCGCCCGGATATAATACCTGAGCTTGCTCGATAAAATACCATAAATATCGCAAGACTCGCCGAAGGCCTAACTTCATTCAGCCAGGTTTAAACCCCCACTGAATCTAAAAAAACATTTGCATTCATCAGCTACCTATAAAAGCGCGTGACTTATGCTGAATATATTTTGACTGTATCCTATATTATAACATTATTTTTTAGGAACAAGAAAGTTCTCTCTATTTGCCATCACCGATAATCGTAAAAAATTTATATTGGATATTAGGAGTGTAAGCAGTTGAATCCTCATAAGCCCAATAACGCATCCGACTGTTAGCTGTATGAGCATTAACAAGCGGCATTCCATTTGCATCTTTGCCGGTGACAATAGTCGTGTGATTGATGCGGCCATCGCCTTCAAAGTCATAACAGATGACATCCCCCAGCAATAGCTCCTCAGGACTTGAAACTGCCTTTGCTCTTAGGCCGCTTTTTGACGTTTCCAAATGCCAGCGTAATGCGTTGGCTACAGACCAACTATAGCTCCAATTATCATTTTGCATCCACCAGCCTTGATTGCGGTTCGGATGTCCCCTCATCGGTGCCTTGCCCTGGTGAAGACATTGAGAAATGTAGTTCGTACAATCAACGTCAAATTTCTTATAGGCTGGGTTGTAGGAGTTCCACCATCTCTCTGCATATTGGACCGCTTTTTGACGATTATAATGAAATCTCGCTTTGGATTGACGCTCCAGTGGTTCTTCTGACGGTGTTTCTGTTTCTAACACCATCTCCTCTTTAATAAATGGATGAATTTCATGGTCCTCGACTAACACACCTTTATAAAACTCTGCTCGCCTTAATTCAATTTCCTCTTCCATAAACATCAATTTCTTCTGTTTAATCAAATATTGAAGGTGGACATGGTAATCAACATGTTCGATATCCGGCTGTTTGTTTTTAACCTTATCAATAAATCCTTTTGCATTCACTTTTACCAATTCTGCTTGTCTTTGCTCTAACAATGCCCTCTTCTTTTCTATTTTTTCATCCGAATGGGAAAGTCTTGTTTGAGAAACATAGGATTGTACCCTTTTTTGTAAATGAGCTTGCAACTGCTCTCGCATATTCGTCACTCCTTCCTTTAAATATATATGAAAGGAGTTGGTCCTTTTTCACGAAAAGTTTTTTAGAACTTTTTCTAATTCGCTTTTCACTGCTTCGTTGGACTCATTTTCGTATGCTTTTTGTAAAATATCACTTTCATTTTTCCCAGCAATTTTTCCAATTGCCCAGGCAGCCGTTCCTCGAATCATTGGACGCGGGTCATGATAGAGTAACTCTGTTAAATCCTCCAATGATGATTCCTCTTTGAAATGAGCAAGAGCCAATATCGCATTCCGTTGAATCGGATTTTTCCCCCGCCATGCCCCTGATACATGACCAAACTTTTCTTTAAATTGTCGATTCGATAAGGAGAGAATCGGTTGTAAAAGGGGTTTCGCAATCTCAGGTTCTGGTTCTACTTCAGAATGGTGATGGAAATCCATTCCTTTATTAACGGGGCAGGCAGTTTGACATGAGTCACAGCCATACAAGCGATTTCCGATTTTTTCACGAAATTCTTCAGGAATAATTTCCTTCGTTTGCGTTAAAAATGAAATACAACGTTTCGCGTTAATTTGCCCTCCTTGAATTAGAGCCCCAGTCGGACAAGCGTCTAAACACTTTGTACATGTGCCGCACTGGTCTTCCATTGGAGTATCCGGCTCAAACGGAAGATTCGTAATCATCTCCCCCAGATACACATACGAACCAAACTCAGGGGTAATAATCGAACAGTTTTTTCCGCTCCAGCCAATTCCGGCTCGTTCTGCCACGGCCCGATCGGCTAATTCCCCCGTATCTACCATTGATTTGCATGTAGCTTCCGGAACTTTTTCAAGGATGAAAGCTTCGAGTTTTTTTAGACGTTCACGTAAAACGATATGATAATCTTGACCCCAAGAAGCACGTGAAAAAATCCCTCTTCGCTCCCCTTTTTTACTTGTCACTCGTTCTTGCATTTTCGCAGGATAGGCAACCGCAATGGAAATAATTGAGGTGGCCCCTTCTAAGAGAAGTCGAGGATTCGTTCTTTTTTCAAGATCAGGTTCTTCAAAACCCGATTGATATTGCAGCTCTTGTTGACGAATCAACCGGTTTTTAAGTTCATTGAATGGAGAGGCCGTTGTAAAGCCAATTTTATCAATGCCGATCGTTTTACTATATTGGATGATTTCTTGCTTAAGTTGTGTGATATTCACGGGAGGCACCTCCTTTTGATTTGATAAAAATGAGCATTCATGTGATATTTATGATAACGAATTTTAACTTCCTTCAGCAAATGTTTTTGTGTATCGAAAGCTTGCGACAGGTACAAAAGTCTCTCATTATTATAAGTGATTGAGATGAATGCAAGTTTTGATCAATTCACTCGGAGTTCAAATCCTAGCTGAAGGAAGTTAAGCCTCCGGCGGATGTCTCGGATTTTTAAGGGGAGTTTCTCGAGCGAGCTCGAGAAAAATCCGGACACAAATTCGACGGGCGAATTTGATTGATGATTGGGAGTTGGAAAGTATGGAAATGAAGATAGCATCTGAAATCTTTGAGTATTTGCCCGATTTTAAAATCGGGTTTATTGAGTATCAGGATATTACCGTTGGGGAATCTCCGCAAATGTTAAAAGGACGTCTTCAACTTTTCCAGGAATCGCTCTTTTTTGAAATGGGTGATAAAAAAGTGACTGATTTTCCCGGAATCCAAGAATGGAGACAAGTGTTCAAAAAAACAGGTAAAGACCCTAATCGGTACCGCCATTCAGTAGAGGCCTTATATCGCAGAATTCAAAAGCAAAATTATTTGCCATCGATCCAGAGTGGTACAGATTTGAATAACTTCTTTTCCTTGCAATATCAAATCCCATTTGGAATTTATGATTGCGAAAAGATTCAAGGGGATACAATCACCGTTCGGTTAGGTGTTGATGACGAAGAATATCGGGGGCTAAACGGCCGTGACAATTCATTACATCGCCTGATATTATCTGCTGATAACAACGGTCCATTTGGCAGCCCTTTTGTTGATTCAGAACGGACCGCTGTTACTGAAAATACGAAACATGCCATTCAGATTGTATATTTACAGCCTTCTATGCCTGTATCCGAAGCGGAAAAGTTAGTTGCTTCGATTGCTGACATGTTTACCGGGATTAGCGGTGGGAATCATACGTACCAGATCTTGAGTTCTAGTTGAGTTAACCTTATAATTTTGATTCTATTTAGATATTTGCGTTTATCTCTGGAACGATAGACGCATTTTTTTAGATCTTTGCGAGTTTCCTGAGTTTTTGCTATTATCTCAGCTTGATAATAGCATTTTTCTTATTACTTCTACACTTTCGGTGCTATCACCGCTTCGACACTACCACTTTTCTAATTTTTTGACACTATTCACACTAATCAATTTCCTATAAAAAAATATTAAAAAACGCAATACTTCGTTCTCTCTGAAACGAAATACTGCGTTGTTAGCAACGATTATAAAGAGCGGGTGAAGGGAATCGAACCCTCGACAACAGCTTGGAAGGCTGTGGTTTTACCACTAAACTACACCCGCATCAATCAATAAATTTATCTTAACAAAAGATTAACACCGATGCAATAGAAAAAGCAAAAAATATACATATTTATGTCGAAATATGTATTTATTTAGAAAACAAGCAATTATGATGATCATATCACATGAGTAAAGGGGTTCAAAATGCTATATTTTAAAACCTCTTCTTACTCATTCTTATAATAAAGTGGAAGCTTGCATTAGTGGGGTTTTCTTTCATCCCCCACTGATGGTTAGTCACGCAGAGCCTAATTGATTTATCTAAGCGCTGAAGTCCAAAGATAAACCTTATTTCACCAATCGAAGCTTAACGGGAAGTTGTTCCCCCCATCTACCTTCTTTTACTATACTCAGAATCTTGAGGTGGGGATTTTACTACCCGTTAAGCCTGATAAATTAATTGTACTTCTTAATTAACTCAACAAATGCGTCGACAAATGATTGTAAGAATTTAGTCGTATCTTCATTTTTGAATTTTCCATTGTCATCTAATAAATTAAATGAATCAGCTAGATAAACTTCAGGTTGTTGAAGAACTGGCATATTTAAAAATACAAGTGGTTGACGTAAATGATGGTTTGCACCAAAGCCAGCTAAGTTACCTGGTGATTGACTGATAATCGCAGCCGGTTTTCCATCCCATGAATTCTGTCCATAAGGACGTGATCCAACATCTAACGCATTTTTAAGTGCTGCTGTAATTGAACGATTATACTCTGGTGTGACAAATAAAAAAGCATCCATTTCTCTTACTTTGTTACGGAAGGCAGTATATTCCGCAGGAGGATTATCTTGATCAATATCCTCGTTATATAATGGTAGATTTCCAATTTCAATTACTTCTGTTTCATATCCAGCTGGGAATAGTTCACTAACATTTTTTCCGATTTTTGTCGAAACAGACTCTTTACGTAAACTTCCAGAAATAATACCGACTTTTGCCATTTTCACTCATCCTTTTCTATATGCATTTTACTCTTAACTAAAGATAATTTTATTCGAAGTAATAGTTAATTGCAAATAATAAACTCTAAATATCCCTTTTAATATTCTTTTTCATTTAATTACCAATGCTATCATTCTCTTATCATAAGAAAGTATGTGTAAAGGCCAATAAGAAAATCAACGATATGATCTGCCTATACATCGATGGAATATTCCCGTCCATCTCTCCGTTCCGTATACTCAAGTCCAACCACATCTAGTGCATAAACATAGAACACGATGAGGATTCAAGCCTCTTGCAAAATAAGACTATGTTGATCAAATTCATCCCACACACTCCTCTTTCACTTCTTCCTACTAATTCTAATCCTATAGGGCTTGTATAATAGTTAATTGATTGTTCAAGATCTAGTACTCTTAGTTCAGCTCTTCCTATTCTCATTACTGACATTTTCAAACACTTCTTCCTTAGTAAAGGGCAATCCGATTTTCTTATCTAAGTATAGTCTTCTATTTATAATTTCCAGAATATACAAAGGCCTCCCTATTAATTATCCAAACTTAATAAAATCAGACTTGGACAACTTCGTCATTTTTGGGAAAATTTCGGAACTTTTTATGTCATTGTTTTTATTAATATTGTACTATAATAGTTGAATGGTACAATTTAACTTCCTTCAGCAAAGTTGATTATGAGTAAACAAAAGGCATTTAAGGGGCTGTAACAATGTCTATACGTAAAAAATTGATTATTATGTCTTTACTCTTTCTTTCTATACCAAGTCTATTAATTGGAATCATTGGCTATCAGTCATCCACGAATAGTTTAAATGAATTAGGGTCTGAGGGCTTGCAGACCAATGTTAGATTAACGATTGAAATGATTGATGTGTTGGATAAACAAGTACAAGCGGGAAATGTCTCCCTATCTGAAGCACAAGAAAATGTAAAAATAGCGATATTGGGAGAAAAAGATACAATGGGGAACCGCCCCATTAATCCGGACCTTAACTTAGGGGAAAACGGCTTTATTTTTATTATCAATTCTGAAGGCGTCGAACTCGCCCACCCAAACTTTGAAGGCCAAAATGTTTGGAACACGAGAACAACCGATGGAGTCTACTCGACACAAGAAATTGTGAAAACGGCCAGTAATGGTGGCGGGTTTGTCGTCTATGAATGGCCATTACCCGATAACCCGAACGTGAATGTACCCAAAATAACATATGCGGAAAAAGATCCAAATTGGAATTGGATTGTCTGTGCTGGTGCCTATTTACCCGATTTTAATGAGGGAGCCCATCGCTTATTGTATGTGTTGTTAATTACTCTTGGACTCTCAATGTTTGCTGGTATCATTGTCATCCTCTGGTTTTCAAAAAGGCTATCACAACCGATTCTTCAAGTAGCCGGCCAAGCAAAGTTACTAGCAAATGGTGATTACACACAAGATGTAATCAAAACAACGAGTCAAGATGAAACCGGTGAACTCGTTATGAATTTCAATATAATGAAGGAAAACCAGAAAAAGGATAAGGAAAAAATTGAGCACTTAGCCTTTTATGATGATTTAACAGAACTACCCAATCTTCGTTATTTAAAAGAAAAACAAATACCGAATTTATTCAGACAAAGACCATTAGCATTTCTAATCCTTGATATCAACCGGTTTAAACATTTTAATGAAGCACTTGGCCATGCCTATGGGGATTTAATATTGAAAGCCGTCGCAGATCGGCTAAAAGAAAATGCCCCGACTCATGCATTTGTCGGGCGTCTAACCGGAGATGAATTTATCATTGTTTACCCTGACATGGAACAGGAAGATGAGTTTTCTGCTTTTTGTAAACTGATTCAAGAACAAATCAATCAATCGATGCAAATAAAACATTTACTCTTAAAAGTATCAGTGACAATCGGCGGCTCTTTGTATCCGGCTCAAGGAAATAACGAAGACGAGCTTTTAAAACAGGCAAACACCGCACTTATGGAAGCCGTACAGCAGCAAGTTCCTTTTAAATTGTTTAAGCCTTGCATGGGTGGAAAAGCACTCGAACGCCTTGTTCTTGAGAACGATCTACACTATGCTTTACAAAAAAATGAGCTTCACCTTGTCTATCAACCACAAGTCAATATTGCAACTGGCCAAATTCATGGGGTAGAAGCACTCTTACGCTGGCAGCATTCAAAATATGGTCCGATTTCACCGGCTCAATTTATCCCGATCGCTGAAAAGACAGGCCTTATTATCCCAATTGGTGAATGGGTGCTTCGGACGGCATGCAACCAATTAAAAGACTGGCATGATGATGGTCTCCCATTTCTGACCATTGGCGTAAACCTGTCCTCTCGTCAATTTTTCTCAGAAGACTTAATTGACACGGTAAAAGGAATTCTTGCCGAAACAAAATTGCCTTCCGAATATTTGGAACTTGAGATTACAGAAAGTATGATGATGAATATGGAGCATGCATCAGAAACGATAGGAGCGCTCAAACAATTAGGATGTAAAATCGCCATTGATGACTTTGGAACAGGCTATTCATCCCTCAGTTACTTAAAACACCTTCCATTCGATCGGCTGAAAATAGATCGTTCGTTTATTAAGGATCTTACGGGAAATAAACAGGACGATGCCATTGTAACGACCATCATTTCAATGGCCCACCATTTACAGCTTGATGTCATTGCGGAAGGAGTTGAAACGCAGGAGCAGGAAAATCTTTTACGAAAGAAGCAGTGCACTCATGTACAAGGATTTCTCTATAGTCCTCCTCTCGCACCAGAAGATTTCTGGGACAAGTTTATCGTAGTCCCATAGATAAAAGACGCTGCGCTTTTTTAAGCGTACGAGGCGATACCTTAAAATACGTAGAATTTTTACCTCTATTATGTAAAACTATATTTTAGATACGGTTACTAATATCGTCATTATTTTAGATTTGAAGGGAATTAAAAATGCCAAAGACAAAAAAGGATTTTACAACGATCATCGACCTTATTCCAAAGGTTCTTCAAGTTATTTTGAACACAACTCTCGTGTTCTTGGCGATCATTCTCTCACTTTTATTAGTGAGAGAATTGATCATCTTTGCCGGCTATCTATTTCAAGGCGAGGCCAGTAATTACAAACTTTTTCTTGAAAGCATCCTTATTTTCTTTTTGTATTTCGAGTTCATCACTATGATAGTGAAATATTTCAAAGAACATTATCATTTCCCACTTCGCTATTTCATCTATATCGGCATCACCGCAATGATTCGTTTAATTATTGTAGAGCATTCTGACCCAATCAGTACCGTTCTTTTTGCTGTTGTTATTCTAATTCTGATTATCGGATATTTCATTATGAACTTAACACCGCGCGAAAGGCCCGAAAGCCGCTGGTTTTTCAAACAAGGAAACGATAATTAGTTAGGTGCTGCGCAAAATTATATAAAAAAAGGTCAGTCCCCTTTGCTGTAAGGACTGACCAAAAGTTTGTATTGAGCTAAATGTCGTTTATAACCGTTTACTTGAATTAGATCGAAACTCTCGCTTAGCAGCTTTCCCATTTTTTCTCTTCATCAAGAATAGAACCCCTTTATGGATCAGTCTTAATAAAAGAAAAGCGGCAAAGAATAGCAGAAATCCCCATAGACCCATTACAGCATCATTAAATTCCATTTGACCACGCCCTGTTAATTGCTGCTGGATCTCAATGGCAAAGACAATCACAACCATTACCGTAAAGGAATAGACAAAGGAAATAGCCATAATTCCATATTTTGAAAGATATTTAAAGAATACGTGCGTACAGCCAAAAATAAAAATTCCAATTATCCCCATAATCCATAGATGCAAATCCTTATCCGTTACATCTAATCCTAAAAATACGCTTAAATCTAGAATAACGTCATGCATTGTGTTAATGATTTCTGCTACGATTAATATAATCTCTTTCATCCATCATTCCCCATTTTTATCTTTAGTTATCTATTAATAGTAACAAAGTTTGTGAGACCATCAATCAACCTCTAGGCTGAATAAAACTCTACGATTTTCCCCACCTCGATATTTTTTTGAGTAATCACAGCGACCACTGTTCAAATACAAAGTAATTGGCAAGTTTAATATATTCCGTTATAACCCTTTGAATATCCTCTCGATCCTTGTACCAGCCCCTTGCTTGGAAAGGATCATAGGGGGTTGGTGCAGAATAGATTTCAACATCTAAATTAGCCAACGCCTTTTTAAAAATAAGTTCTGATCGGTGGGAGTGAAATTTAGATGTAACAAGAAGAATCGTATCCACATCCGGTTTATTGTTTAAATACTGTTTAATCGCAACGGCCTCATCTTGCGTACTTTGAGCATTTCCAGGAATAATCGTAATATCTTCTTGGGGTATTCCAGACCCGACCAATACAATCTGACTGTTATCCGCATCCCCTGCGATGGTGATTCCTTTTTCCTGCAGCTTCTCATATCCTGACAAATGAGATCGCACCATAACAATGCTTTTTGCCCTTCCCTGGTCATAGAGATCAACGGCCCCAAGTGCACGATCACCGACACTCCCCATAAGAAGAACAATTACCGCCTGATCAATTTCATCGATATTATCTTCTTCGACTAACCATTCTCCCCCAAAACGAAGGACCATGAATACCACTCCCATAACCAATACGATACCGATGCCAATAATCCCTTTTCTTTTCTTCAAAATAGCCTCCATCATTATGTTCATCTCTAGTTTTTTAATTTATTATTTCATATTCTATCATATAGAATGGATTAGCTTATGGATTCAATAAATATCCTAATTATTTTCTATTTTACGGATGCTGCCACCTCACAGAAATTGCAAATAAAAATGAGAGGAAACTCCTGTAAATTATTACAATTAATATTAGTAATAAATAATAAAATAGGTAGATAATAACAATCTATAATACATCCTATACTCCAGACGGAAACTCTTACACTTGTAAGGCCAACCTACCTTTACTAACCAAGTTTGACAAATAACTTTAATTAATCACTAACCCTAAAGTCCTGCGATAAACATAGAATTTCCTTAATATCTTATAACAAAATATTGACACATATTAACATTTTTTTCACTATTTCGTCACCTCTATTTATCATTGTCGATTTATATTAAAAGGGTCGGATCAAATATTGATGATATGAATGGAGGATGGAAGAATGAGCAATTTTGACGAAAAAGGGATTGACAGACGAAAGTTTCTTAAAGTTGGCGGTGTTAGTACACTTGCTTTAACCCTTGGTGCAACTGGGCTTCCTGAAGGTTTATTAGGTATGGAGACCCCAACTGCCTCTGCGAAAGCCAATTATGAGAGAAAATTATCTTTTAATCAGGATGGAAAATTTAAAATTGTACAGTTTAATGACACCCAAGATGATGAAAGAATTGACCGCAGAACCATTGAACTGATGGAAAAAGTACTAGATGCTGAAAAGCCAGACTTTGTTGTCCTAAATGGTGATAATATTGCTTCTGGTGTAGATTCTCCACTAGAAAATAAACAAGCTCTTAATAATCTTGCACAACCTATGGAAAAGAGAGGCATTTACTGGGCGATTACCTTTGGAAATCATGATGAAGATTCAACAGCTAAGAGTGGCCTCGATGAAGAAGCCATGCTTAAATTCTATATGTCTTATCCACATAACTTAAATAAGCCTAGTGAAAGGGGAATTACAGGAACAGGGAATAGCAATATTCTAATTCATCAATCTAAAGGAAATAGACCTGCATTCAATATTTGGTTACTAGACAGCGGTCGGTATGCTCCTTCCCAAATTGCAGGACAAGACTTTAAAGGCTACCCAACATGGGATTGGATACGTGGAAATCAGGTGAAGTGGTATTACGAAACATCTGAAGAAATTGAAAAGCGATATCGCCGTAAAATTCCTGCTTTAATGTTCATGCACATTCCACTATGGGAGCATCGTTTTATGTGGTTCTCAAGTGTCGATGACAGGTCTGCTGCTGCTCATGAACGTGCCGTTCAAAAGCATCAAATTGTCGGTGAGAGAAATGAAGATGAATGTCCAGGACCTATTAATAGTGGTATATTTTCTGCAATATTAGATCGCGGTGATGTTAAAGGAGTTTTCTGTGGACACGATCATATTAATACCTATCATGGAAACTACTATGGTGTATTACTTGGATACGCAGGAAGTGCTGGTTTTGGTACTTACGGTCTTTCAGGAACAGATAAGAACAAACTTCGTGGGGCCAGAGTATTCACATTAGACGAAAACACAGAAAATGTATTAGTTGACACGTATATGGTTTTTGCCAAAGATTATGGAATCGATTTAACACCAAATGATCAAAGCATGGATCCTCTACCGCTATAAGAGTACAGAGCAGCAACAAAAAGTTCGAAAAGGGAGACTCCTCAGTCATTATGCTGATAGGTTCTCCTTTTTCCTTCGCCTTAAAGCCCTTAAACCTTTAAAAGTGAATAACGTTTTCCCTTAGTATTCTTTCAGATCTTCCCATTTAATAGAATTAGAGTTATAGTATTATCCGTAACTATTTTAAGTAGAGAAGGAGAAATTCCTTGGCCAAAGAAAATAATACATATCAAGATCAATCACTTTTTAGCATCACATGGCCTCTATTAGTACGTTCTCTGCTCTTTATTTGATTCCAACAAGGATTAAGTTCAGCAATATACTCTCTTTCAAGTTGCCTTGCTTCATCCTCAGTCAACCCTGTTCGTACTAATCTAACAGCATAATTATTGTCTTCATAATACACAAACTTCTTTGTTTTGTCTGAAATCGTCTGTCTCCTGTTCCCATTCCTACATAGAATACTTCATTCGTTAGTATGTTGAACCAAAGATAGATGTAGTACTCATAATCACCTCATAGTATTTCTATCGTATGATTTAGATTTATAAAGCATAAAGTTAAACTTTTATAAAAAATAAAAAAATAAGCCCTAGGCTAAAAGCTAGGCTTATTTGAAGTTATTTTCTATAAATATGCGTTCTTCTTCAGCTGACATTGTTCCATAGGCTTTACCAATTGTACCACCTTGCATGCTCCATAACGAATTGTGATCTTGAGCGACTGTATTAAAATCTCCTTGCTCCCATTTAGAAATGATACCCATAAGAGCAGAACCATTCCGATAGTCAGTGCTTTCTAAAGCAATTTTAATTTCTTGAATATTTTCTGGAGTCATAGGAATAGCTCCCCATTTATCTTCGGCTTTTATTTTCTGATGAGTCATCCTATGCATAGCAAATATAACCATATCTTCATCTGAGCCAGGTTCAATTCCAGTACTTTTAACTAATCCACTAACTATCTTCTTCGTTTGTTCTTCGTTCTTTTTAGATTCTTTGTATTCTTTCATAGTTCCGTTTTCGCTGGCTGCTTGTTTCGCTTCATAATCATTTGCGTTCTCCATGATCTTGAACGTTACAATACTTCCAACAATTATAATTCCTAAAGTAATTCCAGTAATAGCAGCGATCTTTTTAATCTTTTTCTTCATGATTAATTCCTCATTTTTTGTTTTTATAAACTAAATAAACCCTCAACAAAAGTTGAGATTATAAATTATTTGGCTTCCTTATATACGTCAGTTCCGCCTAGTAAGCAATCATATTATTTATCTTTTGGAAAAACTTTTACCATTAACCTATTATCTTTATTTGCTTTTCTAGCCATCTTTCATTCCTCCAAACATTCAAATCTCTATTCATTATATTAACATAATTCTGAACTAAACCTATAGATATATGAATCTAATCGCAGACTTTTGGCAATTTTACAAATTTCTTTTCGTCCCTCTGCATCAGATACTACGCATCTGACCTTTCAAAAAAGTGCTGTACTAATTAAACAATAAAAAAAGACCTTCAGCAAAATGCTGAAAGCCTTGATTTAATAAGGTTCTATAAACGTTCAACCTTATTTGTTGATACCGGTGGTCGGGATCGAACCGACACTCCTCACGGAACACGATTTTGAGTCGTGCGCGTCTGCCAATTCCGCCACACCGGCACGTTACTATTTGTTAAAGATGCCGAGAACCGGAATCGAACCGGTACGGTAGTCACCTACCGCAGGATTTTAAGTCCTGTGCGTCTGCCAGTTCCGCCACCCCGGCACATCTATATATAAGCAAAAATGATAAATTTGAAGGCGGCAACCGGATTTGAACCGGTGAATGAAGGTTTTGCAGACCTTGGCCTTACCACTTGGCTATGCCGCCATATAAAATCAACTTGGAGCGGAAGACGGGATTCGAACCCGCGACCCCCACCTTGGCAAGGTGGTGTTCTACCACTGAACTACTTCCGCATATACTATTTGGTATAGTTTTTGAAGTAAGTTTAGTGTCGTGTGCTCTAAAAGCCTACGTCTTGTATTGCAGATTGAGACTCTTCGAGTCGGTCAATCTTCTACCACTGAACTACTTCCGCACGTAGTACTCGGTATAGGTTACTTTATAATAGATTATTCTGAGTAGATTGATATTATGAC
>CAWBCW010000029.1:0-12980 GCA_963787345.1 uncultured Bacillaceae bacterium | reverse complement strand
ACTACCTGTCTCTCACCTCATACTCCAAGTTTGCAAATATGATGTGATCTCCTACTTTAATAGGAATTTCTTGTCCTGCTAATAGTTGCTGACCATTGACTTTTGTTCCATTGGTGCTATTTAAATCGGCTAGGTATAACCTGTTCCCGTGATCGAGAATCGGGCATGCTGGTTGGAAACAAATAAATTGTGTTGAAAATGTTCAATGTGGATGTTACCAGACCGGCCGATGACACCACCTTCAATCGGAATGGACAGTTGATAACCACTAGTGGTATTTACAAGTTGAATACCTGTCATTCTTACGGTTCTTGCTGGTTCCCCTTCAGGAATCTCTACATGTGTTGAAGCAGATTCCACTTCTGCTGCTTCCGCTTCTTGTTCCTCCAAATTCGTAATCGGTAAGTAGGATACATCCTCGCCACAATCGGGATTTTCACAAAAGGTGGTTCCCAATGAATTATGATGTCCGCAAAATTCGCATATTCTTACTTGTTTCATGGTCTATTCCCTCCCAAAAGATAAGCAAGGAAATCTATTCCTTATCATGATTTTAAGTGTTTCACTTTCACCTGTGCGCTTCTGTTTTTCTCTGAATTTTTGTTTGATTGCTTGACGATCTTTTTCTTACTAATATCCATCGAACGGGCATATACTTCACTTGGTGGATTGAGGCTTTCTTGATTTAAGAAGATTCCCTTATGTTTTAACCCTTCTTTAATCGCATCATAATCAGTACAAAAGGCATCCATCGCTTCTTTCACCTTTAACTTTTCTAAAGAAGACATTTCCTTCGGTCCCTCACTGATTCCGCTTACCTCAAACAAGACACTTCCATTGTCAGAAACAAAAACATTGACGGCTTGTTCCCCAAATTCATACAAATTGTGATGTACATTTTGTTTTTTCCGAATCATATAATCGGTTGCCAAAATATCATATCCAAGTGATTCCATGATTTCATTGACACTTTGTAGAATATATTCACTTTCATGTTGCACGGTATAAAGTTGATTTAACTCGTTGATTTCCTCCTGCAACGATGCTTTCATTTGATTTAATTGTCCATCAGCAGGTTTTTCGTAAATAGGATTTTCGTCCTTTTGCAGCAGATCACATAATGACTGATAATAGATATATACATTTTCATATTCTTCTCTTTGCCTGTGAATTTGTTGCAGCTCTTGATCATAGCGTTTTTTGCTAGCATAAAAGGTCTTTACTCTTTTTTCAATTTGAAGGGCTTTATACTTTTGATCAAATTGGTCATGATGATAAATATCCTCTATCGAATCATACAGCCCCTTCACTTCTTGATAAAAGGTACGATCCTGAGACTCCAGATATGGCTGGAGTTCCTCAAATGCAAGCTGAATCGCCCCTGTCAAATCAATCTTTTCCTCTATTACTGGATGTTGTTTAAACGTTGGGATCGTATAAGTCTGCTTTTCTTCAACAACAAGATCACCAGACTGTTCTAAGAAGGATTGCCTTTGCTCTAGCTCCACTTCCCTTTGTTTGATTTCTTGCAGCTCTGACTGGGAGTTTTTTAGACAAGTTTTCCACTCTGCCTCGATCTTTTTCAAAAGGTTCTGCAGTTCGGTTAAATACTCCTGCATAACTGCTAGATTCTTAGAATCACTATTTTTAAGATAACCATTTATTTCCTCAAGCAACCGGCTAGATTCATCCTCTAATTGAGAGGTAAAAAAAGTATCTTCCACTCCATTTTCCTGAGCTAACTTCAACTGTTCATCTCTTTCTTTGAGGATTTTGATCTTTAGTCTATTTAATTGTGCTAGTTGCTGGTCGATTTTATTCGATAATTGTTTTTCCTGTTCGCGACGGCGGCGCTCTTCTTCAATTTTCCGTTGCCGCTCTCGTTCTAGCTCCATTTGCCGTCTTTGCTCTATACTAAATTGACTATGTTTCGGACCACTCATTTGCAGATCCCCCCTTCTACCGTAATGCTCTCCACTGCTCAGCATGTTTTTCATAACCATTATGAGCAAGCCATGCAAAGAAATAGCGATTGTGAATCAGCTCGGATGCGATTCCATCGATTCTGTCTTGATTTTGATGTAAAAAAGTAATAAGATCCTCAATCGTAGAAAAAGATCGGCCTTGATAAAGAAATTCACGATGTCCGCCAAGAAGAAAAGCTAGTTGATAATAGGCATATCTTGTATCCTCTTTTGCCTTTTCTTGTATTTTCTGTACTTCACGATAAAAATCAGCATGCTCCTGATCCACTTTATTTCTTTTTAAAAAGGGAAGTAGCAAATTGCGGTCTAATAATTCATTTGTAACAGAATGCACGTTAGGGAGAAAATCTTTCATTATTTTTTCAAGCTCTGTCAAGTCACGATAGACTGTACCCTTCCAGCATAGCGGCGGATTTGGATGGAGTCCGTTTATAAGCATATGAATGCCCATGTCCTGGTCACGGATTTCTTCACACTCCATCACCTTTACCTCAAATTCCTCACCAAATTGCCCAACAAAATCTTTCACCAGCCCACTATAGAGATGCTTTTTGGCAACGTCCCAGTTTTCAGCAAACATCATGGCTAACTCTTCTAAACTGTTAATATCCTTCCCCTCAAAACGGTAAGGGCGGATATTTCGTTTAAACGTATCTTCTGCAACTGCAACATGTTCTCCATTCAACCATTTTTTAACTTCGGAATAGCCCCAGCGAATATTGCGGTCCTTTCTCGTTAACCCTTTAATTAAGGTTGTTAAACGATCAGGAATGTTTGCTGGAATATCAATTTGATCCATTAAGGTCATTTTTAATATTTGCTGTTCTGTTAAATGTTTAAACGGATTTTCACCAATGGCTAGTTCCAGCAGTGTAATTCCGAATGAATAATAATCACTTTCTTCACTAATATAGCGGCTATAAACCTCTGGTGCGGCATAACCGTTCGTACGATTGGCATTCTCAGTTAAAGCAACACTCCCTTGGTCAAGGGTAGAACTGATCCCAAAATCACCAATGATAATGGAAGTTGAATCTTCATTTAGAAAAAGATTATTCGGTTTAATATCTCGATGGATGATTCCTGCTTCATGAATGGCATGAAGCCCTTCATTCAAGGAATAAGCAATAACCTCCATTAAAAAGTCATGGTCAAAGGATAGATGCTTAGATAAATCTCCTTTTTCATAAAAAGGTAACATCTCATAATAGCGTCCGGACGAGACATCCGTTCCGTGATCCAATACAGGAATGACGTATTTTGATTGAATCGAATAGATTCTCTCACTTACCTCATCCTTTGGCTTCATATTTTGATGATACACCTTTGCTACTAAAGTTTGGCCTTTATATTCACATATAAATAATGTAGCCTCGCCTGTATTATAGGTAAGATTCCTCGTGATATGATACTTTCCATCGAGGTAATCGCCGATTTGTACATAGCCGTTATTCTCTGAAGTTGGCTCGCTTTGCCCCATTACAACTGTATCTAACGTTTCGCCCATTTTGACTGTAGCTGCTTCTGAAGGCATTCGTACGGTATTCGTACGATCCCGTTTCTTCAAAAAGGAGTTATTGATCATCTCCTGATCCTCATCGATTTCCATTTTAACCGTTTTTTGTTGGTTACCCATTCTGACAGTACGCTGCTGTTCGCTCAATTCCATCCCTCCAACCTTTTATTGCTTTGCTACTGTTGAACCACTGATCCACACCATTTGCTGTGATTTGGGTTCTATAATCCGGAACCAGTCTGTATCTCCAACTTTTCTAACTTCATAGTAATCAAAGACCATTCCCGCTGTAACAACGTCAACAATGTTTTCTTTATTAGACAAATCTGGCTCTGTACGAACAAACACCTGCTGGGATTGCACCTGGATTTTCCCAAGAATTTCACCCGGTGTTTCAGCAGCAGAAACCTGTCTGTTTTTCATGTAAATGCTGTGAAATCTTTGCCTCTGCAAAATGATAAATATTCATATTGTCTTTAAAGGCGATCGTCCATATGCTTCCAAATAGGAGTATAGAAATGGTAAAAAAACGAGTTCTTCTTTCCATCCATTCCATAAAGCCTGGCATGTTAAAAGTCTTATCGAAAGGAATGAAATTAAGAATGCCTCCTAAGAATATTCCAGAGAGTCCGCCAAGCAGACCGGATAGGACTTTCAATTGAAGCTCCCGCAATTGCAAGAATTGAAAGGTTTCTGGAAGCTTTCCAAATCCCTGTAGTAATGTTAATAGTACAAAACCAGTACTATAGACGATTAGAAGGCACTGTGAATAGGTTCGAAAATATTCATTCACCCTTCTAAACCCAAGAATAAGAAAAATCAATGATAGCAATATGAAACCGATTTCGATTGGCAAGGAAACTGGCATAAGCTGCGTTTAAAATAAAAATAAACAATACCGCTCCAATCACCGCTCCCCCATAACGAAAAAGATCTCCCCGAACCTGGTCCTTTGACCTCAGCCTTGGTGACCGAATTCTTTCATATTCTTGTGCGACCTCAGGTTCCTTGTGGGTTTTCAAATAGTTACGAAAGGCTTGTTCGACCGAACTTGAACCACCTTTTGCCACAAGATTGATTTTTTGAAACAGTGACGGTTTAGATTTTCTCAAAGAATTTAGTTCGTCCGTTGACACAAGATCAAGCTCGTATTGATTGCTGTTTATTTTTGACTTAGATTCTCTCAATAGTTTTTCAAAGCTATTATGTAGTTGTTCTAATTTGCTGAATTCCTTTTGTATTTCTGGTAATGACTCTTTTTGAAGATTTATTTTTCTAAGGTCAGAAGCCAGCTTTTTCGCTTTAGGAGAAATAAATTTGTAATTGTTCAGCTGTTGAATCAATTGATAGGCTTTTGATTTTTTTGCTCCATTGAGATACATCTCGTTCACTTTATCTTTTTGATTCGTTAGCCCCGACATTAACGTCAAAAAATCATCTGTGTCCTTCTTTATTTCACTCATGATTTCCCCTCTTTTCTCAGTTACATGCTACAAGAACGACGGTCATATTGTCGTGCCCGCCCCGCTCCTTTGCTAATCCAATCAACCTCTTTGCCTGCACCTCTATGGATCCTTGTCGGCACAGGATGTCTTCGATCTCATCGTCAGTCAAATCATCCGTAATCCCATCACTGCAAACCAAGAACAAATCCCCAACTTCAGGCAATGAGGGAAGAGGATTGATTTCGACTTCTACTCCCTTTTCCCCTAGGGACCGTAGGATGATATTTTTCTGTGGAAAATGTTGTTTTTCCTCAAGTGATATTTGACCACTTCTATACAATGATTCTACTAAACTATGATCCTTTGTTAACGGTTTTAAAAACCCGTCTCGAAAACGATAGACACGGCTATCCCCTATATGAAAAATAAAAGCCTTTTCCGATGTACAAACCATTCCTGCGATGGTCGAGCCCATACCCTTTGCTTCAGGGTGTTTGTCCATATGAGAAAATAACTTTTGTTGGATGTTGATTTCGATGAGCGTTTTTAGGTCATTTTCATATTCGATTGGGTCTTCCAATCTAGCAAAGCTTTCAAGAGTCAGGAATGAGGCCATTTCTCCCGCATTCGCCCCACCCATTCCGTCAGCAACCACTGCGACAATCGGTGCATCCTTTTCGAAAGAGTAATCCCCCTCTGTGATTAGAACATCATGTAACAAAAATCCATCTTCATTATTTTCCCGAACAAGTCCCATATCCGTGATTCCGTACATCTTATACATGACCCAACTCACACTCCAATGTGACAATGTCATTTTCCTGGGAGATTGAAAGAATATGTAGAGAACCATTTTCTCGAATGTCGTGATCAAACATGTAACGAGATAGTGGATTGATAAACATCGATTCAACAATATTCCCAATCCCACGACCGCCATTTTCAAGATTGCCTAAAGCTTTTTCAGTCAGAAATTGTTCTGCCTCGCTGCTTAAGGTTAACGAAATATTTTTCTGCTCCTTCATGGCCTTTGTAATTTTTTCTATTTGCTGCTGTAGGATCAGAATCGCCACATCTTCTCGTATATAGTCAAAGACGACGATATTATCGCCAATTCTATTTAAAATTTCTGGGCGCCCAAGCTCTAATTTAAAATAATCCTGGATGGCTAAAAGGATTCTTTCTTTCATTTCATGATAGGGCATGTCAGGAGTGACATTGGCCACTCGATGGTCACCGGCATCTTTTGTATAAATTCCGAGATTGCTTGTAAAAATAATTAACGATTCGGAAAAATAAACGGTTTCACCTTGTCCATCTGTCATCCGCCCGTCTTCTAAGATTTGTAAAAACTTATCTAAAATCGACGGATGCGCTTTTTCAATTTCATCAAATAATAGAATCGAGAAAGGATTTTCTTTGACCGCATTGGTTAATTGTCCACCAGATTCGTATCCTACATACCCAGGAGGTGCACCTAATAGTTTTTGATCCGAATGACTTTGCTGGTATTCACTCATATCAAACCGTAAACAATATGACTCATCCCCAAACATTAACTCTGCAATCGTTTTGGCTAATTCCGTTTTCCCTGTTCCCGTTGGACCTGCAAAGAAAAGAATTCCTTTTGGCTTACTAGAATGAGAAGAATGCTGTAGACCAGATAAACCGCTAACCGCTCTTTTTAAAATATCTAAGGTCTGCGTGACAGCTGTCTTTTGACCTTTCACCCGGCTCTCAATTTTCTCCTCGGCATTCTTCATTTTTTCCTTTCCTACTTCTTCCCAAAGGTTTTCTTTCACACCATGTTTGTATAAACGAATCGCCTCTGCAATTTTGCGAATATGGATTTCCTCTTGTTTGCACAGAACTCGTAAGCCATTCAATTCAATATTCGTAAAACCCTCGGTTAAGTCAATAAACTGTTGCTTGAGCTTTTTCCGCTCTTCTGTTTCCGTCACTTCTTTAGAACCGGTAAAACCATGAAACTGACTTTCGATAAACCGAGCTCTTGTTTTTCGATCAGGCTTTGGAATATGTAATATTTTCGCATATGGATTGTCGAGATAGAGCCATGCTGGAATATCATTGGATTTATCGCTAATAAAGAATAATAGATTGTTCAAGTGTTGGCCCGTACCTTCCACTCGATGCTGTTTCCGCTTCTGGGTCGTGAGAAATAATCGCGAATAAAACAATCTTTCCTCATCATTCAATTCTTGCGGAGAGCTGACATAGCGGGACGATAGATTTAAAATAACCGCTACAGGATGACTGCTTGTTTCCATTGCTTCGCGGATCATTTCGGTTGCTTTTCCAACCGTGGCTCTTAATGTCTTTTGATGGACTTGATCGCCTTTTTCGATTGGCTCTTGTGCATACTGGGGTGGTGTATTGACCCCATTCCCTTCTGGTTTTCTTTCTCTCCCTTTGGCAAGCGCCGCAAACGACTTCACATGGGCATCACTGTATTCATTATAAAAGCCATCCACATGATTATAGTAAATAACCGTTCCATATCCCTGACCTGTCAGGTATTGAAAAAGATAATGATCCAACGGAGCAGATCATCCACCTTCTTTCTCCCTCAATTTCCAATGAATAGGCATGTAAATCAAAAATATTTCCTTCTAAAATAAAGGTCGTTTTAATCGACTTGAAACGATCTAATTCCATTTCCCATGCACTGGGCTTTAATTGCTCTTCTGTCGTCATCATTCCACCTCTTTTTTATAATAATTGTGCTAGTGTTAATGTTGGAAATAAGCTAGTAGTATGCATAAATGTGCTAATGGCGTTTTTTCATCAACACTTACTTTTTCCAGTTCCTATGTATATCTATTTATTTTCATCCTTCATGGAAATTCCATATTGAGGAAGTACTTCTTGTAAGGTACTTTTCGTGTGTTTTACTGGGATTCCGAATGCGAGGATGTCCTGATTGACGGATACCGTTTGAACTTTACGATTTCCCTGCAATTGCTGTTGATATCGTTCCCGATAGTTTTCATTCAATAAATGGATTTGTTGATTCGAGGAACCTCGTAATGATCTGTTATCATTCAGATGTTCAACATATTTTCCATCGATGAGAACAGCGATTTTCTCGATAATATTTGTGACATGGTCATTGTTCCAGTTCTGCAGCTGTTTCAGAGTAAAGCCCGTATAGATTAGAATATCGTCGGTGATCTCTGCTGCAATAAATGAAACCAATTCATCTAACTCCTCCAGCTGTTGAAAGGGATCTCCGCCTGAAATCGTCACACCATCTACAGGCTGATTGATCGACTTTAGCATCGTAAAAACTTGCGATAAGGAAAGGTTTTTATTGGGGTTTGAATCCCAAAGCTCTGGATTGCAACAGTTATCACAGCCATGAGAACAACCAATGGTCCAAATCCCAATTCTTTTTCCATATCCTAATGTTTCAATCGGATAAAAAATTCGTTCAATTTGCAACAGATTCATTCCTTTTATAGATTGATAGATTCTAGTTTTTCGACATAAGCAACAAAATGACCCTCCTACTTTCACTGTGCTGGCTATTCCTACGTAACAGCGTCATTCCAGTTTGATGTTGATTCCATAAATCAGTCTTATATCTTAAACCTATAGAAAGTACTAGTACTATCTTAGTCCAATTTGGTAAATCTTTGAATACATTCGACAAAACATGACAAATTTCACTTATACTTAATAGTATGATAAACCTATTAATGTGGAAAAAGGAGTTAAAGGAATGACGATTACGATAAGAGTGATGAATGGTTTCATTTTAGTCTGTGCAGGTCTTCTCTGTTATGGGAGTATCAAATACGATGATTCCCTCATTGATGCCATTTGGCCAATTGCCACCGTAGTAGCTATTTTATTGGCAAGACGGTCCAATCGAGGGTTCTGGAAAAATATCGCGTACTTCGGGAGTGTCTTTTATTTAGTGGGAATGCTCAAAAAGCCACTCCATTTAGATGAGCTGTCGTTTGCCTATTTTTCAAACACATACTATCCCGTGATTGTTTTGGTATTGATCCTAACGATTATCCTCGGAAATCTACATCTCTCTACTGATCTCTTAACGATTGGGTGGACGGTATTATTTTCTATTAAACTTGTTTACCACCTATCATTTACCGACAGAAAGCGGACGAGTTTGTCGATTATTTTAATTCATCTTTAGTCGTTAATCATATGATCACAAATTACTCGGGAATTCTATTACTGACTTTGTTTGTGGGATTGTTTTTTGAGACTTTGCGTAGGAATCGGGTTTGAGGGGAAGCAAGGGGAAGGTTCTATTTGTTTCAAAAGAATCTTCCATTGCATCCTCCATTTCTAGGAATGGTCTATAGCATAAAAGTCAAGTTTTCATGACCTTGATTACAATCGATTAAATTGACCATCTTCAGATCAATTTTTTCCCATTTTTGATTTTCTCTTTTTAGCTTATATCCGTACCATCCTGCATAACTTCGAACGGTTCCTGTCCGTAACTCATAGAGGATAAAATTGGCGCGGATTCGGACTTCATTCACGGAACTACCCTGTAAAAATTCAATATTGGTCAGCATTCGACGCGTTCTTGACATAGGGATTTGTGAATGGGCATAGCCCGTTTTCAATCTAAAAATCCGGTCTTCCAACCGTCTTCGATCATCAAAAGCATGGGAAACTTCTTTTCTTGGATCACCTCCCCCAGGCGTAATCGGAATCCAATACAAACATTGGTCACTATATACACCCAACACTTCATCTAATTTTAATTCGTCAAGCAATCGGGCTTCTTTAAAAATCAATTGCTTGCATTCATCCTCGATTCTCCGATCCTGTAATGGCTTAAAATCCCCAGAAAAATTTTCAATTTCCTTCGTAAGATTTTCATAAAATTCGTCATTGATATAGTACGAATAAAAAGAAGTTTCCTGACTTACCTCACTTCTCATACTTTCAACTCCTTCCTACCCGTACTTAGCCTCTTTTTCCACTCTTGAAAATTGCCTATCAAATATCGATTTAGAAAAGCATACGGTAGAAGAAGTGCTAAATGCCGACTTTCAATTTCATATTCTTCTAGCAAAAAGCACGAAAAACCCACTTATTTATATGTTTATGAGTGCCATTGTCATGACCTTTAAAGATAACCTAATTGAATTTGAAAGAAAGCACAAAAAAGCGATCATCGAAGGATTACCAGAAATCATAAAAGCAATAAAAGATCAAAATCCCGAAGAAGCCGAAAAAGCCATGAAAAACCACCTCTATTATTCAATAAATATGTATCGTGGGAAATAGAGACAGGACCGTATCCCAGAAAAATACCCTGTGGAGAGAAAACTCCACAGGGTATTTCATCAAAGGTGGGTTGTTTTTTAGCAAGCCGATTCACGATAAAACTCAAAATCTCCCGAATTAGTAAAAATTAGGGAAACATGAGAACCGTCCTCAATGTCATTCGGGGCGTCACCTGGTTGCAAGAATGCCCTAAACATGATCGGAATGTTCTGCGAGGCTACGCCTCACACGTGGAATGAACTAGATAAACAATTAAATCTATCAATCTGTATATTTCTATCAAACAGCTATAAGTCCCCCTAGCTACGAGAGCGACAGGCGACTAGACTATTAAAATTTAATGCTCCATGGTCACTGTTAAAAGGGGAATAACTGTCCTACAGGACCACCATTTAAATCATACATATTAACTGATTTTAAGATCCTAAAATAGAATTCAAGGGTTATTTAATTGTTGAGCAGTAATCTATAGGAACTATATTAGAAGGGGAATTGAGACTTCTTAGCCATAGGCTCTGGAGCCTCCAACCGGAAGCAACGCTGGAGGTGGCAGGCGGAGGAGACTAGGGCGGACTTAGATATTTTTATAACAAGAAATCAATATTCGAAGAAACGTTTACTTGTTGTTTGATTCCTTCCTTACTTACTTTCCACGCATATTTCTAATTCGTTTGCATCACATGACGCTGCAAGCGTGATGTGCCTTGGTTCTGAGAGTTTGGATCACAAACTATATTATTAGCTCCCGCGTCAAACGATTGGAAAAGAATTTGCCGACTGTACTTGGGAGGCAAGTTCTGGTGCTGAGAATATCGCAAGACGCCCTTCCTTGCGACTTTCTCAGCATTCCAATGGTTTGACGCGGACTCGGATAGATGCAGTCACCCTGTTTGTAAAATAAAAAGAATACAGGTCGGCACGCCTTTCGCCGACTTGTATTCTTTCCTTGTATTTGTGCTTACTTAGTATGACTGGATAATAAATTGTCTGCGAAAACTCACTTATTTGCACAGAGAGCGAGGCTTTGGAGACCGCGCCGGAAGCAAACTTGCTGCAGGCCGTGTCGGAGAAGACTCGCTCGGACCCTGTTCTGATTGGCTTCTTTGAATTTGCCCTTTATTTTTTCATTTCATTAAAGGGCCATTTAACGGAGAAACTTCTTTAAATAAACTTGAATCCTAACGTTAAATTTTAGAAGATATTTCTGGAATTCTGTACTTAGGGTTCGGCTTAAACTTAGTTGAAAAGAGAATAGAACGGAAACATTAGAGCAAGTCTAGACACATCTAATGCTGCTAGGCCACGATTTTAAATTTCTAAATACCGATGTAAAATCTCCTTATAAACAGCCTTAAAATATTAAAATACATGATTTGATTATTCTGGTCTGGTAGGTTTTTTGTTATACTAATATTTACATAGAAATAATGTTTATGGGGGGAAAAATGGAACAAGAACAATTAAATATTAGTGATAATGTGGAAGTAGGAGGCAGAAAAGGAAAATCAGAAAATTCCCTCAAGAAATGGGATTTAGCAGTTTGGATTGCTCCAGTTCCTATATTAGGTTATGGTATTACATTTTCATTTGAGTTTGGTGTTTCTATTTTTTATAAATACCCAACTTCATTTATCAGCCTAGATCCTACACTCATAGCAAAAAATAGCATTCTTTTGTTATTGCTTTCGATCGGTATATTCATTATGCCTGAAATGTATCATAAGAATTTTAAATTTATACTCTCCAAAATTCAATACATAATTCAAAACAAAGTTCTCTCAGAAAAAGTAAATATAGAAGTAAGTCATAAATCAATTATATTTTTAATAACCATATCAGTAATGAACGCTTTAATTTTGTTAAATGTGTTAAAGCCTATTTTAAACTTTAGTGATCCCTTCAGTATATTTTTTTACTTGGATTTTCTATTTCTGTCACTTGCTTCTATGTTTTTAGCAGGCATTTTTTATTGGATCTACCGGTTAGTTTTTATTAATAAAAATTATATACTAGGGGTTCCAAATCTTCTTATTGTTCTTATAATATTACCTGGAGTACTTGGATACGTAGATGCTGTCTCTAAAGAGACCCATTATATCATTGAAGGAAAAAAGGAAACCTATGTCGTGTTGAATTTTGTGAAAGATAAATTGTTGATTGCTCCTGTTGATTTAAAAAATAAATCAATCACACCAGAATACTTGTTAATCGAGGCGAAAACAGATTTTGAGCCAAAGAATGATAAAAAAGAGGAACAACTAATCTTTAACCTAGTTAAAACAGGTCCCTTATCAATTGAAGAAATTAAAACTGTAAGAGACTTGCTTGAAAGTAAAGATTAGGCTAGGGATGGTTTGTACCCTTATATAACGGGCGTGGGTCTACTTGCTGACTAATAGAATGATTTACTTCATATAGAAAGCTAGCCTTACTAGAGGATATGCTGGAAGGAATGCGCTGGAATTTTATAGAAGGGTGTCCAAAAGGATGCCTTTTTGTATGATTTACTATTGTAATTAATACATGATTAAAGCAGCAGTATATTCCCATTGCTCTAATTTTTGCTTCGATTTGTCTAGATACTCTCTTTGAATAAATAATTAGGTTCTTATCAAGTTCTTTCATTTTATTTTATACTAGGTAAACGTCAAATAGGCACCATCTAAATTATAGGTGAGGCCTATTTGACGTTTACCATTGTAGGACGCTTTAATTGAGCAAACAAAAAGACTTCATCTCAAA
>CAWBCW010000028.1:0-21030 GCA_963787345.1 uncultured Bacillaceae bacterium | reverse complement strand
TATTTGCGATTATTATCGGGATTCCACTTGGTATTGCTCTGTTTGTAACGAGTGAAGGCTTGTTCTATGAAAATCGCATCCTACAGTCGGTTGCAGGAACGATTGTTAATATTATCCGTTCGATTCCTTTCATTATCTTGTTAGTTGTTCTGATTCCATTAACAAAATTGATTCTTGGAACATCAATGGGCCCAACAGCAGCGAGTGTATCCTTAACATTCGCTGCCATCCCATTTTATGCACGGCTTGTAGAAACATCTCTACGAGAAATTGATCGTGGCGTGATTGAAGCAGCTGAATCTTGTGGCGCATCACCATGGTTAATTATTAAGGATGTCCTATTACCGGAAGCAAAACCAGGAATGATTTCTGGTCTTACCGTTACCATCATTAGCTTATTAAGTTATTCCGCAATGGCAGGTATTGTTGGCGGGGGCGGCATCGGTGACCTTGCGATTCGTTTCGGGTATTACCGTTTCCAAAACGACGTGATGTTGATTACCGTAATCATTTTAATCATTATCGTCCAACTGATTCAATTCTTCGGAGACCGAGTAGCAAAAGCAGTGAACAAAAAATAATTCCTTGGGAGGAAGTTCATAATGAGCGTTACAACAGAAACATCTTATTTATACGGCTGGGAACATCCTGACAAAATGAGAGAGTTCCGTAAAAAACATAAATCGATGGCAAAAAAGGATAAAACAACGACATTAAAAGAAGCCATTACAAGAGGAGTTAAGCAAGAAGATTATATTGTTTTTGGTGGAATGGGTTCAACGAGAACACCTACTGCTGCGGTGCATGAAATCATCCGTCAAGGAATTGGTGATTTAACGATTGGAGCGAATGGCTCCCAGCATGACTGGCAGTTACTTTCTGCAGCTGGAAATATTACGAAGGCCGAAGTCGCTTATGGATTTGCTGATGAAGTTCGTGGGTTATTTTTACCAGCAAGAAGAGCGGTAGAATCAGGACGCCTAAAAGTATTATCAGAAACAACGAATGCAGCATTCCAATGGAGATTTATGGCTGCTGCTAAGGGGCTCCCTTTCTATCCAACTCGTTCTTCACTTGGAACAGATACACTTGCGTATAGTGGTTCAAAAACGATTATTGATCCATTTACAAACCAACCAATCGAATTAATTCCTGCTTGCTATCCAGATGTTGCGATTATTCATGTTCATCGTGCAGACCGCTATGGGAATTGCCAAATTGACGGCAATGTAGCAAGTGATGTGGAAATTGCTCATGCAGCGAAGTTTGTCATCATTACGGCAGAAGAAATCGTTCATGATGAAGTCATCGAAAAGGATCCAGCGCTAACGAAAATTCCTTATTTTACGGTCGATGCGGTTGTGGAAGTTCCTTATGGGGCACATCCAAACCAAGTAACTGGTCTTTATTCCTTTGATGAGACCCATTGGCAAGAGTGGTTAGATGCATCCACTAAGGATGAAACGGTACAAACTTATTTAGAAAAATACGTATATTCTAGTAATGACTACTATGATTATTTAGAAAAAATAGGTGGAGTGCGTACTCTTCATGGACTAGAAAAAATTGAAAACAAACTTGCGGACTATCCAAAAGTTGCAAGAAGGAGAGGATAAGCATGGCTACTGAAACAGAAAAAATGATTGTTTCTGCATCTCGCTTATTGCAAAATGATGCAGGGATCTATGTCGGAACAGGAATGCCCTTACTAGCTTCGGTACTTGCTCAAAACACACATGCTCCTGATTTACTACTTGTCTTTGAAGGTGGTGGTGTCGGTGGAAAGCCAACAGGACGATTACCGATTCAAGTGAGTGAATCGTTAACCTATGAAAATGGCGTAATCGTTGGTTCGATGGACTATGTGATGAGTCTAGCGCAAGCAGGTTGGATTGAATACGGTTTTCTAGGCGGAGCCCAAATTGATCAATATGGAAATCTAAATACAACGATGATCGGTGATTGGGAACAACCCAAATTAAGATTACCAGGTTCTGGTGGCGGTGCAGACATTGCCTCTTTTTGCGAGAAAAACATTATTCTAATGAGACAGGACAAAAGAAAATTTGTTGAAAAACTAGACTTTCTAACAAGCCCTGGATATTTAACTGGCCCTGGTGAACGGGAAAAAGCAGGTCTGCCTTTAAATACGGGCCCATATCGTGTCATCACTCAAATTGGCATATACGGCTTTGATGAAGAAACAAAGAAAATGACTCTACTTCAATTATTTGAAGGCAATACATTAGAAGACGTACAGGAACTTAGTAGTTTTCCAATTGCCATCAGTGAAAATTGGAGCTATATTAAACCGCCTACTGAGGAAGAATTACAAACCCTTCATGCGTTAGATCCAGACGGAATTGTTCTTGGTTAAAAGCTCTTTTCTCAAACTTTGTTGCTTTTGGAGTGATGAAAATAGAATTGACTTATTTTCGAGGTGACAAATACCTTTGAGAAAAGAGCTGCAAATTTTATTCGAAAGCACAAATTAGCTGATACTACGTTAAAATCGGTCTTTGGATTTTAACAGCCTTCATAAGAACGAAAGAGCTTTTTAAAAAGGATACTTCGCTAGGTAAAAGGTCAATATAAGGCCTTTTCCTTTTTTAAAAATAACACGAGAGAAAGGAAGAATAACTATGACAAAACAAACGTCCATTGCAGGAAGCGGTACAATCGATCCAAGATGGTTCTTTACTTGCCCTTGGTGGAAATGCCCTACACCGTTCACCCATTGCCTTTGTATATGAATTAATTCGTCAGAAGAAAAAAGATCTTTCTTTAATCAAAACAGCTGGAGCGTTAGATGTGGATTTACTCTCTCTAACAAAATCGATTAGCTCCGTTTATGCAGGTTATATCGGTTTTGAAATGTTTGGCCTTGCTCCAAGCTATCGAAAAGGAGTCCAAAATGGAGAAATTACCGTTCATGAGCATGCATGTGCAAGTGTGATTGCTGGACTCCGAGCAAGTATTTATGGTGTCCCTTTTCAGCCGATTAACGGATTTGCAAGGTAGTAGCCTTCCAGAATTGACAGGTCAAGTGAAAAAAGTAACTTGTCCGTTTACAGGAAAGGAAACAGCTGTTGTACCAGCCTTAAACGCAGATGTGGCGATCATTCATACGAACATAGCGGATGAACAAGGAAATGCTTATATTGAAGAATCGGTTTTTGAAGATTTATTGATGGTAAAAGCAGCGAAACGTGTCATCATTACAACTGAAAAAATCATCTCATCATCAGAGTGGACCGTTCAACCTCAAATCCAAGGATTTCTAGTTGAAAGTGTTGTATTAGCAGAAAAAGGCGCTGCCCCTGGAAGCTGTGCACCTCTTTATTCGTTTGATGAAAAAGAGATCCATCGTTACCTAGAAAATCCAGCGGAATACTTAGAAGGAAAGGTGGCTGTTTCAAATGTCTAATGCTTTAACCACACATCCTGCAGATTATATCACCGTTTCGATGGCAAGATTGATTGGGGATGGAGACCGTGTTTTCCATGGTGTTGCTTCTCCAATGCCAGCAGTTGCCGTTCAACTTGCCAAAAAACTACATGCAAAAAATGCTGTTTATTTGAGTATCGCTGGAGGCGTAGACGCTGTTCCGAGATCCTTTTCCCATCATTCAACAGCAGGAGCTTCTTTAAGAGAAGGTGCGATTACGGAATTTCTGTTGTCTGATATTTTTGATTTAAGTGCCCGCGGAGCTCTCGATATCGCCTTTTTAAGTGGTGCGCAAATTGATCAATATGGTCGCTTAAACTTAAGTGCCATCGGATCTTTCGATAAACCGAAAGTACGTTTACCTGGTGGAGCTGGAAGTGCTGCTCTTCTCCCAACGGTCAAGAAAGGAATCCTTTGGAAAACCAATCATGATCAGCGTGCCCTTGTTAAAGAGCTGGATGTCATCACAGCCGCAGGAAATACAGAATATGTCATTACACCACTAGCTATTTTTAAACGAACACGCTGAAGACGGAAAGTTACGCGTATATACTGTTTTTCCTCATAGCTCCTTTGAGGAAATTGTAGAGAAAACAGGATTCCCTGTTGAAAAACATGAAGAGTTCCATGCTTTTACTCCAATTTCTGAAGAAGAGTTTCGTTTATTAGAAGAAATAGATGAAAGCAAATCTCGATATAGTGAATTTAAATAATAACCAACACCCTAACTTTTGACTGAAGTCGTGAGTTAGGGTGTTTTTTTGGTTGGAGAAAGTCCTTAGAACGCAAAACAATAAACTATGTATAAATGAAAATTGTATATATAATAATAGAAACCCCAAAAAATGGATGTGATGACATGGAGAGAGTCCATATACCAGCTGATGCTAAATCAATTGTTAGTACTTCCAGTAAAGGTGATCAGTCGAAATGGTTGATAAAAGAGAAATGGATAAAACAAAATAAACGAGGATATAAAGATATCACTGAGTATGTTGCATCGCTAATTTTGAAAGCTTCTACTCTTGATCCATCCCAATATGTTCTTTATGAGCCATGTGAAATTCAGTTTGGTAATGGACAAGTCACAAAAGGATGCTATTCACTAGATTTTAGAGGAACCGAACAGCAAGAGATCTCTCTTGAACGCCTTTTTGAAAAACAATTTGAATCGACAAGCGATATTTTACAGAATACAAAGCTCTCAACTAAAGAAAAAATTGTGCAAATTGTAGAAAAGGTACAACTTTTTACAGAATTAGATATTATGCTACCACTAACAAGAATGTTGGCATTTGATGCACTAATCTTGAATGAGGATCGACACACAAACAACTTGTTATTTCTATATAACCACAATTTAGATAAATGGAAACTTGCACCGATATTTGATCATGGTTTAAGTTTGCTTTCTGATGTAAAAGATTATCCACAAGGTGTAGATATTGATATTTTAAAACGAAAAGTGAAGGTGAAGCCGTTTAACACCAGTTTTAAAAAGCAATTAGCTTTATATGAAGGACCCCCATTTATTGATGAAGAGAAATTAAGAGAGCTATTAGAGCTTACTCCACATGACCTTGGGAGAGCATACGATGTCATTCAAATGCATTTAAACGATCCGGCATTTGAAAAATTATTGATTCGAGGTGCTAAAAAGTGAGCGATTACATGAAATTTGATGTCATGTTCTTTGATGATGTGATTGCAAGTGTTGATTTAAAGCCTAATAATGGCGGATTGCCATATGTGAAAAACTATATAACAGGATTTAATAAGCAGTTCTCACCTGAAATGGAGGGATCTATTTCTGTGGAAGAACTTGAAAAATGGTTAAAGTGGCGTACATTTCCTCCAACTCGTGCAAATGCGGATGAACTATTGAAGGCACTTGGACTAAATGCATTTAATCGTTGGGCTATTGTTAGAAAAACACATGGTGTCATGGCAGATGATGAGATCTGGTTGCGTTTCAAAGGTGAGACTCTTAAACATAAGGATGTTTGTTTGCGAAAATGGTTTTATTATCCGGAAGATGCAAATTAATATCTGGAACGTTTCTGCTAGAGGATAATCGGAAGTTTTGCTTAGTTAGAGGTCGTTTCACTTAAATTTACGGATACTTTAACGTAGAAGAAATAATTGATTTTAATGATTGAAAGCATATTTTAATTATGCCTTTATAGGCCACCATAATTGAGGAATGATTACAGGATAATCAAACTTTACTCAAAAGCAACGTAATTTATGAAAAAAAGGCATCTTTCATCATTAGAAAGATGCCTTTTTTTGATAAGGCTGTTTTCGTAAAGTTTGTTGTTAAAATCCAAAGACCGATTTTAACGTAGAAAGAGCTATTTTGCGCATTCGTATTAAGTTTGCAGCTCTTTTCTCAAAATAAAGCCCAATGTCAATGTGAAATAAGGACAATCAGCTTTTTTTCTCTTCAAAAAGCAACAATATTTGAGAAAAGAGCCTTTGATAAATTATTTTAGAGATTCTCGATATGTTTCTTTTGCGTAAAGGGTCGAAATAATACTGATGATTCCAAGGATGGATAAATAGATACCAATAGGCCAATATTGACCATCGAATTTAGCAAGTAAATAAGTTGCAATTAAAGGGGAGAATCCACCGGCTAAAACAGCGCCAATTTGGTAACCAATTGAAGCACCACTTAACCGAACTTTTGATCCAAACATCTCTGAATAATAAACGGCCTGCGGTCCGTAGACAGCATCGTGAAGTACATTTAAGCCAAGCACAATACCAATCGTAATTAAAAGGACTGAACCAGTACCCATAAACCAGAAAAACGGGAAGATGAACAAGGTTGAAGCAATAGTACCGAATAAGTAAACTGGCTTACGCCCGATTTTGTCGGATAGAAGCGACCATAACGGTAAGGTGATAAAACCGACGACTGACGAGATCATCACTGCATTTAATCCAACAGAGCGGTCGATATCATGTGTCGTTACTAAGTAAGTTAAAACAAAGACAGAATAAATATAAAATACGGCATTTTGTACTAGCTTCATTCCGATTGTTAAAAATAATGGTTTTTTCTGAGTACGCAATACGGTCATGACTGGTTTTTCTTCTATTTCATTATTTGCTGACATCTCGTTGAATACTGGAGATTCACTAACTTTCAAACGGATATAAAGACCAAATATAACTAAGACTGCGCTTAATAAAAACGGTACTCTCCAGCCCCATGATAAAAATGCTTCATTGGACATATTATTGGAAATGAGAGAGAATACGAGAGTTGATAATAAGAGTCCAGCAGAAACGCCTAATTGTGGAAAGCTTCCGTACAACCCACGTTTGCCTTTTGGAGCATGTTCAACAGACATCACTACTGCAGAGCCCCATTCTCCTCCAACCGCAAAACCTTGAATGATTCGAAGAAAACTAATTAATAATGGTGCCATGATTCCGATCGATTCATAACTTGGGACAAGTCCCATTAAAACTGTTGCAATTCCCATCAGTAATAGGGAAATCGTTAACGTTTTCTTTCGCCCAATTTTGTCTCCATAATGACCAAAAACGATACCACCGAGTGGACGAGCGATGAAGCCTGCTGCATAAGAACCGAATGCAGCTAATGTTCCGTATAGCGGATCAAACGTCGGAAAGAACAACGCAGGGAAGACGAGTGCAGCCGCTGTTCCGTATAGGTAGAAATCATACCACTCAATGGTAGTACCAATAAAACTAGACAGCGCAACTTTGCGATGTTCTTTTGAGAACCCTTTGCTTTCTTTTTCTTGGTCCTCTTGGTTAGCTGTTATTGTTGACATCTCTTTCACTCCTTTTATTGATTGTCAGTTGTAAGTTTTGAAAAACAGCCTTTTTAGGTAATTTTTCTAGAGTTTTATATTTAGTTTTCATAATTCCCTTTAGCACCATGAAATACAAAACTAAAACTCCTTATTCATAGTTGAATACTTGTATTTACCATATAGCTATTCTAGTATTCGACATAGACATTGTCAATGGATTTCTCTATATCTAATAGAAATTAGGAATAAAATACCTACTATTTGTCAGAAACTTTTATATAATAAATACAACTAAGCCATCAGAGGAGGATGAAAAACTCCCCACTGACGGCTTAGTCGTATTTATTTATGATCCTTAAGTTCCGGTAGACTCTCAATTGATTGGACCACCACATCTAACTTTGCTTCAATCCGGTAAAGAAAGTAGAGGGTGACGACAATTGGAAAGCCAACCTCACTGATTAAAGGAATGAATGGCTCCAATTAAGACACCTCATTTCGAAATGAAGCATCAAACCATTGATTAATAAACTGAAAGCAAAAAAACATTAAAAAAAGTGCTGAGGATATCCATCTCCCTCAGCACTTATCAATAAGGCCGAATATATCTTTTTCAGTCTTTAATCCGAGGTTTAGCAGGATCACAGTTTGGTGTATCAAGATTTGCTGATTCACAGAAGTTAGCTCCAAGAAGCCCACTCCTTTAGGTGTCGGGAGGGATGGAGTGCTTTTTATCTTGTCAAACGTATGTTCCGCAGTATAATAAAGATATACATAAACAAGAAAGGAATGGAACTTCATGGCGAAATCAACAAAAGAATCGTTTGTTCTGGAACTGAAACTATCTGTAGAAACTTGGCAACATCATATTTTACAAACACGATTTGAGTTGGCTCGTAAACTGTATAACACCACTCTTTCTTATGCGTTGAAACAGTATCAACAAATGAAAGAATCCAAACACTATCGCAAGCAGTTACGCTTATATCAAGAAGCAAAGCGTCATTTGGAACGTACTACTCAAAGAGGAAAGATCCGTTCTTTTAAAATAGAAGTAGATGCTTATGCAAAAGCATTGAATGAGATTCGTCAATCGTATGGGTTGACTGAATATGGACTTCATGCGTATATCAAAAAGCATCAACAAAATGTCAAAAAGCACATCGACAGTAACACCTCCCAAAAGATTGCTTCTACGGCATGGAAGGCGATAAAGATGGAGCTTTTTAAAGGCAAAAAGGCTCATTTCAAGAAATATGGGACATTGACTTCGGTTGAAGGAAAATCCAACAAGGCGGGCATTCGTTTTAAAGATAATATAATACATTGGAATGGATTGACTATCCCCGTCATGATTCGAAAAGATGACTTATTTGTAGAAGAGTCCCTGGCTCTCCATCTGGTGAAGTATTGTCGCATCGTTAAAAAGGTGATTCGTGGAAAAGACACGTACTATGTTCAGCTTGTGATGGGTGGTGTTCCTCCTGCTAAAAGAATCAACTCAACGGGAGCATTTAGACACAAAGAAACCCCTATTGCACGTGTAGGCATTGATATTGGCACTTCGACTGTGCGGTTGCTTCGGAAACAGATGTCTGGATTCAGCCACTTGCCCCAAAGGTTCCACAATTTGACAAAAAAAGATGATGTTACTACGAAAACTGGATCGCAGTCGTAGAAGTACCAATCCAGACCATTTCAATTCAGATGGAACCATTAAAAGAGGCATCCGATTGACATGGACTCGAAGTAAGCACTACTTAAATACGTTTTATCAATTAAAAGAATTCTATCGAAAACGAAGTGTCTATGTAAAAGAACAACATGCCAAAATCGCCAACCGCATTTTAGCCTGTGGCAATGAAGTGTATATGGAAACCATGAACTTTAAAGCATTAGCCAAACGTACCAAAGAAACGAAGAAAAACAAAAAGGGTAAATTTCAATCCAAAAAGCGATTTGGCAAAAGTGTTGGTTCCTATGCCCCTGCAATGTTGGGGGAAATCATTAATCAAAAGTTAAAGTATGCGGGAAACGAGATTCGCAAAGTCAACACACGAACATTTAAAGCAAGTCAATACAATCATGCAACAGACAGCTATAAAAAGAAAAAGCTCCATCAACGATGGACAAGTATCGAAAATCATCTCGTTCAGCGAGATTTATACAGTGCCTTTTTATTGATGAATAGTGAAGAGAATTTACAAAGACCAATCGAGAATTATGTATTCAGACGTTTAATAGATTCTTAGCATTACACCATCAACAAATCGGACAATTAAAAGAGAACCAAGATAAATTACCAAGCAGTATCGGAATAAACAAAGTTCGTTAAGGAATCATTCCTTTGTAGGTGGAGCTACCTGCCTTCGTCAAAGATGTTCGTTAACACAACATCGGTTGTGTAGAGCATAAAGTCTTATGGAACAGAAGATCAATCAAAGATGTTGTACGTGGAGTTCGTTTCATGAAAAAAGAAAGGCAATGCCTTTCCTGTGTTTTTGTATACGACCTACGGAGAGCTTTGTAAGGCTTCTATCAAGTACATAAGAACCCCACCTCTTTAGAAGTGGGAGTAGTCAGTTAACTTCATTAGATAATAACATTCTTCACGAAACATATGGTCTGCCATTAACGGGGCAAATGTCCCTAATGCTTGATTACTTAGCCTTAGTTCTTCTATTTCTTGTAAAAATCTTTGAAATAATTTTATTTCTAACTGGGTGTCTGAATTGAATTTTGCCAAAGCAGGAAACGTAGTTACATTCGTTCTCAAATATCCTGCCATTTCTACGGCTTTTAAGTAAAAATCTTCAAAATGCTTCGTAAATGAATCACTTTTCTCCCTTAATCTCTTTTCAACACTGTCTAAATTTGCTGAAATTGCCTCTGAATGACCAGCAGCATCTAATAACCATACAAGATGATGATGTAGTTCATGATAAATAGGGGGAACTTGCCCTGCTTTTAAATGTTTTAAAATGCGTTGATATTCTTCTAATTCATTGATCATATGATTAATAAAAGTGGGGGAAAGGTGAATTTTGATTTTCCCGATAAGGTGTTTTCTTAATAATTCTAATTTAAATTCTCGAAGTTTTATTACCTCTACTTCAGCTTTTGCTGTTAATTGCATGGGATCGATGGATTTGGCATGATCTAGAAGTGTATCAAATATTCGAATAAAGATTGAAGATTTTTCAAATTCCTCTTTTTGAACGGGTGCTAAAGCCTCATAAATAAACCTAGAATGGTCACCTAAGATTTGAAGCCAAAAAACATGTTCAAATCTTGCTGTCTTCTCAAAAACATCATTCATATCTATGCCCCCTTGTTAAAAACACCCTTACATTTCTGATACTTATTCCCTTTATATGGGGAAAATTCTTAAATAATAAATGTGGCTGCCTTTTCTTTTAATAAGGCTCTTTTCTCAAACGTTGTTGCTTTTAGAGGGAGAAAAAGCTAATTATCATTTTTTTATGTTGAAATAGCTTAATATTTTTGAGAAAAGAGCTGCAAACTTAATATGAATGCGCAAAATAGCTATTACTACGTTAAAATCGGCTTTTGGATTTTAACAACAAACTTTACAAAAACAGCCTTTAATAAAATAGTGAATAAACATAAATATATAGTTAACTATATAATTAAAAGAATGATAAAAGAGGAGATTTAGCATGAAGTCTTATCAAATAAATAACATGATTATTGATGATGAATTTGATGGTGAAGAATTCGTGACAACTGATTTTGCTTACCAAAATAAAGATTATAGCATTACTTTTAAAAAAGCAGACCTTGAAATAATGAATACATGGGTTTTTAAAGATGGTACGTCTCTACCAGCAAATTTATCTGATCATATTATTGAATTAATAAGGGAAGATGTTAGAAAGCGAATCTAGTTCCCATGTAGTAGTTCTGAAGGTTTTTAATGATTAGAAGACCAAATCGTATATGATTTGGTTATTTTTCTTTCTGTCCAAATGATCCGAAACGACTTATTTAAAAAGTGTTCTGATCCTAAAAAAATAAGTCAGATAAAAATTTCCAGTAAAAAATGTCAAGATATACCTCCATTGTGGGAAAATTGGTTCCAATATGACAGTTATTTGGGCAATATGTCATATTACCACTGCAGCTGTAATGTTATTAATCAAACTCTAATTAAATGTAACCCTATCGTTCTGTCAAAGTAGTACAAGCCCATGTTAGTGTTATAGCATTCGAGTTTACTAGGAGGTTGTAACACTCATGAAAAACACAAAGATGAAAAAGTTAATTACGGCTTGTGCAGCTGTAATTGCATTTATAGGAGTAAATAATACAACGGCCGAGGCTGTTACAGATTATCGAGCTGTCAAAGGAAATACTTTTATAGAACTGGGTCAACCATATGGTATAAGCGTTGATAGCATAAAAGTAGAGAATAATCTTTCTAACGGTCTGATACTTATAGATGAAATTCTGCAAATACCAGCACCGCTGACAGCTGTCTTACCTCTGTCAACATCTATGCTGGAGAAAGTGAATCAACCAATTGAGCCTAAAGAAGAAATAAAGGAAGAGGAAATAACGGAACCAGCCATTTCTCTTTCTAATGAAGAAAAAGACTTGTTTGCCAGATTAGTAGAAGCGGAAGCAAAAGGTGAATCTTATGAAGGGAAAGTAGCTGTTGCGGCGGTTGTCTTAAACCGATTGGAGTCTCCTGAGTTTCCAGATACGGTGACAAATGTCATTAACGAAGTAGTAGGCAATGCTTATGCTTTTTCACCTGTACAAAACGGTGAAATCAACAAACCTGCGTCAGACGAGTCAAAACAAGCAGTGGATGAAGCATTAACAAGAAACGATCGTTTACAAGACTGTATTTACTTCTATAACCCAGAGATTGCAACAGATACTTGGATTCTCACCCGTGAAGTCGTAACCACGATTGGAAACCACGTCTTCGCGAAGTAAGGAATAAGGGGACCGTTCGAGATCACTGAAAAACCCACTGTTTTCAATGGTTCCGAATCATTTTCTTCTCCATCCTGAAAAAACACTTGTGGATAGCTTCTGCACAAGTGTTTTTTTACGCATAAATACATAAAATTCTTGTATGGTTTGTGAAGAAATAACCATCTGTACTAAAAGGGAAAGATCAAAAATCGAACGTTTTGTGAACGCTTTCATTTTATATAGTGAAAATTATTTAAGTATGCTAGTATACTAATATACCTAGGGAATACTTCTTTTAAAAGGAATTAATCTAGTAAAAGGATTTGTGGTGATTTTACTAGAAGAATTTTCATTAATGAAAGCGCTGTAAAATCAACAAAGAGTATGTAAACAAAAAAATCTATACTGAGAGGAAGAAACAGATATGGCTAGTAGCTCAACAGCAACACAATTAGATTCTAGCGTTGTGGAAAATAAAACACCAAAGACAAGCCGCTTATCGTTAAAAGAAAAATTAGCCTATGGAGCGGGTGATCTTGGAAACGGTTTCATGTTTGATCTTGGGCAAATTTATTTATTGAAGTTTTATACAGATGTACTAGGTATTTCAGCTTATTATGCAGGTTTAGTATTTCTAGTATCCAAACTATTCGATGCTTTTGTTGATTCTGGAGTTGGCTCATTCGTAGACTCAAGAACAAATATCGGCAAGAGAGGAAAATTCCGCCCATTTATTTTATACGGTACATTTCCATTAGCCATTATAACTTTTATTACATTCTTATCTCCCGAATTAAGTCAAAATGGAAAAATCATTTGGGCCTTTGTAACATATATGTTGTTTAATGCAGCGTATTCCATTGTAAACATTCCATATGGATCGTTAGCCGCTTCCATGACGAAAAATCCAGTAGATCGTGCAGGACTTGCTTCATTCCGTTCATTGGGTTCTCAAGCAGCACTTTTCATTACAGGGATTGTCGTTCTTCCAATTGTTATGCAATTTGAATCTCCAAAGGTTGGTTATCCAGTTGCCATTGGAGTGATGGCTCTTGTTGGTGTTATCTTTCATTTAATCTGCTACCGCGGAGTGAAAGAAAATGAAGTGGTCATTAAGAAAGAGAAAGCAAAAGTGCCAATCAGAAAAGCGTTTGGTGCCTTACTGAAAAATCGTCCATTTATTGTTCTTGTTACTTTAACGTTATTCATGATTTTAGCGAACTTCTTAAAATTAAGTGTACAACTTTTCTATGTTGAATATAATCTAGGAAACTCAAACCTAATTGGCTCCATTAGCACGGTAAACCTTTTAATGGCATTAGGGGGTATTGCTGTTACGACACCTATTGTTGCGAAGTTAGGAAAAAAAGCAGCTGTTATTATTGGACTATCAGGTAGCATCACATTTGAATTATTAAACTTCTTTATTTTTGGAGATTCAGTCGGAACCTTTTTAACTTTCCATGCAATTGGTTACTTTTTCTTCATGATTCCGAATACCATTATTTGGGCACTTATTGCTGACATAGTTGAATATGGGGAATGGATGACAGGAGAAAGAAATGAAGGCGTTATTTATTCTTCCTACAGTTTCGTTCGAAAAGTATCTCAAGCTTTAGCCGGTTTCCTTCCTGGTTTAATTCTTACTATGATCGGCTACGTGCCAAATGCGGTACAAACTTCAGAAGCGTTAGCAGGAATTAAAATGATGGAGTTCATTATACCCGCCGGCTGTAGTTTAATTGCTTTACTTGCATTTGGATTATTTTATAATTTAACGGATAAACGACATAAAGAAATCGTTATGGAAATCGCTGCTAGAAAAGCATGAAATTTTGGTCAGTATAAAGTTAGTCTATATCATTTCACATATTGATATTACGTAATGATTTGAATAGTTTGGTTTGCTGTTCTTATCAATCATAGGAATGTGAGTGAAAAATGCATAAAAGAAGGAGATAGCTAAGAAGAGCTTAGTTATCTCCTTTTCTATACTTACTATGGATGAGGCATTGAATGAACATATTTACCATGGAAAATGAAGGTGTTTGTTAAAAATAGATCTATTCATTATAAAATTCAATTATATTGTTCAGCATTAGGGGGTGCATAATGTTTCCATTATTAAAAAAGTTGCCTAGTGAAAATAATAAAATTTATTCATATCGAGCCATTAAAGAAGGGATATTGTCATTGCAGTTGCAGCCGGGGCAAGCCCTAAGTGTAGTAGATCTTGCTAGAGTACTAAAGGTCTCTACTACACCCATAAAGGCGGCTATGGGGAGATTGCAACAAGAACACTTAGTAGAAATAATCCCGCAAGTGGGGACGTATGTTTCAAAAGTTAAGCCACAATTAATTGAGGAAGCTGCATCACTAAGGTTCATTTTGGAAAAAGAGACCTTAAGATTAGCATGTAAATCCTTTCCTCGAGAAAATCTAGAACAGCTAAAAAAGAACCTCGCTCTTCAAGAGATGTTGTTGGCCCAAAAAGGAACAAAGTGGGACTTTCAAAAATCAGATAAACATTTTCATTCCATCATCTTTCAAGGCAATCAGAGAAAGATGATGTGGGAAGCCATTACTCAATTAGCTGCTCATTATCATCGAATGACGATGCTCTCCCAGAAAGAACATGATCTTTATGAGTTGATGACCGATCATAAAAAAATCATCTCCATTATTGAAAAAAAGGAAATAGATCAAGTAGAAAATATTCTTAGGAAGCATATTTTGGAACCTATAGAAGGTTGGAGAAACTTGTACAATTAAGAAAGTGCATATACAAGTTATTTCGACTTCACAGAAAAATCCTGTTTTCTAAGTTAGAATTCCATTTTATTTATAGGTGCTTGGTGCCAGGCACCTGTTTGCCTGGCACCTTTCACTTAGAAAACTTCTAATATACTTCTCTTTAGGTAGATAGATTAAAAAATATTAATCTTTCTACTAAAAGGGGAGTTTTTTTCATGTCTAAAAAATGCTTTCACTCCTGAGTTCATGATTGAAGTATGATAAGCGTGGGAAGATGATTAAACGTCACAATATGATCATATTTTTATAATAACAGCGGTTGACATTCTCCACCTGCTGTTACTATTAGAAAAACTAACCGTCTCCTAGTTTTTCCAAAGGTAATTATTATGGTGAATTTTCTGTAACCTGTGATATTATATAAATCATATCTGTAGAAAAACTGTTTATCCCAATAAAAGAATTTGGAGTCTCTTATTATATGTATTAGGGGTGTAAAATGAAATTTAAAACAAAGCTCTATGGTAGTATTGGTACGATCATTTTGCTTATTTCCATTTGTGTTATTTATTTAATGGTTTTGCTTGAACAATCGATGGTGAATATGCATGTTGTGGTCAACGACCTGTATGAACGAATTGAAATTTCAACTGACATTAGAAGTGAAACGGATGTGTTCATAAGGGTTGGCAAGGAAATGATTGATAATTCAGAAGTGGAGATTGACTCAACAGCCATTAATAATTGGCAATCTTCGAATTTACGAATCAATCAAAAAATCGAGCTGTTAAAGGATAAGGACAAACAAGATATATCGAAAGAGTTATTAGAGAAATATCGAATTCTGCTTGAATCCTATAAGGAATCCATTAATCAAGGGATTACCATGAGATCAATGGACCAGAATGTAGAAATCGAACAACAGCTTTTTGATGACCTTGATCTCACAGGGGAAAGAATGCTTCAATTAACAAACCTTCTTGTTGGATTACAGGAACAAGAAATGAAAAACGAACTTCTTACATCAAGAGATACCTATAATGTAGCTGTGTCAACGATTTATATTTATCTTGCTGTTACGATTATTGCAGGTGCTGGCATCATTATTTTCCTTATTAGGAGAATGACAAAGAATCTTCATGATGTAACGACTGTGATGGAAGGGGTCAGTGAAAGCCATGCTGAACAATTACCAAGGATTGATCTTTCCACGAAAGATGAGATTGGTTCCATTGCTCATGCCTATAACAAGATGGTGACTGAACTTGAAATGCATAGTCAACATGAAAAGAAATTGTTAGAGGAAGCGGAAACTTTGAGCTGGCATCAAACAAAAATTACAGAAATCATTCAGACGTATCCAGAGGCAAAGGATTTAAAGATGCTGGCTAATGCTTTTATTTCAAAGATCGTCCCAATGATTGGGGCTAGTTTTGGGGCTTTTTATATAAAAAATTCTGAAGAACAGCTATTAAGAAGATTAGCTACTTACGCCTTTTCAAGTGATGATAAAAAATTTGAATCCTTCTGTCTTGGAGAAGGGCTTGTCGGTCAATGTGCGCTTGAACAGAAGCCTATTCTATTAAATGACATGCCACATGACTATTTGAAAATACGTTCGGGAATAGGGGAGAGCATCCCAGCAAGCAGTATGATCTTTCCGATTCTTTATGAAGGGGAAACCCTCGCTGTCGTTGAAATTGCATCCTTTGAAACCTTCCACGATGGTCATGTAAAGCTTCTCAGGGAAGTGGTTGGAACGCTTGGCATCATGATGAATAGTATTTCAAATCATATGAAAGCAGAAAAGTTATTACAGGAATCACAAAGCCTAACAGAGGAACTTCAAGTCCAATCTGAAGAACTGCAGTTGCAGCAGGAAGAATTAAGAACAACAAATGAAAAGCTCGAAGAACAGTACACGGCTTCCGAGCAAAAGAAAAAGGAATTAGAGAAAGTCAAGGTGGCCTTGGAAGAAAAGGCTCAGCAATTAGAAGTGAGCTCTCACTATAAATCTGAATTTCTAGCGAATATGTCTCATGAGCTTAGAACACCATTGAACAGCTTGCTGATTCTGGCGCAAATCCTTTCTGAAAATAGCGAAGGCAATTTGACAGAAAAGCAACAGGAATATATTCGCACCGTTTATACTTCTGGAAATGATCTCCTGCTGTTAATTAACGATATTTTAGACTTGGCTAAAGTGGAATCAGGAAAATTGGAGATTCTTCACACTGAAGTGAACTTAGATGAGATTAAGGAACAATTGATGATGCCCTTTCTGCCAGTAGCGAGGAAAAAAGGGATCGATTTTATGATCCAATTGGATGCCGATTCTCCAGTTTTATACAGTGATGGGCATCGTTTGATCCAAATCTTAAATAATTTCTTGTCGAATGCCTTTAAATTTACAGAAAAGGGATATGTAACCCTTAAGATTCATCATGAAATAAAAGAAACTCTCCCAGTAGACCAAAGGCCCGCTAATACGAATCAATTCCTAGCGTTCTCTGTTATTGATACAGGAATTGGCATCCCGAAAGAAAAGCAGGGAGCCATCTTTGAAGTGTTTAGACAGGCTGATGGAACAACAAGCCGAAAATATGGTGGTACAGGGTTAGGGCTAGCCATTAGCCGAGAATTAGCCGGTTTATTAGGTGGTTTTATCGAGTTATCGAGTGAAGAAGGAAAAGGGAGTAAGTTTACCCTGTATTTACCTCTCCAACCAACGAAAGTGCAAATCGAAACACCACAGTCTTTTGAGGAAGCATCAGCAAGTATAGAATATGATGAATATTCATTTGATGTACTGAATGAAGATGGTACCACCATAACAGACAAGGAAAATTCATTCCTACAAAACAAAAAGGTGCTCATTGTTGATGATGATTTCCGAAATGTATATGCTTTAACCATTGCGCTTGAAAAGGTTGAAATGGAAATTATCGCAGCGGAAAATGGATATGAAGGAATTGAAATGCTACAGAAAAATCCTGACATCGATATCATTCTAATGGATATTATGATGCCTGAGATGGATGGATTTGAGGCGATTAAAAGAATTAGAGAAATGCCGGACTATCAGACTTTACCAATCATCGCCCTTACAGCAAAGGCCATGAAAAAGAGCAGGGAAGAATGTTTAGAAGCGGGGGCAAATGATTATATCAGTAAGCCTATTAATATTGATCAATTATTCTCACTCATGAATGTGTGGCTATATCAAAAGAGAGGATAAGGGTTGACAATGAAAACAATGACGCAAGAACAGGTACAAAAAGAGGAAATCGAAAAGATTGAAGCCGATCTGCTGTTGGAGTCTATTTACCGTTATTATGGATATGATTTCAGAAATTACTCGCGGCCTTTTATACTGAGAAGACTCACACATCGGGTTCATAAGGAAAATCTAACGAGCATTTCAGCGCTTCAAGAAAGGGTACTGCGTGATCCGATGACATTGAAAAAAATATTCTCGGATCTGTCTATCAATGTAACTGAAATGTTTCGTGATCCGTCATTTTTTCAATCATTTCGGCAAAAGGTGATTCCCATTGTAAAAGAGTACGCAGAGATTCGAATTTGGCATGCAGGCTGTGCAAGCGGTGAAGAGGTTTATTCAATGGCGATTCTGTTGCAGGAAGAAGGAGTTTATGAGAAAGCTAGAATCTTTGCCACCGATATTAATGGGAGAATGATTGAACAGGCAAAGAAAGGTGCTTTTTGTTTAGCAAATATGCAGCAGTATACAAAAAATTATCTGGAAGCCGGTGGGACAGAATCCTTTTCGGAATATTATAAAGTGGCAGGTGGGTTGGCCGTTTTTAACCCGCGTCTGCAGAAAAATATTGTCTTTGCTGAGCATAATTTAGTGACAGATTCCTCATTTAATGAGTTTGATATTATCATCTGTCGAAATGTATTAATTTATTTTAATCAGACATTACAAAACGATGTTCATAAGCTATTTTATGAAAGCTTAAGTTTATCAGGTTTTCTTTGTTTAGGTAACAGAGAGGGGGTTCGACTTACTACTTATGGAAAATACTACGAGGAAACTGATACCACAGGAAAATTATACCGGAAAGTCCAGTAACACTTCCTCGCAAAATGTAAACATTTTGATGGTCGATGATCATCCAGAAAATTTACTGGCGCTCGAGGCTGTGCTCTCATCACCTAATTATCATTTAGTTAGCGCAACTTCAGGAAAAGAAGCATTGAAATACCTCATCAAACAAGAATTTGCTGTTATCTTGCTCGATGTGCAAATGCCGGGGTTAAATGGCTTTGAAACAGCCAAGTTAATTCGCGCACGGGAAAAAACGAAGCATACGCCGATTATTTTTATTACGGCGATCAGTCAAGATAGTGAAAATGTTCAGCGCGGTTATTCTGTAGGGGCGATTGATTATATTTTTAAACCCTTTCATCCTGAAACATTAAAACAAAAAATAGAAAAATTTGTTGAAATCCATCAGAAATTTGAAGAAAAAATCAGCCGCACGGAGGAGCATTATTCCTTTGAATTAGAGGAAATGAAAAGGAAACAAGTCATTGATTTAGAAAAAAAGGTAGAGGAACGAACACTTGAGTTCTTGTCAGCCAACGAAAAGCTGAAACAAGAAATTAAGGAGCGGAAAAAGATTGCGGATCACTTATTAGCATCCCAAGAACGTTTTCGTAAGATTTTTCAAGCTAGTCCTAATTTAATGGCGATTATTTCTAAAAAAGATGAAACCTATCTAGATGTGAATACCACTTGGCTACATTATACGGGATACCTTTACGATGATTTAAATAATCAAAGAATTCAACTAGCGCATTTTGTGGAAGAGGAGACTGAGAATCCAATCCACTTAGACCAACCGATTCAAAATATGAACATTTACTATTGGACAAAAAAAGGTGAAAAACGTTCTGCTTTATTATCATCAGAGATTCTTGATATCCATTCTGAACCTTGTATTCTATTAGTATTAACAGATATTACGGAAAAGGTTCTGCTAGAAAAGGGAATATCCCGACTCGATCAATTAAATTTAATCGGAGAAATGGCAGCCGGAATCGCACATGAAATTAGAAATCCGATGACAACGGTCTATGGATTTCTACAAATTGCAAAGGGAAGTCAAGTATCAGAAGAGTTTGTTGACTTGATGCTAGATGAATTGGACAGGGCAAATTCGATTATTACCGAGTTTCTTAATTTGGCGAAAAATAAAGTTAGCCATAAAAAAATGAATCATTTAAATGCCATTATTGAAGCGTTATTTCCGTTAATTCAAGCTGAGGCTTTTCGTTCCGGTAAAGAGGTCATCCTTCAATTAGATCAGCGCTGTACGGATATTTTTATTGATGAAAAAGAGATTAGGCAGTTGATCTTAAATATAGCCTTAAATGGACTTGATGCGATGACAATGGGCGGAAAACTATTGATTGAGACTCTTGATGAGCAGCAGGCTGTTATATTAAACATTCGTGATACCGGGTCAGGCATAAGTCCTGAGGTGCTGGAGAAAATGGGCACGCCGTTTTTTACAACAAAGGATAATGGTACAGGCTTAGGGCTGGCCATTTGTTTCAGCATTGCCAAACGTCATGGAGCAGAAGTTGATATCGATACAAGTCAAAATGGAACAACCTTCTCTATTCGCTTTACAAAAAATAGTGAAAATGGTCATGAATAATCTTAGGAGAGGGAAGGCGGAATGTGAATGTCCAGAAAAAGAAAGCAACTGTTTATGACAGTCCTGGTCTTATGCATCGTCCTAACCAGTACTTTAATTTATAAAAAATATATCGAGGACAAACCAAAAGTTATTGTTGTTTTAATGGATTCTAATCTAGAATATTGGGATATTGTAAGAGCAGGTGCTGAAAAGGGCTTTAAAGACTTTGGGATTAATGGCAAGGTTGTAGCCGCTAAAGATGGAGTAGTGGAGGAACAAATAGCGCTTTTAGATGATATTTTAAAAGAAAAGCCAGATGTATTAATTATCGCTCCAAATCAATCTGGTATTTTTCCAAAATTAGAGGAGTTTTACACAGCGGATATCCCGGTCCTTTTCGTACAGACAGATGCAA
>CAWBCW010000027.1:447500-450122 GCA_963787345.1 uncultured Bacillaceae bacterium | reverse complement strand
CCATGCAAGCGCTCTCCCAGCTGAGCTAATCCCCCGAAATTTATATCACAAAAATTATTATAGCGAAAATACGAAAGAAATGCAAGGGTAAAAAAATCACAGATTAATCTTTATTGCATACTGCCAATTTCCGTTCGTTTTACCCCTTCAATTTTTGAAATTTTATTGTACACATCTGTGATGCTTTGCCGGTAATCAACAGAGACAATAAGCGAGATCAAATGCTCGCCTTCTTTAAGGTCTTTGATTTGAATACTTGTAACAGTTAATTTGAGGTGTTTGAATTCAAGCATAATTGTGTTAATAAGATCCTTTTCAGCAACCCTAAGACGTAAAGTGATCTCTTTTTCGCGTAATTGCTTTGGTCCTAATCGTCCGAACAAATAAGGGATGACCTCAACGCTCACAATCAAAAAGATAACTCCTGCAATGGATTCCCAATAGTAACCCGCCCCAACCGAGATTCCAACTCCGGCAGCGCCCCAAATCAAAGCTGCAGTTGTAAGACCGGAAATACTATCATTTTCCCGGCGCAAAATCACTCCAGCACCTAGAAAACCGATACCCGAAACAATTTGAGCAGCCAAACGAAGCGGATCCATTGTAATATTAATTTGGGAATTCCCTTGAAATTTGTAAGCTGATTCGATCGAGACGATCGTTAGTAAACAGCTTACAATGCTGATTACAAGACACGTTTTTAGCCCAACAGGTTTACGCTTCAATTCTCTTTCCAGCCCAATAACCATTCCTAATACGGCGGAAATACCTAACTTAATTAAAAGATCTATTTCAAAATTGCCCATCGTAATCCCTCATTCACTAATATTAGAGTGCGCAATTAAGAATTTTTAGGAAAAAAACTAGATAAATAATTGAAAAAAGGGTAATATATAGATTGGTAGTAAAGCGCTTACATTATATATTGTAAAATACTTTGGATTAAACATCAATTAAAAAGCCTCTATTATAGAAGAGGCGCTAATAAAGCACGAATGTAAATGCTGAAAAAATAAATGCGGAAATAACGGAAAGAATAAAAGTCCCTCCATAAACTTTTTCTTCATTATCTGTATCTGCAATTTTTATTCCTTCGAAAAATGCATACAAAAACAAGTATACTGCCATGATTAAGGATAGATAGAGTGCAATCGTTTGTAGCATTCGTTCATCACCTTTCAGTATTATTACGTTTAATAAAGTTTATGATATGTAGTACATAGATATGCCGGCCTGTTGATCTGTAATAATGAATTTTAAAAAATAACTAGAAGGTATATTGATAAAATGAAAAATACGTGATAAAGTATTACATGTCCTTAAGAGAAAGTTGTCCCAATGAAAAAAACATTTAATAGTTGTTGACAATGAAAACTCGGATGTGTTAACTTAGTAAAGTCGCTTCTAAAGCGGTGTTGAATTGCTCTTTGAAAACTAAACAAACAAAAACGTCAACGTTAGTACAGTTACTATATGTAACAAAAACCGTTGTCTTCGGACAACAAATTTTTATGAGCTATTCAAACACTTTATTGGAGAGTTTGATCCTGGCTCAGGACGAACGCTGGCGGCGTGCCTAATACATGCAAGTCGAGCGAATCTGAGGGAGCTTGCTCCCAAAGGTTAGCGGCGGACGGGTGAGTAACACGTGGGCAACCTGCCTGTAAGACTGGGATAACTTCGGGAAACCGGAGCTAATACCGGATAATTCTTACCAACACATGTTGGTAAGCTAAAAGACGGCGCAAGCTGTCACTTACAGATGGGCCCGCGGCGCATTAGCTAGTTGGTAAGGTAATGGCTTACCAAGGCAACGATGCGTAGCCGACCTGAGAGGGTGATCGGCCACACTGGGACTGAGACACGGCCCAGACTCCTACGGGAGGCAGCAGTAGGGAATCTTCCGCAATGGACGAAAGTCTGACGGAGCAACGCCGCGTGAGTGATGAAGGTTTTCGGATCGTAAAACTCTGTTGTTAGGGAAGAACAAGTACGAGAGTAACTGCTCGTACCTTGACGGTACCTAACCAGAAAGCCACGGCTAACTACGTGCCAGCAGCCGCGGTAATACGTAGGTGGCAAGCGTTGTCCGGAATTATTGGGCGTAAAGCGCGCGCAGGCGGTCCTTTAAGTCTGATGTGAAAGCCCACGGCTCAACCGTGGAGGGTCATTGGAAACTGGGGGACTTGAGTGCAGGAGAGAAGAGTGGAATTCCACGTGTAGCGGTGAAATGCGTAGAGATGTGGAGGAACACCAGTGGCGAAGGCGACTCTTTGGCCTGTAACTGACGCTGAGGCGCGAAAGCGTGGGGAGCAAACAGGATTAGATACCCTGGTAGTCCACGCCGTAAACGATGAGTGCTAAGTGTTAGAGGGTTTCCGCCCTTTAGTGCTGAAGTAAACGCATTAAGCACTCCGCCTGGGGAGTACGGCCGCAAGGCTGAAACTCAAAGGAATTGACGGGGACCCGCACAAGCGGTGGAGCATGTGGTTTAATTCGAAGCAACGCGAAGAACCTTACCAGGTCTTGACATCCTCTGACCATCCTAGAGATAGGACCTTCCCCTTCGGGGGACAGAGTGACAGGTGGTGCATGGTTGTCGTCAGCTCGTGTCGTGAGATG
>CAWBCW010000027.1:0-442500 GCA_963787345.1 uncultured Bacillaceae bacterium | reverse complement strand
CATAACCCGGAGGTCGCAGGTTCAAATCCTGTCCCCGCAATTTGGTCCGGTAGTTCAGTTGGTTAGAATGCCTGCCTGTCACGCAGGAGGTCGCGGGTTCGAGTCCCGTCCGGACCGCCATATGTAAGGCTCAGTAGCTCAGTCGGTAGAGCAATGGACTGAAAATCCATGTGTCGGCGGTTCGATTCCGTCCTGAGCCACTTTTCATCAATTTAAATGATGGCGGTTGTGGCGAAGTGGTTAACGCATTGGATTGTGGTTCCGACATTCGTGGGTTCGATTCCCATCAGCCGCCCCAATCTATTCATATGCGGGTGTAGTTTAGTGGTAAAACCACAGCCTTCCAAGCTGTTGATGAGGGTTCGATTCCCTTCACCCGCTCCAAACTAAATGGGCCTATAGCTCAGCTGGTTAGAGCGCACGCCTGATAAGCGTGAGGTCGATGGTTCGAGTCCATTTAGGCCCATCATTATTTTAATAATTACCTATAATATTGTTCCGCAGTAGCTCAGTGGTAGAGCAATCGGCTGTTAACCGATCGGTCGTAGGTTCGAATCCTACCTGCGGAGCCATTATTTTTCATTTGGGGAAGTACTCAAGAGGCTGAAGAGGCGCCCCTGCTAAGGGTGTAGGTCGGGTAACCGGCGCGAGGGTTCAAATCCCTCCTTCTCCGCCATAATGGCCCGTTGGTCAAGCGGTTAAGACACCGCCCTTTCACGGCGGTAACACGGGTTCGAATCCCGTACGGGTCATAAAAAAAGCTGTTGACAAATAGTCAACAGCTTTTTTTATGATATTTGAAATCGTTTCTTCCATATAGAAATCATTCTTTTTAATAGCCTTACTCATATTGACTGGAAAACTGGAAGGTATGATACCTTCCAGTTTTAATAAATTATTTATCCTTATCTTTATCTACATAGCCATCACTTTGGTGATAGTGTACATCGCCCCAAATCGCTTCTAATCCTTCATCATCTAACATCTCTTCATATGCTTCATGCTTTTTAGAATGATAAACGATTTTTTCATTGCCAGTAATGTCAGTGGCAAGAAAGGTCTCAATATCCTCTGTAAACCCTTCATCATCATGTCCGACATTATAGAGGCTGTTATAGTCTTCATAATCACCTTTTAAATCAGAAGGCGTCTCAGAAGTTCCATAGCGAGCAACTTCTTGGAAACTGTCTTCATTATCAATGACTTCACGAAATTGATGGTGCTGAAAATGATTGCCATGGGCAAATTCAAGAACATCCTCTTCAACAGGCCGGTCAGTTGGAACGTTTTGTTCATTAGAATGCTTGACACAAAAAAGGGTAGATGGAACGACTTCAAGACGTTCGTATGGAATCCGTACACCACAAACTTTACATTTTCCATATGTTCCTTCATCCATTGCTTGCAAAGCTTCAGTTACTTTATCTAGTTCGGAATCAGCATGTTCCTCTAAGGCAAAGTCCTTTTCGCGATCGTATAATTCAGTACCCATGTCTGCAGGGTGGTTGTCATAGGCTGATAATTCGCCCACTGTATCTCGATGACTTCTACCCTCAAGGCTGTTTTCTTTATTTCCTTCTAACTGATTATCGAGTTCTTTTTGATCATCCAATAATAATTGTCTTAATTGGTTGAGTTGTTGATCTGTCAACATGTTTATTCCCCCATATAAAAGCATGATTAGCTTTAGTATGGACGATTATTGAGAAAACATGTTTTTTTAACTCTTAAGGAAAATATAAAAAAGCTTCTGAGTAAACAGAAGCTTTTGAAACTTAAATAAGGGTTCCGATAAATAATCCTACTGATAATAAGATCCCAAAAAAGGTATTCGTTTGTGAGGTAGCTTTCATAGCAGGCATCATATGAATTGGTGCATGGGAGTAATTTTGCAGAAAGCCTTTTATTGCTTTAATTGCTTTTGGAATACTTAAAGCAACAAGTAAAATCCAAGGAGAAATAATTCCAAAACCAACTAAGCTAAATACCCAAATGTAAGAAATGATAAACAAGCTTGCCAAGAATAATATGGCCTTCTTTTTGCCAAGTAAAATGGCTAGAGTGCGTCGGCCATTCTCTTTATCGCCATCTAAATCACGAATATTATTCGATAAATTAATGTTCCCAACTAATATCATAATTGGAGTTGAGATTAAAATGCTTTCTAATGTAACTGTGCCTGTTTGGATAAAGAAGGAAATTAAGACAATTCCCATTCCCATTACAAAGCCTGACGCCAGTTCTCCAAATGGTGTGTAAGCAATCGGGATTGGTCCGCCTGTATAAAGATAGCCGATGAGCATACAAGCCAGTCCGATTAAAGCAAGGGTCCAACTGCTGTTCATACAAATGAAAATCCCAATTAGCAGTGAAATTCCATACAAGCTTAAAGCCAGCTTCATGATCGTGCTAGGTTTGATTCCGTCACGGACAATACCTCCACCGATTCCAACAGAGCCTTCATGATCAAGTCCTCTTTTATAATCATAATATTCATTAAATAGGTTTGTCGCAATTTGGATGAGCATACTTGCAATGAGCATCATCAAAAATAGTGCTGCATTTACTTCCGTCCCATAATTCAGTGCGATTACTGTTCCTAAAATAACCGGAACAAATGAAGCGGTTAATGTGTGTGGACGTGTTAATCGCCACCATACCCGCCAATCTTTTTTATAGCCAAGTGAGGAAGTTTTTTCTAAATGTGACTGCATTCTCTAATTCCTCCGTTTCCCTCATTAAAAAATTCATTCTATTCTCTAATGTTTTGTCAGAATAATCGCATGTTTGAACATTTCGTTACAAATAGTTTATGAAAATATTAAGATACTGTCAATAAATATGAATGATAGATATTAAAAATGTACGATAATAACAGCGGTCTATTCAATAATAATAATAATAATAAACAAGGTAACCTTTTTGTTAATATTATATTAATATACCGAAAGATGCATCGTTAATGTTTTCCTTTTCTCAATAGATGAAGAGATTGGATGGTAGATTGTGATAATAGTCATTTAAAAGTGAATATGTTATGATAGTGAGGTGAAAATAGAATTTTTTATTTATTAATAAATGCCAATGGAGGTGGTTTTTTTGGTTACTATTCTAAAAACTGAATTAAAAGAAGGCATTCTTAAAGGCATCAAAAAGTCGAAAAAATCCGCTGCCTCCATTTTAGTGAGTGATGTGCAAAAGGTAGAGCCCATCAACCCTCTCTCTTTTTTCAAAGCGGGAGCAGAGAAATTTCAAGGCGAAAGGTTTTTCTGGAAGCATTCTTCAGAAGAATTTTATATAGTGGGATTGGGAATATGTAAACAATTGATAACGGATCAGACATCTGACCGCTTTTTTCATGTGGAAAAAGAGTGGGAACGCTCTATGGAGAACGTAATGAAACTAAACAGCCATGATGTTCAAGGAACGGGGCCTACCGCTTTTGGTTGTTTTTCTTTTGATCCATTAAAAGCAAAGACTTCTTTATGGTCGAAGTTCGATGATTCCAATTTTCGTATACCGCAATACATGCTGACAGTAAAAGATGGACAAACATATATAACAACGAATGTGGTATGCACGGATAGAGACGATTTAACGATGGTTCAGGAAGTAGAAGAGGAAATCGGGAACATCTTGAACAGAGAAAAAACAATTAGTAAAGATTTGTTTGAAGAAACATCATTATATAAAAGGATGGATATTAATCCTGAAAAGTGGAAGGAAATAGTAAATAACGTTGCACTTGGTTTGAGAGAAAATCTTACCTTGCGAAAAGTAGTTTTGGCAAGGGAATCTAGACTCGTTTTCGATCAAGACATTAATATTGAAGGCGTATTAAATTCCTTGCTTCAAGAACAGCATAATAGTTTTATATTTGCTTATGAATCAAAAGGGGATTGCTTTATTGGGGCAACGCCGGAAAGATTAGTAAAGAAAGAACAAAATCAAGTGTACTCCGTATGTTTAGCAGGTTCAATTGCTAGAGGGAAGACAGACGATGAGGATCTGCAACTCGGACATTCTCTTTTGCATGATAAAAAGAATCTAGTTGAGCACCAATATGTGGTAGATATGATCAGGGATGCGATGGAGGATACTTGTTATGAAGTGAACATTCCAGAACACCCTCAGCTTTTTAAATTAAAGCATATTCAACATTTATATACACCAGTGGCTGGGAAAATAAAACGTGACTTCTCGCTGTTATCGCTTGTGGAAAGGTTACATCCTACACCTGCGTTGGGCGGCTTGCCTAAGGAAGAAGCAGTTGAGAAAATACGAGAAGTTGAGGAGTTGGATCGCGGCCTTTTTGGAGGACCCATCGGGTGGTTTGATCATTTCGGAAACGGAGACTTTTCAGTTGCGATTCGATCAGGATTAATTCAAGGCAACGAGGCTTCCATTTTTGCAGGGTGCGGTGTTGTAGAAGATTCAGTTGCAGAACTGGAATTGGAAGAAACGAATATTAAATTTAAACCGATGCTTTCGGCTCTTGGAGGATAAAAAAGGATGAAACATCAGCAAGCTTTAACAACCTATATCGCTTCATTTGTATCTGAGCTTGTCCGTACAGGTGTGACAGATGTCGTCGTGAGTCCGGGCTCACGCTCGACACCTATTGCGATGGTATTAGCTGAACACCCAGATTTAAATGTACATATTCAAGTGGATGAGCGGTCGGCAGCTTTTTTTGCATTAGGAATTGCAAAAGCAACGAATCATCCAACCGCTCTCTTATGTACATCGGGAACTGCAGCAGCAAATTATTACCCTGCTATTGTAGAAGCGAATATTTCACGGATTCCGTTAGTTGTGTTAACAGCGGATCGTCCTCATGAACTTAGAGATGTAGGGGCTCCTCAGACGATCGATCAAATTCATCTATATGGAAAGCATGTGAAATGGTTTGTGGAAATGGCACCGCCCGAGGATACAACTGAAATGATTCGGTATGCTCGAGTTGTTTGTGCTAGAGCGGTTTCGACCTCCCTGCAGGCACCAGCGGGACCTGTTCACTTGAACTTTCCGCTTCGTGAACCTTTAATCCCTCTTTTAGAGGATAAGAACTTATTTAATCCAACAGAACGTGAAGAACATTATGTTGGAATTAAGCGGTCTGCTTTAACACTAGAAGAATACGAATATGGGGCATATGCGGATCGGGTAAGTGAAGTGAACAAGGGAATCATTATTTGTGGTCAAATTGAGGATGACGAATTTGCAGAGGCTGTCGTATCGTTGGCAAAAAAGCTCCATTTTCCAATCATTGCTGACCCGCTGTCGCAACTTAGAAGTGGTGATCACACCGGCGAATATATTATTGATACATATGATACATTTTTACGAGATGAAGCTGTTAGAGAGGATTTGAAACCGGATTTAATTATTCGATTTGGTTCGATGCCCGTATCGAAATCCTTAACCTTCTTTTTAAAAGAAAACCATTCCTCTACACAAATTGTTGTCGATGGAGGAGGAGGATGGAGAGATCCATCGCTGCTATCGACAGATATGGTTCATTGTCAAGAGGTTACTTTTTGTAGGAAATTAGAAAAAGAAGCAGAGCAAAAACAGATGTCCTCTTACTGTAAAAAGTGGCTGGATATAAATAAACAGGCTGTTGAATTAATTAGAGTTTTAGATCGTCAGGAATCTCTTAGTGAAGCAAAGCTTTTCTATAAATTAGCAGAGCTTTTACCAGAAAACTCAACTATTTTTGTTGGAAACAGTATGCCAATACGAGATTTAGACTCCTTTTTTCACTTTAATCAAAAGAGTATTAAAGTGATGGCAAACCGAGGAGCAAATGGAATTGATGGAACGATATCAACTGCGTTAGGAGCGGCAACTAAAGAGCAGCCGTTTTATTTGTTATTAGGAGATCTCACTTTTTTCCATGATTTAAATGGATTAGTTGCAGCAAAACTTGAGGAGATTGATGTAACAATTATCCTTATAAATAATAATGGCGGTGGAATTTTTTCCTTTTTGCCACAGTCTAATCAATCAAAGCATTTTGAGTTATTATTTGGTACTCCATTGGACTTGGATTATCGTAAAGCTGTTGAAATGTATGGCGGTGAGTTTGTCAGGGTTGAAAGTTGGGATCATTTTACAAAGAACTTTATTGAGGACAGATCCAAAAGTGGCTTAAGAGTTATCGAATTGGTGACAAATCGTGATGAAAATGCAAAAGAACATCGGGAATTGTGGAATTTTGTTTCCCAGGAAATAAATCATTCGTTATTTGGTGGAAAATAATGTATGTTACAATCGAAAATGTCTCTTATTTTGTAGATATTCAAGGCGAAGGATTTCCACTTATCTTATTGCATGGATTTACAGGTGATGCTTCTACCTGGACTACACTTGTACAACAATGGCGAGGGAAGCGGAAGCTTGTATGTATTGAGATTATTGGACATGGGCGAACGGATTCCCCTGATCATATGGAAAGATATGATATTTTATCTGTAGCATCTGATATTAAACAAATCATTGACTCCTTTAAATGGGACAAGGTTGATGTTTTAGGATATTCGATGGGGGGAAGACTAGCCTTAAGTTTTGCAATGGAATATCCTCATAAGGTTCGTAAATTAATTCTAGAAAGTTCATCACCTGGATTGAAAACAGAAGCGGAAAGAAAAAAACGACAAATTCAAGATGAAAAGTTAGCCCAAATGATCTTAGAACAGGGAGTGGAGAGGTTTGTCGAATATTGGGAGGACGTCCCGCTTTTCTCTTCGCAAAAAAACTTATCCATTGAGAAGCAGCAAGAGATTAGAAAACAAAGGTTACAAAATTCTACGGTTGGCTTAGTCAATAGTCTGAAAGGGATGGGAACAGGAGTCCAGCCTTCATGGTGGGAAAAACTATGTGAATTTGAGGTAGACTCTTTACTTTTAACAGGATCACTTGATGAAAAGTTTTGTTCCATTGCTGAAGAAATGGTAAGCCTAATGATAAAAGCCGAATGGATCAAAGTTAATGAAAGTGGACATGCAATCCATGTGGAAAATTCAGAAAAATTTGGTACAATAGTAGATGGGTTTTTATCCACAGAATAGCCTGAGATTAGGTTGAATTCACATGAGTTTTGTACATAAAAGAGGAGGATTAATATGACAGTTGAATGGGTAGCAGGTCGTAAATACGAAGAAATTCTTTATGAAACATATAAAGGAATTGCAAAGATTACAATTAATCGCCCTGAAGTTAGAAATGCATTCACTCCAAGAACGGTAATGGAATTATTAGATGCATTTGCTTACGCACGTGATGATTCAAGTGTTGGCGTTATTGTATTAACTGGTGCAGGGGATATGGCTTTCTGCTCGGGTGGAGATCAAAAAGTACGCGGAAACGGCGGTTATGTCGGTGAGGATAATATCCCGCGCTTAAACGTTCTTGATTTACAGCGTTTAATCCGTGTCATCCCTAAACCGGTCATTGCTATGGTAAAAGGATATGCGATTGGCGGCGGTCATGTATTACATATCGTTTGTGACTTAACAATTGCAGCAGACAATGCTATTTTTGGACAAACAGGTCCTAAAGTCGGAAGCTTTGATGGGGGCTATGGTGCTGGCTATTTAGCAAGAATCGTTGGCCACAAAAAAGCCCGTGAAATTTGGTATTTATGCCGTCAATACAATGCACAGGAAGCATTTGAAATGGGACTTGTCAATAAAGTCGTTCCATTAGAGAAAGTCGAGGAAGAGACAGTTCAATGGTGTGAGGAAATTCTTGAGAAAAGTCCGACAGCACTTCGTTTCTTGAAAGCGGCCTTTAATGCAGATTCTGATGGTTTGGCAGGCATTCAGCAACTAGCTGGTGATGCAACTTTATTATATTACACATCAGAAGAAGCAAAAGAAGGACGCGATGCGTTCAAAGAAAAACGTAAACCAGATTTTGGGCAATTTCCACGCTTTCCTTAAATCGATACAACAATTATTCATCAGCTTGATGGTCTTGCGCCATCAAGCTGTTTTTATCATATCAGTACGTAGAAGAAGAAGGTGAATAGGCAGATGGGACAAACGATGCCAAATTGGCTAGTAAAGCGGGCTTTTTTAACGCCAAATCGAACAGCAATTGTGTTTAATGACCAATCGATTACGTTTAAGGAGTTATATGAACGCTCACTAGAAACGGCTGGAAAGTTAACTGCAGCTGGTGTGACACAGAAGCAATATGTAGGACTTCTGTTGCGAAATCATCTTGATTCAGCTGTTATCCTTTTAGCGTTACATTTAATAGGTGTTCGGGCGGTTATATTAAATAATCGTCTATCAGGGGAAGAAATAAGTTGGCAGCTCTCCGACTCATCCTCTCTCTTTTTGATTAGTGAGGAATTTTTTCATGATAAGATCGAAAAAATACAAAATAGCAAGCTTCCAAACATGAAAATGTTGAAGAAGGAAGCACTGTTTCAAGGATGTTATAAACAGCCGGTTGTACAAGACGAAATTGATTTAGATGATATTTGTACGATCATGTATACTTCTGGTACAACGGGTCATCCGAAAGGGGTTATGCAAACCTATGGAAATCATTGGTGGAGTGCAACGGGATCAGCACTGAATCTTGGCCTTCATGAAGAGGACTGTTGGTTATTAACCGTGCCGCTTTTTCATATTAGCGGATACTCGATCTTGATGAAATGTATCATATACGGGATGAAAATCGTTCTTCATGAAAAATTTGATGTCGAAAAGGTGATTGAAGATTTTCATGAAGAACATGTTACGATTATGTCCGTAGTTAGTACGACCTTAAATCAAATCCTTGAACATCTAAAGGGTGAGAAATTACCTGACCATGTTCGATGTATGCTGCTTGGTGGAGGTCCTGCATCCCGGTCTCTTCTCAATGCATGTGTGGAAAAGGGGATTCCAGTTTTTCAAACATATGGGATGACAGAAACCTCATCACAAATTGTTACTCTTGCACCTGAAGACAGTCTGCGAAAGTTAGGTTCAGCTGGTAAACCACTTTTTCCATCTCAAATTAAGATCGTTACAGAAAATGGTGGTGAGGCTCCTGCGGGTGTGGCTGGTGAAATCATTGTGAAAGGCCCAAACGTAACGATAGGATATTTAAATAAAGGTAACCAACTAGAAAATGGCTGGCTTTCTACTGGAGATATTGGCTATCTTGATGGAGAAGGGTTTTTATTTGTTCTTGATCGTCGCTCCGACCTGATCATTTCAGGTGGAGAAAATGTGTATCCAGCGGAGATTGAAGGAGTTTTGACATCCCACTCACATGTTGAAGATGCCGGTGTCATTGGGATCAAAGATGAACGATGGGGAAAGGTTCCAGTAGCATTTATTGTAAAGAAGGCTCCCGTATCAGCTGAGGAAATCATTGAGTATTGTACGGAGAAACTTGCTAAATATAAAGTTCCACATCGTATTTATTTTATTGATGAAATTCCTCGGAATGCTTCAAAGAAAATTTTACGAAGAGACTTGCGGACTAAATTGAATGAATAAGGAGGGGTACGAACGGATGGGGAAACAATCGATCCTAGTCGTTGAAGATGAAGAAAAAATTTTACGTTTGCTGGAGCTGGAGCTTGAATATGAAGGTTATGAAGTAGGGAAAGCAGCCGATGGTTTAGAGGCATTTCAGTTATATCAAAGCCGACAATGGGATTTAATCCTATTAGATGTCATGCTTCCAGGCATTAGTGGGATTGAGTTATTGCGACGTATTCGTGGGCAAGATGCATTAACCCCGGTCATTCTGCTAACAGCTAAAAGCTCTGTTGAAGACAAAGTATCTGGGCTAGACCTAGGAGCAAATGATTATATCACAAAGCCGTTTCAGATTGAAGAATTATTTGCGCGGATTAGAGCGGCTTTACGTAGCAAACCTATGCCATCAGCCCAGTCAAATGAAGAGGAGACCCTTTATTTAGCTGATTTGAAAGTGAATGAACAAACGCGTCAAGTTACAAGAGGAGACCATGATATTGAGCTGACACCACGTGAATTTGATTTACTCGTTTATTTATTGAAAAACAAACAACTTGTTTTAAACCGCGAACAAATCATTGAGAGTGTTTGGGGGTATGACTATTACGGCGACACGAATGTTGTGGATGTATATATCCGCTATATTCGTAAGAAAATTGATCTTTCAGAGATGGAACCGCTTATTCACACAGTAAGAGGAGTCGGTTATGTGTTGAGGGAAGGAAAATGAAGCTCCGGAATAAAATCAATTTCTCTACAACCTTCTTATTTATTGCCCTTTTCATCATTAGTAATATTGCGGTATACATGGTTTTTAGTCATTTATTAGTGGACCGTGAAATCTCCGAATCGAAAGAGGAAGCTGAAAGAATAGTTGAGGGGTTTAATGAATCACTAGGCACCATTACAACGGATACTTTGCTTCGCGCTTATTTGCCTGTTGATGGAATGATCCAAATGGTTCAATCAAATGACAAGCCGCTCTCCTCTGTAACGTCCCTTTCAGAAAAGAACCTTAGTAAAAGAACAGTGCAGTTTTTTTTGAATGAGAAGGTTGAAAAAATGGAGTTTGAAGGAAAGCATTATTCCTTCGTTTCCCTGCCGATTATTATGGCAGATGGTGAGGTTGGTAATCTTCAAGTCGTAAAGAGTATTCAAAGAGCCATGGATGATCTCTCTATTTTAAGGTTAGTATTAATGATTGTCACAATTATCGTGATGATTCCAGTTATTATATCGAGCTGGTTATTAAGTAATGTGATTACAAAACCAATTACTTCTTTAATTGAAACGATGACAGATATTCGTAAAAATGGTGATTTTAAAAGAATCGAGCTAAATGATGATTCAAAAGATGAACTGCATGAAATGGGTGAAACGTTTAATCATATGATGGAGCTTCTTGAAACCAACTTTGAAAAGCAGGAACAATTTGTCTCCAATGCCTCTCATGAGCTGAGAACTCCGCTCACGATTATAGAGAGCTATTCTAGTTTGCTGAAACGACGAGGGTTGAAGGAGCCTCAACTTTTCAACGAATCCGTTGAAGCGATTCATTCAGAGTCGATACGAATGAAGGATATGATTGAACAGCTGTTGTTATTAGCTAAACATGAAGAAGAGTGGAAGATTAAAGTAGAAAAGATTGATCTAGTCACACATGTCCAACAAACGATTAAAGTTTTTGAAAATGCATATCATCGAAAAGTTGATTTTCAATTGTTTGAAGAAAAAATTGAAGCATTAGCAGATGATCAAAAGTTAAAGCAGCTCACATTTATTATATTAGATAATGCTAGGAAATATAGTGACGATGTCATTACGGTAGAAGTTGGGAAAAAGGATACTAATTCTTTTGTGCGAGTAATTGATCGTGGAATTGGAATTCCAAAGCAAGATTTACCAAAAATATTCGATCGTTTTTATCGAGTGGATAAAGCTCGAAGTAGAAAAATGGGTGGATCAGGATTAGGGCTTTCATTAGCAAAGGAAATTGCAGTGGCTATGAATGCAGACATTACTCTGGATAGTATAGAAGGTGTCGGTACGACGGTTACGATGGAATTACCATCTCTAGACTAATTTAACTTCATTTAGCAACTGCTTTTGCACAGAAGCTTGCGAAAGATATAGAGATCCACCACTTCTGTAAGTGGGGATGAATGCCAAAAGATTTTCTGATTCGGTGGTTGCCTAGACTTTTTTTAGGTATTATATCTCGTATCAAATTCGGCGGGCAAATTTGATATGGGATTCTCAGCAAATTCTCATTTTTATCATGCATAATAAAGAAAAAAAGCGAGGTGAGGATTCTGTGAAACGAAAGGTTTGGTTATCTATAGGCGGAGGGGCTGTAGTTGTAATAATTCTTTTTATTCTACTCTCAAGAGTGTTTACACCTGGGAGCTCAGCCGCAAGCGAGTTGACAGAACAAGAAGCAAAGCTGATTGCTCAACAGCGCTACTCAGGTCTTGTTCAAGAGATTAAGCAGGAAGCCGATGATTATGTCATCCAGTTGAAGCGTGAGACTGGTTTATACGAGTTGCAAATTAATGCTAAGACTGGAGAGATTTCTTCTTTAAAGCGAGTAGAGGCGCGGGATAACAATGTAGCTGATAATGATCAGCTATTACCAGATCCGCAAGGAATAAACGAAGAGCCGAAAAAAGAAAACGATCAAGATGAAAAGACACAGACGATATTGACTGAGGCAGAGGCGACTGCGATTGCACTAGAACAAGTTCCAGGTACGGTCGATGATATTGATGTTGAAAGTATTAATGGGGTCGTATATTTTCTAGTCGAAGTGGAAGGCAATGATGGAAGAGAGGCAACGGTAGAAATAAATGCGATTACAGGTGAAGTTCATTCCTTTACTTGGGATGATGACGACGATGATGATTAGAATTCTATAAAATAAGAAGTAATTTAATAATTCTAATCATTTTCTAACCCTCCTTTCTCCATGTTCTCATCTTAGAAGGTTATAGTTAACTTGTAAGGAAAAGAAGAATGAGAAAAGGGGGAGGAAAGATGAAGAAAAAAATAATTATCGGTACTTTAGGGGCTGCACTCATTTTTGGAGGAACATTTGCTGTTGGTGCCGCTAATAACGACGCTGGAAATGGAGCAGCGAAAACTAGTAATGGCAAAGTAATGTTAAGTACAAATGAAGCTGAAAAGATTGCTCTTCAAGAAGTTGATGGCATTGTGGAAAGTATTGAGTTGGAAAAGAAAAATAACAAAGTTATTTACGAAGTAGAAATTGAGAATTATGACGATGATTATGATGTATATCTCGATGCTTATACAGGTGAAATCTATCACATTGATCGTGATGATGATGACGACGACCGAGTATATCCTGCAAACGGAAATGTCCAAAATATTATCTCACAAGCTGATGCGATAGCAATTGCAGAACAAACGGTAAATGGAAAAATGAAAGAAATTGAAAGAGATAAAGATGACGGATTCCTTATATATGAAGTTGAGTTAAGAACAGACCGTGGAGAAGCAGAAGTTGAAATAGATGCTGTCACAGGAAATGTTCTTGAAGTCGAATGGGATGATTAAGCAAAGTAAAAGGGTGCTAAAAGTAACTTTTAGCACCCTTTGAGGTTTTCTTGCAAAAATATAGATTTCAAACATTTAATAAATAAATGTAAGGGAAATTATTGAAGCCCCTTTTCTAAAGCCTTTAAATTATCTTCCATAATGGTAAAATAATCACGTTTTTTTTCAATATCCTCCTCTGTACGAGTAGATAAATTATGGAGAACAAGTGACTCCGCATCAATTTCATTTTGAACGATTTCTGTAATTTTAGAACTTACATTTTGTTCGAAGAAAATATAGTTCAGGTTAAGTTTATTTGCCGTATCTATAATGTTTTCAAGATCCTTTTGTGAAGGTTCACTTGAAGTTGATAACCCTGAGACACTGATTTGTTCTAATCCATAGCGGGATTCCCAATATCCATACGCAGCATGAGAGACAATGATTTCTTTAGTTTTAGCTTTATCGATGACTTCGGAAAACTGGTCGTTTAACGAATCAAGTTTTTCTGCTAAAGCCGCGTAATTTTCCGTGAATTCTGCTTCTTTTTCAGGCAACTGGGCAATTAACTCTTCTTTTATCGAATTGGCCATTTCTTTTGCATATATAGGGTCAATCCAAACATGTGGATCAATATCTCCATGACTATGACCATGATCATGTGTAGTTTCTTCTTCTTCAGAATGATCATCTTCATGAGCAAAAACTTCTGCCGTTAATAATTGATCACCCGTAGAAACGAGCGTTACATCTTCTCTTTTAAGGGAATCCTTTGCCTTCTCAACAAAACCTTCGAGGCCAAGTCCTACATAGAAAAATAAATCCGCGTCTGCTAAGGCCATCATATCCTTTTGTGATGGATCAAAAGTATGTTCATCCGCGCCGGGAGGATAAATTGTTTCAACTTGTACAGCCTCCCCACCAATTTCTTCTGTAAAATATTGGAGTGGATAAATGGTTGTATAAACTGTTAATATGTTTTTATCATTAGTAATCGTATCAGCTTGTTTTTTGTCCTCCCCACAAGCAGTCAAAATCATGCTCGTTAGAAGTATGAAGCTTAAGAATGGTAATAGCTTTTTCATCGGTTATCTCCTCTCATGTATATAAATCGAAAACATTACGATTTAAATCTTAAATTGGTCATCTGTTTCTTTTTTTATGATATTAATTCGGAATCATTACGATTATACCTATGTAATAATACAAAAAAAACTTCAATATTGCAAGATATAAAAAACTTAAATTGCAAGATATAAGAAAAAATTGTATGCTATACCTTATATATTTACTATAGGGGAAGGTGCGAATATGAGAATTCTTGAAGAAGTTTTAGCATTTAATGAACAATTTGTTGCTGAAAAGAAATATGAAAAGTATGCAACAAGCAAACTTCCAAATAAAAAAATGGTGATTTTAACCTGTATGGATACCCGTTTAGTTGAATTACTACCACGCTCATTAAATGCGCGAAATGGTGATATTAAATTGGTGAAAAATGCTGGTGCCCTTATGGCACATCCATTTGGAAGTGTAATGAGAAGTATTTTAGTGGCCCTTTATCAGTTACAAGCAGAAGAAGTACTTGTGATTGGACACCATGATTGCGGGATGGGCGGATTAAAAGCCAATGAAATGATTGAGCTAATGAAAGAAAGGGGTGTCTCACAAGAGACATTAGATACGCTTGAGTACTCTGGTATCGACTTTCAAAATTGGTTAAAAGGGTTTAATCGGGTAGAGGATAGTGTTGCCCATAGTGTTGATGTGATTAAAAACCATCCACTACTCCCTAATGATGTTCCTGTACATGGCTTAGTAATTGATCCATCAACAGGAAAATTAGATTTAGTGATCAACGGATACGAAAATAAATAAAATAGAGAGGTGCGAAGGCAGCACCTCTCTATTTTATGCTTATGAATGATGATTATGATGATGTTTTTGAATGAAACCAGGCCAATGTTCAGGTACTTCATCAATACCGCCTGGGTGAAATGGGTTGCATTTTAATATCCGCTTAATCGTCAAATATCCACCTTTTAAAGCACCAAACCGCTTTACAGACTCTAGTCCATAATGAGAGCAAGTTGGATAGAAACGACAAGTTGGCGGCTTCAAAGGCGAAATACATTTTTGATAAAAACGTATAAGACCAACAAAAATGATTTTAAACATCAATGATTCCTTCTTTATTTCTTTTCTACAAAGTAACATATTAAGGAACAAGAGTCTAAGAACATGATTATAAAATTGGGGATAGCAGTCTTGAGATTGATTCTTTAAAACGAATTTTTAAAGATCGCTGTTTATATTGATCTAATGTTAATTCTGTAGAGACAATCAAATCTTTGTTAAAGCTTTCAGTCAATGAAACACCAATTTCTTCATCATAAAGAAAAGCATTGACTTCAAAATTTAATTTAAAACTTCTCACATCAATATTAGCTGTACCAACAGAAGCTAATTTTCCATCGACAATAATTGTTTTTGCATGGATAAAACCATTATCGTAAATATAAATTTTGGCTCCAGCCTTTAGTAATTCGCCAACATGAAAGTATGTAGCCCAATACACAAAAGGGTGGTCAGGTTTGTTCGGAATCATAATCCGCACATCTTTTCCAGTCAGACAAGCAATTCGCAAGGCATCTAATAGACTGGCATCAGGGATGAAATAGGGAGTTTGAATCCAAATGGATTCACGTGCATACGAGATCATTTTAATGTATCCATATTTAATATGTTCCCACTCCGAATCAGGTCCACTTGTAACAATTTGCATACTTGTTTGTCCTGAAGATTGAATGGTCGGAAACAAATTAGCTGAATAGGAAATATCGTTACTTTCGGAAGCTTGATTCCAGTCGAGAATAAATCTTGTCTGGATTGCATGGACGGAGTTTCCGATCATTCTTAAGTGGGTATCACGCCAATAGCCGAATCGTTTATTCAATCCTAAATACTCATCTCCCACATTAAATCCGCCGACATAGCCAATTCTCCCATCGATAATGACTAACTTACGATGGTTTCGATAATTAATGCGAAAGTTAATGAGAGGGAAGCTTGAAGGAAAAAATGCCTCCACTTCACCACCAGCGGCGATTAAATCACGAAAATGCTTTTTTCGTGTACCGCGGGACCCTAAATCATCATAGAGAATTCGAACCTTTATCCCTTGCTTTGCCTTTTCGGTTAAAAGCTGAATCAACTGCCCGCCTAAATTGTCACTTTTAAAAATATAATATTGCAGATGAATGGTGTCCTGAGCATTTTTAATATCATCAAAAAGAGACCGGAATTTATGATTTCCATCTGTAAAAATTTGAATACTATTATTTGTTGTTAAAATTGCATCATTATTGTCTAAAAGCATATAAATGAGGCCTTTATAGTACTGAATTAATTCATTAGAAGGCGTAAACCGCTCTGAGCGGAAAAGGGAAAGTTGTTCGGATATCATTTCTTCAATGCCAATTTTATTCCGATCTTCCCATTTAAATAGATGACCTTTCGGTAGTTTTTTGCCTAAAATTAAATATAAAATAAAACCTAATATTGGTATGAAATATAGAACCAATAGCCACGCCCAAGTCGATCCAGCATTTCTTTTTTCTAAAAAAATCACAATCGTTGCTAAAATCATATTTAAGAATAAAATTACTGTCCCTAAAAGGGTTAAAATATCAATATTATGTAAAAAATCTGTCATTTTGACTCCTCTTGTTCCTTATTTTCTTCTAAGGGGAGTGGATCAATTGTATGTTTAACTTGATAGGCTTTCGATGTTGTTACAACACATAGGATAAGGACAATAAAGATGATGATTACAGAACCGATTATAATCGTTGTAAGCAAGGGTCATCCCTCCTTTATATTAGTATTCTAACATGATGAAAAAAAGTTTCCTTGTAAGTACTCATATTATCATGATTTCAGACTAAATTGGATGTTTAAGCTTCAAAAATATCCATTTTTGGTAGGATGTTTCTTTTAAAAATGGGGATCTTAAAGACGGGAGGTTGATAAGATGAGTCAAGAATTAATTCAAGCTGTGAACAAACAAGTGGCAAACTGGATGGTTCTTTATGTTAAATTACATCATTATCATTGGCATGTGAAAGGTCACCACTTTTTTGTTTTACATGAAAAATTTGAAGAGCTTTATAATGAAGCCAATGACCATATTGATGAACTGGCAGAACGAATTTTAACAATTGGTGGAAGACCGATTTCGACGATCAAAGAGTGTCTTGAAATTTCCTCTATTAAAGAGGCGAGTGGAAACGAATCGGAAGAAGACATGGTTCGTGAAATGATTTCCGATTTTCAAACTGTCATTGGAGAATGTCAATCAGCTATGGAAATGGCTGAAAAAGCAAATGATGAGGGAACAAATGATATGTTGCTTTCCATTATTGGTGGATTGCAAAAACACGTATGGATGTTCAATGCTTATTTAGGATAAGAAATGAAATGGATGCTTAAGCTCCCAGGCTGAAGCATCCGTTTCTATCTATTAGGCTTACTGCCCGTAAAGCCCTGATTGGTCAAATGAAATTTATCTCTGGGGTTTAGGCCTTAGCTAAATCAACCAGGCTTTGCGTGACTAACTATCAATGGGGATGAAAGAAAGCCCCTACTGATAGAAGTTTCATTTTATATGTAAAAGCCAAAAGAGAGACTGCTTCATATGGAAGCAGTCCAAATCATAGTCTTTGTTATGTATACGATTAATGAATATTTCGATGAGTACTAATTGGACTTGGACGTTGACCATAGTCCTCTTTTGCAAATTTTCCTTTTAGACTTTCAATTAGATATAAGCCCATTAGCGTATAAAGCTCTTGCTCATCCATTTCTTGGATTATTCGTAATAAATCCTCACGAGTCATCTCTTCAAGAAATGCAAACGCTAACATATCAATGTCTTCTTCATCGCCTGTTAATTTATCACGATACATTTCAAAGAGTTCATCCACTAGCTTCATTTTTATCACCCCTATCTATAGTATATAACTACCTAGCGATTTTTACATTATATTTAGCTTTACCCGATATTATGAAAAAAATGTTCCTTATGGCTTGTTCATGAATATTAGCAAATAGGGGAAGCTAAACAAAAACAAAAGTAAAAGGTCGGTGCTTACATGGAAGGGAAAAATACCTACTATATACATATTTCATCGGGTGAAATATCTCAAAGTGGGATTGATTCGCCATGGAACTTTCAAATCGAGGCAACACCGGATGAAATTCAAAAGTTGAGACAGTTCTTTGATAAAAATGAGGCAGGCGATTTACCTGCCTTTATTCGCTCTCATATTCCTTTTCGTGAATACCATTACGATGAGGAAAATGATCGTCAAGACGAAGCCCTTCAACAGATTTATGGATTTATTTATCAACATGGGAATGAGGAAGTGCAGCAACAAATTGAAAGTATGAAAATATTAAGGAATGAGTAATTGCCTATCATCTTAATTTCCTTCTATAATAGGGATAAGTGAGGTGTAGGAATGGAAACTTTTCAAGATGTAAATGGGTGTACCGTATCGTTAACATTTGCAAGAAATTCGTTTTCTAAAGAGGCTAGGCATGTACTTGTCATCTGCAAATTTTATGATCAATGGCTGTTAACGAAACATAAGAAAAGAGGCTTTGAATTTCCAGGTGGCAAAAGAGAAGAGGGGGAATCACTCCAAGAAGCAGCAAGAAGAGAAGTTGAAGAAGAGACAGGAGCTATTTTAAAAAGCTTAGAGTATCTTGGTGAATATCAAGTCCAAGATGAGCAGAACTCCTTCGTAAAAGCTGTTTTTTACGGGGAAGTGGAGAGTCTACAATCCAAAATGGATTATCTCGAAACAAATGGACCTGTCCTCGTAAGTGGTGATCTCTTATCCCTTCGGATGGAGGATTCTTATAGTTTTATTATGAAAGATAAGGTTATTGAAAAGGTAATTAGAAGGATTCAAGAAAAAAACGGCTAATTGCCGTTTTCGTTCTGTTATTATTGATTATTTTTAATCAACTTTTTTTCCAGCAATTCAACAAGTTGATACATAATCGTTGCTAAAATCGCAATCACAAACAAAGCAAGGAACACAAGGGTAAAGTTAAACACTTGGAATCCATAGATAATCATATAGCCAAGCCCTCTTGAGGATACGAGGAATTCTCCGACAATCACACCAACCCAGGATAAGCCAACATTTACTTTTAACGTTGAAATAATCGTTGGAAAGGAGGCAGGTAAAATCGCTTCCTTAAAGGATTGCATCCGGTTGGCCCCAAATGTACGGAGGACCTTTATATAATTCGGATCAACTTCTCGAAACGAAGTATAGACGACGATGGTTGTAATAATGATCGAAATCAAGGCACCCATAGCCATAATCGATGTAAAGTTCGGTCCGAGAGCAACAATGAGGATCGGTCCAAGAGCAATTTTAGGCATTGCATTTAAAACGACTAAATAAGGATCTAGAATTTTCGACAGCATAGGGGACCACCATAGAATGGCTGCAAGCACTGTTCCAAGAATCGTCCCGATTAGAAATCCTAAAATCGTTTCCCCTAACGTAACACTTAAATCCAAGAGAAGGGAACCATCTTGGACTTTCGCTATAAACAACATCCATACTTTAGAAGGGGCACTAAATATGAGTGGCTCAATCCATTGCTGACGACTAGCGACCTCCCAGCAACTGAAGAAAACGAGAAAAATAATGAGTTGGTAAAAACGGACCAAGCGTTTTTCTTTCTTTAGTGAAGAAATATAATGTTGATGCATTAGTTCGATTTTAGCGGGAGTTTTCAAGAGATTCCAACTCCTTCCAGATAATTTGAAATAGATGCGGGTATAGTTCGTGATTACGAGCTTCAAATGGAGGGAGGTTGCGCAATTCTTCTGGAATGAGAAACGTCTTATGGATTTGACCGGGACGGGCAGAGAAGAGAAAAATTCGATCGCTCATTGCGATGGCTTCACCAATGTCATGGGTGACTAAAATGGCTGTTTTATGGAATGACTTTAACGTTTCAGACACAAGATCTTCGAGATGAAGTTTTGTTTGAAAATCAAGCGCAGAAAAAGGTTCATCAAGCATTAATAGCTTTGGTTCAGTTGCTAATGTCCGAACAAGAGCGACACGCTGCCTCATCCCGCCAGAAAGTTGTTTAGGGTATTGATTTTCGACTCCTTCTAATCCCATTCGGTTCAAGAGTTTTAACGTATATTGTTTTTTTACTTCATTTAATTGGTTGCTAACTTTTAAGCCGAGTAAAATATTGTCCTGGATTGTTTTCCACGGAAATAAATAATCCTGTTGCAGCATATAACCAATATCATTCTTTTTTGAATCAATCGCTTTACCCTCTAATGTAACAACTCCCTCCGTTGGTCGTAATAGGCCTGCAATAATAGAGAGCATGGTTGTTTTACCGCAGCCGCTTGGGCCGAGAAAGGAGATAAATTCCCCCTCCTCAACATTAAGAGAGATATCGGTGAGGGCGGTTACAGCAGTTGTTTTTGTGAAATAGGTATGACTGACATCTTTAATTTTTAAAAAGACCATAAAGAGTCCTCCTTAAGATTTTGGCAGAAAGACGTCATTCCATTACTTTTTCGGCAAATTCTGTGTTTACAAGATCCTCATAATCAATCCGCTTTGGAAGTTCACCGGCCTCATCCATGATGTTTTGCAGGTTTTCCCACTCTTCTTCATCTAATATTGGATTTTCTGCAAATGATTTTTGACTTCTATAACGATCAATGGAAGATTCAATAATATCTAAGTCTGTATCGGCGAAGTATTTTTCAATGGACTTAGCAGTATCGGCAGAACTATTTTTATAAACCCACTGTTGAGCTTTATAAATAGCCCGGGTAAACTTTTCGACTGTATCGTCATTTTTGGATAAATAACTTTCTTTTGTCATAAACGTTGTATACGGTACATGACCCGATTCAGTTCCAAAGGAAGCGACAATGTATCCTCTGCCTTCTTTTTCAAACATACTTGCTTGCGGTTCGAATAATTGAACAAAATCACCCGTTCCTGAAATATACGAATTAGCAATATTTGCGAAGTCAATGTTTTGGATTAAATTTAAATCATTTTGTGGGTGGATCTTATGTTGCTTTAATACAAATTCACCGACCATTTGCGGCATACCGCCTTTTCTCTGACCAAGAAACTCACGTCCTTTTAACATATCCCAGTTGAAATTCTCTATTTTTTCTCGTGAGACAAGGAAAGTTCCGTCCGTTTGTGTGAGTTGTGCAAAATTGATGATGGGGTCTGTTGAACCTTGGGCTGAAACGTAAATGGAGGTTTCTGAGCCAACAAGGGCGATCTCTGCACCATCTGAAATAAGCGCTGTCATTGTTTTATCTCCACCCCAAACGGTTGTCACTTTAACGTCTAATCCCTCATCTTCAAAAAAACCTTCTTCAATTGCGACATATAGCGGTGCATAGAAAACAGATCGAGTAACTTCTGCGACACGAACCTTTTCTAAATTCTGTGAATTTCCGGAACCGCCAAAATTACAGGCAGCAAGCCCAACCATTAAAACAGAAACAATCAAAGGGAATAAGATCTTTTTCCACTTTTTCAAATCAAGGCCTCCCTATTCGATCAAAATTAATTCATTCGCCTAGATTATAGTATGTAAAAAGAGAAAATGTGTGAATGCCCATAAGAGGGAGGTTTAGATTTTTTTAGAAGGATAAAATTAAAATAGCCCCAACCTCATATAAAAAGAGGATGGGGTCTTTTCGTCATTCGGTTATTTTCCGATAAACATCTGCGTCCAGTGATTCCCAGTTGGTTCATAGCCAACTCCGATGTGAGTGAAGTTTCCATTTAAAATATTACGGCGGTGCCCTTCACTATTCATCCAAGCATTGACGACTTCTTGCGGTGTTCTTTGTCCTTGTGCGATATTTTCCCCGGCTGTACGGTATGACACACCAAAGTCTCTCATCATGTCAAACGGAGATCCGTAGGTAGGGCTTGTATGTGAGAAATAACCATTTTGTTGCATATCTTGAGATTTTGTTTGAGCGACACTGCTTAATCTTGTATCAATTTGTAAATCAGATAGTCCATTTCTGCGACGCTGTTCATTTGTTAAATCAACTACTTGTCTTGCATATTGACTAATACTTCCTGTAGCCTGATTTTGGGTTACACCTGTTTGTTGTTGGTCAATTTGAGTTGGTGTAGTATTTCTTTGCTCTGTTTGTCTCGGCTGTCTAAACCCATAACGATCTTGATTTTGGCGGTATCTGCTGTATTGATTATCCTGATTTTCATTGACGGGTTCAAATCTGTATTTAGCATCCTGGGTTCGAATTGCTCTTGTATGTGGATAGTCTTTACTTGATTTTGATGTATAAATGTTGGAAATGGATCCATTACGATGATTAACCGTATTAGGAGTATATTCGTTTCCACCTTTTCGGTTGGCGTAATTCTCTGTTAATGGACCACGATGATCGAATAAGTTATCGTTATGATCGTCCGCAAAAACTCCTTCACGATCCAATACATTAACACGTTTGTTGTCGTTATTTCCTATATTGCTTGTATTATTTGTACGGTAATTCACTTGATTTAAATAGCTGTCATCAACATTGTTAGAGCGAAGAGTGGTGTTGTTCCTATTCGGATTCTGTATATCCATTGCTGCATTATCATTGCCGTTATTACAAGCCGCAAGTCCCAGCAGTAGAACTGGCGCAATCAAAACACGTAATTTTCTTATTGACAAAGGTATTTCCCCCCTTTTGATGTAGGACACCTTTTTATTCTTTCAGTAATCGTTGAAAAGTATTGATGGCAATAACCGTTTAATTTGGGAGGGAATAATTACTCGCTTGGTGAATACCCTATTTTGTTATACGATTGGTCTGAAGAAAGAATTATGGTAAAATAAGAGAATGTCAAAAGCGGAATGTATATTTATGCATTTGTAGGAAGAGAGGGTTAAACGGGTGATTGTTAAAACAGAAGAAGATTTGAAAAGTTTGCAAGAAGTAGGAAAAATAATGGGAACGATTCGGGATGAAATGATCAAAATGACAAAACCGGGTGTGACAACGAAAGAATTAGATGATTTTGCTGGAGAGCTTTTTGAAAAATATGGGGCGATCTCAGGTCCAAAAGGAGAGTACGATTTCCCAGGCTTTACTTGTATTAGTGTAAATGATGAGGTAGCCCACGGGATTCCAGGTAATCGTGTGATTCAGGAAGGCGATTTAGTCAATATAGATGTTTCTGGTTCAAAGAATGGTTATTTTGCAGATACAGGGTTATCTTTCGTAGTCGGAGATGGCGATCCGATTCTTTATAAAATTTGTGATGTTGCTAAAAAGGCATTTGAAGCTGGTTTAACGAAGTTTAGAGTTGGCGGACGGAAAAATGCAATTGGAAAAGCGGTTTATCAAACTGCGAGAGCAAATGGTTTAACGGTCATTATGAATTTAACTGGACATGGTGTAGGCCGAGCCTTACATGAAGCACCTGATCATATTCTAAATTATTACGATTCATGGGATAAAGAATTATTAAAAGAAGGTCAAGTGATTGCCTTTGAACCTTTTATTTCAACGGGTGCAGAAGAAGTGTATCAAAAAAGTGATGGTTGGACATATGCAACAGAGGATAAAAGCTTTGTCGCCCAAATTGAACATACCGTCATTGTAACGAAAGATGGGCCACTAATTATTACGCAATAATACATGTAAGAAGCAGTCCTCAAGGTGTGTCTCATCACTTGAGGACTTTTGACTATAAGAATAAAAATAATCAAAGTTATGGGTGAGTGTATGAACAGCACAATCAAACATAAACAAAAGTTCCCTTCTCCACACCCTGGGATTGAGTTATCAATTGTAACGTACGATGTAAATGGATTGCATGTAAAAGGTCTTTTAGCAGAGCCAAAAGACGGGGAAGCTTATGATGGCTTTCTATATTTACGGGGTGGAATTAAAAATGTGGGGATGGTTCGACCTGGCAGAATCGTTCAATTTGCTTCGGAAGGTTTTATTGTATTTGCTCCTTTTTATCGAGGGAATCGAGGGGGAGAAGGAAACGAAGATTTTGCTGGTGAGGATCGAGAAGATGCGTTTGCAGGGTTTGAACTATTGTCTTCAATGGCAAGAGTGAAGAAGGTACATGTTTTTGGTTTTTCCCGTGGTGGAGTAATGGCCCTTTTAACTGCGATGCAATATGCGGATGAAGCTGCTTCAGTCGTTACTTGGGGTGGTGTTAGCGATATGAGCTTGACCTATGAGGAACGAAAAGATTTACGCAGAATGATGAAAAGAGTGATCGGAGGCACTCCGACCAAAGTTCCGGAACAATATGAATTTCGGACACCTCTTTACGAATTGGAACAACTAAAAGCACCAGTCTTAATCATTCATGGCCGGAAGGATACGAATGTTTCCGTAGAACATGCATACCGATTAGAAAAAAGATTGAATGAATTAAATAAAAAATTTGAAACTTGGTATTTTGATGATTTCACTCATTTCTTTCCTCCTGTGATGAATCGACAAATTGTGTCGGATTTAGCTTCTTGGATGAAGATGCAGTCGGATTTGAATTGAATTATAATCATACATCTTTTAAATTAAAGGAGAGATTTCTCTATGGGAATGCCTATGGAATTAAATACAATGATCGTTACAAAAGGCAATGAAAAAAGAATAGGGGAAAATGAGTTTCAATTAGAAAAGCAGGATTATCGATTATATCCTCTCGACGTTCCAATTGAAGTCAAAAAAACAATCGATAGTGAAACCAGTGTAAAAGCTGTCATTAAGAAGTTGGAGTGGGAAAATAATCTTACAACGATTACATATCAATTAAATTAACGATAGACCATTAATACAAAAAAGCCATCATAGCGAAATCGCAGATGATGGCTTTTTTTATTAGTATGTCACATTAGGCAATAGGACCGCCCTTTTCAATAATTTCTGGTGCAACATTAGAGAAAGTTTTGAAATTCTCACGGAATTTATGAGCCAATTCTTTTGCTTTTTCTTCATATTGCCCTTGATCTTCCCATGTTAGATTAGGTTGTAGTACTTGATCAGGCACACCAGGAACATGCAAAGGAATATCAAGACCGAAAATTTCGTCTTTTATTGTTTCAACATTTGATAGTTCGCCTTCTAGAGCAGCTTGAATCATGGCACGAGTATAGCTTAATTTCATACGGCTGCCTACTCCGTATTCGCCGCCAGTCCAGCCGGTATTGACTAAAAATACATTGGCATTATGCTGGTTTATTTTCTCGCCTAACATCTCAGCATAGCGTGTTGCTGGAAGTGGTAAGAATGGTGCACCAAAGCATGTAGAGAAAGTTGCCTCTGGAGAAGTAACACCGCGCTCCGTTCCTGCTAACTTTGATGTATATCCGCTTAAGAAATGATACATCGCTTGTTCTTTTGTTAATTTCGCAATGGGAGGCAATACGCCAAATGCATCTGCTGTTAGGAACACGATCGTATTTGGATGTCCTGCCACACTTGGATCAACAATATTGTCAATCGCTTGCAGAGCATAGGCTGCACGAGTATTTTCAGTTAGTGAACCATCATCATAATCTGCCTCTCTTGATTCAGGATCAAGCATAACATTTTCGAGTACAGCCCCAAAACGGATCGCATCAAAAATTTGCGGCTCTTTTTCGCGAGATAGATTAATACATTTTGCATAGCAACCGCCTTCAATATTGAAGACTCCATTGTTCGTCCAGCCGTGTTCATCATCACCAATCAGCTTCCTGTTCGGATCTGTCGACAAAGTGGTTTTTCCAGTACCTGATAAACCGAAGAAAAGAGCCACATCTCCTTCACTGCCGACATTTGAAGAGCAGTGCATTGGCAAGATTCCATTTTCAGGTAATAGATAATTCATAACTGAGAAGATTGATTTTTTGATTTCACCAGCATACTCGGTTCCACCAATAAGTACGGTTTTTTGTTCAAAAGATATGATAATAAATGTTTCTGATTTTGTTCCGTCAATCACTGGATCTGCTTTGAAGTTAGGAACAGAGATGACTGTAAAGCCAGCCTCGTGTTCTGATAATTCTTCTGCGGAAGGACGGATAAATAACTGATGAGCAAATAAATTATGCCATGCAAACTCATTGATTACTTGGATCGGAAGGCGATTATTTTTATCTGCTCCTGCAAATCCTTTGAAAACGAAAACTTCATCTTTTTCTTTTAAATAGTCTAATACCTTATTATAAAGATTCGTAAATACATCCTTGGAAATCGGTTGATTAACAGCGCCCCAGTCAATTTTATCTTTGACTGACTCTTCTTCAACAATATATTTATCCTTTGGCGATCTTCCTGTATATTTCCCCGTTGTTGCCATAACCGCCCCTGTCGAAGTTAATTGTCCTTCATTACGAAATAATACCTTTTCAACAAGTTGTGGAACGGATAGTTGAATATGGATGTTTTTGCCCTTTAGAAATTGTGTAATTCCGTGTTCAATGCGTACAGAACTCATCGGGTCGATACCTTCCTTTATATAATATTTAGATTATTCTGAGTGATCTTTATTATAAAAGTAGTATAACACAATAATTTCAATAGTCTATACTAATTAAAAAGATTTTTTCACTTTAGTGGGTTTCAAACCTTGGCTGAATGAAGTTAAAGCCTTCGGCGGGTGCCACAGATTTTCAAAGGAAGTTTATCGAGCGAGCTTGATAAACTCTGGGCGCAAATTCACCGGGGGGAATTTGATTAATTGGTAAAAAAAGAATAATGACTAAATCCATTGACACGACTCTGACAGTAAGATAACATGTTAACTTGAACGGATACTCTCTTATCCTGAGCTGGTGGAGGGACAGACCCTATGAAACCCAGCAACCTGCTTTTCTTTCCGTAGATTTTCTATTTCCGATTTTTCGGATGAACTTCGTGAACGAAAAGTAAAGGTGCTAATCTGTTGCAAGGAATTTTCCTTGAACGATAAGAGTGAAGGGCGGAAATTATTTACTTTCAACCTTTTCACTTGCTGAAAAGGTTTTTTATTTTGTCATTGATACTAAATCTATGAATCATAAACCCATAATTTTTCCATACTTCTTAGGGAAAATGAGTTCCGTATCAAATATAAGACGTATTTTTAAAAAAGAATACTTTTGTCATATATAAGGAGGAAATCAGATTGTCAAAACGACGCTTGTTTACATCGGAGTCAGTAACTGAAGGGCATCCTGATAAAATTTGTGATCAAATATCCGATTCTATATTAGATGCCATCATTGCGAGTGACCCTAATGCCCGTGTAGCTGCCGAAACATCTGTTAATACAGGACTAGTATTAGTTGCAGGTGAAATTACTACCTCAACATATGTTGATATTCCGAAAATTGTTCGACAAACGATAAAAGAAATTGGCTATACAAGAGCAAAATATGGTTTTGATTTTGAAACATGTGCAGTACTAACTTCCATCGATGAACAATCTCCAGATATTGCGATGGGTGTTGATCAAGCATTAGAAGCGCGCGAAGGAAACATGACTGAAGAGGAAATCGAGGCGATTGGTGCTGGTGACCAAGGATTAATGTTCGGTTTTGCCTGCAATGAAACAAAGGAGTTAATGCCTCTACCGATTTCTTTAGCACATAAGCTTGCACGACGTCTTACAGAGGTTAGAAAAGAAGAAATTCTAGACTATCTTCGTCCGGATGGAAAAACTCAAGTAACTGTTGAATATGATGAAAATTATCAACCTGTCCGCATTGATACGATCGTCATTTCAACTCAGCATGATCCTGAAGTAGGTTTAGAACAAATTAAGAAAGATTTAAAGGAACATGTAATAAATTCAGTAGTTCCAAATGAATTAATCGATGATCATACGAAATACTTTATTAATCCAACTGGAAGATTTGTAATTGGCGGTCCTCAAGGGGATGCTGGGTTAACAGGAAGAAAGATCATTGTTGATACGTATGGTGGTTATGCCCGTCATGGCGGAGGAGCTTTTTCTGGGAAGGATCCGACGAAGGTTGATCGCTCAGCCGCATATGCAGCTCGTTATGTTGCCAAGAATATTGTAGCAGCAGGATTAGCTGATAAAGTGGAAGTTCAACTTGCCTATGCAATTGGTGTCGCTCGCCCTGTTTCAATAGCAATTGACACGTTTGAGACAGGAAAGGTGAGCGAGGATGTTCTAGTAGACTTAGTGAATGAACATTTCGATTTACGTCCTGCCGGGATTATTAAGATGTTAGATCTGCGCCGTCCGATTTATAAGCAAACAGCTGCATATGGTCACTTTGGCCGTACTGATGTTGATTTGCCATGGGAGCGTACAGATAAAGCAGACTTGTTACGTGGACAAGCAGGGATAAAATAATTACTTTAAGTGAAAAAAGAGGTGCTTTTTTATGCACCTCTTTTTTCGTTCATTCGGATAATATTGGATAAATAGAAGATACTATAGGATATCGACTTATTTCTTTTGCAGTGATTTATAATAAATACCTTTTTCAACATATTCTCGTCTAATTCGGTCCATATCAGCGATATCTTCGGGTGTAAGCTTTCGAATGACTTTTGCGGGTCTCCCATAAGCAATCGTTCCAGGCGGGATTTTTTTGCCTTGTGCTACAAGACTGCCAGCTCCTATGAATGCACCTTCACCAATTTCAGCTCCATCAAGGATGATCGAGCCCATTCCGATTAGTGCGTTTTCTTTAATGACACAACTATGAAGAATGACTTGATGGCCAATGGTAACCCCATCTTCAAGAATAAGAGGATTATTGGGGCTTTGGTGTAAGACGGAGTTATCTTGGATGTTAACCCTATTTCCAATTCTAGTAGGTGCAACGTCTCCTCTGATCACGGTATTAAACCAAATGGATGATTCATCTCCAATAACAACATCGCCTGTAACAGTAACAAAATCAGCTAAGAAAGCCGATTCAGAAATCTTAGGGGTGATCCCTTTGTATGGATAGATCATGATACACACTCCTCAAATTAATAGCAATACGATACATATTTTAACCTTCGGCGGATGTCTCGGGTTTTTAATGGTAATTTCTCGAGCGAGCTCAAGAAAAATTCAGACGCAAATTCGATTGATGAATTTGATTATCTATTGTAAGGATATAATTGTCAAAAGATTTGTTTTTAAGGGATAATAGAAGTACATTCACTTATAGATATCACCCTAAGGCAGCAATGCAGACGGGAACATAAATGAGAGTGTAATTGCGCTAAATTGGAGGAAGAAACAATGTGGAAATGGGAAGCGGAAGGTGAAGCAAAGGCTGTTGTTGTAATTGTACATGGTGCATTTGAACACCATCGTCGTTATGGCTGGTTAATCGAAATGTGGCGTTTATCCGGCTTTCATGTCATCATGGGGGATCTTCCTGGACAAGGGATGACAACGAGAGCAAACAGAGGCCATATTGATTCTTTTGAGGAATATATTTATGAAGTAAAGGATTGGATTCAAGCTGCTTATGGGTTTGAACTACCTGTATTTCTACTCGGGCATAGTATGGGTGGATTAATCGCAATCCGATTATTACAGGAGGAAAGGTTGAACATTGCTGGGGTAATCTTATCATCTCCTTGTTTAGGCTTACGAAAAGGACCTTCAAAATTACTAGACCTTTTATCGATTCCATTAAACCTGCTCATGCCAAGTATAAGATTCAATTCTGGTGTAACCGTTCAAATGGCAACAAGAAACGATGAGGTTCGAGTTGCTGATTCAAATGATACTTTATACGTAACAAGAGTATCGATTAGATGGTATCGGGAGCTCATGGATAATATCAAACTTTCCTTTGAACGGATTGGACAAATTCAAGATATACCTTTTCTTGTTATGCAAGGAGGAGAGGATGTCATTGTAAATAAAAATGCTGTAAAAAATTGGTTCAATATCGTTCCATTATCTGAGAAGAGGTTTAAAGAGTGGCCAAAGTGCTATCATGAAATTTTTAATGAACCAGAGCGTGAAGAAGTGTTTGAATATGCCAAAGACTTTTTTGATAGTCAATTAAAGTCGATTGGTTATATCGTATAAGAGAGGTATGAATATGATCGTTCCAACAATGCCGATTACCTTAATGACAAAGACATATCGTCATATTTTCCCAAATGTTCATAAAGAATTAGCCTATTGGAAGAAAAGAGCAGAGGAAATTCCTAATTCTGAATTAAGGAACCAGGCTCTTGCTAGTATTACGCATAAAACATTTCACTGTGAAGGCGGGGCAATTATGGCCCTCCTTGCAAATGAGAAATATAAAGAGGTCATTCGGTTTATTGTAGCCTATCAAACAATCAGTGATTATTTAGATAATTTATGTGATCGAAGTACTTCATTGGATGCTAAAGATTTTTCAGCTTTACATGAAGCCATGACAGATGCACTAACAATTGACGGTGGTAATCGCGACTATTATCGATTTAGACAAGAAAAAAATGATGGGAACTATTTAGCTGATTTAGTAGCTGCTTGCCAGAGTGTCTTAAAAAATAATGAGCATTATGCTTCGATGAAAGAAGCCCTTCTAAAGTTATGTCATTATTATTGTGATTTGCAAATTCATAAACATGTTACTCCAAATGAAAGAGTTCCGCGATTAATGAACTGGTTTAATGAAAATAAGCAGGACATACCTGACATGAAATGGTACGAGTTTTCAGCCTGTTCAGGTTCAACATTAGGGATTTTCTGCCTCGTTTCCTATACAATGAATAGGCAGTTTAGAGAAGAGGATGTCCAACATATTTATAATGGTTATTTTCCATACATACAGGGTCTGCATATCTTATTGGATTATTTTATTGATCAAAAAGAAGATAAAACATTTGGCGATCTGAATTTTTGTTCCTACTTTGAAAATAACGATGTCCTATTCACTCAGCTTAAACATTTCATGACACAATCGGATCGATACACAAAAAACTTACCATATAAACGTTTTCATCAACTAATAAACCGTGGTCTTTTAGGGCTTTACTTATCTGACGAAAAGGTGAGAGAACAAAAAGATGTTTACAAGTTAGCGAAAAGCTTAATGAGAACAGGTGGCCCCATTTGTTATTTTTTCTATATGAATGCTTTTATTTATCGAAAAGTGAAATCATTAAACAGCGGGTTACAGAAGAGTAAAGAGAAAAAGAGATCAGCCCGTTACGCAGGCTAATCTCTCTTTTCAATGGCGATAATAAAGGGTGGATGATTGGTTTGATTAATAAAACCATATTGGATGACATGAGCTGACTTTTGGTCGATTGATTTGACATATTGGATAACGGCATCACGCTCGACAGCACCTTCAGGATGGCCATGATAAATCACTAAAACAATGATTCCTTCGATGGCCATTATTTCAAGAAGCTGCTCGATTGCAGCGATCGTAGTGGATGGCTTTGTAACAATTGATTTATCCCCACCTGGTAAGTATCCTAGATTAAAAATCGCTCCTGTTACTTTTCCATGTAAGCTGGGAGGGATGCTTGTTTTTATTTTTTCATGGCCATGTTGAAATAACGTAACTCTGTCGCTTAATCCTAGTTCTGTCAGTCTTTTTTTAGTGCTAACAATGGCTTGTTCTTGAATGTCAAATCCATAGACCTGTCCATTTGGACCAACAAGTTTAGCTAAGAATTCGGTGTCATGACCGTTACCTAAAGTCCCATCCACCACAATATCCCCTGGTGAACAGGCTGTTTCTAATAAAGTCCTAGCAAAAGGGAGAATTTGTTTTACTTTCATTCTGTACTCTCGCTCCATCGTTTGCCTTGCCAACTATTCCTAAGCTCCAATTCCTTATCAATTGCATTAAGGACTTCCCATTTATTGACGCTCCACATCGGGCCAATCATTAAATCAATTGGTCCATCACCCGTGATTCGGTGGACGATCATTTCTGGTGGTAAAATTTCTAATTGATCGCAAACTAAACTTACATAATCATCGAATGATAAAAATTCGAGCATGCCTTTTTCATATTGTTTGACCATTGGTGTCCCTTTTAATAAATGGAGAAGATGGATTTTAATGCCTTGAACATCAAGCTTTGCAACTTCATTTGCTGTTTCCATCATCATTTCTGGCGTTTCAAGCGGAAGGCCATTAATGATATGTGAACATACGCGAATTCCATGTTTGCGAAGTTTTTCCACACCTTCTACATAGGATTGAAAATCATGGGCGCGATTGATTAAGTTGGCTGTTTTTTCATGTACGGTTTGAAGCCCAAGCTCTACCCAAAGGTAAGTCCGTTCGTGCAGCTCTGCTAAATATTCGACAACATCATCTGGCAGGCAATCAGGTCTTGTGGCAATCGAAAGTCCGACAACTCCTTCTAGATCAAGGACAGATTCAAACTTTTCACGTAATTCACTAACAGGTGCATGGGTATTAGTGAAGGCTTGAAAATAAGCCAAGTATTTTCCGTTTTTCCATTTTGTGTGCATTTTTTCCTTTATATCATTAAATTGCTGGACAAGATCATCTCCTCGGTTTCCCGCATAATCACCTGAACCAGCGGCACTACAAAAAGTGCATCCTCCATGTGCGACTGTACCATCTCGGTTTGGACAGTCGAACCCACCATCTAAGCTTACTTTAAACACTTTATGTCCGAATGTTTCTTGTAAATGATAATTTAATGTATGATAACGTTTATGATCAAACGCATATTGAAAAGGATTCTTTTGCTTCATCCTAACCTACCGTTGCCAAAAACTTATAAAAATCTATAAGCCTTGTTTGCTTCCCTGTTCATCGTGTCTGCTTTTGCCGAAGCTACTCGCATTTGGTATGGCACTCCAAGAGCGTAAATTCGGATACAACGAATCCTACACATTAACAGCATCGTTTAAGTGATTAGGCTGTTAATTCACCATAGTTAGCTAAATTGATAGATGCATTTAAATCACGATCTATTTCTAATCCACATTCACACTTGTAGACACGATCAGAAAGCTTTAAGTCTTTCTTAATCATTCCACAAGACGAACAAGTTTTAGAAGATGGATAAAAACGATCTACTTGTATAAATTCAATACCATACTTTTTACATTTATATTTCATTTGGCAAATAAATTCATATAATTTTTGATTTGCTAACGCTTTGGATAAATAACGATTTTTCATCATGCCACTCACATTCAAATCTTCCATAACTACTTTGCAAGGCTTGGTTTTCGCAATTGCATTTGTTGCTTGGTGAATGTGATTATTGCGTATGTTGGCTAATCGTCTGTGCAGACGTTGTATTTTCTTTTCGATTTTTATAAGGTTGCTTGTTTTGACAAAACGGTCTCCCTCCTTTTTATTCATCTTATATTTACGAGAAGATTTACGTTGCAACCTACGCAAATGCTTCTCCGTTCTTCTAATTTCTTTCGTTTTATTAATGTTTTTAAATATTTGACCATCTGAACAAACAGCTAAATCCTTGATTCCTAAGTCGATTCCTATGACTTGATCGGTTAATTTTGTCTGTTCAATTTCTTCTTCGATTCCAACCGAAATGTACCAATACTTTTTATCAAAACTGATTCTTGGATTTGTGTATTTGACGTTCATAGGTAATTGCTCGCTTGTTTTAATCCATCCTACTTTTTCAATGAGAACAAGGTTTCTTTTTACTTTTAATTTAGCTGTATCATTATAAAAAGATGGCTTCGATTTCTTTCTGCTTTTGAACTTGGGGAACTTAGATAATCCCTTAAAGAACTTTTTATAAGCATTACAAGCATCTTTTACAGCTTGTTTTGCTACATTGTTTGATACATCGGATAGCCACTTAAATTCTTCTGTTTGTTTTAATTGCGTAATTTCTTTTCTTAAGGCATTATCAGATAGAAATTTTCCACCTTGTTTGTGGTTTTCTTGTTGTCGGTTTAATGTCCAGTTGTATGTCCATCGAGCTGTTCCAACAGACTTCCATAACTGACTTTCTTGTTCTTTTGTCGGTCTTAATCTAACCTTTTTTGTCAGTATCATTCTTTTCACCACCTTGATTTAATTATATATTCAACTAAATGTAGCTGAAAGTACTTTTAGTTAAATATATAATTATTTAGACGTGATAAGGATGACGAATAATCGCAATCTTAAAACAAAAAAAGCACGGTCTAGTGCTGTTCATTTAGAGTTGTACGAACAATAAAAAAAGTTATCTAATGAAACGAAGATTCCTATGAGCAAGCTGTTAGATGAAACTATTGAAGATTTGCTTTCTAAGCATAAACATGCACAATAATTTATAGGTTTTTTATAAACTTTTATAGGTTTCTTTAACTGTTTTTATACCTCTTTTATTAATTGAATTTAATCATTTTAACATATCTAGATTGGTTATCCAATGATCGATTAACATTGTCAAAAATATGCAGTCCTCTCATGTGTAAGAAAAACAGAATAGCGCAAAATAAAGGAGTGAAGTTCTATTCTCAAGAGCTTTACCTTCCTTCAGCAAAAGTCTCCCATTTTTATAAGTGGCGAGATGAATACAAGGTTTTATCAATTCAGTGGGGGTTCAAACTCAGGCTGAATGAAGTTAAAGCCTCCGGCGGATGCCACAGATTTTCAAAGGAAGTTTATCGAGCTCGCTCGATAAAAATCCGGGCGCAAATTCGCCGAGGCGAATTTAATTTGAGAAAAGAATCAACAGGAGGGGTTATGAATGGCAACTCGAGATTCAATGGATGAACTGAAGCAGCAGTGTGAGGATGTACTTACATTTGCGAACGATCAATATCAAGAAAGCAGCCTCCAAGAACAATATAATGATGATAACTTTATCCAGGCCTTGCAACAGTTAGAAAATGCCTATAATGATATTGCAATTATGGCCCATAGTGCGAATGGTCAGCAAAGAGAAGAACTGCATCGTATGCGTCTGCAAATTCAACAAGTCCAAAATAAAATGATTCTTCTTCAACGTTAGGAGGATGCTTTAGATGAAAAAACGTTCAAAACAACAAAATCCAGAGCAAAAGACTCGGAATGGTGCCAACAGTCAAGACTTAGAACTAGGGAAAGATTTCGATTTGATAAAGCAAGCAAAAAAGAAATATGAACAACAGGGCGGACAGCCAATAAAATCAAAGCAACGTACGGAATAAGAATAAGAAGAGCTGGTTCCTTAGAGCCAGCTCTTCTTACGGTATGAATGATAAAAAAATTGGCAATACTTTATGATAAATATTAGAAATCGTAACGAACTGACTAGGAGCGCATATAGTGTAGGGATTTTCAAATCTTGCATCTTTGTAAGAAATTATATACAATAGCAATATAAAAATCATATAGGATAGTTAATAACGAAGATAAGGAATAGTAGGGGTGTTGAAAACCTGAATGAGAGAGCTGACGGTTGGTGCAAGTCAGTCAGGATCACCGTGAACTCGCCTTGGAGTTGCAGATATGAACATTAGTAATATTTGCCGTATACCTGCGTTAAGGGATTTTTGAGCGAGTGACTTGATCACTAATGTGGGTGGTACCGCGGGAGATACATAATCCTCTCGTCCCAATTTGGGATGAGAGGTTTTTTTATATTTTTTTAGCTTTTTAACAATAAACAATTCTAAAAATAGTCTTTTTTAGATGTTTTTTAACATTGATTAGTAGGAGGAACAAAAGATGAGCTTCAATCATCATGAGATTGAAAAAAAATGGCAGAAATATTGGGAAGATAACAAAACGTTTAAAACGAATGAGAATAAAGGAAAACGTAAATTTTATGCACTAGACATGTTTCCATATCCATCTGGAGCAGGTCTGCATGTAGGACATCCAGAGGGGTATACAGCGACAGATATTCTTTCCCGAATGAAAAGAATGCAAGGATACAATGTACTTCATCCAATGGGCTGGGATGCGTTCGGACTTCCTGCTGAACAATATGCGTTAGATACAGGAAATGATCCAGCGGAATTTACAAAACACAATGTTGATAATTTCCGCCGTCAAATTAAATCATTAGGATTTTCTTATGATTGGGATCGTGAATTAAGTACAACAGATCCACATTACTATAAATGGACACAATGGATTTTCCTTAAGCTTTACGAAAAAGGTTTAGCTTATATCGATGAAGTTCCTGTTAACTGGTGTCCAGCGCTTGGAACTGTACTTGCAAACGAAGAAGTAATTGATGGGAAAAGTGAACGCGGCGGTCATCCTGTTGAAAGACGTCCAATGAAGCAGTGGAATTTAAAAATTACGGCTTATGCTGACCGATTACTTGAAGATCTTGAAGACTTAGATTGGCCAGAAAGCATCAAAGATATGCAACGAAATTGGATTGGCCGGTCTGAAGGAGCGGAAGTAGTCTTTACAATTGATGGTTATGACGAAACGTTTACCGTATTCACGACTCGCCCTGATACGCTTTTTGGTGCAACCTATGCGGTTCTTGCTCCAGAACATAAATTAGTTGAAAAAATTACAACTTCTGATCAAAAACAAGTTGTAGAAAATTATTTAGAAGAAATTAAAACGAAAAGTGACCTAGAAAGAACAGATCTTGCGAAGGACAAAACAGGTGTATTCACAGGTGCTTATGCGATTAACCCTGTAAACAACGTGAAAATTCCAATTTGGATTGCTGATTATGTATTAGCTAGCTATGGTACGGGGGCAATTATGGCGGTTCCTGCCCATGATGAGAGAGACTATGAGTTTGCTACGAAATTTAATCTTAATATTGTCGAAGTCGTTGCTGGTGGAGATATTTCAAAAGAGGCGTATACAGGTGACGGTGCACATGTAAACTCAGACTTTTTAAATGGATTAAATAAAGATGATGCGATTAGTAAAATGATCCAATGGTTAGAGGAAAAAGAAATTGGAACGAAAAAAGTAACCTATCGACTTCGTGACTGGTTATTTAGCCGTCAGCGTTATTGGGGTGAACCGATTCCACTGATTCATTGGGAAGATGGTACGATGACAGCTGTTCCAGAAGAGGAATTACCTTTAGTGCTTCCAGTTACGGATGAAATTAGGCCTTCCGGTACAGGTGAGTCCCCACTCGCTATTATTGACGATTGGGTAAATGTTGTTGATCCGGTAACAGGTAAAAAAGGCCGTAGAGAAACGAATACAATGCCGCAATGGGCAGGAAGCTGCTGGTATTACTTGCGTTTCATTGATCCGCATAACGATCAAGCTTTAGCTGATCCAGAAAAATTGAAAGAATGGCTGCCGGTTGATATTTATATTGGCGGAGCAGAACATGCCGTCTTACACTTGTTGTATGCTCGTTTCTGGCATAAATTCCTTTATGATATTGGGGTTGTTCCGACGAAAGAACCATTCCAAAAACTTTTCAACCAAGGAATGATTCTTGGTGAAAATAACGAGAAGATGAGTAAATCAAAGGGGAATGTCGTTAATCCCGATGAAATTGTTGATAGCCACGGAGCAGATACATTACGTTTATATGAAATGTTCATGGGACCGCTTGATGGATCGATTGCCTGGAGCGCAAATGGGGTTGAAGGGTCTAGACGTTTCTTAGACAGAATCTGGCGTCTGTTTATCGATGACAGTGGCAAAATTAATCCAATCATTAAGGAAAATGTTGAAGAAGAAAGCGGCCTTGAGAAGATTTATCATCAAACCGTTAAAAAGGTTACGGAAGACTATGAAGGCTTGCGTTTTAATACCGCTATTTCTCAATTAATGGTCTTTATTAATGAGGCCTATAAAGCGAAAGTGCTGCCAATCAGCTATGTGGAAGGCTTCGTTAAACTGATTGCACCAATTACCCCGCATATCGCTGAAGAACTTTGGGAAAAATTGGGGCATAGTGGTACAACGGCCTATGAATCATGGCCAGCATACGATGAGGCTAAATTAGAAGATAATGAAGTGGAAATTGTCATTCAAATCAATGGTAAAGTTAAACATAAATTAGTTGTACCGGTGAATACGAATAAAGATACACTGGAGCAATTAGCGATGGACGATGATAAAGTTAAAGCTCAAATCGATGGAAAAACAATTCGCAAAGTGATTGCTGTTCCAGGTAAGCTTGTTAATATTGTCGCGAACTAATAAATAAAATATAAAGCTGCATCTGTTTAAAGGGGAGATGCAGCTTCCTTTCTAATTTAATAAAAAAGGAGATAGGGAGAAATGGAAGATTTTCCAATTATCACAACAGAGGAATTAAAGCAAAAGTTAGAAGCGGGAGAAAAGCTTCAATTAATCGATGTACGCGAAGATGAAGAAGTGGTCGCGGGGATAATTCCTGGAGCGAAACATATTAAAATGATGGATATTCCAGCTCGGTTAAATGATTTAGACCGTGAAACAGAATATATCTTCGTCTGCCGTTCTGGTAGTCGAAGTGCCAATGTATGTTATTATTTGCAGGATCAAGGTTTTAAGGTGCGAAACATGGTCGGCGGTATGTTGGAATGGAGAGGCGAAGTAGAATAATTTTAGTTATAAAAAAGGGGCATCCAGAACTCAAAACGACTTTCTGGACGCCCCTTTTTTTAGATACCAATTAATGTCCTCCAAGGTAAGCTGTTTTAACCTGTTCACTTGCTCTTAATTCAGAGGCAGCACCATTAAGTACAACTTTTCCGGTTTCAATAACATATGCACGATGAGCAATTGATAGAGCCATATTGGCATTCTGTTCAACTAGCATGATCGTTGTACCAGTTGAGTTAATTTCTTGAATAATATTGAAAATCGTCTTAACTAATAGTGGCGCGAGCCCCATTGAAGGTTCATCCAAAAGGAGCAGGCGAGGCCTTGCCATTAAAGCCCGTCCCATTGCTAACATTTGCTGTTCACCGCCTGACAGCGTGCCGGAAGCTTGTTTTTTTCTTTCAAGCAACCGAGGAAATAATTCGTATACTCTTTCAAAATCCTTTTTAATTCCTTGCTTATCTTTACGAAGATAGGCCCCTAATTCAAGGTTTTCTTCTACACTCATTGTTGAAAAAACACGTCTTCCTTCTGGAACTTGCGAAATTCCCTTTTTTACAATCCATTGTGTTTGTTTCCCATCAATCGATAATCCGTCAAAGGCAATGCTGCCTTTTTTGGGTTTTAATAAACCAGAAATCGTCTTAAGTAAAGTTGTTTTTCCGGCTCCATTTGCTCCAATTAACGTTACAATTTCACCTTGATTTACATCTAGAGAAACTTCTTTTAGCGCATGAATATTTCCGTAATATACATCGATTTCATTTACTTTTAACATATTAGGAAACCTCCTCGCCAAGGTAGGCCTCAATGACTTTTGGGTTATTTCTAACCTCTTCAGGAGAACCCTGAGCAATTAATTGTCCATGATCCAATACATAAATCTGTTCACAAACTCCCATGACCAATTGCATATCATGCTCAATAAGGATAACGGTTAAATTAAACTTCTCACGAATAAAAGCAATTAGATTCATTAAATCCTTCGTTTCGTGGGGATTCATTCCCGCTGCAGGTTCATCCAGCAATAATAATTGTGGGTATGCAGCAAGCGCCCGGGCAACTTCAAGTCTGCGTTGTTGTCCATATGGAAGGTTTTTAGCTTTTTCATCTTTATATTGTTCTAAGTTAAAAATAGATAAAAATTCGATTGCTTTCTCTTCCATTTCTTTTTCCCCTGAAAAATACTTAGGTAACCGGAAAATCGATGAAAGGATTGAGTGCTTGGCTAATGAGTGATAGGCAACCTTTACGTTATCAAGGACAGATAGTTCGCTAAATAAGCGAATATTTTGGAAGGTTCGGCTGATTCCTTGCTGCGTGATTTTATAAGGCTGAAGGCCATTTAATTTTTTGTCATTAAAAAGGATACTCCCTTCAGTCGGAATATAGACACCAGTTAAGAGATTGAAAAATGTTGTTTTCCCAGCTCCGTTTGGTCCGATCAGACCAATCAATTCACCTTTGTGGACTTCTAAATGAATATCAGAAACGGCTTTTAAACCGCCAAATGTCATGCCAACATGATTCACCTTAAGCAGAGGTGTGTTTGTTTCCATCATGAGTTCCTCCTTCCACTGCAGGACGCTTTTTAAAGAAAGTTGTTAATTCCTTCGTGCCCAATAGCCCCTGTGGACGGTAGATCATCATAACGATGAGCACTAAACTATAAATAACCATCCGTGTTTCGGGATAATCTTGTAGAAAAGTAGAAATGATTGTTAATAGAATCGCAGCGATGACAGAGCCTGAGAGACTTCCCAACCCGCCAAGTACAACATAAATTAAAATGTCGATGGATTTTAAAAAGCCAAAATTGGATGGTTGAATAATATAAAAATTGTGTGCGTAAAGAGAACCCGCAACTCCCGCAAAGAACGCACCAATAATAAAAGCGGTCACTTTATAATAGGTTGTGTTAATTCCCATAGCGTCCGCAGCAACTTCATCTTCCCTTATTGAAATGCAGGCCCTTCCATGGGTTGAATTTGTGAAGTTTCGAATTACTACAATCGTGATTAGTGCTGTAAAGAAAATCCAAGGCCATGTTGTTAAATGGGAAACCTGTATTCCGCTCGCACCCCCAACGTAATCAATATTTAGTAAGATAATCCTAACAATTTCACCGAATCCTAGAGTAGCAATTGCTAGATAATCACCCTTTAAGCGAAGGGTTGGAATACCAATGATCATACCTGATAGAGCAGCAACGATCCCGCCTGTTAGGATTGCAAGAGGGAAGGGAAGGCCAAGTTTCATTGTGATTACCGCTGATGCATATGCACCGACAGCAAGAAAACCCGCATGTCCAATTGAAAATTGTCCGGTAATGCCGATGATCAGATGCAAACTAACGGCGAGAATAATATGAATCGCAATCGTAAAAATCATATTTTGATAAAAGGGATTGATCTGTCCACTATTAATCAGAAATTGGATGACGAAATAAACAATGAAAGCCAGGAGAATAGATAGCCAAAATCCCTTTGATTGTTTAATAAAAGACATGATGTCACCCCCTTACTATACTTTTTCCTTTGTGTTTTTACCAAGTAGGCCTGATGGTCGGAAAATTAAGATAAGGATTAAAACAACAAAGGCTGCACCATCCCGCCATAAAGAAAATCCCGCAGCACTTACGAGAGACTCAATGACTCCAAGTAACAATCCGCCGACCATGGCTCCTGGAATGATTCCAATTCCACCTAGCACAGCAGCGATAAAGGCTTTTAAACCAGGGATAATTCCCATTAACGGATCAATTTTAATATAATAGAGTCCAAAAATAACTCCTCCCGCTCCTGCTAAGGCAGATCCAATGGCAAAGGTTGCTGAAATCGTATTGTTAACATTAATTCCCATTAATCTCGCAGCATCATAATCGAGTGAAACCGCCCGCATCGCTTTACCAATCTTTGTTTTATGAACGATAAATTGAAGAAGAATCATAAGGACAACCGAAATTCCTAAAATGGAAAGAGACTGACTGCTTATCGAGATGCCAAAAAGTTCAATGTTTTTAACAGGAAGGATATCTCCAGGATAAGCCACAGGCTGAGCTCCACGTAAATAGATAAATCCATTTTCAATAAAAAGGGAAACGCCGATTGCCGTAATTAAAGCAGCAATTCTAGTAGCGTTTCGTAGTGGTTTATAGGCAATTCTCTCAATGGTTACTCCAAAAATAGCACAAACTACCATTGAAAGAATAAGAGCGGGGAAAAGTCCGATATCAAGAACGGTGATCGAAAAGAATCCTACAAATGAGCCAATCATAAACACATCGCCATGGGCAAAATTAATTAATTTGACGATCCCATATACCATCGTGTATCCAAGTGCGATTAGTGCATAAATACTTCCAAGTGAAATTCCATTTACAATTTGTTGTAAAATTTCCATTTATGCTCAACTCCTAATCAAAGTGAACGGTTCCAATTTAGAAAAGGGGGCATGGCCCCCTTGTTTTGTTCCTGTCATATAGGCTAACTAAAGGTGTTGCTATTATCTATTATGGATTTACCTTCGTCTCAAAAACTTGCTCTCCGTTTTTATAGGTTAAGATTGTAGCTGACTTTACAGGATTATGCTGTTCATCATAGGAGAAATTACCAGTTACAAGGGACAGGTCGCTTGTTTCTTCTAATGCTTTTTTGATCGCTTCAGAATCTCCAGATCCGGCCCGCTTAATCGCATCAGCGAGTAAAAATCCAGTATCATACCCCAGTGCATTAAAAGCATCTGGTTTTTTGCCGTATTTCGTTTCAAAGGCCTTTACAAAATTTTGGATTTTTTCGTCTGTATCACCAGAAGAATAGTGATTCGTAATATAAGCATTCGCTAATGCATCGTTACCTGCAATATTTACAAGTGTTGGAGAATCCCAACCATCACCGCCCATAAACGGGATGTCCAATCCTAATTCTTTCGCTTGTTTTAAAATTAAACCAGCTTCCTCGTAGTAACCTGGGATATAAACAAATTCTGGTTTTTTCCCTTTTATGCTCGTTAATTGGGTACGGAATTCAGTATCTTTTGCAGCGTATGCTTCTTGAGAAATAACTTTTCCACCCTTTGCTTCAAAAGCTTTTTTAAAAGCTGCTGCTAGTCCCTTTGCATAGTCACTGTTATTGTCGATTAAGATAGCAGCTGATTTAACCCCTAAGTTATCCGCTGCAAAGTTAGCTGCAATCTCCCCTTGGAATGGGTCGATAAAACAAGTTCTAAATAGATAATCATTTAAGATTCCATCTTTAAAGGTAATATCTGGATTTGTACCAGATGGTGTGATCACAGGTACTTTATTATCTTGGGCAAGTTGCACTTGTGCTAGAGTATTTGTTGTTGTTGCAGCCCCAATGATTGCGGAAACCCCATCCTGGTTCATTAATTTTAAGGCACCACTCGTTGCTTCAGCAGCTTCTGACTTATTGTCATGTTTAATTAATTCGATCGTTTTGCCATCAACGCCTTCTTTGTTAATTTCTTCAATTGCAAGCTCCAGTCCTTGTAAAATGCCAGTACCATATGAGGCAACATTTCCTGATAATTCTAGGTTGGCACCAATCTTGATTGTGTCATCGCCACTTTTATTCTCAGTTGTGGAAGTTTGTTCTTGTCCACCAGAACATGCAGCTAAAAGACCTGTGGATAGTACTAGTGACATGAAAGTGAAAGCAGTTTGAAACTTTCTTTTTTTCATGAATATCCCCCTTTTTGTGACTTCTCTACTAAATAGACAGAAAAATCTGAATTAATAGCATGTCTTATTATTCTACGTGATTAAATCTAATTCCTCTATTATTAGTCGATTTAAGTAAAGTAGGAAAATCCCTAAGTTGTTCATAATTGAATACTTAGATATGAATATTCAGAAGAATATAACAATATAAAATTGGGGATAATAATATATATATAAGATAAGTAGGAGAGAAAAAAATGATTCAAGTTAAACTGTTTGATACGGAGCATGAAAAGGATTTAGAAGTGGAGATGAATTACTTTTTAGAGGATTTAAATGAAAATCAATTGCTCGATATTAAGTATAATGTAGCGGCCATGCCAGAAGAAGACGATCAAGATCAAATCTATTGTTTTACCGCTATGGTCATTTATCGGGCATGAGGAACGTGGGCGGCGCTTGCAATTTGAAAAAAAATTCAAACGCAAGCGCCGCCCATTTTACTCAATTCAGACTATATTCAGCTGCATTTATCCCTGCTAGCCGGCCAGTTACGAAGGCAGCAGTAATATTAAATCCGCCAGTGTATCCATGGATGTCAAGGATCTCCCCGCAGAAGTATAATCCATCTATTAATTTAGAAGACATCGTTTTCGGATCGACTTCCTTAACGGAAACTCCGCCACCTGTAATGAAGGCTTTTTCAATTGGCAAAGTATCGTGGACTTTGAAACGAAATTTCTTACAGCTCTCGGCAAACAATCTTACCTTTTCTTTTGATAGATGGTTTGCTTGTAAAGCAGGATCAATTTCATTTTGTTCCAACAAAAATAGTAAATAACGTTCAGGCATGAGATTTTTAAACACATTTTTAATACTCTTCTTTGGCTCTTCTGCCATTAATCGATTTAATTCTTGAAAAAGTGCCTCTTCTTTTTTATCTGGAAAAATATCTAGATTGACAACGACTTCCCGATTGGATGATTTCTTTAATTCTTTTACAATAAATTGACTGCAACGTAACACAGCAGGGCCGCTTATGCCGAAATGAGTAAAAATCATATCCATTCGATGGGTGACAATTGCTTTTCCTTTCGCATTTAAGACACTTAGAGAAACATCCCTTAATGACAGACCTTGTAACGTTTTTGCTTTAATAAATGTTTCTTTAGATATAACGGGTACTTCGGTCGGAAAAAGGTCTGTAATCGTATGCCCAGCTTTTTTTGCCCAGACATAACCGTCTCCAGTGGAGCCCGTTTGTGGAACAGATTTCCCTCCGGCTGCAAGAATTAAAGCCTTCGTTTCAAATGACTCTCCACTTTTCAGTTCTACTGTCTTTTTGTTATTTTCATGATAGAATACCTTATGAACGGGGCTGTTTTTTTTCACGGCTATCTTAAGCTTGTCCAGCTGCTGAAGCAATGCATTCACAACCGTTTGGGCGCTGTCATTGACGGGAAACATTCTACCGTGATCTTCTTCTTTTAACTGGATACCAAGCTTTGAGAAAAATAAAATAATATCTTCATTGTTAAAAAGAGAGAAGGCACCATATAAAAATCGCCCATTTCCGGGAATATGTTTGATCAATTCGTTCACAGGCATTCTGTTCGTTACATTACAGCGACCGCCGCCTGAAATGGCTAGCTTACGGCCTAATTTATCTCCTTTATCAAGCAACAGAACCTTTGCGCCAGTTTCACCGGCTGATATCGCAGCCATTAGACCCGAGGGTCCGCCTCCAATTACAATCACATCGTACATTATGTTTATCCTTTCTATTGATCATACCAAATGATATTTTCAACTTATAAGTAGAATTCTTTATGAAAGAAGAGTAAACTACAAATAGTGTATTTTCAAGTATATCTGTTGGAAAAATGTCATCATTACTTACTATATTAAAGCTAGAGACGGTTCTAGCTAACAATTCCTACGTTGATAAGGAGAAGGAATTTTAATGTCATCGAAGCTTTTAAGAGGAACATTTATTTTAACTTTAGGAACGATTATTTCTAAAATGCTTGGTTTATTTTATGTCATCCCGTTTGATGCGATTGTCGGGCAGGAAGGAACGACGCTTTATCAATACTCGTATGTACCGTATACAATATTCTTAAGCATTGCAACCGGGGGTATTCCATTAGCTGTTTCAAAATTTATATCTAAATATAATGCCTTAGATGAATATGCGGTTGGAAGAAAATTATTTAAATCAAGTCAACTGATTATGATTATCTCAGGTCTCGTCTTTTTCCTTAGTCTTTATTTTTCAGCGCCATTACTGGCGAGTATGGTTATAAGAGATACAGACCAAGTAACTAATATTGAGGATGTTATTACAGTTACTCGTGCAGTTAGTTTTGCTTTATTGATTGTTCCTTTTATGAGTTTAAGCAGAGGGTTTTTCCAAGGACATCAATCAATGGGACCGACTGCTGTCTCACAAGTGGTTGAACAAATTGTGAGAATTGTATTTTTATTGGCGGGTGCTTATGTCGTATTAAATATTATGGATGGAGACATCGCTACAGCTGCAGCTATATCTACATTTGCGGCATTCGTCGGAGCGATCGGCGGACTACTAGTATTATTTTGGTACTGGAGAAAGCGTAAGCCTTATTTAGACGATTTGCTGTTAAGAGATAAAGGTACTGTCGCAATTTCACTGAAAGAGATGTATAAGGAAATTCTTGTTTATGCGGCACCTTTTGTCTTTGTCGGATTAGCCAATCCGTTGTTCCAATTTATTGACCAAATGACATTTAATCGGGCAATGGTTGAAATCGGCTTAGCAAAACAAGCAGACTTTGCGTATAGTGCGCTTAACTTTTATTCGCATAAGCTAGTCATTATCCCTGTATCACTTGCTACTGCCTTTTCATTAACTCTTGTTCCTAATATTACAAGCTCATTTGTCAGTGGAGATCGAAAAGTTGTTAATGGTCAAATAGGCCAGACATTCCAAGTCATTATGTTTTTAATCTTACCTGCTGTTATCGGGATGGCCCTGTTAGCAGAACCGATTTATACAACCTTTTATGGGCATGATCCATATGGAATAGAGGTTTTGCGCTTTTATGCTCCAGCAGCTCTTTTATTTTCTTTGTTTCCTGTTACAGCTGCGATTTTGCAAGGAATAAACGAACAGCGCTTTACGGTTTTAAGTTTACTAGTAGGGCTGTTAATTAAGCTGACTTTGAATATTCCATTGATAAAATTAATGGAGACTCGAGGAGCCATTTTAGCAACGATTATTGGCTATGTTGCTGCAATTATTATCAATTTATTTGTTATCAAATATTTTACTGGTTTCTCCTTTAAAGTGACGGGGCGCAGAAGTCTGTTAATTTGTCTTTTTACGTTGTTAATGTTTTTAGGCGCAGGCGGTTCATATGAAATCCTTTCGATGTTTTTAAATCCAGAATCGACTGTCCAATCAATTATCATGATTATCGTCACAGCGTTTGTAGGTATCCTTATTTATGGGTATTTAAGCTTGAAATCAAAGCTAGCTAACATCTTACTTGGAACAAAAGTTGAAAAAGTAAAGGAAAAATTACATCTTAAAATATAAAAGGGCCTCCTTGGGAGACCCTTTTATTAAACCCAGTAAAGGGGGTTTAATAATAATAATAGTAATCTTCTCTGCCTTGGCCGATACCAAGTCGTCTTTCGATACGATCAACACGGCGGTTTAGTTGGTTCAAATCTCTATCTAAACGTTCTAATTGACGTTCTAGACGATCAAGTCGTCGATCAACATTGCCTCCTCCTCCGCCACCAGGAAAAAATTGACCCGTTTGCCGATAATCCATCATCATTAGACAACTCCTCTTTTTGGTTTATTTATTTTCTGAAATAGACCATGATTAAGTTAGCAGATTTAAGCAGATGTGCTTAGCTGCATGATTACAGTCTATGAGGTACGGATATATTTGAAAGGGATAAACGCCTACTATAATGGGAAAGAAGTGATTTTTTGCGAATTGATAAAATGTTATCCAATATGGGATATGGGAGTCGAAAAGAAGTAAAACAACTATTGAGAAAAGGACAAGTTGTCGTAAATGGGAATGTAATAAAAGATGGGAAGGAACAGGTCGATCCTCTCCAAGATTCTATCACTTTAAATGGAGAAGAAATTGAGTATAAGGAATTCATTTATTTAATGATGAATAAACCACAAGGAGTTATTTCTGCCACTGAAGATGATTATGACGAAACGGTGATTGATTTGCTCCAACCGGAAGATTCTATATTTTCTCCGTTTCCAGTAGGCAGACTGGATAAAGATACGGAGGGACTGCTTCTTATTACAAACGATGGCGGGTTGGCCCATCAATTATTGTCACCTAAAAAGAATGTCTCAAAAACATATTTTGCAGTAATTAATCAAGAAGTGACTGAGAAGGATGTAGAGGCTTTTCGTCAAGGAGTTATTTTGGATGATGGATATCATACAAAACCAGGAGACTTAAAAATATTGAAGTCTGGTATTCATTCAGATATTGAATTAACGATAACAGAAGGGAAATTTCATCAGGTGAAAAGAATGTTTGAAGCTGTGGGAAAACGAGTTGTATATTTGAAAAGAGTTTCGATGGGACCGCTTCAGCTTGATGAAAGCTTAGAACTCGGAGAATATCGGGAGTTAACGGAAGAGGAGATGTTACAGTTAAAAAGTGTAAATCAAAATGTTCGTTTGGAGTAGAGAGGAAAACTGTTTAACTATCCTTGAGACCAAAAAGACAAGCCTCATAAAAGACCGGTCCTTTGATGAGGCTCGTCTTATGCTGGCCGCCTTGAACTCGCAAAGGTTGTGCCAGCACCAATTTTCGCTAAAAAGTATAAACGGTAATTGGTTGATGTTATACATTTTCCATTAAGAAGATAATTTGACCTTCTTTGTTGTTGTTGTCCATTTTCCACGACTTGGGCTTCTGACTAAATCATTGTACGCTAAGACATTCAAGTCTCGTTGTATCGTTCTGGGTGTAATACCAAACTCTTCTACTAGCTCCTGAGTAGTTACGGTACCGTGGGTATTAATAAACATGTAGACGGATTTGATACGGTTTAACATCCGGTTAGTTGAAGGTTTCAATAAACCACTCCCTATCCTTTTTTCAAACCTAGGACAAATTTCAGCATCCAACATTTTAGTGAAGAAACATTCTTCGAGAATTTGAGCTTCTTTTCCCCATACAACCCCTTTTCGACAACATATAGTATCTTGCGTAGATGATACCATCTACTAATATAATATCCTTAATATCATAAGATTTCCACAAAAGTGGTTTAAATTTACAAAACATTAACTTTATTGGGCAGGAAAATTTAATCTTATGTATATTAAAGGTATCTAGTTCTATACATACGCCGTCTAATCCCAATATATTATTAAAATTTTTAGAATTATCAAAAATGGTTAAAGCTAGATGAAAAGGGCTATGCAATAGGATGATGATTTTCATACAAAAGAGTGATACATTAAAAACAGCAGGCCGTGTTCTAGACATACATACTTAGAAGTTTATTCATTTAGATTTGGAGGTTTTGATATGATAGAAAATCAATGGTTAGATGAAGTGGTGAAAAGAAAGGAGGAGCTGATTCAAGACACGCAAAAGCTATTACAGATTAAAAGTGTGTTAGATGAGAATCATACTTCTCCAGATGCCCCACTTGGTTTTGGTGTGAAAGAAGCTTTGGAATTTATGCTGAAAATGGGAGAAAAAGATGGTTTCCGTTCTAAAAATGTTGGAAACTTAGCTGGTTATCTCGAGTTTGGCGAAGGTGAAGAATCTGTTGGAATTCTTTGTCATGTGGATGTTGTCCCAGAAGGTGATGGCTGGTCCAGCGATCCGTATGGAGCGGAAATACGGGATGGAAAGATCTATGCCAGAGGAGCGATTGATGATAAAGGTCCGACAATGGCAGCCTATTATGCGATGAAAATCGTCAAAGAATTAGGGTTGCCTATAAATAAGCGGATTCGTATGATTATCGGAACAGATGAAGAAAGTGATTGGAGATGTGTTGATCATTATTTTAAGCATGAAGAAATGCCGACATTAGGGTTTGCACCAGATGCTGACTTTCCGATTATTTTTGCCGAAAAAGGAATTGCTGATTTCGATTTAGTTCAAAAAGATGTACATAAAAATCAAAGCAAGAGCGAATGTAAAATGGAATTAGTGCGATTCGAAGCTGGCAGGAGATATAATATGGTACCAGACTTTGCGAAAGCGGCTGTTTTGTTAAAAGCAGAAAATACAAACTTTATTCAAAAGTACGATGATTTTCTGAAAACGCATACTTTAAAAGGGAAGTACCATGTTGATAATGGTGAATTAATTCTTGAACTTGAAGGTGTCTCTGCCCATGGAATGGAACCGAATAATGGGAAGAATGCCGGCCTGTTTTTGGCTAAGTTTCTTCAAGAAAATAACGATGACCCTAATGCATGGCCATTTTTAAATTTTGCTGTTGAATATTTCTATGAGGATTCAAGAGGGGTTAATCTCGGTGTTAGCTTCGCGGATGAAATATCTGGAGAGTTGACGGTCAATGTCGGGAAAATGGCATATGACCCTCTTAATGGCGGTATATTTGGGGTTAATCTTCGCTATCCAGTGAAAAATGATATGGAAAAAACGAAAAAACAATTAACTGAAGTTGTGACTAAACATGGTTTTTCAATTCAAAATTATTCTGACTCAAAACCTCATCATGTTGATGAAAATAGTGAATTAATTCGGGTGTTAAAAAAGGTTTACGTAGAACAAACTGGAGAGGAAGCTGAGCTTTTAGCGATTGGAGGCGGCACATATGCCCGGTCTTTAACATCTGGTGTTGCCTTTGGCCCGCTTTTTCCAGGCCGAGAAGATATTGCCCATCAAAAAGATGAATATATGTACATTGAAGATTTGTTAAAGGCCACAGCAATTTATGCACAAGCAATTTATGAACTAGCGAAATAAGAATGGACAAAGAGGGATAAAAAATGGAGCGAAATCCACATTATTTTTGGGCAGTACGATTACCAAATGACGTGAAACAAAGCATTTATGAACCCTTTAACGAAATGAAATCCATTTTTCCTTTTAAACGTTGGGTACATAAAGAGGACTATCATATTACACTTGCATTTCTTGGAGCGGTAGATCCTGTAAAGTTAAATGAAACCATCAACATTGTAGGAGATAGCATACAAAGTGAAAAGTCATTCCCATTACAAATTGAGGAGATTAATATTTTTGGGAATAAGAAATCACCTCGAGTTTTTTGGGCAGGTATTAACCATGAGGAACGGTTGCATCAATTGCAGGAAAACGTTTATCGACAATGCATACAAGCTGGATACTCGCTAGATACCCGTGCTTATCATCCGCATATTACGTTAGCACGCAAATGGGCAGGTTCCGATTTCACTCATGATTTATTGCAAAAATATAACCCATTTGATACACCGATTTCCTTTATCGTAAAAGATGTGGTGTTGTATCAGACTCATTTAGAAAAATCGCCAAAATATGAACCGATTGCAACCTTTTCGTTACTAGGTGAATAGATTAACATAAGGAAAGAAGATAAAGAATAGATAAAGCACCTTACATTTGTAAATGTAGGTATGCAGCGAGGTTTGAGGAATGGGACAATTAATAAAATTACAAGATTATACATCTAGGTACGAGCAAAATATATATCATTATCCTGCGCGTTTTGTGACTTTGAAAAATCAACAATGGGAAAAGGTCCAAAGGAATTGGGAGAATCCCTATGATGAGACAGTCTTTTCATCGATAACCGAACAAGTAGAAGAACAGAAAGACGATAAATCTCCATTATTAGGAAGAATTAAAACCCTTTTTCAACGAAATCATGATGGCGAGTCAGAAGTAGAATTAAATGACAAACAACAAAAAAGGAATGTTGAAGAAGAGTTATTTAGTTTAGAGGAGATTTTTACATCAACCTATCGACCCGCAACAATAGGTGAGTTAAAGCGACGGTTTTTAAATCAAATATTCCAATTTCAAATGACTTGGGCAACTTCAACACTTGTTGATAAATCTTTTGTTAATAAAAGGTTTTATTATGATGAAAGATTAAAGTATTTTTTGCAACGTTTTCCAGACACATATCTTGTTTTGTATCGCCCTGTTTTTAAATTGAAAAAAGCAACCATTGAAGTAGAAACCATTTTAATTAGCCCAACAGAGATATGGTGTATTACATTTGTTGAAAACGCAGATTCAGCTGTATTTATTGGGGATAATGGGAAGTTCTGGACACTTCGGAGTAAGTATCAAGAAAAGAAAATTATCAATCCAATGATTGCGTTAAACCGGATGGGAAAAATCGTAAAGGAAATCCTTGGAAATTCGGATATTCAAATGCCGATTCATAAAGTTCTTTTATCAAGAAACGGATTTATTGATTTTCCAACTCCGCCTTTTGATGTGGAATTAATTGATAAACGTAATTATGACGAGTGGTTTCAAACGCTGAGAGGGTTACGGTCTCCTTTAAAAGCCATTCAGCTTAAGGGAGCAGATGCCTTATTACAATTTTGCCTGACCTCTTCTGTAAAGAGAATTGAATGGGAGGTAAGTGAGGGAGAATAGTTGGAAAATTCTTTACAAAAGGATTGTCTTGACGGTTCTCTAATGTGACGATAAAATTTAGATTATGGTTATTGTAAAATAGTAATAACTTCCTTCTCCAATAGCCATATTTTTATTTTGAGCAGGACAAACGATTGCAGGTGAACAGCATTGGAAGACTATTTTGGACATGGTTGGGAAATTATTCCTGCTGGCGGAGCAACAGGCGAAGCCTTTTATGCGCAACATGAGGAGAATCGATATTTTTTAAAACGAAATACGTCTCCGTTTTTGGCGAGCCTTTCAGCTGAAGGAATTGTACCTAAGCTTGTTTGGACTAAAAGGTTGGAGACGGGTGATGTTTTTACTGCCCAACAATGGCTAAATGGCCGTGAACTTAAACCTGCAGAAATGAATCAAGAAAATGTGGCAAAACTACTCAAAAAAATTCACCAATCAAATCAATTGCTAAGTATGCTAAAGCGGCTTGGGAAAGCGCCGATACAGCCAATTCATATTTTACAAAATCTTCACGAACACTTAGATGAAGATATTTTGATCAACATAAATGTACAAGCGTCATTAAAGTATCTAACTGAAAATATAGATAGGGTCTATTATGAAAGTAAAGCAGTCTGTCATTGTGATGTAAATCATAACAACTGGCTGCTTGATGAAAGCAGCCAGTTGTATTTAATAGACTGGGATGGGGCCGTTGTTGGCGATCCAGCCATGGATATCGGTTCTTTATTGTACTGGTATATCTCACGGGATGAGTGGGAAAACTGGCTAAACCTTTATGGACTGTCACTAGACGATGATTTAGAGTTAAGGATGAAATGGTATGTAATCGCACAAACATTGCAATCGATTCAATGGCATAAAGATAAAGCGAGGATCACTGAAATGAACAAGTGGATAGGATTATTACAGCACTATCTCACATTATAAAAATAGTGTTACTTTTATGAAAGTTGGTCTATATTATTCACCCATTGTGATAATTGTTGTTGATGGGATTCGATATGCTCGTCTAGATCAGAAGCGTTCACACCGCCTTGGCTGTAAGAATAAATTTGCGAAAGTGTATTTGAGTCATGATGGTTTACTTGATTATTCGCCATCAATGATTTTATGAGTCGCTCTAGCTGTTGATATTCAGAAACAGAACCACAACAGTCAGACTGCTGGTTCGATAAAATATCTTTAATTAAATTAATTTGATCTTGGTATTGAAGGGGCATACTTTTTCATCCTTTCGTTTAAAACTTAAGAGAGAATTCACATCTAGTTTGTGAGTTCTTTTTTTATTTATTCGTGATTTGTGGAAAAATGTTGTACAATCCAGTATGCTTGAAACTAGAAAAAAATATACTATAGAGGTGTCATCATGCGTTTAAGACATAAACCTTGGGCAAAAGAAAAGCTCGAACAGCATCCACAATATGTGGTATCAAATCCTGAAGAGTTAAAAGGAAAGTGGGATACTGTTTTTGGCGATAAACAACCATTACATATTGAAATTGGGACGGGAAAGGGCCGTTTTATTACTGAGATGGCGAGGGCCAATCCATCGATTAATTATTTAGGGATTGAACTACAGCAGAGTGTCATTGTTACAGCACTTGATCGTCTTATCGAGGCAGAGTTGCCAAATGTAAAATTGTTGAATGCAAATGCTTTAGATTTATCGCAGTATTTTGAAAAAGGTGAGATATCAAGAGTTTATTTAAACTTTTCCGACCCATGGCCAAAAGTTCGTCATGAAAAGCGTCGCTTAACTTATAAAGGCTTTTTACAAGTTTATGAAGAGCTTCTGCCAAATCAGGGTGAAGTTCATTTTAAAACTGATAATCAAGGGTTATTCGAATACTCATTAACCAGTTTTTCACAGTATGGAATGTTATTGAAATATGTAAGTCTTGATTTGCATAACAGTGACTATGAGGGAAATATTATGACTGAATATGAGGAAAAGTTCTCCAAGAAAGGGAATCGGATTTACCGGTGTGAAGTACAGTTTCGTTAACCAAAGGGTAAAAAGTGGGGGATCTGTTTGGAGAGTTTACAATTAACATCAATCGAATTGACGTGGTTAAACGGCGGGGTCAATCATCTTGATGGTGGAGCGATGTTTGGAGTTGTTCCAAAAGCATTATGGGAGAAGAAATATCGCAGTAATGACAAAAACCAAATTGAATTAAGAACAGACCCCATTTTAATTAGAATGGATGGAATCAACTTTTTAGTTGACTCGGGAATCGGGAATGGGAAGTTAACAGAGAAACAAAAGCGAATTTTTGGGGCAACAGAAGAGTCCGGACTTGAGGAATCGTTGGAAGTACTAGGCTTATCAACAAATGATATTGATTATGTATTAATGACCCATTTACATTTCGATCATGCTTGTGGATTGACGAAACGAAAGGGTGAACAGTATGTTTCTGTTTTCCCGAAGGCAAAAATAATCGTAAATGAAATCGAGTGGAATGAAATGCGTCAACCGAATATTCGCTCAAAAAGTACTTATTGGAAAGAAAATTGGGAAGTTATTCAAGACCAAGTGGAAGTTTATCATAAGGAATGGATGTTTGGGAAAATAAAGCTTGTTCACACAGGTGGACATAGTGACGGTCATTCTATAATAATAATAGAAGATGGAAACGATACCGTTATTCATATGGCAGATATTATGCCGACACACGCCCATCAAAACGTATTATGGGTAATGGCTTATGATGACTATCCGATGAATTCGATTGCAGCTAAGCAAAAATGGCTTCAGCATGGGCTGGATAAGCAGGCATGGTTTACCTTTTATCATGATTGTTTCTATCGTGCGATCAAGTGGGGCGATGATGGTAAAGAGATTGATGCGATTAAGAGAAAAGCATGATGAATAAAGGTGTCAGTATTCTTTGTTAACTTCCTTCAGCATTCATCCTCCGCTTCTATAAGTGGGGGATGAATGCAAATTGCACTTCGATTCAGTGGGGTTCAAGTCCCGGCTGAATGAAGTTAAGCCTCCGGCGGATTAATTTCTCGAGCGAGCTCAGAGATTGTATCTGGACGCAAATTCGCCGAAGTGAATTTGATGAATCTTTGACACCTTGTATATGTTAAAGTAAGTAGGCATCAAGAATGGCGCCTGTTTTGCTGTCCACAATAAATTCATATTGTTTTAAAGTACCATCTACCGTTTTTGAGATTCCGCCAATATAAACTTCATATTGCAGTAATTCCTTTTTAAAAGGTTGTTTTTCCATTTGAATCCATGAGCCTTGAATAGGCCCATGTTTTTTAAAGGTTGATTTTGCAATGCCTAATGCTTTTTCTGGAGAAATAGTACCGTTGTTATTGATGGTTGTACTAACTAAAATTCCAGCAGCCGCTCCTGCACCTGCCCCGATAAGAAAGGTTTTCCAATTCACAAATAATCCCCCTAATAGATTGTTGTCTGCATTCTTTGTTATTATAGTATCAAATTGTACAAAGATTCTTAAATAGATAACTGAACTTTACTGATTTTTTATTAAAAGGAGTGAAATTCATGAATGAAGAAACCCTGCAACTATTTAAAACATTAACAGAACTTCCGGGACCATCGGGTAACGAACATGCAGTTCGGAAATTTATGAGAGAACAACTAAGTCAATATAGCGATGAAATTGTTCAAGATCGATTAGGGAGTATTTTTGGCGTAAAAAGAGGAAATGAAAATGGCCCTGTGGTTATGGTTGCCGGTCATATGGATGAAGTTGGCTTTATGGTTACGTCCATTACCGACAATGGCATGATTCGTTTTCAAACATTAGGCGGCTGGTGGAGTCAAGTGTTGCTTGCTCAACGAGTTGAAATCATCACGAGAAACGGTTCGGTTCCAGGTGTAATTGGTTCTGTACCACCGCATTTGCTTGATGAACAAACAAGAAAGAAACCAATGGAGATTAAAAATATGTTAATTGATATTGGGGCAGATGATAAAGAAGATGCAAAGAGCATGGGAATTCAGCCTGGGCAGGCAATTGTTCCTATTTGTCCATTTACCCCAATGGCCAACAAGAAAAAAATTATGGCGAAAGCTTGGGATAATCGATATGGGTGCGGTTTGGCGGTTGAACTGCTTCAAGAGGTACAGAAAGATACACTGCCAAACATTTTATATTCCGGTGCAACGGTACAAGAAGAGGTTGGCTTAAGAGGAGCACAAACAGCAGCAAATATGATTAAACCAGATATTTTCTATGCCCTTGATGCCAGCCCAGCGAATGATGCTTCGGGTAACAAAAATGAGTTTGGGCAGCTTGGTAAAGGTACGTTATTAAGAATTTTTGATCGGACGATGGTCACACATAAAGGAATGCGAGAGTTTATTCTGGACACAGCTGAAACTCACAAGATTCCATACCAATATTTCATCTCACAAGGAGGGACAGATGCAGGTCGAGTCCATCTCTCAAATGAAGGTGTTCCAAGTGCAGTGATCGGCATTTGTTCTCGTTATATTCATACACCAGCAAGTATTATTCATGTTGATGATTATGCAGCAGCAAAGGAATTACTCGTTCGCTTAGTGAGAACAACTGATGAGACAACAATCAATACGATTTTGCAAAATGGTTGATGAATAGATTACTGTGACGCATAATAATCGTATAGTTAAAGAAACAGGAGTGAATCACATGAAAAATCTTGAAAGTATAGAACAATTTAAAGAACTACGTGATCAAGGAAAAAATATTTTCTTATTTTCCGCTGATTGGTGCGGGGATTGCCGGTTTATCGAACCGTTTATATCTGAAGTTGAAGAGCAGTATACGGAATATACTTTCGTATATATTGATCGGGATAAATTTATTGATTTATGTGCAGAGCTTGATGTATTTGGGATTCCAAGCTTCGTTGCATATGATCATGGTCGTGAATTAGGCCGCTTTGTAAGTAAAGATCGCAAAACGAAAGAAGAAATCCAACAATTTATTGAAGGTCTAAATTAAATGGAGAAAATGAATAGTACTAAAATGAATAAAGAGCTGCAGAAGCGGTTGGCCCATCCTGATCGCCGGTTTGAATTTGATCGCAAGCAAGACCAACTCAGAATTGAAAATAAGCATACAGGAAAAGGCATGACCATTTCGCTAGCTGGCATTGTCGCAAAATGGCATGAGCAAAAGGACGCAGCGATCGATGAAGTGGTCTATTACGTTGAAGAGGGACTAGGGGCACTTGAGTCGGATCCGGAACTTTCAGGAAAAGAGAAAAAAATCTATCCTGTTATTCGATCCACATCCTTTCCACTAGAATCAAGGGAGAACATCCCATTTCTCTATGATGACCATACAGCAGAGACACGAATATACTATGCTCTTGACCTTGGCAATACCTATCGATTAATTGATAAAAAGCTTTTAGAAAAAGAACAATGGGATGAAAAGCGGATTAAGGAAACGGCCTTGTTTAATGTACGTTCTCTTTCGACCGATTTAAAAGAGGATCATGTGGCAGGCAATACCTTTTATTTTTTAAATAAGAATGATGGATATGATGCAAGTCGAATTTTGAATGATTCCTTTTTAAAAGAGATGAGTACTCGGATGAAAGGAACGATGGCTGTAGCGGTTCCTCATCAAGATGTATTAATTATTGTGGATATTGAAAATGATACTGGCTACGATATCCTTGCGCAAATGACAATGAGCTTTTTTGCTAGTGGCAGAGTTCCTATTACTGCGTTATCTTTTTTATATGAAGATGGGGAATTAGAACCGATTTTTATTTTAGGGAAAAATAAAAAGGTTTAATTTGAAATAGACATGAAATGCAATAAAACAATTAAAACCGTACCGTGACTGGTTGCGGTTTTTTTCTATTTCAAAGGGGCAAAATCCGACAATTGTCTCATTCTTATAATTTATCTCGTATTTTTGTGAAATACTGCTAAAATAAGATTGATAGAAGATAGAAAGAGTGATTAAGTTTGAATTGGATAAAAAAACTAATTAGAGTTTTTAAGGAAGAGGACTCTAATTTAATAGAAGAAAGTGTCGATACAAATGAACCGATTCATATAACGAAGAATAAACATAGGTGGGAAAATGGAAAAAAGGTAGAGGCAAAAGTTGTCTATCAATACCCAAAAGGTCAATTTCGATTTCCGTTGGTACCCGATAGTGAAAAACATAGCAATCATGCATGGGCTGCATCCGAAAAGATTCCAATTAGACGAAAAGAGAGAAGGGTTACTCCATCAGCGCCTTCTAAGCCAAGAAAACGGACAAGTGATATTCAACAAACGATTGAAAAAAAGCCAATAGAACTAACTCCAAGAAAGAAAAAAATGGACTTTAATTCAGGTAGAAAACAACAAGAGTCAACGGAGAATCAATGGACATCCCAGTCGGAAGCGCGACAAACGAGGCCGTTTAAACCAGCGGTGATTCCTTCACCCATTTATGGGTTTAAGGAGAGGCCACAAACGATTCAAGAAGAAGGCCGTAGAGAGATTGAACCTGAATTAGAGTTCTTAGATACAGGCGATATCAATCAAGAAGAAACCAATCATCCCCAAAGAGTACAAGAAATGGATGAAAGCTTCGATTTAGTTGAAATTTCCTCAAAAGCAGATACTATGACAAATGTGGTTGAAGAGGAAGTAGAGAAACTGGATGTGATGATGGAGACAGCCGTACTAACGAAAGAAGAGAAAGAAGAGAAAGAAGAGATAGAAGAGAAAGAAGAGATAGAAGAGATAGAAGAGAAAGAAGAGTCAACGACTCAGGTTGAAAATGAGATTGAAAATTCAAAAAAAAGTGAGCATCAAATGGAAGTCACGGACATACATTTGGAATCGGAGCCTTTGTCAACTGTTGACCGTCCGAAAGAAACATCCTCAATTCCTTTCAATGTCATTATGCTTAAACAGGATAAACAGAAGCTAATGCAAAAGAAAAATGCAATCATCTCTCAAAAGGAAGATAGTATAACTACATTTAATGAGCCAGAATTGCAGAGTGAAAAAGTAGTATATCAAGACATCAAGCCTGTACAAATTTTAGAAGAGCCAATGGAAGAACCAGAAGTGCTGCAGAAGAGGCAGGAATTACAAGAACAACAGAAACCTAAGTCCAACCAGCCTGAGGAATCAAAAGAACCTAACGAATCCTATTATACCGTAAACAGAGAGCGCATTGATCGTGAACCGCTAGAAGAAATTCATTTTTCTTTTCCTTCTATGGAACTATTGAATCGACCTATCAGGATGGAAGGGAATGATGATTGGATCATTCAACAAAAAGAACTGTTAAATAGCACGTTAAAAAACTTTAATGTAGGAGCTAATGTGGTAAATGTTACTCAAGGTCCTGCGGTTACTAGGTTTGAAGTCCAGCCTGAGCCTGGGGTTAAAGTAAATAAGATTACCAACCTCTCTGATGACATTAAGTTGAGTTTAGCAGCAAAGGATATTCGGATTGAAGCACCGATTCCAGGAAAACATACGATTGGAATAGAAGTTCCTAACCAAAAGAGCAGAGCGGTATATATTCGCGAAATCATTGATGACCCTGAATTTTATAACAAAGAATCACCACTAACGGCTGTCTTAGGACTTGATATTTCAGGAAAACCAATTGTAACGGACTTAAGTAAAATGCCCCATGGATTAATCGCAGGTGCTACTGGATCTGGGAAAAGTGTTTGTATTAATACGATTTTGGTTAGTCTTTTATACAAAGCAACACCAAATCAATTAAAACTGCTATTGATTGATCCAAAAATGGTTGAACTTGCACCCTATAATCATATACCACATCTAGTAAGCCCTGTAATAACCGATGTAAAGGCTGCAACAGCAGCATTAAAATGGGCAGTAGAGGAAATGGAAAGGCGTTATGAATTATTTGCCCATTCTGGTGTTAGAGATATTGGGCGCTTTAATGAAATGGCACAGTTACATAAACAATATGCTGACGAATTGCCATATATTGTCATTGTAATTGATGAGTTGGCTGATTTAATGATGATGTCACCAGCGGATGTTGAAGAGGCGATTAGTCGAATTGCCCAAAAAGCCCGTGCCTGTGGCATTCATTTAATCGTCGCAACGCAAAGGCCGTCTGTAGATGTAATTACAGGACTTATCAAGGCAAATATCCCAACAAGAATTGCCTTTTCTGTATCTTCGCAAATCGATTCACGTACCATTATTGATATAAGCGGAGCAGAAAAGCTATTAGGAAGAGGGGATATGCTATTTTTAGAAAACGGAACATCAAAACCTGTTCGTATTCAAGGGACCTATGTTTCTGACAGTGAGATCGACCAGGTTGTATCCCATGTCAGGGCACAAGGTGAGCCTGATTATCTTTTCGAACAAGAGGAACTTTTGAAAAAATCACAAGTGGAGGAAGAAGATGAGCTGTTTTTCGAAGCCTGTGAATTTATTGTTGAACATGGCGGGGCATCGACTTCCTTACTGCAAAGAAGATTTAAAATTGGATATAACCGTGCAGCAAGATTAATCGATATGATGGAATTTCAAGGGTACATTTCAGCATCAAAAGGCAGTAAACCGAGAGAGGTTTTCCTTACAGATGCTGACTTAGAAACATTACACTCGTGAAGGGGGTGTAAACCCCCTCTCGTTTGTGGTGCAGTGTTCGTAAAAACAAAGTTTCTTATATTATCTAATAATGCTATAATAAATAAATACAATTTTAACTAAAAAGAGATACTACATAATATAACAATAATGAACGAGTCATTCAAGGTAACGGAAAATGAGCAAAAATTTAAAAGTGATCATATACTGTTTACAGATTGACAATGGTTGGAGGTTCTTTATATGACTAATTACCATTTCGTAGGGATTAAGGGATCAGGAATGAGTGCCCTTGCGCAAATACTACATGATATGAACGAGCAAGTTCAAGGCTCTGATGTAGAAAAGCACTTTTTTACACAAGTAGCATTAGAGCAATCAGGAGTAAAGATCCTTCCTTTTCAAAAAGAAAACATACAACCTGGAATGACGATTATTGCAGGAAATGCTTTTCCGGATACACATGAGGAAATCCAAGAAGCAATGAAGCTTGGTCTTCCCATTGTACGATATCATCAATTTTTAGGTGACTTTTTGAAACGGTTCTCGAGTATAGCAGTTACGGGTGCACATGGAAAAACATCAACGACTGGTTTACTCGCTCATGTACTTGGCGGTGCCAAACCAACGAATTATTTAATTGGTGATGGTACAGGTAAGGGTGTACAGAATGCAGAATATTTTGCATTTGAAGCATGTGAATATCGCAGGCATTTCCTTTCTTATTTCCCTGATTATGCCATCATGACCAATATTGATTTTGATCATCCTGATTATTTTGCGAATATTGATGATGTATGTGCGGCATTTGAAGAAATGGCCATGCAAGTGAATAAAGGAATATTTGCTTGTGGGGACGATGAATACTTACAAAAGATTCAAGCAAAAGTACCCGTTCTTTTTTATGGTTTAGGGGACGATAATGATTTTCAAGCCCGCAATATCGTAAAAACGACGGAAGGTACAACTTTTGATGTTTTTATTAGAAATACATTCTATGATGCTTTTTCGATTAGAAGTTATGGAGACCATAATATTTTGAATTCATTAGCTGTGATTGCTTTATGCCAATATGAAGGCATCGATACAGAATTAGTAAAACAGGGGCTTTTAAGTTTCCAAGGCGTGAAAAGACGGTTTTCTGAAAAAAATACAGGCTCACAAATTCTGATTGATGACTATGCCCATCATCCGACGGAAATAACGGCTACAATAGAAGCAGCAAGACAAAAGTATCCTGAAAAAGAAATTGTCGCTGTTTTTCAGCCACATACGTTTTCAAGAACACAGGCGTTTTTAGATAGCTTTGCGGAAAGCCTGAAATTAGCAGATAAAACTTATTTATGTGAGATCTTTGGGTCAGCAAGAGAAAATCATGGAAAATTATCAATTAATGATTTACAAGCTAAAATCCCTGATTCACAAATAATCAATGTAGAAGATATGACACCTTTAAAGATCCATGAACATGGCGTCATTATATTCATGGGCGCTGGAGATATTCAAAAATTTCAAGTTGCTTATGAAAACTTGCTAACACATTCTTAAGATAAAAAGGAAGTATTGATGATGAGATCAACAATACTTCCTTTTTTTTATATGATGAATAAATTTAAAATTAAACAAGGTTATGAATTGAAAGTCTCCTTGAGTATGGTAAAATTTTGTTATATATATAAATAACTATAGCATACGGGTTTACATGAATGGGTGGACGGAAATAGATAGAAAAAGAGGAGGTGTTTTTTCTTGATTCTAATTTTATATTTAAGTGTAGCTTTAATTGCTATCGCTTTTCTGATTTTAGTGATTTATTTATCAAGAACTTTAAAGTCTTTACAGGGAACGCTTGATAATGTGGCAAGTACCCTATCAGGTCTGGAAAAACAATTAGATGGAGTAACGAAGGAAACGACGATTCTTTTACATAAAACGAATGAATTAGCTAGTGATATTCAGAATAAAGCTGAAAGTTTAAACAGTGTAGTCGGTGCTGTTAAAGATGTTGGGGATTCTGTTCGTAAATTTAATGGATCACTTCAAAATATGTCGGCTTCGATTAATGATCAGTTTGAAGAAAATAAAGATAAGCTTGTAAATGTTCTCCAATGGGGACAAGTTATTCTAGAACTAAAGGATAAATGGCAGGAAAGAAAGCAGAGAAAAGTGTATATGCAAAGGGAGGAATTGTAATGGCTGATTATGAGCGAAATAGTTATGAATCAGATAAGAGAAATGATGGAATTCATGCTAAGGATTTTATGTTTGGCGCTGTTACAGGAGCGATTATTGGTTCACTTGCAGCACTATTATTTGCACCAAAATCAGGCAGAGAATTGCGTCAAGATATTAACCATCAAGCGTACACATTAAGAGATAAAACGGATCATTTAAGAAGTCAGGCCATCACAAAAGGAAATGAGCTATCTTCAACGGTTAAGGATAAAACTTCGACCATTTCAAGAAAGGTATCCGAACAATCCGTTGATTTAGTGAAAAAAGTTAGAAATATGAAGCCGTCAGACACAACTATAGAAAATCCAGTCGACGAATTATTTGAACAAGGTCCACAATCGGAAATACGGAGAAAACTTGATGAGACGAAAAAAGCATTTGACGAGACAGAGAGCAAATTAGGTCAATAAATCCGTACGACTTTAACATATGGAGAGTGTGAAAGTGAGTCTCAAACTTATTGAGTAACATCGCTCTTTCGGTGGCTGTCTGGTATAACGTGTACAGACGATAACTTTAGTCAAAAAAGTGGATTTCAACGATTGGCAAAAAATATCAAGCGGCTGTTATGATTCCGGACACTTCCCCACATGGTGAACATGTGGCTGACGTGTACGGATGGGACCTTGGAAAAGGCGCGGGTTTTTATTTAAGTGCAACACAAGATCCGTGGGCGAAGCATTATAAAATGTATACGTATATAGTGGAAGAGTTGACAGCGATCGGATCATCTTTGGTCCCTCACTTTTCAGGGGGAGAAAGTATTATGGGCCACTCAATGGGCGGTCATGGTGCTTTAGTGATTGGCATGAAAAATGCGGCAAGATTCAAAGCCATTTCTGCCTTTGCTCCTATTTTAAGTCCTAGTAGAGTTCCAAGGGGGATAAAAGCTTTCTCAACTTATTTAGGTGAGAATCAAAGGGCTTGGAAAGAATGGGATGCTTCAGAATTGATCAAAGAAGCTGGTATGCCTCCAATTCTTATCACGCAAGGAACTGAAGATGATCGTTATCCAGAACAATTAGATGAAACTTATTTTTTACAGAATGCTCGGGAAAATAATGGGGTAGTAAATTACGAGAAAGTGGAAGGCTATGATCATAGCTATTTCTTTGTTGCTACTTTCTTAGAGGAACATTTCTTTTCATATGGAGCACTTAAAATAATTCTTTTTTTATTTCCCGGTAGAAGACTAATGCGATTGGGCGCTTTTGTTAAATGTCCAAAATTATAAAAAGGCTAAAAATATGCAGGTTTTTATTCCTTTTTGCATATTTTCAGCCTTTTTTACATTCAAAAAATATACTTCCATAAACGACATCTTCTGAATGCCGAATAAAATATCAATGCTTACCTTTCGATCGGCCACTCGATTTTGAGTTCATCACCTGGTTCAATTTTTCCATAAAACGTAGTTTGTTGATTATTTCGTAATAATGTAAAGCGGCCAGACGCTTTTGGAGGCATTTTAATTTGAACATGCTTGAATAAATCCTGAAAAATAAAAGGCTCGAGCTTCTTTTTCTCGTAGGTAATTATATCTCCATCGTTAATAAGGTCTTCCTCTGATAAAACCTCATTGTCTCGCTTAAACTCTGTAATGTGTTTCGTCAACAGAAGGGATTTTCCGTTATACGTAACAGGGATACTTTGAGAAAACAAAACTTGCTTGATTTCGGCCAATTTTTTTACTGTAGGTTTTATTTTCTCCTCGATCGTTAACTCATCTAGATGCTCATAGCTGCTTGATAACTTGACTTCGATTCCATTCCGGAATAACTTCCCAGAAAATGGAGGAATGAAGGTTTCTTTTTTATTTAAGTTTATTCTAAACGGTCGCAGAGTTTCGATTTCATTTTGTAAATTCAATCCCTTTAATAACTCTTCAATTGTCTTTGGAAATTCACATTGGATTACATCACGATCAGAAATAATGTTTTCAGGAGAAGTCACTTTTCCATTACAGGTTATTTTAGCTCCGATCGTATATGACTTTTCATTTATTTTAATCATTTTCTCAGGGGTGCCATCTAGTAGATCTTTAATAAAAACAGTTGGTTGTGCGCCATCTTTACCTTTTATCACGATGAGATGATCTTCATTTTCAATCGGATCGTCAAGACTGCACGGAGTATCATTTTTCAATATGGTTGGTGCTTCACCATGACTGCCTGGAATTGTAATCGAATGGCCATTTAGGGTAATAATTAAAGCCATTCCCGGTTTTCCGTACAAGCGATTGATTTTAATTCCACTGGCAAGTAGGCAATCACCGGCAGTTATTTGGTTTACTTCAAATAGCCGAACGGGTTGTTCATTCACAAAGACCGTCCGATATTGAACAGGTGATTTTTGTGCAGAAATGGCAATTCCAATCGGTGTCACTAGTTCAGGCCCTTTCTCTATACCATCATCTAATGTAACAGATGATATGGCATGAATATCGCGAACCGCAACTCGATTTCCGGGAAGGTTTAATCCCTGCGCAACTTTGTTCGTTATCTCAGGCGTCAAACTTCCTCCGCCTACAAGCATAACTGCTTTTGGTGGTTTCTGATTGTTTAGTTTTAGAATTTCTTCACAAATTGAATCTGCTAATTTATCAAGTGCAGGCGTTATTTGTTGGATGACTTCATTTCTTGATACCTCTGTTTCGAAACCTAAAATATCAGTTATTTTCATTTGCTTACTTGTGAATAATTCCCTTTTTGCCTTCTCGGCTAAAGGGAAATCCAATAAGTATTGATCACTGATCGCTTCTGTTATTTCATCTCCTGCAATTGGTACCATTCCATAAGCAATAACGGTTCCAAGATCGGTAATAGCGATATCAGAGGTTCCGGCGCCGATATCGACTAAAGCAACATTGAGCCTTCTCATTGATGGGGGGATTAAGACATTAATCGCTGCAATAGGTTCAAGCGTCATTGCTTCCATTTCTAAATCTGCTCGGTTTAGTGCAGCTATTAAAGATTCGACAACAACTCTTGGTAAAAATGTAGCGATAATTTCAACGGATGCCTCTTCTCCTTGTTGATCAATTAAATTACCAATCGGTTCATCGTCTAATTTATAATCTAAGACCGAATAACCAACACAATAATAGTTTTGAAGCTTCTCACCATTGCTTTGCTTTTCAGCGACGAATCCTTGGGCTTGTTGAACAGCACTTAATTCTAAATGTAAAATATCTTCCTTTTGAATCATTGGTTTTCCTGCAATATCGATTGTAACTTGCGCATGTTCTGTTTTTAATGCACGCCCAGCTGCAGCGACATTAACCTTTTTTAAGGGACCATGTTTTTTTTCTAAATCTGTTTTAATTTTTTTAATAATTTTAGAGACAGCTAATATGTCATGAATTTGCCCGTCTAGCATGGCGCGTTCAGAATGCTCCATTGTTAAAATATCGATAACATGATAGCTTTCATTATTTTGCTCTTCTAATATGATGCCTACGACTGATCGGGTACCGATATCTAAGGCAAAAAGTTTCTTACGTTTTTCCAAAGGAATACACCTTCTTTAAGTTGGTTTTTTTGCTTTATTACATAAAAGCGTTTAAGCAAAAGAGAGAAAATGCGTGACATTCATTTTTAGTTCATATATAATAACCGTAATCATAAAAAATGTATCATATTTTAATAGGTCGATAAAGGACGAGTCATATAGCATGATCATTTTTTTATCAACAAAAAAGGGGCGAAGAAAAAGTGGGAAATAATGAATTGGATCAATTAAGACAAAAGGTTGAAAATATTAACTTGCAATTATTAGATCTAATTAATGAGAGAGCACGTACAGTACAAGAAATTGGCCGTGCAAAAGAATCTCAAGGAGTTAATAAATATGACCCGGTCCGTGAACGGCATATGCTGGATTTGATTAAAGAAAACAATAATGGTCCCTTTGAAGATTCTGTTATTATCCACCTATTTAAGCAAATATTCAAAGCTGGTTTAAGTCTGCAACAGGATGATCATAAAAAAGCTTTACTTGTTTCTCGTAAGAAAAAAGCTGAGGATACACATGTTAAAATTAAAGATGAAATTATTGGAAATGGAATCCCAAGCTTTGTTTTTGGACCATGTTCAGTTGAATCATATGAGCAAGTTGCAGCCGTTGCTGCGTCTGTTAAAGCAAAGGGACTTAAATTGCTCCGTGGCGGCGCTTATAAACCTAGAACCTCTCCATACGACTTTCAGGGTCTTGGAGAAGAGGGGTTAAAAATTCTTAAGAGAGTCGCTGATGAATATGATTTAGCGGTCATTAGCGAAATTGTTTCAACAACAGATATTGAAAAGGCTCTAGATTATATTGATGTAATTCAAATTGGTGCTCGAAATATGCATAACTTTGAATTGCTAAAAGCTGCTGGTTCAGTAAATAAACCGATTCTTTTAAAACGCGGTCTTGCTGCAACATTAGATGAATTCATTAATGCGGCGGAATACATTATGTCCCGAGGCAATAATCAAATCATTCTATGTGAACGCGGCATTCGCACATATGAAAAAGCAACACGTAATACACTCGACATCTCTGCTGTGCCTATCCTTAAACAAGAAACACATTTACCAGTCATGGTTGATGTGACTCATTCAACAGGCAGAAGAGACATTTTACTTCCATGCGCAAAAGCTGCTCTTGCGATTGGTGCTGATGGAGTTATGGCTGAAGTACATCCGGATCCAGCTGTCGCTTTATCAGACTCTGCTCAACAAATGGATTTACAACAATTTGACGAGTTCTGGAGTGAAATTCAAAAAACAACATTTGTTAAAGTATAATCATGTTCATGATCCTTTATCAATAAAACCTTCCTTTAACGGAAGGTTTTTTCTTGGTATACATAAATATTAAATGAAAAATATGTTAAAATTAGATATTAATATTGCAGCTTTGAATGGACTCACGTATATTAAAAGTCATGTATGATATAAGGTAGGTCTATTTTCTTAATATAAAGTGGAATTAAATAAATAAGGGTAATATATAGGTATTAAAAGATACATTCGATCAATAAAGAGGAGTGGAAAATATGAACATCACGATTTATGATGTTGCAAGGGAAGCAAATGTATCGATGGCAACCGTTTCCCGGGTTGTTAATGGAAATCCAAATGTGAAACCGACAACAAGGAAGAAAGTAATGGAAGTCATTGACCGTTTAGGCTATCGTCCAAATGCTGTGGCAAGGGGTCTGGCAAGTAAAAAGACAACAACGGTTGGAGTAATCATTCCCGACATTTCAAACATGATTTTTGCTGAATTAGCTAGAGGGATTGAAGACATTGCGATGATGTACAATTATAACATTATTTTAAGCAATTCCGATCAAAATGTCGATAAAGAGTTACGTTTATTAAATACAATGCTTGGGAAGCAAGTGGATGGACTTGTATTCATGAGTGGGAATATTACAGAAGAACATGTTTCTGAGTTTGAAAAATCACCGGTCCCAGTCGTACTCGCAGGGTCTATGGAAGAAACGGGAAAAATTCCTTCTGTAAATATTGATCATGAACAAGCAGTCTACGAAGCGATTAATAACTTTATTGAGCGCGGCCATAAAAAAATTGCGATGGTAATTGGCCCATTACATGAACCTGTTAATGCTGAGAAAAAACTAGTTGGTTATAAACGGGCACTAAGTGAAGCAGGAATTGAATACAATGAAGATTTCGTTCAAGAAGGTGATTATACATATGATTCAGGAATTGAAGCGTTTGAGAAATTCCTTGAGTCAGATATTAAGCCGACTGCTGTATTTGTTGCTTCTGACGAAATGGCTTTAGGAGTTGTTCATGGCGCAGAAGATAAAGGCTTTGTTATACCAGATGATTTTGAAGTAATTACGTCTGAAAATACGAAATTATCATTAATGGTACGTCCGCAATTAACAACAATTGTACAGCCGTTATATGATATCGGTGCTGTAGCGATGCGTTTATTAACAAAACTAATGAATAAAGAAGAGGTTCCAGAACATAAAGTAATTCTTCCTCATCGAGTTGAGGAAAGGGCATCTACGAAACAATAATGTGAATAGATAAACATTAAAAAGGTCACTAGGAATTCGGTGACCTCTTTATTATGTATTCTATACCTAATTGGGTAATAGATAAGCACCTTCCAAAAAGGAAGGTGCTTATCTATATACGAATTATTGACTTTGCTTTGCTTCTGCTTCAATTTGTGGCTGTACAGGATCTGGTGTTTCAACTGGTAAACCTGGATCGCTAGGTATATTTTCAACTGGCAACTCCTTAGGTTCTGGCGCTTTAGGTTGTCCAATTTCGATTACATTGGATGGCCCTGATTCATTACCGGCAATATCGACAGCAGTAATGTAGTAAGAGCCTTGATCACCTTGATATGAAAGAGCCCCTCCAGCTTTTACAGTTGCAACCCTGCCTCCATTTTTATACACTCGATAACCAATAATATCATGCTCAGGATGCGTACCCCAGCTAATGCTGTTGCCTGAAGTTGTAACATTCAACGCTGATGGTGATTTTCCGTTATCCTTCAAGGTTTTCGTTGCCGAAAGAGAGCTGTTTAATGACCTGTTATTAATGGTTAATCTACTTGGATCTGTTGATACCCCAAGGAACTTTTGGATCGTATCTGAATTTACTACATAGCCTATTTCAACAAATTCAGCAGGGGTTGAATTTAATGCTGTATATTTTGTATGACCGACTGTGACAAATCTGCCTTTTTCTAAATTACTGTCCCCTTGTCTTGGTACAAATTTCTCGTTAAACAAATCTGTTCGGACAAGTCCGGCATCGGCACAAGCTTTGGATGGCAATAGACCGGTGACTCCACAGATTGATCGTGAGACAATTCCACTTGGTCTTGCTAAACGTTCGCTTGGATCGATAAGTTCTGGATTCACATCATAGGCCTTATTCATTAATTGTGCCCATAAATAAAGGTTTCGATTAAGATAGCTCATTCCTCGATAGCTTCTCTCTAATGGTTTCGGTGTATCGTAGCCCATCCATATACCGAATGAAACATTTGGATTTACTCCAACAAACCATACATCTTTATAGTCTTGGGTAGTACCTGTTTTTCCAGCCCAATCTGAACTAAATTTTAGGCGGCTTTTAAGAGATCTTGCTGTTCCTGAGCTAATCGTATCTCTTAATACATCATAAGTTAAATAAGCGGTTTGTGGACTAAATACGTCTACAGGTTGAACCTCATGCTGATAAATAACATTGCCTTCTTTGTCCGTAATTTTTTCAATCATATAGGCATCGATAAATTGGCCATTATTAGCGAAAGTTCCAAATGCATTTGTGTTTTCTTCAACGCTTACTCCGTTTGTCATCCCACCAAGGGCGGTAGAGCGATTGACAAAATCGGCTTCTGTTAGAGAGGTAAACCCCATTTTTTCTAAGTATTGGGCTGGTCTCGTATTGATAATGTCAACATATGCTTTTACGGTTGAAATATTATAGGACTTAGATAAAGCGGTCCTTGCTGTAACGAGCCCATTGTAACCGACCATTAGCATTTTTTGGCCAGATTTTATTTGGAGCAGATGGATCAAGTTTTAATGGTACATCAGGCAAAATACTTCCTGGTGAAAGTGTGCCCAATTCAAAAGCGGGTGCATAGACGAGTAACGGCTTCATCGTTGAACCATTTGGACGAATGGCATTCGTTGCATGATTCGTCTGTTCCCGATGATAATTCCGGCCGCCAACAAAGCTAATGATTCTCCCTGTTCTATTTTCAATTAAAATAGATCCAGTCTCAACAGGCTCTGGAACAGAGATTATTTCTTTCGTCTCGGGATCTGTTGCCTTTATTGTTCTGTCACTGCCAAAATACTTAAACTGTGCAACAACTTCCTGCATTGCATCATACATATTCTTATCGATAGTACTGTGTATTCGATAACCATTTTGGCGAATGTCCCGGTCAGCAAGTGTAATATATCTTTGTTTTAATGCAACGTTTTTTTGTAAATCCACCTCGCTATAGCCATCTTCTTTAGCTAAAATAGAGGATAATACATCGATGGCTCGGGCTTCAATTTCAAATGTTACCCATGGGTAGTCATCGACCGGGTTTTCATGTATTGTAATAAAGTCTTTTGTAATATCATAATTGATCGCATGGTCATATTGTACTTTTGAAATTTTTTGATCATCTAACATTCTTTGTAAAACGGTTTTCATTCGTGTAACCCCAGGCTCGAGATTATTCTTAATTGCCCCTTTGTTCGTGTAAGGAGTATAACCGAATGGGCTTTGTGGAAGCCCTGCAATAAAGGCAGCCTGTGGTAAGTTTAATTCACTTGCGTTTACACCAAAGATTCCTTTTGCTGCTGATTGAACACCTGCGATATTTCTGCCTGATGAATTCCTTCCAAACGTTGAAACATTTAAATAAGCCTCAAGTATTTCATCTTTAGAAAAGAACTTTTCAAGTCGAAGAGCAAGGAGAATTTCCTTTGCTTTTCTTTCAAAAGAAACTTCATTGGTTAGAATTTGATTTTTAATCAGTTGTTGAGTAAGCGTACTGCCGCCTGTTTGTACAGATGAATTGGTGACCTCTTGTAATAAAGCGCGAAGGATCGCTTTTGGTACAATCCCTTCATGTTCATAAAAATATTGATCTTCTGTAGCAATGACAGCTTCAATTAAATGAGGAGAAATATCTTCTAGTTTTATTTCTTCCCGATCGATATCGCTATAAAGCTTTCCCAAATAGACATTATTCGCAAAAAATAATTCGGACGTTTCCTCATAATTATAAATATCTTTTTTCATACCATCATAAGACCGAACCGGTTCATCTTTTACAAGTGAGGCAAAATAGCCTGCACCAACCCCACCTGCAAATGCAGTACCAAGCACGAGAAAAAGGATGAAAATAAGTCCAAGATTCCATAAAACTTGATAGGTAATCCTTGCTTTTTTGGTAATATCATTTTTTTTGAATAGATTCAAAAAAGTCTGTATGTGTTGTTTCAACTTAGATTTGTCAAATTTCATTTCAATATATCGCCTCCAAAATCACAATCCATTATAGCATAAACAAGGAAATGAAAACGAAAAGGTTGTAGAACTTTGTTTTATTTTCTTTACGATATTTGACATTGTTTTACGAATATGATAAATATAATCAATATAAAACTAAATGAATGAAAGGCTTTGACGGGAAACTAGTAGTGCCTCTATCCCTGCTAAAGAGAGCTGGCGGATGCTGTGAGCCAGTGCAAATAGATGATATGAATTACCTCCCTGAGCTTCGCTGTGAATGAATGGTTCTATTCTATTAGCAGTGACCGGATGAACCGTTATCTTATTGAGTGGAAGAATGTATTCTTCAATTTTGGGTGGTACCGCGCAACAATTTTTGCGTCCCTGCATATTTGCAGGGACGTTTTTTAATTTAGGAGGCAGAGCTATGAACTTATTAGAAGATCTACAATGGAGAGGGATTATTTACCAACAAACAGATGAAGAAGGAATTAAAGAAACATTAGAAAATGATAAGATCTCTTTATATTGTGGTGTCGATCCAACAGCAGATAGTATGCATATCGGTCATCTATTGCCGTACCTTACCTTAAGACGTTTTCAACAGCGTGGACATCGTCCGATCGTACTTGTTGGCGGCGCTACAGGGATGATTGGAGACCCAAGTGGAAAAAGTGAAGAAAGAAAGTTACAAACGACAGAAACGATTCAACATAATGCACAATGTCTTCAGAACCAAATGAAGAGAATCTTTGATTTTGAGGGTGAACATGGAGCTTTAATGGTAAACAACTATGACTGGGTAGGCTCCATAGACATTGTTACTTTCCTTCGGGATTTTGGAAAGCATATAGGCGTTAATTACATGCTTGCGAAAGATACGATTGCTAACCGCCTAGAAACAGGTATTTCATTTACTGAGTTTACGTATACGATTTTACAAGCAATGGATTTCTTGCACCTTTACGAAAAGTTTGATTGTAAAATGCAAATTGGCGGAAGTGATCAGTGGGGAAATATTACAACAGGACTGGAATTAATTCGTAAAATGGCACCAGAAGGTTCCAAAGCCTATGGTTTAACGATCCCGCTTGTTACGAAAGCAGATGGAACGAAGTTTGGTAAAACGGAAAGTGGAGCGATCTGGCTTGATGCTGAAAAAACATCTCCATATGAGTTTTACCAGTTCTGGATTAATACGGCTGATGCTGATGTAATCAAGTATTTAAAATTCTTTACATTTCTATCGAAAGAAGAAATTGAAGCATTAGAGGAGTCCGTAAAAACAGAGCCACATTTGCGAAAAGCGCAAAAAGCCTTAGGAGAAGAAATGACGAGATTAATTCATGGGCAAGAGCCTCTAGATCAGGCGATTAGGATTTCTGAAGCACTCTTTAATGGAGACATTCAAAACTTAAGCGCTGCTGAAATCAAACAAGGATTTAAAGATGTCCCATCGTATGAACATACATCAGGTGAAGATATGGGTATCGTCGACTTGCTTATTGGAGCCGGAATTGTTTCCTCAAAAAGACAAGCCCGTGAAGATGTAACGAACGGCGCGGTTTCTATTAATGGTCAACGAGTGACTGAAACGGATTATGTGATTTCTGAAAAAGATCGCATCGAAGGCCAATTTACTGTTGTTCGCCGCGGGAAAAAGAAGTACTTTTTGATTAAATACTGATTATAATTTAAAAACCTAAAAGTGATAAAATCAGCACTTTTAGGTTTTTTTTTCGTCAGAAACCATAAAAGTAAACTTGAAAGTTTAAATATAAGAAAAAAGCAAGGGGAATCTTTTTTAGAAGGAAAGTCCGTGAAAACGATTGCATATTTTTAAACAATAAAATAATTCAGAAAATTTTGTTGACAAACAGGCTATTTTGAAATAATATAAAAATTAGATAATTTGAAGCGGATGATTATTGTGGGAGAGACTAAACGATCTGTTTAGCACCGAAGGAGCAAGTCTTTAAAAAAAGACCAATCTCTCAGGTAAAAGGACTACAATAGGACGCATCTCTGGAGAGAGCCGTTCGGCCACCAAAGGAGTTATACTCTCAGGTAAAAGGACAGAGAAAAGTAGGTCAAGCCTATTTTTCTCTGTCCTTTTTTGTGACTGAAAGATAGGCTGGCTTAAAGGTATACTAATAAAAGGTTAAGGGGGGCATTGTATGCAGGAACAAAAACTGGAAAGAGGTTTAAAGAACAGGCATGTACAATTAATTGCGATTGGAGGAGCGATTGGAACAGGTCTGTTTCTAGGGGCAGGGAAATCGATACACTTAGCGGGACCATCGATTCTATTTGCCTATTTAATTACAGGTGTTATTTTATTTTTTATTATGCGTGCATTAGGGGAACTGTTATTAAGTAATTTGAACTACAATTCTTTTGTTGACTTTGTAAGAGATTATTTAGGCGAAATGCCAGCGTTTATTACAGGCTGGACTTACTGGTTTTGCTGGATTTCACTTGCAATGGCCGACCTAACAGCGGTTGGTCTTTACTTCCAGTATTGGTTTCCGAGTATACCGCAATGGGTACCGGGATTAATGTGTCTTGCAATCTTAGTCATTATGAACCTAGCAACCGTTAAGCTTTTTGGTGAAATGGAATTCTGGTTTGCGCTAATAAAAATTATCGCTATATTAACTTTAATTGGAACCGGTATTTTCTTGATTGTAACTGGATTTTCCACGAATTCGGGAGCGGCTAGCTTTTCAAATCTATGGAGCAACGGCGGTATGTTTCCGAACGGAATGACCGGCTTTATTCTATCGTTCCAAATGGTAGTATTTGCCTTTGTTGGAATTGAATTAGTAGGCCTTACAGCTGGCGAAACAGAAAATCCTAAGAAAGTAATACCACAAGCAATTAATAATATTCCAATTCGGATTCTTATTTTCTATGTTGGTGCACTGATTGTCATTATGAGTGTGTATCCATGGAGCTCTATCGTACCAACTGAAAGTCCATTTGTTCAAGTCTTTTCGGCAATGGGAATTGTTGCAGCAGCTAGTATTATCAACTTTGTTGTTTTAACATCTGCCGCATCCGCGGGTAATAGTGCGATGTTCAGTACAAGCCGAATGGTATATTCACTTGCAAAAGAGAAAAATGCACCAGAAAAGTTTGCGCATTTGAACAAACGTAAAGTTCCTGCTAATGCACTGCTATTTTCAACTGCAGTTGTATTAATTTCAACGATATTAAACTATATCATGCCAGAAGGAGTATTTACACTCATTACAAGTATTTCAACTATATGTTTCATATTTATTTGGGCGATTACCGTCATTTGTCATATGAAATATCGTAAAACAAGACCGGATTTAGCGAAGGAAAATACATTTAAAATGCCGCTATATCCAATTATGAATTACTTAATCCTTGCATTTCTAGCATTTGTTCTTGTCATCCTTGCTTTTGCAGAAGATACACGTATTGCCCTGTTTGTTACGCCTGTTTGGTTTATTATGTTAATTGCTATTTATAAGGCGAGGAAAAAGGATGTTTCTCATGAAGAACCAGCGTCTCAGGATAGTTTTGTTGAAAATTAAACATACCTATTTTATAATAATGTAAACGCTTAAAAAAACGGTTGACATTTTTCAAAAGGATGTTTATTCTAAAAATATAAATTAAATATTTGCGGATGAATGTTGTGGGAGAGTGCAAGAACTTAGCCACCGAAGGAGCAAGTTCCAAAAAGACCCTTGGAACAAATCTCTCAGGTAGATGGAACCACAACGTGACGCACCTCTGGAGAGCGCGTATAAAATGTAAACGCCACCAAAGGGGAAACACTCTACGATTAAGTAGAGTTAATCTCTCAGGTAAAAGGACAGAGAAGGGTATCGATGCTGCGGCTGCCCTTTTCTGTTCTTTTTTGTGTCCAAAAAAGGAACGATACTGATCAAACTCAGTATCGATAGAAAAGTAGTTCAGTAGCAAAGAAAGATAGTAGTTTCTTTATACCATCAAGAATTGCACTGTAGGGAAAGAAAAAAACTGAACTAAATTTCTAGGGGGAGAATTAAATGAGTTTAAAACAAAATGATTCAACTATTTTTGGAGCAATTGAAAATGAGAGAGATCGTCAATTACAAACATTAGAGTTAATCGCATCAGAAAACTTCGTAAGTGAAGATGTTCTTGAGGCAATGGGAAGTGTAATGACGAATAAATATGCAGAAGGATACCCAGGGAAGCGTTACTATGGCGGATGTGAGTTCGTTGATGTTGCGGAAGAAGTGGCAATCGAACGTTTAACGAAACTGTTTGGTGCTAAATATGCCAACGTACAGCCTCACTCAGGTGCAAATGCAAACCTTGCTGTATTTTTCTCATTGTTACAACCGGGAGATAAAGTAATGGGAATGAACCTTTCTCATGGCGGCCACTTAACACATGGAAGCCCTGTAAACTTTTCAGGGAAATGGTTTGATATCGTATCTTACGGTGTAACAGAAGATACTCATCTCATTGATTACGATGAGCTAGAAGAAATCGCTGTAAAAGAGCAGCCAAAATTGATTATTGCGGGTGGAAGTGCTTATACAAGAACAATTGATTTTGCACGCTTTAGAGAAATTGCTGATAAAGTAGGAGCAAAATTCATGGTCGATATGGCGCATATTGCTGGACTTGTTGCAGTAGGACTTCACCCATCACCAGTTCCATATGCAGATGTTGTAACAAGTACAACCCATAAAACATTAAGAGGACCTCGCGGTGGAATCGTCTTAACAAATGATGAAGAAATCATTAAAGCGATTAATAAGGCAGTATTCCCTGGGCTTCAAGGTGGACCATTAATGCACATCATTGCAGCGAAAGCAGTTGCATTTAATGAAGCGTTACAACCAAGCTTTAAAGAATACTCCCAACAAGTAATTGACAATGCTAAAACACTTGGTGAAACATTAGTAAAAGAAGGTGCTGCACTTGTTTCTGGCGGTACAGATAACCATATTGTTCTTTTAGATACACGTCCATGGGATTTAACTGGAAAAGAAGCAGAGAACCTATTAGAAGAAGCAGGGATCACTGTTAACAAAAACACAATTCCATATGATCCACAAAGTCCGTTTGTTACAAGTGGAGTTCGTATGGGAACAGCTGCTTTAACCACTCGTGGAATGAAACAGGAAGAAATGGTGAAAATCGGTGAAGTGATTGCCGCTGTTCTAAAGAGCAAAGGTGACCAAGCAGTATTAGACCAAGCAAAAGAAACAACAAAAGCGATTTGTGATGCATTTCCAATCTTTGCACAACCCATTCATGCTTAAAAAAAGGGATTGAGCAAGAAATTTAACAGCTAGAAGGTCCTATTAAGGCAGGGCCTTCTAGTACATATAAAGTTATGAAGAGAATAATTATTCTGCAAAAAATCTAAAGTGGAGGTTGTAATTATGAGTACAGAAACTGAATTAAAGCAAACACCGCTTTTTGAAACATATAAAAAATATGGTGCGAAGGTCATTGATTTTGGTGGATGGGCACTTCCAGTACAGTTCTCTAGTATCTTAGAAGAACATGAAGCCGTTCGTACTGCTGCGGGACTTTTTGATGTATCCCATATGGGTGAATTTATTGTTGAAGGAAAAGACGCGGAAAGCTTCATCAATAGCATTGGTACAAACGATATCACAACGATACATATCAACCAAGCTCAGTATACAGCTCTATGTTATCCAGAAGGCGGCACTGTAGATGATTTAATTATTTATAAATTAGCAGATGAAAAATACTTATTTGTACCGAACGCAGCTAACATTGATAAAGATTATGAGTGGATCACACAACATGTAAAAGGCGATGTAACGATTCAGAATATTTCACCAGAAGTGGGACAGCTTGCGATCCAAGGTCCAAAGGCAGAAGCGATCCTGCAAAAGCTAACAGACGTTAATCTTCCAGAAATTAAATTTTACCAGTTTGCGCAAGATGCTACAGTTGCTGGAATTGACAACGTACTTATCTCCCGTACAGGTTACACAGGAGAAGATGGTTTCGAACTTTACTTAGCTGCTGACAAGACGGCAGAGCTTTGGGATAAACTCCTAGAAGCGGGTGAAGACGAAGGCATCAAACCATGTGGATTAGGTGCACGTGATACTCTTCGTCTAGAAGCACGACTTAATCTATATGGCCAAGAGTTTACAAACGATATTACTCCTCTTGAAGCAGGCATTGGTTTTGCGGTTAAAGTCACTAAAGAAGACGACTTTATCGGAAAAGAAGCTCTTGCGAAGCAAAAAGAAGAAGGCCTTAAACGCAGAGTCGTTGGAATTGAATTAACAGGAAGAGGAATTCCTCGTACTGGTTATAAAGTTTTCTCAGCTGGTGAAGAGGAAATTGGTGAGGTTACATCTGGAACTCAATCACCAACATTAAAGAAAAGCATCGGTCTTGCGTTATTATCTGTAGAACACGCAAAAATAGGAACGGAAATAAAAGTTCAAGTTCGAAATAAGTTGATTGATGCGGTTGTTGTAAAAACTCCATTCTATAAAAGAGGTTAGTCCATGTAAGGCAGGCACTTCAGGCGCATTAACGCATATGAAACGCTCACCTTACAATTAATTAATATAAATGCATATTATATAAGCGAAGGGAAGAAAAAATAATGGCAAATTTACTATATAGCAAGGATCATGAGTGGGTACTACAATTAGAAGGAAATCGTGTACGTGTAGGAATTTCTGATTATGCACAAAACTCATTAGGAGATATCGTCTTTGTTGAAAACCCTGAAGAAGGCGATGACGTAACAGCAAATGAAACAATGGGATCAATCGAGTCCGTTAAAGCGGTTTCTGATTTAGTTTCACCTGTTTCAGGTTCTGTTGTACTTGTAAATGAAGAATTAGAAGATTCACCACAAACAGTGAACGAACAACCGCTTGAGGCAGGTTGGTTAGTTGAAGTTGAATTGTCAGACGCAGAAGAATTGAAATCACTTATGAGTGAGGATGAGTACCTAGCATTTGTAAAAGAAGGAGAGGAATAAGATGACAAACACTTATAGATACCTTCCTAGTACAGAACAAGATAAAAAGGAAATGCTCGATTTTCTAGGAATGTCTTCTATCGAAGAATTATTTGCAGACATTCCATCTGAGCTTCGTTTAAAAGGGGAATTAAACATTCCTGAAGCAGATTCAGAGCCTGTATTAATGAAGAAAATGAATAGAATGGCTGGCCGTAACGTAAATGCGGATCAATATCCGATGTTTTTAGGGGCAGGTACGTACGATCATTACATTCCAAGTGTAGTAGATGCAATGATTTCACGTTCAGAATTCTATACGGCTTATACTCCTTATCAACCAGAAATCAGCCAAGGGGAATTACAAGCGATTTTTGAATTCCAAACAATGGTTGCGGAATTAACTGGAATGGATTTAGCTAACTCATCGATGTATGACGGCTTTACCTCTCTTGCAGAAGCAGCATCTCTAGCCGTTGCTTCAACGAGACGTTCAAAAGTATTAATTTCGAAAGGGGTTCACCCAGAATCACGTTCGATTTTAACGACTGTTGCAAAAGGTCAAAACTATGAAATGGAAGAAGTAAGTCTTGCTTCTGATGTAACGGATTTAGAGCAATTAAAATCACAAATCGACAAAGACACAGCAGCTGTAATTGTTCAATATCCAAACTTCTTTGGATCCATCGAAGATTTAGCTGAAATTAAAAAGATTGCAAGTGAAAATAAAGCGATGCTTGTTGTGAGTTCGAACCCGCTTGCTTTAGCACTTCTACAATCACCAGGTAAACTTGGAGCTGACATTGTTGTCGGTGATATGCAGCCACTTGGAGTTTCAATGAACTTCGGCGGCCCGCACTGCGGATATTTTGCCGTGAATAAAAAGTTAATGCGTAAAATTCCTGGACGTATTGTTGGTCAAACGCAAGATGATAATGGCAAACGTGGATTTGTATTAACGCTACAAGCACGTGAACAGCACATCCGTCGTGATAAAGCAACATCCAACATTTGTTCGAACCAAGCATTAAATGCGCTTGCATCTTCTATTTGTATGTCAGCACTTGGTAAAAATGGAGTTCGTGAAATGTCCATGCAAAATATTGAGAAAGCAGATTACACGGCTAAAGCTCTTCAAAGCAAAGGATTTAACGTGTTGAATCAATCAGCCTTCTTTAATGAATTTGTTGTAGAACTTCCACGCCCAGTGAAAGAAATCAATGAAAAGCTTCTTGAAAAAGGCTTCATTGGCGGGTATGACTTAGGTGTCGATTATGGTTATGAAAATCAAATGCTGATTGCCGTAACAGAACAACGTTCAAAAGAAGAGATTGATCAATTTGTAGAAGCATTGGAGGCGATTGTAAATGGCTGAGTATAATGATCTAATTTTTGAAGTTAGCCGTCCAGGACGTGTAGGCTACAGCCTTCCAAAGAGTGATGTGGACAGCGTTAACTTAGAAGATAAATTTCCAAAACATTTAATTCGTGACGAAGCAGCAGAACTTCCGGAAGTAGCTGAACTTGATCTTGTGCGTCACTATACAGCACTTTCAAATAAAAACCATGGAATCGACAACGGATTTTATCCACTTGGTTCTTGCACAATGAAATACAATCCGAAAATTAATGAAGTGGTGGCTCGTCTTGCTGGATTTAGCCGTATTCATCCATATCAGCCAACTGAAACCGTACAAGGTGCACTTGAGCTTATGTATAACCTGCAAGAAGAATTAGCGGTTATTACAGGAATGGATGCTGTTACATTACAACCTGCGGCAGGTGCTCAAGGGGAATGGACCGGCTTAATGATGGTTAGAGCGTATCATGAACAAAAAGGTGAAAACAGAACGAAAGTACTTGTTCCAGACTCTGCACACGGGACGAACCCTGCGAGTGCAACTGTAGCTGGTTATGATACGATCACAATCCCATCCAACGAAAATGGATTAGTTGACTTAGAAGAACTAAAGAAACATGTTGACAGTGATACTGCTGCATTAATGTTAACAAATCCTAACACACTTGGATTGTTTGAAAAAGAAATTAAAGAAATCGCTGAAGTCGTTCATGAAGCTGGCGGATTGCTTTACTATGATGGAGCAAACTCCAATGCGATTTTAGGAAAAACAACACCAGGAGACATGGGCTTTGATGTTGTTCACTTAAATCTTCATAAAACATTCACAGGTCCACACGGTGGCGGAGGCCCAGGTTCTGGCCCAGTTGGAGTGAAGGAAATCTTAATTCCTCATTTACCAGTACCACGTGTTGAAAAAGATGGCGATAAATATATCTTAAATTCAGATTACCCGTTATCAATTGGCCGTGTTAAAGGATATTATGGAAACTTCGGCATTAACGTTCGTGCCTACACTTATATTCGTACAATGGGGAATATTGGATTACGTGAAGTATCTGAGGGCGCTGTTCTTCATGCGAATTACCTTCGCAAAAGACTTGAGCCGTATTTTGACTCTCCATATACACAACTTTGTAAGCATGAGTTTGTGCTATCTGGCTCAAGACAGAAGAAACTCGGCGTTCGTACGCTCGATATGGCAAAACGTCTGTTAGACTTTGGCTACCATCCGCCTACAATCTACTTCCCATTAAATGTGGAAGAGTGCATAATGATTGAACCGACAGAAACAGAGTCAAAAGAAACAATGGATGCATTCGCAGATGTAATGATTCAAATTGCGAAAGAAGTAGAAGAGAATCCAGAAGTTGTCTTAGATGCACCACATACAACGATCATCGGTCGATTGGATGAAGTACAGGCAGCGAGAAACCCTATTTTGCGCTATACAAAAGAAGCAGCGGAACAAGAAAAGGAAACTGTAAAAGCATAAGTATTTAAAATACCAAAGGATGGAAGCGGAAAGTAATTTCAGTCTTTCATTCTTTGGTGTATAATATACTAGTATGGTTGAATTTTAGGTTCTGTTATAGGAGAGTATGACATGACTAAGGTGAGAGAACGTAAACCAGAATGGCTTAAAATTAAATTAAACACAAACGATGATTACAAAGGCATTAAAAAGATGATGCGTCAAGAAAAACTTCATACCGTTTGTGAGGAAGCAAAATGCCCTAATATACATGAATGTTGGGCAGAACGGAAAACAGCTACTTTTATGATTTTAGGAAGTGTATGTACTCGTGCTTGCCGATTCTGTGCAGTCCAAACTGGATTACCGACAGAATTAGATTTTCAGGAGCCAGAACGTGTGGCAGAATCAGTAGAGAAAATGGGCTTAAAGCATGTTGTGATAACTGCTGTTGCTCGTGATGACTTGAAAGATGGCGGAGCACAAATTTTTGCGGAGACAGTAAAAGCAGTAAGACGTCGAAATCCCTTCTGCAGCATAGAAGTTCTTCCATCTGATATGGGTGGGGAATATAATAACTTAAAAACATTAATGGATGCTAGACCCGATATTTTAAATCACAATATTGAAACAGTTAAACGCTTATCACCATCTGTACGTGCACGAGCGACTTACGAACGTTCACTTGAATTTTTAAGACGTGCGAAAGCAATGTATCCAGAAACTCCAACAAAGTCCAGTATTATGGTTGGTCTTGGAGAAACAAAAGAAGAATTAATGGAAGCTATGGATGATTTGCGGGCTCATAATGTGAATATTCTCACGATTGGTCAGTACCTACAACCATCGAAAAAACATTTACCTGTCCAAAAATATTGGAGTCCAGATGAATTTAATGAATTAAGAGAAATTGCTATGTCAAAAGGGTTTAGTCACTGTGAGTCAGGACCACTTGTACGCTCATCTTATCATGCTGATGAACAAGTCTCGGCTGCAAAAGAAAATATGTAGTGTAAAATAGGAACAAAGGGGAGAGTTCAATGATTATTACATTAACAGAGGCAGCGTTAACTAAGCTGAAGGAAATGGTATTAACGGAAGAACATTCTCCGAGAATTGATGCAAATCTTGCAGGTGGATGCGGAGTATCTGTTGCATTTACGCTTATTTTTGATGAACCACGCGTAGGCGATACGACCATTGAATATGAGAATATTAAAATTGCAATCGATCGATTTTCAAAACGGTATTTAGAAGAAGAAACGCAAATTGATTATAACGATGAACAAGGATTTCTTGTAGGTGAGAGTTTCGCTTCAAGTGCATGTGCAATCGAAATCAAATAAGAGAATGAATAGATAGGTTGAGTTTCTTTTGAAAAAACAATCAATTGAGCTTTTTTTAAATGAATTGTCTTCAAATAAACTAGTTCCAGGTGGCGGCAGTGCGTCTTCATTAGTTGCTGCCATCGGAACATCTTTAGGCAGTACGGTCGGTAACTTAGCGTTAGGTAAAGAAAGATATGAACAGTTACGGCTAGAAATTGAAAGTGTAGTGGCTAAGTCTGAAAGATTGAAAAATGATCTTGAAAGTCTTATTGAAAAGGATGCCCAATCATGTGAACCTTTACTCAAAGCGTTCAAATTACCTACATCCACACTAGAAGAAATCTCCTTTAAAGAAACCGCAATGGAATCCGCCTTAGAAGAAGCCTGTAAAGTACCATTGGAAATCATGAGAAAAACAATTGAGGCTATAGAGATACACGATCAACTATTTAAAATGGGAATTACAACGGCTGTTAGCGATATTGGTGTTGGTGTATCATTTTGTAAAGCAGCTTTAGAAGGGGCAAGTTTGAATGTTTTTGTTAATACAAAAACAATGAAAAATAATGTGGTTAAATCTAAGTTGAATGAGGAAGTAGAAAGGTTACTTCAGATTGGTATTCAAAAGGCAAATAAGATTGTTCATGAAGTAACTGCGTTGTTAAAGTAGTGATTTAATCACTAGGAGGGTGAAAAATGAATTGTTACAGCCCAAAGGAAATAGCTGATATTTCGATTCAAAAGGGTGTTGAAAAAGCAAATCTCTCAAAAATCTCCGTTATGCTTCTAGCTTTTTTAGGAGGAGCTTTTATTGCACTAGGTTATCTAGCTTTTATTCGTGTAACAGGAACGATGCCGCAAGAATGGGGAGGCTTAGTCACATTAATAGGCGCTTCTGTATTCCCAATCGGACTTATATGTATTTTACTCGGTGGGGGAGAGTTGCTTACAGGGAATATGATGGCTGTTAGTATCGCTTATTATGCTAAGAAGGTCTCATTCAAACAATTAATGAGTAATTGGCTGCTTGTTGCACTTTTTAATTTTCTTGGTGCTCTATTTGTAGCTTATTTCTTTGGCCATTTCGTTGGATTGGCAGAAGGAGCCTTTTTAGAAAAAACGATTGCAACTGCACAAGGAAAAGTAAATGATCCATTCTGGGTTGCATTTGTTTCAGGAATTGGATGTAACTGGCTTGTATCAATTGCAGTTTGGTTGAGCTTTGGGGCTAAAGATGTTGCAGGTAAAATTATGGCTATCTGGTTTCCAACGATGATTTTCGTATTAATTGGATTTCAGCACGTTGTAGCGAATATGTTTATCATTCCAGCAGCTATTTTTGCTGGAGCGCTTTCGTGGGTTGATTTTATGTCGAATGTAATTCCTGTATTTTTGGGGAATGCTATTGGTGGAGCTGTTTTTGTCAGTCTTATTTATTTTGCGGTATACTGTAAGAAAGATACTAAACGAAAAGGTATCGTTGTAAAAAATGAAAACGAAAACGAAAACGAAAAAGAAATGAAGGCTGGATAATCGTAATTAAAGAATTTAAGGGTCTGAGGTGATAAGATGGATAAAGCTGCACTCCGAAATGACATGATCGATTTATTAAAAAACATTTCCGAGCAGGAAAAGGTTAAAATAGAGAAGCAGTTAAGTGAGCAGTTATTGAACTCATCCATGTGGAATGAAGCTGATGTGATTGGAATAACGGTTTCTCAAGGCTTTGAATGGAGCACGAAGTCAATTATTGAATTTGGATGGCAACAGGGTAAAACCATTGCTGTGCCTAAATGTATCCCCTCAGATAAAAGAATGATTTTTTATCAACTAGATCATTTTGGTCAACTAGAATCAAAATACTATAATCTATTAGAGCCGAAACCAGAGGAGACAAAGGAAGTTCCAAAGTCAGAAATTGAACTATTAATTGTCCCAGGGTTATTATATGATCATAGAGGATATAGAATTGGCTTTGGCGGTGGATATTATGATCGCTTTCTAACGGATTATCAAAATAATACAGTTTCTTTAGTCTACTCCCGTCAATTATTTGAGTCTCTTCCTACGGATCCATTTGATATTCCGGTTCAACATATTATTACAGAAAATGGAATATTCAAGTAGGATTAAAAATGGTAACCATGATAATTGATGGTTATCATTTTTTGTTGCCAAATGAATTAAATATTATGTATATATAAGACAAAAAAGCCCTTGGAATTGCGGGTTTATCCACAATCCTAGGGCTTTTACTATGTCTCTTATATGAAGCAATGCTATTATCTTGAGTAGAACTCAACGATGAATGCTTCGTTAATTTCTGCTGGAAGTTCAGAGCGTTCTGGTAAACGAGTGAAAGTACCTTCTAGCTTCTCAGCATCAAAAGTTACGTAATCAGGAATAAAGTTGTTCACTTCGATTGCTTCCTTAATAATATCAAGGTTACGTGATTTTTCACGAACACCAATTGTTTGACCAGGTTGTACGCGGTAAGATGGAATATCTACACGTTTGCCATCTACTAAAATATGACCATGGTTAACAAGTTGACGAGCTTGACGACGAGTACGTGCTAAGCCTAAGCGGTAAACAAGGTTATCTAAACGTAATTCTAAAAGAATCATGAAGTTTTCACCGTGGATTCCGCCCATTTTACCCGCTTTAACGAATAAATTATGGAATTGGCGTTCTGTCATTCCATACATATGGCGAAGCTTTTGCTTTTCCTGTAATTGTAAACCATATTCAGATAATTTTCTACGTTGATTTGGACCATGTTGTCCAGGAGCGTAAGGACGCTTTTCTAATTCTTTACCAGTGCCGCTTAAAGAGATACCTAAACGACGAGATAGTTTCCAACTTGAACCTGTATAACGAGCCATAAATGACTCCTCCTCTATGTTTTTATTTTTGGTAAAATAAAAACAGATGTGATTACTTTTCTGGTCATTTTGCTTCTTGTACATTCGCCCTGCAGCAGAGAGCTACTCATACACCGTCATCAATAAAATGCGTAAGAGGAACAAAATGTAGCCAAAATAGGTTTCACATAAGCTGCGATATTTTACACAAAGGCAATTATACACCTGAAAAGATATTGCTGTCAAGCATATATATCATTGAATCAATAGGAAGGAGTGTGTAAAATGAGGAATAATGGATCAAAAGTGTTTGTGATCGATATTTCAAGATGACCATCTTAAAAGATGTTGCTATATTATTATGAAGAAAGATAGCGGTTAGGAAAAAAATCATACAATTAAGGGTTGAAAATAGTATAATATAAGTAATAAAGACCCACACAATATAATGAACAAAGATGTGTAATTTATAAAGTGATTGAAAACAAGGTGAGTATCCCATGGAAAAGGTTGAAGAACGTTATTTATTAAACATAAAATCTCGATTCTATGAAATGGTTACAAGTAATGTCAGTCCACTTCAGTATGAGTCTATTCTAAAAGAAATGTTAATAGCCATTAGGGGAATATTGAACATTCATGAAGTCATGCTTTGCAGGTATAGAGAAAATGAACAAGAAACGGTGGTCGAGGCTTCTACACACTCGGAATACAAGCCAAATATCGTTGAAATTGACACTTTAAATCCACATCCAACGACTTTTCCATTTGAGGATACAAATCTTGTTGGATGGAGTATCCCAATTAAACAAAAAGGTTCTTTTCGTCGTTTTCTTATCCTGATTGATGATGAATCAGTGATTGATACGTTTTCAATTGCTTTCCTTCAGACCTTAAGTGATGAATGCAGCCGTTTTTTAGAAAACTTTTATTTTCTCGCCAATTTAATTTCAGAGCAAAAAAGGTATAAACAGTTATTTCGAGTTACAGAAAAGGTTCACTCGACTATGAATATGGAGTCTATCCTAAAAGAAATAATTGATTCGTTACGGGAAATATATCCGGATTTTACCTACTATTTGCTTTTGTCTCAAGATCACGAAGGATATGAGGCGCTCCCAATTAAGGGATTTGATTATGAAAGTGAAAATAAAGTTCTCATCGAGGCATATGTTACGGGAGAAATGCAATTTGAGGATGTCCTCGATGAAAAAAAGTCAATACTATATGCGCCATTAAAAGGAAAACAGGGTGTATATGGAGTATTGCAAATGAATGCACCTGATTCACTCATTTTTCCCAAAAGTGAAATGGAGTTTATTTCTCTACTCGCTAAAACAGCAGGTGCAGCGATGGAGAATGCCCAGCTATATGAACAATCAAGGAGATTAATCGCAGACTTGCAACTTATCAATGAAACAAGTCAGCGTCTAAATTCAAGTCAGCGTCTAACCGAAACGATTGAATTTATGTCAGAAAGAATTGTTCTATCACTTGGAGCTGAAGAGGTTGGCTTTATTCAACTCAATTCCAAAAACAAAACGAAGATTCAGGCAGGGAGCACGGAATTCTTCTTTTCTAACAAGGGAAAATCATATATTGATTTTGCAAGAGATCGAATGGTTAAAGATCATGAATCCATTTTTATTGGTGAGTTAACTCTGCCTGCAAGTTATACGGATTTAACCGTTTATAAGTCTATAATGGTTGTGCCTATGCTCCAAGTTGATCGATTAAATGGGTTTGTCATCGTATTACATCGAGATCCTTATGCATTTTCTTTCGAGACTTTTAAATTACTAAAGTCATTAATTCATCATTCTACTTTGGCCTTTACCAATACGATTTTAAGAGAAGAGCTCGAAAAGATGGTTATCACGGATCATTTAACAAAATTGTATTCGCGAAATTATCTTGATCAAAAAATAAGAGAATCCATGAATATAGATGCCGAAGGAACGTTTATTCTTATTGATATTGATAATTTTAAATTAGTCAATGATACATATGGCCATCAAATTGGTGATGAAGTCATTATTCAAGTAGCTGAAATTATCCAAACTAATATTCGTTCGAGTGATGTTGGAGCTAGATGGGGAGGAGAGGAACTAGCCGTTTATTTACCGAGAGTTTCACTAGAGACAGGAGTACAGATTGCAGAGCGGTTAGTTATAAAGGTAAGAGAATCATCAAATCCGAAAATCACCGTTTCATGCGGTGTATCTTACTGGAAAAAAGAAGATCAGGATTCATATACCTCATTATTTAAACGGACAGACCAAGCATTATATGAAGCAAAAGAAACGGGAAAAAATAAAGTAGTGGTTCAACCGTAACATTAAAAAGGCTCCTATTGAGGAGCTTTTTAATTTAACATCATTCAGTAGAAGTCTCCCACTTCTATAAGTGGTGAGATGAATGCAAAGTTTTTTTAATCATTCAGTGGGGGTTCAAACCCTGGCACAATGCAGTTAAAGCCTCCGGCGGATGGCCCAGATTTATCGAGCGATCTCGATAAAATCTGGGCGCAAATACGTCAAGGTGAATTTGATTCTCGAAATATCTAGAAAATCCAAGTTTTTTGTCGAGCTTTTATTAAAGGAAACGACGAAAAGAAGTCGAATCTTTATTATATTGCATGGAAATATGGTTGAATTTTAGGGTGAAAACTGAAAGTGTGGTGTGAATGGTGAAAAAAAATTCAAAAGAAGCAATTGTACAGGCTGCAATTTCATTGTTCAATACAAAAGGATATCATGGAACTTCAATACGTGATATTGCTGGAAAAGCAAAAGCAAATGTTGCAAACATTTCCTATTATTTTCAAAATAAAGAAGGCCTATTAGAATATTGCTTCATGGCTTATTATGAAAATTATTTAATTCAATTAGAAAAGGGAATGGCTGAACTTGATGAGGGTGCATTTCTATGTTTGAAAAAAGTTATTGAAAATCTAGTGAATTTTCATTATCAAAACAGCCATTTAACCCGATTTATTGTACGAGAGCTTTCAGTAGACAGTCAAATCGTCCGAGAAATGATGTCAACCTATTCTGTAAAAGAGAGATATTGTTTTACCAAAATCCTAGAAACAGGAATGTTAAGGAAAGAATTTAATAAAACCAATATTAATTATTTTATTCTACAGTTAAAGAGTCTATTATCAATGCCATTTTTGAACAGTCAATATATGACTGAAGTCCTGCATATTTTTCCGCATGAGAAGTATTTTGCAGAAAAATATTTAAAAGAAATCTATCAATGGGTAGAAAGCATATTAATACCACATAATCTGCAATCAAAGGTCTTTATAAGTTAACGATTGAAATAGACTTGCATTTCTTCGAATCCTTGGCCGAGTTCTTTTGCTTGGTGTGCGTCAGAACCGTATACTAACGGGATTTGTAACTGGATCGCTTTTTGGATAACCCAATTTGGAGGATAGGGTTCACGGCAAAGCGGCTTAGCGGTACCAGCACCATTATAGTCCAAAGAGCAGCCGTATTTTTTTATGAGTTCTAGTATATGAGCAAGAATAGGTTTTTCATTACCAGAATAAGGAAAGCGGTTTTGAAATTTATGAACTAATGTAATATGTCCAATTCGGCTGGGCTTATAGATGCCTAAATCACTGGTGATGGACATTTGGATTGTTTCATAATACTTTTCGTAAACCTTCTCGATAGAACCATATTCATAGATCATTTGTTCAAAATGCTGTGGGCTATAGTCTAGACAATCATATTTTCCACCGTTTTTGAGAAAATGTACGGATAATATAGCATCGTCAAGCTTTGAACCAATGCTGTTTAAAGCTTTTTTGATTTCATTTTCGTAACCTTCGATAAAATCGACTTCGAGACCACAATTGATTTTGATTTTGCCTTTATATTTTTCTTTTTGAATTTGAATGTTCTCGAAGTATAAATCGAGCATATCTGCACTCATAGCGCTGTCTTGTGTAGGTGTTGTATCAACAAACCCATCTGGAAGAGGAGCGTGTTCTGTAAATGAGATTTCCTCGAACCCGAGAGAAATCGCTTTTTCAATGTAATCTTCAAAAGAATCTTTTGTACCATGCGGACAAAAATAAGTATGGATATGACCATCTTTTTTTACCATTTTTGCAACTCCTTTAATATATATTTTAACAATTGCTAATTTTTGTGCTTTAATAGAATCATGCTGTTTATGTAATAAATGTTTTGTTTTGACAAAGTTGAGAGGAAATAACAATGGTCAATAAGAAAAAATTTGATTTTATTAGTCAAAAAATATCGTTTACATGGTATCATAAAATCATTGAAAAGAATATGTACGAGGCCTCAAAGTGGAATTTATTACCTCGACTATAATGGATAACTTCTTACATCCACATACTTAACAGTATCTACAACTTGTTTATGTTTGTGATTCTTTTAATAAGATTAAAAATTGCTACAAAATTCTATATATCATATTTAACTGGTTCGGAGAAGAACAGGGGGCATAACATTGGAATACATAATTGGTGGAATTGCAGTATTAATTTGTATATTCCTAGCGGGATTTTTTATGAAGAAAAAGTATTATAAGGAAACGGATCGTCTAGAAGCTTGGAAGATGGATATTACGAACCGCCCTGTACTTGATGAGATGCAAAAGGTGAAACGATTAAATATGAACGGTGAGACGGAAGAACGATTTGATCGGTGGAGAGGCGTGTGGGACGAAATCGTTTCAACCCAATTACCGGATATTGAAGAATTATTATTTGATATGGAAGAACATATTGATAAGTATCGCTTTAGAAAGGCGAAACAAGTCCAAGAGGAAGCAAATACGACGCTTTCAAAGGTCGAAGATACGATTAACACGCTGCTCAAAGAATTAGAGGAGCTAGTAGGCAGTGAAGAAAAAAATCGAACTGAAATGAATGTATTGAAAGAAAACTATCGAGAATGCAAGAAAAGGCTGTTGGCTCATAGATACTTATATGGAAAAATGGAAAAGCCTCTTGAAGAGAAATTAGAAGGTATTTCCCAGCTTTTTAATTTATTTGATGAAAATACGGCTAATGGAAACTATTTAGCTGCTCGCGAAATTGTGTTAAATATTCAAGAAGAATTAATGAAGACGAAAAAGGACATGGATTCCATTCCGAATTTATTAAATGAATGTCAATCGATTATACCTAATTTGTTAGTGGAATTAATGGAGGGATATCGTGAAATGCTTTCTCAAGGATACGTGTTGGATCATATTTTGGTTGGACGAGAGAAAGACAGAATTTCACAAGAGCTGCCACAAATTTTAAATGAATTTGAAACAATGGAGATTGATGACATTCAAGAAAAGGTCGAAGAGTGGAAACAATCTATTGAACAACTATATGATTTATTGGAGAAAGAAGTTTTAGCGAAGCATGAAATCCAAAAGAATGATCGTGAAATATTAGAAAAACTTCAGTCGGCTAAAGAAGTAAATCGTCAATTAAGTAACGAATTTAATCAAGTTCAATCTAGTTATCATTTACATGATTCGTATTTGGATATCATTGAAAAACTATCCAATCAACTTGACCAGTTGTTTACTCGATTCGATCTGATTGAAAATAATATGAATGCTAATCAAGCGGCCTTTTCACATTTACAGGTTGAGTTTACGAGTGTAAAAGAAGCGCTAGAAACCATCGTAGCAGATCAGGAAGATTTTGCGGAAAAAATTCAGATGCTGCGCAAAGATGAGATTGAAGCTCGTGAAAAAGTAGCCCAATTAAAGAAGCAAGTTGCTGAAACGATCCGGCAAATTTCCAAGAGTAATATTCCTGGCATCCCTCAGGAGTTTGAAAACATAATGATGGAGGCTCATGAAAGTATTAATGGAGTAATTGGTAAGTTAAATGAAATGCCATTAGATGTCCCGGTTGTTAAAGAGTTTTTAGAGGTAGCCGTTTTAACAGTTGAAAATATGACTGAAAAAACAAAAGATCTCTTTGAAATTGTTACGTTAGCTGAAAAAGTGATCCAGTATGGTAATCGCTATAGAAGTAAGTATCCTGCGGTAAATCAAGGTTTGCAAGAAGCTGAAAAATCTTTCCGATCTTATGATTATAAAGAAGCTTTAGAACAAGCAGTTGCAGCGGTTGAACGAATTGAACCAAATATACTAAAGAAAATTGAAAATCAAATAGAAGATTTAGTTGAAGTATAAGGTTTGCCATTAGGCAAACCTTTTGTCTTTTATTTTTCAAATGGGCTCGACTATGTTAATATTTAACTTCATTCAGCAAAAGTCCCCACTTAAAAAATTGGGGGATGTATGCAAAATGTTCTTTGATTCAATGGGGGTTCAAATTCACTGAAAAGCCTGAGCCACCGGCGGATGTCATGGATTTTTTTAAGGTAATTTACCGAGTAAGCGCGGGTATTATATCTGTATGCAAATTCGGCGGGCAAATTTGATAAATATAAATATACGTACACGAGGAGGGATTCGATGATTTACCTGGATAACAGCGCTACAACCAAACCATTCCCAGAAGTTTTAAATTCATTTGTAAAGGTTTCATCTGATTATTTTGGTAATCCTTCCTCCCTTCATAATTTTGGTGGAAAAGCGGAGCAGTTGTTACGAATGGCAAGAATACAAGTGTCCGAACTACTGTCGGTAAAACAGCAAGAGATTATTTTTACATCAGGTGGTACGGAAGGAAATAATTTGGCGATTAAAGGTGCTGCATTCGCCAATAAAAGTAAGGGACGCCACCTTATAACGACAAATATTGAACATGCTTCAGTAAGTGAAGTGTTCAAGCAATTGAAAGATGATGGTTTCACCGTAACGATCATTGAGGCTGATCATAATGGGGTTGTTGATCCTAAAAAGGTTGAACATGCCTTGAGAGATGATACTATCCTCGTATCTGTCATGCATGTGAATAATGAAGTCGGGTCCATTCAACCAATAGAAGAAATTGGCAAAGTCGTCAATAAGCAAGAAAACACCTTATTTCATGTTGACCATATTCAAGGGCTGGGCAAGGTACCACTTCATATGGAAAAGTGCCATATTGACTTATGCACGATGTCAGGGCATAAGTTTCATGGTTTGAAAGGAACGGGGTTGCTATTCGTGAAAGAAGGGGTTAAAATAAATCCGTTATTTCATGGTGGGAGTCAAGAAGGTAAATGGAGAAGCGGCACTGAAAATACAGCAGGGGCCGTCAGTCTTGCTAAGGCATTACGAATGATCATGGAAAAATACGAACACGAAAAGCATCACTTACTAAACGTTTCAAATGAATTTAAGCAAGGATTAGCGAAAATTCAAGGAGTGATGATCAATACACCAGAGGAATCAGCTCCGCATATAATTAATTTCTCCGTACCACAGATAAAATCTGAGGTATTTGTTCATGCGCTTGAGGAAAAAGAAATTTATGTATCCACAACATCTGCCTGTTCTTCAAAGCAAAAAACGATTAGCAGTACATTGAAGGCAATGGGGATTCCGAAAGATCGTGCAAATAGTGCGATTAGGATAAGTTTGTCCTATTCAAATACGATAGAAGAAGTGAAGGTAGCTCTTACAGCTATTGAGAAAACAATTGACGTACTTAGAAAGGTAATGAAATAAAATGAATTACGACCGAATATTAATTCGCTATGGTGAACTTTCTACTAAAGGAAGAAATCGCAGTAAATTTGTTGAAAAATTAAGTAATAGTATAAGGGGAGTCTTACACGACTTTCCGAATGTAAAAATAAAAGGGAACCGCGATCGGACTTATGTCATTTTAAATGGTGAGGACGGCAAACAAATCTGTGAACGTTTAAAGGGTGTATTTGGTATTCAATCCTTTAGCCCAGTGATTAAAACAAGTAAAGACTTAGATGAAATGAAAGATGCTGTCTTAGCTCTTTTTAAAGAAGTCTATCATAAAGGACAAACGTTTAAAATTTCAACGAGACGTGCCGATAAAACGTACTTTATGGATACGGTTGAATTAAATCATGAATTTGGCGGCCACATTTTACATAATGTCTCAAATTTAAAGGTAGATGTGAAAAATCCAGATATTAATATGGTTGTTGAAATAAGAGCGGAAGCAATTTATATTTCATGTCAAAGCTTCCAAGGGCCAGGAGGACTACCGGCTGGTTCCAGCGGAAAGGCAATGCTGATGCTTTCTGGTGGAATTGACAGTCCTGTAGCTGGTTATTTGTCTTTAAAAAGGGGATTAGAAATAGAGGGTGTCCATTTCTTCAGTCCACCCTTTACAAGTGAACGGGCAAAACAAAAGGTATTCGATTTAGCGGAGAAATTAGCTAATTATAATGGTCATTTCATGCTGCATATCGTGCCGTTTACGGAAATACAACAGATTATTCAAAAACAAATTCCTGAAAACTATTCGATGACGACTACGAGAAGACTGATGTTACGAATTACAGATGCAATTCGGCAAAAACAAGAAGCACTAGCTATTGTAACAGGGGAAAGTCTTGGACAAGTAGCAAGTCAAACAATTGAAAGTATGTATGCAATTAATGAAGTGACAAATACACCGATATTAAGACCGCTTGTCATGATGGATAAATCTGATATTGTTCAAATATCACAAGAGATTGGAACTCATGAAATTTCAATAAGACCATTTGAGGATTGTTGCACAATATTTGTCCCATCTTCCCCAAAAACAAAACCAAAAAGAGATAAAGTCAGCTATTATGAAAGCTACTTTGATTTTGAACCATATATTCAAAAAGCTGTTGATGGAATAGAATCTATCTTAATTAGACCGCAAAGCAATACGGTTGATGCTTTTGATGATCTTTTCTAAATTAATAAATTTGAGTTGCTTGCTTTTTTGTGAAATATATGCTTAAATTTACCAACGAGGTTGTTGTATGAAGTCATGTAGTTCGACACATTCTATACTCACAAGGAGGTGAAGAACACATGCCAAACAACAACTCAAATCAACTTCTAGTACCAGGAGTTGAACAAGCTCTTGAGCAAATGAAATACGAAATTGCTTCTGAATTTGGTGTAAACCTTGGTGCTGAAACTACTTCTCGTGCTAACGGTTCTGTTGGTGGAGAAATTACAAAACGCTTAGTTCAAATGGCTGAACAACAATTAAACGGCGGATTTACTCGAATAAAAATAAAAATAAATAAGAATGGCTACAAGGAGCGGGAATATCTCTCGCTCCTTTCATTATGTCTAATATAAAAAAATAGTACTAGGTCATATTATCAGGTGAAAAATATATAAAAATAAAATGAAGTTGTGATATGATGGATAACAAATGATTTGGAGGCGAAAGAATGAAAAGAGAAGATTTAATTGCTCCATTGCAATATAATCTTGTAATGGAAATTGAGAAATATGCAAAAGATGATAAAAGAGTTGCGGTTAAATGGGAAGATCAAGAAGGAAAAACGAAAGAAATTACATATCGCTCCTTAATGCTAAATGCAAATCGATTTGGAAATGTATTTTTAGAGAGTGGCCTCAAAAAAGGCGATGTTGTTCTGATCACTATTCCTCGCTTAATAGAGGCTTATGAAATATACATAGCCGCATTGAAGCTCGGGCTTGTCGTTATTCCGAGTTCGGAAATGCTTCGTACGAAAGATTTACAATACCGTATCACTCATGGAGATGTAAAAGCAGTCATCAGTGATTATCCAAATATAAGTGAGTTTGAGGGAATTGAACAACTGAATGATATCCATAAATTTGTTCTAGGAAAAAATGTTGAAGGATGGACGCAACTAGAAGAGGCGATGATTAACGCTTCTGAAGAACTTGAAATGGTTGATACGAACTGTAATGATATGGCGTTTTTATCTTATACATCAGGGACTACAGGAAATCCAAAAGCGGTTGTTCATACCCATGCTTGGGCATATGCGCATTTACGTACTGCTGCTCCTCATTGGCTTTGTATTAATGAAGGAGACACTGTATGGGCAACAGCAGGACCTGGGTGGATGAAATGGATTTGGAGCCCATTTTTGGCTGTATTAGGTTCAGGTGCTACTGGAATTTCTTACCAAGGAAAGTTTGACTCGCAAAAGTACCTCGAGTTACTTGGAAAGTATAATGTAAATGTTCTTTGCTGTACACCGACAGAATACCGATTAATGGCAAAGGTTGATAATTTAGCTTCCTTCGATTTATCCCATATTCATAGCGCCGTTTCGGCTGGAGAACCATTAAACCGAGAAGTGATTGATATCTTCTATCAGCATTTTGGATTAAAGGTTCGCGATGGATATGGACAAACAGAGAATACTTTATTAGTTGGGATTACAAAGGATATGGAATTAAAGCCAGGTTCAATGGGGAAACCAACACCAGGAAATACAGTCGAAATTATTAATGACGAAGGAAAAATTTGTGAAGTAGGAGAAGTAGGAGACATTGCGGTACACAAAGAAACTCCTGCGTTATTTAAAGAGTATTATAAAGACCCGGAAAGAACAGCTAACCAATATCGTGGCGATTATTATGTAACAGGTGATAGGGCCAAAAAGGATGAAGAAGGATACTTTTGGTTTGAAGGTAGAAGCGATGATATGATTATTAGTTCAGGGTATACAATCGGACCATTTGAAGTGGAAGATGCGCTTGTTAAGCACCCGCTTGTAAAAGAATGTGCAGTTGTGGCAAGTCCTGACCATATTCGCGGAAATGTTGTGAAAGCATTTGTCATTTTAAAAGAAGGGGTGGAGGAGAGTCAGGAATTAATAAAAACTCTTCAAACTCATGTGAAGGAAATAACAGCACCTTATAAATATCCACGTAAAATTGAATTTGTTGAGGAACTTCCAAAAACGTCGTCAGGGAAAATTCGGAGAATTGAACTTAGAAACCAAGAATTAAGTACGAAATAGAAAAGATAAAGTTAGCCATCTGTGACCGGCTAACTTTTTTAAGCAACATGACTATAGGAATGTACGTTTTACCCTATGCCAAAATGTATTCTCTTTTAGTTTTAATGTTTTGACTTTTTTGTCGCTTAACTTAATTTGAATTTTTTCTACTTGTCGAACGCTTAGAGCTTCGTTATCAATTGCCATAATCGGGTGTTCATTTCCTTCTTTTCCAACGATTAACGTTAATGTCTTGTCGCTGCTCACAATAAAGGAAGAACCTAACGTACGGTAGCTGTTATTGTTTAATGAACCGAGCTCCGTGATTTGCATACAGTTAAGTTTCGGATCGACAACTGCACCTTGTACAGACTTGTTATAAGCTGTACTACCTGTTGGTGTAGAGATAACTAAGCCGTCACCTCTAAACGTTTCAAAATGCAGATCGTTAAGGTATACATCTAAAATAAAAGTTTTCACAATTGCGGATTGAATACTAAACTCATTTAGACATAAATGGGATGGGCCATTATCAACTGCTATTTCAATAAGAGGATAGCGGCGAACTTTCATTTGATGATTGTGAATCGCATCGATTATTCCCTTTGGATGATCTAGATTAAAATCAGTATAAAAAGTGAGTTGATCTGAACTGGAAAAACCAGCATACAGACAATCTTCTCGGAAACCAGTTCTTCGAAGGCATTGTAGGAAATCTCCATCTCCACCGATACTTGCAATAATATTTGCATCTTTGGCAGAACTTACGACATTGAAGCCGTTTTCAGTTATTTGATTGATAAGTGCATCCAACTTTTTTTGTATTGTATCATTTTTTTTATAATAAAAATAAATATTTTTTCTATCAGTCATTTTTATTCACCTCCTAATTTATATAGTACAGAAGACTCGTATAACTTTCAATTGATCCTATTTCGTTGAATGTAAAATATTTTTGAAACATTTTGTCTAGTGGTGCGTAAGTAAATATGATGATGAACATGAGGAGGTAATTAAGTGAATACTAAGCGTTGGGTAGCCCTAGGGATCGCTGCATTTCTGTTTGCTTTTTCGGCAATTACAAGTGTTTTTTCTACTATTGTTTCAAGTGACTTTCAAAAAGCATTTGACGAAATGCTGAATCCAACTAGTACTCTATTAGCGGAGGAAGTAATTGAAGAAGGAAGTCCGTTGAAAAAAATTGCTGTATTAGATATTAATGGGACGATTCAAGATACGGGTGATGCGACATCGATATTTTCAACAGTCGGTTATAATCATCGAGCTTTCTTAAAGAATCTTAATCATGCTAAAGACGACAGTTCTGTAAAGGGGATCATTATTAGAGTGAATACCCCTGGCGGTGGTGTTGTGGAGAGTGCACAAATACATGATAAAATTGTTGAGATTCAAAACGAAGCAAAAAAACCGGTTTATATTTCAATGGGATCAATGGCTGCTTCAGGAGGGTACTACATATCAGCACCAGCCCAGAAGGTTTTCGCAAGTCCTGAAACATTAACTGGTTCACTTGGAGTGATTATGCAAGGTGTTAACATTACTGGTTTAGCTGAAAAATACGGTGTTAAATTCGAAACGATTAAAAGCGGCGAATACAAAGATATCATGAGTTCAACAAGAGAAATGACAGAAGAAGAGAGAACGATTCTGCAAGAGATGATTGATAACTCTTATGCAGGATTTGTAAAAGTCATTGCTGATGGACGAGACATTCCAGAAGATCAAGTGAGACAGATTGCAGACGGAAGAGTTTATGATGGCCGTCAGGCAAAAGAATTAAATCTAATAGATGAATTTGGATACTTTGAAGATGTTGTTGAAACTATGAAAAGTGATCAAAAACTGAGTGATGCACAAGTGATTCAATATACGGAAAACTTTGGCTTCAGTTCCTTCTTTAAAATGAGTGCCCGCGGACTGTTTGGAAAAGAAGACCTGGAACTAGCTGGAATTATGGAATTGTTAACACAAAGTCATTCACCACGGTTAATGTATTTATATGCAGAATAGGGGTGGAGAAATGAGTTCAAATGAACTAGATGTTGAAAAGAAAAGCGAGACTACCCATGAAAAGATAGAAAGTGAATCGATTGCCGAGCATGGAGAGATATCTTTTGTAGGAAATGAACTGGATTCAGATGACGGAGTCAAAGGACTAGACTATAAGTATGCTGGATTTTGGATGAGATTTTGGGCTTATTTATTGGATATCATCATCATTGGAAGTATCGATCGAATTCTTGTTTATCCGATTTTCAGATTATTCGATTGGCCATTAGGGTCTGTAGGTATGTTCGCTCCCGTTTCAATTATTACAGCGATTATTTTTTATGCCTATTTTGTATTAATGACTAAATATTTGGGTCAAACATTAGGTAAGATGGTATTCGGTCTTAAAGTTATTTCGTTACGGGGACAAAAGCTGAATTGGTCAACGGTCATGTTTAGAGAATGGATTGGCCGGTTTATCTCTGGAACGATTATTATCTTATATATTGTTGTTGGCTTTTTACCGAAAAAACAAGGAATTCATGACTTATTTGCTGATACAACTGTAATTCACGAGTAATCTAATAGAAGAATAAACCCGTCATCGTCGATGACGGGTTTATTTATGTCTTTTTTTGCCAATAATATATGGTCGAAAGGTGTGAATAATATTGACATGGATTTGGCTTGGACTTCTTATCCTTTTACTATTATTAATGATCATTTTAATTTCAAAGCTCAAAATTTACATCACTTTTAGTCATGTAGGGGATAATGATTCCTTGAAAATAAAATTTAGGGCATGGTTTGGACTTGTTCGGTATACGATCGATATTCCGCTTATTAAAATAGACGAGGACTCTCCTGCAATCGTGACAGAAGAAGAAACGAAAACAGGAAGCGGAAAAGTAACGAGTGAGAAAAGGAGTCAATTTTTTGGTGAAGATCTTTTGGAAGGTCTCAAAGATACGGAGAAACTATTAAAGCATGTCGTTTCTTTACATCGGATTATTAGAAAGTTTTTGCAGAAAGTTTCAGTTAAGCAATTTGAGTGGCATTCCGTGATTGGAGCAGGAGAAGCTTCAATTACGGGAATGGTGACAGGGGCCGTTTGGACAGTGAAAGGTGCAATTGTCGGTCTTATTAGTAATTATTTTAAGCTGAAAGTAAATCCAAATCTTTCTGTTCAACCTCATTTTCAACTGCCTGTTTCACAGACCTCATTTCAATGTATGCTTCAATTTAGAATCGGGCATGCTATGTTTGCAGGTATAAAACTGATCAAATTTTGGAAAGGTGGAAGGCCGCACTTTAAATCAAAGTTACTCTCCAACCTTTCTTTAGAAAAAACGAATACAGTTTAGAAGTGGAGGAAATAAAGAATGTCTGATCATCCAATTCAAGGTTTAATGACAACAGCAATGGAAAACTTAAAAGAAATGATTGATGTAAACACAATTATCGGTGACCCTGTTGAAACCCCAGACGGCAGTGTGATCTTAACCGTCTCAAAAGTGGGTTTTGGATTTGCTGCCGGTGGTAGTGAATTTACGGTCGAGGGTCAATCAAAGGATTCCGATAAACCTAAAGTTCCATTTGGCGGCGGTAGTGGAGGCGGAGTATCGATCACTCCTGTTGCGTTTTTAATTGTAAGTTCCAGCGGGGTGAAAATGGTTCATCTTGATGAAAGCACTCATTTATATGAACGAATTCTTGACCTTGCTCCACAAGCGGTTGATAAAATACAACAAATGTTTGAAAACAAAAATAAGAATGAAGGCTCTAATTCGAATAGTTCGAATCAACAATCGAATGGTCAAGCCAATCCGGACGAATATAATGGACCCAAGAAAGAATTAGATATTTAAATGACAAATTATTGGTGTCAGACAGCTACTAGCACAGTAATTCCAGTGGCTGTCTGACACTTTTTTAATTTTTTCAGGTTTAAAAATAATACAGATTCATCCGATTAAATACTTTTCAAGAAACACTTATATTGCAAAAAGCTAAGTCATATTTATTGCAAATATTGCAAATTGAGGATATAGTTAACACTATACATATATTGTTTATTAGGAGGAAAAATGATGGCATCAATTACATTTGGCGGAAATCCAGTAACATTAGTAGGAACTCAAGTAAAAGTAGGGGACAAGGCTCCGAATTTTACAGTTTTAGCAAATGATTTATCACCTGTAACTTTAGAAGATACGAAGGGAAGCGTTCGTTTAATTAGCGTTGTTCCTTCACTTGATACTGGTGTTTGTGATGCACAAACTCGTCGTTTTAACGAAGAAGCTTCAAAGCTTGGTAATGTTAATATTTTAACGATTAGTGTGGATCTACCATTTGCACAAGGCCGTTGGTGCGGTGCTGCTGGAGTAGATAAAGTTCAAACTTTATCTGACCACCGTGACCTTTCTTTTGGTGAAGCATATGGTTTAGTAATTCAAGAGCACCGTTTGTTAGCTCGTGCAGTATTTGTTGTTGATTCAAACGATAATGTTACATATGCAGAATATGTAAGTGAAGTAACTGACCATGCAAATTATGAAGCAGCACTTGAAGCAGCTAAACAAGCAAAATAAACACTGGAGAAAGCGGTAATTCTTGCCGCTTTCTCTTTCTATATTTTCTAACAGATAAAAAGACCTCTCACCTATACTTCTATACTCCTATACTCCTATATTGAATCCACTCTCACATTTAACTTGTTCACCAACACAAACATAGCTAAAATAAGGTACGAAACAAATTAGCAGGAGGAATCCAAGTGAAAATCACGCCGGTCGAAGAATTATTTACCGTAATAAATGAAACAGCAGCACTTATTCAAGAAGAATCTAATTGCAGTTATTTAGAGGCTCTTGCAGAAACAGGAGAAAATCTTTTTCAAGGAACTGTTTTACAGGAATTAAGTGAATTAACTGCGAAAAGGTTGAAAAAAACATATGAGGGAATTCAACTAAGTAAATATACAAAAGAGGAAATTCGTAAATCGTTTCAACTTGCCATATTAAAAGGAATGAAAGAAAATGTTCAACCAAATCATCAAATGACTCCAGATACAATCGGTATGTTAGTTGGCTATTTATTAAAAAAGTTTATAAAGAGTCCCTCCTATCGATTATTAGACCCTGCCGTTGGAACGGCAAATTTATTAACGGCGGCAATGAATCAAGATCCCGAAAAAACAGTTGATGGAATCGGGATTGAAATCGATGACCTATTAATTAAATTGGCTTATATTAATGCAAATTTACAGGAACATCCAGTTCAATTTTTTAACCAGGATAGTTTAGAGCCACTTTTTATTGAACCTGTTGATGCAGTGATCAGTGATCTGCCTGTTGGTTACTATCCGAATGATATAAGAGCCGCGGATTATGAATTAAAGGTAGATGAAGGACATACATATGCTCATCACTTATTTATTGAGCAAAGTATCCGCCATGTAAAGCAAGGGGGCTATTTATTTTTTGTCATACCAAATGGGATATTTGAAAGTGAACAATCTAAGAAGTTACATGAATATTTAACTAAAGAAGTCAATATTCAAGGTGTTATTCAGTTGCCAATATCTTTATTTAAAAATAAGGAGGCGGGAAAAAGTATATTGATTTTGCAGAAAAAAGCGGACGGTCTTAAATCGCCAAAGCAAGTTTTATTAGTTAATATGCCCTCACTATCAAATGCAAGTGAAGTTGAGAAAATATTAGTTAAAATTGACCATTGGATCAATGAAAATAAATAATATGGGGAAATAATAGTTGTTTGTGTATTCTGAATATAATTTCTTTTGTCGAAACGTGTGTAAAAAGAGCGAAATCTCTTGAATAAAAAGTCGGACGATGTCAAAATGAAGAGTATAGGATATTAATGAAGTAAAATCGTGCAAACTAACATAGAAGTACTTAAGCCAATATTTTTCATTAATACGGATTAGTTTATTATATAAAAGGAGCGTTAAAAGATGTCAAAAATTATTGCGATTAACGCAGGGAGTTCATCTTTAAAGTTTCAACTATTTGAAATGCCAAGCGAAAGAGTGATCACAAAAGGATTAATTGAGAGAATTGGACTTGAAGGGTCTGTATTTAATATTACGGTTAATGGCGAAAAGCAATCCCAAACGACCGATATCCCAAATCATGACGTGGCGGTTAAGCTTTTATTAAGTCAATTAACAGAACTAGGGATTATTAAATCTCTGGATGAAATTGAAGGTGTCGGTCACCGTGTTGTACATGGCGGTGAAGCGTTTGCTGATTCTGTGTTAATCACAGATGATGTGTTGCAAAAAATTGAGGAATTATCTGAGCTTGCACCATTGCATAATCCTGCGAATGTAACTGGGATTAAAGCAATTAAAAATGTATTGCCAAACGTACCTGCTATTGCGGTATTTGATACTGCTTTCCACCAAACAATGCCAAAAAGTTCTTATGTATATAGCCTTCCACGTGAGTATTATACAGATTTTGGTATTCGTAAGTATGGGTTCCATGGGACTTCTCATAAATATGTTTCAGAACGTGCAGCTGAAATGTTAGGCAGACCATTAAGTCAACTGCGATTAATTTCTTGTCACCTTGGAAATGGAGCGAGTATTACAGCAATTGAAGGTGGAAAATCAATTGATACATCAATGGGATTCACACCACTTGCAGGTTTAACGATGGGTACACGTTCTGGTGATATTGACCCTGCGTTAATTCCATATATAATGGAAAAAACAAACCAAACTGCAGACGAAGTGTTAAGCGTTCTTAATAAAAAGAGTGGAATGCTTGCCCTTTCTGGATTTTCTAGCGATTTAAGAGATATTGAAGAAGCAGCATCAGAGGGAAATGAAAGAGCTGAACTTGCTTTATCCGTATTTGCAAGCCATATCCATAAACATATTGGTTCTTATGCAGCGCGTATGCATGGAGTTGACGCGATTATTTTCACAGCAGGTATTGGTGAAAACAGTGACACAATTCGTGCGCGTGTATTAAATGGACTTGAATTTATGGGCGTATATTGGGATCCATCTCTTAATGAGGTTCGCGGTGATGAACGTTTCATCAGCTATTCACATTCACCAGTTAAAGTAATGGTCATCCCAACGGATGAGGAAGTTATGATTGCAAGAGATGTTGTCCGACTAAGCAATAAAGATATGGCTAAATCAAACTAATGTAAAAGACAAAGGGTGATTCCTTTGTCTTTTTTGTGTGCAAAGAAGGTTTTTTCCATAATATGATATACTGATAAAAACGGTTTAATCGTGTCATGATATAAGGAGGAGGCTCAGTATGGGGTTAACGGTTCGGGAACAAAAGGTCCTGCAAGAAATCCGTGAATGGGAAAATAAAATGTATGAATGTGAAAGAAATGATTTTCAGCAACTTTATGATACATATATCGAAAATGCTTTTCAACGTTTACCTAAAAAGGTAAGGGAGCAAATTTTTCTAAATCTTGATAACTGGTTGTTTCATCTTCATGCGCTAATCCAAGGCTCTGAAATGCAAATGGATGCGAAAGAAAGAATTATCGCAAGTGGAAGGGTCTTCCAAGATGGAATCCAGTCCATTGAAGACATGCAACAGCTTACGATTGATCAACTCCAATACATAGCTAGTCAGCAAATTTCTCGACATCGACTGTATTCCTTTGCACAAGGAGGAATCTCTGGTACTGGCGGGACTCTTTTATTAGGAGCTGATATTCCTGGAATGGCTGTCATTAACTTACGAGCTGTACAATTAATTGCGATGACTTATGGGGTAGAGGTTAATACTCCTTTCGAAATGATGACTGCTTTAAAAGTCTTTAACGCCTCCATTTATCCTCATCATTTACAAAGCGCAGGCTGGGAAGATTTAATGAGTGAAATTGGCCAGGAAGATAATCGTTATTTTTATGAAGGAAAAGAAGAGCTAGCCAATATTACATGGCTGGATCAATTATTAAAGCAGTTTCTTAAAGGAATTGCCATTGTCTTATTCAGGAAAAAAATGATTCAAGGAATTCCTGTTGTCAGTATGGCAATAGGTGCCGGAGTTAATTATCAATTTACAAGAAAAATAACCGAATTTTCCCACAAATATTACCAAGCAAGATATTTAATTGAGAAAGAAGGTGGCCGCAGATGAGTGTACAGGAACATAAGCAAACAGCATTAAAAAGTGTTCGGTGTAAAGTGATTACTGTGAGTGATACAAGGGATAAAAATAATGATAAAAGTGGAAAGCTAATGATCGAGTTGTTAGAAAACGCCGGTCATACGATTGAAGACTATGTAATTGTGAAAGATGAAAAGGAGCCGATTAAAGATGCGGTTCTTAGTGGATGTGAAAATCCTGATATAGATGTAATTCTTACAAATGGCGGAACAGGTATTGCATTAAGGGATGTGACAATTGAAACAGTAAAATCCTTGTTTCATAAAGAAATTGATGGATTTGGTGAGTTATTCAGGATGTTAAGCTATACGGAAGATATCGGATCTGCTGCGATTCTATCACGAGCAGTTGCTGGTGTCATTGATCATAAGGCTGTATTTTCAACGCCAGGATCATCTGGCGCAGTAAAACTAGCTATGAATAAATTAATCCTTCCTGAGCTTGGTCACATCGTTAAAGAGCTTCAAAAAGACTTATAGAAAATAGATAATAAAGAGTGACTAAGTTTAGTCACTCTGCTGTATGTTTTACATATGGACTTTTTCTGCTGTTTCTTGATTTGTTCGGAACCAAAGCCAAAGGTCGTTAATGATGGAAGCGAGGTCAGCGATTTCTCCATTAAGTTGGCAGGAGCGTTCAAAATCAGATTCGTTAGAAAGTTGAGCCTGTTTAATATTGATGCTATTTTCTAACACTTTTATGCGGTCGGGGATCATCCCGCGAATATTCTCCCAGTACAATAAGATGGATTGTTGAATATCATAAGGTAGTAATTCCCAGTCCTCACTTATTACAGGAACTTGAATTCCTAGTCGATCATTATAGTAAAAATAATTATCCAATTGATTTTCCCTCCACATACTTCCACATATTTTCTTTATTTTACTACAGGATAGAGAGAACTTCTATTAGACAAACTTAAGTTAAGCATTACCCAATATTTTTATTAAAAATATTTTATTTACCTATTGAATTTTACTAAAAAAGTTGTTAAAGTGTAATTCATAGAGATGAATAAAAATATAAGAAGTTGTATAAATATACATTATTGATATAGAGGGGGATATATAAATGTCAAATCCAAAAGTTGTACTTGCATATTCGGGAGGATTAGATACATCAGTAGCAGTTAGTTGGTTAAAGGATCAAGGCTATGATGTTGTAGCATGCTGCTTAGATGTTGGTGAAGGAAAAGATTTAGATTTTATTAAAGAAAAGGCACTTCAGGTTGGAGCGGTACAATCTATTGTGATCGATGCCAAAGAAGAGTTTGCGCATGATTATGCGTTAGTGTCCTTACAAGCTCATACATTATACGAAGGAAAGTATCCGCTTGTTTCTGCTCTTTCAAGGCCATTAATTTCAAAAAAGTTAGTTGAGGTAGCAGAAGAAGTTGGAGCGGTGGCAATTGCACATGGTTGTACAGGTAAAGGGAACGACCAAGTACGTTTTGAAGTGGCAATCCAAGCACTAAATCCAAATTTACAAGTATTGGCTCCAGTACGTGAGTGGGCATGGTCAAGAGAAGAAGAGATCGAATACGCAAAACAAAAGAATATTCCTGTTCCAATCAAGCTTGACAGTCCATATTCAATCGACCAAAACTTATGGGGAAGAGCCAATGAATGTGGGATTTTAGAAGATCCGTGGGCAACACCGCCAAAAGATGCATATGAATTAACAGCTGAATTAGAAGATACTCCTAATACACCAGATATTATTGAAATTGGTTTTGAACAAGGGGTACCAGTAACGATAAACGGACAGTCTCATTCATTAGCAGGTTTAATTCAAGAATTAAATGTTCTTGCAGGAAAACATGGGGTTGGAAGAATTGACCATGTAGAAAATCGTTTAGTCGGAATTAAATCAAGGGAAGTATATGAGTGTCCGGCAGCAATGACATTAATTAAAGCTCATAAAGAGTTAGAAGATTTAACACTTGTTAAAGAAGTGGCGCACTTCAAACCGGTAATCGAGAAAAAATTATCAGAGATTATTTATGATGGACTATGGTTTTCTCCTTTAACAACCGCTTTAAAGGCCTTCTTAGCAGAAACACAGAAATTTGTCACAGGTACAGTTAGAGTTAAACTTTTCAAAGGCCATGCAATTGTAGAAGGAAGAAAATCAGTCTACTCCTTATATGATGAAAAATTAGCGACATATACTTCAGATGACGAATTTGACCATAATGCAGCAGTAGGCTTTATTAAGCTTTGGGGACTGCCGACAAAAGTTCAAAGTATCGTCCAAACAAACAAGAAGGTGACAGTGTGAAAAAACTTTGGGGCGGAAGATTTACCAAATCTGCAGAAGAATGGGTTGATGAATTTGGCGCCTCCATTTCTTTCGACCAAGAATTAGTGTTAGAAGATATAACTGGCAGCATCGCCCATGTGACGATGCTTGCCAAAACAGGAATTCTGACAGATGGGGAAGCCGGTCAAATCAAAAATGGGTTAGAGACGTTAAAAGCGAGAGCGTTAAATGATGAATTAGAATATACAGTCGCTCTAGAAGACATCCATTTAAATCTTGAGAGTCAGTTAACCGAATTAATTGGTCCTGTTGGTGGTAAATTACATACAGGCAGAAGCCGTAATGACCAAGTAGCAACAGATATTCACTTATATTTACGAGAACAAGTGAAAATGATCATTGATTTAGTCGGCGAGCTTCAAGAGGCATTATTGGAAAAAGCGGAGAACAATATTGAAACGATTATGCCAGGCTATACCCATTTGCAAAGGGCACAGCCGATCTCTTTTGCTCATCATTTAATGGCCTATTTTTGGATGTTAGAGCGTGATAAACAGCGTTATAAAGAAAGCTTGAAGCGGATTAATATCTCTCCGCTGGGGGCAGGGGCTTTAGCGGGAACGACCTTTCCAATTGACCGTGAATACAGTGCAGAGCTATTGGGATTTGAGGGCATTTATGAGAATAGCCTTGATGCTGTAAGTGATCGGGATTTTGCTCTTGAATTTCATTCCAACAGCTCAATTTTAATGATGCATCTTTCTCGTTTAAGTGAGGAAATCATTTTATGGTCAAGTCAGGAATTCCGTTTTATTGAACTAGATGATAGTTTTTCTACTGGAAGCAGCATTATGCCACAAAAGAAAAATCCGGATATGGCTGAGCTTATTCGCGGAAAAACTGGCCGTGTATATGGCAATTTAGTTGGACTATTGACGGTCTTAAAGGGATTACCGCTTGCATATAATAAAGATATGCAAGAAGACAAGGAAGGGCTGTTTGATTCTGTTAAAACGATCTCAGGCTCATTAAAAATCTTTTCTGGCATGATTAGCACAATGAAAGTGAATAAGGATGAAATGGTACAGGCAACAAAGCAGGATTTCTCAAATGCGACCGAGCTGGCCGACTATTTATCAAGTAAAGGAATGCCGTTTAGAGAGGCACATGAAGTTGTCGGAAAGCTTGTTCTTCAATGTGTACAAAAGAATTGCTATTTAAGTGATTTATCAATGGAGGATTTTAAACAATCAAGCTCCTTATTTGAAGAGGATATTTATGAAGTGCTTGCACCTGAAACAGCAGTCGCACGCCGTAATAGTGCAGGTGGGACAGGATTTTCTCAAATTAAAATTGCTATTGATAAAGCAAAAAAATGCTTAAAATAATATAAAAAGAAGCCACGTTATCATATCTTAAGGTAACGTGGCTTTTGTAGTGCGGCAGGCATGACACTACTCATCTATATCTTCACTGCGGACAACTAATACATCACAACGTGCATGGCGTGTAATATGCTCTGAAACACTGCCAATTAAAAATCGTTCAACAGCATTTAAACCAGTGGCCCCACACATGATTAAATCAATTTCATACTTTTTAGCGATATCCTTTGGAATTTTGATTTTTGGAGATCCATAATCAATGACATAGTCTACATCTGGTACACCTGCATCGTTTGCCTCTTTTTTGTAATTTTCCATTAACTCTTTAGCGAATAGTTCTGCTCTTTCTGCAATGGTACGATCATAAGCTTCAACCGTTGCAAATGTGCGTGTATCAATGATGTGGGAAATAATCAACTTAGCATTATTTCTTTTTGCGACTGCAACCGCTTTCTTAAAAGCCCATTCTGCTTCTTTAGAACCGTCAACGGCTACTAGGATTTTCTTATAAGATAGTGCCATTAAAATCCCCTCCTTAATCTACATCTTCATTATACAACATTTTTCGTGTTTATTTGTGAAAATTTTTAGAAAAATTATAAAAAATAGGAAGATTTATATAAATAAAAGGAATATATGCTTTTGTTAGGGAATAAATAGGCGCTGATTTTCGTAAAAATAGTAATGGCGATGGTAAATCTGATTGGAGGTTCTCACCATGCGTATTGGAGTGCCGAAGGAAATAAAGAACAATGAGAATCGTGTTGCGATGACACCCTCAGGAGTTTCGAGTTTTGTCAATGCTGGGCATCAAGTATATATTGAGTCTGGTGCAGGGGGTGGTGCTTCTTTTATAGATGAAGAATATGTTCGTGCTGGAGCCTCAGTTGTACAAACGGCTAGTGAGGTATGGTCGATGGATTTGGTGATGAAGGTGAAAGAGCCGCTGCCAAGTGAATATGTTTTTTTTCGAGAGGGTTTAATTCTGTTCACATATTTACACCTTGCCACAGAACCTGAACTAACAAAGGAATTGCTTAAGAAAAAAGTAGTTGGTTTAGCATATGAAACGATCCAACTACCAAATAAGTCATTGCCATTATTAACACCGATGAGTGAAGTCGCTGGTAGAATGGCAGCACAAATTGGTGCGCAGTTTTTAGAAAAAATCTACGGCGGTAAAGGCGTGCTTCTTTCAGGAGTTCCTGGCGTTTCAAAAGGCAGGGTTACGATTATTGGCGGTGGTGTCGCGGGAACAAATGCGGCGAAAATTGCCATTGGTCTAGGAGCGCATGTAACGATCATCGATGTTAATGTAGAACGTTTAAGACAATTAGATGATCTATTCGGGCCTCAAGTATCAACTTTAGTATCGAATCCGTATTATATTGCCGAGGCGGTGAAGAACTCCGATTTAGTAATTGGTGCGGTATTAATTCCAGGTGCAAAAGCCCCCATACTTGTTACGGAAGAAATGATTAAAACGATGAGCCCTGGTTCAGTTATTGTCGATATTGCGATTGATCAAGGAGGGATTTTTGAAACAACGGATCGCGTTACGACTCATGATTCCCCCACATATATTAAACACGGTGTGGTTCATTATGCTGTTTCAAATATGCCTGGTGCTGTGCCACGAACATCTACAATTGCTTTAACGAATGCAACCAATCCTTATGGGGTTATAATAGCTAATAAAGGGATTAAACAAGCATGTCTAGATCATGAAGCATTAAGAAAAGGTCTTAATACATTAAATGGATTTGTCACTCATCAAGCAGTAGCAAAAGCATTATCATTAAGATTTCGTGATCCTATAACCATTCTTAAACCTTCCAATTAATTGTTAAGCAGCATAGAATGTTCTCCATTTCTCAGGCTTAACGGGCAGTAAGATCCCACCTCAAGATTCTGAGTACAATAAAAGAAGATAGGTGGGGGATCAACTGCCCATAAAGCTCCGATTGGTTCAACTAACCCTCAGCGGAGTAGAACATTCCGCTGAGGGAAGTTTCACTTTATACGCTGCTTTTTTGCCTAAATAAATTGCAGCTCTTTCGGAAAATTAGTAAGGATCTCAACGCCATTTTCCGTTACGTGAACATCGTCCTCAATTCGTACACCTGCCACATTAGGAACATAAATACCGGGTTCAATTGTATAAACCATTCCAGCTTCTAATTTTAAGGGGTTTGTTCCGATTAAAGAAGGATATTCATGAACACCTATTCCTAACCCGTGACCAAGGCGATGAGGAAAATATTCACCAAATCCTGCATCACGAATGATCTTTCTGGCTGTAAGATCAACATCTGCACAAGAAACACCTGGTCTACTGGCCTCAATGGCAGCTAGCTGTGCTTTTAAAACGGTGTCATATATTTCTCGTTGCTTGTCGTTAATATCACCGTAAGCAACTGTTCTTGTAATATCTGAACAATAACCTTCGACAATTACACCTAAGTCAAAAAGAACTAAATCTCCTTTTTGAATTTTTGTTAAGCCTGGTGTTCCATGTGGAGATGCCCCATTTGCTCCGGTTAAAACCATTGTTGCAAAAGACATGTCCATGACGCCTTTTTTCTTTAACTCGTATTCAATTGCGGCAACGATTTCAAGCTCCGTTTTTCCTTCTTTTATTTCCGCGCAACCGACTTCAACGGCATAATCGGCTAATTTACAGGCTTCGCGAATAATTGAAACTTCTTTTTCGTCTTTAACCATACGTAACCTTCGTAACTTTTCCTCTGCTGAAAAAAATTCCGCATGAGGAAGCATCAAAGATATCGCTTCAAATCGCTCCACATTCATATGTTCTTTTTCAATGGCAACTCTTGAAACATTTTGAGTTCTAGCTTCAATTGTTTTGCCTATAAGCTCCCAAGGGTCTTCATTATCGGTATAACCAATAATGTCGTAATTCCAACCCGTTCTTCTGGCATCCTCTTTCTCCATGGCAGGACAAACGAGAAAAGGCTCTTCATCTTGAAATAAAACGAGTCCAAGCAGTCTTTCGTGCGGATCACTATAGAACTTGCTTAAATAAAAAATATTTTCTGTAGATGTAATTAGTGCTGTATCTATTCCTTTTTCTTTCATCCACTGCGAAAAATTCAACGCTCTCTGTTTCATTGTTTAACCTCCATAACAAGAATATTCGTTATGAGAAACTATGATCATTGTATTATCAATCATGATTTTAAACCAACGGGGTAAATAAGATTAAACGATGGTATTTTTTGAAATTTTATGTATTATTAAATAAAAGAGAAAAGTTAAATTATAAGGGATAAGGGGACAACCATTTAGCCTATGTTTTATATATTTGTAAATGTTTCTCTAAAGTTTATAAAATAGATTGAAATATTATTATTTTAATATTATAATTTACTACACCAAAGCATAACAGCGTAACAGCATAAAAGTATGAACGTAATAAAATAGACATATAGTTACATAAAAGAGGGGGATTAACTATGTTTAAAAGAAAATCTTTAAGTTTCGTTGCTTTAGGTTTAGCGGGTTCGTTATTGTTAAGCGCATGTGGTAATAGCGGGACAGATGAATCAGGAAGTTCGGAGGAAAAGGCATATAAAGTTGGAATTACACAATTTGTTACACATCCTTCATTGGATTCAGCTACAGAAGGGTTTAAGAAAGCATTAAATGAAGAAGGCCTAACGGTAGAATATGATGAACAAAATGCAAATGGGGATCAAACAACGGTTCAAACAATCGCTGCCAATTTAGCTGGTGATGATGTTGATTTAATTTTTGCAAATGCAACGCCAAGTGCACTTGCTGCTTTAAATGCGACAAAAGAAATTCCTGTCGTCTTTACTTCTGTTACAGATCCGGTGGAATCACAACTTGTTCAAACAATGGAAGAGCCTGGTGGTAACGTAACAGGTACAGCGGATATGCATCCTGATGCGATTCCAAATACAGTAAAATTTATTCACGAAAATTTCCCTGACGCTACCATTGGTACTGTCTATAGTGCTGGTGAGCCAAACTCAGTTGTTCAAATTGGAATTATGAGAGAAGCTGCAGAGGAATTAGGGATGAAAACCCCTGTTGAATCAACAGTTGCAACATCTGCTGAGGTTAAACAAGCAGCAGAATCACTTGTTGGAAAGGCAGATGTGATTTTTATTGTTACAGATAATACCGTTGTTTCTGCTTTAGAGTCTGTGGTACAAGTTGCAAACGAGAAAGATATCCCATTATTTGTTGGTGAATTAGATTCAGTCGATCGTGGTGGCTTTGCAGCATATGGCTTTAGCTATGAAGATATTGGCTATGAAGCGGGATTGATGGCTGCGCAAATTTTAAAAGGTGAAAAAGAACCTTCTGAATTGCCTGCTCAATATCCGCAAAATCTTAAGTTAGTGATTAATAAGACAGCAGCAGATGAAATGAATATTAAACTTAAAGATGAATGGAACGATATCGCAGAGTTTATAGAATAGTAAGCTTACTATTATAATGGGGCTCCTAAATTTTATGGATGCCCCATTCTTCTATATAGAGCGATAATTGTTAGAATAGTTTTAATTTCATTATTCGTCCGGATAACATCATGAAAGGAGATGCAACATGTTTAATGCTATATTTGGTTCCTTTGAGGCAGGGATTATTTATGCCCTTATGGCCTTAGGAGTCTACTTATCTTTTAGAATCTTAGATTTTCCAGACATGACTGTCGACGGTTCTTTCGTAACGGGAGCTGCAACAGCATCGGTATTGATTGTTAGTGGTACAGACCCATTTATTGCGACCTTTATTGCCCTTATTGTCGGTTTTATCGCAGGTTGTATTACAGGACTTCTTCATACAAAAGGAAAAATTAATGCCCTCTTAGCAGGGATTTTAATGCAAATTGCTCTTTATTCAATTAATTTACGAATTATGGGAAAACCGAATGTGCCTTTGCTTCAGGAGGAAACGGTTATTACAAAACTTACAACCTTCTGGCAGAGTTTAAAAATTGATGATGCCATTAACTCTGTTTTTTCAGCTATTGGGCTTGGGGCATTTATTCCAAAGACATGGGGAATTTTCATTGTCATGATCATCATTGTTTATATTGTGAAAAAGGCTCTTGATTATTTCCTTCGAACGGATATCGGCTTGGCTGTTCGTGCTACAGGTGATAATGCAACAATGATCCGCAGTTTTTCGGCTGATACGGACTTTTTGAAAATATTAGGATTGGGAATTTCGAATGCTCTAGTCGCTTTCTCAGGTGCCATTATCGCTCAGTATAATGGGTTTAGTGATGTTGGAATGGGAATTGGTTTAATTGTTATCGGTTTAGCCTCTGTTATTATTGGTGAAGCCATTTTTGGAGCAAAAAATGTTGTAAGAGCAACTTTAGCTGTTATTGGCGGCTCCATTTTATATCGCATTATCGTAGCATTGGCACTTCGTGTTGAATTTTTAGATACGGGAGATATGAAGATCATTACAGCAGTGATTGTTATTGTTGCTTTAGTCTTACCGAAAATAAATGACAGCCGGAAAGAAAAGCAACGGAAAAAGAAACGAATGCAATCAATGATAAATGATCGTACAATTGGAGCGTAGCACGATTAGAGACCGGTTAAATTTTTGGGTACCAAATCTGATTTTGAACAGAAAACGAGGTGAATCCTTTGTTACAATTAAAACAAATTAATAAAGTATTTAATGAAGGCACGCCAGATGAAAAAATTGCCTTACATGAAATATCGCTTGATTTAGAACCGGGGGATTTTGTAACCGTTATAGGAAGTAATGGTGCTGGTAAATCCACTTTGATGAATATCATCTCAGGAAAAATGATTACAGATCTTGGTTCGGTTATCATTGACGGTAAAAATGTCACAAATGTAAAGGAACATAATCGTGCTAAGTTAGTTGGTCGGGTTTTCCAAGATCCGATGGCGGGTTCGGCACCTACGATGACGATTGAAGAAAATTTAGCTATCGCCTTCTCAAGAACGAAAAGTCGGGGGCTTAGAGTGGGTGTAACAAAAAAACGCCGAGAATTTTTTAAGGAAAAATTGCAAACATTAAATTTAGGATTAGAGGATCGTTTAGAAGCAAAAGTAGGGTTATTGTCAGGTGGAGAAAGACAGGCACTTTCCCTATTAATGGCGACTTTTACAGATCCAAAAATTCTTTTGCTTGATGAGCATACAGCTGCATTGGATCCATCACGTGCGGAATTAATTACAAATCTGACAAGAGATATTGTCCTAAAAAATAACTTAACTACTCTAATGGTAACTCACAATATGCAACAAGCATTGGATCTAGGAAATCGATTAATTATGATGGATAAAGGACAAATCATCTTCCAGGCGAATAAAGAAGAAAAGAAACAATTAACTGTTGAAAAGCTTTTAGCAGAGTTCCAGCGTATTCGCGGAGAACAAATGAGCAGTGACAGAGCCATGTTAATTTGATCTATAATTTCATTCAGCTGAAGTTTCCCACTTCCATAAGTGGAGGAATGCAAAGCTTTTATCAATTCAGTCGGGGTTCAAATCTCGGCTGAATAAAGTTAATGTCTCCGGTGGATGCCACAGGTTTTATCGAGCGAGCTCGATGAAATCTGGCTGAAAAGAGGCCAAGACATATTTGATGAGACTGATACTTCCGATCAGCCTCTTTTTTTTGTTCTAAGATGTTTCCTCATCTATTACACTATAATAAGGGGCTGTACAAGGGGGAGATTATGTGGCAAGAAAAATCGGGTTATATGGCGTATTGGCCTATATTATTTATGGTTTATTTTTTTACTGGTACTTATTTCACTTTGCTGATACGTCATTACCATTTGAATTTCAAGGGACACAAGCAGATCCAGCTACCTTTTTAAATGGAAGAGAGTTAATGTTAACGGAAGAGTATTCAAAGATCCGTGACTTTTTATTCTTCTTGGCAACACCATTTGAATGGCTTTTTTATTTATTTATTCTATTATTTGGGATTTCCAAAGCTTTTGAAAATTGGGCTGCAAATACTTCGCCATATAAATGGGTGCAAACGGGCATCTATTTGTTTTGGTTGTCGATGATTTCATTTGTTGTGACTTTCCCGATCAGCTATTTAAGCTATACACTCTCAAAGAACTATCATATTTCAACACAAACATTTACCTCTTGGATGAAAGACGAACTCATTGATTTTTGGGTTAACTTTGGTTTGATATTCATCATCATTTCGGTTCTTTACTGGTTAATGAGGAAAAGTAAAAAAAGATGGTGGTTATATACTTGGCTTCTTTCTGTTCCATTTACTTTATTTTTAATGTTTTTACAGCCGGTTGTTATCGCTCCGCTATATAATGACTTTTATCCATTAAAAGATAAAGAGCTTGAGGCACAGATATTAGAGTTAGCAAGTCAAGCGGATATCCCAGCGGATCATGTGTTTGAAGTAAATATGGCAGAAAAGACAAATGCATTAAATGCCTATGTTACGGGGATCGGTGCAAATGCAAGAATCGTTCTTTGGGATACAACGCTGAATGGATTATCAAATGAGCAAATCTTATTTATTATGGCACATGAGATGGCCCATTATGTCGAAAAGCATATTTATTTTGGAATTGGTATTTCCCTTTTTTTCTCTTTTGTAGGGTTATATTTAATCTATCGAATCATGACTTGGGTTATTCGTCATTATGGAGAAGTGTTGAAAATATCTTCTGTTTCAGATTTGCGAACAATGCCGCTTTTCTTCATGATTATGTCAATGTTGATCTTTGTATCGAGTCCGATCGAAAATACAATTTCTCGATATCAAGAAACAAGAGCGGATCGGTATGCGATTGAAATGACAGACAATAGTGAGGCTGGTATTGCAACATTTCAAGCACTAACACGAGCCGGTCTTAGTCAGGTGAATCCTCCATTTTTAGTGAAGTTTTTCCGGTATGGACATCCTACAATGTTGGAAAGAATTTCAAATTTAGAAGAGTATAAAACTATAGAAAAGGACTAATTTAGAATCATTGCTTTTCACATGAAAACATCCTCCTAGTGTTTAGGAGGGTGTTTTTCACTTCATAATGGGCAGTTAACCCCCACAGATGGAAGTTTCACTTTGTTGAAATCGCTCATAGATGGATTAAGGCTTCAATTAAGTGATGATGGAAAAAAGGAGAGTATTCTTGAGGGGAAATTTGGATGTTTGAACTCCTTTTTTCTAAGTGCCGAATCGCTTGTTTAATTCTTTGTACTGATTGGATAACTCCATAAATTCTTTTCGATTGCATTCGTCAATGGCCAGGTCAATTTTGTTCAATAGCTTTTCTTTTTCAGCCTTTAACATAATTTCAGCTAAAAACATTTCGATATACAAATCAAGCATATAGCCTTCTTTTAATTTCTTTTGTTTCATGGAATTGGACTTCACTAGCTCAGTATTCGAATTATCTTTCATTGGTATCACCTCGGTTTCTTTTTAAAACTCCTTTTTAAGCGAGTTTTCTTAATATTATATGAAATAATGACTTATAAATCAACTGAATTTTACAAATATTTAGAAAATGATTCCTTCACCTCAATTGTGAACAAATTAGTAAACATTACTTTTTAACTAGAATAAAAGTCCTGTGTATAAGGAAAATAATAGCATTATTTGTTATGATTATACGTGGGAAACAAAGTTATATTAATATAATAAGGGAGATGAATTGTATGAATGAAAAAGAATTTATTGATGATTTTGTCATTAACCCTCTAACGCTTGCAATTCTGCCTATGGAGTATGAAGGAAAACTTTATTCAAAGGTGTATCAGCTTGATGAAGAAACTGAATTATTTGTCCCTTTTAAACCGCTGGATCTTATTAAAAGCGCTTGTATAACATACGGGTCGAGCTATGAAGGCAGAAAAGACGCGAGCAGATATTTAATAGGTATTACTCATAAAATACCGATTTCGATTGACCCCACGAATTCAATTTATTTTTTTCCAACAAACTCACCCGATAAATCAACTTGCGGATGGATCGCTTATGATCATGTTAAAACCTATTCGAAAGTAGACACTTCTAATACTCTTGTAACGTTTCATAATAATGTGTCGATTGTTATTCCTATTTCTAGATATTCTTTTGATAATCAAATTAAGCGGACTGCTTTGTTGCATACAAAGTTAATGCAAAATATTAGGGAATACGATAGCAGATTTCAGCGATCATTTGATAATTATTCTAAAGCCTCTGAAAATATATCTTTATATGGAAAAAAATATCGTAAAAAGGGCTGAAATGATACTCTTGTAGAAGTTTCAAGCCGTTACATAATAAAAAACAGAAGCATGGATGGTAAAGCATGCTTCTGTTTTTTATTATGATCGATTTTTTTATGATAAGGAATTCCCAAAAATAATAAATGAGAATCAGGTAATGATTCGCAGGTACTGCTTTTTTAAGGTAAAATAAAAGGAGCTGTTGACAGCATATGTAAATAATTAAGGGGTCAAAAATGCGATGAGATATGAAAACAATCATGAAAGAAAAAGCTTAAAAAAGAAGTGGAAAAAACGGAGATTAAGAAAAGTAGTATTACTCTTCTTTTTTCTTATCCTGCTTACATTTGGATATATTTTTATTCAATACATGCAGGGAATTAACAATTCAATGGATGAAGCTAATATTGATCATGTAGAATATGAATTTAATGGAAAGAAAGACCGTTACGGTGGTACAAATGTGCTATTAATTGGAAGTGATTCAAGAGGAGAAAAAAATGCCCGATCAGATACGATCATGATTGCTCATTACCATCCGGAAAAACATTCATATAAATTAATTTCGATTATGCGTGATACATATGTTGATATTCCTGGTTATGGGAAAAATAGAATTAATTCAGCTTTTGCCATTGGAGGACCTGAATTGCTTCGGAAGACTCTTAAAGCCAATTTTGATCTTGATGTGCAGTCCTATGCCATTATTGATTTTGAAGGTTTTGTTCATTTGATAGACGAGGCTTTTCCCAATGGGGTTGAAATTGAAGTAGAAAAAGCGATGTCGAAATATATTGACGTAACGCTCGAGCCGGGGGTTCAACGACTTGATGGTGAACATTTATTAGGATATGTACGTTTTCGCTATGATGCTATGGGAGACTTTAATCGGGTGGAAAGACAACAGAAAGCTCTGAAAGAAACAGCCTCTCAATTTGCTACTTTCCAAACCTTAACGAAATTACCTAAATTAGTAGGAGTCATTAAACCATTTGTGAATACAAATATGAATACTTCAGATATTATATATATAGGAAAAGATTATTTATCAGAGAATAATCGTAATATCGAAACCTTACGTATTCCAGTAGATGGAGAATATGAACCGCAGAAAATTAGTGGAGTAGGAGAGATTTTGCGTGTTGATCTTAAAGCAAACAGTCAGGCAATTGGTACGTTTTTAGAAAAATAACATGTAAAAATAAAGTGAAACCCTCTGGATGGAAGTTTCACTTTATTTGTTATAGTAAGTATTAGAGAAGTGAGCAGAAATTAACTTTGATTGCAGTAGGAGAAATCGTGAATGGATTTTGAGACATTAAAAGATTGGATAACGCTCGAAAATATAATGAGACTAATTCAGGAGTATCGCTCATTTGGCCCGATTCCAGGAATCGTATTGCCAATGATTGAGGCCTTTTTTCCCTTTTTACCATTATTTTTGTTTGTTATGGCCAATGCAAATGCCTTTGGACTTTGGTGGGGCTTTATCTTTTCATGGATTGGAGCATGCACGGGTGCGCTAATGGTGTTTTGGATTGTGAGAAAATACGGTCGTAAACGGGCCCTAAACTTTTTAACAAAGAATAAGCAAGTTCAAAAATTAATGCATTGGGTTGAACGGCATGGATTCGGGCCTTTGTTTCTTCTGCTATGTTTTCCATTTACCCCATCATCGATTGTCAATATTGTAGCAGGACTATCAAAAATAAGCAGAAAACAATATATGCTGGCGGTTATGAGCGGAAAGTTTGTTATGATCTTTACGGTTAGTTTTATTGGACATGATATCCAATCACTTTTAACCCAACCGTTTAGAACAGCTATTGTCGGTGTGGTTATTTTTATTCTTTGGTATGTTGGAAAAAGAATTGAAGTAAAAATAAATAAAGGGACAGAAAAGGAACAAAGTCGGCAAGAAGGATAAATTTACAGCTGAGGCGAATTTGATATAAAGAGAGGAAAGAAAAATTCTTATTGAGAGTGTGATCAATATGAACGAGAAAATTACAAAAGAAGGAATTGAATGGTTAAAGGCTCTTGTGATTGGATTGATTATCTTTATTTTCATTCGTACGTTCTTTTTCTCCAATTATGTTGTTGAAGGAGAGTCGATGATGCCGACACTCCAAGATGGGAACAAGTTAGTCGTGAATAAAATTGGCTATCAAATTGGAGATTTGAATCGATTTGATGTAATTGTCTTTCATGCTAATCAAGAAGAAGACTATGTTAAGCGGATTATTGGGCTGCCCGGAGATACAATAGAATATCGTGACGACATTTTATATATTAATGGAAAAAAAGTGAAAGAATCCTATTTAGAGAAATATCGGAAAGAAGCTCTTGGCGGGCGTTTAACAGGTGACTTTACCTTGTTGGAAATTACCGGTAAAGAAACGGTGCCGAATGATCATATCTTTGTTCTAGGTGATAATCGTCTTGGCAGTCGTGATAGTCGTGAATTCGGGTTTGTGTCTGTTGACCAAGTAGTAGGAAAAGTCGATTTACGCTATTGGCCGATTAATCAAATTGATGTTTCGTTTTGATCGATATCTTGTAATAATGTGATAGGATAGTAAGGCAAATTGAAAGGGGGAGAAACATGTCAGTTCGTTTAATTATTGGGCGATCAGGAAGTGGAAAAACAACCAAATGTCTCGATGAAATTAAATCTAAGTTATTTAAAAATCCAGAAGGAAACCCTATTTTGTATATTGTGCCGGACCAGATGACGTTTTTATCTGAATACCAATTAATTCAAACTCCTGATCTCGGTGGAATGATTCGAGCACAGGTTTTTTCTTTTACCCGACTTGCATGGAGAGTACTCCAAGAAACAGGAGGAATCAGCCGTTATCATTTAAATAGTACGGGAATTAGTATGTTAATCCAAAAAATTATTGAAGATAAAAAAGAAGAGCTGTATTTATATAGACAGACTGCTGATAAAGCTGGCTTTATTAATAGAATGGAGCAAATCCTAATTGAATTTAAACGGTATTGTATCGGTCCGAAAGAATTGACAGAGCTGGAACAAAGTGGATCCAGGGAAAAAGTTCTTAAAGATAAGCTTCACGACTTATCCCTCATTTACGAAAACTTCGAAAAAGAGTTATCCAATAAATATATTGACTCCGAAGATTATTTCCGATTGTTAACGGAGAAAATTAGTGAATCACAGTTTTTGAAAAATGCTGAAATCTATATTGATGGATTTCATAGCTTTACTCCTCAAGAATATATGATTATTAACGGATTAATGAAGTATTGTCCACAAGTTTCAATTACTTTAACAGTAGACAGGCCCTTTTATGGGCAAGGTCCGGACGACTTACATTTATTTCGTCAAACAGGTGAGAATTTTAGAACTTTATCCGAGATGGCTATAGTGAACGGGTTATCAGTTGAGGAAGTACAGTTACAAGAGCAAAAAAGGTGGAAAAATCCTTCTTTACAGCATCTAGAAACTTATTTTGACTCAAGACCGGTCCATCCATATACGGGTGAACGCTCGATCTATATGGCAGAGGCTGTTAATCGTAGGGCTGAAATTGAAGGAGTAGCACGTCATATTAGACGACTTGTCGGTGAAGAAAACTATCGTTATCGTGATATCGCGATCCTTATGAGAAATGGTCAAGATTACCATGAAATGATTGAAACGATTTTTCGTGATTATGAAATCCCTTATTTTATCGATCAGAAAAGAACGATGCTGCATCATCCTCTAGTAGAACTTATCCGCTCTGTACTTGAAATCATAAGCAGTAATTGGCGATATGAACCTGTATTTCGAGCCATTAAAACAGAACTTCTATTTCCACTTGAACAAAATGTAGAAAAGCTTCGCGAACAAATGGATCTTCTCGAAAATTATGTGTTAGCTTATGGAATTAAAGGGAATAAGTGGACGAAAAGGGATCGTTGGAAATATCGAAGAGTCCGTGGATTGGAATTTGAGAATGCAGGACAAACAGATAGGGAAAGAGAGATCGAACAAACTTTATATGAATTGCGTTTAATGGTCACAGCCCCGATTCTTCGTTTATCACGAAGGTTGAAAAAAGCGGAAAATGGTCGTCAATTGGGGGAGGCTCTCTATTTATTTATTGAGGAATTGGATATTCCCGTGAAGCTTGAGAACTGGAAAACAATTCAAGAAGAAAAAGGGAATCTTGTTAAAGCAAGGGAACATGATCAAGCGTGGAATGCGATTATTGAAATTCTAGATCAATTTGTTGAAATTCTAGGAGATCAAAAAGTTTCATTGGCTTCTTTTTCGAAAGTAATTGAAGCAGGTCTAGAATCACTGCGCTTCTCCCTTGTTCCTCCTGCAATGGATCAAGTGTTAGCGGGGGACTTAGAAAAGTCAAGATTATCGGGTGTGAAGGTAGCTTTTGTCATTGGAATGAATGAAGGAGTATTACCTAAGAAATTTACAGATGACGGAATTCTAGCTGATGAAGATCGTGAAAAAATCATTGGAAGTGGATTAAGAATTGCTCCGTCAAGCAGGACAAGATTATTAGATGAAGAGTTTTTGGCTTATATGGCATTTACAATTCCATCCGACGGACTATATATAAGCTATCCACTTGCAGATGAAGAGGGAAATGCTCTTATGCCTTCTCTTTATATTAAAAGAATCCAAGATTTATTCCCAGGGCAATCTAAATTCGTTTATATGACCGATCCAGTAGAGCTCCTTGAAAAAGAACAACTATCTTATATATCTCATCAAAACAGAAGTTTGTCTTATTTAACTTCGCAGCTGCAAATGAAGAAACGGAACTATCCTGTAGCAGACTTTTGGTGGGACGTTTATAACTGGTATGTGGAAGGACCAAACGGACAAACAGCTCGTCGCGTTTTATCCAGTTTAACTTATCAAAATGCAGCAAAACAATTACCGGAAGAGATGAGTCAAGAGTTATACGGAGAAGATATTCAAGCGAGTGTTTCAAGAATGGAGCTGTTTCATAGCTGTCAATTCTCTCATTTTGCTCAGCATGGTCTCAAGCTTCGTGAACGCCAAGTATTTCGCTTAGAAGCACCTGATATTGGGGAGCTTTTCCATTCCGCTTTAAAATATATAGCAGAAACGGTAATGAATAGTAGATTATCTTGGTCAGATCTGACTAAAGATCAATCTGAACAATTGGCAAAAGAGGCAGTTGAAATTTTAGCACCAAAACTTCAAAATGAGATTTTACTAAGTTCCAACCGTCATGCTTATATTAAGAGAAAGCTCCAGCAAATTATTAGCCGTGCATCGATTATTTTGAGTGAACATGCTAAAAATAGTGGTTTTGCTCCGGTCGGATTGGAAGTAGCTTTTGGACCGAAAAGCGAATTGCCGCCATTAACGTTTAAACTGCGAAATGGCAGCAATATGCAGCTGATCGGAAGAATTGACCGAGTTGATAAAGCGGAAGATGAAAATGGCACTTACTTACGGATTATAGACTACAAATCGAGTGCCAAAGAACTGAATCTTACTGAAGTTTATTATGGTGTGGCTTTACAAATGTTAACGTATTTGGACATTATATTGCATCATTCCAATGTGTTAATTGGGAAAGACGCTACTCCGGCAGGCGTTCTCTATTTTCATGTGCATAACCCGATATTGAATGCGAAGAAAATTATGACAATGGAAGATATCGAAAATGAATTATTTAAAAAGTTTAAAATGAATGGCCTTATCCTTGGAGAAGAAAATGCCGTTCGCTTAATGGATTACAGCGTAGAGGCGGGCTCAACGTCTCAAATTATTCCAGCAAAAGTGAATAAAGACGGTAGCTTTGCGAAGCACTCAAAAATTGCGAGTCAACAGGAGTTTAAGGACATTAGTGATTATCTGCATCACTTATATGTAAAAACGGGAAATGCGATAACAGAAGGAAATGTTGCTATTTCCCCTTATAAACTAAAAGATCGAACACCATGTACATTTTGCAGTTTTAAATCACTATGTCAATTTGATGAATCAATGGAGGAAAATCACTATCGCCTTCTTGTTCCAAAATCAAAAGAACAAGCGATTGAATTGATGAAGAGGGAGGTCGGAGATCATGACGGTAAATAAGATTCCTCCTAAACCGGAAAGTGCAACGTGGACGGATGACCAATGGAAAGCGATTATGGCAGCGGGTCAGGATATATTAGTCGCGGCGGCTGCAGGTTCTGGAAAAACGGCCGTATTAGTCCAGAGAATGATTAATAAAGTCATCTCAAAGGAAAATCCGGTCAATGTAGATGAGCTATTAGTTGTTACGTTTACAAATGCGTCAGCGGCTGAAATGCGCAATCGAATTGGCGAGGCATTAGAAAAGGCGATAAACGAAGATCCAACTTCGACTCATTTGCGAAAACAGTTGAGTCTATTAAATAAAGCATCCATTTCAACGATTCACTCCTTTTGTTTAGAAGTGATTCGAAAATATTATTATTTAATTGATATTGATCCTGGATTCCGAATTGCGGATTCAACTGAAGCTCAGCTTTTACGTGATGAAGTACTAGATGAGTTATTTGAAGAAGAGTATGGGAAGCCGAATAATGAAGACTTTTTTCGAGTCGTGGATAGCTTTACAAACGATCGCAGCGATGTAGCGTTAATGGATATCATTCGGGATTTATATGACTTTGCCCGTTCGAATCCATCGCCGGAGAGTTATTTACAAGATATTATCAATATGTATGAAGTTGAATCGGTTACAAAAATAGAAGAACTGCCTTTTATTGAAGTGTTGCTCGTTGATGTAGGTCTTGTGCTTGAAGGGATAAAGGGGATACTCCAGAACGGTTTGGACTTGACGAAACAACCAGGAGGTCCCGCCCCGCGTGCAGAAAACTTTGTCGATGATTTGCAAATCATCGATACGTTGATAGCAGCAAGCAAAGAATCTTGGAATGCCTTATATGAAGCAATCCAAAGCTGGAGCTTTTCACGTGCCAAAACATGTAAAGGCGATGAGTATGATAAGTCGTTAGTGGAACGGGCACAGAAATTAAGAGATGATGCGAAGAAAAAATTAAAGGCCTTACAAGATGAGTTATTTAACCGTAAACCGGAAAGTTTTCTTCGTGATATGCAAGATATGAAACCATTGATTGCCACATTAGTACGGTTGGTCCAAGCCTTTTCAGATAAATTCAGCGAGGTGAAGGTAGAAAAGGGATTAGTGGATTTTGCCGATTTAGAACACTATTGTCTTGAGATCCTTCAGGACCCTTCTGCGAAACGAGACGGACAAATCGCACCTTCTGAAGCGGCACTTCATTATCGCCATACATTTAAAGAAGTACTCGTTGACGAGTATCAAGATGTTAATGCCGTACAGGAAGCAATTATTAGACTTGTGTCAAAAGAAGAAGAAAGCACAGGAAATAAATTTATGGTCGGGGACGTAAAGCAATCGATTTATCGGTTTCGATTGGCAGAGCCAAATTTATTTCTAGGAAAATATAATCGTTTTAAGGATGATGGAGAAAGTACTGGATTAAAAATCGATTTAGCCCGCAATTTCCGCAGCCGAAAAGAAGTTTTGTCTGGAACGAATTATTTATTTAAACAAATTATGGGAGTTAGTGTTGGTGAGATTGAATACAACGAAGCGGCTGAACTTGTCAAAGGTGCCTCTTACCCTGAAGATCATCCATTTCCTGTTGAATTGATGGTAGTGGATCTTGAAAAAGAAGGGGCGGATGAACCTCAGCCAGACAGTGAAGATGATTCAACTTTTGATGTCGTTGAATTGGAACAGTCGCAACTTGAAGCGAGAGTGATGGCAGCTAAAGTTAAAGCGATGATTGCCAATCAAAATGCGGTTTACAATCCAAAAACGAACAGTGAACGTCCTGTCATGTATCGGGATATTGTAATTTTACTCCGTTCGATGACATGGGCACCGCAAATTATGGAGGAATTTAAACAGCAAGGGATTCCGATCTATGCTAACCTTTCAACAGGCTATTTTCAAGCAACTGAAATAACGATTATGATGTCGCTATTAAAAGTCATTGATAATCCGTATCAAGATATCCCACTGGCTTCAGTACTGCGCTCACCCATTGTTGGATTACAGGAAGATGAGCTAGCCCTTATTCGGATTCACCAAAAAAATGGCTCGTTTTACGATGCTTTATCCACATTCTGTCGTCAAAAACCAACAGGTGCTGATGAGTCTGTATACAATAAGGTCAAACCCTTTTATTTCATGTTAAAGGATTGGCGGTCAATGGCAAGGCAAGACTCTTTAGCCTCCTTAATTTGGCAGCTTTATCGAGATACTCATTTCTATGATTATGTAGGCGGGCTTCCTGGCGGGAAACAGCGACAAGCCAATTTAAGAGCCCTTTATGACCGTGCCCGCCAATATGAAGCAACTTCATTTAGAGGTTTATTCCGATTTCTGCGGTTTATTGAACGAATGCAAGAGCGCGGGGATGACTTAGGGGCTGCACGTGCATTAGGAGAACAGGAAGATGTGGTCCGCATCATGACAATTCACAGCAGTAAAGGGCTGGAATTTCCAGTTGTGTTTGTGGGAGGTTTAGGCCGCAGTTTTAATATGATGGATTTACGAAAGCCATATTTATTAGATAAAGAACTTGGATTTGCTACGAAATATGTGAATGTGGATAAACGAATTACGTATTCCTCATTGCCACAGCTTGCTTTTAAAAGAAAGAAAAAGATGGAAATGCTGGCAGAAGAGATGCGTGTTTTATATGTAGCATTAACGAGAGCGAAAGAGAAATTATATTTACTAGCATCTGTTAAAAGTTTGCAGAAAAACCTAGAGAAATGGGAAAAAACTCTTGACCATCGTGATTGGCTTTTGAATGATTATGATCGAGCGTCAGCAGGTAGTTATCTAGATTGGGTGGGGCCTTCACTTATCCGCCATCGAGATTGTCACATATTACTAGGTGAAGATGTTCGTCCGTCCTCACATGTTCCTGACGATCTCATCGGGCATCCATCTTGTTGGAAAATAGAAGTATTGAAGCCAAAGGACATTAATATTGAGGAAGAACGGGAAGAGATGGATGAAACATGGCTTGAAAAGATTGCAGAAGGTAAATCTATTTCAATCCAATCTCCATTTAAAGAAGAGATTGGAGAACGACTTTCATGGAAATATTCTTTTAATAGTGCTTCAACGCATCGTTCTAAACAATCTGTTTCTGAAATAAAAAGACAGAGAGAAATTACTGATGAGGCAAGCGGTACAGAGCTTTTAAAGAGATTTAAAAAGCCGTTAATGAATCGTCCGCGTTTTATGCAAGAAAAGGCGCTGTCACCCGCTGAAATAGGAACGGCTATGCATATGGTTATGCAGCATATAGAGCTTGAAAAAGCGATAAATCATGAGTCTATTGATCATTTATTACAAGAAATGGTTCGTAAAGAATTGCTTACAGAAGAGCAAAAAAGTACGATTAATCCCGAATTTTTAATTTCATTTGTTCAATCTCAATTAGGACAACGGATGAAAAAGGCTAAAAAATTAGATCGGGAAGTACCATTCAGCTTCTTTCTGCAGGCAAGTGAGGCTTATGCGGATTGGAAAGGGGAAGATGAACCGGTTTTCGTTCAAGGAATCATTGATTGTCTTTTTGAAGATGAAGGCGGTCTCGTTCTAGTCGACTATAAAACAGATGGCATTACCGGTCGCTTTAAAGGCGGATTTGAAGAAGCCAGACCTATTCTTGAAAAGCGCTATCGGGTTCAAATTGAACTGTATACGAAGGCGATTGAACAAATTTATAAACGGAAGGTAGCAGAGCGTTATCTATTTTTCTTTGATGGAGCCCATATTTTAAAATTAGAAAAGGAAAAACGGTAGGTGTAAGATTCCCTACCGTTTTTTCAATTGTTTCCAACGTTAGGTTGGTCAATTAAATTGGTATCAAAATGATTTGTTGCGCTTATTCCATTGTTTGCCATGACGAATGCAGCAGTATTAGCAGCTCCAGAACCCAAAGTTGATTTGGAATTACTTTTAGGTGAAATATTTAGTGCATCACCAAATTGAACATTTCCGCCACCAATATTTATGATTTGTGTTTGGCCAACAAATGCAGGCATTTTATTCCTCCTCCTCTCTAGTGAAGTTGATGGGTTCATCAACCGTTTCAAGTTGTCTAATGTGTAAAACTCTAGTTTCCATGGTGATATGTTTGGTATTTCCTATATGCATAAAGGCAGAGGTACTTAGTGCAGTTACATCAATTGAGCCTACTTTAATAATCGGATTTGGTGAAGTTGTATGGATCGTTAACGGTTCATTTATTGGTGGTAACGGAAGTGGATAGGAATAAATTTTAAATAAAGAAAAATCGCCTTCATTACTATAAAATACTTCCCTTTGTCTCTGCACGGCAAGAATACGAGCCAAACCATTCATTTCGTTTGAATCACCAATTTGGATGTAAGACCCGAAAATTATTGATTTTACTTTAACGTTGTCTACTTTCGATACTCTTGTTAACATTATAGTCCCAACGGTACAAATGGACCGATAATTAATGATTCAGGCGGAGTATCAAAAAGGGAAGTAAGCTGAATGGTATCGGTATCCCCCACCATTAAAACTGAGGAACTTGAAACACCGAGCACAGTAATATTACCAATACAAATATCACGGTTTACTACTTCAAAATTCATTCTTTTTTCTCTCCATTCATATTATGGGGTAAATGTTGCAGAAACGCTAAAACACCATTTTGAATTTCTGTTTTTAATTGTTCAACAATCCAGTCTTTTTGTTGTTCTTTTGTTTGTTCATTTCTTACAGCCTGAGTTAAATAAGCCTCAATTCGATTAGGAAGTTGCCTTTTAATATCTTGAAGAATAAAATCATGATAAGTTTCATCCACTTTATAATGTAATTTTTGGCATGTGTCAGCGATAATAGACTGAAGATTTTCATCAAGGTATTGGTTCGTCAAACTTTCTATTTCTGTGAACATTGACATTCTTTCATTTGGTTCAAGAGGTCCCTTGCCATCTCTATTAGGTACTGAAAAATCCTCTATTCCTTGTAAATCAGAGGGATTAAGTCCGATATTTAAAGTACCCTCAAGAGTTTCGACTTTTAGCTGATCAAATTTATATTCCATGCGATCAATATGAACGGGAGGTCGTTTCTGAAGTTCAGATAGTTGCTTCTCTAAAGACTGAATTTTCTTGTGCATTTTTCGTATTACGTTATCTTGATTATATATATAAGTTTGCATGGATTGGAGTATTTGATAAATATCCTGATTCATTGTCCCACCTCACGAAACCCTCATTTCATAACGAACTGGACTTTTTCAAAAGAATATTACTGGAGATTTATCGACTTGTAGATGTCAAAGGAACCAATGGAGCGGTCTGGTGAAATCCAGCGGTAATGGGTATCGGTCCTTGTATTTCAGGAGCTGCTCCTGTAAATCCTCCTGTGTTATATAAATTAGTAGCTGGTTTAATTATTCCAGCACTTCCAATTTGTAAAACGGAGGAATTTGTAACACTATTTACTTTTAAGAATTGAATCGTTATGGATTGTTGAACGTAGAGATTCATTAAAATCACCACTTTTTTATTTGTCTGAAGAAGAGATATGATATTTTGTGAAGGAGCATAAAGTTACCTATACATTAAAGAAGTTACCTTGATCGATATTATCCTGATCAAATGTATTCGTTGCACTTTGATAGTTTTGTAAATTTACGTTATCTCCTGTATTAAAGGAACCAGCTCCGGCAAAAGTTTTTGCATTAGAATTAGCCGTTATTTTAAAAGTATCACCGATATGGAAAACAGCAGCAGAACTGATATTTATAACTTGAACAACACCCACAATAGCTGGCATTTATAACACCCTTTAATAATATTGAATTAGGTTAAGAATCTGTAACAAGTGGATTCTTTGCCTAGTTTTTTATATTGTATGTATTGATGGAAAAAAGGTGAGTATTGTTGTGTGACAAGGTTTGTTTATAAATATGCGAGTATTTTCTTTAATATGCGAAATCAAATAAAAACAAGGATAATCGTTTCTTATCTTAGAATATATCATTAATAGGATGATTGTAATCTTTACCTTTAAAATGAAAGGGAATTGGAATATGAAAGTAACACCTAATCAACGCACAGAAAAAAATAGAATAGCTTCGTTAGACATGATGAGAGGGTTTGCTATATTAGGCATTTTTTTAGTAAACATGTTATCATTCCATTCACCGTTATTGTATATTGAGCCATTAGAATGGTGGAAGGATCCTCTCGATAGAGGAATCTATATGTTTATCGATGTTTTTATACAAGCAAGTTTTTATCCGTTATTTTCAATTCTTTTTGGATATGGCCTTGTCATGTTATGGGAAAAAACACAGAAAAAAGGACTTGTTTTTTATCCGATCGTTTTAAGAAGACTTGGTCTGTTAGGAATCATCGGCTTATTACATGCTTTTTTTATCTGGCATGGGGATATTTTGTTCAATTATGCTTTACTCGGATTTGTTTTTCTTCTGTTTATAAAATTAAGCGGAAAAAGCATGATGATTACTGGAAGCATCTTTTATCTTTTACCAAACTTCTTTTTCTTATGTTTGCTCGTTGCGATAATCATTTTATCGTCTGGAAAGGATTTTTCTATTGAAAACCCTGCATTGATTTCTCAATCAATAGAAATCTATCAAAATGGGAGCTTTTTTGAAATTACTGAACAACGGATAAAAGATTGGTCTTACACGAATAACTTCTTTGGGATTATGACACAGTTTTTCATGCTATTTCCATTGTTTTTAATTGGTGGTGGCATTGCAAAGTATAAATGGCTTGAACAGATTGAGAAAAATCGAAAGGCATTTAGACTTATATTTTTTATTACCTTTATATTGGGAGTATTACTTAAACTGATTCCCTATATCCTAACGAATAATCTTGCGACTAACTATATTCAAGATATCTTTGGTGGCCCGCTTTTGGCGATTGCTTACGGTTTACTCATTGTCTTGCTTGCTGATACGAAAGGAGTAAGAAATGGATTATTGGCGATGTCTTATGTTGGGAGAATGTCTTTTTCTAATTATCTGTTTCAATCCATTTTCACTGTTCTGATTTTTTATCAGTATGGATTGGGTCTTTATGGAAAAGTATCGGTTGTATTTGGAACCCTTCTTGTTCTTGTCATTTATCTATTTCAAATAATCTTTAGCAAACTTTGGCTAAAGTATCATTATTATGGGCCAGCTGAGTGGGTATGGAGGAATTTTAGTTATTGGAAGAAACAAAAATTGCGTAGAGAGGTGGAGTTAGAGTAAGCACCATATTGGTAGGTTTTTCTAATTCGCTATGTTAAGATAAAACTGAATTATGTAGAGGAGGGAAGAAGAATATGACACATGCACATATTACAACATGGGTTATCGCATTAATTTTATTTTTTGTGGCAATTTCACTACATAAGAAAGATAACAAACGACCGTATAAAATTGTTACGATGATTTTGCGAGTATTCTATCTTTTAATTATTGTAACAGGGGGAATGCTGTTACCTGGGATTACCGGAAGCTATGGGGTTAAGGCCTTATTAGGAGTTCTTGTCATTGTTTTCATGGAAATGGTTTTAGGATCAACAAAAAAAGGAAAGCCAGCTGGCCTTGCCTGGATTTTATTAATTGCTGCATTGATTGCTGTCGTTTATTTAGGTCTTACTCTCCCAATGGGAATTTATATTTAACCTAAATCAAATAGTGCGAGGGATCTTCTGGTTACTAGAAGATCCCTCGCACTCTTTTTCATATATTTAGCCAATTTTTTCAATAACCATTCGTTTACCTGAACTTAAAGTGAATTCAAAGCGATCGCTTCTTTTCTCGTAATAAACGAAGTGATGTTGGACCGTACAAATATTGTCTCCATTATCAAAAACAATGAAGTTAACGCCGCTTTTCTGACTGCCTTCGGTGAGAAAATTTAAATGATTATAGCAATAAATACAATCGTAAATTGAAAACTGTAAGGAATTTAAATTGATGATGAATTGACAAAAGGCATCATCATTAATTTCTGCTAGTAACTGTTCTAAAGAGTAGACTAAATGTTTACGAATTTTGATTAAATCCTGATCTTTTAAATGATAGTGGTCATTCCCTAAGTCAATCATGCCATCATTTTTTAATATGCCTTTTCTCCAGCGATTGTATAGGAATACTTCCATTTCCTCATTTATCCACACGTTTAAAAGTGTAGCTTCTTCTGTTTCATCATCGAAAAATACCCATTGTTCATTTATATATTCAACAGAACCTTCTGTAAAGGCACGCTGCTGATGTTGGATTAGTTTATTACGTTGCTGCTTTTCCAAGGACTTAAAACACCTCCAAACAAAACAAATTCATGATGTTATTCTAATTTAGGGCAAAATTATTAAATAAGCCATTATCTATTTTTAGACAGAAATCTGAAGTTTTAAACACGATGATTCAGTTTCGGGACAAATAACCATTTAGGATGCGATGCATAGACTGTATGTTACGTATATACGTAAAGAGTTGGTATGATAGAGTATTCTGTTAACGGTCAATCTGACACTGAAGTACTGTATTGGTCTAAAGAAAAGGCTAATGTACAGAAGATTTGAAAATAACAGTATTTTTATTGACGGCTTTTCAAGAAAAGGCTACTCTTAAAGAACAAATAAAGTAAATTCCAATATAATATTTTGGCAGGGATGTGGGGGGATTAAAGGTGAAGAAAGCGGTTTGTTCCATCATTTTTCTAATTATTCTTATAACAAATGGGGTATTTGTGGGAGCTGCCCAAAATCAGAATCGAAGTTGGGGGGATGAAACGATTTATTATATTATCATTGATCGTTTTCATAATGCCGACGGAAGCAATGACCTTAATGTTAATATGGAAGATCCGGATGCTTACCATGGCGGGGATTTTAGAGGAATTGTTGAGAAGTTAGATTACATAAAAGAAATGGGTTTTACAACGATTTTATTATCTCCTGTTTTTGAACATGTGGAAGGGGATTATCTCGGGTTTGGAGTACAAAATTTTTATGAGGTAGACAAGCACTTCGGCACGATGGATGAATTTAAAGAATTAATAGCTCAAGCACATCAGCGTGATTTAAAAATCATGGTAGATTTGGCTGTTAGTCATGTAGGTTCTCAGCACCCATGGGTAAATGACCAGGCAAAAGAAGAGTGGCTGACGGACAAAGGTGAGAATGATTTACGACCAATCAATTTTGAACATTCCGCTGCAAAGCAGTATATCATGGATGCCTCCCAATGGTGGATAGAAGAAACGGATATTGATGGATATCGGATCCACTCCATAGACGGACTTCCTGTTGATTTTGTTAAAGAGTTTTCAGAAAGTGTCAAATCAGTTAAGAAAAATATTTATCTTCTAGGTGAATCTAAGCTCAAAGATCCTCAAGCTTATTTAGAAGCAGGAATCGATGGGGTTACAGACTACGAATTGAATGATGAATTAAGAAGGGTCTTTCATGAACCGAATCATGCATTTACAACATTATTTTCACTGATTGACGAGAATAAGAACCTAATTGAAAACTCTGGATTCATTGGGACATTTATTGATAATGAACAAATGTCTAGGTTTACCCGTCAGATGATTGAAAAGAACGAACATCCCGGACCACGTTGGAGACAAGCTTTAACCTTTCTTTATACAACACCAGGAACTCCAATTGTGTTGTATGGCAGTGAAATTGCGTTAGATGGTGGAGCTCCGCCAGATAACGACCGCCAAATGAATTTCAGAACAGATCCTGAATTAATTGAATATATAACAAAGATTGGGGATATTCGTTCACAATTGCCGGCCCTTACTAGAGGAGAGATGAAGGTCCTATATGAAAAAGATGGGTTTGCGGTTTATAAGCGGAAATATGAAGATCAAATATCAGTTGTTGCTATTAATAGTACAACGAAAACTCAAACGGTAACGGTTCCAGCAAAAGAGCTTGTCGATGATATGGAGTTAAGAGGGGTTTTAAATGGAGATTTAGTTCGGAGTGATAACGGTGAGTATGTGATCACAATGGGTCGCGATGAATCCGAAATCTATTTGCTGCAAGAAAAAACAGGGATAAATATGACTTTTATTGTGGCAACTGCCTCAGTTCCCATTTTATTTGGAGTGTTTTTATACCTTGTCTACAGAAAATCTCGTAAACAATAAGTCTAGCAAAGGGTACTGGGCCCTTCCGGAAAATGGAAGATGCCCGGTGCCTTTTATTATGATCGTATACGGATTTTCTTTAACGTTTATCGGGGAAGTTGGAACACAAGAGGGTTGATAGTGGTTGTACATTAATAATGACAACCCTATTTTCCACTATAAATCAAGACATCTGTTCATCTTATGATAGAATGAGCAGTTTATTGAAAACCAAATGGTTATTCGACGATTTTTGTAAGTATGATTAAATATCGTTAAGCTTGATTACTTGTTTCTTCACGTGTAAAGAAGAAAATAAATGTAAGGACCACTAAGGCGACAAAGTAAATGCTGCTTTCAGATAATTTTATGACGGGTAATTTATTTAGAGTCATGTTCATCATTCCTTTTCTACATTTCTAAATAGTCTTGGGTCAATATCAAAATGTGTCGATAACATTTGATGAAAAAAGTGATAACTATCTCTTACTATTGGAAGGGAGGGTTCGTTTAATGGTTCTCCAAAGATCGGTCCGCTGACAGGCAATGAAAGCCTTCCTGGTCCAACTAATACACCAACTAGCCTTATTTCATCTAGTATCAATAAGATGGAAATAATGACATCAATTGTATCAATCATTGTATTGATTGCCATATTTCCCGATTTAGCTTCTGTTCGGGCTCCGCCAACAATGGGTCCGGTTAGTGTAATACTAAATCCACCTGAAGTGACAATGACCCCTCTGATGGTAAGCTGTCCCGATAATAATAAAAAGGCAAGAGCAAGGTTTATATCTCGCTGAATAGATGCAATGACATGATATTCTTTTTCTATGTTAGTTTTTGACAAGGAAAGTTCACCTCTTCTCTTCATCATCCTATTCAGAATGGACCAAAATGACCTTAATTTTTTATTAATAAGTTAACCCATTTTAATTCAAGATAAAATGGATTTTCTTTCATTGACAGCTGACTACCTAGTTAATGTTCTGTCTAATATAATCACTCTTTATGTTTAGCTTCAGAAGAAACTCCAAATACTAACGATATCGTTTGTTTTCATAAGAGATTTTACGGAAGGCTGGAGAGAAAATGGAAATGTTTTATAATGCCTTATTGGTTGTTACGGCAGGATTTCTCTTTTTAAAAATGACCGGTAAAAAGGCTGTTTCTCAAATGCATACTTTCGACTTATTGTATATCTTTGTCCTTACTAATATTATTAGTGCCCCTGTGGAAGTTAATCATATCGGAAAAGCAATCGCCTATGCTGGAATCATTGTCCTTATATATAAACTATTTGTCCGTTTATCATTACATAATAAATTCCGATGGATTATATATGAGAACCCTACCGTGTTGATTCGCAATGGAGATATCGACCGAAAGGGTCTGAAAAAAGTACGTATGCCTATGAATGAATTATTATCACATTTGAGAGTAAAAGGATTTACGGACACTCGAAATATTGCTATGGCGATAATGGAAGAGACAGGGAACTTGAGTGTTATTCCTAAGTCCCCATATCGGCCCGTACAACCCAATGATTTAAAATTAAATGTAAACAGAGAATATTTGCCCATTCCATTAATTATGGATGGGCAAATTATTCATGCTAATTTAAAATATCTACAACTAGAACAGAACTGGTTATTAAATGAGGTTGAAAAAATGGGGAAAGCTGTAAAGAATATTATGTTAGCTACTTTATTAGAAAATGGAAAGTTATATATTGATAATAATGAATTAACGGACCATAACCATGATCCTTATTACTATAATCCGGGGAAGGATAATTAAACTGGAGTTTTGCTTTAAGAGAGAAATACGAGAGAGTTTATAGAGTTAGTGGACATTGAAATCATCTAATCCAGTAAAAAAGCTTAAAGCCACTAGTCATGTAATAAATTAGTGGCTGCATTAAGCAACAATAAATGTCTTTTTCTGCCTTTGCGTTATTTATTACCGGGGGCAGGTTGGTCAACACCTTTTATATGGTGTCGATGCCCGTTATTCTCTGTCGTGTAAAAGTCATAATAATGAACATGCATACCGTTTCCCACAGGGATAGCAGGGCCTGAATATGCACGATAGTGATGATTATGTCCATCCTCAAATAATACATATCCTTCCGTATAATGAATGTGATTCCCATCCTCAGTTTTAATAGGAGGAGAAGTAACATCTAAACATTGATGAACATGCCCGGCATTTACAGATGTGTAGTCAACAGAACCATGATTATGATGCGTTACAAACCCCGGTGTGAATTCGTCTTTTCCAATTCTCTCCATACCAACACCTCGAATCAAAATGATAAATTATTAAAAGTCTCAACGAAGATATATGCTTGAAAATATAAGTTGATTCCTACAATAATCCTCGAAAAGTTTTTTAGAATGGATTTCTACAGGCAAAGGCCTACTCTTTTTCAAATGGGATACATACACTATTTTGAAACCTAATGGGGTAATAAAAAGCACCAAAATTTCATACAGGAAGGAAATGTTGGTATGTCCGAAAATATATTGGAGGCAGCAATGTATTTCGAAAAGGATTTTTCGTGAGAGCGATGAGTATAAAAGTTTACAAAGACTTTGTATGGAACTAAATAAAGACCCACAAGCAAAACAGATATTTAATCAAATGAACCATTTAAATTCTCAATTACAGCAAAAACAAATGACAGGGTCAGGAAATTGGGCAGCAAGAAGTTGTAGCTTTACAAAATATGGAGGCGGTTGCCCAGCAAAATGAAAAGATTAAACGCTTAATGGAAGCTGATTATCAAGTAAATATGCTGATGGTAGAATTGAATAAAGTCATTTCAAAACCCTTGGAGGAATTGTACGGTCAACTGGTTGAAAAATAAATTCCGGGTGATAGATTAAGAAATTGTTTTCTTTCCAATTCGGCAGAAAACAATCTAAAAAGCTCTGCAAATAGGAAAGCAGAGCTTTTTAGATTGTTAGAATATTTCTTTGTTGAAAAAAAGCATTTAGCATCAGGACCAGATTTTAAAGATTGGAAATTATCCCTCTTTAGGGATTACATATTCCATTAATAAAAGTGGTTGGACAAGGGATTAAAGAACTGACGGTTATGAGGAATTCTTACTATTAAACACAAATAAAAAAACTTCTCAAATAATGAAGATAAGTAGGCACTCATCTATTCAGCATATGTCATGGACACATACACTATTTGTGAAATGACTTGAGGAGGAGATAAAAGTATGTACAGTCAACTTGAGCTTGAGCCTATTCAAACACATGAGAGTGAGGAAAGAATTTTTGGAAGAAGACCATTTGGCTTTGGGGGCTTTGGAAGACCATTTGGAGGCTTTGGAAGACCGTTTGGCTTTGGAGGCTTTGGAAGACCATTTGGCTTTGGGAGACCATTTGGCTTTGGGAGACCGTTTGGCTTTCCATTTTTAGGAGGACTTGCAGGAGGATTATTATTGGGCAGTGCATTGGGTGGCTTTGGTTACCCGGGATATGGATATGGTTATCCGGGTTATGGCTATGGCTATGGTTATCCGGGTTATGGTTATGGTTACCCGTAGTTATGGATATGGATATGGTTATCCATACTACTATTAATATTTCTCACACGAAAGTATGAATAAATCATTGGTTCTAAAATTAATATATTCTATATTTTAGCCAATCTCGGTAAATAGATAAAAAATAGCCCAGTCATGATTTGACTGGGCTATTTTCAATTCCTAGATAAAGGGTTTTTAATTCATCGAAATATTCCCCTTTAAATCTATGATTAAAATTCAATACCATTCATACATTGATAAAAGAGAAAATGGGGGTGATCGAGTGAAGATCATTGGGAAAAGTGTCATCCGTAAAGATGCCTTTGAAAAAGTAACTGGAAGGGCGAAGTATACGGCTGATGAACTAGCTGGACCTGCTACTCTTCATGCAAGGATGGTTATAAGTCCATATGGACACGCCAAAATTGTTTCTATTGATGTGACAGAAGCAAAAAAAATACCAGGAGTCAGGGCTATTCTTTTAGGAAGTCCTGATTTGCCTTTAACGGGGGAGGAAATTAGAGATCGTCCTCCACTTGCTGTCGACAGAGTTCGTTATCACGGTGAACCCGTCGCTCTTGTTGTTGCGGATACCGTTGCTTTAGCGAAAAAAGCAGCCGATGCTATTGATGTAAAGTATGACCTTCTACCGGTTGTGAATTCCCCATTAGAAGCACTAAAACCAGAGGCACCACTCCTTCATGAAAACCTAGCTTCATATGAAAAGATAGGGACTGCCTATCCAGTACCGCATTCGAATATTTCAAATGTGACCAAGATCCGTAAGGGCAATATGAAACAAGGATGGTCGATGGGTGAAGTCGTTGTAGAAGAAACTTATTCTTTTTCACCATCTAGTCATGCTGCGATGGAAACGAGAAGCGCGACAGCAGAAATAGATCAAGAAGGTTATATTCATATCACAACATCTTCACAAGCTCCATTTATGGTCAAAAGATTGCTCAGTATTTATTTTCAAATTGAGATTGGGAAAATTATAGTTGAGACGCCTTTAGTTGGCGGAGCGTATGGGGGAAAGGCTCCGATACAATGGGAAATTTTAGCGTATCTTGCATCGAGAGCGGTAGGGGGAAGACGAGTAAAAATTGTATATACAAGGGAAGAAGACTTAACGACGGCCCCTTGTCATGTTGGTCTCGAGGCGACAGTCAAACTAGGCTGTACAGCCGATGGGATGATCCAGGCTGCAGAAATCTTGTACCTATTTGATGGTGGTGCTTATTCAGATAAGGCGATCGACGTCAGTCGGGCTGGCGGGGTCGATTGTACAGGTCCCTACAATATTGAAAATGTTTGGTGTGATTCACTTTGTGTCTATACGAACCATCCGTATGGTAGTCCTTTTCGAGGATTTGGACATTCAGAGGTCTTGTTTGCATTTGAACGGACGATGGATATGTTGGCAGATAAATTGGGGATGGATCGGCTCCAATTACGGGAAAAAAATGCAATCCTTCCTGGACATACAACGCCAACACAGGTTTTGTTGAACAAAAGTAATGTGGGGAATGTACCTGCTTGTATCGAACGGTTGAAGGAAATGATCCGTTGGGAAGAGGGGCAAATTCAAGAAATTGATGAAAGAAGAATAAGAGTTAAAGGAATCGCATGCAGTTGGAAAACTTCTACAATTGATACTGATGCAAGTTCAGGTGTAATTCTAACGTTTAATCCCGATGGAAGTGTTAATTTAATCTCAGGCGTGGTCGAAATTGGAACAGGAACAAAGACGGTTCTGGCGCAAATTCTTGCGGAACGATTAAAAATGGGGGTGGACAAAGTCCATGTGAAAATGAAAATTCAAACGCAAACGACACCAGAGCATTGGAAAACCGTTGCCAGCCGCGGTACGTTTATGGGCGGAAGGGCGGTGTTGGAGGCAGCAGAAGATGTCATACGACAGATTAAAGAGATTGCAGCATGTGTTCTTAGAGTGTCAACAGAAGATCTCGAGGTAGCTTACGAACGAGTATTTTTAAGAGATGATCCTAAAATCGGGCTAGATCTGAGAGAGGTTGTGTATGGATATAAATTTCCTAATGGCAACTCCATTGGCGGTCAAATAATCGGCCACGGAAATTATATTTTGAGACGAATGACTTCTCTAGACCCGGAAACTGGGAAGGGACAGCCAGGACCAGAATGGACGGTTGCTGCTCACGCTGTGGAGGTAGAATATGACAAAAAGGACTTTACTTATAAGCTGATTCAAGCCGTAACGGTAGTCGATATTGGGACAGTATTAAATCATATGGCAGCACGCGGCCAGGTAATGGGTGCCATGAGTATGGGATTAGCTTTTGCAGGAAGAGAAACTTTTGTTTTTGATGATCTGGGAAGAGTACTGAATCCGCAGTTACGCACTTACCGGCCAATTCATTATGGAGAAAACCCGCATTATAAGGTTGACTTTGTGACAACACCGCAAATCGATGCGCCATACGGTGCTAGAGGTGTGGGAGAGCATGGGCTTTTAGGTATACCAGCCGCTCTTGCCAATTGTTTAAGTACCGCGGCTGGTGTTAAGTTGAACCAACTTCCACTGACCCCAGAATTGATATGGAGATCTAAAATGGGCAAGGCTTAAGCGATATAGGTGTATAAGAAACTAAAAATTTTCAATGACTTATTCTATATCTGTTGGGGAAGTTAAACCATCCGTAAAAAGATCCACAAACAATGAACCATTGGTGGAAATCACAGCGTATTGAATATCCTTTACTTGGACTTTTCTTTGCTTTAATTGTTGATCGAGCCATTGTTTAGTAAATGGCTCTTTTAAATTTTTTTCGATAACCATGCCATCCATAATTAGTTCTATTGGGAGGATATGACTGGATTGAATATTAGCTGGAAAGAGATGCTTTTTTACGATAGGTTGATATTGATCCTTTTTAAGTACGGACAGTTTTCCACTCACTTCTAAAACGGCATACTCTACCTCTGTAATATCAAAGATTCCTTGCTCCCGTAACTGTTGATTCAGATCATCTAATGTATACTTTATTTTTTTCATATTAGAATCTAGAATTTTTCCCTGTTCTATTATAACGGACGGTCGTCCTGATAACCACTTTCTCAGAATTCTGCTGCGGGCAGAAACTTGGGAAAGTATAAAATAAATACATATTAGTGACAGGAAGGCGGCTAACATCGGGATAAAATGAAGATTATAGTCAAAGCCCATATTGGCGATAAAGGAACCTATGGTAATCGATAAGGCAAAATTATAATAATTGCGATTGGCATTCACTTGTTTTCCTAGCCACAAGGTAACAATCATTAGAATTAAATAAGCAACGATTGTACGTAAAATAGAAATCCAAAAATGATCCAATTTTCTCACCCTTCCTCATTCTTCTAAGGGTGTTCTATTTGTATAAAGAATTTGATGAAAGTTATCTTTAATCATTATTTACGGTTCTTTCTGAAACAATACTTTCAATAGTCATCTGTTGCTGTGCTAAAAAATAAGGTATTTATTGAGAAAAGCAAGCATGAGATGGTTTTTGCAAATGAGACGGAATAGATTTCCTGAATCCCAAAAGGACATGAATAAAGGAAAAGAATGAACAATATTAATTAATGAAAACAAGCATAACAGTAAAAATATTGATTCTTCTTTCGACATCGCCTACATACAATAAGGGTGAAATGACTGAAGGAGGCGACAAAAATGGAACAACCAATATTAGATGAAAGAAGTATGGGCTATGGAACCCAGCCGAGTTACGGGGCAGGACATGGAGGCTATCCGGGCTATGGTATGGGACATGGAGGCTATCCAGGCTATGGCATGGGACATGGAGGCTATCCGGGCTATGGCATGGGACATGGAGGCTACCCAGGTTATGGCATGGGACATGGAGGCTACCCAGGTTATGGCATGGGACATGGAGGCTACCCAGGCTATGGCATGGGACATGGAGGCTACCCAGGTTATGGCATGGGACATGGAGGCTACCCAGGCTATGGCATGGGACATGGAGGCTATCCAGGCTACGGCATGGGACATGGAGGCTATCCAGGCCATGGCATGGGACATGGAGGCTATCCAGGCCAAGGTATGGGACATGGAGGCTATCCAGGTCATGGCATGGGACATGGAGGCTATCCAGGTTACGGAACAGGTACACAGCAATCCCAGCAGCAAGCTTATGGACAACAGCCGGGACGCGATGATTATGATGATTTGTGAACAAAAATAGAGGTTTGAATGATAAGTTTATACAATTGTTAATGTAAAAAAAGCTCAGCGTGAACTGGGCTTTTTTACATCCTCTACGGCAGAATAAACAATGAAAATCTAAATGGATGGAGAGGTAAGGAGGTGGGGTCTTGATTTCTTATGATTTTGAGTATTATCTTCCATTATCAATTAAAGACGCGGTTCAATTATTCCAAGATTTACAAAAGGAAGGAAAGGAACCTATTTATTTTTCAGGAGGAACAGAAATCATCACGCTTGGACGATTAAATGCTGTAAAGGCTGGGGCCGTCATTGATATTAAAAGGATACCAGAATGTAGAACATTCCAGATTCAAGAGGAGTTTTTATTAACAGGAGCAGCCAATACATTGACAGATATCGAAGAGAAGAATCTGTTTCCGTTATTAAGTAAAACCGTTAGTGAAATTGCTGATCGAACAGCCAGAAATAAAATTACAGCAGGTGGGAATATTTGCGGTCAAATATTCTATCGGGAAGCAGTTCTGCCTTTTCTGTTATCGGATAGTCAAATGGTGATTGCGGGCTTAAATGGGATTAAGACCGTTTTCATTCATGAAATCTTTAAAGAACAGCTTTTATTAGAGCAAGGTGAATTGCTCGTTGCAATCAAAACGGATCGAAGCTACCTCAATCTACCTTATGTAAGTATTAAAAAAAGAAGACAATGGAATACAGGCTATCCTCTTATTACAGTTGCGGCCCTAAAGGTTAATGGAAAAATCAGAATAGCGATAAGCGGTTTGACGACATACCCATTTCGTTCTAAGCAAATGGAGAAGCAGCTTAATAAAAGCGAATTTTCCTTGGATAAAAGAATTGATGAGGCAATTGATACGTTAAAAGTACCCTCCTTGGACGATTCGGAAGGTTCTTTTCAATATCGATTATTTGTGTTAAAGAATACACTTTACGATGTGTTTCACCAATTAGAAGGAGAGGAGAAAGCCCATGGATGACGCTTTAACAGTAAGTACGATCTTAATGGTTAATGGGGAAGAGAAGAGAGTGAATTTCCGTTATGCTGATATTCTGTTAGATGTATTGCGTTACCAATTAGGTCTTACAGGTGCTAAGCCCGGATGCCTGAATGGAGATTGCGGTGCTTGTACGGTAAACATTAACGGAATCTCACAAAAATCCTGTTTGACTTTAGCGATTGAGGCTGTTGGTAAGGAAATCCTTACGGTTGAAGGGCTGAATGCTCCCATTCAAGGGGCCTTTGTTGATCACTTTGCTTTTCAATGCGGATATTGTACGCCAGGATTTATTATGAATTGCCACTCCTTATTGACACATCGTAAAAATGCTTCTAACCAAGAAATCACGAAATGGCTGGAGTCTAATATCTGCCGCTGTACAGGATATATGGAGATCGAAAATGCAGTTAAATCGGCGCTCCATTTAGTAAAAAACATAAAAGATGGAGATGCCAGAGAACTTTGAATGAAGGTCTTATAGCGGTGGAATCTTCTATTCACCAAGTATTGGTAATCACGAAAAGAGATGACGATCTCACATGGATCACTCCTCATCTTAAAAAAAGAATATCGCAAAAAATGGACTACAGTTCGATTGCAAAAGAATAATCAGGGACAGGCTTATTCCATTTTATGTGGATTAAACGAGGCTATAAATATACGTACAAATGCTGTTCTTTTACTTTTGGCGGATCAACCATTTGTCACGATTAATATCATTAATTTGCTGATCCAGCTTTAAGGAAGAATCCCTCCAAATTCTTTTATACGTGTAGCTTTCAAGGAGTCCTCAGACCGCCAGTTCTATTTACAAAAAGATTTTTTCCCATCTTAATGGGTTTGAAAGGAGATAAGGGTGCAAGAAATTTACTGAATGGGGAGTACAAAGAAAAAGGTGAAATATATAACTTCTATAAAGAGGAATATTTCATGGATGTCGATACGATGGAGGACTATGAATATATGATATTTAAAATGATAAAGGGAAAAAGCGTCATTCGCAATGATATGTTATGACTGCATGTTTTGCCATTTTTTATATAGAGTAATGCAAACAGGACTAAAAGGATTACAAAAAAGTACTTTTTAGTTCTGTATTAATCGTTACTAATATCGTATTTTAATAAAAACATGCACCAATAATGATAAGGAGAATGAATAATACTACGATTAGGGCAAATCCCCCTCTAAGACCATATCCTCCACAACCATATCCATATCCAAACATAATAACCCACCTCTCTTTACTTAGTCATGTATATGAAACAATTTCTGACTTGGAAGGGGAAAAGCCTATTTGAAATAACTATCCCTCGTTCGTTTATAAAATAAGTCTGAACTAAATAAGGATCATAATATATAAGCTGCATTAATCTTTTACGAATTCCAATTAGACCGGTACAGGAACCTATAGGCATCATATCGCATATAGTACCGATAAGACACATGATAGAAAGGTGTTTTTTATAATGCCGTCAGTTGTCATTAATTTACATTACTTAAAGATCAATAGTATTTCTGGAAATGGATCTATCACAATAGGTGAGGCTTCTTACAATAGTCCAACAGCCTATAACAAATCACAAGGAATGAACTCCTCATATGGAGATACATCGCCTACAGAAGCGATCATGGAAAATATATTAATTGATCCTGATGTGAACGATCAAACAAATATTGGAAATGCCGATAACGCTTATATGGATACACCTGTGCCACTCCCACCGCCAATGCCACCAACTTAATCAAAGGAGTAACTTAATATGCCGTATCAAATAAATATTTTTAATATAAAGGTCAATGGAGCTAATCAGAACGGAAATATAGATATAGGTCCTACTGTCCATAACAGTCATACTGCTAACAGTAAATTTATTGGGGCCAATATTTCGTTAGGTGATTTTTCGCCGCCATCTGCTATTTTGAATTCGGGAAATCTTGATCCAGATATAAGTGATCAAGATCAGATCGCGAATCCTTCTATGCCGATTGCCAACCAATTATAAAGGAGCAGAAAGATGGACATAGAGAAAATGAGAAAATGGTTGGAGATCACGAATGAATACAAAAAAACGGACTTTTGGACCCGTGTACTTGAAGAAAGATATCCTAATGAAAACTTAGAAGAAACTAAGTACCAACCCAAATTTGATCTTTATCAAAATGAATACTATAATTTTATTATTTTTGAAATACCAGGTGTAACTCGTGAGAATCTTTCTCTTAGCTTAATCTCAAATACACAATTAAAAGTTTACGGAAGAAATGCTCCCATTTTTCCTTTAGAAAAAGAAATCAAAAGAGAAAGAGTTTATGGGGAATTTCAGCGGATTATAAATCTGCCTGAGCCAACACAACCTCAACTTATGCATATTCAAATAGATAACGGGTTATTGCTCATTTCATATCCTAGACAAATAATAGAACCAATTGATTTAATTTGATGAAGCGCCAAGAACCTTCCATTTTATGGAAGGTTCCTGGCGCTTATAAGTATTATCTTTAGCGATAATTAACAAATTGGACATCAATCGTTAAATCGGCTTCTTTTACGACTGCAATGATTTTTTGTAAATCGTCACGGCTTTTGGCTGTTACACGAATTTGATCATCTTGCATTTGACTTTTCACTTTTAAACCGCTGTTTTTGATCAGTGTATTAATTTTTTTCGCATTGTCTTTATCGATACCTACAATTAATTTTGCCCTTTGACGAACGGTTCCGCCGCTTGCTTTTTCAATTTTACCATAATCAAGGTTTTTGACAGGTACGCCGCGTTTGAAGAGCTTACTGAATAAAACGTCTTTAACTTGATCTAATTTGTACTCATCATCAGAGACAATGACAATCTCTTCTTTATCAAGTGAAATTTCACTTTTACTGCCTTTAAAATCATAGCGTGTCTGAATTTCCTTCATTGCTATTCCAATCGCATTCGTTACTTCTGAAAAATCAACGTCTGAAACAATATCAAATGAACTATCTTTTGCCATTTGAATCCACCCACTTTTAACTATATTTTATTCTGTTCATCTATGTTGAACGATAAAGACAACAGAAACAAGTTTCCCTTTGTAAACCAATTATAGTAAAATATAGCAGTTGATACAACTTTTGTAGCAATTTAACATCGTTTCTTATTGAAGGAACGGGTGGCAAACCTTGAAGGAGGGATTTTTGTGACAATACAAGAACACATCGGTAGAGTGATTTCATTAAAAGTCGAGAGGCTAACAGAATATGGTTACTTTTTAACAGATGGTACGGAGGATGCTCTTTTACATAAGAATGAAGTGGATCGTGAATTAGAAATAGATGAAGAGGTGGAAGTCTTTTTATATACAGATTCACAAGGAAGAGTTGCGGCTACAACGACGACTCCAAAAGTTACAGTAGGTACTTATAGTTGGGCAGCGGTAAATGATAGTAAGCCAGGACTTGGAGTATTTTTGGATATTGGTATTCAAAAAGATATGCTGCTAGGGGAAGAGGATCTCCCACTTCATAAAAGTGTATGGCCTGACATAGGAGATCAGTTGTTTATTACATTAAGGGTAAATAAAAATAATCGTATTTATGTAAAAACAGCTACAGACCCGATTATTGAGGAACATTCAATTAAGGCAACGAGAGAGAGCTATAATAAAACGGTTCAAGGCTTTATTTATCGAACGGCTAAAGTGGGGTCTTGGATTTTTACAGTAGAGGGTTACAAGGGATTTATTCATGAATCCCAGCGACAGGTGGAGCCCCGCCTTGGAGAAAAGGTAGAAGGCAGAATCATTGATGTAAAAGAAGACGGAACGATCAATGTTTCTTTACTGCCAAGAAAGCAAGAAGCGTTAGATGAGGACGCGGAAAAAATCTTGACGATTCTACAAGAAAGAGGAGGCATGCCATACTGGGATAAAAGTATGCCAGAAGATATTCAAGAGCGGTTTCAGATGAGTAAGGCCGCATTTAAGCGGGCATTAGGGCGGTTAATGAAGGACGGAAAGGTATATCAAGAAGAGGGATGGACGTATTTGAAAAAAGAAGATGCGGAATAGATTAAGTAGTTCGGTTTTTGTGGAGAAAACCAGAAATATTATTAAAAATAGAGTGCTAAATCGTAAAGGCTTTAGCACTCTATTTTTGTTGTTAAACCAATGATTATATGTGGTTTTAACCTAAATTGACAGCTAAAATCGTATTAATTAATATGTTAATTTTTCCATGGGTTGTAAGGCAGTTTAGAGTTTAATAAAAAATATGCTGTAATGGTTTTAAAAGCTTGTGAAGAAAAGTTATTAAACTAACGGATTGTGTAAGAAGAAATAAAAATGTTGATGATTGGTGTGTTATAAGTTTCGAGGATATTAATTATATAAAAGGACATGTAAACAAACATGAATAATTTTAAAAATATCATTCCTTATTTTCTTATGTTTCCCGCTATTTTTATAGGAACCTTTGCAATGGTTTCGTATGGTGTTACTTCAAGTATTTGGATTCAAAACATATTAATCTGGTTGGTAGGAACTGTTCTGGGTTCTGTTTGCTTAATTAGGAACAGGGAAAATAAATTAAGTAAAGGAAATTTGCTACATACGATTGTTATTATATCTTTGTTAGTTTTGCCATTTTGGTTTGATGATTTAGATGGTGTTCATCGGTGGTTAACCTTCGGACCAATTAAAATATATATAGCGAGCATTATTTTGCCTTTATTAATTATTCATTTATGGAAATTCGCACTAAATAATCGTGTACACTATACAATAGGACTAATATTCATTACATTATTAATATTGCTAATTCATCCAGATGCAGGTCAATTAACCGCATTTGCATGTGCAGCTGCAATTATTTTGTGGGTTAAGATTAATAATTGGATGATAAAGTTATTAAGTTTTACACTTACTACAGCCTTAGTTATCATATCGTGGTTATATCTCGATGATTTAGCACCAGTACCTTATGTAGAACATATTATCTTTTTAGTTGCAGACTTGGGATATGTCTGGTTCATTTTAGGGGTTTTATCTCTTATATTATTATTAAGTCCATTCTTTTTTTACGGTAAAAAAAATATCATTTCTTTATCATTAGGAGTTTATTTCCTAATGGCAATAATTGTAACTTTATTTGGTAATTTCCCTATGCCTATCATGGGTTATGGGATATCACCTGTTATTGGTTACTTAATTGCTATCACTTGGCTTAAAAGGAATAAATAAATTTGATAAGAGAGTTATTCAGCTATTTGATAGCCTTAGTTGAATAAAGAAATATTGATAATTACAAAACGCTTGGAGTCACTTCAAATCCAAGCGTTTTGTATGCTATTCTTACTGTGTCTTTATATGAAGTTCAATCTGTGATTTTACATTTTCTCCATGTTATCTGCACTACTTAGGAATAGACTCCGTATCTCTTTTATAAATGGTCTGTTTTCTTTGAGTATTGATTTTTACCTGCTTTACGGTTTTTCTCCCTCATCATATTCTTTTCATGGCGAAGGGCATTATTATCCTTTGCTTTTTTATCATTATCAGAAGTATGTGGCATAAAAAAGCTCCTTTCCATTAACTTTCTCTTTTAGTATGAGAGATAAGGAAAAAGAGTATGTTAGAGAGTTTTTACCAATCTATTCATTTAAGAAGAAAACGGAAATGGTTCCTGGGCCTGTATGGGAACCAATCACAGCACCGATCTCAGTAATAAGGACTTCTTTCACATGAAGTTCTTCTTGAATTAGTTTTTTCAGCTCGATTGCCGTTTCGATATCATCCCCATGGCTGATCCCGATGGTTTGTTTTTCAAAATTGCTCCCGCGTTCTTTCATCACTTCTATGATCCGACGGAATACTTTCTTTTTGCCGCGAACTTTTTCAATTGGGACAAGTTTTCCATCTTCTACATTTAATAAAGGTTTAATATTTAATAACCCGCCTAAGAATGCAGATGCCTTTGAAACTCGTCCACCTTTTGCCAAATAATCTAAATCTTCCACTGTAAATAGATGCTCCATATGGGAGGATACCCATTCTGATCTTTTTACGATTTCGTCAAGTGATGCACCTGATTTTGCAAGCCGCAAAGCATCCATTACAACAAGACCTTGACCTAAGGAGGCGCATCTCGTATCAACAATAGCCAAGTTAAAATTAGGATAAGTTTCTTTTACTTGATTTCGAATCATGACTGCTGTTTGATACGTCCCAGATAACTGTGAAGAGAAAGCGATATAGACTCCCTCTTCTTTATTTTGAGCCATTTCGGTAAAAGTCTTTTCAAAATCAAGAGGGGATACTTGTGCGGTTTTCGGTACTTCCCCGTTTCTAATCTCATCAAAAATCGTTTTTGGTTCAATATTTAATAAATCTTCAAACTCTTGTCCTTTTAAAAGCACCTTTAATGGGAAGAGTTTGATGTCATTGTCTTGATAAAATTGTAAGGGTAAGTCACTTCCGCTGTCAGCTAATATTTTAACCGTCACTTGAGTTACCTGCTTTCATTAAGTTTTTCTAATTACTGTATGTATATACATAAACTGAGAGGTCTTTATTTATAAGTGTACCACTTTTTTTAGTTAAAAGTACGGGAAGAGAAGTCAATTTTTATCGAAAAAACGAAAAAGAGGCTGGAGATCTCAGCCTCTTTTTGGAAACCTTATGATAAGGATTCAAGCTCTTTTTGCAGTTCTCGGAGTTGTTGCTTTTCTGCAGTAGTTGTATTCGCATAAGCTGAAGATAACGCATTTTTCGCTTTTAAAAGCGCTTCTTCTGAGTGGCTTTCTTTCGCTGCTTCAACAAATCTTCTGGCGTCTTGAAATAGTCGATTACCCATATTATAAGCCCTCTCCGAGTAGAGATTCCGATTGTTCTTTCACATTGGACATTTTATAGGCCTCAGCCTCAGCATATGTCATGCGATAAGGGATACGTTCAGCATGTTTCGTGACAGAGTCTACACCTTGCTGTACAAAACGTTTTGATTTATTACGTTTACCCATTCGAATCTCCTCCAAAAAGAGTATTGAAGCAAAACGCTTCACTTCTAGTATGTTTCAGATATATGAGAAATAATATGGGAACGTTTGGAAGGAAGTTAAGGTCACTAAAGGCGATTTGATTTGAATACAAAAAAAGGTTTTGTTAAACAATATTATTTAACAAAACCTCTTATAGCAATTGAGGTTATGAGGCTTAACAGGCAGTAAGCCCCAGCTTCAAGATTCTGAGTACAACAAAAGAAGATAGGTGGAAGATGAAAGAAAACTCCCACTGATGAAAGTTTCACTTATCTGATTGTTTTCTTTTCCTAAATGGCTTTTAAATTTAACAAATCATTTAAATAATGTCCAATTCCATCTTCTTCATTCGTATACGTTACTTCTTTAGCAATATTTTTTAAATCATCAATTGCATTACCCATTGCAACCCCGTAGCCGGCATATTCAATCATTTCTAAATCGTTATCCTCATCTCCAAAAGCAATAATACGGTCACGAGGAATTCCAAAATATTGGGACGCATGCTGTAGACCGACAGCTTTATTAAGCCCATGTTTGACAATTTCGACTACAGGGAACGGATCTCCCCAACTTCTATGTTCAATGACTTCAGCATGCACAGATGCTAAATGTTGACGAATTTCCTTTACTTGTTCTTTTTCAGAATGAATTAATAAGCTCGTAGGTGAGGTTTTTAAAAATTCCCGTAAATCTCCAGTTGTAATATTTGGGTTACCATAGCCAAAGATTTGCAGTAGTTTTTCATCATGGTAATGCATGTATACATCATCAATTACTTCTGCAATGATATTGTGAAAATTGAAAGAGTTGCAAGCATCAACAATGTCTTTTGCTACAGACATATCTAAAGGGGTATGGTGGATACCGAAACTACGATCTTTCGGGTGGTGAACGAAAGCTCCATTGAAATTGACAACAGGTGATGTTAATTCTAACTCATGATAATACATTTCCGAAGAGCGGTATGGTCTGCCAGTTGCAATCATCACTTCATGACCCGCTTCTTTGGCCTTGAAGAGTACTTGCTTCGTTTTAGCTGAAATGGTTTTATCATCTTTTAATAATGTTCCATCTAAATCCAGTACGATTAAATGTTTCTCTGCCATTTTAACTCCCCTTTTGTCAAATTCTTTATATATGAGTGTAATCCTTTTGGAAAACAAAAATCTACATGTTAAACTGAAATGGTAAGAACTTGAAGTAGTTATCTGATGAAACGTAATGAATTTGATTTATATATAAACGGTCTTAGTATTAGTATAATCTTTTTTTGTGAAAATATCTTTATAAAAGGTTTGGGGGATTGTTGAGTTGATTTTAGTAGAAAATAAGCATATTAATGGAATTCCTGTTTTACATTTAGCACAAAAGGATCAATACCAGGATCAACTTCCAGTCGTTATTTTTGAACATGGGTTCACTAGTGCAAAAGAACATAATTTACATTATGCTTATTTATTAGCTGAAAAGGGAATGCGTGTGGTATTACCAGAAGCAGCCTATCATGGTGAGCGCAGTGAGAATCTTAGTACTGAACAACTGGCAGTCCGCTTTTGGGAAATTATCTTGCAATCAATCAGGGAACTAGATACGATTCGCCAGTCTTTTGAAGACGAGCAATTAATTGATCCTGCGCGAATTGGTTTAGTTGGTACTTCAATGGGTGGGATGGTCACACTAGGTTCATTAACACAGTACCAATGGATAAAGGCTGCGGTTAGTTTAATGGGCATGCCGTCGTATGAAAAGTTTGCTTTATGGCAGCTAGAAACGTTAAAGAAAAATGGTGTTCAATTGCCATTAAAACAGGATGAAATTGATTACCTTCTTAATGCCATCAACACCTTCGATTTAAGCAAAAATCCTGAAAAACTAAATGGGAGACCGCTTCTTTTTTGGCACGGCAAGCAGGATCCAATAGTTCCGTTTACTTATACGTATGATTTTTATGAGAAAATCAAACCCGATTATCAAGATACACCGGGAAAATTACAATTCATTGTCGATGAAAAATCGGGTCATAAAGTAAGCAGGGAAGGGCTACTTCAAACGGTAGCATGGTTTGAAAAGCATCTTGCTTAAACAATCGAGTTTGATTTGTTATGATAGTAGAAGAATAGGAGGTTTTATAAATGGAACAAGAATTAAAGGATAATATTATGGGTGCTCTAGAAAATGTCGTGGACCCTGAACTTGGTATAGATATTGTGAATTTAGGTTTAGTTTATGATGTGAAAATGAACGATGAAGGGATCTTAATCGTTGATATGACATTAACGTCAATGGGTTGCCCTATGGCTGGACAGATTGTAAGCGAAGTAGAATCTGCTGTAAGCGAGATTCCGGAAGTAAATGCTACGCAAGTTAATATTGTTTGGAGTCCTCCATGGACAAAAGATAAAATGTCCAGATATGCAAAAATTGCATTAGGAGTTCAATAAAAGATACATCTGATTTAAAACCGACATTTCTTGTCGGTTTTTTTATTTAAATAAATCCAAACATAGTTATTGTGACCAAACTCACTCCCAAGGTGAATCAAGTGCTATAAAATAGAACATATAGGCACAATTATTTATTATATAATGGTTTTAATGTAAAATTGTATTTATATATTTTTACATTAATATTTATTTGGTAAAATCTTTGTTTCGAAATAGGGAACTAAACAAGTTATAATTATATAGAAGATACTTATTTAATAGACAGTAATTCATGCAACTGCTGGGAATATGGAGCTCTCTAAAGGAGTTGACTAAATGACAAAAGAAATAATAAAAGATAAATTAAATCGACCGTTAAGGGATTTACGTATATCTGTTATAGACCGTTGCAACTTCCGGTGTCAATATTGTATGCCCGCCGATTTGTTTGGCCCTGATTTTGCCTTTTTACCTAAGGAAGAATTGCTTACATTTGAAGAGATCGAACGATTGGCGCGGATTTTTATTAACCTTGGAGTTGAGAAAATCCGGTTGACAGGCGGCGAACCTTTATTGCGACAGGATTTGCCTGTTTTAGTAGAAAAATTAAACTCTATTGAGGGACTTCAAGATATCGCTTTAACGACAAACGGTGTCTATTTGCCAAAGTATGCTCAGTCTTTAAAAGACGCAGGCTTAGTACGTGTAAATATTAGTTTAGATAGCTTAAAGGATGAGTTATTCGGTAAAATCAATGGTCGTAATGTCGGGACAAAGCCCGTTTTAAAAGGAATTAAAGCTGCCCAGGAAGCCGGACTGGGAATAAAAATTAACATGGTGGTTAAAAAAGGTTTGAACGACTCTGAAATTATCCCGATGGCTCAGTTTTGTAAAGATGAAGGCTTGCAACTACGGTTTATTGAGTATATGGATGTTGGCAGTACAAATGGGTGGAAAATGGATGATGTCCTTACGAAAAAGGAAATCTATTACATCTTGAAAGATCATTTTGAGTTAGAATCCCTTTATCCTGACTATTATGGAGAAGTGGCCAAGCGTTACAAATATAAAGATAATGGTGTCCAGGTAGGCTTTATTACTTCCGTATCTGAGGCATTTTGTTCAACTTGTACAAGATCGCGCTTGTCTGCTAATGGACAAATATTTACCTGTTTGTTTAACGGAAATGGCCATGACATCCGTGACTTTATGCGAGATGGTGCATCTGATGAAGAAATTCGGAATCGTGTAACTGAAATATGGCATGGAAGAACGGATAGATATTCTGAAGAACGAACAGCTGAAACCGTAGCAAATCGAAAGAAAATCGAAATGTCATATATTGGCGGCTAAACCCCTTGTCAAGGGGTTTTTTCTATATAATCATAAGTATGTAGCCGATTTCATTAGAAACAGGAAAGAATATATGATGGAAATTATTGTTTTATATAGAAAAAAGCTATAATAGTAATAAAATGGTATAAAGTATAGGAGGGGTATTATGGTCGAAAAAAGAACACCAATATCAGTGGGTGACGCAGTTCGAAGGGTAGTCGCTTATGAAAAACAAGGAATCAACGAATATGTATCCATTGATGAGAGCTACGGACGCTATTTATCACAAGATTTAGTTGCAACCAATCATGTTCCGCCGTTTGATAAGTCACCATATGATGGATTTGCTATACGTTCGATTGACACAAAAGAGGCGTCTCTTTCCAATTCGGTTGAATTTGAAGTGATTGATCATATTGGTGCAGGCGCTGTCAGCACGAAAGTCTTGGGGCCTTTTCAAGTAATTCGAATCATGACTGGTGCACAAATGCCAGAGGGCAGTGATGCAGTCGTGATGCTTGAGTTAGTGAAGGAATTAGAAAAGGAAGGGAAACCATACATAACAATTAAAAGAAGTTATCAAAAGGGAGATAATGTCTCGTTTTGCGGAGAAGATGCAAAAGAAGGGGAAGTCCTTGTTAAAAAAGGAACATTCATTAATCCGGGTGTTCAAGCGATGCTGGCGACTTTTGGATATGCAAAAGTACCCGTTGCGAAAAAACCAATTGTCGGACTTTTTGCTACTGGAACAGAATTGTTAAATGTAGATGAACCGCTGCAGCCGGGGAAAATTCGCAATAGTAACTCTCATATGATTATGGCTCAAATTGAACGGGTTGGAGCAGAAGTCCGTTATTATGGCAGTTTACAAGATGAACTTGATCCTTGTTTCGAAGCCATCAGTAAAGTGCTTCCTGAGGTAGATATGTTAATTACAACAGGTGGTGTTTCAGTAGGAGATTTTGATTTGCTTCCAGAAATATATGAAAAACTTGGGGCGGAAGTTTTATTCAATAAAATTGCCATGCGTCCAGGAAGTGTTACAACGGTTGCACAGCTTCAGGGGAAACTTCTTTTTGGACTATCGGGGAATCCTTCAGCATGCTATGTAGGTTTTGAGTTATTGACAAGACCGATCCTAAGAACAATGCTATTTTCTCCTAAACCGCATTTGCGAAAAGAGAAAGCTGTGTTACAAGCCGATTTTCCTAAAGCCAATCCGTTCACGCGGTTTGTTCGAAGTACACTTTCGGCATCAGAGGGAAGGCTAGTCGTAGAGCCTAATCGAATGGATAAGTCTAATATTGTGATGAGTTTAGCAGGAGCGAATTCATTAATTGTTTTACCTGGAGGTACTCGCGGGTTTACGTCAGGCGATGAAGTAGATGTCCTTTTGCTTGAAGATGTTGTCGGGAGCCAATGGCCTTGGTAAACCCATTTATTTTTCAAATTGTCGGTTACCAAAATAGTGGAAAAACGACTTTTGTCAATCGTTTATTATCCCATTTCAAAAATAGGGGGATAAAGACGGTTACGATTAAGCATCATGGCCATGGAGGTAAACCGACTATAGTGAAGGAAAAAGATTCATCGAGTCATATCGTTTCAGGGGCGGCAGCTTCTTTAGTAGAAGGTGGCGGCAGACTACTATTACAAATAGAAAATAGCCATAGTTCCTTAGAAGATAAAATAAAATTGATCTCTACGGTCGAACCGGATTTAATCCTTATTGAAGGTTATAAGTATGAACGCTTTCCAAAAGCAGTCTTTATACGCGATGAAGGGGATTCCGAGCTTTTAAGTGACTTAAACGGAATCGAACTTGTATTATATCAAGATTGGATTCCAAATACAGATAGGGTTTCCTTTCATCGAGAGGACCAGAGAGCCGTCAAATGGCTAGCTGATTTTTTAGAACAGCAAATGTAGCCTTATTTAAAAGGCTGATCCTTCTAGGGATCAGCCTTTAATCACTATTCAATTGTACAAATATACGCCGGACAGTTTTCACAGTTAATTTCCGATTTTAAATAATTAAGGTCATGGATAGTGATCATGCCTTTATCAACTGAAATGACTTCGACTTTTCGTAAATCACTAAGTAGACGGTTAATCACTTCCCTAGAAGTCCCGCAAAAATTGGCGATTTCTTGGTTCGTTAAGGCGTGGTCGATGAGGATACCAGAATCTGTATTGATTCCATAACTATTTGTAAGACGAACCAATGTAGAGTACAGGGCTCCTTTTTTCCCTTTTAAGATTAGGTCACGAAGTTTACTTTGAGTGATTTCATTTTGTCTACTTAACCACTTCATAAATTCGAGTGCTAATCTATTATCTGAAAGAAGGTGCTGCTCTAAATCATTCCTATAAATAATCGCTACTTTCCCCTCTTCTAGTACCTTTGCATTTAATTTATGATGTGTATTTGGGCAACCTAAAGATAATTCACCAACAATGTCATCTGTGGAACATAACCTTAATGTCAGTTCGCTGCCATCAGGTGTTAATTTACTTACTTTAACCTTACCACTGCGAATAATATACAGTTCGGAAGCGATTTCGCCTTCTTGATATAAAAAGTCTCCTTTCTCAACTTTACTTTCATGATGAATATACTGTTCTAAAAGTTGAGAAAGTTCTCCAGTTACTTCTTGAATGGGTTGCATCTTATAACCACCTTTTTTTACGGAAATGTAGGACATCACTCATATAAAATATAGTTCGGTCCCATAAAAAACTTCCGTTAAAAGTTATTGTAATATAAAAAAAGTTCTATTAATTATTAATTGTTTTTATAAAATTACTTAATATAGAAGTATAAAACGATTTAATAGGAATTGAAAGGTGTAAAAAAGAATAACTTTATCTTATATTATATTATACTTTTTTTATAGTGTTTTGTATTCAAATAATTATTTTGTGAAAAACATTGATTTTATAGTTACATATTTTTATAATGAGAAGAATGAAACTCATAAATATAAATAAAAATGATTAAATATTCATTAGCAGTTAATTATATGGAGGTAAATGAAAATGAATGTTGCTGTTATCGGAACAACAGGCTACGGTGGAATCGAATTATTGCGAATTTTGCACAACCATCCAGTTTTTAATATAAAATCCATCCATTCTTCAAGAGGAGAGGCTCCGATTTCGTCGGAATATCCGCATTTATTTGATATTAATAAGCAGAAATTAGAAACGATTAATCCAGAGAAGATTGCTGAGACATCTGATGTCGTCTTTTTTGCAACACCATCAGGGGTTTCAAGTGAACTTGCAGCTCAGTTTGCAGCCCATCACGTAAAAGTGATTGATTTGTCAGGTGATTTGCGTTTGAAAAATCAAGAAGATTATATAAAGTGGTACAAGAATGAGCCTGCTCCACAGCCGCTTATTGATAAAGCTGTATATGGACTGTCAGAATGGAACCGTGAGAACATTGAAAGTGCAGAGTGGATTTCTAATCCAGGCTGCTACTCTACCGCGGCTTTATTAGGTTTAGCCCCTGTCGTCAAGGAAAACTGGGTTGTACCTTCTTCCATCATTATTGATGCGAAATCAGGAACATCGGGTGCGGGAAGGAAACCATCGCGAATGAATATGATGGCAGAAATGGCGGAAAACTTTAAAATATATAAAGTTAATGAGCATCAACATATACCAGAAATCGAACAACAATTAAAAATTTGGAATAAAGATATTCAGCCAATCACTTTCTCTACCCACTTACTACCAATCTCTAGAGGGATTATGGCTACCATTTATGTTCAATTAGAAAAGGAAAAAGATATTACGGAAATTCATGAGCTCTATCAGCACACCTATGAAAAGGCACCATTTGTAAGAATTCGCCCAATCGGACAGGATCCTGCGATAAAAGAAGTAGCTGGCTCTAACTATTGTGATGTTGGCATGCATCTTGATGAAAGAACCGGGAGATTAACGATTGTATCTGTTATTGACAACTTGATGAAAGGCGCAGCCGGTCAGGCCGTTCAAAATGCGAACATCATGAATGGATTAGATGAGAAGGCAGGTATTGATTTTATCCCGATGTATCCTTAAACTCAACTTCATTCAGAATCCCACTAATGAAGTTAAGTCTCCGGCGTAGACATGCGATTTTTAAAGGAAAGAATACCTTCGCGAGCGAAAGTAAAATCTTTAGCGCAAAATTCGCCGAGACGAATTTGGTCTTATGTATATAACAAACTATAAGGAGGTAACGTGTGTGCATGCTGTAGGGAATAAATTAATAAAGGAATTGAAAGATGGTGGAATCTTATCACCGCAAGGATTTTCAGCAGACGGGATAAAAGCAGGAATCAAATTAGAGCGTAAAGATCTAGGCGTTATTTTTAGTGAGGTGCCTGCAACAGTAGCGGCAGTCTATACGACCAATCAGTTTCAAGCCGCACCGTTAAAAGTAACTCAAGAGAGCATTGCGCATGAAGGGCTCATTCAAGCAGTCATTGTAAATAGCGGCTGCGCAAATGCATGTACAGGCGAACAAGGTTTAAAAGATGCGTATGAAATAAGAGCAGTAACAGCCGATAAATTTAATATTCCGGAACACTTCGTGGCTGTTGCATCAACAGGGGTCATTGGCGTTCCATTAGAAATGGAAAAGATTAAAACAGGAATTGAAAAATTGAATCCAGTTTCATCAAAAGACCACACTGTTGCTTTTCAAAAGGCTATTCTTACAACAGATACAGTGATGAAAACGAGCTGCTATTGTGCAGTAATTGATGGAAAAACAGTCACGATGGGCGGGGCTGCAAAAGGGTCTGGAATGATCCATCCAAATATGGCAACGATGCTCGGATATATTACAACAGATGCAAATGTTCCACAAGAGGCTCTTCAACAGGCATTAAAAGAAGTAACGGACATTTCTTTTAATCAAATCACCGTTGATGGGGACACATCAACTAATGATACGGTATTAGTACTTGCGAACGGAAAAGCAGGAAATGACTCTCTTACACCAGAACATCCAGAATGGCCAATCTTTATAGAAATGTTGAGATTAACGAGTGAAAGTCTTGCGAAACAAATTGCTAAAGACGGAGAAGGTGCGACAAAGCTCATTGAGGTAGAAGTAAAAGGGGCGAAAAATGAGCTTGATGCAAGAATAGTTGCGAAGCAAGTGGTTGGTTCAAGTTTAGTAAAAACAGCTATTTTTGGGGCGGATGCCAATTGGGGCCGAATTATTGGAGCCGTTGGTCAAACAAAAGCTTATTTGAATCCTGAAACTGTTGACGTGTCGATCGGATCGATTGAAATGTTGAAGTCTAGCGTACCTGTTCCATTTTCAGAAGATGTGGCACTCCAATATTTACAACAAGATTTTATCCAGATTTTTGTTGATTTACATTGTGGGGATGCAGTTGGTAAAGCATGGGGATGTGACTTATCCTATGAATATGTAGAAATTAATGGAAACTATAGAACATAAGGGTGATTGTTATGGGGAAAATTGTAATTAAATGTGGAGGCAGTATTCTTGATGAATTGACGACTGATTTTTTTGACTCATTAAAGAATTTGCAAAAGTTAGGAAATCAGTTGCTATTTGTGCACGGCGGCGGACCAGATATTAATAACATGCTCGCTATGTATGAAGTGGAGCCTGAATTTCATAACGGATTAAGAAAAACAACAAAACAAACTCTCGAAATTGCTGAATTAGTTTTATCAGGATTAACGAACCGAAAATTAGTTCAAAAATTGACCGAAAATGGATTTCAAGCTCTCGGAATAAATGGCAGTGATGCAGATTGTCTTCAAGCAGAATATATTGATCAGGAATCATTAGGTTATGTGGGAGAAATTACGGAAGTAAATAATCGTATTATCGATAACCTTATGAAGGAAAAAATTGTTCCTGTCCTCACACCGATTGCCATTCATGCAAGCGGACAAAAGTTAAATGTAAATGCCGATTATGCAGCTGCAGCGGTCGCACAGTCGGTTGGTGCTGAACAATGTATCTTTGTGACTGATGTCGAGGGCATTATCGTTAACAATGAAGTGGTGCATTCATTAACAAAGAAGCAGGTTGAAGGGTTCATTGAAGATGGCACAATTTATGGTGGAATGATTCCAAAAGTGACATCTGCTATGTCAGCCCTTGAAAAGGGAATGTCTAGTGTCATGATAGTTTCAGGGAAATCGACTTTTTATGATGGTACGGAATGGAAAGGGACAAAAATAATCGGAAAAGAGTGAAGATAAATGAGCAATCTGTTTCCAACTTATAGTAGATGGGAAGTGGAACCAGAGAGAGCTGAAGGAAGCTTTCTTTATGGAAAAGATGGAAAGAAATATTTAGATTTTACTTCTGGGATTGGTGTGAATAATTTAGGTCATCGCCCGAAGGCTGTTCAAGAAGCTGTTCAAGAACAATTAAATAAGTTTTGGCATGTGTCCAACTTGTTTCCTGTCGAAAATCAAGAAGTTGCAGCAGGTAAATTAGCGCAAGCTGCTGAAATGGATTTAGTATTCTTTGCAAACAGTGGAGCAGAAGCGAATGAAGCAGCGATTAAGCTGGCAAGAAAAGCAACAGGTCGTAAAAAGATCATTACTTTCTTCCATTCTTTTCATGGCAGGACGTTTGCCACGATGTCTGCAACAGGTCAAGATAAAATCAAACAAGGATACGGGCCTATGCTTGAAACATTTACATATGTTCCTTTTAACGATTTAGAAGCATTGAAGTCAGAGATGAATGAAGAAGTAGCTGCAGTTATGTTAGAGGTAGTTCAAGGCGAAGGAGGAGTTTATCCGGCTACAGAGGAGTTCCTTAAAGGGGCTGAAGATCTTTGTAAGCAATATGGTTCCCTTTTAATTGTTGATGAGATTCAGACCGGTGTGGGGCGTACTGGTAAACCATTCGCTTTTCAACATTATGGGATAAAACCAGACATTGTATCAGTTGCGAAAGGATTAGGAAATGGCTTTCCTATTGGTGCAATCATCGGAAGAAATGAATTAAAAGATGTATTTGGTCCTGGAAGTCATGGAACGACATTTGGGGGAAATCCACTTTCAATTGCATCTTCTATTGCAACAATGAATATCATTTTCGATGAAGGCTTCTTAACTCAAGTGAATGAAAAAGCAGACTTTTTAAAGCAAAGCTTGCACGAACAGCTTATTGGGTTATCCAATGTAGTCGAAATTAGAGGTCTCGGGCTTATGATTGGAATTGAAGTCAAAGGTCAAGTTTCGGAATTGTTGCAACAACTAAGATCAAGTGGGTTAATTGTTTTACCAGCAAGTGAAAATGTGATTAGACTATTACCTCCATTAACGGTTACGGTTGAGGAAATAAAAAGAGGACTAGAAATTCTCGCTAACGTACTTGCTAAAAATAGTAAAACAGCCTAGATGGCTGTTTTAAATGACAGTTGACTGCATAATTATTAATAAAGTATAATAATTATACGAAATAGCGGGGTGGGGAAAAAATGGATGGATATTTACAGTTAAAAAGCGGGGATTGTTTTAAAGGCGAATGGCTTACTGAAAAGCCTAAAGGAAATGTAAGTGGTGAAATTGTATTTTTTACCGGGATGACTGGCTATCAAGAAGTATTAACAGATCCATCTTATAAAGATCAAATCGTTGTATTTACTTATCCGGTAATCGGAAATCATGGCATAAATGAAGTGAATTTTGAAAGTAAAAAGCCGCATGTTGCAGGTGTTATCGTTTATGAAGCAAAGGAAGCGTCATTCCATTATGAAGCCAAATATTCCTTGAAAGAATATTTGCAAAAGTGGGAAATACCGATGCTTGGACATATTGATACTAGAGCAGTAGTAAAAAAGATTCGTAGTAAAGGGACAATGCCAGCAGTTTTATCGGATTCCACAAATGTGAGTGAGAATGCCTTCATGCTTGAAAGTGAAGGAAAAATACAAAAGGTAACAATTGCAGAGTATGAAAGCTTTGGTGAGGGGAAGCATCATATTATTGTAATGGACTTTGGTACAAAAAAATCGATTGTGGATAGCTTACTTAAACGGGATTGCAAAGTGACGGTTGTGCCTTATCATACAACCTATGAAACTATTAATGGATTAAAGCCAGATGGTATTCTTTTATCAAACGGACCTGGAGACCCAAAAGACACTGGGGATGTATTGCCATTAATTAAGAAATTAATTCAGCAATATCCAACATTAGGAATTGGTCTTGGTCATCAGCTGGCTGCCTTAGCATTAGGCGCTAATACTAAAAAGTTAGGATTCGGACACCGTGGAGCTAACCATCCTGTCATTGATTTAGTATTGAATAAAGTTATGATGTCCTCACAAAATCATAGTTATGTCGTAGACAAAGATTCATTAAAAGGTACAGAGCTTGTCTTACGTTTTTCAAATTTACATGATGATTCCATAGAGGGTTTAGCACACGAGGTTTATCCGCTTCAAACCGTACAATTTTATCCAGAGGCAAATCCGGGACCGATGGAGAGTGGTTATATATTTGATGAGTTTATCGAAACAGTAAATGCAAATAATGGGAGAGTATACGCTTATGCCTAAAGACACATCCATACATTCAATTCTTGTCATTGGCTCCGGACCGATTGTAATCGGTCAGGCAGCTGAATTTGATTATGCGGGAACGCAAGCTTGTTTAGCGTTAAAAGAAGACGGATACGAAGTGATCCTTGTTAATGATAATCCGGCAACAATTATGACAGACCATAGTTTTGCAGATCGAATTTATTTTGAGCCATTGACGGTTGATGTATTAGAAAAGATTATTGCAAAGGAAAAGCCAGATGGCCTGCTCGCAACCTTAGGCGGGCAAACAGGATTAAACTTAGCTTTTCAGTTGAGTGAAAAAGGAATTCTTGATCAATATGGGGTGAAATTGCTCGGTAGTTCAATTGAATCGATCAAAAAAGGAGAAGATCGAGAAGCTTTTCGTGCACTTATGCACGAATTAAATGAACCCGTCCCAGAAAGCATGATTGTCCATGAACTACAAGAAGCTCTTGATTTTGCAGCACAGATTGGATTTCCGATCATCATTCGCCCTGCCTATACTTTAGGCGGAACAGGGGGCGGGATCGCTTCTAATCAGGAAGAGTTCATCAAACTTGTGTCAGGCGGTCTAAAAGAAAGTCCGATTCATCAATGTTTAATTGAGAAGAGTATCGCAGGATTTAAAGAAATTGAGTATGAAGTCATTAGGGATGCTAACAACACATGTATTACCATTTGTAATATGGAAAATATCGACCCGGTGGGAATTCATACTGGGGATTCGATTGTAGTTGCGCCATCACAAACATTAACAGATACGGAATATCAAATGCTTCGTTCAGCCTCGATCAAAATAATTTCAGCATTAGAGATTATTGGCGGATGTAATATTCAATTTGCTCTCGATCCAAATAGTAAAGAATATTACTTGATTGAAGTAAACCCAAGGGTAAGCCGTTCGTCAGCACTTGCATCAAAGGCAACCGGTTATCCAATCGCAAGAATGGCTGCGAAGCTTTCAGTTGGATATTTATTAAATGAAATAATCAATCCGGTAACGGGAGATACGTTTGCAAGTTTTGAACCCGCACTTGATTATGTAGTTGCGAAAATTCCAAAATGGCCATTTGATAAATTCTCTTCGCTTGAACGTAAGCTAGGAACGCAAATGAAGGCAACAGGCGAAGTAATGGGAATGGATCGGAATTTAGAAAGAGCATTATTAAAGGCGATTCAATCACTTGAGATTGATGTAAATGACTTACAGTTATTAGGTTTAGAGAAGCTAGAGATAAATGAGTTGCAGCAACTGTTACATGAACAAACAGACGAACGCTTCTTTGTGATTATGGAGCTCTTAAGAAGAGGGATCTCCATTCATGAGTTGCATGAAAGTACAAAAATTGATTTATTTTTCCTGCAAAGTTTTCAAGAGATGATCGAGCAGGAAAAACGAATTTCAAATTCATCGCTTGAAAAGGTGACCCAGCAGCAACTTCAAGCATGGAAAGAAAAAGGGTTTAGTGATGGATTTATTGCTTCCCAATGGGGTGCAGCCGAAGCGGATATTCGTCAAAAACGAAAAGAAATGGGCATCTTTCCTGTTTATAAAGTGGTAGATACTTGTGCAGCTGAATTTGAGGCGGACTCGAATTATTACTATTCAAGCTATTTTGGCGAGAATGAGCAAATTCCGAGCACGAAAAGGAAAGTAGCAATTATTGGAAGTGGTCCAATCAGAATCGGCCAAGGAATTGAATTTGATTACTGTTCTGTACATGGCGTTTTAGCTCTTAAGCAAGAGAATGTTGAAACGATTTTAATCAATAATAATCCTGAAACCGTAAGCACGGATTTTACGACTGCTGACCGTCTTTATTTCGAACCATTGATCCTTGAAACGATTTTAAATGTAATTGAAAGTGAAGGCATTTCCGACGTAATTGTCCAACTAGGAGGTCAGACAGCACTTAACTTGGCGAAAGACCTAGAGGATTATGGCGTGACAATTCTTGGAACAAATTCACATACAATTGATCTCCTAGAGGATCGTGATTTATTTTATCAATTACTTGATGATTTAAAAATTCCTCATATTCAAGGAGACATTGCTTATGATGAACAGCAAATCAGACAATTCGTTGCTCGATTAGGTTATCCGATCTTAATCAGACCTTCATATGTTATAGGCGGAAAAGGTATGGAACGAATTAATGATCCTGAAGAACTAGAGGTTTATTTGCAAAACAATGAGATACCTTATCCAATATTGGTTGACCAATTTATGCAAGCTTCAGAGGCTGAATTAGATCTTGTTACAGATGGAAAACATATACTTGTACCAGCAATCATGGAGCACATTGAAAAAACGGGTGTCCATTCTGGTGATAGTCTGTCCATGTTGCCAGCACAGAATCTAACTGAAACAGCCGAAACGAAGATGAAAGAATATGCTTTAAAAATTGTTCAAAAAGTTGACTATAAAGGGCTTATGAATATCCAGTATATTGTGGATGGGGACGATGTTTATATACTTGAGGTTAATCCACGTGCAAGTCGTACCGTACCTATCGTAAGTAAGGTTACTGGGGTTCCACTTGTCCAGCTTGCGGCAAAAATATTGCTTGGAACTTACGAATTATCATCAGATGAAATCAATCATGTTCATGAAATCCCATATGTATGTGTAAAATATCCAGTGTTCTCTAATTATGCTTTAAATGGACTTGATTCTAAAGTGAGTGCCGAGATGAGATCTACAGGGGAAGGGATCTCGATTGCGGATAACTTAAACGAAGCATTAAATAAAGCATTTCATGTATCCTTGAAAAATAAGCAGGGGAATATCATTCTTGTCAGCACAATGGATGGTTTACAACCGTTAGAGGCACTTGCTGCTGAATCAGGTTCTAAACTTGTCTCTAATGACAATGATGAAATTCTGTTAAAAGATTCCAATACAATTGCTTATTATAATCCAGGCGGGCTAGAAGAAGATAAGGCAATGCGCACAATTGCGACAAAAAACAGAGTCATTACATTTACAGAAAAAGAAAGTTTACAGGCATTTTTATTAGCGTTAACAGTTAACGATTTTACCGTCCATTCTATCGAGGATTGGTACAAAATGAAGAAAGAGGACGTGAATACAATATGATGTCAGTTCACACAATTACGAAACAAGATTTAAATTTAAAAGGGAAAGATTTATTAACGTTAGCTGATCTTAGTCAAGATCAAATTTTAGGTTTATTGGCTAACGCGAAAAAAATAAAAGAGCTTCATCTTGCTGGTGAAACGTATCATCCTTTGAAAGGAAAAACATTGGGGATGATTTTTGAAAAGTCATCAACGAGAACACGTGTCTCTTTTGAAGCTGGAATGTATCAATTAGGCGGCCATGCCTTGTTCCTAAGCAGCAATGATTTACAAATTGGTAGAGGCGAACCAATTTCAGACACGGCCCAAGTTTTATCTCATTATTTAGATGGAATCATGATTCGTACGTTTGAACATGAAAAAGTGGAAGAACTGGCTAAATATGCGACAATTCCTGTCATTAATGGATTAACTGATTTATTTCATCCATGTCAAGCGTTAGCGGATTTATTAACGATCCAAGAACATAAAGGCGAGCAGCTAAAAGGATTAAAAATGACCTATATTGGTGACGGAAATAATATGGCTCATTCCTTAATGATTGCTTCTGCAAAAGTGGGAATGGACTTTTCAATCGCTTGTCCGGAAGGGTATAAGCCAGACGAAAAAGTCGTTAAACTGGCTAATGACTTTGCTAAAGAAACAGGAGCAAACATTGTTATTACAGAAGATCCAGTTGAAGCGGTAAAAGATGCTGATGTCATTTATACAGATGTTTGGACGAGTATGGGTCAAGAAAAAGAAAATGAAGAACGTATGAATGCATTTGCTAGTATTTATCAAGTAAATGAAGAGCTTGTTTCTCATGCGAAAAAGGATTACATTTTCTTACACTGCTTACCTGCACATCGCGGGGAAGAGGTAACAGCTGAAATTATTGATGGAAGTCATTCAGTTGTTTTCGAAGAAGCTGGCAACAGACTTCATGCGCAAAAAGCGTTATTAGCTGAACTAATATAAGCAGATTTTTCCCTTATTTTCCTTTATGAATGGTTAGTAAAATAGCCATAATAATAGGGACTAAGAAAAAGGGGGAATCAGATATGGGTCAAAGCCGACAATTTCGTCCAGGTCAAAAAGCTCCGAACAATGGGATTTATATTGAAATTGGGGATACAGGAAGCACTGTTAAGAACCCAAAAAGACTGAAAATGAAGGCTGGAGATGCGTTCCCAGAAAATTCGAATGATGAACGACTTTGGACTTACCAAAGAAAACCTTGATTTGTAAGGCCATCCTTTTGGGTGGTCTTTTTCATTTACCTTTGAGAAAAGCATTGTCCTGCTTTTAAAATGACCACGGAAAAGATATAATAAAATAAAAAGGTCAAAATAGGTCAAAGGATGATTTAATATGGACATTAATGCAATGACAGAAAAGGTGCAAAAAGCGATTATGAATGCTCAAAGTATCGCTGTAAGAGAAGGGCATCAAGAAGTCGATGAAGTTCATTTATTTCTTGCTTTGCTCAATGATCCGGATAGCCTGATGATCTCCATTTTAGAAAAGCTGAATGTCGGAGTCACAGAGATACGAGATGGATTACAGCAAATGCTTTTGAAAAAACCTCAAGTATCTGGCAGTGGAGTGGAACAAGGGAAACTTTATATCACAAATGGGTTGCAGAGAGTACTTGCAGAAGCGGAAACATTTATGAAACGATTTCATGACGATTACTTGTCTATAGAGCATATTTTACTAGCAGCGATTTCCCTTCCATCTGAAATAGGGAATTATTTTAAAACGAAAGGGATTACGCTAAAATCATTGTTAGAGACAGTGAGAGAGATAAGGGGGAATCAAAGGGTGACATCGCAAAATCCAGAAGGTACGTATGAAGCATTAAAAAAATATGGAAGGGACTTAGTGGCAGAAGTTCAAGCTGGGAAAATGGATCCTGTCATCGGCAGAGATAGTGAAATTCGTCATGTGATTCGGATATTATCGAGAAAAACGAAAAATAATCCTGTCTTAATTGGCGAACCAGGAGTTGGAAAAACGGCGATTGTGGAAGGTTTAGCGCAACGGATTGTCCGAAAAGATGTCCCTGAAGGATTAAAAGGTAAAACGATTTTTTCACTTGATATGAGTGCGCTCATTGCAGGAGCGAAATTCCGTGGAGAATTTGAGGAGCGATTAAAAGCGGTTCTTAACGAAGTGAAGAAAAGTGAAGGACAAATACTTCTGTTTATCGATGAAATTCATACGATTGTTGGTGCTGGGAAAACGGAAGGGGCAATGGATGCAGGGAATATGCTGAAGCCGATGCTGGCTCGGGGTGAACTTCATTGTATTGGTGCCACAACTTTAGATGAATATCGCAAATATATTGAGAAAGATCCGGCCTTAGAACGCCGTTTCCAACAAGTTCTTGTTCAAGAGCCAGATGTAGAAGATACGATATCCATTTTAAGGGGATTAAAGGAACGCTTTGAGGTTTATCATGGTGTGAATATCCATGACCGTGCATTAGTTGCCGCTGCTACTCTGTCTGATCGCTATATTACTGATCGTTTCCTTCCAGATAAAGCGATTGATTTAATCGACGAAGCATGTGCGATGATTCGCACAGAAATGGATTCAATGCCATCTGAATTAGATGAAGTTACGAGAAGAGTGATGCAGTTAGAAATTGAAGAAGCTGCTTTAGAAAAGGAAAAGGACGACGCTAGCAAAGAAAGGCTGGAGTCTTTGCGAAAAGAATTAGCCGAATTTCGTGATGAAGCGAATTCGATGCGGGCCAAGTGGCAGATCGAAAAAGACAGCATTCATAAGGTTCAAGAAAAGCGTGAGCAATTAGAAAAGCTGCGCAGGGAATTAGAATATGCAGAAAATGAATATGATTTAAATAAAGCAGCTGAACTTCGACACGGTCGGATTCCTGCTTTGGAAAAGGAACTAAAACAATTAGAAGCGGAAGTCAATGAAAAACAAGGAGAGCGGTTATTAAGAGAAGAAGTAACAGAAGATGAAATTTCTTCGATTGTCGCTCGTTGGACTGGAATCCCTGTTATGAAATTAGTCGAAGGGGAGAGAGAAAAACTTCTGCGTTTAGAAAGTATTTTACATGAAAGAGTTATTGGTCAAGAGGAAGCAGTTGGTCTTGTCTCTGACGCTGTTTTAAGAGCAAGAGCTGGAATCAGTGATCCTAAACGTCCGATAGGCTCATTTATCTTTCTAGGTCCAACTGGGGTCGGAAAAACAGAACTAGCAAAAGCGTTAGCACAAAGTTTATTTGATAGTGAAGAACAAATCATTCGAATTGATATGTCTGAGTACATGGAGAAACATTCGGTATCTAGGTTAATTGGAGCACCTCCCGGATATGTCGGGTATGAAGAAGGCGGTCAGCTAACAGAAGCTGTGAGAAGAAGACCGTATTCAGTCATTTTACTTGATGAAATCGAAAAGGCCCATCCCGAAGTGTTCAATATCCTTCTCCAAGTTCTCGATGATGGCAGAATTACCGATTCTCAAGGAAGAATGGTTAATTTTAAAAACACAGTCATTATTATGACGTCGAATATCGGCTCTCATCATCTGTTAGAGCAACATGGCGAGGAAGAGGAAATCGCTGATGAAACGCGAGACCTTGTGATGAGCCAATTAAAGGGTCATTTTAGACCAGAATTTTTAAATCGTGTGGATGAAACTATTCTCTTTAAACCATTGACGCTAGCAAATATTAAAGAGATTGTTGTTAAGTTGATGAAAGAGTTAGAAATGAGGTTATCAGAACAACAAGTAAAATTACGTATAAATGATGAGGCAAAAGAATATATTGCAGAAAATGGATTTGATCCTGTCTACGGTGCTCGACCGCTAAAAAGGTTTATTCAAAGGAATCTTGAGACGAAAATTGCCCGCGCGATCATTGCTGGTGAAATTCGGGAAAATGATGAAGTTACGATCGCAATTAATCAAAATGAAATTATTTTTGAAATTTGATTTAAAATGAAAATAAGTCATTCTGTAGTAACAGAATGACTTATTTTTAATTTTTGATTAATGATTTCCATCTTGCTTGGCTGGTTCTGGTAAAATAAAAGGAATCACATAAATTAAAACCGTTAATGTAGCACCTAATACTAATGCCGTTTGCAAATCAAAAGCAGCCCCAAGCATTGAACTAACTACATATGTAAGCATTAACATCAATAGAAAGGACCAAATCAAAGTCATAATATAGCGCACAAAATTCACCTCAATGTATAATTTCTCTAATTATCTTACCATATTTAATGTCATTTATGAATAAACGATTATCAAGATCTTTCGTTTTTATTAAATATGCTGTCCGTCTAGGCTAATCCCTATTCACTTTATTTTTTATTACATACATTAATCATAGAGGGTTGTTATCTGAACAGATTCCGAAAAAAGTAAAGGAGAGTCATTCGATGGAGATCCGGAACTTTCAATTGGATACCGAATGGAATATGATTCACTATCCTGAAAGACCTCAAGGTTTCGGTATCCTCATCATTGGGGACGAAAGACATTTTGTTGATTCAGACACAAGCTTTTGGCTGCAAAATGAGGGAAAATCATTATTATTACAATCTCTATTAGATGCAGGATACACCGTTTTTTATAGTAATTTGTATAGGAAAAATTGGGGAAGTCAAAAAGCCGTACGATTATCAAAAAGGTTATACCAGCATATCATTCGTTCGGAAATTCTAAATGAAAAAATTCATATTCTTGCTGAGGGAATGGGAGCGCTTGTCGCTTTAAAATTCATTCATGAAAACAAAGACTGTATCCGTTCGGTTGCCTTGCTTAACCCGATTTTATCATTAGAAAATCAATTGGAGTTAGAAAAAGATCGAAAGTTTTTTTATAAAAAGATGGTGAAGGAGCTATCACAATCCTTTAACCAAAGTGGAGAAGAAATGATTGAAAGAATAAAGGAAGTTGATGCTCCCTGGGACATAAAACCGGCTGTCCCAATGAAGATCATTCACGTGTTGTCTGACAATCGTGCATACAAACAATCCGACCTGCTTAATCAATTATCCGTTAAATGGGACGACGAAAAGACTCCTGTTTCATTATGTTATATGCTTCCTGAAAAGAGACTGCAAATATCAGGTCCGATCAAAGAGTTTTATAAAAAAAACGAAAATATATTGTGAAAACATCGACCCTCGTTTCCATGTAAAGAATCGGTCTCCCTGTGCATATGATGGTGGTATGTATAGCATAGGGAGGTTTTATTATGGACAAGGCTGTCATTGTAGGTGTTTATGGGTTTATCGGCTATCAACTTTGTGAATCTTTATTGCACGAAGGGGTTGAAGTATATGGAGTTCATATTCCAACGGATACTACTGAAGCGATCGTGGATGAAAAGCGATTATTAATTGGAAGAAATAGTAATTTTACTGAAGTGGATGAGACCTATCTTACCACTTTAGACTGTTTAGAAGAGAACAACTTTATTTTTTATGATTACTACAGTTTTTATATGGCTAGGAAAGAGGATATCTTTATCCAAAAAGTTCAATCCTGTTTACAAAGAAAACATGATTCAGTCGCTATTTTACCCATCCAGAAATTAGGAATCGATGATGACGATGATCAGGTCCAAAACCTGCTCCAATGCAAGTATCGATTTTTTTTGCCTAGTATTTATGGTCCTTGGCAGCCTTCCACCTACTTCTTCTCCAAGGCCTTATCCCAGCCAAATGGAGATCATCTACTTGAAATTAGAGAATGGACAAATGATATCTTATATGTCGAAGATGCAGTCCGGTCTATATTAAAAGAGATAGAAGCTAATAACTTGAATTCAATTTTATTAAAAAGTAATATTGAAAATCATTGGCAAAAAATAGCATTGGAACTTGGACAACAAATTCCGAGTATCCATCAGCATAACTTACAAAGTAGAGATGATATTCAAGCACTTGAGGTAAAAGGGACTCCATACAAGGAAGGAATCCAACGACAAAAAAAATTCATCATCAAGATACACAATCATAAATAAGTAAAGATACTTCCATGTATTGAAACAAAAAGGTAGAATGTTAGTAAAATAGTATTGAACGTTTTGCTGAATGGCTACGAGGGAGTGCATAAAAATTGAAACGGGATATCATATGGCTGTTATGTCTCCTCCTTTTCCTTACATCTTGTGAACCAATAGGGAAACAAGGAGAACTGAAAAAGGTGGGGCTCTTAGTGCCCGAAACGATTGTTGATCAAACTTGGGGAACGAAATCTTATAGAGGTCTTTTACAAATTCAATCAGAGTTCAAGGTAGATGTTTTTTATAAAGAAGGCATGAACTCACAAATGGTTGCTGAGCGGGCTGTGGAGGAACTTGTTCAAAAAGGAGTTAACTTAATATTTGGGCATGGTTATGAGTTTTCTCAATATTTCACGACCATTTCATTAAAATATCCTGATGTTCATTTTATCGTATTTAATGGCGATGCCAAGAATGACAACATAACGAGCTTGAATTTTGAAGGGTACGCAATGGGTTTTTTCGCAGGGATGGTAGCAGCCCATATGACAAAAAACAATCATATTGGTATGATCCCCGCATTCCAATGGCAGCCGGAAGTACAAGGCTTCTATGATGGGGCAAAATTTGAAAATGAATCGGTTACGGTCAAAATTGAGTATGTTAATCATTTTAATGATATCGAAAAGGCACTAAAGATTTATGAAAAGATGCGGTCCCAACAAATCGATGTTATTTACCCAGCAGGTGCTAGTTACAGTATCCCTGTGATTGAAAAAATAAAAGAGAATGGATTATATGCCATCGGATACATCTCAGATCTTTCAGATTTGAGCAATAAAACGATTTTAACGAGTACGGTACAACATATTGGAACCCTTTATTATTGGGTTGCCAAACGATTTAATGAAGGGAAACTAGAATCGGGAAATTTATCTTTCGATTTTCAAGATGATGTCATATCACTTGGAGCCTTTAGTTCGCTTGTCGATGATGTCTATATTGACAAGATTAACGGTTATATTGAAAGATATAAAGAAACGGGAGAGTTACCAAATGGATTATTAAATGGTGAAGCTGACCTGCCTAAGGAGTAGAAAAGGTCAGCTTCTTTATGATCATTTTTTCCATTTATCAAGAAACGGAGAAATTTTTTTCAATAATGGTTTAATTTCCTGTGTTGTTTCAAGGAGTAAATCTACATTCTCCATCAGTTTTTCAGCGTCAATTCCATTCAATAAATCATGGATGACATTCTTTTCTTCTTTCCTAGATTCATTTCTGCTTTTTCTTCCGAATAGCCAATCATGATTATCTTGTGGTTCCTGTCCCGTTTCTTCCTTATGGCTGCTGTCATCTTTAAAGGCAGGCTTACCGAACATAAAGGCTGTAAAAGGATCAATCTTATTTGAGGCAGGTTCCTTCTTTTCTTGATCGTCCATCATAATCCCCCTTTCTTTTGATTATTATTCTTATAATAAAATATGATACAGGGGAAAAATTGTATGGACTTTTGGGTTAAAATAATGATTATTAAACATGTTTTGAGAATGTATTGCACAATGCTCCTTGTATTTGATAAAATTAGTACCAAGTCATAATATTTGATAACAATGGTAAATAGAAAATGATGAGTTACTAAAGGCAACATGTGAAATGTTGAAGACATAAACCATGATATAAAGGGGTGTTCATAATGAACGCAGGAATTTTGGGAGTTGGAAAATATGTACCCGAAAAAATTGTAACGAACCAAGATTTAGAAAAAATTGTTGATACGAACGATGATTGGATTCGAACAAGAACGGGAATCGAAGAGCGTAGGATTGCTGATGACGATACGAGTACATCTGATATGGCTTATAAGGCTGCTGTTGAAGCACTAAATAATGCTAATATTAAAGCAGAAGACTTAGATATGATTTTAGTTGCAACCGTAACACCTGATCAGCCGTTTCCTACTGTATCTTGTAAATTACAAGAGCGTTTAGGTGCCAAGAAGGCTGCTGCCATGGATGTAAGTGCAGCTTGTGCAGGATTTATGTATGGAATGATTACAGCGAAGCAATTTATCGAAAGTGGAGCCTATCAACATATTCTTGTTGTTGGAGCAGAGAAACTTTCAAGAATTACCGACTGGAATGATCGAAATACAGCTGTTTTATTTGGAGACGGTGCAGGGGCAGTTGTCATGGGTGGTGTTTCTGAAGGACGTGGAATTCTATCATTTGAGTTGGGCGCAGATGGTACTGGTGGTAAACACCTTTATCAGGATGAATTTATTATGATGAATGGTCGTGAAGTTTTTAAGTTTGCAGTTCGTCAAATGGCCGATAGTTCAGTCCATGTCATTGAACAAGCAGGTTTAACAAAAGATGATGTTGATTTTCTAATCCCTCATCAAGCAAATATCCGAATTATGGAGGCATCAAGACAGCGATTAGAATTACCGGAAGAAAAAATGTCTAAAACGATTAAAAAATACGGAAATACCTCTTCAGCCTCAATTCCGATTGCAATGGCCGAGGAATTAGAAGCCGGGAAAATTAAAGATAATGATGTCGTCGTAATGGTAGGGTTTGGCGGCGGTTTAACCTGGGGCGCAATTTGTATGCGCTGGGGACGATAAAAAACTTAGAAGAGGCAAAAAGGAGATGGAAAAGATGGAAAAACGTCGAGTAGTTGTAACAGGTATTGGTGCCGTCACTCCGCTTGGAAAAGATACGGAAACGACTTGGAATAATCTTATTGCCGGGGTTTCAGGAATTGGTCCTTTAACTCGAGTAAATGCAGATGATTTCCCTGCTAAAGTAGCTGCAGAAGTAAAGGATTTTGATCCTAGTGAGTACATGGAGAAAAAAGATGCTAGAAAGATGGACCGTTTTACACAATTTGCGGTAGCAGCTTCTCTTATGGCTGTGAAGGATGCTGACCTTGATATTAACGAGGAAAATGCAGATCGAATTGGTGTTTGGATTGGTTCTGGAATTGGTGGAATGGAAACATTTGAAAATCAATATCAAAACTTTCTAAATAAAGGATATCGCCGTGTAAGTCCGTTTTTTGTTCCGATGCTGATTCCTGATATGGCAGCTGGACAAGTATCAATTACGTTAGGTGCAAGAGGAATTAATTCATGTACGGTAACTGCCTGTGCTACTGGAACGAACTCAATTGGTGACGCATTTAAGGCGATTCAACGTGGTGATGCGATTGCAATGATCACAGGAGGAGCAGAGGCACCGATTACAAATATGTCCATTGCAGGTTTCTGTGCAAACACGGCTTTAAGTACAAATCCTGATCCTAAGACGGCATGCCGCCCATTTGATGCGGATCGTGATGGCTTTATCATTGGTGAAGGTGCTGGGATCGTTGTATTAGAAGATCTGGAATATGCTTTAGCACGAGGTGCGCATATTTATGCAGAAATTGTTGGCTATGGATCAACAGGAGATGCTTATCATATTACAGCGCCTGCTCCAGAGGGTGAAGGTGGCGCTCGTGCGATGAAGATGGCGATTAATGATGCGGGATTAACCCCTGAAGAAATTGACTATATAAATGCACATGGGACAAGCACAGGTTATAATGATAAATTTGAAACAACTGCAATTAAATCAGTATTTTCTGAGCATGCATATAAGCTTCAGATTAGTTCAACTAAATCAATGACAGGTCATTTGTTAGGAGCAGCAGGTGGAATAGAAGCAATCATTTCAGTGTTAGCCCTTCAAGAAGGAATTATTCCGCCAACAATCAATTATCAGACGCCTGATCCAGATTGTGATTTAGATTATGTTCCAAATGAAGCAAGAAAGAGTGAAATCAACACAGTATTAAGCAATTCATTAGGTTTTGGTGGCCACAATGCTACCATTGTCTTTAAAAAATACCAATAAAATTTAAAAGACAGGCTTCGGCCTGTCTTTTATACTTATATAATAATTATTATAAACTGATATTGACTTTAATGAAAAAATAGATATAATAAAATTATAGTAGACAACTAATAATCTTATGGAATTTTATATTTTCACATTTGTTTAACTTCTTTCAGCAGAAGTTTCCCACTTCTATAAGTGGGGAAATGGATACAAGCTTTTATCTATTTCAGTGAGGTTTGAAACCTCGGCTGAATGAAGTTAAAGCCTCCGGCGGATGTCACAGATTTTCAAAGGAAAGAATATCTTCGCGAGCTCGATAAAATCTGGGCGCAAATTCACCGGTGGCGAATTTGATTAATTTATGACTTAAAAAAGAAAGTTGTGGATGTAACATGGAAAAGGTTACTGAGAAATTAAAAAAGGAAAATATTCGAATTACACCACAAAGACAAGAAATGATTTCGATTCTGAAGGGTACAAAACAACACTTTACAGCTGAAGACATCTATCAAAAGTTAATTAAGCAATTTCCGTCAGTTAGTATTGCAACCGTATACAATAATTTGAAGTTGTTTGTCAAGCTGGGTTTTGTTAATGAATTGCAATTTGGAGAAGGCTTAAGTAAATTTGAATGGATTGATAAAGATCATTACCACATCGTTTGTTCAAGTTGTGGCAAAATTGAAGACTTCTACTATCCGCAATTAAAAGAAGTAGAATCATTTGCCCAGGATTTATCCAAATTCAAAATTAAAAACCACCATTTATTATTTTATGGATTTTGCCAAGAATGCAGCGATCACGAAAAAGGCAATGGTTCTGAAGAATGAACAGCACATCCTTATAAGGATGTGTTTTTTTGCATCCACACAGAAATGAACTTTTTTCCATATGATAATCTGGGGGGATGAATGTGGGGATCGAAAGAACGGATATATGGCTAGAAGAACATTTCAATCAGCCTCTTAAACTAATTAGAGATCATCTATTATCAGTTGATGATGAAGATGCAAAAAGTTTATATCATTATTTACGTTTATTTGGCATGTATAGTCCCAATCGATTAACAAAAGAAAGATTTAAACAGTTAAAAGAAGAAGACTATTGGTCAAAAGTTAAAAAAATATATCATTCCTATCATGTGAAGTGGCAAGGCCCTGATATTCCCGTTTTTACTTTTCCGATTCATTCAGACATCGAGCAGGAGCTGTCCGGTATCACTTTTAAAAATAAAATATTCTTGTTTTTATCTCCAGTAGAAAAAGTAAAGCAACTAGAAGCACTAATTGTTCATGAATATCATCATGCTTGTCGGTTGAATGAAAGCCCTAAATTAATGAAGGAATACACCTTGCTCGATTCTATCCTTATGGAGGGTTTTGCTGAGTGGGCCGTAACGATTACCTGTGGAGAGGAATTTAACGCAAAGTGGACTCATCAATATACAGATGATCAACTACAACGGCTTTATAGCAGGTATATGAAACCACATTTAAAGGCAAGGAGAACCGAAAAGATCCATGATGTATTACTTTTTGGGAAGGGGTTGCAGCCTAAATTGTTAGGTTATTCAATCGGATATTGGTTAGTGAAAAAAGTGAATCAAAAACGGAAATTATCATTAACAGAAACTTTTACGATTTCATCAGAGGAGATAAAAAACATATTGGAATTATAATTGTAAAATATATGTATACACTTCCTGCATTTACATCCAAAATCAACAAAAAATGGGTGGAATCCTTCACTACAGGAATATTTTAACTATTAATTGCCTATACTGAATGACAAATAGTTAGCTGAAGTGAGGGGTAAAAAATGATGTATCTTCATGATGTTTGGGTAAATTGGTTTGAAGGGGAAGAGAACGGTTATAATGTGTGCCATTTTCATGAATGGCGTAAGGATGACAGCGTAGAATTACTCGACCAAGTACCGTTATTAAAAATAGACCCTGTTCTTTATAACTACATTGAAAATGACTTATCTGAATTACCACAGCAATTATTAGATGATATTTATCAAAAAGCATTTTTACGAAAAAATCATGAGCGCAGCCAATTAGATTACTGTTTTGTTGTTTCAGATGGAGTGGGGATTTTAGCAGTAGATACAATAGGATATAATATCCCAATTCGAAAGAGCAGATTGATTCCTCGTCAAGAACAACTTGCCTTTGAAATGTTGGAAAATCAGGAAGTCCAATCTTATTCATTCCAATTAGCATCTACTGATATGAAAGAATACCATATTCTATCACCTCAACCAGAGTTAATGAACGGGTTAACGCGTAAGGAAAGACAATTAAAGCAGCTTTTATTTATGGCGTTGGATCAGTTATATTCATCAAATAATACAGCGGAAATTCGGTATTGGTACACGGAATGGAGTCCAGATTTGTATGAAAATATCCAACTGCTTAATATAGACGATGCTTGGCAGCAATTATATGAAAATGTAAAATATGGGTGGACAAGTAAACACGAACATTTTTGTGAGAATTTAATTAAAGGCCAGCCGTTTTTTGAAAAGTTGTGGGATATGGAACAGGGGCATAAAGTTAATTAAAAACAAAAGAAAGGAGCTGAAACCAATTTCAGCTCCTTTCCTATTTTAGGCAATCTTAATCATTATCTTCTTTTTCTGCCTAATCCCATCGCATTTTCCATTTTCTTAAGCATTTTCGAAGCAACTTCATTTGCCTTTTCTGCACCTTTATCAAGAATTTCATCTAATTCTTCTGATTCCATTAACTCATAATATCTGTTTTGGATCGGTGAAAGGGTATCAATAACGACTCCGGCAAGATCTCCTTTGAAAGCGCCGTATCCCTTTCCTTCATACATCGATTCTAATTCTTCGATTGTTTTTCCAGAGAAAATGGAATAGATAGAAAGAAGATTTGCTAATCCAGGCTTATTTTTAACATCGTATTTAACGATTCCTTCTGAATCAGTAACAGCACTTTTGATTTTCTTTTCTATCTGTTTAGGCTCGTCCAGCATCGAAATAAAGGCTTTTTGATTTGGATCAGATTTACTCATTTTTTTAGCAGGATCTTGCAGCGACATAATCCGTGCTCCTACTTTTGGAATTCGTACTTCCGGAATGGTAAATATATCTGCATATTTTTTGTTAAATCGCTCAGCTAGGTCTCGGGTTAATTCAAGATGTTGTTTTTGATCTTCACCAACTGGTACAAGGTCTGCACTATATAATAAAATATCGGCTACCATTAATGGGGGGTATGTTAAAAGAGCAGCTGAAACAGCTTCTTTTCCAGTCGACTTGTCTTTAAATTGCGTCATTCGCTCCAGTTCGCCAATATAGGAAGTACATTGCATCATCCAAGCTGCTTGGGCATGTGCAGGAACCTCAGATTGAATAAATAAAGTAGCTTTATCCGGGTCTAGTCCAACAGCTAAATATAATGCAGCTAAAGATCGGATATTTTTTCTAAGTACTTGTGGATCTTGAGGAACCGTAATTGCATGTTCATCTACAATACAAAAGTAACAATTAAATTCATCTTGTAATTCCACAAACTGTTTTAATGCTCCGATATAGTTACCGAGTGTAATCGTACCACTTGGTTGAATACCAGAAAAAATCGTTTTCATTGTTTTTCCTCCATTCAGGTTGTCTACGACTAAAGATTGATTCATAAAAAAACCACTCACCCCCTTAAAATAGGGACGAATGGTCCGGAAGTTTAAACCCCTATTCTTTTTATAAAGCTACTATAGTATGTATATTTTAACTATAAAATAGCCTAATTTATAAAAAAAATCAAGTATATTACTTGTTGTTACCGCCAATCCCTTTCCATCCCGTCTGCATAGACGCAGACTGCTTCACAAATTGTGATTTATTTCTCCTGCCAAACACCTTATTTCCAATTCCATTTGTGATAACGCCGTTTAATGCGGTTATCACAACAATTAAGCCTATCACAATAATAAAGTCGATCCCAAAGGCAGCCATCATCAACCCTCCGCTTCAATATTTGAAATGTCCTGAAGTTACAGAAATGATCTACTTATATTGTATATAATATTTGGAATGTTTTAAAGTAATTGTTTAACTATTGTTCACATAAAAGTGCCAAAGTATTCTATTTGATAGAATCGATCAATGTGTTTTCATTGTAGTCGCTTTAATTGAGAACTAAAAGGTATCTTTATATAGTTTCAAAAGGTTAGTTTGTATTTTAGTAACAGATCAAGAGTATAGATTTAAATGATTATCGATTTCAAAGTTATAGGTTAATTGATTGTTAAATGACTGATAATGAGAAAAACAATGTTTAATTATTGAACTTTTTTAATAATAAGTGACAAATTCTAAAATAATTTATGAAATGATGAAACTTTACTCCTGCAAAACGTTTTATATAAGGATATTCAAGAATAGATGAAAAAATCAAACAATTTAAAGTTTTTTCGATATTTTTTTAAAAAAAGGATACCAAAATAAAATTTATTGGTGTATAATAAATAATATAAATTACTTATTTAAATTCATTTTAATTTAATAATGTAATAATAATTACTAAATATTTTTAAAATAGATCCTTTACATGATTAAGGAGTTGATTTTGATGGTTACATTGTATACTTCACCAAGTTGCACATCTTGCCGAAAAGCGAAGGCATGGTTAGAGGAACATGAGATTCCATATACAGAAAGAAATATTTTTTCAGAGCCATTATCTATTGATGAAATTAAAGAAATCCTTCGTATGACTGAAGACGGAACGGATGAAATTATTTCAACAAGATCTAAGTCTTTTCAAAAATTGAATGTGAATCTTGAATCATTACCATTACAAGAGTTATTTCAATTGATCCAAGATAATCCTGGTTTACTGCGGAGACCGATTATTATTGATGAAAAGCGACTGCAAGTGGGATATAACGAAGATGAAATTAGAAGGTTTCTTCCTCGTAAAGTTCGTACTTTCCAATTGTTAGAAGCACAAAAACTTGTGAATTAAAAGCTAGCTCGCCTCACTCGAGCTGGCTTTTTTCTTATACTGGTGAACAGGCAAGAACAATGGAGAGAGGAGTGAACAATAAGGAAGAAGAGCTCTCATTTCCTTCAGTCTTCAAAGTAAACAGTGTTCCAATTGAATTTAAAGCAGAAACAGAAGAGAAGTTAGATGAAATCACGACCAACTTTAGAAAGAAATCTTTTAGAGTGGGTGGATAACATTGAAAAAAGAGGTTTGTTTTAGGTATTAGCCTAGCACAAACCTCTTTTTTATTAGAAGATTTCTAGTTCGCTCAAATTCTCTTCTGGAACGACATCGTCTATCCAGCCACGCGCTGCATAGTATTAAGGTATAGATAGTTCTGGTTCTCCCCGAGAAGCGGTTGCACGAGCAGAAGCAGCCTCCTAATCCTTTACGAAAAGCAATGTCTTTTGCTAGCTAGATTATGGCATCTTCACCACCTAATCCAATTTCTCAGAGATGAATCCTTTTTCATAAGCCTCCATACTTGCTGCGTTTTTATCCAAATGAAAAATTGACGATGATCGTATTTAAGGATGGAAGAGTGCTTGTACATGGGACAGGGAATCTTATAGAAGTGAGATCCTATTATATAAAATATATTGGGCCTAAACTTTAAGAGGCAAAGCTTTTCAAATTCTTATGTCTTTGCTACAATATGGCTAAGATAATAGGCATTAGATGGTTTACGAAAATATAGTGCTTTTTAATTCCCTTTATTGTCTTTTTATCATAAAATAAGAGTACAAGGTACAAAATAACTTTATCTTCGGAAAAGATATATATATAGGGTTTTATTTTGTATCAGTATAGGGGTATTTTGTCCCTTCAACCAATGCAGGAAGGGAGTGCTGCTAGATGGAAATCGAGCGTATTAATGATCACACTGTAAAGTTCTATATCTCATATATGGATATAGAAGAGCGGGGTTTTGATCGGGAAGAAATCTGGTACAATCGTGATCGCAGTGAAGAACTTTTCTGGGAAATGATGGATGAAATTCATCATGAAGAAGACTTTTTAGTGGAAGGTCCTCTTTGGATCCAAGTACAGGCTCTTGATAAAGGTTTAGAAGTTTTGGTGACAAAGGCTCAACTATCAAAAGATGGTCATAAATTAGAACTTCCAATTCCAGAAGATAAGTTTAAGGATTTAGTTGGAGACGGTCGTATGGAGGATCTGTTTGACCAACATTTTAATCCTTTAGCGGATGATACGATTTTAGATGACCAGTTGGATTTTGTCATTAAATTTCAAGATTTTGAAGATGTGATTGCACTTTCGAAGGAAACATATTTAGATGATTTAACGACAAAACTTTATTCTTTTGAAGATAAGTATTATTTATATATAGAATTCTCTGAGGATATGTATGAAGAGAATGAAATTGATAACATATTAAGCATTCTGCTTGAATATGGTCAAGAGACGAATGTAACGATACATCGAATTCAAGAATATGGAAAAACGATCATGGACATAGATGTGTTCCCAAATCTAAGAAAGTATTTTAATTAACATACCGATTTCCTTTGTGAAATCGGTTTTTTCCATATTAAAAGGAAGTAAAAGTGCTAATGATTTGGAGGTTAGAATGAAAAACACGGTGAAAGTGCTTCTTTTTATAGGGATACTAGCGCTTTTATTTTATTTTACCGATACTTATCATTACATGCTTAGGGGCCTATTTGGTTATATAAGCATTATTATTACATTAACAGTCATCGTGATTGGTTTTGTTATCTTTCTGGAAAATCGTCATCCGACGCAAACGCTTACTTGGCTTGTCGTTCTCGGGGGCTTTCCGTTGCTAGGATTTATTTTTTATTTGTTGTTTGGTCGAAACTATCGCAAGGAAAAAATGTTTCGAAAAAAATATTTTCTTGATCGACAGGCATTTTTGCAATATGAAGGTCAAGACCCCGTAAGCGAGGAAAAAATTAAACGCACGGGCGAACATCAAAAAAAGCTCTTTTATCTAGCTCAGCGTTTAGGAAACAGTCCTATTTCATTTGGCACCGATACAACCGTATTAACAAATGGGGAAGAAACCTTTCACTATATTTTAGAAGAACTAAAGAAAGCCGTTCATCATATTCATCTCGAATATTACATTGTGCGGAATGATGACATTGGTGAAAAGATTCAAAAAATCCTAATTGAAAAAGTCCATGAAGGGGTTAAAGTTCGTTTCTTATATGATGCAGTTGGTTCTTGGAGGCTATCGAATCAATATATTGAGAAATTAAGGAAGGAAGGAGTTGAAATTATTCCATTTGGTCCTGTTAGGCTTCCTTTTTTAAATAGTAAATTTAATTTTCGCAATCACCGGAAAATTATTGTGATTGATGGAAGCATTGGATTTGTTGGCGGCTTAAATATTGGTGATGAATATTTAGGGCTTAATCAAAACTTTGGCTTTTGGCGAGATACCCATTTAATGCTTAAGGGAGAAGCCGTTCGTTCACTGCAATTGATCTTTCTTCAAGATTGGTATTATATGACGAATACAAGTTTATTAACTCCACAGTATCTTTCTCCGACTCTTGAAGAGAATAGACATGGAGGGGTCCAATTAATTGCTGGTGGACCTGATAATGAATGGAGTGCGATTAAAAATATTTTCTTTGGGATGATTACATCTGCGAAAGAATCCGTTTGGATTGCATCGCCCTATTTTATACCAGATGAAGATATTTTCACTGCTTTGAAAATCGCTGCATTAAGCGGGGTTGATGTTCGCTTATTAGTTCCGAATAAACCCGATAAGCGCATCGTTTTCCATGCATCACGCTCTTACTTTCCTGATTTATTAGAAGTAGGGATAAAAATATACGAATATGAAAAAGGGTTTATGCACAGTAAGATTATTATTGTTGATCATGAATTAGCCTCAATTGGTACATCGAATATGGATATGAGAAGTTTCCATTTAAACTTTGAGGTGAATGCCTTTTTATATCGAACAAATAGTACGGAAAAATTAGTTACTGAATACTTAAATGATCTACAAGATTCAAAAGAGATTGATGGGGCCGAATTTAAAAAAAGACATCTCGGCTATCGATTGCTTGAATCTACTTCAAGACTCCTATCGCCGCTTTTATAATTAAATATGCCGGAAAAAGAAACGTTCGTGAAACTTTTGTGGACGTTTCTTTTTTGTGCAGGAAAAACAAATTTTTCCACGAATGGTATGCATGAAAAAAGGAGGGTTCTATAAATGTTAAAAGCGTTACGAGAAGATGGTTCACCACTAGAGTTACTGCCAAGACTTTCGAAAGAAGAGCTTAGGAAGGAAAAAGCATCAAGTCGTTTTTATTGTCCAGAATGTAAAGAAAGAGTCATGATGAAAATTGGAACACAGCGAATGGAACATTTTGCTCATCAGGCAGGGAGCCTCTGTGTAGAAAGTTATGAACGGGAGTCTTCCTATCATTTGAATGGTAAATTACAATTGTATCAATGGCTGGTATCACAAAGATTGCAACCAAGACTTGAACCTTATTACGAAAAGTTGAAACAAAGGCCAGATCTAAGTGTTTATTTTTCTAATAGAGAATACGCTCTAGAGTTCCAATGTTCGATGATTCCACCCCAACTAATGATCAAACGGACAAACACCTATCATAAAAACGATGTGAAATGTGTTTGGATAATAGGTGGAAATGAGATTAAAAGAAAAGCGGCAAATAAAGTAACCTTATCAAAATTTAACTATTTATTTTTAAACAAAGATTCTTCAGGAAATTGGTATCTCCCTTTCTACTGCTCAATAACGAAAAAGCTTATCTTCTTAATGAATATTATCCCAACCTCATCCAAAAATGCTTTTACGGAATTTTTAATTTCACCTTTACAAAGTTGCCCCTTTCAACATTTATTAACTCCTCATAAAAGCATCTCCATTACTAGTGATGATTGGCGAAATGAGTTAAGAGCACAGAAATTAGGAATTCAGAATAATGGAAAGCATTACCTCCCATTTTTAAAAGAATTGTATAGTCATAACGTCAACCTATCACTCCTTCCCGCTTTTATTGGAATTCCAATTAGAAATGCCCCGATTATTGAAACGTCATCGCTAGTTTGGCAAACTTATCTATTTGTTGATGTTATAAAGAATAAAAGGGCCAATGACCTCATTACGTTCAGCGAAGTATATCGATGTTTTATGGAGAGAGTCCATAAAGGCCAAATTAAACTTCGCACTCTCCCTTTGATTCAAAACAGTAGTGCAACGTTGTCATTAGCAGAATATCTGCATTTATTGGTAAAATTACAAGTGCTAGAGGCGAAGAATTATAATACGTTTCGATTAAGGAGTGATATTATCGTTCCTGAACATGTCATTTCACAGCAAAGGATAGAGGATCAGTTTTATCAGGACTATAACCCCATTCTATTTCAACATAAATAAGTACAACATAAAAAAACATCAATCTAAACCCTGTGTGGAAAAAGACTTATTAATAAAAAAATAAAGGAGATTGGGGTAAACTAGGAGAAGAGATATACAGATTTATAAATGGAAAAATAAAGTGATGGAGGGCTAAAATGACAACTGAATCTACTGTAAATAAACTTCCAGCGAGAAGTGAAATTAAAACTGAAGATACTTGGGGACTCGAGGATATTTTTGCTACAGATGATGCTTGGGAAAAGGAATTTCAAGAGGTAAAATCATTGCTTCCAAGAGTGAAGGAGTTTCAAGGAAAGCTAGGTGAGTCTGCAGACGACTTATACGAAGCGTTGCAATTTCAAGATCATTTATTAGAAAGACTTGGTAAGTTATACGCTTATTCCCATATGCGTTATGACCAAGATACTACGAATTCATTTTATCAAGGTCTTGATGATCGAATGAAAAATTTATATGCACAGGCTGCAAGCAGTTTGGCGTTTGTAGTACCTGAGTTGTTATCCATTGATGAAGACAAGGTAAATGGATTTTTAAAAGAGAAAGAAGAATTAAAACTTTACGAACATGCTTTAGAGGAAATAAACCTGCAACGCCCACATATTTTACCAGCAGAACAAGAAGCATTATTAGCTGAGGCTTCAGAAGTCTTAGGCTCTTCAGAAAATACGTTTGGGATGTTAAATAATGCTGATCTTGAGTTTCCTTCGATAAAGGATGAAAATGGTGAAGAAGTTGAAGTCACACATGGAAGATACAGCCGATTTCTTGAAAGTGCTGATCCAAGAGTTCGCCATGATGCTTTTAAGGCTGTGTATGAAACGTATGGAAAGTTTCGCAATACCTTCTCTAGTACTTTAAGTGGGAATGTTAAAAGAAATAATTTTAATGCACGTGTTCGAAAATATTCATCTGCACGGGAAGCAGCTCTTTCTGAAAATAATATACCTGAAAGTGTTTACGATCATCTCGTTGGCACAATTAATGAACATTTACCGCTCCTTCATCGTTATGTAAAATTACGTAAAAGAGTTTTAGGGCTTAAAGAATTACATATGTATGATTTATATACTCCACTTGTGAAAGATGTAAAAATGGAAATCGGCTATGATGAAGCAAAAGAGATTTTATACAAGGGCTTGGCTCCCTTAGGTGAAGAATATGTCGGTATTTTAAAAGAGGGCTTTGAAAAACGTTGGGTTGATGTTCATGAAAATAAAGGAAAACGCAGCGGAGCCTATTCATCGGGATCTTATGGAACGAATCCTTATATTTTAATGAATTGGCAAAACAACGTGAACAACCTATTTACATTAGCGCATGAATTTGGACATTCCGTTCATAGTTATTACACACGAAAAACGCAACCCTATCCATATGGAAATTATTCTATTTTTGTTGCTGAAGTTGCCTCAACGACAAACGAGTCTCTATTAAACGACTATTTATTGAACACAATTGAGGATGAACAAAAGCGAATCTATTTACTAAATCATTATTTGGAAGGCTTTAGAGGCACGGTATTCCGTCAAACCATGTTTGCAGAGTTTGAACACTCGATCCATCAAAAGGTGCAAAATCATGAAGCCTTGACAGCAGAAGCTTTAACAAATGAATATTACGAGTTAAATAAAAAGTATTATGGTACAGAGGATATCATTATTGATGAAGAAATTGGGTTAGAATGGTCTAGAATCCCTCACTTCTATTATAATTATTATGTGTATCAATATGCTACAGGCTATAGTGCAGCACAGGCTTTAAGTAAGGGAATCTTAACGGAAGGGGCACCCGCTGTGGAAAGATATATCGATTTCTTAAAAGCAGGCAGCTCCGATTATCCAATTGAAGTTCTGAAAAAAGCGGGCGTAGATATGACGAGTGCGAAGCCGGTTGAAGATGCATGTAAAGTATTTGAAGAAAAGCTAACAGAACTTGAACAATTACTCTAACTTCATTTATTATCAAAAAAGCTGGCTCTTTAACAAGAAGCCAGCTTTCTTGATCAAATTCGCTCGTTGAATTTGATCAAGGAAGTTAAAATCCTTTAAATCGATTACGGTTGTTTAAATGGTAGAAGAGAAGGAATAGGGCGAAAAAAAAGATGGGAGAGGTTAAATAAATAGGCAATAGTTTCATTAAGCCAAATAGATTAAAAAAGAAGGAAAAAAGAACAAATAGAATTAAGAGGATCATATAAAGCTTTTTAGTCATCATTTTTATCCTATCCTTTTATTGGTGTAATAAATATCACTGCATATACTTGGTTATATGCTAAAAACAGCAAAAATAGGACATGAATTTGACAATTCTGTGAAATAACAGACAACTCTATTGTTTTTAGTCCATTCTCCGTGATATATTAAAGGCGTGAAGTTGATCACAAAGCAAACATATACCCCTTTGTTTGACCGTGAAAAATTTCTCCCATCCCCTTTGTTCGTATTTAATTGAAAAAGACCTTGCAGATGCAAGGTCTTTTTCGTTGTACAAAAAACATACATGAACATTTAGTGTTGGATATATCTCCAAAATGCTCCATGTTTAGCGGGAACTTTTTCAACGACTTGTTTGAGCTGCAATTTTTTTAATTCTCTTTCCACTTCTTGTATCGATTTATTATAAACAACAGCTACTTCTTTAGATGCAACAACACGATAATGTCTAAGAAACTCTTCTAACGGAGGTGGAGATGTGCGAGTCGGTTTTTCTTGTAACATTTCCGTGATGATCTGTTCATATATTTCATAAGGGTAATACCCCGTTATTTTAATTCCTTCATCCTCAATATTTTCATTAAAGAAAACCAATGTTGGAATTTCGGTTACTTCCATCTCAGCAGTAATCTTTAGATCACATTGAAAGGCTTTGGCTGCACTATTTGAGTGAATATCTTTGAGAAACTCAGAAACATCTAATCCACTCTTTTTGGCACATGCTTGTAAAACATCAAGAGTTGAGATGTTTTGCTTTTCTAGAAATAGCATTTCTTGCAACTTACGAAGAAAACGAATCCCCGCTCTTCTTCCTTGAAGTTCCGCGGCTTTAATGGCGATTGACGCTAAGTAGGGTGAAGATATTGGACTTTCCAACCATAAACTACCATCACAAGACATTCCTGAACGGCATGCTGTTTTATCCCATAATTCTGCGATACTTTCAAACTTCTGTTTCCTATCCAAATTAAGAGTTGCGATCTTCCCACTTAATACATGCCTCAAGGTAAAATAGTTCCCATATTCAATCTTAAGCTTTTTCAGAATAGGTTCAAGAGCCCAACATTCAGCGCTAAGTGGATCAAAAAACATATAAATTTCGATCGGCTTATGATCATTGCAGTGACAGGGATGGGAAGCATATTTTGTTCCTAGTGCTTCTTGATTTATCACAATCTCTCACCTTTCATGCCTTGATTTTCATCCGTATTGATCATATGTTGAGCGGTTAAGACGAGGCGTGAAAAGAAAACTTCTCGAAATTGACCGGTTAATCCAATCTCATCCATCGCTTCATTCATACAGTTGAGCCAAGATTTTGCCCGTGTTTCCGTAATTTCAAAAGGCATATGTCTCCCTCTTAGCATTGGGTGGCCATGTTCCATCGAATACAAAGGAGGTCCACCCAAAAACTGGGTCAAGAACTGTTTCTGTTTGCGTACAGTCTCAGTTAAATCATCAGGGAAAATCGGTGCGAGATCGGGATGGATTGCAACACGACGGTAAAAGGCATCTATCAATTGGTGCAGCGATTCCTCACCAATCAGGTCAAATGGTGTAGGAAGATTCTCGACCATAAAAAAACCCCTTTACGTATATTGTAGTAAAATTTAGATACTAACAAAATTCATTTTTTGTTTCTAGTTATAAATCATATTTTAACAAGCAAATTTCTTATTCACAAACGAAACAGCTTGAAGGACCTGAAAACTGTGTTAAAACAGTGTAAAAAGGGTTGTGCACCCAGTTTAGGCAAGAATATGCCCTTTAACTTTTTGTACATATTGTTGTGTTTCTTTAAAAGGCGGTATACCTCCATATTTATCAACATTACCAGGACCGGCATTATAAGCAGCAAGGGCAAGCTCGGTATTTCCATCATATCTTTTCATCATTTGACTCAAATATTTCGTTCCAGCCATGATATTTTCATATGGATCAAAAATATTTTGAACTCCAAGCCCCTTAGCTGTTTTAGGCATAAGCTGCATAAGTCCGCTTGCGCCAGCAGGACTGATCGCATTAGCCTTAAAATTCGATTCTTGTGTAATGACGGCCCGAATTAAATTAGTTGGTATATTGTAACGTTGTGAAGCTTCTTCGATGATCCCATCATAGCCCCCTTTTACAAGATTAGCTACTTTCGTTACTCCAATTGGTGTTTGCCTGACTGGTGATGGAAAGACTTGGGGCTGGGGCAGAGGCTTTTGTTGTTCAATTGTGGAAGGTCGTACTTTTTCAGAATCAATCACATTTGCCAACAAGTCTGAAAATAATGTGTTGGAATTAAGCTTATTCCTGTGTTTTGGTTGAAAATTTTGCAATGCTTGAAGTTCGAGTAAAATTTTTAGTTGGTTACCATTCATGTTGCTTGCACCTCACTCTTTTCCGTACTGCCTAATCATTTATTTTACGTTCATAAAAACGTTGGACTTTATTTTTTGTTTGACGAACGGGTATATTTAATTGGGAAAGCAAGGCTAAGAATATAGGGAGGCCTTGTTCTCTATTTATTACTTCATATTCTACTTCATAATCTATCGTATTTAAATAGGAGCTCTTATCCAGTACAAGCAGGCCATTATGATAGGTTAATTCGGCACGTTCGGTTGTAAGAGTTCCGAAATAAACTAATTGTGCTGAATCAATTCCTAATGCAGTAATTTGTGACTTTACAGCGCCTTCTTTCAACTGTCCTCCATTAATAAAAGCTTCAGCTTCTTGGTCTGTCAAGTTTTGATTGGTTTCTAATAAGCCATCAGGATGCGGTTGTTTTAATGTCAATTCATACTGAGATTTTTTTTCTCGAATTCTTAGTGCACAACCTTTATTTTTTAAAGCAAAGCTGTTTGAATCAAAATAATGATTTATTTGTTCTATAAATTGGTCATTACGGAGTTGAAAGGACGAGACCATTCTGTTGAACTCCTCCATATTGAGGAGATTTTTAAATTCAATTTCAATGGTTTGAGACATTTTCTATAAGTACCTTCCTTTTTTAAGTTTATTAATAAGAATAACTCGTATTTTTATTGAAGGCAATTTTTAGTATAAGACGACTCCATATGATAAAATAAACATGGAAAAAGAAAGGAGAGATTACCATGAGTGAAAAATTAAACATCCATGATATCACCATCATTAATGAAACTGAAATAGAGTTGGAAGCAGAAGGTCATGTACAGCTTAAGAATTTAAAAGCGAGTGGTCAAATGCTTGTTGATTCTGATCATCTTTCATTTGTTTATTTAATGGAGACAGAGGAAGGTTATACATACATAATGATTTCAAACAAGGTTTGGAAAGAATTGAAAGTCGCTTTAACTAATAACGTTTCTGTCTTTTTATCAAACAAAAAAGAGCGGATATTACTTACGAGCTTTCAAGAAGAATTATCCTATTTAATCGATAATATTAAAGGAAATAGTAATTACGGTGAACAGATGGTTGCTGAAGTAGAAGCGGTATTCGAATAAGGTGGTGTTTCTATGGAAGATTGGGAAACATTTTTGTCACCGTATAAACAGGCTGTTGATGAGCTTAAGGTCAAATTAAAGGATATTAGAAGACAATACTTGTTACAGTCTAATTATTCACCGATTGAATTTGTAACCGGTCGGGTAAAACCAAAGGCCAGTATATTAGATAAAGCTGAACAAAAAGGGATTCCGCTCCATAAAATTGGAGAAGAAATGCAAGATATTGCTGGCATTCGCATGATGTGTCAATTTGTAGATGATATCAATAAAGTGGTCAAGTTATTAAGAAAGCGAAATGATTTTGAAATTGTCGAGGAAAGAAATTATATTTCACATAAGAAATCAAGTGGCTATCGGTCTTATCATATTGTTATTCGTTACCCCATTCAAACGATCAATGGGGAAAAGAAAATCTTAGCTGAAATTCAAATTCGAACATTAGCGATGAATTTTTGGGCAACGATTGAACATTCGCTTAATTATAAATATAAAGGACAGTTTCCTAAAGATATTCAACTGAGATTAAAAAGGGCGGCTGAGGCTGCTTTTCAATTGGATGAGGAAATGTCTATCATTCGTGGTGAAATTCAAGAGGCACAAGCATTTTTTAGCAGTAAAAAAGAATCCAAGCAAGATGGAGAGGGAAAATAAACGAAGGAAGGGATGTGAGGAAACATGAAATTTGCCATCCAATCAAAAGGTGACGAAAGTTCAAATACGTTAATGCATCGAATTAAAATGTACTTGCTTGACTTTGATTTAATTTATGATGAGGATCAACCAGATATCGTCATTTCAGTTGGCGGGGATGGAACGTTGCTTTATGCTTTCCATCGCTATAGCAGCCGCTTAGATAAAACTGCTTTTGTCGGTATTCATACTGGGCATCTAGGGTTTTATGCGGATTGGATTCCAGAAGAAATCGAAAAGCTTGTAATTGCGATCGCAAAAACGCCTTTTCAAGTCGTTGAATATCCTTTGCTTGAAGTGATCATCCGTTATCAAAATGGCGGGCGTGAATCGAATTATTTAGCCTTAAATGAATCCACCGTAAAAAATATTGAAGCGACTCTTGTTATGGATGTTGAAATTCGCGGTGAGCATTTTGAGCGTTTCCGGGGGGATGGTCTATGTGTATCGACACCGTCTGGAAGTACTGCTTATAATAAAGCTCTTGGCGGTGCCATTCTCCATCCATCCATTTCTGCGTTTCAATTAACAGAGATGGCATCCATCAATAATCGTGTTTTCCGGACAGTTGGTTCTCCTCTTGTTCTTCCTGGACACCATACATGTATGCTAAAGCCGGTAAATCAAACAGATTTTCATATTACGATTGATCATTTAACATTGTTGCATAAAGATGTAAAATCGATTCAATATCGGGTATCAGATAAGAAAATCCGTTTTGCGAGATTCAGACCATTTCCATTTTGGAAACGGGTACATGACTCATTCATTTCAGACGAATAAAAATATGTTGTAAGAGGTAATAAAAATGGCAGGGTTTACACTGCAATGGACGATACAGTCGGAGGATGCTGGAAAAGAAGTTAAGTTGTTTTTAAAAGAACAGAGTATCTCCAAAACGGCATTAACCGATATTAAGTTCAAAGGTGGTTCTATTGCGGTCAACGGACAGGAAGTGACGGTTCGTTATCTTTTACAACTGAATGATGAATTAGAAATTCAGTTTCCAATGGAACAGCCGAGTGTTGGTTTAATACCTGAAAGGATTCCTTTAGAATTGATCTATGAGGATGATCACCTCCTTATCATAAATAAACCAATTGCAATGAATACAATCCCATCACGGGAGCATCCAACAGGAAGTCTAGCCAACGGTTTAATTCATTATTTTAATGAATTAGGCCTTCAAGCAACTACTCACATCGTAACAAGATTAGATCGAAATACATCAGGTTTAGTATTAGTTGCTAAGCATCGTCATGTTCATCATTTATTAAGTGTTGAGCAAAAAAACAGGCAGATTAAAAGAATGTATGAAGCATTTGTGGAGGGAAGCTTAACCGAGATGAGCGGCAGCATTGAAGAACCGATCGGTCGAAAGGCAAATAGTATTATTGAGAGAGAAGTTCGTCCTGACGGTCAATATGCTTTGACCCATTACGAGGTATTAGGGAAGTTCCCTCATTTTACTTGGCTTCAACTACGTTTAGAAACGGGAAGGACTCATCAAATTCGTGTTCACCTATCACATATTGGACATCCATTAGTAGGAGATGATCTTTACGGTGGCAAGGTGGAGTTGTTGAATCGCCAGGCTCTTCATTGTAAACAGCTATCGTTTTATCATCCTTTTTTAGAAAAAACAATGCAATTCTCGGCGGATCTACCTAAAGATATGAAACAATTAATAGAATAAAATTAAATGCGGCTGTTTAGAAAGAAAAAAACCCGACATCACGTTGCAAAAGAATTTACTAGTGGATGCCGGGTTTTTTGCCGCCTAATTAAACAAAATTCAATCAAATACATTGAACTTTTCTGCAACATAAGGCATCGATGATGGAACTGATACGATTTTTAGTTCGGGGTAACGAAGCGAAGAAAGCATACCTCCGAATACTGCCCCTGTATCAATATTATAAGTGTTCCCTGCCTTTCTCACTTCTTTTACAGGTGTATGTCCATAGACAATCAAGGGTTTTCCTTTGTAATCTAAAGCCCAATCCTTTCGAACGGGTGAGCCGTCAGGATGTTTTTCACCTGTAATATCGCCGTAAAGCACAAATGTTTTAACACGAGAATTTTGTTTTCCGATCAATTCTTCACTAATTCCGGCATGGGCAATGATTAATTGTTTATCATCAAGCATCAGATATAGTGGGGCATTTTCATATAACTGCATAAAAATATGACGAATTTTTTGTTGGTCTTTTTTGTTTAATGCTTTAAATTCTGCTACTGTTGTTTCAAGTCCATGTGAAATTTGGACTTTATTTCCTAAAAAGAAACGGTATAATTTATTACAGTGATTTCCAGGTACATAATAGGCTAAATCTTTTTGAACTAGCTCATAAACGATTTCAATCACTTTTAACGACTCTGGACCGCGGTCTGTTAAATCCCCAACGAATCCGAGCTTTCTTCCTTCTGGATGAACGGGGATCCCAGTTTGCCAATTATAGCCAAGCTTTAAGGTTAATTGTTCAAATTCTGAAAAGCATCCGTGAATATCGCCAATAATATCAATTTTTATCATCGTGTAACTCCTTTGGATTACAAAATAAAAAATCAAATAGAGCAAGGAGGACCAATATGGAGCATGGCATATCTGTTACATCTTTATTAATTGTTATTTTTGCTGCGTTTTTAACACCCCTTATTTTACACAAATTGAAATTAAATATGATCCCAGTTGTTGTTGCGGAAATCATGATAGGATTAATTCTTGGAAAAAGCGGTTTTGATATCGTAGAAACGGATATGTGGCTTGAAACACTTTCAACACTTGGGTTTATCTTTCTCATGTTTTTAAGTGGTCTGGAAATTGACTTTAAGGCGTTTTCCGGTAGTAAAAAACGAGCAAAACTACCAAATGGAAAGTTAGAACCTAACACCTTTTTAACGGCGACGCTTATCTTTATTGGTATCTTTATTTTATCACTTTTATTATCGTATTTATTTGTTTTCGCAGGATTTATTGACAATGTCTTTTTAATGACGATTATCATTTCAACGATCTCACTCGGAGTGGTAGTCCCAACTTTGAAGGAAGCTCATCTTATGCAAACGGGGATTGGGCAAATTATTTTGCTAGTTGCTGTTATTGCAGATTTAGTGACAATGATTCTGTTAGCCGTATTTGCGTCTCTTTATGAAGACGGTGGAAATACATGGCTTCTTCTCATCTTGTTTGCTGCGGGAGTCTTGCTTTATTTATTATTACGTGGATTCAAAAAAAGAGACACTCCATATTTAGATTCAATGGCAACGGGGACGATTCAAATTGGAACGAGAGGTGTTTTTACCCTCATTATTTTCCTTGTCGCGATTTCTGAAACGGTGGGAGCCGAGAATATACTTGGAGCATTTTTAGCAGGGGTACTCGTTTCTATGCTTTCACCTAACCAAGAATTAGTTCATAAACTTGATTCATTTGGTTATGGATTTTTTATCCCGATTTTCTTCGTAATGATCGGAGTGAACTTAAATATTTGGTCACTATTTAGCGAACCTAAGCTATTATTATTAATACCATTATTATTAATTGGATTACTGGTTTCGAAACTTATTCCAGTCTATCTATTAAAACGTTGGTATGATAAGAAAACGGTCATTGCATCTGGATTTTTACTAACATCAACGTTATCACTAGTGATTGCTGCAGCGACGATTGGTGAAAATATGGGAATTATCACAAAAGAAATGAGCGGGATGTTCATTTTAGTCGCTGTAATCACTTCAGTTATTACACCAATTGTGTTTAAAAAGCTGTTCCCGCTGGATGGTGAACATATGAAGAAAATCAAGATAGCTATAATAGGCGCCAATCAATTTACTTTGCCAGTCTATCGAGAGTTAAAAATGGGGCTTTATGATCCTATTATTTATCATAAAAAACAAGAAAAAATAGAGCTTCAATCAAATGGATCTCTCTTTAACATTGTGGAAATCCCTGACTTTTCTATTGAATCTATCAATGAGACTGAAATTCAAGAAGCGGAAATAGTCGTCATTTCAACAGGTGAAGAAGAAGTCAACGCCACTTTAGGGAAAGCTTTGAAAACACAGGGAGTTGAACGAGTCGTTTGCCGGGTTGAAAGTCCGGAATTAGAGGCAACTTTAAAAAATGTAGGGATCGAAGTGTTTTCAACTTTATTATCAACAAAAACTTTATTACGGGCTTTAATAGAGTCGCCACATATTATTAATATTTTAACGAATATTGAAAACTCTCTATTCGAAATCCAATTACAGAATCGCAAATATGAAGGGGTAAAGCTAAGGGAATTTCCTTTTACTGGTGATGTGATTTTTGTCCGGATTTTCCGCGGAGATGATTCCATTGTTCCACATGGTGAAACAGAATTACAATTAGATGACCGATTAATTGTGACGGGGACAAAAGAGTACGTAGAGGAATTGACTCAAGAACTCCAATACGGAAGGTATTATTGATTAATGTGTTTTCAAATCTTTTCTTTTCAAATTATATATAGTAACATTAAGACTAGGTACTAATAACTTGTAGTGATTGTGGGGGTATAATAAATGACAATTAGTCTAGCGGGCAAAACATTTGTCGTAATGGGAGTAGCGAATAAACGAAGTATCGCATGGGGAATAGCGAGATCTTTACATGCTTCAGGAGCACGTCTTATTTTTACATATGCTGGGGAGCGTCTTGAAAAAAACGTAACGGACTTGGCTCAATCTTTAGAAGGTGGAAGTGATTCTCTTATTCTTCCGTGTGATGTAACAAGTGATGATGATATTGCTAAATGTTTTGCTCAAATTAAAGAAAAAGTGGGAACCATTCACGGGATTGCTCATTGTATTGCGTTCGCAAATAAAGAGGAACTTGATGGGGAGTATATGAATACTACTCGTGAAGGCTTCCTTTTAGCACAAAATATTAGTTCATACTCTTTAACGGCTGTTGCCAAAGAAGCCCGTCCGTTAATGGCAGAAGGTGGAAGTATTGTTACGTTGACTTACCTTGGCGGAGAGCGAGTCGTAACTAATTATAATGTGATGGGAGTGGCAAAAGCGTCCCTTGATGCAAGTGTAAAATACTTAGCAGCTGACCTTGGTAAGGAAGGGATTCGAGTAAATGCAATTTCTGCTGGCCCAATCCGAACATTATCAGCAAAAGGAATCAGTGATTTTAATTCAGTCTTAAATGTGATCGAAGAAAGAGCCCCATTAAGAAGAACGACAACTCCTGAAGAAGTTGGGGATACAGCTGTCTTTTTATTTAGCGACATGGCTAGAGGGATAACAGGAGAATTTATCCATGTTGATTCCGGTTACCATGTATTAGGATAAAAATATAAAAGAAGAACTTACTTCCGAATGAAAAAGGAAGAGGTTCTTCTTTTTTTGTTTTTTTATGAAACAAATTTCCCTTTGGCTGCATAGATATATGGGTAGATTCCCTAATCAAGGAGGAGACTTGAATGTCTACGAATCAATCACGTGAACCGCTATTATATATCATGCAGCCTGCGATTAAATTTCCAAAGGCTAGTATGCAGGAGACTTTTATTTTGACAAAACCACCCGTCGATCAAAAACCGTTATTGAATGATGAAGCTAAGGAAAAGTTTGATTCCCAAAAGGAAGAACAGTTACTCGTTGAAACAAATGAAGTAAATCTAGAGGAAGAAAAGATAAACGTAGGAAAAGAGATACAAAGTCCCAATAAAAGGGATTTAAAAAAATTAGAAACGGAAGATGTTCAAGAAATCATTGAGCAATATCATCAAGATCAAAGTACTCAGGAAGAAAATCCATCTCCTTCTCAACCGAAAAGAAGCCAAAAATCAATTTCGTTTAAACCAGTGAAAGGCTTTAAAGAGATGGGGATTCAGGAAAAGTTAAACTACTTGGAGCACTTCCCGAAACAATTACCTCCCGTACCTTGCATTTTTATAACTAAAAATAGCTCGATAAAAGGTTTTTTGGAGCAATCAGTAGATAACTTGATTGAAATTAAACAATTTAACAATAAAAAAGTGGAATTGACCTTCAATGATCTCATTGATATTAAAATGTTAGGTTTAAAATAAAAAAAGCCAGCTTTGCTGGCCTTTTTTATCATGATTCGATTAATCGCAAAGATCATCTAGATGAGTGTCAGTGATGCATTGAATTGCACAGAAGCAGCTTAGGTCTACGGTAATGCAATCATTTGTTGTAAGGAATCCATCTAAGTCTAAATCGCAAAATGCATCTAGGTCAATGCAGCAATTTTTCGTTAGATCAAGTGTGTCACGGCTGCCATCGCCTTTCTTCGTTGGGCGTAGTACACGTAAAGTAGCACAGCAGTTATCAAACACCTCTTCTACTCTAAAGAAAATTGATACGCAATGACAGTCACGAGATTTGAAGAACGCGTGGAATGGGGAACCATCCGCTGTTTTTAAGACAAAAACCCTTGTATTCGCAGGTTTTCTACGGGAACTTGGAGATTCAAGTGAGCCTAGTGGCTCACGGAAACAGTTTTTAGGACATTCACAATCCTCTTCCATAACATTGTCTTGGATATCTTTAATCGCACGAACGACTTCACAAATACAATTATGTTTACCTATTGTGTCATTATCTTTTTTTCCACAACCCATGTTTTTTTCCTCCTTATTATTCGATAGTGTATTTACATTAATAACATATTGTTGAAGCGGCTAATGGGTAACGGACAAACGCCTTTTTTTCAAAAAATAGGCGTTTGATCGTAACAATTTGATAAGGAATCGGGAGTGTTTGGTAAATGAATATTACATTTCTAGAATTTATTTTGTTAGGGTTGGCCTCTTTTCGTCTGACCCGTTTATTGGTTTTTGACAAAATTACTGCTTTTATAAGAAATATCTTTATAAGAGAGGTAGAAGAAGTGGATGAAAAAGGTGAAAAGGCAGTTTATTTAATCCCTAAAGATGGAGTGGTGAAGGGATTCTTCGGTGAGTTATTAAGCTGCTATTGGTGTACAGGAGTATGGTCATCAATTTGTTTATATGCTTTTTTTGTATTATGGCCAACCTTTGCTGTACCCGTGTTGATTATTTTAGCGATTAGCGGGCTTGCAGCGATCATCGAAACGATTATCCAAAATTGGCTGTAAATTTTTTGTTTCAAGTAACTCCATTAATAGACATCTAGTTTACACAAGCTGTTTTTTACAGCATATAATGTGATAACAATGATGAAATGGAGGTATTTTATGAATCGAAAACAGGAACAAAAGCAGTCGACATCACCTTCTATTAAGCAGGTCAATAAAGGAAATAAAGCTACAAAGAAAAAGGGTTGTGGATGTGGGAAAAAGAAATCATAACCCGATGAATGGTTTATTAATTGGATCATCGATGGGATAAAAGCGTAGTATCTATGAAAATGATGCTATGCTTTTTTGTTCTGTTGGATTAGAAAAATAAATTTATATGGGAATCATTCATAAATTGCTTATTAAAGTAGAAAATAATACTACAAATAACGTAATTTTTACATAGGAAGGGTAGATTATGAAGAAAAAAATGAAAGTAATCATTATGATTTTTCTGGGCTTAGTAATCGTTACGGGATGTAATAAAAATGAAGTTAAGGGAGATCAAGATTATCTGACCTTACTTCAGATGACAAATCCGACGCCTACGGATACTACCTCTGGTAGAGAATCATGTAAAAGCAGAAGAAATAAAAAAAGATGTAGAAAAGAAGAGATTATATTTATGATGTAGCAGTTATTAAAGGGGAAGATGAAGACCTTGTTGTCTACAAAGTAAAGCATCTCCAAAGGTTTCGGATGAAAAAAATTGAAAAAGAAGTAACAGAAATGCTTGAGAAAAAATATCCTGATGAAAATTTTGTTGTTTCAAGCGATTATAAAATTTTTTTAGAAGCGTTTCGATTAGGCGAGAAAATGAAGGAACCGAACTTTTCAAATGAAGAGGCACAAAAAAGGTTGGACGAGATCATTGAATTAAAGAAAGAGTTGACGTAAGAAAGGGGTAAAAACATGACAAATCAAGAAAAAAAGACGCCCGAACAACAAAAATATGATCAAATACAGCAAAAGCATGAAATTAAAAGACCTGTTTTTAAAAATTGTATAAAAGCATTTTTCGTAGGCGGTTTAATTTGCACGGTCGGACAGGCAATCAGTTATTTTTATATTTATTTTTTTAATTTTACCGAACAAACAGCAGGGAACCCAACTGTCGCAACGCTCATTTTTATTTCCATGCTATTAACTGGTTTTGGCATATATGACCGCTTTGGACAATTTGCTGGTGCAGGAAGTGCTGTACCGATTACAGGGTTTGGAAATGCAGTAATTTCAGCAGCGATTGAACATCGTACAGAGGGATTTGTATTAGGGGTTGGTGGCAACATGTTCAAGTTAGCTGGATCCGTTATCCTATTTGGCGTGTTTGCAGCCTTTGTTGTGGCATTAATTAAAACACTGCTGATTATGTGGGGGGTTATTTAATGCTTATTGGAAACCAATCTTGGATATTTGAGAATCATCCAGTTATTGCAGCAACAGGAGTAACAGGCGGTCCTTTTGAAGCAAATGGAAACTTAGCGGAGGATTTCGATATCTTGCATGATGATTTATGGATGGGACAGGATTCATATGAAAAAGCCCAACGAACATTGATGGAGGAAGCGATTCAAACCGCTCTGCAAAAAGCAGATTTGCAAAAAGAAGACATCCAGTTTCTTATTGCAGGTGATTTAATTAATCAAATCACTCCAACAAGCTTCGCGGCACGGACTGCTGGAATTCCTTACTTTGGCATTTTTGGTGCGTGTTCTACTTCGATGGAAGGGTTAGCATTAGCATCTTTTATGATTAATTACCATGGAGCAAAAAATATTTTAACAGGTTCATCTAGTCATAATGCTTCGACAGAAAAACAATTTAGGTATCCAACTGAATATGGAGGACAAAAGCCGCCAACCGCACAATGGACGACAACAGGGGCAGGTGTAGGACTGATAACCGCTAATACGAATCAAGTTAACCTCCCTTATACAACGAGTGCAACGATTGGAAAAGTGATTGATATGGGATTAACAGATCCCTTTAATATGGGGGGAGCGATGGCGCCGTCTGCTGCAGATACGATCGTTGCTCATTTTAAAGATTTACAAAGGGATCCATCCTATTATGACCTAATTGTTACCGGAGACTTAGCGAAAGTTGGAAGAGATACCGTTCTAGAACTATTGGACGATAATGGATTAAAGATTGATCAAGAACGTTTTCAAGATTGTGGCTTAATGATTTATAAAGAAGATCAACCTGTACATGCGGGAGCGAGTGGAGCAGGCTGCTCTGCGACCGTCTTATATGGCCATTTATTAAATCAAATGAAGAAAGGGGTATACAAACGAATTTTAGTTGTGGCAACAGGCGCTTTATTATCACCACTTTCCGTTCAACAAAAGGATAGTATTCCCTGTATTGCGCATGCCGTATCAATTGAAATATAAAATATCTTTGAGAAAATGGGGTTGATAAAATGTTACCGATGTTTTTTTGGGCATTTGTAGTAGGAGGACTTTTTTGTGTAGTAGGTCAGTTATTATTTGACGTAGCAAAATTAACACCGGGTCATACGTTAAGTCTATTAGTCGTTGTCGGGGCCCTACTAGATGGATTGGGATTATATGAGCCGCTGATTGATTTTGCAGGAGCAGGAGCCACTGTGCCTATTTTAAGTTTTGGAAATTCCCTCGTTCATGGTGCTTTACAGGAAGCGGAACAACACGGAATAATAGGGGTATTGACGGGAATGTTTGAGGTCACAAGTTCAGGGATTTCTGCTGCGATCGTCTTTGGTTTTCTCGGAGCACTCATTTTTAAGCCGAAAGGTTGATTTTATATAAATATAACGAATGATTCTCCTTGTTTTTAGAAATGGGGGCCTATCTTTAGAAGCCTGCCTCACCTTTTATTTCACTTTTTCATATTCTATTAGTGACTCAAAATGAAGTGAGGTGAAAAATATGGGCTTCGGATGTGGCGGATACGGCGGCTATGGCGGCGGTTATGGCTATGGCGGTGGATACGGTGGTGGCAGCACTTTCGTGTTAATCGTTGTATTGTTTATTTTGTTAATTATCGTTGGTGCAAGCTTCTATTAATATCCACTCTGAATAAAGGAAAGCTGCTCATCTTTGAGCGGCTTTTTTTCTTGTTTCTTTTCACCAATTCTTCGGTCTCTTCATACTATAAGAGTGATATAAGGCCATGGCTGACTAGTCTAGACTGAAGAGGGAGGCTCACGTAATGGATAATCATTTTTTTAAAAATATTGAAAAGAAAACAGGCGTGAATATGAAAGAAATTTTGGAATTAGCAAATTCATTGCAAAATGCAAACTTTAAAGATGAAAAAACAGTGCGGCATGTCATTCAACGTGTTTCCAAAATTGCCAATAAACAAGTATCAAAAGAAACTGAAAATAAAATTGTTGAATCGATCGTAAAAGATGGCAAACAATTAGATATTAATACGATTACGAATATGATTAATAAAAAGTAAGTGAAAAAGCTGTCACGAATGAGACAGCTTTTTCAAATGAAATGATTAACTTCCTTGGGCATAAGTTTCTCACATCTATAAGTGGCGAAATGAATACAAGCCTTTATCAATCTAGTGGGGGGTCAAACCCCGGATGAATGAAGTTAAAGCCTCCGGCGGATGCCACAGATTTTCAAAGGAAAGAATCCCTTTGAAAGCTCGATAAACTCTGGGCGCAAATTCGCCGAGGCGAATTTGATTTATCAATATCGAATACTTGTTATAAATCTTGATGGTTTCGCCTTTTTTCCCCGCCAATGCCCCGGGACTGAAAGGTACAATGCATCCTTTGCTCGGGTAATGGCGACATAGAGCAACCGCCTTTCTTCTTCAAGCGGTTCAAGATCACCCGCACGGAAAGATTCCAGGGAAAAATCATGGGGCAAACTGCCGTCAACTGTACCGATGATATAGACAATTTTATATTCTAATCCTTTGGCACGATGAATGGTACTTAATGTAATTCCGTCTTTTCGTTGTTTACTTTGCTTTTTGATTTCTTTATTCATCGCTGCCATATGGTTTGTGTGCTGTAAAAATTCTTGAATGGATGTAAAGTTTTTAGAAGCTACTTTGAGATCTCGAAGATCATCGGAGCCTTTATCCCACTGGTTCCCTTCACTGCCTCGTTTTTTTAAAAACTCCTGAAACCCGAGTTCTTCATCCACTTTATTTATCGCCTCGAGCGGTGTTAGGGACGAAAGGGAACGAACGACAGGTAAAACCTTTTTAATTTTTCGCTCTTGAAAGGCAAACTTAGTTTTTACTTCATTCAAACATTGCAGCAATGTAGAGTCCTTCAAAATGCTTTCTGCCTTCATATCATTTAAAATATTTTGTTTAAGAAATAAAGCTGGAAAAATATCGGACATTGCTGAAGGATCATCTTCATTTATACTTAGTTTTAAAAAGCCTAACATGCTGCGAACGATAAATCGTTCATAAAAGGATTCAATATCCTGATCGATGTTGAAAGGAAAACTAGAGTTGGTAAGTCTTTCAAATATAGCCCGGCTAGATGTATTGGTTCGGAAAAGAATCGCAAAATCATTCGGATTTGCACCATCTGCAATTTTCTCTCCAATATCAGTGACAATCATAGTCGCTTCCTCTTCCTCATCATATGGAAAAAATAACATCGGCTTCTTTTCATTGGCATATTGTGCATGCATTTTTTTTGGCCTTCGCTGTTTGTTTTCCGAAATGATTCTGTTGGCCATTGAAACGATATTATGGGATGAACGATAATTCTCGCTTAACAGCACAACTTCTGCATGGGGAAAATCCTTTTCGAATTCTCGTAAATATTGCGGGTTGCTGCCTCGAAAGGCATAAACAGCTTGGTCATCGTCACCTACCGCAAAGACATTTTTTTGCTTGGCTGAAAGCAGCTTGATTAGCTCATATTGAACTTTATTAATATCTTGGAACTCATCGATAAGAAAGTGCTCGAATCGATTTTGATAGAGTTGTAGTAATTTAGTGTCGTCCCGAAATAATTCATAACAGCCTGTTAACATGTCATCGAAATCAAATAGTTCTTGTTGTTGTTTAAATTCTTCATATTTTTTATATAAAAAAGCGGTGTTTTCTTCCCAAGTTGATGTTGGCTTTACTTCCTTTGGAGAAAGTAATGAATTTTTCCAAAGACCGATTTGTTGGATTGCGGCATCATAAGCAAATTCTTTTTCATCAAGATCCAATGTTTTGCCTGCTTCTTTCAAGATTTGACGTCGCTGCCACTCTTTATTTAACAGTTTTTGACTGTTCCATTTTTGCGGCTGGTGATGACTGAGAATCCGATAAAATAAACTGTGAAAGGTACCTGATACGAGTTGTTGGATCTTGCCTTTTTGAATAGATGGATAGGTTAAGAGTCTTTCCTTCATTTCTTTCGCTGCTTTGGCTGTAAATGTAACAAGCATAATCCGATTTGCTTCAACACCTTGATCGGTTAAAAGATAAGCTGTTCTTGCGGTTAATACTCTTGTTTTTCCGCTTCCCGCTCCAGCAAGAACGAGCAAGGCACCGTTTGGATGAATGACAGCTTCCGTCTGATTGTGATCCAAATGAATATGATGTTGTTGAAGTGCATTAATATAAGAGGAGCGTGCGATTGGCATTTCTTTATGATTTGTTTGAAAGTCAGGGATCCCTTTTATAGTTTTCGCTAGTTTGAATGATTTTGGTTTGTCTGTTGATTCAGAAATGGCTTTAGATTTAGGAAGCCGAAAGCCATTAATTTCTCGTTCTTGTTCTGGTTCAATCGTTGCAGCGACTTCGCTTTCGATTATTTCAAACTGGCAAGCTTTATTTTTCTTCGATATATGTTGGAAATAGGGTGCTTTTTCAATACCTAAAATAAGGCGTACTTGCTCGGAGCATACAGGACAAGATAACTGTCCTTTTTTTCCTTCTTCATACACTCTTTGATAAGCAGAACGATCGATCGTTTCCAGATGGATTAATTGATCTTCTTTTATCGCTGTTTTCATTGTCATTTATGAATTCATCCTTTGTAACTTACTCATTAGTGTAGAATATAAACACTTCTATGGAAAAATCGACATCCATAATCATATCAAAATTTTAGTACTTTCTAAAGTGTGTATTGAAATGACTCAACTTTTGAAAAGTGAATAAATAATAGCAAAAAGCCCCTATAATAGGAGCTTTAAAGTTTTTTTACCATTGTTTTATGGGGAATTCCAGCGTCAAGAAATTCTTCTGATACGGTTTCATAACCTAATTTACTATAAAATGGAATTGCTTGGATTTGAGCATTTAACTTTAATTTATTTAAGCCATTTTCAAGGGCGAAGGCTTGAATATGATCCATTAGGGCTTTTCCAGCACCAGTACCGCGATCTTCTTTTAATATACAAATTCGTTCAATTTTCCCATATCCTTCCACAACTCTTAAACGGCCTGCACCAGCAGGCTTTTTATTAATCGATAAGATAAAATGAGCTGCTTCTGATTCTAATGCATCAATCTCTTCTTCCTCAGGTACTTGTTGTTCGTCTACGAACACTTTTCTTCTAATGACAAATGCTTCTTTTAATTCTTGTTCGTTGCTTACTGCTTTCACTTCTATTGTGTTTACCGTCATATTCGATTAGTCCTTTCAAAGTTTCATGAGAGTATTATACCAAACGATGTCGAATGCTGAAATAAGTGAATCCAAAATCTGAAGAAAGTAGTTGTACTAAAATTTTGGTACAAACGTATGATGACTATTAGGATGTTTAGATATATGATTATTGTTAGAATATTCGGGTAAATAGGATAGATTAAACAACAATCAAAGTCAAGGGGGAATTTTTTTGAAAAAAAGATACTCATTTTCGATGATTATGTTACTTGTTTTAGGGCTAGTTTTGGCTGCCTGTAGCGGCTCAAGTTCAAGTACTAATGAGGACGGGGAACAATCAGAATCATTAAAGTTTATTAGTATTTTAACAGGGGGTACGGGTGGTACATATTACCCGTTAGGAGGTGCTTTTGCCAACATCATTTCAGATGAAACGGGAATTGAAACAAACGCAGAAACGTCCGGTGCGTCAGCAGAAAATATGACAACTTTAAAAGACGGTAATGCTGAAATTGCCTTTTCGCAAACCGACATTTCATCCTATGCTGTTGAGGGAACGATGATGTTTGAAGGGAATCCGGTTGATAATATCCAAGCCATTGGAACGCTTTATCCAGAAACGATTCAAATTGTTACAACTGCAAAGTCGGGGATAAAGTCCGTTGAAGATTTGAAAGGGAAAAAGGTTTCGGTTGGGGCACCAGGCTCAGGGACTGCTCTTAATGCCGAACAAATTCTAGAGGTTCACGGCATGACATTTGAAGATATTCGAAAACAAGACCTTTCCTTTGATGAATCTACGACTGGAATTCAAGATGGAATGATTGATGCTGCATTTGTAACTGCGGGGACGCCAACAGGTGCGGTAGAGGGCATGGCGGCTACAGAAGATATTGTGATTGTACCGATTGAGAAAGAAAAAATAGATGCGTTAATTGAAAAGTATCCCTTTTATGTTGGAGATGAAATAACAGCTGGAACGTATGGGTTAGAAGAAGCGGTATCCACCGTAGCAGTTCAAGCGATGTTGGTTGTTCGAAGTGATTTATCAGAAGACCTTGTCTACAATATTACAAAAGCTCTTTTTGAAAATATGGATGGAGTGCAGCATGCAAAGGCTAAATTAATTAAAGTAGAAAACGCTTTAAATGGCGTTGGCATTGACGTTCATCCTGGAGCACAAAAGTATTTCGATGAAATTGGTGTGTCTGCAGCCCAGTAGGTACAGAAAATTTAGATGTGGCCGGCCAAGAGAACTTAGGCCGGTCATTTTCATCTCATTCAATTGATTGGTGAAAAAAATGACCTTAAAAATGCGAAGATTTTTAATCCTGATATTCATCGCCCTTGTTTTAATCGGTATCATCTTAACTCCTTTTAAAAATTGCTTAGTCTTTCAATTCGAAAATAGTGGCCAAGTTCTAGCTTATATTCCCATTTCGACAGGTGAACAGTTTCAAGTGAAATATACACATTCCATTCATTTATCAGATGTTATTGAGAGCTATACAGTAACAAAAGAAGGGAAAATAAAGCAATATCAATTAGAGTATGAGGATTTTTCAATTGGAATGCCGTCCCAAGCTGGTAAAGGGGAAAGGTTTGAACAGAAAGATGGTAAGTATTATTTGAGAAATATGAATAATTATTTTCCTTCGTTTGATTTAAGACTAGGAAAAGTACGAGCACATCACACGCTTATTTATAAAGGAAAAGAATATCCTTTATCGGATTATATTGAACCGGGGACATGGATTCGCATAAAAGTTGAAAAAATTAATAGATGGCAGGAATGGAAAGGAGTGAACATCATTGAGCAAACAGTATGAAACGCTAACGGAAGAAGAGCAACAGGAACTACTGCAAAAATATGATCCAGAAGCTGGAACAAGAAAGTTAATTGGGATTGTAGGGCGGGTTGCTTTTTTTGGCTTATTAGCCTTTTCATTATTTCAAGTATATACATCTATTTTTGGTGTTCTCACTGCACAGCTTCAGCGTTCCATTCATTTAGGGTTTGCTTTAGCTCTTATTTTTTTACTTTTTCCAGCGCGAAAAAAAGATCGGGGCAAAAATCATCGAGTAGCTTGGTATGATTTAATTTTGGCAGCCGCATCTGTAGCGGTAGGAGCCTACTGGCCGTTATTGATCAATCAGCTCGTCAATCGAGTCGGCCGTTTAACGGATATAGATTTTATCATCGGATTGCTTGCGATTTTATTGGTGCTCGAAGCTACTCGGCGTACAGTAGGATTGCCGATTATGATCATTGCCATTCTTTTTATGGTATATGCTCTATTCGGTCCTTATATGCCGGGAGGTTTAGCGCATCGCGGCTTAGAACTTGATCGACTTGTACAAACGATGTTTTATACAACTGAAGGAATTTTAGGAACACCTCTTGGGGTGTCCTCTACGTTTATCTTCTTATTCCTGTTATTTGGTTCCTTTTTAATTAAAACAGGTGTTGGGGGATATTTTAATGACTTGGCTCTTTTGATTGCAGGAAGAAGAGTGGGAGGCCCTGCTAAAGTTGCGATTTTCTCCAGTGCCTTACAAGGAACCATTAGTGGGAGTTCCGTCGCTAATGTTGTCACATCAGGAGCCTTTACGATTCCAATGATGAAAAACTTAGGTTATCGGAAGGAGTTTGCTGGAGCGGTGGAGGCTTCTTCTTCAACAGGAGGACAATTAATGCCTCCCGTTATGGGAGCTGCAGCGTTTTTAATGGCAGAGTTTATCGGCATTCCGTATGCAGAGATTGCTCTGGCGGCGGCGATTCCTGCGATTTTGTACTTTTCGGGTGTTTGGATTGTTACTCATCTTGAAGCTAAAAGAACAGGTTTGCGTGGATTAAGCAAAGAAGAAATGCCTGAACGAAAAAAGGTTTTGAAAAAACTTTATTTATTAATTCCAATTCTAGCGATTATTCTTCTCTTGATGACAGGAATGAGTATTACGCTGGCAGCGCTCTATTCAATTGTGATTTCAATCGTTGTAAGTGCTTTCGGTAAAGAGACGAGGATGAGTTTTAAAGATATCATTGATGCGTTAGTGGATGGAGCAAGAACAGCATTAGGAGTTGCAGCGGCAACAGCTTGTGCAGGAATCATTGTGGGAGTGGTCACGAAAACAGGTCTTGGTTTAAAATTGGCAAATGGATTACTAGATATTGCCGATGGCGCATTACTTCCAACGTTATTTTTAACGATGATTGCTTCATTAATTCTCGGAATGGGATCTCCGACAACGGCAAATTATGTAATCACTTCAACGATTGCGGCTCCAGCGATTGTAATGCTGGGGATTCCTGAATTATCGGCACACTTGTTTGTGTTTTATTTTGGAATTATTGCGGATATCACACCACCTGTTGCTCTTGCTGCATTCTCTGCCGCGGCTATATCTGGTGGGGAACCAATTAAGACCGGCATCGACTCAACTAAATTAGCTATCGCGGCTTTTATCATTCCATATATGTTTGTGTTATCACCCGAATTGTTGTTAATTGATACAACTTGGTATTATGCCATTTGGATGTTCTCAACCGCAATGTTTGGAATGATTGCCATTGGGGCCGGGGTTGTTGGTTACTGGTACCGAAATATATCGTGGATTGAACGAATATTAGCTATTATTTCAGGATTATTGTTAATCTATCCTGAAGGATTTTCTGACTTATTTGGGTTAGTTATATTTGTTGGTTTACTCTTAATACAGTTTATTTATAAAAAACATGATACTCCGAAGCCGCAAATATCAGGATGATTAAAGTCATGGTGACAATTATAAGTCGCCATGGCTTTTTTGATTTTTCATTAATTTTAACTGAGGATTAAAATATTAGACTCTTTTATGTTTGAGGAGTACACTGAATACGAGTGAATATTCAAAACTTTAAAATCAGGACCATTTGCCTGATTTTCTATAACAACTAAGACTATGTATTTCGTTTTTTCTAAGGGGCGATGATATGAGAAGCTATCTTATTTTAGGAATGTGTTTATTATTTTTAATTCAATACTTCGTCGGAAGCATATGGCTTCAGTATGTCGTTGTTTTATTTGCCTTATTGGCTTTTCTAGGGAGTACAACAAAAGCAGATCGTTTACCCCGTATTATTGGACTAGTCATGATGACAACGGGATTTGTCATTGAGCTAAGTAAAGGCACAGGTATCAATGGTATAAGCGAGGGGATTTCCCTTATTTTACCTTTACTTTGTTTAATTACATTAGTACCGCTTCTTGCCCTCCCGCTAAGGATAGGAGGCTATTTTGAATCGGTTTCAATTTTGTTAAAAAATCTTATGCATCAGCCTAAAAAGTTATATGCCGGAATTACTGGAACATTATTTGTTTTAGGTCCCATTTTAAATCTAGGTTCGGTTCGAATCATTCATGATTTTCTCGAAGAACTAAAGCTTCCATCGGCAATGTCAGCCAGAAGCTATGTCGTTGGATTTTCAACAGCGATGCTATGGTCCCCTTATTTTGCTTCTGTGACATTAGTGCTGCACTACCAAAATGTTCCATACAGTGAATATTTCTTATATGGAATTGGGTTATCGTTCTTATCCCTTATTTTAGGGAACCTTATGTTTGCGTTTTGGACTAAGAAAAATCCATTACAGATTGAAGAGATAGGATCTGATCCTTTTACGAAAAAACATCGAAATGATTTATACAAGCTCGGATTATTTGTGATTTTATTAATCCTTTCATGTGTGCTTATTGAAAAACTTACCCATTGGTCGATGGTCGTAATTGTTTGTTTACTATCTATCGTTATTCCCTTTCTATTTGGGCTTCTTTCGCGAAGTTGGAAAGAGTTACTGCCGCCGTTGAGGGATTTTAAAGATCAGACCGTACCAATGATGAACAATGAAATCATGTTATTTATGAGTGCAGGGATGTTAGCATTTGCCTTAAAAGGCACAAGTATCATGAATGGAGTCAGCTCAATCTTAACGGTTTTATCGCATCAATCATTCCTATTATTTGCAATTGCTATTCTCGCGATCGTTTTTGCCCTTACCTTTATTGGGATTCACCAAATTGCAGCGGTTGGTGTACTAGCGATGCAATTGGATGCAAGCCAGTTAGGGATAAGCAGTTTAGCGTTGGCCTTGACTTTATTATTAACTTGGACGACAACGACGGCTTTGAGCCCTTTTTCTGGATTGAACTTAATGGTAAGTCGATTTAGCTCAATATCAGGAAATCGAGTCGGTCTTCGGATCAATGGTCCCCACTTATTGGCTGTTGTTTTTATAGGGATCGCCTTAATCTCATTTATTAAATGAAAACATCCATCAAGGATGTTTTTTTCGTATCGAAACATACTAGGAATAAAGGGGGGACACATAATGGATCAAGAACAGCTGAATGATGAAAGTGCGACGGAAGCAAATCTAAAACTAAATGAAAAAATGAATGCGGATAACAATCGTATATCTAGCATAAGTGAAGATTCTACTGTAACAGAAACTAATTTAAAACTTGATAATGCCTTTTATGGTGAAAATAACAATAGTAATGATGTTGTACCAACCTATGTGACAACTGAAACAGCAGCGATTAAGATTACAGGCGGAGAAAACTAAGGAAAAACCGGTCGAATAAGACCGGTTTTTCTGTTGAATGAGACTTAAACAATCCCATCTGTTTTATCATTTTGATCTTTATTTCGTTTATTCCCTTTGCTATTGTCCCCACTAACTGGAGTTTTACCGTGTAACTCAGGTGCATTTTGGTTTTTACTGCCTTTATTGAATTTCTTCGTCATAATGTAAAAAACTCCTTTCTTGTCTTCAAATTAAGTTTGCCACTATTTTTGTGAACTTATGTTTCTTTATTTAGAAAGCAGTTGTCGAATAATGGGAAAATAACATTGCTATTTATCTACTTTTGAAATCGGTGCTTTTCGACCACATCTAATTGGGTGATTTTTCCTTCATGAATAACGATTGTTAGTGAACCAAATTTAATTTTCTCTAATAAGTCTAAAATATTTTGTAATTTTCCTTGATCAATGATTGCCATACCCATTCCTCCTATTTTTTGATTGTTGATAAAAAAATAAGGCACCTATCCCGTATAAGAGTTAGGCGCCTTTGGTAGTCCAATCAGCGATTCGAAATATTTATGTTTTTAACGTAAGAATATGATAAAACATATAATTCCAATAAGTCAAGTGTGTTTTTAGGGGGATGTAAAAATTAAATCATAAGAAAATTAATATTTGAAAGAGGAGAAGATAATTAATAAAAATAAATTTTTAGAAAAGATAAAATACTTAGTTGACATATATGATTAATCTAATTACAATGGATTTAAATAAGTGCAATTAGGTACAGCCGATCAGTCAAACTGAAGGCACACAACAAACGCAAAGGTGGATTCTTATACACTTTTCCTTGTCTGTTGTGTGTCTTTTTGTATTTATTAATAGAAAAATAAATTTTAGGAGGGTCTTAATCATGAAAAAAGGATTAGCAAAACTGGCAACCGTATTAATCTCATCATTTGTTTTACTTGCAGGTTGCTCATCGTCCGACACAAGCAATAGTGAAAACAGCAATAGTAGAGGAGAAACTAAAAAGGAATCTGTAGAATTATTAAATGTTTCCTATGATCCAACTCGTGAACTTTACGATCAGTTTAATAAAGAATTTGCCCAATATTGGAAAGAAGAGACAGGTCAAGATGTGACGATTAAACAATCCCATGGCGGATCAGGCAGCCAAGCACGTTCGGTTATAGACGGCATAGAGGCCGACGTAGTTACATTAGCACTTGCTTATGATATTGATGCGATTGCAGAACAAAAAGTATTATCAGAAGATTGGATTGGGGACTTTGAAAGCAATTCAGCACCCTATACATCCACAATGGTCTTTCTAGTTCGTAAAGGGAATCCAAAAGGAATTAAAGATTGGGATGATTTAATTAAAGACGGTGTATCTGTGATCACACCAAATCCAAAAACATCTGGAGGGGCACGTTGGAATTATTTGGCTGCCTATGGGTATGCATTAAAAGAAAATAACAATGATGAAGAAAAAGCAAAAGAATTTATCAAAAATCTTTTTGAAAATGTAGAGGTATTGGATTCTGGTGCACGTGGTTCTACAACAACTTTTGTTGAAAAAGGAATAGGTGATGTGCTTATTGCATGGGAAAATGAAGCATTATTGTCCTTGAAAGAATTAGGCGAAGATAAATTTGAAATAATTGCTCCGTCGATCAGTATTTTGGCAGAACCGCCAGTTGCGATTGTCGACGAAGTCGTTGATAGAAAGGGAACGAGAGAAGTAGCTCAAGGCTATTTAGAATTCTTATATACAGAAAAAGGTCAAGAACTTGCAGCCAAAAACTTCTACCGTCCTCGTGATGAAAAAATTGCCGAAAAATATGGTGATCAATTCCCAAAAGTGGAATTATTTACGATTGATGAAGTGTTTGGTGGATGGACAAAAGCACAGGAAACTCATTTTAATGATGGAGGAGTATTTGATTCTATTTATGCTCAATAAAGTAAAGAATCCAAGAATAGTAGCATAGAAGAGAACAAGGAACCCGATAAATAGGAAAGACAAATTATGAAAAAACGGGTGCCTTCGTTTTTCTTAAGGAGAAAGATGATGATGAAAAGGAAAAAGAAGCGAGTGCTGCCAGGCTTTGGTTTGTCACTCGGATTTACTAGTTTGTACCTTAGCCTATTAGTATTAATTCCTCTATCCATGGTTTTTATCCAAACCTCACAGCTTGGATGGGGAGAATTTATTGACATCGTTACAAGTGAGCGCGTCCTCCATTCCTATAAAATTAGTTTTGGAACTGCGATTGCAGCGGCTGCCATTAATGCAGTCTTTGGGCTAATCGTTGCATGGGTACTCGTTCGTTATACGTTTCCAGGAAAACGGATATTGGATGCACTTATTGATTTGCCCTTTGCTTTACCAACGGCTGTCGCTGGGATAACACTGACAACTTTATATTCCACAAATGGTTGGATTGGAAGATTTTTTGAACCATTCAATATTAAAATTGCATTTTCTCCATTTGGAATTACCCTTGCACTCACTTTCATTGGACTGCCGTTTATCGTCCGTATGGTTCAACCTGTGTTACAAGATATTGAAAAAGAAGTGGAAGAAGCTGCCGAGAGTTTAGGGGCATCAGCTTTCCAAGTTTTTCGAAAGGTGATATTTCCACAAATACTACCAGCCCTTTTATCAGGATTTTCATTAGCCTTTGCAAGGGGTCTTGGTGAATATGGATCGGTCGTGTTTATTGCAGGGAATATGCCGATGAAAACAGAAATTGCTCCATTAATGATTATGACAAAGCTTGAGCAATTTGATTATGCAGGGGCAACGGCGATTGCGGTCGTCATGCTCATTATTTCTTTCCTATGTTTAATAATAATTAACTTAATTCAAATGTGGAGCCGCAAGCACGAGCTTGCACAGGAGTAGGTGAAGTCATGGAACCATCAGTAGATAAACCAATCGAAAAAGTACTGATCCAAAAGCATAAAAAGCCAAATGGATCAAAGGGAACTAAAATTGCCCTTATTACGATCGCCATCCTGTACTTATCCCTATTACTTTTTATTCCGCTTATTGCCATTTTTGTGAAGGCATTTGAAAGGGGCGTGGATGTCTATATAGCTGCGATAACGGAAAGTGATGCACTATCTGCGATTCGGTTAACATTGCTTGTTGCTATCATCGTTGTTCCGTTGAACACGATCTTTGGAATTGCCGCAGCATGGACCGTAACGAAATTCCGGTTTAGAGGTAAACAAATTCTTTTGTCTTTATTGGAACTGCCATTTGCGGTTTCACCAGTGATTGCGGGTTTAGTGTTCATATTATTGTTTAGTCCACGGGGAGTGCTTGGTCCGTGGCTAGTTGATCATGGAATCAGAATTATTTTTTCAGTACCTGGAATTATTATCGCGACCATTTTTGTAACCCTTCCGTTTGTGGCCCGTGAGTTAATCCCTGTTATGCAGGCACAAGGCAGTTCTGAAGAGGAAGCAGCTGTTTCTCTAGGAGCGAATGGATGGCAAATGTTTTGGCGAGTGACCTTGCCGAATATTAAATGGGGACTATTATATGGAATGATCCTATGTAATGCGCGGGCAATTGGCGAATTTGGTGCTGTTTCAGTCGTCTCAGGACGGATTAGAGGGGAGACGAACACAATGCCTCTACATGTAGAGATTTTATACAATGAGTATCAATTTTCTGCATCTTTTGCGGTGGCGTCTCTCATGTCGATTATGGCGATTATTACATTAATAATCAAAAGTATTATTGAATGGAAAACAGTGAAACGTGAAGGTCGAGGTGTGTAGTGACTTATGTCTATTGTCATTCAAAATGTGTCAAAGAAATTTGGTTCATTTCAAGCATTAGAGAATATTAATTTAGAAATTCCAGATGGAAAGTTGGTTGCTCTATTAGGCCCTTCTGGATCTGGAAAAACAACATTACTTCGTATTATTGCAGGTTTAGAGTCTGTTGACGATGGAAGGATTCTTTTCGATGGGGAAGATTTAACGCATGTTCATGTAAAGCAAAGGCAGGTAGGTTTTGTTTTTCAACATTATGCCTTATTCAAGCACATGACTGTTTTCGAGAATATTGCTTTTGGTTTAAAAGTTCGGAAAAGAAGTGAACGGCCCTCTTCAACTGAGATTAAAGAGACAGTAAATGAGCTGTTATCTTTAGTAAAATTGGAGGGATTTGCCGATCGTTATCCATCGCAATTATCAGGAGGACAAAGGCAGCGGGTGGCACTTGCTCGTGCACTAGCCGTTAAGCCTCGGATTTTACTGCTTGATGAACCATTTGGTGCTTTGGATGCAAAGGTAAGAAAAGAATTGCGACGCTGGCTTCGAAAGCTGCATGATGAGGTTCATATTACAAGTGTGTTTGTCACCCATGATCAAGAAGAGGCACTTGATGTAGCGGATCAAATTGTTGTCATGAATGAAGGGAAAATTGAGCAACTAGGCACACCTGATGAAGTGTATGACCACCCAGCAAGTCCATTTGTTTATGATTTTCTTGGCAATGTTAACTTATTTCATGGCCGTCTGAATAATGGGAAATTGAATCTTGGAACTGCACGATTGGAAGCACCAGATTATTTAGATGCGGAAAATACTGAAGCCATTGGATATGTTCGTCCACATCATTTAGCGGTTGAGCGGGTAAAGCAAGCGGAGGACAGTATTCCAGCGATCGTTAAATTTTATCACTCTGTAGGCCCGGTTGTATATATTGAGATGAAGTTGCAGGATTCTGATGAATATGTGGAAGCTGAAGTGAGTAAAGCAAACTTTGCTGAGCTAAATCTTAAAACAGGGGAAGTCGTATATGTTCGTCCAAAAGAAGTAAGAGTGTTCATTCCAGAGGATTTTATAATATAATTCAAGATTTTTATGAAACATCATTATGAAAATTTTTAATTTTTAGAATTTCGTTGACAATTTAATTCCTTTTGATTATGATGATTAACAAATAAACGAATCGAGACTGATCGGGCTACCGAAGGTCCTTAACTGATTAATGGTTAAGGGCCTTTTTTTATCCAAATTCTGAGTTAGTTTATTGGTTAAGTTTATTTTTGAACAACATTTGAAACTGGGAGGGGAAGCAAGTGAGTGTGTCGATAACGTCACTATATAAAACATTTACAAAGCAGCAAAATCAAATAAAAGTATTGCATGATATCAATGTTCAAGTGAATCAAGGAGAGTTCGTTACCATCATCGGACCTAGTGGTTGTGGAAAAAGTACCCTTTTAAAGCTTCTAGCGGGTCTTGATCAAGATTTCGATGGAAGCATTAAAATGAATCAGCAAGAAACGACCGGTCCAAGTATAAAAAAAGGCTTCATCTTTCAAGAACACCGATTATTTCCGTGGCTGACCGTTGAAAAAAATATTGCAGCAGATTTATCCCTTAATGACTTAAAAGTTAGGAAACGAGTCGATGAATTGATAGAAATTGTTCGGTTAAAGGGATTTGAAAAGGCGTATCCAAAAGAAATTTCAGGGGGGATGTCACAGCGGGTTGCGATTGCTAGAGCATTGTTACGGGAGCCAGAAGTTTTATTATTGGATGAACCATTTGGTGCACTTGATGCTTTTACAAGAAATCACTTGCAGGATGTGTTATTAGACATTTGGCAACAAAAGAAAACAACGATGATTCTCGTTACACATGATATTGACGAATCTATCTATCTAGGAAATCGAATATTAATTATGAGTGCAAGGCCAGGTCAGATAAGTAAAGTGATTCCGATCGATTTACCGCATCCAAGAAAAAGAGCCAGTGAAACATTTCAAGCCTATCGCCGCAAAGTTATTAGTGAATTTGAAAAAGTTGAAGAGCTTAATCTTGTAGATGGCTCTGGCATTTAGGAGGAAGAAAAATGAAGTTAAAGATGTATTTTATTACAATGTTATCCATCATTTTTATTTTCATCGCAGGATGTACATCTACCTCAACAAATGGTGAGGGTTCAAAGAAAGACTTAACAGTCAATATAGGAATTCAACAAAGCTTAACACCGTTATTGCTTGCAAAAGAAAAAGGCTGGTTTGAGGAAGAGTTTGCGAAAGTGGGAGTTGATGTTCAATGGACAGTCTTTCAAAGTGGTCCCCCACATTTTGAGGCAATGACAGCGAATCGGTTGGATTTCGGAGCCGTTGGAAATTCACCCGTTATTTCAGCACAGGGTGCAGACATTCCTTTTACAGAAATATCATTGTATCAGGATGGTCTAAAGGGAAATGCCTTACTTGTTAAAAAAGACAGTCCAATAAAAAAATTGGAGGATTTAAAAGGAAAGAAGATAGGAGTAGCAAAAGGGAGCAGTGGATTTGACTTTTTATATAAGGCACTCAATCAAGCGGGATTAACCGCAGATGATATTAATCTCATTCAACTGCAGCCCGACGAAGCATTACCTGCTTTTGAATCGGGAGCCATTGATGCATGGTCGATCTGGGAGCCATTTGTTTCTCTTCAAGTATTAAATCATGATGCGAGGGTTTTAGCAGATGGAGAATCATTAAATCTATATTCACCAGGTTTTGTCATTGCACGAACGGAATTTATTGAGGAGCATCCAGAGTTAGCTGTTTTATTCCTAAAGGTGTATGAAAAAGCTCGTTTATACCAATATGAGCATCGAGAAGAAACAATCGAAATTTATGCCCAATCAAGAAAAATAGATAAGGAAGTGATCCGTAGAGTTCTTGAAAATAATGATGCTTTGAATTTACCTATAACGGATGAGATTGTTAACACCCAGCAGGAAACAGCAGATTTCCAACATCAATTAGGAATTATTCCAAAGAAAATTGATACATTCCAAGTGGTTGATAATACGTACATTGAAAAAGCGTTAAAAGAAATCGAAGAGGAATCCAAGGGAGGGAATAACCATTGAGCAGAGCAACCATTTCTGGGAGGGCTGAAAATATCCCAACGATAAAGAGACGGATCGTATTAAAAAAAGTGAATCCTGTCATGCTTAGAGGATTTGGTGTTCCATTAATCCTATTGATTATTTGGCAAGTAGTGGGTACTTTTTTTGAAGTCCCGAAAACGGTTTTACCCACACCGCTTGATATTTTACAAACCTTTCAGGCATTAATCGTTTCCGGTGAATTAGCCAATCATTTGCAAATTAGCTTGACAAGGGCCGTAATTGGTTTTCTAATTGGCTCTGGTTTAGGGTTAATGTGTGGAGCAATAGCAGGGCTTTCGAATATAACGGAACAATATGTGGATCCAACTTTGCAAATGTTACGAACCATCCCTCATTTAGCCTTAACACCGCTTTTTATTCTATGGTTTGGTCTAGGAGAAATATCTAAAGTCTTGTTAATCGGATTGGGAGCTTTTTTCCCCATTTATGTGAATACATTATTAGGGATTCGAGGCGTTGATAAAAAATTATTTGATGTCACGCGTATTCTGGAATTTAGTCGAGTAAAACAAATTACAAAGCTTATTTTACCTGCTGCTTTGCCGAATATTTTACTAGGGATACGCCTATCCCTTGGAGCTGCTTGGTTAGGTTTAGTTGTGTCTGAGTTAATGGGAGCGAGTGAGGGGATTGGCTATTTGATTATGGATGCAAGACAATTTTCTCGAACCGATATTGTATTTGTCGGAATCATTTTCTTTGCTGTTGGCGGTAAATTAGGAGATTCATTGGTTCGAGTACTAGAATCGAAGTTATTAAAATGGCGTGATAATTTTGAAGGCAGGAACAATGCCTCTTAAAAACAAGTTTTTTTAATTCTTTAAACCAAGTAAACAAGGTTGAATAATAAAAATAATAAGGAGTGTATAAAATGGAAATATTATGGTTTATTCCAACGCATGGTGATAGTCGTTATCTAGGAACAACAAAAGGAGCACGTTTGGCTGATTTTTCTTATTTTCGTCAAATCGCACAAGCAGTAGATCACTTAGGATATACAGGGGTTTTAATTCCTACTGGAAGATCTTGTGAAGATCCTTGGACACTGGCATCTTCTCTTGCTGCAGTTACTGAGAAACTAAAATTTTTAATCGCTGTACGCCCAGGAATCATGACACCTGCTGTAGCAGCAAGAATGACTTCAACGGTTGACCGTGTATCTGACGGACGACTGCTTATAAATGTAGTTGCGGGTGGTGATCCGGTTGAACTCGCAGGAGATGGAGTATTTCTTTCCCATGATGAACGTTATGAAGTAACGGATGAGTTTTTGACGATTTGGCGTCAGCTCTTGGAAGGAAAGGAAGTGAATTTTACTGGGAAACATTTAAAGGTCGAAGGTGGAAAGCAATTGTTCCCACCTGTTCAGCATCCATACCCACCTATTTATTTTGGAGGTTCATCGCCAGCAGGGCAAGCTGTTGCTGCGAAACATTCAGATGTTTACTTAACATGGGGAGAACCGCCGGCACAAGTAGAACAAAAAATAGATGAAGTCCGAAAGCTTGCTGAAAAAGAGGGGAGAACCGTTCGCTTTGGAATTCGTCTTCATGTGATTGTTAGAGAAACGGAGGAAGAAGCATGGGGTGAGGCGGAACGATTAATAAAATATGTTGATCAAGACGCAATTGATGCTGCCCAAAAGGTATTTGCCCGTATGGATTCTATCGGTCAACAAAAACTGGCGCAGTTACACAAAGGGGGAAGAGATTCGTTAGAAATTAGTCCAAATCTTTGGGCGGGTGTGGGTCTTGTTCGAGGAGGTGCTGGTACTGCGTTAGTTGGGAATTCTACACAAGTTGCAAACAGAATAAAAGAATACCAAAGTTTAGGGATTGATACATTTATCTTTTCTGGCTATCCCCATTTAGAAGAAGCTTATCAATTTGCCGAACTTGTTTTTCCATTACTTCCTTTAAAGAAGAAGGAACGTTTAAAAAGTGGGATCAGTCATCCGTTAAACGGTCCATTTGGAGAGATCATCGCTAATCAAATTTCACCAGAAAAGCTGAAAATTAATTAAGGTAAGGGGAATTATTTTAATGGCTAATATTTTAATTATTTCAGGTAGTCCCGCAGAGGTTTCTCGTACCTCTGCCTTAGCATCTTATTTAAAACCAATTATTGAGAAGCACGGGCACTCTGTAAATAAGCTTGCGATTCGTAATCTACCACCAGAAGCACTTATTTATGTACAGTTTAATCACCCTGAAATAGTCAACGCGTTATCTTTAGTAGAGGAAGCAGATGCCCTTATTGTCATAAGTCCAGTCTATAAGGCGAGCTACCCTGGCATTTTAAAAAGCTTTTTCGATTTAATCCCAGAAAAGGGGCTTGAAGGGAAGAAAGTATTTCCAATCGCTAGCGGTGGTTCTATCGCCCATTTATTATCTTTAGAATATTCCTTTAGACCGCTTTTTTCAATTTTAGGTGTAAAGCAGTTTATCGAAGCAGTTTATATTGTGGAATCGCAACTTACCTATACTGAGAAATATGTAAACTTCACTGATAAAGAGATTGAAAAAAGATTATTAAACTCAGTTCATATTTTGTTGAACTCAATAAATGAAACCATTCAATCCTAGGGAAATGGGGGCCTAATTATGAGGTCCCTTTTTTGACTTAGTCTTCATACATCTCAAGTCTTAGTTTTAAATAAACCTACAGTTCATTGTAGACTTTAACAGTTTCAACTAGAATAAAACTATAAAGTAAATTAATTATGAAAGTGGGGAATATTTTGCAGAAATTATTGATTTTCATTGTCATATTAGCAGGGGCCTTTATTCTCTTATTAACCATACCTTCATTGTTGCCATTAGGAAAAGAGATGGAAGTTGAGGTCACCGATCAAATTGATTTAATTGAATTGGATGTTTCAGGAATTAGTACGGTCATTATTCCAGATAACCGTAACAATGTTGCTGCTGAATTGGATGGACAGGGAAATGTGGAAGTGAAAGAGAAGGGGAATCTCATTACTATTGAATATAATCGAAACTGGTACCAGCAGTTTACTTTATTTGGAAATCCTGAATTAGTCGTTTATATTCCTGAAGAATATAAACAGAATATTGATCTAGAGGTTGGTTCAGGGAGTATTGATTTTAAAGGAAACTCGAATCTTCAACTTAATCATTTGTCTATGGATGTAGGTTCAGGAAATATTATGATGGATTCATTGTCAACAAAAAAATCGGTTATGGATGTTCATTCAGGGAATATTCATTTAAAGCACCATACGGGTCAAGTTGAAGCGGATGTATCCTCCGGGAATTTAGTTATTGAAATGGATCAATTAACCGATTCTGTTAAACTGGATGTGAATTCAGGACGTGTCAAATTAGACATCCCTGAGGACGCTAATTTTACTTTAGAAGGTGAAGTGAATAGTGGTTTTATTTCGAACCATTTTGAACTCAAAGATAAAATCCAAGATAAACATAACTTATCGGGGGTACACGGGACAGGTGAACATTTAATCAATTTGGATGTGTCGAGTGGAGTAATTGAAATAAAGTAATAGTAGTCTTAATAATAAAAACCAATGAAACGCAATTTTTTCGTTTCATTGGTTTTTCTGTTTTTATTCTTCTTCCTCTTCTTCGGTATTAAGTGTAATTTTTTTACAGCCTATATATAAACAAGAATACACTTCAACTCCCGGTTTTGCTTTGGATAATCCTTTTATATAAGGGGTGACGATGTCTTTAAAATCAGCCCCGACCTCTTCCTCTTCTAATATGCCATATACATACAACTTTTTTTCATCAAATAAAAAGGCAACATTACCAAGAGCCTTTTCCTTTGCATCTACGATATTTAAAACTTGAAATTCCGGGGTTACGACTTCCGGCGAAAAATAAACAGGCATTGGCCCCTCCTCCTAAGTAAATTGTAACTTATCAAATAATGTTTCTTTTTTCTTATTTGCTTCTTCAGGTTTTTCTTTTTTACCGACTTGAATTAAGAACATGCAAAGAATTCCAACTAAAAGCGTTAATCCAGCTGTTGATAAAAACATTCCTGTCCTTGACCAGTTCATTAATGTGCTATACACAGGTGGACCAATTGCAACTCCTAAAAAGCGAACAGATCCATACAAAGAAGTAACAAACCCTCGTTTATCGGTTGATACAGAGCCTGTAATGAAGCTATTGATACATGGAAGGGCAAGGCCTGTTCCAATCGAGCTTATAACGAGAATGGAGAAAAACGGAATCAGACCTTTAAACAAGACTAGTGTTGAAAATGAAATGGTCATCAGAATTAATCCGAAAATGATTAATTTTTTCATCCGCTTCATTTTTTTACCTATACGGCTACCCGTAATATATGACGTTGTCGTCATAAATAATAGGGGGATCGCTAAAATAGCACCTTTTAATACTCCATCGATTCCATAATCACTTTCGAGAATATCTGAAATGTAAAATAAAATCCCAAATAGGGTAAAAAGACAGGTGGCTCCCGCTAAATAGGCTGTAAGCAGCCACCTACCTTCTGTTTTAAATACAGAAACCAATCCTTTCGCATACTCTCCTAATGGAGTGTTCTCCTTTGATGACTTTTTTTCCTTAATATAGAAAATGGTTAGTAAAATAGAGGCCAAACAGAAGATCGGAAAGGCAAAGAATACGGCATACCATACAAGCAGTGCGAGCAATGACCCAATAATTGGGCTCACCACTTTTCCGAATCCATTTGATGCTTCTACAAGCCCTAATACTTTGCTTTGTTCTCCACCTTTAAATAAATCGCCTGTTAAAGCCATTGCCATGGATGTCGTTCCGGCCGCACCGATGCCTTGCATGATTCGACCAGCAAGAATCCATGTATACGCATTGTCAAACGAAGCTGCTGCAAATCCTGCAACGATTCCGCCGCTTCCATATAAAATAAGCGCTGGAATGACGATTGCTTTTCGTGAAAATCGGTCTGAAAGATAACCTAATATAGGAATCATGATCGCAGCACTAATTGAAAATACGGATATGAGTAAACTCGTTTGAAACTGGGTGATCTCTAATTCGCTTTTCATTTTTGGCAAAATCGGGATTAGCATGGAGTTCCCTAACACAAGAATAAGTGGGATTGATCCGATCGCAGTGATAGTCATGCCTTTATGTTTTTGCTTTGGCATTAATGACACCTTCTTTTTTATCGAAAAATTAATCACAATAGTGGGTCTAAATTGTTTCAGTTTATTGTTTGATTAAGGTTCGGCGAATATTCATGGAGATTTTTTCTAAATATTTATTTGTTTCGATCCAAAATCTACACAAACACCTAATTTTTGAATACTCTAATTTAGGTATGTAAAGGAGGGGATTCCATGAGTTTTTTATCATTGCCTGCAAGAACAACAGGGGATAGAGAATTTGGTCTAACATCAATTATCGATTTAGGGATTTCGATTGGGGAATTAAAAAGTATTTTACATGATTACCATCCATTTATTGATGTTGCCAAAATAGGTATTGGTTCAGCTTATATTACGCCAAATTTAAAGGAAAAAATCCGTTTATATAAAGAATATGGAATAAAATCGTATTGCGGTGGAACTTTATTTGAAAAATCATATATGCAAAATAAAGTGGAAGAATATTTGAACTGGTTAAAAGCGTTAGGAATTCAATGGGTGGAAATTTCAAATGGTACTTTTCATATTCCGTTAGAGGAACGTTGTGAAATCATTAAAATGGTAAAAAAGGATTTCAATGTATTGGCGGAGGTAGGTTCAAAGGATACAGAAGCTGATATGTCTATTTCCGAATGGAAAAATGAATTCGTTCAATTATTCGAAGCAGGAAGTACTTATGTGATAACAGAAGGAAGGGATTCTGGTACTTCAGGGATTTATCAAAAAAATGGCAACGTAAAAACCAACCTCATTAGTGAATTAATAAATGGCCTAGATGTGAATAAGATAATATTTGAGGCGCCAACATCAAGCCAACAAATGTTTTTTATTAATGAGATTGGGACAAATGTTAATTTAGGAAATGTTAAAATTCACGACGTGCTTCAACTAGAAGTTCAACGTTGTGGCTTAAGAAGTGAAACCTTTTATTTGGAGGAAGATGGATGCAAATTACCTTTATAAGACATCTTCCGACAGAATGGAATGTAAATACATGGCTTCAGGGCAGAAAAGACATTGACATATTACCAGTTACTGAGGACGTCCAACAGAAGATAAAAAACAATCAAGATGGATTAGAAAAGCTTGCCCCATTTCAATTGATATTAGCTAGTACGCTGAAAAGAACTCATCAAACCGCCAATTTATATGGATTTATGGCAATGACTGAACCATTATTAGACGAATTGGATTTTGGGACATTTGAAGGCCGGCCTAAAGCTGATTTAATGAATGCGGTGGGGGAGAATTGGCTCCAACATCCAAGAGATTTATTGCTTGGAGAAAGTTTAGTGGATTTTGAAGGCCGAATTTTTACGTTTTTAGAAAAGTATAAGGAATGCAGTAATATCCTTGTATTTGGCCATGGATCTTGGATTCGCGCATTTCTCTCCATTCATCAGGTTGGACATATTAATCAAATGAATAAAATGATAGTTGAAAATAATGAATGCATTTCACTGAACATTGATGCTTTATAAAATGCTGAACACCTTCCAAGTCATGGAGGGTGCTCAGTGTTTTTTGATTAACGATCAGGGTCTTTTGGATTTAATATTCGTGGTCTTCTATTTTTCAACGGAATCGGTGCGCGAATGAGAACGTCTCGTAAGGTCCGAATGTTAAATGGAATAAAAGGCCAAAGATAAGGCACACCAAAAGATTCCATTCTGGATAGAAAAATGATGAATAGAGTTATTCCAATGATATACCCAGGGGCATGGAACATCGCTGTGAGAAGCAGCAAACTAATTCTAACAAGTCGGTTGGCGAGCCCAAGTTCATAGCTTGGTGTTGCAAAAGTTCCGATAGCGGCTATCGAAAAGTATAAGATGACTTCATTTGTAATTAATCCTACTTCAACCGCTACTTGCCCGATCATGAGGGCTGCGACAAGACCTAGTGCCGTGGCTAATGAGGTTGGTGTATGAATAGCAGCCATACGGAGCATATCAAGACCTACTTCAATTACTATAAACTGGATGATTAATGGGATGTTCCCATTTTTATTAGGACCGATAAACTCTAGTCCCTCTGGTAATAAATGTGGATCTAATGTGAATAAATACCATAGAGGTAATAAGAAGATCGATGAAAAAACCGCTAAATATCGGACAAGTCGCAAGTAAGTTCCTGAGATCGGATTGTTTCGATATTCTTCAGCGTGTGATAAATGGTGCCAATACGTTACAGGAGTAATCATCGCAGAAGGTGAACCATCGACAAAAATAATAACGTGGCCTTCAAAAAGATGTGTTGCAGCTGTATCAGGTCTTTCCGTAAACCGAACGACTGGAAACGGATTCCAATAACTGCCCGAAATATACTCTTCAATTGTTTTATCAGCCATTGGCAGACCATCTGTATCAATTTTAGAAATCGTATCTTCTAATTTTTTGACCATATCTTCGTCGGCAATATCCTCCAAATAACAAAGCACAACATCTGTTTTGGACCTACGTCCGACTTGCATAAATTTCATTCGAAGGGAACGATCTCGAACTCTTCTCCTTGTTAAAGCGGTATTAAATACAATCGTTTCTACAAAACCATCTCGGGAACCACGAACAACTCTTTCTGTATCTGGTTCTTCTGGACCACGAACAGGGTATGTTCGAGCATCAATTAAGATGGCTTCGTCAATTCCATCGACAATGAGTGCAGTTGGACCCGATAAAACTCCGCTTACGACTTCGCTTAAGTCATCTGTCGTACTAATTTCAATATAGGGAATATAGGTTCTTAATAACTTTTTTAGTACATCTTTTTCAAGTTCTTCCTTTTTTACTTTAGCTAAAAACTTCATTAATAAATGGAGAAGGTCGTCTTTAACTAAGCCGTCGACTAAAAACATCGCCATTTTATGTTCTGCATATTCCACATCTAAATGGACGATATCAAAGCTTTTTCCAACTCCAAGTTCCTGACGTAAATAAGTGACGTTATCTTCAATATTTGCTTTTACTTGTACTTTCTCTTTTTGTTGTTCCATAATCCACCTTCATCATAATATCCATTATTTTCTAATAGGCTATCTCCATAATAGACATAAGGTGAAAAAATCATACCCTTAAGTAGAAAGGATTTCATCTTTATCTTTTTCTCCAACTAGGGGAAAGAAAATTATATTTGTAAAAATTAAACCTTTGAATGAGGTCAATCATATTTGTAGAAATAAACTGACAAATAATCGCATAAATAACAATTTTATAATCAATCACAATAGACGTTAATAAAAAAATGAAAAGATTAATAACCATCATCACTTTTCCTGGTCTCCAGTTTCGATAGGAGGAGATCATTAAGGCTGGAATGACCATGCCGCCGCTGGAAGCTCCTTTTCGAATGAGCAGACCAACGCCGATTCCAAAACCAAGACCGCCGATTAATAGTTCAAGAAGAATATGAAAATGAAAATGGGGGACGAGAGGTGTAATGATGCTGACGGTTGTGGAAGTAACCGCTACAGAAAATAACGTTCTGAATGTCCATGTGAATCCAAAATAATTAAGCGCAAATATTAAAAAGACGGCGTTTGCGATCCATAGGGAAAAGCCGAGTGGGAGATGGAAGAAATGATTAATTAGGATGGCAAGTCCCGCTCCACCGCCTGAAGGGATTGAATGTGGGAATAAAAATAAGGACATTGACATTCCTTGTAAGACGGCTCCGAAAATTAAATAAAAATAAGTTTCAACTGTTCTCATATTTAGTAATCGATTCCTTTAAATTTAAGTTGATTTCCATCCGCCGCTCTCCCCTCAATGTCTTCCTGCCCCTTGTCCATATTTATGAGAGAGTGCAAGGGATTATGACTTAGCTAATCTATAGAATAGCTTTAATTAATTGGAGTAAAAAGTTTGATTATTACAAAATAAAATAAAGAGTTTGACAAAGAGGAGGAAATAATATATAGTAATAAATGTCCGAACAAGAGAAATGTGGAACTTTAAATGCGGGGCATTAGCTCAGCTGGGAGAGCGCTTGGTCGACAACCAAGAGGTCGGCGGTTCGAGCCCGTCATGCCCCATCAAATCGTGATTTAACAACTTATTATCAAAACTTGAATAGTATTGAAATACTGTAATCAAGTTTTGACGGAAGCACTCCATTTATTCTATTGCAAAATCAGAATAAAACGGGGTGTTTTTTTGTTGTCTCTATTTATTATTTTGACGATAAATAAAAAGGAGCTGTATTGGTCCTTTTGGGTTTGCCTGTTTAATCAAAACAGTTATAATCTCTTTAGTAATATAATTTTAACATCATTCAGCGGAAGTCTCCCGCTTCTATAAGTGGTGAGATGAATGCAAAGTTTTTTAAATCATTCAGTGGGGGGTTCAAACCTTGGCTGAATGCAGTTAAAGCCTCCGGCGGAGACATGCGATTTTCAAGGGAAAGAATACCTTCGCGAGTGAAGGTATTATCTAGGCGCAAATACGCCAAGGCGAATTTGATATGCAATAAAATCATTCTATAGTCGCACACTCGTGCAAAGGAGAAATCATCGGATGGTACTTCAAAAAAGTAAAAAAGTCACCTTGTTTATTTTACTTGGCAATTTATTTCTTGCTTTTTTAGGGATCGGTTTAGTCATTCCAGTCATGCCGACACTTATGCATGAACTGCATATTAGCGGTTCGATTATGGGGTACCTTGTCGCTATGTTTGCTTTATTTCAATTAATCGCTTCTCCAATTGCAGGTAAATGGGTAGATCGTTATGGACGTAAGAAAATGATTATCATTGGACTTATTATTTTTGGAGTTTCTGAATTCATATTTGGAGTAGGTGAGAGCGTTTCGGTTTTATTTTTTTCGCGTGCGCTGGGCGGCATTAGTGCCGCGTTTATTATGCCAGCTGTAACAGCTTTCCTTGCTGATATTACAACAAAAAACGAAAGATCGAAAGCGCTCGGGTATATGTCGGCCGCCATTAATACAGGGTTCATCGTTGGGCCGGGAATTGGCGGTTTTTTAGCAGAAGTTCATACGCGGCTTCCCTTTTTCGTAGCGGCCTTTTTTGGGATCGCAGCTGCAATTCTATCCTTTCTTTTATTAAAAGAACCCGATCGAGTGAAACACGAAGAGTTCCAGCAAACTGTTGAGATCGATAAAAAGGATACGGCCAAGAAAATTTTTCAGCCTTTGTATTTTATTCCGTTTATCTTAATATTAATTGCGAGCTTTGGACTCGCTGCTTTTGAATCACTTGTCAGCTTGTTTGTAGATGTTAAATTTGCCTTTACACCGAAAGATATAGCCATTGTTGTCATGGGAGGCGGGCTGCTTGGCGCTATTGCTCAATTATTTTTATTTGACCGCATGGCTAGAAAGTTTGGAGAAATTACAGTTGTTCTTTATTGTCTTATATTATCCGCAGCCCTTACCTTCATTATGACAATGGTCCAGTCGTATTTGGCTGTTGTCTTAACCACTTTCATGTTGTTTGTGGGCTTTGATTTGTTTCGACCTGCGATTACGACCTATTTATCAAGAATCGCTGGAAATGAACAGGGGTTTGTTGGTGGAATGAACTCTATGTTTACGAGCATCGGAAATATATTTGGTCCGATTTTAGGTGGGGCATTATTTGATGTTAATGTTAATTATCCCTATTACTTTGCGACTGTGGTGCTGATTCTCGGTATTTTCATTGCAGTTTATTGGCTGAAAAATCCACAATTGTCACGCTCGATGTCAATGTAATAAATACAAATTAGGGGGCTGTTCCATTTACGTGGAACAGCCTTATTATTTTGATTATCGTTATAAACTATTGTTGAAACTGATCATAATGAACAATCGTTTCCCGCGGTAATTGTGATTTTGCCGGAGGCAGCTTTTCTGGATACCCAAGTCCTAGGATAGCAACGATCCGCCGATCCTCTGGAATAGATAAAGCTTGTCGGACATAATTTTCTCTCTTGAAGGATTGGGCTGCATCCTCGGCATGATAGATGGCGCCAAATGCTGCACCAAGACCTAGCTCTGTTGAGGCTAACCAAATAAATCCACTGGAAATTGACGCATCCTGAAGCCAGTATTTACTGATATCTGGCCGGCCGGTAATAACAATCGCTGCTGAAGCACCTTCTAGCCAAGGAACAAAAGGTGTGGATTTTGATAAATGCTTTAACATCTCTGGATCCTGTACTAAAATAAATTCTCTTGATGGAAGGTTATTTCCCGCAGGAGATAAATGGCCTGCGTTCAATATTTGTTCTAATACCTCTTTTGGAATTTGCTTATCTTGAAATACTGTAATTTCCCGTCTTTTCTTTATTGCCTCAAATACATTCATAGATAATCAACCGTTGCCAAAAACTTATAAAAATCTATAAGCCTTGTTTACTTCTTGCTTCTATCTGTCCGATTTTGCCAAAGCTACTTTCGTCTGATATGACAGTCCACAAGCGTAAATTCGGATACAACGAATCCTACACATTAACAGTATCTTATTTGTGATTAAACTGTTAATTTTCCAAAGTTAGCTAGATTAATTGAAGCATTTAAATCCCTATCTATCTCTAATCCACATCCACATTTATATGTGCGGTTAGAAAGTTTTAAGTCCTTCTTAATCTTTCCACACGATGAACATGTTTTTGATGATGGATAAAAACGATCTACTTGTATAAATTCAATGCCATATTTTTCACATTTATATTTCATTTGACATATAAATTCATACAGTTTTTGATCAGCTAATACTTTGGATAAATGACGATTTTTCATCATGCCGCTTACATTCAAATCCTCCATTACAACTTTGCAAGGTTTGGTTTTCACGATTGCATTTGTTGATTGATGAATGTGATTATCACGAATGTTTTTCAACCGTCTGTGTAGATGTTGTATTTTCTTTTCGATTTTTATAATATTGCATGTTTTGACAAACTGGTTTTCACCTCGCTTATTCATTTCATATTTTTGAGAAACCTTACGTTGCAACCTACGTAATCGTATCTCGACCTTTTTAACTTCTTTAGTTTTGTTGATATTTTTAAAGGTTTGACCATTGGAACAAACGGCTAACTTCTTGATTCCTAAATCAACGCCTATGACTTGATCAGTTAGTTCCAGCTGTTCGACTTCCTCTTCTACACCTACAGCAATATACCAATACTTTTTATCAAAGCTAATCCTTGGATTGTTGTATTTCACATTCATAGGCAATTTCTCGCTTGTTTTAATCCATCCTACTTTTTCAATCAAAACGAGGTTTCTTTTTACTTTTAACTTAGCTGTGTCATTGTAAAACGATGCTTTGGACTTCTTTCTGCTTTTAAACTTAGGGAAATCCGATTGTCCTTTGAAAAATTTCTTATAAGCATCACAGGCATCTTTTACAGCTTGTTTCGCAACATTATTTGATACATCAGACAGCCATTTGAAATCGACTGTTTTCTTTAGTTGAGTAATTTCTTTTCTCAAGTCGTTGTTTGACAAGAACTTTCCGCCCTGTTTATAATTCTCTTGTTGTTTGTTTAACACCCAATTGTAAGTCCATCGAGCAGTTCCTGCTGATTTCCATAACTGTTTTTCTTGTTCTTTTGTCGGTCTCAACCTCACCTTTTTTGCTAATATCATATCTTCACCACCTTAACTCTATTATACTTTTGATTGAATGTAGTCGAAAGTAAATAGAGTTAAATATATACTTGTTTAGAGATGATGAAATATGAGTAAAAATCGTGGACTTAGAACAAGAAAAGTATTATCTAATACAGTTCGTATGGACTTATACGAGAACCTTAAAAATCTATCTAACGAAACTAAGATTCCAATGAGCAAACTTCTAGATGAAGCCATTGAGGACTTGCTTTCTAAGCGTAAACCTACAAAATAAATTGTAGGTTTTTATAAATTTTTATGGATTTTATCTTAACTGTTTTCACCCCTCCATTTTTTGAAAATTCTGTTATTATAAAAGTACAACTAATTTTATATATTTACAATAGATGGATTGTGAATATATCTTTATTTTTATTAAAAGAATTGAAGGTATAGAGGAATTTATTGAACAGTGGGAGAATTAATTATATTGAGAAATCTTTCCGTGTTTAAGGAAAATAGGAGGATAAGAAAAGTGAGATTTATACAATTTAGAGTTGGAGATCAAATTTCATTAGGGGTTAAAACAGATAAGGGGATCATCGATGTTAAACAAGAAGCAACATTATTGTCATTAGACGTTCCAACCACAATTGAAGAAGTAATCCAAGATGGGGAAAGGGCACTTTTACAATTAAACGATTTAACAACAAAAGATGTGTCATACCTTTCTGAAGAGGAAATTTTATATGCACCATGTATTACACAGCCAGAAAAAATTATTTGTGTCGGATTAAACTATGTAGATCACGCGAAAGAATCCAATATGGAAATTCCAACTTCGCCTGTTTTATTTAGTAAGTTTAATAACGCATTGTCGGCACACAAACAAATGATCACACTTCCGCATAATGCTGAAAAGTTTGATTATGAGGCGGAATTAGTCATTGTAATTGGAAAAGAAGCAGTGAATGTTTCAAAAGAAGAAGCATTGTCTTATGTTTTTGGCTATACGGTGGGGAATGATTTGTCCGCACGTGATCTTCAATTTCGAACGGGACAGTGGTTATTAGGAAAAACATGTGATGAATTTGCTCCGATCGGACCTGAGTTAGTAACAGCTGATGAATTAGATCCAACCAACTTGGATATTCAATTGAGGGTTAATGGGGAATTACGTCAATCAGCTAATACTAGAGATATGATTTTTGATTGTGCAACGATAATTAGTTATTTATCGCAGCATCTTACATTAAAACCAGGTGATCTCATTTTTTCAGGAACACCGGATGGAGTGATATTAGGATATCCAGAGGACCAGCAGGTTTGGTTGAAATCAGGAGATGAAGTGAAGGTTTATATTGAAGATATTGGGACTTTAGTGAATGTTTTAGAATAAGCTAATTGAAAAAAGCTGTCTTTCGGGACAGCTTTTAGCTTTTATAGGAGGATCTTTTTATTTTACATAAATTAAACATTAATAGTTTCCTGTTTTGTAATTGTGTATCTGTACTGATGATGATATTGATTTAGTTGAATCGCTTTAATCAAGATTAAATAAATCTGCCGCCTTCACTACCGTGACTTTTTCATTTAATAGGGAGGATGAAAGGTGTTTTGCAAATTCTAATGCGTGTTTGTTGTCTCCATGAATACATATGGTCTGCGCATTTATCGGTACATCTAGTCCCTGTTGGGAAAGGACCTTTCCCTCTTTGATCATGCGAATGACCTGATTAACAGCTCTCTCTTGTGTGTGTATGATTGCATTTGAATTCGTTCTTGGGGTTAATGTCCCATCTTGTTGATAGGTGCGATCTGAAAATACCTCATTTGCACAACGTAAACCAACTTTTTCCCCAGCTTTAATCAGTTCACTTCCTGCTAAACCAAAGAGAATGAGTTCTGGATCCATCCGGTAGATGGCCTTTGCGATGGACAGAGATAAGGAATAATCTCTAGCTGCCATATTATATAAGGCACCATGGGGTTTTACGTGCTGAAGTTTACCTCCTTCTGCTTTAACAAAGGCAGATAATGCTCCAACTTGATAGAGAACGAGGTCATAAGCTTCTTCTGGTGTAATCTGTATATTTCTCCTGCCGAAACCTGCCAGATCTGGTAATCCTGGATGTACTCCGATGGCGACATTTTTTTCTAAAGCCATCTTAACTGTTTTTCTCATTGTCGTTGGGTCTCCAGCGTGGAAACCGCAGGCAATATTAGCGGAAGTAACAAAATCTAAAATCTCTTCGTCATTACCTAGCTGGTAGGTACCAAAGCTTTCACCCATATCACAGTTTAAATCAATTTTGTACATACTTGGCTTCCTTTCGATATTTTTGTATGATTCCATGTTTGATCGATCGAATGTTCTGCTCATTTTTTAAATAAAGGAGCTGTGCATCCTTATGAGTAATTTCAGAAAAGGAAAGGGAGTCACCAGGCTTTGTTTGAGCTAACAAGGGTAAATCAACAGTAGCAACTTCGCCGATAATTGGGTATCCGCCAGTTGTTTGTCGATCGGCCATAAGGATAATTGGGTTACCTTCTGATGGTACTTGAATCGTTCCAAATGTGACTGCTGCTGAAATCATTTCCTTTTGCTCATTTAATTTTAATAAAGGCCCTGACAAGCGATAACCCATTCGATCGGAGTTAGGCGTTATTGAAAAGGGTTCGTGAAATACTTGATATTGAGATTCCTGAGTAAATGCATGATAATCACGCCCTTTTATAATCCGAATGATTGGGTGAGAACTGAACTTAGGAATATATTCCGTTGAAATGGACCAGTTCATTTCAATGAAGGCATAGTTTTCCAGCCTTTGCCGAACTTGTTCGAGAGCTTTAAACATTCGTTGTTTCGGTGGAAAAATAGAAAGTTGATCCCGGGCTTTTAAAGGTCTCCCTCTAAAGCCTCCAATGTTGGCCCGAAGGTAGGTTGAGCTACTTCCCATCACCATTGGAATGTCGAAGCCTCCTGTTATCGCTAAATAAGCTCTACAGCCAGTCTGAGGTTTTGTGAATTTCAATTCTGTGCCTTTTTTTACAAAAATCGCTTTCCAAAGAGGGATTGGAGTTTGTTCGATCGTCGGAGAGAGATCTCCTCCTGTTATGGCGATTAATGAATCTTGTTCAAATCGAATATGAGGTCCTTGTATCGTCATTTCAAGTGCGGGTTGATTTTCTTCATTCCCAACTAATAAGTTTGCTAGTCTTAGTGAGATAGAATCCATTGCTCCGCTAGTAACTACACCATATTTTTGATACCCGTAGCGACCTATATCTTGTATTGTTGTTAGAAACCCTGGCTTTAGAATGGTAATCATACTTGAAGACTGCCCTCCCGTTTGTAAAATTCCTCTTTACTAATCGATTTAAAGACAATTTGATCTCCCGCTTTTAATAGACATGGAGGATCGTTCGTAGGGCGGAATAGTTGAAGAGGTGTTTTCCCAATAATTTGCCAACCTCCGGGAGTTTCAAGAGGGTAAATACCTGTTTGATTACCAGCTATTCCAACAGAGCCTGCGGGAATGGCCAACCTGGGGGATTGTTTTCTTGGTGTTGCTAACTTAGTGGATAATCCTCCAAGATAAGGAAATCCCGGTGCAAAACCAATCATATACACTTGATAGCGATTAGATGTATGGATTCTAATAACCTCTTCGATTGATAGACGATTCATGCTTGCAACGATTTCAATATCAGGTCCCCATTCACCTCCATAGCAAACAGGTACTTCAATGACATTTGCTGGTAGGCTTGTTTTTGATTGTAATTGGAGCAGCATCTGATTTACCTGTTTCTTTACATAATCAAATGGAAGTGTATTTGAACCATGGGACAAGAAAATGGTTTGTGGGTTATAATAAATGGTAACTGTTGTAAAAGCAGGTACATATTCTGTCATCCATTGGAAAGGGTTTTCTTCTAAATAGTTTGAAATAATTTGGACATGTGAATATGTATTGGTATTGATTTCATTGCCCAATTCAATTATAATTCCATGATCACTTAATGGAGTTAAATGATAATTCATAATTATCCCCCCGTATTTTCACTAATATAATCATACTGAAGATTTCACTAGAATTAAAGCGATGAAGGTTATGTTGGATTTTATTAGTTATTCGTATGTATAATAAAGTAGAAATCAAAGTTAAAATTGACTACAAAAGGAGTATAACAGACTTCGCTAGACTCCTTAATTTGGATAAATAATGAAGGATAGAATATAGGAGAGAATAAAAATTTATGAAAAATAGAGTTGTGATTACAGGGATTGGGGCTTTGACCCCGTTAGGAAATGATGTTTGGTCAACATGGGAAAATATCAAAAACGGAATTTCAGGAATTGAAATTGCGCAATCAATCAATTTAGATAAAGTAGATGTGAAGCTCGCAGGCGAGGTTAAAGGTTTTAAGCCTGAAGAATATATGGATCGTAAAGAAGCGCGAAGAATGGGACGTTTTAGTCAATTAGCAATTGCTGCAAGTAAAATGGCAGTTGAAGATGCGGGCCTTAGAGTCGGTGAAAATATAAATCCAGAACGAGTGGGTGTTTGGATTGGTTCAGGGATTGGTGGTTTAGGAGAGTTTGAAGAACAGCATAAAAAGTTCTTAGAAAAAGGACAGAGAAGGGTTAACCCTTTTACGATTCCGATGTTTATTCCGGATATGGCTGCAGGAAGGGTCTCCATTGAAATAGGAGCAAAGGGGATAAATAACGCTTCTGTCACTGCATGTGCATCAGGAGCAAACTCAATTGGTGATGCATTCCGTGCGATTCAAAATGGCAATGCCGATGCAATGATTGCTGGAGGGACTGAAGCGACAATTACGGAAATGACGATTGCAGGCTTTTCAAATATGACGGCTCTGTCAACGAATCCCGACCCGCAAACAGCATGCCGTCCTTTTGATAAAAATCGCGATGGATTTATTATTGCTGAAGGTTCTGGAATTTTAATTTTAGAAGAACTTCAGCATGCGAAAGCCCGCGGTGCAAAAATTTACGGTGAAATTATTGGCTATGGAGCGACGGGGGATGCCTATCATATTACTTCTCCAGCTCCAGAAGGAGAAGGTGCTGCGCGTGCAATCAAACATGCATTGGATGATGCCGGTATCGATCCAACTGAAGTTGAATATATTAATGCACACGGAACATCAACGCCATTAAATGATCTTTATGAGACGAAGGCGATTAAAACAGTATTCAAAGACCATGCCTACAAGTTAGCGATCAGTTCAACTAAATCGATGACTGGACATATGTTAGGGGCGGCTGGTGCGGTTGAGGCGATCTTTTCAATTCTATCTATTCGAGATTCGATGATTCCGCCGACAATTCATTACGAAACGCCTGACGAGGAACTGGATTTGGATTATGTCCCAAATACAGCTAGAGAAAAGCAGGTGAATGTCGTGGTGTCGAATTCACTAGGATTTGGTGGACATAATGCGACATTAGTTTTCAGAAAGTTTGAAGGTTAAGCTATCAATGAAGATCCTAGAATATCGCTGGGATCTTTTTTTTATATGGTGATTAGCACTCGGGTTGAGAGAGTGCTAATAATTTGCTATACTATTTATGTTAAAATCACTGCGTAAAGAAGCATTGAAAGGAGAAATTTATATGGAAAAGAAACAGTTTCAAGCAGAGTCAAAAAGGTTATTGGATTTAATGATTAATTCGATTTATACACATAAGGAAGTATTTTTGCGAGAATTAATCTCCAATGCAAGTGATGCGATTGACAAAATTTATTACAAAGCATTAACAGATGATAACTTACAATTTAATCAAGATGATTATTACATAAAAGTGATCCCGAACAAAGACGATCGGACTTTAAAGATTATCGATACCGGAATTGGGATGACAAAAGAAGAGCTTGAAAACAACCTAGGAGTAATTGCAAAAAGCGGATCGCTTGCATTTAAAAATGAAAATGAAATTAAAGATGGATATGATATTATCGGCCAATTTGGGGTTGGTTTTTATGCAGCGTTTATGGTTGCGGATGTTGTAACTGTCATAAGTAAAGCATTGAACAGTGATGAAGCTTACAAATGGGAGTCTAAAGGTGCGGATGGTTACACGGTTGTAAAGGCTGAGAAAGATTCGGTTGGTACCGAGATTACATTAAAGATAAAAGAAAATACAGAAGACGAAAACTATGAAGAGTTTTTAGAAGAATTCCGTCTAAAATCGATCATTAAAAAGTATTCAGATTTTATCCGTTATCCGATTAAAATGGATGTGACAAAAAGTAGACCGAAAGAAGATAGCGAAAATGAATTTGAGCAATACAGTGAAGAAGAAATCATTAATAGCATGGTTCCAATCTGGAAGAAAAATAAAACTGAGTTAACGGACGAGGACTATGAAAAGTTCTATCAAGAAAAACATTATGGTTTTGATAAACCATTAAAATCGATTCATACAAGTGTTGATGGAGCGATTCGCTATCATGCGATTCTTTACATTCCTGAAAACATGCCATTTGATTACTATTCTAAAGAATATGAAAAAGGGTTAGAACTTTATTCAAATGGTGTACTTATCATGGAAAAATGTGCAGACCTCTTGCCAGATTATTTTAGTTTTGTAAAAGGGCTGGTTGACTCAGAGGATTTATCGCTTAATATTTCTAGAGAAATGCTGCAACATGACCGTCAATTACAACGAATTGCCAAAAATATTAATAAGAAAATAAAGAGTGAATTACAAAGCCTATTAAAAAATGAACGAGAAAAATATGAAACATTCTATAGTGCTTTTGGCAGACAGTTAAAGTTTGGCGTGTACAATGATTTTGGGCAACATAAAGATGTTTTACAGGATTTATTAATGTTCTACTCATCTAAAGAGAAAAAGCTCGTAACATTGGATGAATACGTATCGAGAATGCCAGAAGATCAAAAGTATATTTACTATGCAACGGGCGAATCGAATGAACGAATTGATAAATTGCCACAAACGGAATTAGTGGCCGATAAAGGGTATGAAATTTTATACTTCACAGATGAAATTGATGAGTTTGCGATTAAAATGCTCATGACTTATAAAGAGAAAGAATTCAAATCTGTATCAAGCGGAGATCTTGGGATTGAAGCGGAGGACGAGAAAGAAACAGAAGAGGAAACGAAGGAAAATAAAGAACTCTTCGATGCAATGAAAGACATTTTAGCAGGAAAAGTGAAGGATGTGCGCATATCGAAACGACTAAAAAATCATCCAGTATGTTTAACGGCTGATGGAGAAATTTCGATTGAAATGGAAAAAGTATTAAATGCGATGCCAAATGATCAAGAAGTCAAAGCAGATAAAGTGCTAGAAATTAATGCGCATCATGAGGTATTCCAATCATTGAAACAGGCTTATGAAGGGGATAAAGATAAATTGAGTTTATTCACGAACCTTCTATACAACCAAGCGCTGCTTATCGAAGGACTGCCAATTCAAGACCCAGTTGAGTTTACAAATGATATTTGTAAAGTTATGATTTCCTAAGAAAATCATTGAAATCCAGTTATTTGTAATGAATAACTGGATTTTTGGATGTAGAGCAAAAAATTAGTGATTTTGGATTTCATATGTTAATGTATGAAAGGAAAATAATCGTTACTGTATAAAGAAAGGGTGTTCGTAATGGCTGTTAAGCAGTTACATAGTATTGAAGAACTACATGAATTTGTCAAGCAACCTGGAAAACAATTATTATTTAAGCATAGTACAACCTGTCCGATCAGTGCAAAAGCATATGATGAATTTCAAGGGTTTGTGAGTGAAAATCCTACATCAGCAGCAGTTGTTCATGTTATTGAAGATCGACCTGTATCTAATCAAATTGCGGAGGATTTTGGAATTAAGCATGAATCACCGCAAATTTTCTTAATTGAAAATGGAGAAGTACAATGGAATACTTCGCACTGGAAAATTAAAAAGGATGCGATTAAGGAGGCTATTGGAAATGAGTAATCCGGTAATCGTTTATTCTACAGCGGATTGTGTAGAATGTGATATGGTTAAGAAGGCATTGGGAGAAGAAGGAATTCCTTTTGAAGTACGCGATGTATTGAAAAATGAAGAATACCAAGAAGAAGTTGAGAAGTTTGGTTTCTTAGGTGTCCCTGTTACGGTTGTAGGGGATCGTGCGGTAAAAGGATTCAACCCTGAAGTGATCGAATTAATTCAATCAATAAAGAAATAACGTAGTACGCTCGGAGAAAAGCTCCGAGCGTTTTTTATATTCTTCGGAAAACTTAATAATTTTTTTACCATTTTTTAATAATAATGGCTGTTCCCATAGTAAACTAGAAGGAGCTCAAAGTGATTAAAGTAGGATCATAGGTCCGCCGTTTTAGAGTCACATATTCGATCTCTGGAGGGTTAGCTATGAAAAAAATGACAGCATCCGAACGAAGTTGGGCTTTTTATGATTGGGCTAATTCAGCTTACGCCCTTATTGTCGTAACAGCTATACTGCCTTTGTATTTTAAGGCTTCGGCAGCGGAAGCTGGTATTGATGCTGCCACTTCTACTGCTTTTTGGGGGTATGCGAATTCACTTTCGACCTTAATTGTATCCGTTTTAGCACCCGTTTTAGGAACGATTGCAGATTTCAAAGGCTTTAAAAAACGTTTTTTTATCATTTTCGCTGCGTTAGGGATTGTTTTTACCCTTATGCTTGCTGTTGTTCCAAGTGGTCAATGGATGATTTTGCTCGTTTGTTTTATTCTCACATCGATCGGTTTTACAGGTGCGAATATTTTTTATGATGCTTTTCTCGTGGATGTGACGACAGAAGAAAGAATGGAGAAGATTTCTGCAAACGGATTTGCATTAGGGTATATAGGTAGTATTATCCCGTTTGTTATCTCAATTGGCCTTATTATGATAGCACAATTAAACATTCTTCCATTATCCGTAACGATTGCAAGTCAAATTGCTTTTGTCATCACTGCTTTATGGTGGGGTTTTTTTACGATTCCAATGTTAAAAAGCGTCGAACAGAGATACTATGTTGATCGGGTTTCGAATCCGGTTTCGACTAGTTTTAAAAAGTTGTATAAAACATTTAAAAACATTAAGGAATATAAACCAATATTCGTCTTCTTGTTAGCTTACTTTTTTTATATTGATGGTGTTCATACGGTTATCAATATGTCGACTGTATTTGGATCGGATTTAGGAATTTCATCTACAACGCTATTAATTGTATTATTCGTGACACAAGTAGTAGCAGCACCTTTTACAATTTTATTTGGAAAGTTGGCAGGAAAATATAACGAAAAGACGATGATAATGGTAGGAATCGTGATTTATATTATTGTTTGTGGTTATGCCTATTTTCTTGATTCGGCTTTAGACTTTTGGATTTTGGCGATGTTAGTCGGGACTTCACAGGGTGGGATTCAAGCGTTGAGCCGCTCCTATTTTGCAAAATTAGTACCGAAAGAGTCATCTAATGAGTTCTTTGGATTTTACAGTGTCTTCGGAAAGTTTGCCGCAATATTAGGGCCGTTGCTTGTCGGTATAACAGCTCAAATGACCGGAAGTACAAATAGTGGAGTTTTCAGTCTTGTCGTTTTATTTATAATTGGTGGCATACTGTTACTGCGAGTTCCAACTCAAGATCATTCGATTCCGAAGTGATCTGATAATAAAAGAGGCTAATCACTAGCCTCTTTTATTATTATTCAGGAAATAAGTCAGATGATAAATATCGTTCACCTGTATCTGGCGCTAAGCAGAGAACTTTTGCAGCAGGAGGAAGTTCTTTTGCAACTTTAATGGCAAAGTGAGCAGAAGCAGCACCAGATGCCCCTACAAAAATACCTTCTTGTGCTGCAAGTCGTCGTGCCATAACTTGAGCATCATCATCTTCAATAAGGAGGATTTCGTCATAGACCTCTCGGTTTAAGATCGTCGGAATAAAGCCCGGTCCTGTTCCTGGAATTTTATGCGGTCCTGGTTGGCCTCCTGATAGCACGGGTGAGCCTTCTGGTTCAACCACATAAATTTTTATGTCTGGGATATGTTTTTTTAACTCTTCGCCCGTACCAGTAACCGTACCGCCTGTCCCAGCTGTAAGAACAAGTGCGTCTAAATTTCCACCGAATGCCTCGATGATTTCAATAGCAGTCGTTTTTCGGTGCGCATCTGCATTCGCAGGATTTTCAAATTGCATTGGAATAAAGCTATCAGGTGTTTTTTCCGCAATACGGTTGGCTTCATCAATAGCCCCTTGCATTCTGAGGCTTGAAGGAGTCAGGATGACCTCTGCACCATAAGCCTTCATAATTTTAACGCGTTCTTTTGTAGCGTTATCAGGCATGGTTATAATGCATCGATATCCTCTCACAGCACTGACCATACAAATTCCAATTCCTGTATTGCCAGAGGTAGGCTCGATAATGGTACTTTTACCAGGAATTAATTTCCCTTCTTTTTCCGCCTGCTCAATCATATTTAAAGCAGCGCGATCCTTTACACTCCCACCTGGGTTATAGGATTCTAACTTCATAAAGACCTCTGCTCCATTTGCATGGGGTAATTTATTTAGCTTGACAATTGGTGTTTTTCCAATCAAGTCAAGCACAGATTGATAAATTCTCATGATGTTCACCTCTTTACTATTAGACAATACATTTTCCAATAAATAGATTTATCAGGCTTAACGGGCAGTAAGACCTCCACCTCAAGATTCTAAGTACAGTAAGAGAAGATAGGTGGGGGATCAGCTGCCCGTAAACCTCCGATTGGTGAGATAAGATTTATCTTTGGGCTTCAGCCCTTAGATAAATCAATCAGGCTCTGCGTGACTAACCATCAGTGGGGATGAAAGAAAACCCTACTGATGTAAGTTTCACTTTATGGAATCTATATAAGAATAATAGGATATGTATCATTTAACCCCATTTTAAACGATTTTATAGGAGATAACAATGAAGTCTAAAAAATTCAACTTTACTTAACGGAATTAATTGACATTTCCCACAATAAATATATAATAATATATAATTAATCCGATTAAACAACTGTGATTTATGAAGATAGTAAAGGTGGGGATATTCTTGTTTCTATCTATTAATAATGTGCAAAAGAGTTTCGCTAACTATGGAAATACGGAACAAGTCTTAAAAAATATAAATTTAGATATAAAAGAAGGGGAATTCGTTTCTCTATTAGGTCCATCTGGATGTGGAAAATCGACTCTACTAAATATTGTTGCTGGATTGTTAACTCCAAGTGAAGGAAAACTTACATTAGAACAACAACCGATTACAAAACCAGGAAAAGATCGTGGAATGGTATTTCAGCAGGCTGCTCTTTTTCCATGGCTAACGGTGGAAGAAAATGTGATGTTTCCTTTGAAAAAGGAAATGAAGAAGAGAGAAGCGCGAGAAATAGCCCATAAATATTTGCAACTAGTGCAATTAAGTCAATATGCAAAACATTCTCCACACGAACTTTCTGGGGGAATGCAACAAAGAGTTGCCATTGCTAGAGCGTTAGCGATGAACCCAAGAGTATTATTAATGGACGAACCATTTGGAGCACTTGATGAACAAACAAGAATCCGACTTCATGATGAACTAGAAAAAATTTGGATGGAAACAAAAAAGACGATCCTTTTTGTGACACACAGCATCCAAGAAGCAATTAAATTATCCGATCGTATCATTGTGATGGGGACCCATCCTGGTACGATTTTAAAAGATATTCATGTCAATATTGAACGGCCGCGAGAAAAACATATTCACCAAGTTGCTCAGTATGAAGAAATGATTATGGAATTACTAAAGTCAGAGATTGATAAAGTTGCAGAAGAGGAATTACAATATGCGGTTAGCTATTAAACGAATTGTTTTTTATATGTTGTTAATTATATTGTGGGATCTATCGATTCGATTTTTCGAAATTCCAAAAGTCATCCTGCCATCTCCCATTGATGTAGTGTTAGGGCTGCAGGAAATGTTGGCAGATGGATCTCTATGGGTGGATTTAGGGGCTAGTTTTACGAGACTCATTATTGGTTTAATTATTGCGTTAACTATTGGGGTCATCCTTGGAGTATTATTAGCTAAAGTTAAAATCATTGATGAAACGTTGGGATCACTCATTATTGCCTTACAAAGTATACCGAGTATTGTTTGGCTGCCACTCGCCATTATGTGGTTTGGTTTAAATGAGAGATCTGTTATTTTTATTATCGTTTTAGGCGCAGCAATTGTGATGACGATCAATATGCGCACAGGAATTAAAAATGTAACACCACTATATATTAAAGCGGCACAAACGATGGGTTCTGGCGGAATTGATTTATTTTTCCGTGTGATTATGCCTTCATCCATTCCGTACGCTGTTACAGGGGTACGACTTGCTTGGGCTTTTGCTTGGAGAGCATTAATGGCTGGAGAGCTTTTAAGTGCAGGGCCAGGACTTGGCTATACATTGAAATATGCATCGGATTTTGGCCGCATGGATATGGTCATTGCCATTATGATTGTCATTGGGACAATTGGTGTAATTGTAGACATCCTTGTTTTTCAACGAATTGAAAAACGGGTTATGATTAAATGGGGGCTTGAACAGAAAGAAGCAGCATAACGACTAGGAGGAGAAAAAGATGAAGAAATGGCTTTTAGCATTAACATTATTACTAGTTATTGGCATTGCAGCAGCATGCGGCGGTTCTGAAGAAGCAGGAGGAGAAGCTGACAAGACGGCAAAAGAGAAAGTCGTGATTGGTTACTTTCCAAATATTGACCATGCACCAGCAATGGTAGCACGCGAAAAAGGTTATTATGAAGAAGCGCTTGGAGAAAATGTTGAAATTGAGTACCGCACATTTCCTGATGGCGGAACATTTATGACGGCATTAAAAGCGGGAGAAATCGATGCAGGACTTGTTGGACCGGGACCAGTATTAAACAACTATTCCAATGGTGCAGATGTGAAAATTATCGGCGGTGCCTCATCAGGCGGAACAGTTGTTGTGGCAAGTCAACAAAGTGGAATTGAAAGTTTAAAAGATATGAAGGGGAAAACATTCATTACACCGGGGATTGGTTGCACACATGATGTTCAGTTTGAAACGTATTTAATGGAGCAAGGTATAGAAGGATTGGCTTCAGCTCGTATAGGTGGATCGATTAAACATGCAACAGGAAATCCAGCAACGTATCAAGGGATGTTTGAAACAGGTAAAGTTGATTTAGCTGCTGTACCTGAACCATGGGCATCTATTTTAGTTGAAAATGGAGCAAAAATAGTTGTAAGTACAGAGGAAATTGCATATGGAGAAAACTTGCCAAACGTTGTTTTAGCAGCGACTGGTCCATTAGTTAAGGAAAAGAATGAAATCGTTCAAGGCATTGTTAATGCGCAGCAAAAGTCAGTTGATTTTATCAACAATAACAGAGAAGAAGCTGTGGACATTGCGATTAAATCAATTAAAGATTTAACGAAACAGGAAATGGATAAGGAAATTGTAACAAAAGCGATGGATCGTATGACGTATACGACTGAAATTGACGAAGAAGTATTAAAGGAATTTGGTCAATCTTCATTTGAACTAGAGTTTCTTAAAGAAGCACCTAATTTTGATGGTTTAGTTCAAGTATCTTCAGAAAAATAATCAACTGTGAATTTCTATGAAAATCCACCTTCTACAAAGGGTGGATTTTTTAAGGTTTTATTGTGAAGAAGGATTTGGTTTTAAAAGATCGTGGGGTGTTGTAAGATTATATTATGATAATAAATGAGGAGGTGAAAAAATGAACGATGAAGAGTATGATTTATCGCTTAATATAAAAACTGGTGAAGATTATTTGCGGGCATATGATTCTTTTCACTACCATCCATATGAACCTACTCCTTATCAGGGATTAGAGCTATTATTTGATCAGTATGAATTGAATCAGTCAGACTGTCTCGTTGATTTTGGTTGTGGAAAAGGAAGGTTGAACTTTTATGTCCATAATCGTTTTCAGGCAAAAGTCGTTGGAATTGAAATGAACGAACGTTTTTATCAAAATGCGATGAAAAATCTCCATTTATATGGGAAGAAAAGGAAAGTGAGACAGGAGGAAATCACCTTTCATTGCTGTTTAGCAGAAGAATATCCAATTGGAGTGGAAGATAATAAATTCTACTTTTTCAATCCATTTTCGATGATTATTTTTCAAAAAGTACTTAGGCGCATTTTAGAGTCAAAAGAACAAGTGAATCGAGAAATCGATCTTATTTTATATTATGCAACGGGTTTTTATATTGATCTTTTGGAGAGAGAAACATCATTCCAATTACATCAAGAGATTATTATTCCTGATTTATACCTACGAGACGAAGACGAAAGGTTTTTAGTTTATCGTTTAAAATAAAAAAAGAGAAGAAATGATGATCATTTCCTCTCTTTGAGAATTAACCGATTAGGGCGATAATTCCTTCTTCATCATCCAAAACCAGTTCAATGCCAGTATAAGGGTCTCTATTTAAAAACTCTTCTAACCATAATCGTAATGCTTCAATGATATTTACCATGACGAATACTTGCTTACGTCCACCCCAATAGGCTTCTGCAGAAAATCCATAATCATCATCATACATTAATTCAATTTCGACTTCTTCTGGCTTAATTTGTTTTTTTTGAGCAGTGTATACACAAAGGGCATTGATAATATCTTGTTCTGGAAGTCTTAATTGCGCCATGGATTCTCTTCCTCTTTTTTCTTGTTCTTAAAGTGTTGGAAGATTTTACGGATTAACACAATGATAACGACAATGGCCAGAACATTAATGAATAGGCCTAAAATTTCACCTAAAAATCCCATGCCTCCGAATAACCCACCGAATAATAAGCCAGCTAGACCTCCAAGCATAAGCCCTTTCATTAAACCGCCAGAGAAAAATCCGCCATTTTTCTTTGTTGCAGCAGATTTATTCGTACTGTTATTCGTCGTGTTATCCTGTTTCTTTTGAATAACAGAGTTGTTATTGTTTGTGCTGTTGTTATTGCTGTTAAAACTTTTCTTTCCAGACTTGTACCTTTTAGCTTCTACCGTTGTTGGTTGATCTTGAAACACAACGCTTCCAACTGGGGTAAAAAGCAGGACAGCTGTTAGAACGGCTGTTAAAATTCTTTTCATAAATACAATTCCCTCCGAATCTTTTTGTTTAGCTATGCGAATTAAAAACACATATACTACAGTATAAAGGATACGGTCTAAGAAATAAAACCAAAAGGGCTTCATTATGGTGAAATTCTTTTCGTATAGTATAATGTTAACAATTAGAATACTATGAAAATAGCAAAATAAAGGGGTGATCTTCTTTGAAATCATTTATTGATCAAGAGAATGGGGTTTTTCCATCTGTATGCTCACTGGATTGCCCAGATCAATGTAGCTTGCTTATTTCTAAAAGGGATGGAAAAATTGTGAAAGTTGAAGGGGATCCTCAACATCCCGTTACACAAGGAAATATATGCAATAAAGTTCGAAACATGCCAGCGCGAATTCATGATGAAAATCGTTTGAAATATCCATTGAAACGAGTAGGAACAAAGGGAGAAGGAAAATTCACAAGAATCAGTTGGGAAGAGGCCATTGAGACGATTTCCGAACAATGGAAAAAGCTCATCCAATCGGATGGACCGGAAAGTATTCTTCCTTATAGTTTTTATGGGAATATGGGCAGATTATCGGCAGAGGGCATGGATCGTCGATTTTTCAATCGTTTAGGTTCTTCGCAATTAGACCGCACCATTTGTTCTGCTGCTAGCGGGGTTGGATACAACTATACAATGGGAGCTTCTGTAGGGATAGATCCTGAAGATACGGTTCATTCTAAATTAATTGTTTTTTGGGGAATTAATGCTGCAAGTACAAACATGCATCAAATTGCACTCGCGAAAAAGGCTCGAAAAAATGGAGCGAAAATTATTGTCATTGATGTTCACAAAAACCAAACCGGTCGTTTTGCGGATTGGTTTATTCCAATTTTACCAGGGACTGATAGTGCACTAGCACTAGGAATCATGCATCTCTTATTTGCGGAAAATATGGTGGACAATCAGTTTCTGCAAGATTATACCGTTGGGTACGAAGAGTTAAAAGAGCATGTGCTTCAATATGATCCAGAAACGGTTTCAAAAATAACAGGAGTTCCCGTTGAGGATATTTATAAACTTGCCCGCATGTATGGGAAAACATCACCATCTTTTATTCGAATCGGTAACGGCCCTCAGCATCATGATAATGGAGGTATGTTTGTCCGCACGATTTCGTGTTTACCAGCTTTAACAGGCCAGTGGCTGTTAAAAGGCGGTGGAGCGATCAAAGGAAATTCAGGATATTTAGCCCATAATACAGGTCGGTTACAGCGACCAGATTTATTAAAGAATAAACAGACACGTATCATTAATATGAACCTACTAGGTGAGGCTTTATTGTCACTTCAGCCGCCTATTAAATCTCTTTATAATTATAGTTCCAACCCTGCAGTCGTAGCACCAAATGTAAATAAAGTCAAAAAAGGGCTTGAAAGAGAAGATTTATTTACTGTTGTCCATGATTTATTTTTAACCGATACAGCTAAATATGCGGATATTGTGCTGCCTGCTTCTGCTTCCTATGAAAATACAGATTTATATACGTCTTATTGGCATCATTATATGCAAATCCAACAGCCGGTCATAAAGCCATATGGGGAGTCAAAGTCCAATGTTGAAGTCTTTCGATTACTTGCAGATGCAATGGGATTTGAGGAATCCATATTTAAAGAAACAGAGGAAGAAATGATCACGGCTGCTCTTGATTATCCGCAGAATCCTTATTTAGATGGAATTACGTTTGAAACGTTACAAGAAAAACAATATGTGAAAGCAAAAGTAAAACCTTTATTTCCTGGTAAATTAAAAACACCAAGCGGTAAAGTTGAATTGTACTCGGAGACAATGGCAGAAGCGGGTTACCCGCCATTGCCAACTTACATTCCGCTTAAAGATGATGGGGATTATTCATTCCAGTTTATTGCTGGTCCGAATCACAACTTTCTAAATTCAACCTTTGCGAATAATGAAAGGCATCAATCTCTTGAAAAAGAACCACGTCTTATTATGAATAAAGAGGATGCGCTTGAAAGAAGGATTTTAGATGGTGAGATCGTAAAAGTATGGAATCATCGCGGAGCATGTTTGTTGAAAGTAGTCGTTGGTGAACATGTGCTACCTGGAGTTGTTGTCACTCAAGGCCTTTGGGAGCATTCTAATCAACTCGTAAATTCATTAACCCCTGATCGCGTTGCTGATATGGGAGGTGGGGCAACCTTCTTTTCCGGAAAAGTGGAAGTAGAAAAAGTGGATTGATTTTCAACAATTTTGTGAACATTTTCTTTTAACAATAAAACAAACATTAAAAAACAATATACGGTGTTAGATGGGTGATCACTAACACTGTATATTGTTTTTTGTGATTTTGACCTTTAGAGAGGCTTAGGCGTAAATTTAAAGTTTGTGATAAAATTAAATTATAGGAATGATGAATCAAATTCTCCACCGGCGAATTTGCGCCCAGGTTTTATCGAGCTCGCGAAGGTATTCTTTCCTTTGAAAATCTGTGGCATCCGCCGGAGGCTTTAACTTCATTCAGCTGGAGGTTGGTTGAACCCTTACTGAATTGGTTAAAAGTTTGCGTTCATTTCACCACTTATAGAAATGGGAGACTTATGTACCTGTCGCAAGCTTTCGGTACATAAAAACATTTGCTGAAGGAAGTTAAAATGCTTTGATTATTACATGTGAGTTAGGACAAGATGAAAGACCTTCTAACCTACCTATGTAAAAGGAGTGCGAATCAAATGAGAGAAGAACGTTTGATTATTAAAGTACTTAATAATGAGTTAAGTATAAAGAGAGCACAGAAAGAAGCAATGAGAGCCAAGAAAAAAGGACAACAATATGCATTTGACTTAAGGGACATCAAAGATCGAGAAACTAAACAGAATTTTTATATGTATTTATAATAGATTGAATCCTGGGATATCGCAGAGCATGCACCAGGATTTTTTTTGCATATTGGAATTTCAAAACTTTAGGATGAACGACTAATTACAATGTTTTCAATACCTATAGCTCATCTTCTTTATTTGTTAGATATTTAATAAAAATGGTGACATTCCTTTTATTCTCCATAATCGGAGAGAGTACATAGGATAATGTTCTCGAGAAAGAAAGGTCTTTAATCGGGAGGATTGTAAGGGTGCAATGCTGAAGGTCACGATCTATAACACTTCTGGAAAGTAGACTTAGCCCGTATTCATTCATAAGGGTTTCCTTTATCCCTTGATTGCTGCTGATCGTTAAAATTGATTTCATTTTTAGTCCATTTGCACTCATGACATGATTAAAATATTCCCTTGTACCTGAACCAACTTCCCTTGTGACCCATATTTGATTTTGAAGATCTGAAATACTTACCTTCTCTTTTTGTGCGAGCGGATGCCGGGGAGAGGCTGTGATAAATAATTCATCCGTCATAAAGGCCCCTACAGAAAGATCCTTTTCGTTTGTTTGTCCTTCAATTAAACCAATATCGACCTCCAATAGCCTTACTAATTCAACAACCTCTTCCGTATTTCCAATCACTACATGAATTTCTAATTCAGGAAAATCAGTTTGCAGCTTAATTAATAAAGAAGGAAGGATATATTCTCCAATCGTGAAACTAGCACCGATTTTAAGCTCACCTTTAATTAACTGATGATGCTCTAAAATCTCTTGTTTCGTTTGCTCATAAATGGAAATAATTTGTTTCGCCCGATCAAATAATAAATCGCCTGTTGGAGTTACTTTTAAAAATTTTGGTGACCGCTCGATTAGAGTGGTTTGAAATTCTTTCTCTAAATTTTTTATTTGTAAACTTACATTGGGCTGTGACATGCATAAAAGTTCTGCAGCCTTAGTAAAGTTTTTAACCTCAACAAGGGTTATGAATGTTTTGAGAGCATCATAATTCATCGTATTTTCCACCTTTACTTATTTCTATTATTAGTATTTCTTATGGTAACAATAAGTAATATATATTTTACTGATGTTCATTCGTTTGGTAAAGTGTTAATAGTGTTATTTTTAATTTGAAAAGCCTTTAATTCCTACTTGACTTATATGATTAGTGAAACTATGATAATAGTAACTTGTTTTCATATTGTTAAGAATAATTATACTTAAAAAATAAAAAGTATTTCTTTGAGAGGTGGATATCGTTGCAACTTCAAGTCATGAACAGTCCGTTTAATCAAGAGCAGGCAGAACTTTTGAATCGACTCCTGCCTACCTTAACTGAAACACAAAAAATTTGGCTTTGTGGATTTTTAGCTTCAACCAATGTAGAATCTCCTGCAGCATCACTATCTGCAGTTGCGTTAGATACGAAAGCTGCTCCGCTTGAACAGAAAGAAGCCCAACCATCAGGACAAGTTTTTTCAAAAGACTTAACAATCCTTTATGGGTCACAAACAGGTAATGCACAAGGAATTGCTGAAAAAGCGAAAAAGACATTAGAAGGCCAAGGCTTTAAAGTAACGGTTACATCTATGGGTGACTTCAAACCGAATAATTTGAAAAAACTCGAAAATCTTCTTATTGTCACTAGTACGCATGGGGAAGGCGAACCACCTGATAGTGCAATCACTTTCTACGAATTTCTTCACGGAAAACGTGCACCGAAGCTTGATGGATTACGTTTTTCTGTTCTATCTCTTGGTGATAGTTCTTATGAATTTTTCTGTCAAACAGGAATAGATTTTGATAAGCGTCTAGAAGAAATTGGGGGGACACGGATCTACCCTCGCGTCGATTGCGATCTTGATTATGATGGACCAGCAGCAAGTTGGTTAGATGGAGTTCTAAATGCCTTGCTTGGTGCGGGAGAAACTCAATCTAATTCAGAATCTAACTCTTTAGGAGCAACTACAGCTTCAGTAGGGTCAGAAATTGAATATTCTCGAAACAACCCTTTTTATGCAGAAGTGTTTGAAAATATAAACTTAAATGGACGCGGCTCAAATAAAGAAACTCGCCATTTAGAATTATCACTTGAGGGATCTGGCATTTCTTATCAACCAGGTGATGCACTTGGAATCATTCCAAAAAATGATACTGAGTTAGTTGGAGAACTGCTAAATGAATTATCGTGGGATCCACAAGATAGTGTAGTCGCTGATCAAGAAGGACAAAACTTATCTTTGAAAGAGTCTCTAACATCTTATTTTGAAATTACTTTATTAACAAAAGGACTCGTTCAAAAAGTTGGTGAACTTTCAACGAATAAGGATTTACAAGAATTAATTAATGATGATGAAAAATTAAAAGAATATATTAATGGCAGAGATTTACTTGATTTCGTTCGTGACTTTGGAACTTGGGGAAATTCTGCACAGGAGTTTGTTTCTGTCCTTAGAAAAATTCCAGTCCGCTCTTATTCCATTGCAAGCAGCATAGAAGCAAATCCAGAAGAGGTTCATTTAACGATTGGTGTTGTTAACTATGAGGCACATGGACGTAAACGTAAAGGGGTAGCTTCGAATCTTGCAGCCGAACTCCAGCCTGGTGATCAAATCCCTGTGTATATTCAGCCGAACCCGAACTTTAAATTACCAGAAAACCCTGATGCACCAATTATTATGGTTGGGCCTGGAACTGGTGTTGCACCATTCCGTTCATTTATGCAAGAACGAGAAGAAATCGGTGCATCTGGAAAGTCTTGGATGTTCTTTGGCGACCAACATTTTGTAACAGATTTTCTATACCAAACAGAATGGCAGGGCTGGGTAAAGGACGGAGTATTAACGAAAATGGATATAGCATTTTCACGTGATACAGATGAGAAAGTATATGTACAACATCGTATGCTTGAACATAGTAAAGAATTGTTCCAATGGCTGCAAGAAGGTGCTTACTTCTATGTTTGCGGTGATAAGGACCATATGGCAAAAGATGTTCAAAATACATTAATCGAGATTATCGAAAAAGAAGGCAATTTCACTCGTGAGCAAGCGGAAGACTATTTAGCTAACTTAAGACAAGAAAAACGTTATTTACGAGATGTATATTAAACTAGAGGTTAGAGTCGGAAGAAAGATATAAAACTGATTCTCCATATATGAGTTAAGCTGTAGGAAGATAGTGATTGAAAGGAGTTTTACGAAGATGGTATCGAAAGTATTAGTAGCCCCTGAAGGACCGCCAAGTGATGTTGAACGAATAAAAGAAGAAAGTGATTATTTACGTGGAACGTTAAAGGAATCGATGGAAGAGAGATTAAGTTCAGGAATTAATGATGACGATAATCGTTTGATGAAGCACCATGGCAGCTATTTGCAAGATGATCGGGATCTCCGCAATGAGCGCCAAAAACAAAAGCTTGAGCCTGCTTATCAATTTATGCTTCGTGTTCGCCTGCCGGGAGGAGTGGCGACTTCAGAGCAATGGTTGAAATTAGATGATGTATCCGATCGTTACGGAAATGGTACATTGAAATTAACGACTCGTGAGACTTGGCAAATGCACGGAATTCTCAAATGGAATATGAAAAAAACGATTCAAGAATTAGATAAAGCGATGCTCGATACGATTGCGGCATGTGGAGATGTGAACCGTAATGTGATGTGTTCGTCAAATCCACATCAATCCGAAGTGCATGCAGAAATTTATGAATGGTCGGAGAAATTAAGTGAACACTTGCTGCCTCGTTCAAGAGCGTATTATGAAATTTGGTTTGACGAGGAAAAAGTTGCAGGTTCACCTGAAGAAGAAGCGGAACCGATTTATGGACCACTTTACCTGCCGCGTAAATTTAAAATTGGTATTGCCGTACCTCCAAATAATGAAATTGATGTCTTTTCACAAGATTTAGGTTTTATTGCTATTATTGAAGATGAAAAGTTAATTGGTTTCAACGTTTCAATCGGCGGTGGAATGGGAAGTACGCATGGAGACAAAGCAACCTATCCACAGCTTGGAAAAATCATCGGTTTTATTACACCGGATCAAATTTTAGATCTAGCTGAAAAGGTTATTACGATTCAACGTGATTATGGTAATCGCTCTGTTCGAAAAAATGCTCGTTTCAAATATACGGTCGATCGTCTTGGCCTTGAAAATGTGAAAGCAGAATTGGAACGCCGTTTAGGTTGGGAACTAGATGAAGCCAAATCATTTCACTTTGACACAAATAATGATCGTTATGGCTGGGTAAAAGGAACGGAAGGCAAATGGAATTATACATTATATATCGAAAATGGCCGTATCGCTGATTTTGATGATTTTAAGTTAAAAACTGGATTAAGAGAAATAGCGAAAGTTCATACGGGGGAATTTCGTATAACTGGGAATCAGAACGTAATGATTGCTAATGTTTCTAGTCAGAAAAAGAAGAAGATTGAAGAGCTTATCGAACAATATGGGTTAACAGACGGTGAACATTTGAGTGCACTTCGTCGCAGCTCTTTAGCTTGTGTAGCGCTTCCGACTTGTGGTTTGGCTATGGCTGAAGCAGAAAGATATTTACCGGAGCTTCTTACTAAAATAGAAGAAGTTATTGATGAAAATGGCCTGAGCGACAAGGAAATAAATATTCGTATGACAGGCTGTCCAAATGGCTGTGCGCGTCCAGGGTTAGGAGAAATCGGATTTATCGGTAAAGCTCCAGGAAAATATAATATGTACTTGGGTGCTGCGCATAACGGGACTCGTCTCAATAAAATGCATCGTGAAAATATTGGGGAAGAAGAAATTTTAAATGAATTAAAAGTGATCCTTCCACGATATGCTAAAGAACGTGAAGATGGCGAACATTTCGGAGATTTTGTTATCCGTGCAGGAATTATTAAAGCAACAACAGACGGTACAAATTTTCATGATTAATAAAAATAAAGACAACAAGCCCCATTCAGATTCTGAATGGGGCTTGCTGTCTTTATTTTTGCTGGATGGACAGGAACCCATCTAGACAGGGGTCCATATGATAAAACGTGTTATTTCATCATGATAAAGGGTGATTGAAGTTAATAACAAATATATTTTATAAAATACAGTTGACTACTAGGAATAATATGGATTAAAATAGAGAATAAATAAAAAACTATATATCCAGATTAGCACTGATCGGTCAACCGAAGGTCTACCTCTGTTATAAACGAACGTTCGTTAAACAACATATGATGACTTAGGAGGATTTTTGTGAAAAGGTTAATTGTCTTTGCGTTTATTGGCTTTTTAGCTCAGTTGATCGATGGTGCATTAGGAATGGCATATGGTGTTACTTCATCTTCATTATTGTTAGCGTTCGGGATTGCACCGGCCGTTGCTTCAGCATCTGTCCACTTATCTGAAGTGGTTACAACGGCTGCATCAGGTGTTTCCCATGTGAAATTTGGAAATGTAGATAAAAAATTAGTTTATCAACTCATAATTCCTGGTTCTATCGGTGCATTTTTAGGGGCAACCTTTTTGAGTAATATTCCAGGTGAATTAGCAAGACCGTATGTTTCTATTTTTCTATTATTATTAGGCGTCTATGTGTTAGTACGATTTTTATTTAATTTTAAGCCAATGGTAGAAAATAAAATGGCGTCTGTACCAAAGAAACAATCGATTCCGTTAGGCTTTATTGCAGGTTTTATGGATGCAACAGGCGGTGGAGGCTGGGGTCCAATTGCTACACCAGTCTTAATGAGCAAAAAAGGGATGAGTGCAAGAAAAGTAGTAGGTACAGTGGACACTAGTGAGTTTGCAATTGCCGTTTCAGCCTCTTTAGGATTTTTCATTTCCCTTGGCTGGTCTCAAGTTAATTGGCTTTGGGTGTCGGCTCTCATTATTGGCGGTGTCATCGCAGCTCCTATAGCTGCTTGGCTTGTCCATAAGCTTCACCCACAGTTAATGGGAGTATTAGTTGGGGGATTTATTATTTTAGTAAACTCAAGAACATTATTTACGACGTGGATTGAAAATACTTCTATCTATCCTTATTTATATGCGATTATTTTTCTAGGTTGGCTTACAACGATTGCCTTTACAGTTAACAAACTGTATCGAACTGTACCAGCAAAAGAAACCAAACAGAGTAAAATTATCGGAGATTAATTAAAAAACCCCCTTATCTGTACCAAATGATGGTTAGAGAAGGGGTTTTTTATAAAATGGGATTCGCTCCCCTTTATTAAATTTCCTTTGAAGAAAAGGGCAAAAATAATTTGATGCCGCGTTTGTTGAAGGGAAAAACTTTCATATCAAAAATCAAATGGCTAACATAGCCAGCTAGACAAGCATAGAAAACCCCATTCAATTGCAGAGAAGTTTCTAATTTAGCTGCGATGATCCCAAAATAAACGATCCCTAATAGGGAGTGGGTATAGCTGCGATGAGAAACAAAAGAAGCGACGATCATATAGACTCCTAAGAGGATTAACCAACTTTCATGTAAAGAAAAGCCTCCTACAATCACTCCTCCGCCCGTTATGAGCAGCATATGTCGTTGCTTTATTAATAAGGATAAAAGAAATATAGCTGCTCCAATGGCTATTCCGTACCATTTATCCGGACCACTTCCACTATAGAAACTATAGATGACAAGCAAGATACCGATTAATTGTGCAGCGTATTTAATCACTTCGTGGGACAACGTAATCTTGTTTCTAAGCTTCCCGTCAACGTCTAAGTCTGGAATAAGGGCTGAAATTCCTCCTAATCCAACGAACAATAAGGTGGTTGTAGGGTCTGTTCCATATGTATTCGCTACAATAAAGCCTGCAGCAGCTCCAATTGCTGTGTGTGCGGTTCCGTTCATTAGCTTCTCCTTTTGCAAGTCAATAATGTTCTTTTGGTATAATAATTATGAGCTTAGTTTAATTGTACTATAAAACGTTTGTTCTGTTTAGTGTTATGCTTAATCTAATTTTAAAATTTTTAATATACAAAATGAAATAGTATGGCAAAACAAGTTGTAACGATTGCGAACAACTTTCCATCCAGTCAACTTTGTTCCTGCTGTGGCTATCAAGATAAAGACGTCAAACATCTTGGGTTGCGTAAATGGGATTGTCCGAAGTGTTATTCCCATCATGATGGAGGTCAAAGTGTAGCTATTCGTTTGCTTACAGCATAAAGGTAGCAAGAGCAAGGTCACAGGAAACCATCTAAGTCGTTTATACGGCTAACTATTGAGCGGCAAGGATAGTCTGCTAAAGAACTGAAGGTTACCTCCGTGTTTGCAGGAATCTCGTTACTTTAATAACGAGTCGTTCAGGGGTCAAGGGATATCTTTGCTTTGAGGGAGTACTTCTAAATCGATTTTTGAAAATCGTACACAGGGGAGAACGAAGGAGTTTTTAAAGCGAAATTTTAAAAATATATAACTTTTTACCGAGTGTCCGATAGCTTCCTAATTATGGAAGCTATCGGACACTCGGATTATTTTTTATAACGCTGAATGAATTACTTTTTTATAATATAGAACCGATAGCAAACCGAAGATCGAATATAAGGCTGTATATAATACCATCACAATGATCATAGGTGTCCATAATTCAGTTCCAAACATGAACCAGCCGGATTGAACAGCGAAGTAACTATGAAGCAGTCCTAATAGAAGTGGAATACCAAAATTAAACATCTGTTTCCTTTGAATGCCTTTTAGTAAGTCGTTTTCAGTATAGCCAAGCTTTCTTAAAATCGTATAATTAGACTTTTCTTCTTCGCTTTCGTCCATCTGTTTAAAATATAGAATACATCCGGATGAAATGAGAAACGTTAAACCTAAAAACCCTACGATAAACATAGTAAGTCCATATAGTTGTTTCATTTGATTTGCTCTTTCTACTCGTGATAGGTTTTCAGTATTGTTATTAAACATTTTCGTAAAAAGGCTAGCTGCGTGTTCTTGATCATTCTCATTAATAATATCAAAACCGATAAAGTAGGTATATTCAGTTTGTAATACCGGATCCATGTCATTTTTCATTCTTTTAAACACCGAGTCATCTACTATAACTGTAGGTAGTCCACCGGATGTGAACTGATAGGATAGCAAGGAATCATTTTGTACTCCAAGAAATGTGAGTGGAATGGTTTCGCTTTTCCCTAATAATTCGATTTGACCACTGCTCTTAAAAGAAATCATTTTTTCCATAATATCGCTGTAGCCCGTAAAGATCGTTTCACTTGGAGCTAAGTCAATGCCCTCTACAGCCCCATCGCTTATGATAGGAAATAAAGCTTCTTTTGGTTTAAGATTTAGTGCCTCATCTTCTAAATGAATGTCGACGACTTGTTCGATATTCACTTGAAATTGTAGAACCTCTATATTTCTTTCTTTAAAATCGATTCCATTGTCTTTTAAGGATGCTTTAAAGTTATCGGCATCTTCTTTATTGGAAAATGCAAAATCTCCACCAACATGATACTCAGCGTTTTTTTCGGCAGAGTAATAGGATATATAACTCAGGGATAATAATCCAATTGCAAGTGCAGACACAGTCGTAATAACAGTTAACATCAAGGCATTTGATTTCATACGAAACATAATTGATGAAAGAGACAGGACTTGGTTAATATTTAAATAGCCGTCTTTCTTTTTTCGAATCAGATAAAAAACAAAACGGACAGAACCTTTAAAGAACAGGTAAGTACCGATGATCACCGAAGCAAGGATAAAGATCATAGCCAAGAAAAGCTGATTGATTGTAACAAAGTCTCCACCAAATAACTTAGAAGAAACATAATAACCTGTAATGATGAGGACGATTCCTAGGGTTCCCAATAGCATCTCGAAAAAAGATACTTTTTTTATTTTTTCTTCAGTAGATGAGGTCACTCTAAAAAGTGATAAAATGCTCTGTCTTTTTATGAAGATCCAATTCATCAACATAATAAGCACATAGATAGCCGCAAAGACAATCAATGTTTGGCCTAGTGCCTCTGAAGAAAAATGTAAGCGAGCAATTCCATTTACTTTCGTTATTTTAAATAAAGTCATTAGGATTAATTTTGAAAAAGAGAAGCCAATAAAGATGCCGATAATCATTGAACCAAAATACAGAATACAGTTCTCAACTGAAAGAATCCGAAAGATCTTGCCTTTTGTCATTCCTACTAGTTGAAATAAACCAATCTCTTTACTGCGACGCTTAATAAAAATATTGTTCGCATATAATAGAAAGATTGAAACAATGGCAATCAGCAAGACGGATGCGGCTCGAATCGCAGCACCACCTTTGATGCTTCCTTTTGTTACATCCATTGACGGATCGTATTGGAGTGTCACAAACGCAAAATAAAGGGCAACGGTAAAAACAAGGGCAAATACATATAAGTAATAGTTACTAATATTCTTTTTTAAATTTCGAAGGATGAGTCTATGAATGCTCATTTTTAACACCACCCAATACACCTTGCGTTTTGATAATATCCTTGAAGAATTCTTGCCTAGATTCCTCACCTTTATTTAACTGGGTATAGATTTGACCATCTTTAATAAAGATGACTCTGCTGCAATAACTGGCAGCGACAGGGTCGTGGGTTACCATTAAAATCGTTGCTTTTCTTTTTTGATTTAAATCACTTAATTTATTTAGCAAGTCGGAGGCTGATTTGGAGTCTAGTGCACCTGTCGGCTCATCCGCAAAAATAATGCTAGGTTCATGGATAAAAGCACGTGCGGCAGACGTTCGTTGTTTCTGTCCGCCTGAGATTTCATTTGGATACTTATCTTTCAAATCAAAAATCCCTAATTCTGAGGCAACTAGTTGAAATTTAAGGTCTGCTTCTTTTTTTGGCGTTTTTGTAACGGATAATGGTAAAAGGATATTTTCTTTTACCGTCAAGGTGTCAAGCAAGTTATACTCCTGAAAAATAAATCCTAAATGGTGCTTTCGAAACTCTGCTAATTGTTTTTCCTTCATTTCCGTCATTTCTTTTCCTTCGATTTTGATACTGCCTCGACTAACCTTATCAATGGAGGAAAGAACATTAAGTAAAGTTGTTTTCCCTGAACCAGAGGCACCCATAATGCTGACAAATTCACCTTCTTTTATTTGTATATCTATTCCCTTTAATACTTCTTGTTTATTAAGTTTATTGCCGTAGCTTTTATTAATTTTCGTCGCTTCTAAAATGTACATCTTGAACCATCTCCTTCAGTTATACATTTATTATAGAAAGTTATTGCACTAAAATCCTTCGAAACATCTAACAAATGACAAAAGCATGTGACATTCTTGTCACATGCTTGTAATCCGAATGAACTCATTTTTTTGAGGAAAAGTTAGGGTAAAGACTGTACCTTGCTTAAGTGTTGACTGAACATCAATATGGATTAGTAATGGTTGGGCTGCCTTTTTTGCTAAGTACAATCCCATTCCTGTTGAAGAATTATCATGATGATTTCTTGTTGAAGTAAAGCCTTTATCAAATAGTCGCGGAAGATCTTTTACGTCAATCCCTCTTCCAAAATCAATGATATCCAGTTTTATTTCTTTATCAGACTGGTAACTTTTTATAATGATGTCTGACTCTTGACTATACTTAACAGCATTTGTTAATAGCTGCCTAATGATAAAGGAGAGCCATTTCGCATCACTTAGAACCTCCGAAACTTCAAGTTGAAGGTCAAAGCCGATTCCTTTTTGCATGCACCAGGATCGCAGGTCTTTGATCTCCATAATGAGAATTTCTCTTAAATGAACGGTTTCAATTGACAGGTCATTCTCCATAAAAGGAATTCGCTTTTGATGTAATTGTTGATCTAGTAAGAGATAGATACGCAGCCATTCATAAGATAACTGAGATTTTACCGCTTCATTATCCAAGCGTTCAATGATTAAATAGATCGCGGTTAAAGGTGTTTTTACTTCATGAATCCAAGATAAAAGTTCATCTTTTTCTTCTTCTAAAGACCAACGATTTTCTGTCCATTCTTGTTTCAGTTTTCTCGTTTGATTCTTTAAACTATCCTCTACGATTTTTTCGAAAGGACTCCCTGCTTGGGCTATTTGATCTAGGTCAAATTCTGAATCCCATTGTTCAAGGTAGCGGTAAAATTTAGTCTCTTTTTGGTAGCGGATGGCCAAGAAAATCACAAAAATTAAAATAGATAAAAAAACAATATAAAGGATTGATTGATATGGGACAGAGGGATCTAAGTAAGCAACTCCAAGTGTTAAAAGCTGAAGGATGATAAATAAACAAATCCAACTTCCTTTTTCAATTAAAAACTTTTTAATCATTATAAGCATCCTCTTCTATGGCAATATAACCTTGCCCAACCTTGGTTTGAATAAACTTGCCTAAACCAATCGTATCCAATTTTTTACGTAATCGATTCACATTGACCGTTAATGTATTATCGCTGACAAAGCGTTCGTCATCCCATAAACTTTTAATTAGTTCTTCCCGGCTGACGATTTTGTTTTTTTGTTGTATCAATTCTTTTAAGATAAAGATTTCATTTTTTGTAAGATCAATAGAACCGACCTTGTTTGTGACTATATTTTTTTCATAATCAACGGCTGCTTGGCACCATGTTTTAAGGGTTAGTTGATCAGTGCTGTAGTTATAGGTGCGGCGAAGGATTGCTTGGATTTTGGCAATCAAGACATCAAAGTGAAAAGGTTTTTGTATGAAATCATCTCCGCCAAGCTGCATCGACATGACCATATCGGTTGGATGATCACGTGAGGATAGAAAAAGAATTGGCACATTGGAGTGAGAACGAATCATTCGGCACCAATGAAAGCCATCAAATTTTGGTAATTGGATATCAATGATGACTAAATCGGGTTTAATGGATGTGAACTCTTGAAAAACATTATTGAAATCGGATACCCCATATACTTCGTAAGACCATTGTGATAAACGCTTCTTTATTTCCTGAAATAAACTAGCGTCATCTTCTATTAAAAAAAGTTTAAACAATCGTTTTTCACCACACTCTTCTTTATTTCTAGGTTAATTGTAAAGGAACATTAGGGCTTGTGTACAGGAGATAAAGAACGTAAGTTTCTAAAATAGATAGAAAGTTAAAAAGCCTGAGAAAGACAATCTTTCTGTTAAAGTACGTCATTTTTGATAAACTAAAGAGAGAATAGGTGTTTTTAGAAAAATATGAGGTGACATGCATGAAATATAATTTTGATGAAGTTGTTAATCGTAGAGGTACGAATTCTGTGAAATGGGATGGCGGAGAATTTATAAAAGCTGCCGGATTAGCAGAACGGTATGATGAAGAAACGATTCCTTTATTCACAGCTGATATGGATTTGCCGGTTCCACAACCGGTCATTGACGCCTTACATAAAACGGTTGATCATCAAATTTTTGGTTATTCGATTTTCCCTGATGAATATTATGAAGCGATTCAAAATTGGTTTAAGAGAAGGCACCAATGGGACATTCAAAAGGAAGAGATTATTTATTGCCCTGGAACGGTATATGCAACGTATGTCGCAGTCAGAGCACTAACCGAACCAGGAGATGGGGTGATGATTCAACGTCCCGTTTATCCTCCTTTTACAAAAGCGATTGTTGAAAATAGTCGTAAAGTGGTCAATAACCCTTTAAGGTATGATGAAAACGGCTATTATTCCATTGATTTTGAAGACTTTGAGGAAAAGGCGAAAGATGAGAATACAAAGGTCTTTATATTATGTAATCCTCATAATCCGACAGGAAGAATCTTTAAATCTGAGGAATTAAAAAAAATATCGCAAATATGTGCCGACAATAATGTCATCATTGTCGCCGATGAAATTCATGGTGACTTAATTAGAAGGGATCAAACCTTTGTTCCAATTGCAAAGGTGTCGGAACAAAGTGATCATATTATCACGTTTACAGCAGTGAACAAGACGTTTAATCTAGCTGGTCTACATACAACGAATGTGGTGATTTCAAATCCTGAGCTTCGGAAAACATTCAGTAATCATATTGATGTGAAGTCTGCCATGCCCTTTGCAATTTCCGCTCTTGTCGCTGCCTATAATGAAGGGGAAGACTGGTTAGAGCAGTTACTAGAATATTTAGATGGAACAATGGAATGGGTCGTTCAATTTTTAGCTGAAAAAATGCCGAAGGTAAAAGTCCGTATTCCAGAAGGGACGTATGTGATGTGGTTGGACTTTAGCGGATATGGAATTTCAGCTAAAGAAGTTCATGATCGAATTTATAATAGAGCAAATGTACTTTTTCAAGATGGTCTTATGTTTGGAGAAGAAGGACGAGATTTTCAACGAGTCTGTATTCCTTCACCAAGACCGATGATTCAAGAGGCTTTTGAAAGAATTGCAAAGGAATTTGAAGATCTTAAATAATGAACAAAGCAGCCCTCTTTTCCCACTATCGTTTCGGGAAAAGAGGGCTTTTTATTGGTATGTATTGAATGAAAGTGTTTACAGTGATTATACCATTAGTATAACTAAAATCATTTGTATACCAAGCCTTATTTTAAGATTTTGTGCTTTTTAGTTGCCTAAATTGAACTGGAGGTATAAAATGTATCTTGCCGCGAAATTTTCGTTTAATAGGTCATAATAAGCTTATGAAATACAGTTGAGAATTTTGACATATAAGGAGAGATAGATACATGGACCAGTCGATTAATAAAATGAGTCGACCACCGTACGGAGTCATTGCCATTTTGATGATCGGTGCTTTTATTTCATTTTTAAACAATACGTTAATGAATGTGGCATTGCCTTCGATTATGAGGGATTTAAATGTTGGACCGTCGACTGCACAATGGTTGACAACAGGTTTTATGTTAGTAAGTGGAATATTAATTCCAACAACCGCTTATTTAATTCAGAAATATTCTGTACGAACCCTTTTCTTGGCTGCAATTGGATTGTTTGCGGCTGGTACGATACTCTCAGGAATAGCCCCGGTTTTTTCTGTTTTATTATCTGGACGATTGTTACAAGCCTCAGGTTCAGCGATAATAGCTCCACTTTTAATGAATGTGATGTTAGTCAGTTTCCCAATTGAAAAAAGAGGTTCTGTAATGGGGATTTTTGGCTTAATATTAATGTTTGCTCCTGCAATTGGCCCTACTTTATCAGGGTGGATTGTGGAACACTATAATTGGCGAATGCTTTTCCATTTTATATGGCCGATTGCGATCGTTGTTTTTTTTATAGGATTCTTCTTATTGAAGGACAAAAAAGAAAAAGTAGAGTTGAGCCTAGATGGATTTTCGCTTTTATTATCAAGTTTAGGGTTTGGCGGGATCCTTTACGGGTTTAGTTCTGCAGGGAATGCAGGGTGGGACAGCCCGCTCGTATATGGAACAATTATTATTGGCGTTATATCTTTAACAGCGTTTATATTGCGTCAATCCAAGCTAGGAGAACCATTGCTTAATTTTAACGTTTATAAATATCCGATGTTTGCTTTATCGTCAGTGATTTCAATGGTTGTGAACATGTCCTTGTTTTCAGGGATGATCCTTTTGCCGATTTATGTGCAAAACATTCGCGGGATTTCGCCGATGGATGCGGGTCTATTAATGCTGCCAGGTGCGGTTTTAATGGCATTTATGTCTCCAATAACCGGAAGATTATTTGATAAGTTCGGTGGTCGAGCTTTAGCAGTTATCGGATTAACAATTACCGTTGTAACGACTTTTGCTTTCAGCCAGCTTAGATTAGATACCTCATATATGTATCTTTTACTTATTTATTCTGTTCGCTCTGTAGGGATGTCAATGGTATTTATGCCAGTATCAACAAATGGTTTAAATCAGCTTCCAAGGTCTCTTTATCCACATGGTACAGCGATGAATAACACGTTGAACCAGGTAGCAGGTGCAATTGGAACAGCGTTGATGGTGACGATTATGACGATTTATGCTGCATCAAGAGAAAAACTATTAAGTACATCGGCAAACGAGAGCTTGACTGGTCAACCTTCTGAGGCGGCGTTAGCCGGAATGCAAGAACAAATTACGATACAGGCTACATTAGATGGAATTAATTTCTCTTTCCTTTTTGCAACGGGATTTGCCTTTGCAGCTCTTGTCCTTGCTTTCTTCATCAAGCGGGCAACACCGATGGAGGAAAAACCCAAGAATGTAAAAGTGGTGGAAAAAGCAGTATCTGGACATTAATATTTACAAAACAGAGAATCCTAAGGGGTTCTCTGTTTTATTTTTTAAAAAACACCTGTATAAAATAATGAAACGATAAGTCAGTTTTGAAAAGAATATTTCTAAACTTCATGTTAAGTTGCGGGAAAGTTAAGATAGTTTGATTATTGTGTAAATCGATATTCTTTGCAGAAAAGCTTGTATATAATAAGTTTAGTTTTGAAGAAAGGGGTTGTACTTTTTATAGCAGACTAAATTTCAGTCAAACTACTAAAAAATTTAGGGAGGAATCACATTGAAATTTAAAAATCTAACGAAATGGTCGGCTCCAGTATTGGCACTATTACTTGCTACAGCTTGCAGTGGTGAACAAGATGAGGTAAATCCTGATGAGGAAGTAAACAGTGACATAATTATCGATGAACCAGTAGATGGCGAGGTAGAAACAGAAGAACCGGCTGGTGAGGATTTAGAAACAGAGGATCCAACAAATGAAGAGACGGAGACAGAGGACCCTGCCACTGATAATGAGGCAGAAACAGAAGATCCCGTTACCAGTGAACCAGAAGAGCCCGTAGATGAAGAAAGTGAATCACAAGAATAAAACTTTCACATAATTGAATATGTTTTTTATACTTATATTTAAAAAGTATTGATGATAAAAAGAGTCTTATTTGATAAGACTCTTTTTATCATCAATAAGCCTTAAGAGTATGATTTACATTAAAACGCTTCAACCATTCGTGATTGGAGCACATAATATTTTTTGAAAAAATGAATGGCAGCTTGTGCTGAATTGATGTTGTGCTTTTTACAAAGAGATGCTAGTTTTAATAATTTCTGAGTAGCTAATGTTTTTTTGTTTGTGGCCAAAATATAATAAATAAGTGTATTCTTAACTGAATGAGGTAATTTTAGTCGATTTAATTTGTAAAAAACATGAGATTGGGTTCGAAGGGACGGAATATGTATTTGAACTTCGATTAATATATCTTCGGTTGAAGAGGTTTCTAAATAATTGGCTAAATTTCGTTCCTTTTCTTCTAAAATGGTGAGATTATTAAGCATTAAGTCTTCTCCTTCCTTTTCAAATGGGAAAAGCAGCATAAAATTACAGGCCTGCTTGATATTATAAATAAAGCATTTTTCAGAACTTGTCGAAACAATGGGAAAATCAATATTTTAATATAAATGTAAAATTTCTTTAATGAAGTAAAATAACTTCCAGAAGAGAAGTCCTTCATTAATTTTTTTATATTAGTTCTTTTAGCAAGCAGGATTCTAGTGATACCATATAGAATTGTCATTAAATGTAGTTATATCATTTCCTTGAGTAGGAAATGAGTTATAATGTTTTTTTCACCTATAACTGTTTAGCCGCCATTAATGAATGGAAAGTGGCGCAATATGAATTTTAAATTTCTATTGCAATAGAGAAAACAAGGTGACTTATATAGACATAGGAGGGATTTCTTTGTTCGATTATGCATTAGAAATAGATCAAAATGCTAGAATTAAAGTCATTGGTGTTGGAGGCGGAGGAAATAACGCTGTTAACCGGATGATTGAGGATGGGATCGAGGGTGTTGAATTTATTGCTGTCAATACGGATGCCCAGGCTTTACGACAATCAAAGGCTGGAATTAGCATGCAAATCGGGACAGAATTGACAAGGGGTTTGGGAGCGGGAGCGAATCCAGAAGTCGGTCGTCAAGCAGTTGAAGAAAGCGAAAAACAAATAAAAGATGTCTTACAAGGTTCAGATATGGTTTTCGTTACCGCTGGAATGGGTGGCGGTACGGGTACTGGTGCAGCGCCTGCGATTGCGCAAATGGCTCGTGAACTCGAGATTTTAACGATTGGGATTGTGACACGCCCGTTTTCGTTTGAAGGGCGCAGGCGTGCCAAAAATGCAGAAATGGGCATTGAAGCAATGAGACGAGCGGTTGATACATTAATTATTATTCCAAATGACCGTTTACTAGGGGTAGTCGGTAAGAAAACACCTATGCTTGAAGCATTCCGGGAAGCCGATAATGTCCTCCGTCAAGGGGTGCAAGGCATTTCTGATTTAATCGCTGTCCCGGGATTAATTAACCTTGACTTTGCTGATGTCAAAACGATTATGTCTAATCAAGGGACTGCTTTAATGGGAATCGGAATTGCTGAAGGAGAAGGACGTGCTGTTGAAGCAGTAAAACAAGCGATTTCGAGTCCGCTATTGGAAACTTCTATTTCGGGAGCAAAAGGGGTTCTTATGAATATCACAGGAGGCAGTGATTTAAGTTTATTTGAAGTTCAAGAGGCAGCAGATATTGTCGCATCGTCTTCTGATGAAGATTTAAATATGATTTTTGGTTCAATTATTAATGAAAGTTTAAAAAATAAAATTGTTGTTACCGTTGTGGCAACTGGATTTGATGCAGTAGAGGCATCATCACCTGAACCTTCTTCCAGACCACCTGTATCAGACAGAATCCTAAATCGTAGAAGAGAAGAGGAAAAACCGGTTGGGCAAGCTCCGTCAAAAAGGGAAGAAGTGGCTCCGTTTCGTAGTTTTAACCGGCCTGTAGAAGACTCATTGGATACACCTGCATTTTTACGAAATCGAAGAAGACGTTACTAAAATAAGAAGAGACTGATGAATAAAGGCGTTTTACATAACGACTTTTAAAAATCAGCCTCTTTTTTTCGTGTAATGATCATTTGGTCTGTTTTCGAATATGGTCAAAATCAGCTTTTATATATTGAAATAGTTTGGCATCACCACCGTGATCAGGGTGTGATAATTTCAATAACTCTTTATAAGTTGAGATGATTTCTTGGTAACTTGCCATTTTTGACAGTCCTAATTTTTGTTTATCAATATGTAATGTCGAAGGGGTTTTTGGTGAATTTTGATTTTTTGAAAAAGAACGTTCTTTTAGTTGAATTAACTGATCTCGTAAAGCGATATTTTCTTTTAACAAATCCAATATCTCTTGTTGAAATTTTTGATTCTCCTTTTTTAAACGGAGAATTTCGTTATTTAACTGTTCTTTTTGTTTGAATAAAGTGCTCGTTGTGGAATCATGAAGAGTCTCAATTCCCATAATATGGTTGTTTTGTGCATGAATCTTTGCTTTCAGTCCATTAATGATTAGATCTTTGTCTGGATTCTTATAATCTTTAATAAACTGTGTTAAGGAATATTCGTCTACGAAGATCCCGGTCGATTTAATCTTGCCTTCTCTCAGCCAATTTTTAAATGTATCAATGCTGTCGGTTATTCCGGCTTCTTGTAAAATTGCAAATGCTTTATCAGATCTCAAGCGAGTCCCCCCTGACATATGGAAATAACCAGTGTATTTTTTATAAGAATATTAATAATATTAATAATAGCATGATGATATTACTTTATGTAGAGAAAATCTACTATTCTTGTTATCATTTAATCAAACGGTTACATATGTAATCTTACTCACTTTCTATTAACATAATTGAATTTCTTCTGATTTGTATATAGAGGTAAAACATAGGCGATGTAATGGTTAAGGTAAAAAAATAAAATTGATGGGGAGAATATTTGTGTATTCGATCGTTTGACCCGCTCGACTTTTTAGAAAGTCAATCTATGAGTATTGGAAAAAATAAAAGTGCTTATATTTATAGCTTTTGTATGAATGAATGATGCAATAATTAGGAAAGCTTAAGTAGTGTAAACATGTACAGGCTCTATTTGTCACGTCATAACAGGCATAAGACCGGCCTTGCCTCAAGACATAGAGTAGTAACGAATGTGGGTAGGTAGGGGATCAATTGCCTGTAGAGACCTGATTGGTTCAATTAACCATTGGTAAGGGATGAGAAAAGTCCTCACTGATGGAAGTTTCACTTTATGAGGAGGAAAAGGGATGTCTGAAGAACAAGTAAATGAAAAGGATACAGTAAAGGTAAAAGCGAAAGAAGGGGATGTTATTGTTGTAAAAAAAGGAGCTCAATCTGGAAAAAAAGGAAAGGTTGTCGTAGCGCGGGAAAACTCGGTGATCGTTGAGGTAGGCATCAATTCCAATACAGGTGAACCTGTTAAAACTGTCGTTAATCATAAAAACTATAAAATCGTGTAGAACAGAAAAAACACGGTTTCTGAAAATTGGAAATTTGCTTTTAGGGTGATTTTTTGATATGATAAGAAAGAATTATTTTTGTTCAATCATAGATTAGATAAGTGATTTACGCTTTTCGTCTAAGCCGTCGAACAAGGATAGTACTAAAAAGTGTTTAAAACGCATTAGGAGGCAACATTTAATGGAACAAGGTAAAGTAAAATGGTTTAATTCAGAAAAAGGATTTGGATTTATTGAGCGTGAAGGTGCAGAAGATGTATTTGTACACTTTTCCGCTATCCAAGGAGATGGATTCAAAACTTTAGACGAAGGTCAAAGCGTAACTTTTGAAGTTGAACAAGGACAACGCGGACCACAAGCAGCTAACGTTCAAAAAGCTTAATATTCCGGTAAACGAATAGAAAAAAAGGTTCCAAAAAGATTTTTATCATTCTTTTTGGAACCTTTTTTATTTTTGCTCTATTTGACTTTTTTAAAAAAGTCCCAAATAATATTTGTGGCATCAGGGCCTAGCGGATCACAATATAGTCCTTTTTTTCCGCCTGACCAAGCATGCCCCATTTCGTGAATTTGCCAAAATTCGATTAACAGGTCACCTTGTGAGTCTTCGTATAGATGATGAGTGTAATTTTTTCCATTCTTTGATATATCCATTTTTACTTGGGAAGGAATGACATTTACTCTTCCTTGACCTTTTTCTAATAAATAATGCATTTGCAGCCATTGAATGACAAGTTGCTTACTATTCAAAGGATTAACGGTCGTATCATTCATTCCATGAAAAATAATAATCGGGAGTGTTTTTATTGTATTTGTGATTGAAAGGGCTTTCTTCATCTCGCGAAAAGCCAAATCACCCGATTTATAGGGATCTTTTACCCCGTTTTTCATGGCGGATTCTGCTTCTCGATTCCAAGGATCTGTCCACAAGTTCGTTTTTGCTGCATCATAAGGTAAGCCAGCAAAAACTGCAATTCCGCTAAAAAGTTCCGGATAGGTAACCCCTAAAATTCCAGCCATCGCTCCTCCAGCAGAGAAGCCGGCAGCATAGATTTTCTTTTTATCCACGTAAATACTGTGACTTTTCAATAATAATTTTTCAACTGCAAAAATCATGCGTGTTATTATTTTTGGAAGTCCAGTTTCACGATGCTGGTTCTCATCCAAAAACCAGTTCCAACATCCAGCAAGATTGGATACATGAGGCTCATCGAATAGGGGATTAAAAAAACGATTCATCGTAGGATAGAGGACAATAAACTGTTCTTTCTCAGCAAGTTCATTCATTCTTGTCTCTTCAGCAAATTGGTCTGAATCCTGCTCGCACCCATGAAGCATGACAACCATAGGCAAAGGAATTTGTTTAGCAGAGACATTTGGTACATAAAGTTTATACGTAACCCCTTCAAATGGATATTCTTTAAATGATCCCATTTTCCACCCTCCTTACCGATCTGTTAAACGTTCCATTAAGGAGAAGGCAACTTGTAACATAGGTAAAATTTGATACGGATTATTATAATTTATGTTCAAGGCAGAGGTTTTGCCACACTTATCTGAAAATTATACATAAAGAATTAAAGAGGTGTATAAGGGGGGATCCAAATAACTTGTATTATAACACGTCCAAATAAAAATGACAGATGAAAAAAGCGAATGGCTTTTCCACCATTCGCTTTTGATTTAAGTATTTTTAATCGTTCACTTATACGACTATTAGTTGAGATTAGATCTCCCCAAATCACATATCAACTAAATCAGCGTATTCCTCAACAATATCTTTGTATGAACCAGTTGTAGTGATAAACCCTTCATTATCTTCAAAGCATGTTTCATGTGTTACTTTACTGAAGATGTCTAATACAACTTGATCCTCATCTTTAAATTGTTGTTGACATTTTTCGCAAACATTTTCCATTGTTTCATTTCCCCTTTCCCTTAATTAGAATTCATTTATATTCTACCATGTAAGCGCACACAAATCATCAAAAAATGTGAACTTTTTGTGAACATTTTGGAATCTTTGTAATAATACGTTTCTTAATGTTGAAAATTGCCTTATTATTCGACAAAAAATGGCCCGTTTTATGGGCCATTTCATGAATTGCTTTTTAAAGATAATTCACTTATTATTTATTTCGATTCGTTGGTAACTTTGAACTAGGATCATTCTGACCTTGTCGCTTACGATTTTGTTCATCTTTCTTTTGTTTTTCTTGTAGTTTTTGAACAAATTCATTTGTATTTTCCATTCTTACTCCTCCTCAATCAGGTTTCTGTCCTTTACTTTCTCCATTTTTCGGAAAAACATGCAGGGAAAATTATGATTGAGACTCGTACTTGTCATGTTCGACGTTCTCTTTTTTAGAAATTGGTTTTTTTATTATTCCCATAATCGAAATGGCCTCAACTGCTTTTTTATCATCTTGGGTGATTGTTGCTGAAAGATAAGAAATAAAACTACCAAACTTTTGGACCTTTGCCTCTATTTTGACTAGTCCGGTATGCAGAGGTTTATGAAAGGTGGTGGCGATGTTGATAGAAGAAAAGGTTTCGTCTTCGTTAATGAGAGTCGTTATCGCATATGACATCATAATGTCAACGGTGGCTGTTATAAACCCACTAATAACAATGCCATTTGCATTCAAAAGGTGTTCTTCAATTCTCCAATTTCCTGTGGCTTCTCCGTCCTTAGCTTCAAGAAGGGTAATTCCAAGTACACTGTCAGATTTAGGAGGATCTATTTCTTTTGAGATCACTTTATGTAAATCAATCAAATTTACGATCATTCCTTTCCTTGCCATAGAAATCGAATGGTCTCAGAAGAGTATCCTAATTTACATTTTACCTTATGAATATTAAATATGAAAGAATCTTGTGTTAATTTTCACTTTCTGAATATTAACATATATCCAACTAATCTGTCTGAGAGTTCAAAAAAATACTAGCCAGATAGTATTTGGCTAGTATTTCCCTTTTAATTTATAAGAAGCACCGAAACACTTTATGATGATTGAAAATAGGAATAGTATTCGGTATCGGATTCTAACATATGTCCGATGATAATGTCGTCTACAATGAATGTAAAGAACGATGTTGACCGAAGTTCACCATTGAGATAGGATTTCTTTAGTTTAAGAGCTTTCTGTACTAAATCTTGATGAATGGCAGCATGTTTTTGATGACCTGGATAGCCAATGTTCTTTAAAACTTGTTCCTCCGCATCAAAATGATCAATAATGGTTTTTAACACAACATCTAACTGCTTCATTATTTGAGCCTAGTCACCGTGAGATAGGGATAGATAGATAAGGCGTTCACCTTGTTTGACTAGTTCTTTATGTTGTTTATCGATTTCTTCATGTCCGCATTCCCACCTTCTATTCCATTTTAATAGAAGGTGGAAGTTGATCGAGAGCCGGCGAAGGTTTATATTTAGTTTTTCTGAAATAATGTTTGAAAGCTTATTATTTCGTTTATAAAGGTAATAGAGACTCTATTGTATAAAGGAAGTGTCTTATGGATGATCTGTTGTCAGGGCTAACCAATTCTAATGAACAGTTGATTGGACTCGTTTTAACGATTATAGCCATCGTGTTCCTTGTATCAGCTTTGCGCTCAGTTTTTCGCTTGTTAATGCCTGTTTTGGTTATTGGGTTAGTGATGGTCGTTTTTCTAGGATTTACTCCTGCCGAAGTGATTCATAGAGGAAAACAAATCGTCTTGGATGGGAGTCAATTTATACTAGACGGAATTGCTCCTTTTCTGCAGCCTGGTAATAATGGGCACAAAAACAATGAGGGAATAGGGATCCCACCTGAACATGATCCATTTAAAGATGGAGAAAATAGTCCGAATCGTGACGAAAGGGATATTGATATTTTTAGGGGAGAAGAGGATGAAGATTACGTTAATACACTATAACTAAAAGCCGATTTTAAATAAATAAAATCGGCTTTTAGTTGTTTCCCTATAAGTGAATCAGATCGCGGACGGCATAGGCAAATCCGTTTTCATCGTTTGTCTTTGTGATGACATCTACTTCTTGCTTAATATGAAAAGGAGCATTCTCCATCGCAACGGATGTAGTTGCCACTTTAAATTGTTCAAGATCATTTCCACCATCTCCGAAAGCAAATATCTCTTGGAATGATTCATTCGTTAATTGTTGATAACGAAGCAACGCTTTTCCTTTATTCGCTTCAGTCGAAGTAAATTCGACATTGTTGGGGTGAGAAGAAGCCATTGATACTTGTAGTTTTTCGCCGATTGCTTCTTTAGCAGCAACGATTTTTTCTAATTGATCATGACGAGATACAGCCATAACTTTGTATATTTTCAGACCTTCTTTTTCCAATAATTGATCGTAATTGTAATTGGCAAAGATCGGTTGTATTTCTTCAGGGCTTTTATCTTGGATTTCAGGATTACGACAAGGAAACCCGCCTTGGTTCGTATAGACCATGATCCATAATCCTAAACCTTGTAAAACAGGAAGCAATTCTTTATAAGTATCCATCGGTAGAGATGCCTCGTAGAGTACTTCTCTCGTGTTTGAATAGATAATTGTTCCGTTAATACTAATAATGGGAATTTGTAATTGTTGAATTTCGGAAAACTTCAGAACATCCTCTACAGCTCGACCTGTATTAATAATAATTCGGTGTCCTTGTGCTTGTAGCTCTTGAAGAACCTTGTAATTCTCTTCAGGAATCTGATGTTTTGAGTTTAACAATGTACCATCTAAATCAATTGAAAAACATTTCATTACTGTATTAGTTCCTTTCTAATGAGCACGCTCGGTTATGCTTCTCTATTTATTGTTTACTATATCAAAAAAAATGTTTATTACAAGTGGCAGTCGTTGTGTTTGTTAAGGCTAAAAATGACTATGATAAAACTGTTATAACTAAGGTAATTTTCGACGGTTAGGCCCTTTTTGATTAAAAAAGAATGATTGCGGGAAAATAGAAAAAAGAGACTGGAGGCGAGTTAGATGGAGGGCAAACAACAAGAAGGCTTTACAGTTGTCGGTACAAATATCAATGAAGTTAAAAAACGAAATGAGCAATCAGGCATGTCATATAATGAAGTGAAAGAATGGATGGCCAAAAACACTGGCGGTCATGGAACAAAAGTTTTCAGTGATACTAATATTAATGAAGTAAGAAAGGAAATAAACCCAAAATAAAACTAGGGGTGATTCTAGTAAGGGGAAGAATCCCCCTTTTTTTATTCCTTTCCACCAGGAAACTTTTGTTCACGGAGCATGTTAGCTGTTCCTTGATAGTAAGGTTGATTAAAGAAAGGTGCGACAAACTCTGTCCATGTGCCTGAACGATTATTTTCCGATCTTTCCTGCAAGTAATTTGAGCAGAACTCATTATATTCTCCTAATAGAGGAAAGCTACCATGTTGATAGCTTTCCTCCGCCTGGAGTGTGCGTTCTTCGAATTTTTCCGATTGCAACTGTACCGAGACCAAATGATTCTGCAGCAGCAACGGCAGTCCAAAGTGCAATCCCAACGTCCGTTATCCCTGCAATTAAGGTATCCAGATTATGAATGTCTTCTATTGATTTATTTTCGATTCTGCTAGAAGTTTCGAACTTAGTTATTATTGTATATGATCCAGTCTTCACCGTTAATTTGTTGGGATGAAGTGATGATTTTTTGCATCACTCGGTCTGCTTCCGCACCAGATAAAGGAACGGGTTGGTAATTATTTCTGTTGGAAACAGATGAAATTGAAAATGGAATGACATTAATTTCTTTTTCATCGGTAAGTTCATCATTTTTAAAATGAAAGGTCTGTTGGAAAACAAAGGTATCTTTATCACTTGGGTTTCGATTTCCGCCGAACATAAAGTTTCCTAGACTATACACAATAAATTTTCCTTTATATTCTTCAATGCCCTGAACGACATGAGGGTGGTGTCCAAGAATAAGGTCAGCTCCAGCGTCAATCGTGAATTTCGCTAAAGATTTCTGAGATTTGGTCGGTACATAGTGTCGTTCAATTCCCCAATGATAATGGACAAGGATGATTTGTACGCCTTGATCTTTTAATGATTGGATATCGCTTTTGACTTGGCTGCGAATATCGGGGGTATCGCTCCAACCCTCATAGCCTAAAGCTCCAATTTTTATATCTTTTACTGTCGTAATATATTTGTGATCATATCCGAAGAAACCAATATGATGTTTTGTTAATGAACTAATTGTATCTTCATATCCTCTTTCCAAATAATCATAAATATGATTGTTTGCGAGATTAACTGCATCAATTCCGCCTAATTGTAAAATCTGTGAATAGGAAGGATCCCCTTTGAATCTAAACCTTTTCTGAGCCTTTTGTGTGGAAGTCGTCAAAGTCGTTTCTAGATTAACCGTCGTAAAATCATCCTCTAGGAAAATATCTTTAATCCCTTTCACAAAATAAGGAAAGTCATTCTTGTTGACTTCCTCTACGAAAGATCCCGCATATCCAAACGATTCATCTGTACCAATTGTAAAATCACCAGCAGCACTGACGGTAATGCTCGTCTCTTTTGTTTCTTCCGGTTGCTTTAGATTATGTTCGTTAGTTCCAACCATCTTTTCATTTGAATGGAATTTGAGGTAAAAAATACTTCCAATTAAGAGTACCATCATTGGAAATCCGACTAAAAAAAGCTGTAAAATGTGTTTTCTTATCCGTCTTTGTCTAAGAGTGCTTTTCTTTGAACCACTTACTTCCCCATTATTCATAAAGCTTTCCACCTTTGGCGGGATATTATAGATTCCCTTCTTGTTTTTAAAGACTATAGTCCAATATCATATATTTTAAATTATAAATGGAATAGGCTGAAAATTCCATAAAATCGAATTAGGAAGGGCTGGAGGAGGAAATCGCGATGAATGTAAGCGGATTACTGGCAGGTTCTAGTAATTGTGAAGATCTTTTAGTTTTGCAAAATGGTCTTTATTAGTGTAAAATAATCATATATTAACAGTTCAATATTGAACAATGTAAAATATACTGAATATTCAGGTTGGATGCTGTGATGGAAAATAATCTAGAATTTTTGTTAGGCGGTCAACAATTTAAAAAGCTGTATGAAAAGAATTTCTGTCCAATTATAAAAAAATATAAAATAACAAAAATTGAAATTGAAATTTTGTTATTTCTACAGCAAAATCAATTATACGATACGGCAAAGGACATTGTGGAGTTAAAATCTTATACGAAATCACATGTTTCCAAGGCGACAGATTCTTTAATAAAAAATGGGTATTTAATGAGAAGATTAGATGAACATGATCGTAGAAGTGTTCATTTAGAAGTAGCTCCAAAAGCCCAGATAATTATAAAAGAAGCACTGCAATTGCGTAATAGTCTCTTTACTGTTCTTTATAAAGATTTAACGAAGGATGAGAAAGAAGCTTTAGAGCAAATTGTAGGGAAAATGGCTGTCAATATTAAAAAGGCTTTAGAAACTGAAAAGTTTTAGTTTGTCGCTTATTTATAGGGGCTTTTGACTAGGGGAATTGTTTGAATAATGATCAACAATGAAACAATACATAGATAGATAATGAGTAAGGCAGGGCAAACTATAAAAAGCGCGAAAGGGAGGAATACGATACGATGAGTAAACAGGAAATGGTTGATAACTACACAAAAAAATATAGTCAAATTACGACTGATAATAGCTCGATTGATAGTCAGCTATATGATGATTTTGGTGTTAAAAGGGGATTAAGAGATAAAAGCGGGAAAGGCGTACTCGCTGGCCTGACTAAGATTTCAGACATCCGCTCAAATGAAGAAATTGATGGTAAGTTAGTTCCTTGTGAAGGGCAGCTTTTTTACCGAGGACATAATATTTACGACTTAGTAAAGGGGTTTGAGTCCCATCGTAAATATGGCTTTGAAGAAGTTACTTACTTATTATTATTTGGAAATCTTCCAACACAAGATCAATTAAAAGAATTCTCACAAGTACTTATGGATAGCAGTCATCTCCCAAGAAATTTCACTAGAGATGTTATCATGAAAGCACCAACTAAAGATATTATGAATTCTTTAACGAAGAGTGTATTGACCTTATCTTCGTATGATAAAGAAGTAGATAATTTATCTTTAGATAACGTATTAAGACAGTGCTTGAAGTTGATCAGTACATTCCCAGCTTTATCTGTTTATGGGTACCAGGCTTATCGACATTTTGATCGTGACGACAGTCTTTACATTCATCGACCAGACCCAAATCTATCGATGGCAGAAAATATTTTACGCATGTTACGTCCAGATAAGCAATTCACAGATCTCGAAGCACGTGTTCTTGATGTTGCATTAGTGTTACATATGGAGCATGGCGGTGGAAATAACTCATCATTCACAACTAGAGTTGTGTCATCTGCAGGTTCGGATACCTATTCAGTCATCGCAGCAGCTTTATCTTCATTAAAAGGTCCAAAACATGGAGGGGCCAATATTAAAGTTGTAGAAATGATGCAAGATATTAAAGCTAATGTGAAAGATCTAGAGGATGAAGATGAAGTAAGAAACTACTTAAATAGAATGTTAAATAAAGAAGTATTTGATAAACGTGGATTAATTTACGGAATGGGACACGCTGTATATTCGATTTCTGATCCGCGGGCTCAAGTATTTAAAGGTTTTGTAGAAAAGTTAGCACTTGAAAAGCATCGCGACAGTGACTTTGGCTTATATTCAATGGTCGCAAAACTGGCTCCAGAAGTAATTGGTGAAAAGCGTCGTATTTATAAAGGCGTTAGTGCTAACGTTGATTTCTATAGCGGTCTCGTATATAGCATGTTAAATATCCCGGTTGAACTCTACACACCAATCTTTGCGATTGCCAGAATTGTTGGCTGGAGCGCCCACAGACTAGAAGAATTAATTAATGTCGACAAAATTATCCGTCCAGCATACAAGAGCATTATGGTTGAAAAAGAATATGTAGATATTAGTAAGCGATAAGACTTTATGTACTAGGCACCCTTCGAAACTAAGAATGGTGCCTAGTACTTTTTTGTGTAAAGAGTTTTCTTAAGATCTGATCATAATAATGGCGTTCACATTGAAAGGAGGATTTGGGGGTGAACTTAGAACGGTTCGACAGATTTAGTGGGGAATTACAGAACTTCCCGAACAAGAAAGCCCCTTACTTTAGCAGTGGTCAGAAAGAGGACGAAGTCGAAGTTACTTATCAGTCGGGATTTGTCCAAGAAGCAGGTACCATCATTTCATTAATTGTAAGTCATATGTAGAGGAAGAGGGAGAGTTTCTAGGGTTGAATCATAAGAACCTCCTTTTTTAGAATGTATTAAAAAAAGCAACCGAATAGATTGCTTTTAATACTATCCTTTGTGGTTCTTTTTTTCTTTAAACTCAGTTGATGTTTTTGAGATTGGCACTTAACAATAAAAATATGCTTGATCGCATTAAATATAGTATCCTGGAAACGAGAACCGATCAATTTCAGCCTATTATCAATAAAAACTCAAACAAAAAGATGGTGACTATAGTACTTATTTGATTATAAATTTTGAACTACTTTGAGAGCGTGTTGGATATCAATTAATCCGCTGCCAAACTCAAAGTCCTTTCCAGGTCTGCCTAAGTCATAAGCAGTATCTTCAATAATATCCATGACCTCGCGATTCGTTAAATCAGGATTCACTGACAGTAAAAGTCCTGCTAATCCTGCTACATGAGGGGATGCCATCGAGGTACCAGACAAGGCTGCATATTGTTGGTTAAAATAAGTGCTTGCAATGAGATCACCTGGCGCACTAACGTCAATGTAATCACCAAAATTAGAAAAAGAAGCACGATTTCCTGTAAAATCAATCGCTGCTACACTTAATACTTGGGGATAAGAAGCAGGATAACTAGGCCGACTTGTATTTTCGTTGCCGGCAGCAGCGATTAATACAACGTTTTGATTGAATGCATAATCTACAGCCTCTTTTAACAAAGTGGAAGACTGATAATTCCCCAAGCTCATGTTAATTACATCAGCTCCATTATCAACCGCCCAGATGATTCCTTTAGCTATATCAAAGGAAGTGCCGTAACCTTCAGAGCCGATAGCCTTAATCGGCATAACCTTGTTATACCAAGTTAAACCAGCAACACCTTCACGGTTGTTTGTTTCCGACGCAATAATGCCGGCTACATGGGTGCCATGCCCATTATCGTCATCAGGAAAATCATTGTTTTCCACTACATTGTATCCCTTTGTTAACCGGCCTTGTAAATCTGGATGATTTAGGTCCACCCCTGTGTCTATTACTGCAATTATGACATCCTCATTTCCTTTTGAAATACCCCAGCCTTCCTCTGTACGAATAACAGGAAAGTTCCATTGATATTGTCCTTGATATAACAAGTCGTTTGGAAGGTCGATTTGATTTTGCATATAAAGATAATGTGGCTCTGCATACATTACATTGGATTGTTTCTTAAAGAAATCGATTAAATTCAAAGTTGAAAGGGTATCAGATTGAAAGGTAATGATTGAATTTAACCTTTTTATGTTTTTTCCATTAATTTGTTTCGATATTTTTTCAAGCTCTTGCTCTGTTGGTTCAACCTTAAATTTAACGATAACCTCATTTTCTTGATAATGGCTTTCTGTTTTTTCATCATGTTTAATCAGATAAACAGAAGGATCATTTCTCAAATGACTCTTGATCGTTTCTCCCATAGCAAGGCTGTTAACCTGAAGTATATGGCCTTGATAATCTTTAGAATTGACTGGGTTAGCCATCGGGGGAACTAATCTTTCGTCAAGGCTTTCGTTCGCCTCCTGGTTTATTGATCTGTTTTGGAAAGATAATATTGATCCTACTGATAAAAGAACAACAAATGAAATGATATAAAGGAAGAGTTTCGAATTTTTCATAATATTCCCCTAACATATTGTTTTTAAAATTGAATACATCTTCACTGATAGTGTCAACCAAAAAACGATTAATATCCCAGTTAGCTTTTAGTGTATCCTCCTAGAATGGTTGTCGAAATTAAAAAGAAAAACCTAAATACTTTCCTGAAAAGGAGAGGCTTTTATGGGTATAGAGTATTTAGAAAAGGTTTCTTTTTAAATGAAAAATGAAAGAAAAGAGCTCATTGTAAAAGGGGAGATTAGTGGAAAGAGTAATATGCTATTCCACGATGGTTTAAAGTTTAAGGCCATTATGGCTTTATTAAATTCCATCGATAAAAAGAATTTCATTGAAACCGATAATGAGTTTAAATTTGATTACTACTTGAAGGAAGTCAGGGGATATCATTAATGAGATGAAGAATTCGAACACTTTCATGAGGAAAGATCGAATAGCAAAAAAGAAGATGCCTGCTCTAAAGGCGGTCATCTTTCCATGCTTGATCATAATCTTTTATATTTTGTTTTCTAGAGGATGAATCTGTCTATAAACAGAACGAGGAAGAACTATTTTCATAAAACAAACGTTGGTTTTAAATAGTAAAACAGGCGAGTACACAATTGTACCCGCCTGTTTTCACTAACGTTGATGTTGGATTAAGTCAATGGTACCGAGGACAACATGGGCTAAACCAAAACCAAAGACCGTGTTTGCTACCATTTTATTGGAACCACGTTTTTGTTTTAACGCATAGCCAGTCGCAGTAACTACAGAACCTAATACAGTTGGAATCATCCCTTCACGAATGTTCATGAGAATCCCTCCACATCGAAGTTAGTTGGTGCTTATACACCAGTTCTTATCGTTGCCTAAATATAAAGAATCTATGTCGATCACCTCTAAATTTAATTAAGGATGGAATTTAAATATTCAAGAGCCTTTTCGCGGCTTCCTAAGTATTTTTGTTCGCGTTGTTGGTCTTTGTTGAGTTTTTCTAGTGTAGACGCTAGGATTTCCTCTTCCTTTCCTTTTGGGATAACAATGACTCCATCTTCATCACCCACGATAAGATCTCCTGGTCTAACGCTTACTCCACCGCAAGAGATAGGAACTTGTAGGTCCCCTTTTGCAGCCTTCGTACTTGCTGCGATAGTAGAGGCTCTACAGAAAACTGGGAAGTCTAGGTCCCTAATGCCCTTTATATCCCGTATCGCACCGTCGATAATAATACCTTGTAACCCCAAGTTCATTATAAGACCTATAACAAAGTCACCTGCTACGGCCCGTTCGGTAAAGCCTTTTCCATCTACCACCAAAACATCTCCAGGTCTAGCTTCTCTCATTCCTCTTAAAATTCCTGTATTATCTCCTGGTGGAATATTAATAGTGAAGGCTCTCCCGGAAATTTTGTAGCTGGCTTTTAATGGTTTAATTCCGGAATCCATATGATTGAAACCATAAAGCGCGTCTGAAATTCCTGTAGTAGGTAATGTTATAAATTTTTCTTCAATAGAAGTCATCTTTGTTTCCTCCTCCTAAGAATCGATTCTATCTTTATTTATAATCACAAGGAATGGGAGATATGACAAGTTGATAAAGTTTATGTGATGTATGTTTCATCACTATAAACAAATAATAAGAAAAGTTAGAAAGGAGAGATAGAATGGCGACGCACAATAGAAAAAATGCAGATCTTGTAGAACCATCTCTTATGTCAACAGATGCCCATGAACCCCGAAATGAAAAGGATGCGAAAAATGAAAAACTAGCAAGTAAGCCAAAAGTAGAAGACGGGATCCTCGGAGACGACGGAATTACTGGTCGAATTCGATAATACAAAATTTAAGGAGATGAATTTAATGGCAAACAAAGATAAATTTTTAGAAGGCGCACAAGTAACGAAAGATAATCAAATTTATGGAACACCAAATAGTAAAAGCAAAAATGGAACAGGCGATTCACCAAATGACAATGTAGGGAAGTTTCAATCACAGCGTAAACTATAAAGGTACAGATAAGTTCTTTAAAGGGGGAGGTTCTTGTGTCTATAAATGCAAGAACCTCCACTGTTTTTTTAAGCAGTGTTCACCATAATTGCTGCTACTTGCTCTAGGCGGTTGTAAAAGAGTTCCCCTGCTGGATGTTGATCTAATCCTACTTCTTGAAAGGCTTCTTTCATACAACGAAGCCAACATTGAGCTCGTTTTGGCGTGATCTCAAATGGAAGATGTCGTTGTCTCATGGCTGGTGGTCCGAATTCTTGGCTGTAAAGGGGAGGACCACCTGTAAACTGGGTTAAAAACATTTGTTGTTTTCTCATGATTTCTTTCATATCGCCTTCAAATAATGGGCTTAAATCTGGATCCGCATATACTTTTGGGTAAAATGCTCGAACTAATTCCTCGATTTTCACTTTGCCAATTTGGTCAAATAATGTTGTTAGTGTTGGATCACTCATATGATTACCCCCCCAATATAGATATTATTTATTAATGTAATTTAAGAAAAGTGACTTTATACTATTATAAAACGATTAATGTTTTATATCATGATTATTAGAAAGAATAGTACTAAAAATAATCTAGAGATTATGAACAAAGGTTGAATTGAATTTTGTTCAACCTTAAAATTAACCAATCTTTTATTTAATTTATAAAACCCCTATGCTATATTAATAAAGTAAATAAGATTAGTAGGTTTTAATTCGATATAATAATTTAACACAAGAGGAAAATTTTATGAAAAAAACAGGACAAATCACTGCAATTATTTTTATATTACTATTTACTCTCCTCCATTTATTTCCATTAGATGAAGTTTCGATAACGTATCTTATCATTGATTTGGCAATTTCCATCATTATTGCGTGGGTGTTAGGAAGACAATATGACAAGATGAAGTTTTACTTAGTAAGAATGAACGAAAGTGAGGGGAATTATAGACAACTTATTGATACGCTCCCGAATGCCATTCTCATTTACTATAAAGAAGAAATCCTTTATGTAAACGATGCTGGAAAAAGTTTGCTTGGAGCAGAGAATAAAGAGGAAATTCTTGGGCAATCGGTCTATCAATTTATTCATCGAAATTTTCAGGAAAAAGCAGAAGAACGATTAAATCAGCTTTATAAAGAGCAAAAGGAAACGAATCATGCAGATCAAAGAATCGTGAGACTTGACGGTGAGACAAGATATGTGGAGGTTTCGAGCCGCTTAATTCATTATGAAGGAGAAGAGGCAATTCTTTCTGTATTTGAAGATGTAACCCATAAAAAAGAGGAAACGGAAGGGTTATTACAACAATCCGATAAATTAGCTGTTGTTGGACAAATGGCGGCGGGGATTGCCCATGAGGTTCGAAATCCATTGACTTCCATTAGGGGGTTTATCCAACTATTTGCATCTAAATATAAAAATGATCAACAATACTTTAATCTTGTTTTATCAGAGTTAGATCGTATAAATATGATCGTTGGTGAATTTTTAGTTTTGGCAAAGCCGATGGCTGTTGAATTCAAAGATATAGAAATTAATCATCTCATTAAAGATGTTGTTACTCTTATAAATACCCAAGCGGTTATGAAAAACATTCAAATTATTGTAGAATATGAGCCAAATGTACCGACAATTGTTTGTGAAAAAAATCAATTAAAGCAAGTATTTATTAATCTGTTGAAAAATGCGATTGAAGCGATGCCAAATGGTGGAATAATAGAAGTTAAAGTGGAACTTCAAAGAGAAGGAAAGGTCTCCATTAACGTTTCGGATCAAGGGGTAGGTATTCCTGAAGATCAAATTCCTAAACTAGGTGAGCCTTTTTATACGACGAAAGAAACAGGGACTGGTCTAGGGTTAATGACTAGCTTTAAGATTATTGAGAACCACGATGGTGAAATCAATATTTCAAGCAAAGAAAATATGGGTACTACAGTAGAGGTTATTTTACCTATTAAACTAAATGAATAAATAAAAGGAATGGACAGTTCTTTGCAGTCTCCATGCTGCATAAGGAGTGTCCTGTTTTACTTTTTAGTAAAAAACGATAAGAGTATTTCGGCAATCGAGTATAAAATACTAAGAATATATTTATTTGTATGAACAAAAAATAGTAGTAGAATTGATTATTTGAAGGTGAACGAGGATGGATATAGTAAAAGATATCTTAATTGTTTATGGAAGGATTATAACAATCTTACCATTAGTATTATTAATTACTCTTTTAATGGGAAAGCGCTCGATCGGAGAATTACCTGTTTTTGACTTTCTTATTATCATATCATTAGGTGCAGTAGTAGGAGCGGATTTATCGGATCCAGAGATTAGACATTTACATACAGTTGTTACAATCATTGGGATTGGCCTATTACAAATTGTAATTACAAATATATCGATTAGGAAACGTAAATTCGGAAAATGGATTACATTCGAGCCGACTGTAGTAGTAAAAAATGGTACCTTATTAGTAGGGAATCTGCGTAAAATCCGATATTCAATTGATAATGTTATGCAGATGCTCCGAGAAAAGGATGTTTTTGATCTATCAGAGGTAGAGTTAGCAATTATTGAAGCGAATGGCCGTTTATCCGTTTACAAGCAGGCAAATAAAACAACGGTAACCGCTGAAGATTTAGGCATTCAAAAAAAGGAAGAGGGACTTTCATATCCGATCATTATTGAGGGGAAATTATATCATGATATTTTATATGATCTGCAGCTTGATGAAACATGGCTGTATTCTGAACTAAAAAAACAGGATATTGAAGAAATAAGCCAGATTTTCTATGCATCGATAAATAAGGAAAAGAAGCTGCACGTCTCTTTGGAAAATGAAACAACAAAAATATATCCTACTATTCATCATTAGACTAAAAATTAGCCTTTAATTATCTCTAAAGGGGAACAAAATTTTTTCGAGTTTATTAATTTATGCCTAGCTTTTTTGCCTTCTTTTTCTCTAATCCACTTATAGTATGTATGATTTAGTATAGAAAGTGAACAACAATTGTCATAGATAAACAGTTTATAAAAAAGCGTTTCTTCCAATTACGCATTAAACGGAAGCACCCGTTCCAAGTAAATAGAAGAAACGCACATAAATCGTTAGTCGTCCTGATCTTTTGGGTCTTCTCCATAATGTTCATTCAGATATGGATTTTCTGCAGTAGCAAAGTTGACAGATAATAAACTTTCTTCAGGGTTTAGTCCGTATAAACCTTTAAAGAAATCATCTACTAATTCTCCACTTTCAAACGTGGGTTCTTTTTTCTTTGACATCGGTAGCACCTCCTAACTTTATTAATTAGGAGAATGCCCAATGAAAAGAATAAAATGTATGGTGATGATTTTTTATTACTTATCCTTTAATCAAAGAGACGTTTGGAGCCTTTTTGCTTCATGGCATTAGTTGTAGTCTCATGATTCTCTAGCCCCTTGTCACTAAACGCGTTGTCACTTTCTAATTGACCTGGAATGGGTCCTCCATCGATATCCTTTCCATCGATACGATCTTTATTATTTTCTTTTCCCATCATATTCGCCTCCCTTATTAATTATTGATCTTATTATTTGTTGTTTAACTTTTCCTATTCTAAAATATAGTTGTTCTCAGGCTCAAACTAAAAGGAAAACCGTCTTTACGGACCTATGAATCACGGATGGATTGTTATTATCATTTTGCCTAAATAAAATAATTATGATAGAATCATAGAAATTATTTTGTCGAAATAAGTAAATAATTTTTCAACTGGTATTACAACATAGGAGGAAAAACATAGATGAAGACGAATTTAAAGGAATGGCAAAGAGGGGTAAAGGATGCTATTCCCATTGCCCTTGGTTATATGGCGGTTTCCTTTACCTTTGGAATTATTGCTAAACAATCGGGATTCAATCCATTTGAGGCTGTTTTTATGTCTATCACTAATTTTACTTCAGCTGGACAATTTGCCGGTCTAACATTAATCGCTGCTTCTGCTGCTTTTTTAGAAATTGCGCTTACCCAGCTCATAATTAATTCAAGATATTTCCTAATGTCTGCCGCTCTTTCACAAAAAATTGATCCAAATACGTCATTGTTTCATCGAATGCTAATGGCGGCTGGAATATCAGATGAGGTTTTTGGTTTATCGATGGCCGTTAAAGGAAAGTTAAACCCTTTTTATACATATGGAATCATGAGTATGGCGATGCCTGGCTGGGCTTTAGGTACATTATTAGGGATTGTATCGGGAAATATTTTACCAGAGCGGTTAATTAGCGCATTAAGTATCGCCCTTTATGGAATGTTGCTGGCTGTTATTATTCCTCCTGCTAAAGGAAATAAAGTTCTAACTGGACTTATTTTAATTTCGATGTCGGTAAGTTTGTTATTTGCAAAGCTTCCCTACTTAAATATGATTTCATCAGGAGTAAAGATTATCCTTTTGACCATTGTTATTGCAGGGGTTGCGGCTGTTCTATTTCCTGTAAAGGAGGAGCGTGAGCATGGAGCTTAAGGTCTTCTTATATATTATCGTCATGGCTTTCGTCACCTATTTAATCAGGGTCTTGCCACTGACTTTTATCAGAAAGGAAATAAATAACGTATTTATAAAGTCCTTTTTATACTATGTACCTTTTATAACATTAGCTGTTATGGTATTTCCGGCTATTTTAGATGCAACAGGGTCACCTTGGTCTGCGTTAGTTGGTTTCATAGTAGCGATCGTTGTATCTTATCTTGGTGGTAGCTTATTTAAAGTTTCGCTGCTCGCTTGTCTTGCCGTTTTTGTCGTGGAGTTATTTGTTTAGTAGAGAATAGGAGTTAATTCGTGAAAAATAGTTTTATGAGGTGGTAAGAGAGGGACGAATGCTCCTCTCTTACCATTATTTATCTTCTCGTAATAAATATGTATTTCCATCTTGATCTTTAAATTTAAACATTGATCCGTAAGGCATTTTTAACAAGTCCTCGACTTCTACTCCATTTTGTTTCATCTTTTCATAAGCGGCTTCAATATCATTTGTACTAAAAAGAATCGTTGGATGCGCTACAGCAGAAGGGTTTTGTTTTTCCATTAGGGCTTTGTCATAAATAACTAATGTCGTAAATTCATCTTCGTTTGGGCCTACCTCGAGCCAAGTGAGATTTGGACCCATTGGATTCTCACCTTTAACAACAAACCCAAGTTTATTCACCCAGAAATCCTTCGCTTGTTCTTGGTTTTGTACGTAAATCGTAATTTTTCCTATTTTATTGATCATGTAAAAAGCTCCTTTGTTATAATGTAGTTCTAGATGATTCTACCAATGATTGAATAGGAGATACAAGTATAGAAACAAGTCTTATCAAAAAATAAAAACGTCATGAATTTAAAATATCATGACGTTTCTGCTATCTATTAAATAAAGGGGGAGGGTATTTTTATAGTATTTGTTAGCTTTTTAGCAGGCTTGTGTAAATTCTGGCTCACCTAATTGTTCATTAAAGTCTATCACTAAATCTTTATCCTCAAAATACCAAGTATCACAATCTTCAATAAAGAAGGTGATTCCATCTTTTTCAATTTTTGCATGGTACTGTTCTGGTGAAACTTTATCCATACCTAATGAGAAACTTTTCACAAAGCAGTTAAACCCACCATATCTAATATAAAAACGAATGCAATCTCCTTGATTTAAAGCCAGTTCTTCTTTGTACCATTGAAATACTTTATCAGACATATTAATTTTCATGAAGCTTCACCTCATAAATTATTTTATGTGAAATATTTCACATTTATTTTGTAACTTTAGTATACCACGGATTTAGCATTAAAAATATGAATAGATTGTGAATGATTTATAGACAAGTTATTAACAATATTGATTTAGAGCTTTTTATTCAGAGAAAGCGGCAAAGGGAATAGCAAGAGTAGTCTAAATAAGGTGTAGATTAGGGAAAAATCAAAAAGTCAAAACTAAAAGGAGTCCGAAATCGCAGTTGTTATAAAGTGATATAAATGAATCATAAATGATAGACTAGTTATTAGAAAATTATTTTTCTAATCATACATAATACACCGATAACAAGGGAGGTTTTTCAATGGAAATTGGGATTAGTACATTTGTTGAAACAACACCAGATGTCAAAACAGGGAAAGTGATCAGTCATGCAGAGCGAATTAGAGAAGTTGTTGAAGAAATCGTACTTGCAGACCAAGTTGGTTTAGATGTCTTTGGGGTAGGGGAGCACCATCGTGAGGATTATGCGTGTTCGTCTCCGGCTGTATTGCTGGCAGCTGCCGCTTCTCAAACAAAAAAAATTCGTCTAACAAGTGCCGTAACGGTACTATCTTCAGATGATCCGGTACGAGTATTTCAGGATTTTGCGACGGTTGATGCGATTTCTAATGGACGCGCAGAAATTATGGCTGGAAGGGGTTCATTCATCGAATCGTTTCCATTGTTTGGCCAGGATTTAAAAGATTACGATGAGCTCTTTAATGAAAAACTTGATTTATTATTAAAGGTTTGTGAATCAGAAATCATTAATTGGAATGGGAAACATCGTCCCGCGATTCAAAATCGAGGAGTTTATCCAAGACCGGTTCAGCATCCACTGCCTGTTTGGATTGCTAGTGGCGGGACTCCTGAATCGACAGCGCGGGCAGGATACTTAGGATTACCGTTAGTTTTAGCGATTATTGGTGGAAGCCCATTACACTTTGAACCGTTAGTCAGACTGTATAAAAGGACAGCAACGAGGTCCGGTCATGACCCAGCAAAATTAACGGTTGCTTCGCATTCTCATGGATTCGTAGCGGAAAGTGATGATATTGCAGCAGATAAGTTTTTCCCGCCAACTCAATATGCAATGAATAAATTAGGTCGCGAGCGTGGCTGGGGTCCATACACCCGTGAAACATTTGATGCTGCTCGCCGGTTAGAGGGGGCCCTCTATGTGGGATCACCTAAGACAGTGGCTGAAAAAATCATTCATCTTCGCAAAAATGTCGGTATTACTCGTTTTATGCTGCATTGTCCAGTCGGTACGATGCCACATGAAGATGTGATGAAATCTATTGAATTGTTAGGGAAAGAAGTTGCGCCAAGGGTACGAGAAGAAGTGGCGAAATGGGAAAGCAGTCAAGAAGGAAAATAAACAAATGACAAGGTGGTTCACTCTACAATCAGAGGAACCATCTTTTTGTTATTTTATGATAAAAATTGGTATTAGCCTTTTCTTAGTGACGAATGTTGGAAACGTTAGCAAGTAGGATGAATTGTGAAAAGACTTTGAAAGTAAGCGGTTTCATATAGTCAATAAGGAATAATAATGAAGGACCAATACTTTCAGGGGTTGTAATTAGTGCATTAAGTTGGAGTTATATTTTCTGGTTCAGTGCTATTTTTTATGTACTATTGACTTTAGCAGCTTTCGTTAAAATTGAAAATGTTAGGGAAATTACAGCCCTTTTCGAACGAGAAAGCCCACTTCTTCAGAGGTGGGATGAAAGTGAGATCAAATCAGGCGTGTCTTTAGATACGTTAATGATTTGATTTTTTATTATTATATTTAATTCAAGTAAGTCTATTGTCACAGGAACGTATATTCTGTTGTGATTGAAGTATAGTATAAAGCATGAAAGGAGGTGCGAAATGTTTGTCACCCATTCTTTTCAAATCCCTTATGAAAAACACTTATACGACGAATTAAGGATAACGCAAAGAGAAGCTGCTTCTGCTTGGAATGATATTGTTCGGGAAGCGAATTCATATTATTTCACCACTAAAAAGTGGCTCAGTAAAACGGAGATCCAAGCAGTTCGAAAACAAACGTATAACCTACATTCTCAAACCGTTCAAGCGATTGCGGATAAATATGCAGCCAATCGAGAAACCATTCGTAAACTGCGGAAAACGGATAAAAAAGCTAAGTATCCATGGAGAAAAAAGTATTATTATTGCATTCCGTTAAAAAAGGCATCTATGGAAGTTTCCGATGAAACGATAGTGGTCAAAAAGACAGAATACGGGTACCCTCTAATTGATTTATTGACTAAAAAGAAAAAGAAAAATTGGAATGAAAAGCTCCCAAAGAAAACTAATTATCTTTCGATTCCCAATTTAGCGACCGATGATTTAACAAAATGTAACTACGCAGAAATTGTTTGGAGAAATGGAGCCTATTGGTTCACTTATTCCATAGAAGTTCCCGAAAAAGATCTATCTTCCTATGAATTCAAAGTAGCTGGTGGTGATCTAGGCGAAATTCATGCAGTTTCAGTTGCAACAGAAGACAAATCTCTATTAATCTCGGGTCGATCCATGAGGAGTATTTCTCAATTCCGATCTAAAACATTAGGAGAATTGAGTAAATTGATGTCCCGTTGCAAAAAGGGTTCGCGACAATGGAGAAAATACAACAAGGCTAAAAGTCGCATTCGCCAAAAAAGCAAAAACCAACTTGAAGAGTTGGAACATAAAACAACAAAAGAAGTAATCTTATTTTTAGAAGAAGAGAAAGTCACTCACTTCGTAGTTGGCAATGTGTCGGGAATTGAAAAAAACACAAAGAAAGATGAGAAAAAGAAAAGAAAAAACAATAAAGTAAGAAGGCAACAGTTATCGCTTTGGAATCAAGGGAAAATTAAAGAAAAGCTAATCTATAAAGCTAAGTTGAAAGGAATTGAAGTAGAAGAAACAGAGGAAAGTTATACTTCCCAAAATTGTCCGTTTTGCGGTGGGAGACACCGGGCTAATGGGAGAAATTTTATATGTTCTGTTCACAAAACAGAAATCCATCGTGATGTAAACGGGGCACAAAATATTGCCAGGAAGATCTATCCGATGGAAGTAAAACTGATGGAATCGGTTGTTTATAAACAACCCGTTTGGTATAAACGTCATTTATCGAAGAAAAAAAGGCAAGAAACCAAACATCCTAAGGATAAGCCTAAAAAGATAAAAAGTATCGCCGAAAGGACGGCGTAGTTGGCACAGACCTTGCCCTCTTGAAAGGCTGTTTTTCTCTCAAGAGTTGTTCGCCCAAGTTCCGCCTCTGCATCTTTCTCTTGAAAGTATGTAAGTGGAATGTTTGCGAAAAAGAATCCCACTGCTTCAGCTGTGGGATTGGTCAGCGATGTATTTAAAGGGTTCTCTATTATTTAGTGCTGCGGCAGCTGGTCTATTATTACTTCCGGGTAACGCTGTTAACGTAATTATGTCACCAGTTGTTGGTATGCTATTTGATAAAATTGGACCAAAGAAATTAGCTTTTACTGGTTCAATCATTGTCCTGATTGGGAATATCATTTTTGCTACATCGATTTCAGCGACAACACCTGCTTGGCAAATCATCGTAGCGTTCATGTTTTTATTCTTTGGACTTACAATGGTAACCATTCCAGCACAAACAAATGGACTGAATGCATTGCCGCGTGAATTATATGCGGATGGATCAGCTGCGATGAATACATTAAACCAAGTTGCTGGTGCGGCAGGTACGGCTATTGCCATTACATTGCTTACAGCGGGTTCAACAAGTTTTGCTGCGAGCACACCAGGTGCGACAGAGGCTCAAATTTTAGCCGCCGGTGTAAAATATACCTTCTACTTTGTTACAGGAATTTCAGTCATTGCATTAATTTGTTCGCTATTTATGAAAAAACCAACTGCTGTAAAGGAAAAAGCTCTAGTTACAGCGAAAGCAACAGAACCTGTACAAAACTAATTATTTATAAGAATAATAATCATTCCAAGAACCCATTCGTAAAGTATATTTTACGAATGGGTTCTTTTTTTGTAACAAAGGAAGAATTTTATTGAAATTTGTAATAAAAGGTAAAAGATTGTAAAAATTTTGAGATTTTTCAAAGATTAGCCGTTATAATAATCAAAGAATAAATGATTAAAATTACTGTTTATTTTTTTGTTTAAAAATTTTATCATTTTCAAATTGCTGTGTGGGAGGGATTAAAGGTGAGAAGAAAAATGGCTTGGATTTCAATCGGATCTGTTGTTGGATTGGTTGCAATCGCCGTGCTAGTTATACTTTTTATGAAAGCATAATAATGCAGAAATGGTCGGAGGTACAGAATTTGAGGAAATGCCGATAACCGTTCAAAAGGCAGTAGAACAAGAGTTAACCGAGACGATTCTTGTAACAGGTGAAATCGTGCCAGAAGGGGAACAAAAAGTATATATGGATCTTGATAAAGGAGAAATTATCGAATACAAAGTAGCGGAGAATCAAACGGTAAAGGCGGGAGAGCCTTTATTTTTATATGATGCTTCTAAAGTAGACATGGAATATAATGGGGCCGTTCGTGAACGGGATTTAATCCAACGTCGGGCTAAAGCAGAAGAAGCTCAAATAGAACAATTGAACAAGCAAATTACCGAAGCAAAAAAGAATCCTACTGGTGAAGCGGATAGGGAAACGGTAGATGTCAATCTCCTGACAAAAGAGAAGGTTGATTTGGAGCTTCAATATGAAAGTACAAAATCAGAAGTGGCTTCCGCTCAAGAGAGAATAAATGAAGCGACAAATCGCAAAAAAGAAATGACGGTTGTTAGTAAAATAGATGGAATTGTTGTAAAGGTAAATAAAAACATCGAAAAAACAGAAACTGGTGGCTCAGAACCAGTTGTACATATTATTTCGAATAGCCCCTATAAGGTAATTGGCACAATGAGTGAATTTGATGCAGTAAAGATTCAACCAGAGCAAGCAGTAGTCATTCGGCCAAAAGTGTATAAGGATCGCGAATGGAATGGGGTCGTTGAATCGGTTTCTCATTTCCCAAGTGAAGATGGAGCAGGAGGCGAAATGATGGGAGGACCAGGGGGAGGGAATGTAACGATGTATCCGTTCAAAGTGGCGATTACAGATGATACTTCAGAACTTCGACAAGGCTTCCACGTTTCTCTAGAAGTGAAAATTGTTGGGACAGAAACAAGGCCTGTGATCCCGCATAGTGCTATTTTAGATGAGGGTGGAATGGCTGTTACTTATGTTCTTGTTGATGGAGTGCTAGAGAGACGAGAAGTAAAAACGGGTTCAATGAATGATGAATTTATTCAAGTCATAGAAGGTGTGCACAAAGATGAGCTTGTTGTTATAACCCCGTATGAAGGATTGTATGACGGAATGGAAGTGACCACTTTTGATGAAATTAAGTGAAATTTCTAAGGTTTATGGAAAGGGCTCTCTAGAAGTACCTGCATTGCAAGGGATTAACCTTACTGTAGAAGACGGAGAGTTTATAGCGATTATGGGACCATCTGGATCTGGTAAATCAACGTTAATGAATATCATTGGATTTTTAGACTATCCATCTTCAGGTATGTATGAATTAAATGAAGAAAATATCGGGACAGAAAAGGAAAACAAGCTGACAAAGTTAAGAAATGAACATATCGGGTTTGTTTTTCAGCAATTCTTCTTGTTGCCTAGACTTTCAGTGCTTAAAAATGTTGAGTCTCCGCTCATCTATGCAGGCGTTCCGAAACGTGAAAGAATCGAAAGGGCCAAACTTATGCTATCAAAGGTTGGATTAGGGGACCGGATGAACCATTTGCCAAATGAATTATCTGGCGGACAAAAGCAACGGGTTGCAATTGCCAGGGCACTTGTGAACAAGCCATCCATTATTTTAGCCGATGAACCAACTGGCGCACTTGATTCAAAGACAAGCGAGCAGATTATGGAATTATTCGTCCAACTTAATCAAGAAGGGAAAACGGTCATGATTGTTACACATGAGGAAGAAATTGCGGCCTATACAAATAGAGTGATCACCTTGAAAGATGGCGTGATTACAGATGATGTAAGGAGAATGCCATGAGTTTAGTAGAAAGTTTTAAATTAGCTTTATACTCAATTTGGAAGCATAAGGTTCGTTCGATCCTGACGATGCTGGGCGTTATTATCGGTGTAGCAGCGGTTGTGATCATTGTTGCCATTGGTCAAGGAGCAAAAATAAAAATGACCGAAGAATTGTTTAGCACCGAGAAAAATGCAGTAGATATTTGGTATCAGCCTATGCCTGTCGAGGGAGAAGATGAATCAGAGATGTTCTGGGTGGAGCCGGAATTAACCGCAGAAGATGTAGGCATATTATCCAAAGTTCCTGGTGTAGAATCAGTCATTGCGACAAATCAAGGCTGGGGCCCAATGGTATACAATGATGTGCAAGGTGAAATGGAGATTACAGGAGTCGGGCCAGAGTTTTTTACGGCAAGAGATATTGGATTGGTTGAGGGCAGGGTCATTAATATGCGCGATCTTGATGGGATGAATCGTGTGATCATGATTGATACAGTGGCAAGAGATAAGTTTTTCAAAAATAAAGAAGGTATTATCGGTGAGATCGTTGATGTAAATGGGAATCCATATAAATTAGTCGGCGTCTATGAATCTCCGATACCCGAGCAATATCGATATAGTGAAAACGGCGAAATGCTTATGCCTAGAACTGTAATTTCGATGATGTTTGGGAATCGAGAGATTGAGAGATTAGCTATTGTTGCAAGTGATCCAGAGAAAATCTCAGAAACAGGGAGGCTAGCTGCTGATACGTTAACGGAAGCAAAAGAAATGGAAAACGGGATGTATGCGATCAATGACTTTTCAGAATATGAGCAAGAAGTAGATACCGTCATTACATTAATGACGCTGTTTATTGGGAGTATTGCTGGAATCTCATTGCTAGTCGGAGGGATCGGAGTCATGAATATTATGTTGGTTTCCGTAACGGAGAGAACGAGAGAAATTGGAATTAGGAAAGCAATAGGTGCCACAAGAGGAAGAATCTTATTGCAGTTTCTAATCGAATCGGCGACATTGACTTCAATCGGAGGAATTATTGGGATTGGGTTAGCGATGATTGGGGCTATGCTTGTTACAAGTTTCTCGCCAATTACTGCTACAATCAGTCCACTTGTAATCATTATCGGGGTAGGGTTTTCCGCTTTTATTGGTATTTTATTTGGCATCCTTCCAGCTAACAAAGCCGCTAAACTAAGCCCGATTGAAGCATTAAGATATGAATGAATAAATAAGCAGCGGGTTCTAGATTACTTTTTTAGTAGTCTAGAAAGGTTGTTGTGTTTACAGAGCTCTCTGTAAACACAACAACCAATTCTAAGTTATATTGATTTTAAATGCCTCTTTGTGAGTTTTTTTGTCCCGAGTAATAATGACTTTGGAAATACTATCGATAACATCTCCCCTGCTAAGGACACCAATAACACGACCTGCACGATTAATAACAGGGAGTTTTTTGTAATGATGGCGGGATAGTGAGCGAAGAGCCGTTTCAAAGTCATCATTAGGTGAGACTGAAAGAATGTTTCTTTTCGTCATAATTTCTTTTACAGGAGTAGTTAATTTTTCTAGTAAGACATCCTCCATGTTTCCATCCTCTATAATATAAACAAGGCCTGCAACACCAAGTGGCTTAGGAGATAGATAGCGCAATACATCTCCGTCAGATACCATTCCAACGAGATTCCCTCTATCATCGACAACAGGCACACCACCAATTCGATTACAATTAAGTATCTTTAATAATTCTTCAACTGTATTTGAAGCTTTCACGGTAAAGACTTTATGAATCATGAAATCTCTTACTTTCATAAAAAATCCCTCTCTTCATATTTGTAACCGCATACATTCTCAGTAACTATAGTTTAACATAAATAATCTTCTGATTTCATATGAAAACATTCTGCTTATTTTAATAGTTTTTCTCAGGCTTAACGAGCAGTAAGATCCCACCTCAAGATTCTGAGTACAATAAAAGAAGATAGATGGGGGATCAACTGCCCGTTAAGCTCCGATTGGTGAGATAAGATTTATTTTTGGGATTCAGCCCTTAGATAAATCAATCAGGCTCTGCGTGATTAACCATCAGTGGGGATGAAAGAACACCCCGACTGATGGAAGTTTCACTTTATATGTTTAAAAGATAATTTCATACGATCAAGTATTACTATTTTTCTTTCAGAACAGTATAATCATGGATAGGAGTTGAGAATCAATGAATAAAAAAGACATTGCAAATATCCGCAAAGAGTTTAAATTAAACAATTATCGCATGAATATATTAGAAATCTTCAATGTTTATGTGAAGAAGGAATCTGGAGAAATTTATCATCACGTCGGACAACCGTTTCAAATGTTAGAACTAGAGACGCAAGAATTGTTTTTGACAAATTTTAAAAAGGTTTTGACAGGGAATTTGGACTCTAAGCTTTTTGAGCTAAAGTTTCAACATGATGTAGAAGATAGTACGCAAAGAATTCTCTTTAATGGTTTACATGTTGCTTCTACGGATTGGCGAGAACATATGTTGCAAATTGTTGAAAAAATGTTTTCTCATACCGTTTATGATTTTGATACGGTTGTAACGTTTATACGAGGAGAATATCGACAAGCAACGAAGAAGAGGGATATGGAATCGGAAGCGGGCGGGGATGATGAAGTTTCTTCTAATCATTTTATTCTCTGTAGTTTGAATAAAACCGATCAGCCAAAAAAGACGTTGTTATTTGATTATATTGAGAAGGAATTTAAACCGAATCAAGCCATTGACCCTATTATTAATTTAGCTGCTCCGTTGTCAGGCTTTTTGTTTCCTACGTTTAACCAGCAGGTTGCAGATGTGAATCATATCCTCTATTGTGCAGGGAAGGCTAATCAACCGGACTTAACTTTTATCGAAGAGGTTCTTAACTGTGGAGATATTATTACGGCAGCAGAAGATAAAGACTGCTTTGAACTGATTTTGAAAGACGTCATGGGGGAAGAAGTTGATTCGAGGGTAATTTCAAATGTTTATGAGGAAATTGATAAGCTCGTTCAAGAAAATAAGGAAGATGAAGAAAGTGAAATCGAATCGCCGATGTTAGATTCTCGGGATATTGAGCATATCTTAACGGTAAGCGGCGTAGAAAATGTTGATACTGCTAGAGTCGAACATGCCTTTAAAGCGGTTGTTGCTGATGAAACACATGAATTCAAAGCAAGTAGTATCTTACCGAAAACGGTAAAAATTGAAACAAAAATAGCTACTGTATCGATTGATCCGAAAGAGCTGAAAAATGTAAAATATGTTACGTTCAATGGCAAGCAATGCCTTTTATTAGAAGTCAATGAAGATGTGGTTGTGGAAGGATTCAGACTAGAGGAATCAGAGACATTTTAATCTGTCTCAGATTGTACAATCCTTTGAATATTGAAGTAGAAATTAGAAATAATATGATTGCCGCTAGAAAATGACAAATGAAAGGTAGGCGATCATATGAAAAAGGATAAGGAAAAAAAGAATATTCCAACAATCGCACCAGGACTAGATGATCAAGAAGAGTTAGAGAGAGATGCAACAAATGAAGAAGTTCAAAAAGGGGAATATACATCAGTATATTCTTTATCTTATGATGAAGTAGATCCAAGTTAACAAAGTTTATTACAAAAAGAGATTGGAAATCCATTCCAATCTCTTTTGATATTCGTTTGTATTAACCGACAATATGATAGCCTGAATCAACATAAATCACTTCACCCGTCATCCCGCGTGATAGATGACTTAAAATGGCTAGTGTCATGTCGCCTACTTCATCTTGCGTGACATTTCGTTGCAGGGGAGCTTTTTCTTCGATGGTTCTTAAAATGTCATTGAAACCAGAGACACCTTTAGCAGCCAATGTCCGAATTGGGCCAGCCGAAATTGCATTTACGCGTATATCTTTTTTTCCTAAATCGATCGCTAAGTATCGTACACTTGCTTCTAATGCCGCTTTGGCAACCCCCATAACTCGGTATGACTCAATGGCTCGCTCTGCACCTAAGTAACTCATCGTGACAATCGAGCCGCCTTCTGTCATATAAGGCTCTGCTTCACGCGCTACGGCAACGAAGGAATAAGCACTTGTATCATTGGCAAAAGCAAATCCTTCACGGGATGTTTGAAGGAATGGATTTTTTAAATCATCTGCATGTGCAAAGGCAATAGAATGAACAATTCCATGAATAACCCCGAATTTTTCTCCGATATTAGTGAAGGCTCTATGAATACTAGTATCATCATTTACATCACATTGATAAATATTTTCCGTTGAAAGGTCCTTTTCCTCTAGCAGCTTCGTGAGTTTTCCTAAAGACCGTTCCAATCTGTATGTATAAATGACATTTGCACCTGCTGAATAAAGTGATTTAGCAACTCCCCAGGCAAGGCTTCTTTCATTTGCAACACCCATAACGACAATATTTTTTCCTTTTAATTTAAGTAAGTCTCCCATTTTTACCTCCAGTGACATTTATTATTTCTATTCTATACATTATATCATTTACCTCAGAAGTCCTGCTTTTCTAAAGCATAAGTATTCCAAGTTTTCCCTTTGTCTCATAAACGGTTAAAATAATAAATAGAAAAGGAGTGATGCAAAATGAAATATATCGATACTTGGGATCTGGATGCGATTTTTCCAGGAGGCACGAAATCACCGGAATTACAGGCTAAATTACATAATATAAAAGCAGAAATTGGGCAATTTCAAAACCTTGTGAAGGGTTGGGGGGCGGCTGAAAGTCAAACGGCTGAAGGCTTAAAAGCAATTTTAACCCAACAAGAACAGATTGAAGACGGATTAGGACAGTGTAGAACGTTTGTGCAGATGTGGCATGATGCCTATACCGATGATGAATATGCCAACGTCGTTATGGGTCAAGTTATGGATTTATGGAGTGAAGTAGAAAATCTTTCGACCATTTTTACGAAAAAGCTTGTGTCCATTCCTGATAAGGGGTGGGAAAGTCTTTTATCTGATGCAGAATTAATAGAAATGTCATTCTCTTTAAATGAAATTCGTGATCGCGGGAAGCGTCTATTATCAGAAGCTGAAGAAAAAATTATTACTGATTTAAATAAAGATGGTCTTGCAGGTTGGAGTCAATTGTACGATACGGCAGTTTCGATTATGACGATTCCATTTACGGATAAAGAAGGGAAGACGATTGAATATTCTGTTGGCCAAGCCATGAACCGCATGTATTCGGATCCTGATCCGGCTGTACGGAACCAGCTTTTTGAGAAATGGGAGGAAGCATGGACAAAGTTTGCGCCCATATTCGCGGATACATTAAACCACTTAGATGGATATCGGATTACATTGCAAAAGGCTCATGACCGGGAAAACTTTATGGAAGAACCATTAGAGTATAATCGGATGTCTCAAGAAACCCTTGATGCGATGTGGTCCGCAGTTTCTAGTCATAAACAACCATTTATTGAGTTTTTAAGTCAAAAAGCGAAAATACTGGGAATGGAGAAGCTCGGCTGGCAAGACGTGGATGCTCCTGTTACATTTGGTGATGATAAGCCGCCTCAATTTACGTATGATCAAGCTTGTGATTTTGTCATCGAACATTTTGCGAGCTTCGGACCGAAACTAGCCGATTTTGCTCAACAAGCTTTGGAAAATCGCTGGATAGAAGCCGAGGATCGTTCTAATAAACGGCCAGGCGGATATTGTGAAGAACTTCCTGAATCCGGTGAATCACGGATTTTTATGACATTTACCGGCTCTTCTTCCGATGTTGCCACGCTAGCACACGAGTTAGGGCATGCTTATCACAGTTATGTGATGAGGGATTTGCCGTCATTGAATCGACAGTATGCGATGAATGTGGCCGAAACAGCTAGCACGTTTGCTGAAAATATTATTGGAAATGCAACGGTAGTAAATGCGAAAACAAGAGAAGAAAAAGCGACACTCTTAAATGCAAAGCTAGAAAATGCAACGGCGATGTTTTTAAATATCCACGCTCGTTTTCTCTTTGAAAAAGCGTTTTATGAAGAACGTACAAAGGGGGTTGTTTCCGAGCAAAGGATCAATGAATTAATGCTTCAGGCTCAAAAGGAAGCATATGGTGACTCTTTATCGAGTTATCATCCGCATTTCTGGTGCAGCAAGTTGCATTTTTTCATAGATGAAGTGCCATTTTATAATTTCCCATATACCTTTGGTTATTTATTCAGTTTGAGTATTTACGCTGAATATTTAAAGAATCCGACTGGCTTTGAGGAAAAATACATTGCGTTACTTCGAGACACAGGTTCAATGAAGGTAGAGGAATTGGCTAAAAAGCATTTAGGTGTAGATATGACAAAAACAGCCTTTTGGGAAGAGGGTATCGTATTAATGGAAAAGGATGCTGAAGAATTTATTCGTTTAACGAATGAGATGGTGAAATAATAGCAGACTCCCATCAAAGGCGGTTTTAAGACGAAGTAAACTTGATAATGGAGAAGGTTCACTGGTCATTAAGTGGACCTTCTTTTTCTGAGAAATAATTCTAAGGAAATTCACAAATCTGACTATTAAAGCGCTTACAAATAAGTTATGATAGAAGTATATAAAATTGGGAGGTGCTTTTAAATGTATAAACTAGAAGTCTATAATGCTCTTACCAATGAACTCTTTCGGACAAAGTATTACAAAAAGCCGGATTTAATTGTTAGTTTAATAAAATCCGCACAAAAAGGTCAAACATGCTATCTATTCGATGAAGAATCCCGAACATACACCGGAGATTATGTCACTCACCTCACCTATCCTGAAACAAAGGATTCAAGAGTCTACAAGATCTTCTTTGAAATTAAATTCTCTGACATTCAAGCACGACTGGCAAATTAATAAAATTGTATATGGTTGGTTCTTTCCAAAAGGGGATATCCCTTCGAAAAGCGAAAGAACGAACCATATATTATATAAAACACACTTGACTTATCGGAATTATGAGTTTAAAATAACTATATATAAAACTTTAATTAGCGAATGAAGGAAATTAGAATAGATATGCTATTTTTAAAAGGAGTGTTTCGAAATGAGAAATAGTGTGGAAACAAGACGTGAAAAATTAATTACTAAATTGATTGCACTTAACATATACAAAAAAGAAGATCAAACTCTTAAACAATCATCTTTTTCAAAGTTACAATATGAATATCGGAAGTTTCAAGCACAATATCATCCGCATGGTGAGTTTACTTCTATCCATTGGACTTAAGAAATATTAACTTCTTTTTGATAGTTGGAAATGATAAAAAGGGATATTTTTTTATTTATAATTCACACTTAATCAATAGGAATTTTCGGGTTTTGACAGACCGACATATCAACTGAGGGCTCTCTGTTTCAAGGTGAATTTTTTATCTTGGATGGGGAGCTTTTTGTTAAGGATTTGGATATAAAGGGGAAATAGAAGTGAAAAAGGAGATTCATGAAAAGGTAGAAAAGAAAAAAGAAGATCTTATTGAGCAGTTAATTAATCAAGGGGTCTATAAGATCGATGGAATTCATTTGTTTGAATTAAGTTTAACTGATCTCGAGGAACTGTATTGTATGGTACATATTGAACAAAACGAGTGATAGTTAGTAAAATCGTATACTCATTTCGATTATCATGCATGAATTCGACTGCTTTTGGAAATAAATTAGTAATGAATGTATTTGCAGATTTAATTTCTGAAGGGGAGGAATCATGATGGTTAAAATTGAAGTTGGCGAAATTTTTACGATTAGTGATGAAGATGATCAGGAACATGAAGTAGAAGTTATAGCAGCTATTACGATTGAAGGAACGGATTATGCAGCTGTCGCATTTGCGGAAGATGTGGAGGAAGATACAGACGATGATATCGATATCTTCTTTTTAAAAGTCGATGATAATGGAGATTTTGAAGCAATTAATAGTGATGAGGAATTTGACAAAGTCTCTGCTGTGTTTGATGACATGATGGAAGATGATTAAATAGATTGTTTTTGACGAATAGATTGGAGACGCTTTCTAGAGTAGAACAGCGTCTTTTTTTACATTTTCTAGATGGTTTTGGTACCCAAAAAGGTACCTTGAGACTTGACAAGTGACACTCTGTCATTTATTATAGAAATATAGATGACATCGTGTCACTTTATGCAATTTGGAGGAAGATTAATGCCGAAACAAACCTTTTTTAATCTGCCTGAGGAAAAAAGGCAACATTTGATTGAAGCTGCCAAAAAGGAGTTTTCACAAGTTCCACTAATGAAAGCATCTGTTGCCAATATTATTAAGATGGCCGGTATTCCTAGAGGGAGTTTTTATCAGTATTTTGAAAACATTGAGGATCTATACAGTTATTTGCTTGAAGAGGAGACTCAGAAAAGTAAGGAAGACTTTCTTACTCTTTTAAAAGAAAACAAGGGTGATATCATCGAAGCGGTAACGGTCATGTATCATCACTTTCTCGTTGAAATGCCTGATGAGGAAGAACAAACCTTTTTAAGAAATGCTTTACTGAACGTGACCAATAAGGACGGATTTTCTCTTACCGATGTGTTTGATTTGGGAAAAGGAATCGAACATATAAAAGAAGTGATCAAATTAATTGATCGAGATCGGTTAAATATTAAGGAAGATCGAGAGTTAGTCCATATTATGCAAATTATCACAGCCGTACTTTTTCGGAATTTTATTGAAAAGCTATTAAAAGAGCATTCTGATGAAGAAGCAATTGAAAACTTTATGATTGAGATGAATATTTTAAAACGTGGTATTTACATAAGAGAGTCATAGTAAATGACATAAAAAATAATTAATCATATTTTAAAAGGAGAATGATAGATGACAGCTACTATAATGACAGGAACCTCGTGTTTATCAACAAAGAAGGCAAAACAATGGTTTGAGAAACATAAATTACCTTATGCAGAACGGAATATTGTAAAAGAACCAATTACATTAAGTGAACTATTAAATATTCTCCGTATGACTGAAAGCGGTACAGATGAAATCTTTTCAAAACGATCTAAAGTATATAAAGAGTTACAAGTTAATTTAGATGAACTACCTTTAACTGAGCTTTTAGAGTTATTTCAAAAGAACCCAGGATTGTTGAAAACGCCTATTATAATGGACGAAAAAAGACTTCAAATTGGGTATCATGAGGATGAAATTCGTCAGTTTATCCCTAGAAAAGAACGGAAAAATCAGTGGTTAAAATGGCGCTTAAATAACTTTAGTTTTGTTGAGGGATAAGAGGATAAATGAAAAATATCATCTCCTAATTATAAGGGGGATGATATTTTTGTTTTCCTATTTTATTGTTTTCCTGTTTTTACAGCCTTTACATCATATCTTTTCGCTTCTTGGCTAATGAGATAATCTGGCTTTGGCTTCCCAATCTTTGCTTTATGACTGGCAATATGGGCATCACTTTTCTCCCATTGCTTCCAATGTTCTTCTGATTCCCAACGAATGATGAGGGCGATTTCCTTCTCATCTTTTCGCGATTTTTCTTCTAATACAGATAGATCAATAAAGCCTTCTTGCTTTTCTAATAGCCCTTCAGATTGGAACCGTGCTATAACTTGTTCTTCATTTCCTGCTTTAATTACCATTCTACGTAATATAGTAAACATTTATCTCTCTCCACCCTTTGTAAATTTGCTTTAATATGATTAGTTTAAATGATAATAATTATCAATGTCAATTAAAGTGCATGAATTTTAAGAAAAGTAATAGGGAGTTTTCTATAAAAAAGGATCATATCATCAGTAGTACTTCAAAGTTCTCAGTGTATTTTGGACAATCGGCAGGGCATATACATGAATGAACCTGATAAAAATGGGGAGTGGTGTATCCATGGTCATTAGATATGCGAATAACTGGATCCCGACTAAAACGCTGGGTGAGATGTCAAATACTGAGTATGATGTTCTAATTGTAGGCTCTGGCCCGGGAGGCGGAGCTGTTTTACAGAGACTTTGTGAGATGTGGAAAAACCAAGGGGCAAAAAAGATTGCCATACTAGAAAAGGGAGGTAAGTTATTTCATTCCCATGCGCAAAATATCCCGACACAAAATGTAAATACTTCACGTGATCAACTAGTTCCACACAATTCCACACCACTTGGTAAGCGCCTGCCTCAATTTTCTGGAGCGACAATGGTATATGCATCTAGGTGGGAGATCATTGTTTTGGAATGCAGCAACACCAAGACCGATTTCTGATGAATTAAGGAATTGGCCAGTTCATCATCGGGAATTAGATGTTTATTATCGGATGGCTGAGAGATTGCTGCATGTAACAACGGATTGGGCGAAAGGTTCATCATTACAAGAACGAATGTTAATGCGGCTTCATGGTGCTGGGATATTGGAAGCGAAAGATATGCCGCTTGCTCTTGATTTAACACCTTCTAGGCGTGGAGAGGTCCATTCTAATGCATGGTACAGTTCGATTAATGCACTGGCTGCAGCCTTGTTTGATCATCCTTATGATCTGGCAGTAGATGCCTACGTTTATCGAATCAGAACTCAAGGGAATAGAGTATCTGGTGTTGATGTATATGATGCTGATAAAAAATCACATCGGATTCGAGCAAAAAATGTAGTTGTTTCTGCAAGTACTTTAGAAACTCCGCGTTTATTGCTTAACTCTAATATCAAAGGCGAGGCAATTGGTCGATATTTAACAGGGCATGTATCGATGATTGCAGTAGGAACCGTTAGTCGAAGACAGTTTTCTGATCGACTTGGGGATGTGTCCATCTTGAAATTTGAGACAGATGACGATCCTTATCAAATTCAAATTCTTAGGCCCTGATCAATATTGGTCATACTCAGCAATTTGAAGATAAAGAGTTGAAAGACGAGTTGATGATTGCATATGCAGCCTTTGGAAGAGTAGAGCCTCGACGTGAAAATCGTGTATATATTGAACAAAATCGAAAAGATGAATACGGAGTACCGTTGCAGCAAGTCCAATATTCGTTAAGTAACAAAGATTGTCAAACCGCGGAAAAGATGAAACAAGGAATTAGACAATCGGCTGCAGCGATGGGAGTAACTCTTGATGAATCAATGCTCGTTCTTCGGCCACCTGGTGCAGATATGCATGAAGCTAGCACATGTAGAATGGGGGATAACCCTAAAACGTCAGCAACGAACCGTCATGGCCAAATCCATGGAGTTCAGGGCTTGTATGTTGCCGATAATAGTGTGCTGCCTACTTTAACAGCAGCAGGTCCAGTTCTATCTAACAGCGCACTTGCCATTCGTTTAGGCGACCATATCGTTCGTCAATCAAGTTAAAATTTGCATAAGTAATTAAAAAAGTTCAATTTGAGAAGGTGAGCTCTGTATTGAATAGGGCTCATCTTTTTTAATTCTATCAGATTCTAGGATAGACACTATGTAATTAAGAGACAGTAATAAGTCCATAATAATGGAATGGAAGGGAGCAGTTAATATGATTAGAGTTGTTTGTAAAGCGAAGTTAAAACCAGGTGTAGAGATTGAAGAATATTTAAGAACGGCTAGGGAAGTTGTTTTAGAAACGAGAAAAGAAAAAGGGTGTATCATGTACACGCTTCATCAAGATATCAATGACTCGTCTATTCTTACTACGATCGAAGAATGGGAGGATGAAGAAGCGTTAAATCAACATAATAAAAGCGAGCATATTATAAAAATGGTTCCAGAGCTTAGAAAATTACGAGAAAGTACGGAGATTAATATCTATAGAGAAGTAATGTATAATAACTTTCATTTTTAAAAGGAGAATGTGCAATGAAATTTGAAAAAGTTCGTTGGGGGATTATTGGATGCGGTGATGTGACAGAAGTGAAAAGTGGACCAGCTTTCCAAAAAGTTGAAAACTCAGAGTTAGTAGCGGTCATGCGGAGAACGGGGGAATTGGCGAAAGACTATGCGGAAAGACATGGTGTTCCGAAATGGTACGATGATGGTGATGCACTTATTCAGGATCCTGATGTGGATGCAATCTATATTGCGACACCTCCTGGTCCACATAAGGAGTATACAATTAAAGCAGCAAAGGCAGGAAAACCTATTTATGTAGAAAAGCCAATGGCACGTAATTTTGCGGAGTGCCAAGAAATGATTGCTGCCTGTGAAGATGCTGATGTTCCTTTATATGTAGCCTATTATCGCAGGGCGATGCCTCGTTTTGTGAAAATAAAGGAGCTATTGGAAAAGAAAGCGATTGGGGATGTTCGTTTCATCTCAACGATGCAGTATCAACAAGCTTCCGAAGACACAAAGGATTCGGACAAGCTTTCGTGGAGGGTTAATCCTGAATTAGCAGGCGGGGGGCTGTTTTTTGATTTAGCCAGTCATACACTTGATCTGTTTGATTTCTTACTTGGGCCAATTAAAGATGTCTATGGTTTTGCTTCGAATCAAGGGGGAGCTTATCGTGCAGAAGATATCGTTACAGGTACATATCTATTTCAATCCGGTGTTCATGGCGTAGGAAGTTGGTGTTTTTCTGCTTATGAAAATGTCGATGTGAATGAAATTGTTGGCAGTCAAGGGAAAATCACCTTTTCTACTTTTGGAAATGAACCAGTTGTTTTGACGACAGCTAATGGAACGGAGCAATGGAGTTTCGAACCGCCTCAACACGTTCATCAACCCCTTATAGAAACAATAATGGCTGACTTAACTGGAAAAGGTGGAGAACACCTAAGTACAGGAGTAAGCGGTGCGAGAACGAATTGGGTAATGGGTGAAATGGTGAAGAATTATTATGCCGATTGATTGTTATGTTGGAAAGAGAATCCGTTAATATACTGGTTCTCTTTCCGTGGTGATAAATTAATCGGTGGAAAGAATAAATGATATACTCTTCTTTAACTTATACGTGAATGATTATCAAAAATTAACCCTCATTTAAACAGTATTTACTGGATAAAGTTTTCCATTTAATGCGAAAGATATTCTACCTGTCTCTTCTGATACGACAAGGACAAGGGCATCGCTTTGTTCCGATAATCCTAATGCTGCACGATGACGAGTACCAAGCTTTTTACCGCTAATAACTCTAGAGGTAAGAGGAAGAACATTTGCCGCAGAAACGATTTGATTCTCACGAATAAGCACAGCTCCATCGTGAAGAGGGTTTCCGGGATAAAAGATAGTTTCTAGCAATGCGGGAGTTAAGATTGCATTGATGGGTGTTCCTTTTTGAATTAAAGATTCAATAGGGTCGCCCCGTTCTATCACAAGTAATCCACCATAACGGTGGTTAGATAACCATTGAACGGATGTTGATAAGTCCTCGTATTTATCTGTAAAAGCTGATAAATAACAATTTAAATAAAAAGAAGAAGCGATTGATTCCATGACAATAAATTTTTCCTTTATCGTCTCTAGATTGCCTAAGAGGCAATAGTTTTCATTACCTAATACCTCTAAACTATGGTTGAGTTCATTTGAAATTTCCTTCATTCTAATTGACAATTCTTCTCTCATGGGTGAGAAATCGCAATTAGCATTGTTCATATAAATTCATCACCTTTTTGGATAAATAGTAAAATAAATGGAAGGACTTTCTTTTATTTAACAATTATCTAAATTGTTAACACTGTAAATGGTACGTTAATCTTATGTTGACCACTAAATGGGAAATCATTCTTTATAAAACAAAAAGAAGGTCTCGTTAAATTAATTTAAATGGAAAAAGCAATAATAAATTGAGATAGATTTTGCAAGAGTTATTAAACTATCTATAAATGTAAGGGATATTAAGAAAATTATGAGGGGGATTTTAATGAGTATTGTAAAAGTAGGGGTTATTGGAATGGGAAATATCGGAAAATCACACAGTATTCCACTAGATAAAGGACTTGTTGAAGGAGCTGTATTAACGGCGGTTTGTGGCCGGGAACATCAAAAGGGTTGGGTAAAAGAAAATTTATCTCATCAAGTACAACTCTATCAGAATGAAGAAGCTTTTTTTCAAGAAGCAGATATTGATGCGGTAATTATTGCTACACCACACTACAGTCATCCAGAATTAGCTATTAAAGCGTTTGATAATGGCTTGCATGTTTTACTAGAAAAACCGGCTGGAGTTTATACGAAGAATGTAATCGAAATGAATAACACCGCTACATCAAGCGGAAAAGTATTTTCGATGATGTTTAACCAACGGACAAATCCATTATTTCAAAAACTACGTCAACTGATCCAATCAGGTGAGCTTGGTGAAATCAAACGGACAAACTGGGTGATTACAGATTGGTATCGGCCCCAAAGCTATTATGATTCAGGACAGTGGAGAGCGACATGGAAAGGGGAGGGGGGCGGTGTTCTATTAAATCAAGCTCCCCATCAATTAGATTTATGGCAGTGGACAACAGGTTTAATGCCAAAACGTGTACATGCCTTTTGTCATACGGGAAAATATCACAACATAGAAGTAGAAGATGATGTGACCGCCTATGTTGAATATGAAAACGGGGCAACAGGGGTATTCATTACTTCAACCGGTGAAACGCCTGGAACCAATCGTTTTGAAATTGTAGGCGATCGAGGGAAAATAGTGGTCGAAAATGATACGCTGACTTTTTATCACTTAACCCAATCAGAAAGGGAATTTAACTCTACATTTACGGGTGGCTTTGGAGCACCTGAATACGTCAAAATGGAGATTCCGATCGAAGGAGAAAACACAGGGCATGGTGGAATCATTCAAAATTGGGTTGATGCGATCATGAAAGGGACACCATTATTTGCTCCTGGTGAAGAAGGCTTAAAAGGGGTAGAATTGGCAAATGCGATGTATTTATCTTCGTGGTTGAATCAAACTGTCGAATTGCCTATTGATGCGGATCTTTATTTGGAAAAACTACAAGAAAAAATAAATGAATCAGCATTTTAATAAATGTTGAAGATATTTTTTCAGCCGTTTCTGATCGAATCGCTATATTTTCTGCAAGCTATAAAACATTTAGATTGTACTTGTAAAATCCAAGTGAATCGTTTACTATTAAATATAGTCATTACTATATATTGAATATTTAAGATGAAATAACAACTACATATAGTGTTTGCCATACAATAAGATGCGATATTCGCTTAAAAGGGAATTCGGTGAAAAGCCGAGACTGCCCCCGCAACTGTAATTGCTGACGAAATAAATGAACCACTGTATAAGACGGCTTAACTTGTTAGGTGCTTATACGGGAAGGATTTAAAGTAGGATGAAGCATGAGTCAGGAGACCTGTCTTATTGAATAATGTTTCAAATTCTTCGGGGATTGAGAAGATGAAATGATGGCTTAAAAAGATTTGTGATTCGTCATTTATCGAATCCCCTTTTTGATGTTATCATTTCCTTCCGCTCAAATCCCTGAGCGGATTTTTTTATGCAAAAAACGAAAAGGGGAAATGATTATGAATGTAAATATACACGATAAAAAGACTCGTTTTTTACAAAACCTATTAAATAGGGCTGAAAAATACGGTTTAGAGACAAAGGAAATCAATGAACAACTGCAATCTTTCAAAGGATCGGACAGAGAAGCGAATCAAAGAGTCCTCCATTATGTATTAAATCGTATTTCGATAGATCAGCCAAACTGGACTTATGTTGCAGCACATGCTCACTTAAATGAGTTGTATTACCTGGCTGCTCAAAATAGAGGATACGATCCTTCTCAAAAATATGGGGATTTCTATGAACTAATAGAGGAGTTAACAGGAAAAGGAATTTATTCAAACGATCTATTAAACTCTTATTCAAAAAAGGAAATAACAGAACTAGCTTTAGAAATGGATCCTAATCGGGATCATCTGTTTAATTATATTGGATTGTTCCTACTATCGGATCGTTATTTAGCAAGGGATCATGATCGAAACGTTTATGAGCTTCCACAGGAACGATTCATGGTCATCAGTATGCATTTGATGAAAGATGAGGATAAAGTTCACCGGTTAAAACTAGTAAAGGAAGCGTACTGGGCTTTAAGTCATTTGTATATGACGGTTGCTACTCCTACATTGGCTAATGCTGGGAAAAGCTTTGGTCAGCTATCTTCCTGTTTTATTGATATGGTCGAGGATTCTTTGGACGGAATTTACTTAAATAACTGGGATACAGCGAGATTAAGTAAAGATGGCGGTGGAGTAGGGATTTATTTTGGTAAAGTGCGTGCACTTGGCTCAGACATCAAGAAGTTTAAAGGGAATTCATCCGGTGTCGTGCCATGGATCCGGCTAATCAATGACACCGCTGTTAGTGTAGATCAGTTAGGACAGCGGCAAGGTGCGATTGCTGTGTATCTAGATATTTTCCATAAAGATATTATGAGTGGATTTCTTGATCTGAAGACGAATAACGGGGATGAGCGTCGCAAAGCCCATGATATTTTTACAGGGGTATCGATTCCAGATTTATTTATGGAAAAACTACAGGAAACGGATGAAAACGGAAAAAGTGTTGGTCAGTGGCATACGTTCTGTCCCCATGAAGTAAAGCAAATCATGGGATGGAAGGATGAGGACGGAAATCCATTGGGTCTTGAAGATTTTTATGATGAAAGGGATACGAAGTATTTTACAGAAAAATATAACGAAGCGGTCAATCATCCACTCCTTCCTCGTAAAACGTACCGTGCGATGGATATTATGGCGAGGGTCATGGTTTCCCAGCTAGAAACAGGGACACCTTATATGTTTTATCGGGATGAAGTGAACCGCCAAAATCCGAATAAACATGCCAATGGAAAAGGACGTACTTCGATTTATTGTAGTAATTTATGTACAGAAATCGCCCAAAATATGTCTACTACGTCAATCGTGAACGAGTATGAAAAGCATGGGAACTTAATTATCGTACGTAAACCAGGCGATTTCGTCGTTTGTAATCTTTCATCTATCAATCTGGCAAAAGCTGTTCCCGATGGTGTGCTCGAACGTCTTATTCGAATTCAAGTAAGAATGCTTGATAATGTTATTGATTCCAATACGATCGCAGTTGGACAAGCACAGAAAACGAATAAAAAGTATCGAGGCATCGGGTTAGGGACATTTGGTTGGCATCATCTGTTAGCTTTAAAAGGGATTTACTGGGAGTCAGAAGATGCTGTTTCATTTGCAGATGCATTGTATGAGGACATTGCCTATTACACGATTCGGACTTCTATGGAGTTAGCGGAAGAAAAAGGCGCTTATAGTCAATTTCATGGTTCAGAATGGGAAACAGGCCAGTACTTCGATCGAAAAGGTTACTCTTCTGACCGGTGGGAAAGTTTAAAGAAAACTGTCACTGAAAAGGGGCTTCGTAATGGCTGGTTGATGGCTGTTGCGCCTAACTCTTCAACCGCTAAAATTGGAGGATCAACAGACGGAATCGATCCCATTTATTCTGTTGAATATGCAGAGGAAAAGAAAAACTTTAAATTCAAAGTGACCGCACCTGACTTAGATCATAAGACGTACAACTACTATCGCCGAGTCAGACATGAACTAGACCAAGTTTGGAGTATTAAGCAAAATGCAGCAAGACAAAGGCATGTGGATCAAGGAATCAGCTTCAACTTATATGTCAGACATGATATTAAGGCAAAGGACTTATTAAATCTGCATTTAGCAGCATGGAAAAATGGCTTGAAGACGACCTATTATGTGCGCAGTACATCTCAGACGGAGATCGAAGAATGTGAAGCATGCCATAGCTGATTGTAAATAAGGGGGAATAGTAAGAATGAATGGAACACTTACCAAGATCAAATTATTAAATCCTGAGGATCCCAATAAATCAACAGGGATTGTAAATGGAAAATCGTCTGGAATTCTTAATTGGAATGATATTGCCTATCCACAAATGTATGATTTATATCAAACACTGCTATCAAACTTTTGGAAGGCCCAAGAAATAAATATGCAAGATGATATTAAACAATGGGATTCTTTAAGCCCTGTTGAGCAAGATGTCTTTTTACGAGTGAATACACAGCTTGCTTCTCTTGATAGTTTGCAGACACCGACGATGAGCCAAGTGATGGACTATGTATCAGACTCTAGTTTTAAAGCCATTTTTGCTGTGATTTCACAGCAGGAGGCTGTTCATAATGAATCGTATTCTTATGTGTTGAGCTCGCTTGTTCCACTACAAGAACAAAATGCACGATTTAATCAAGCAAAAGATGATCCAATCGTGCAGAAACGAAATGCTCTTATTTTAAATGCTTATGAAGGCTTTCGAAACGATCCGACATTAGAGAACTTATTCAAATTGGCAGTAAATTCAATTAATCTAGAAGGAATTTATTTTTATGCTGGTTTTGCTTTCTTTTACAATTTGGCACGGAGACAAAAGATGTTAAAGACGAGTACGATGATCAGTTATATTCAGCGAGATGAAATGCAGCATGCCTATTTTATTTCGCAATTTATTCGAATTCTGCTGACGGAAAATCCTGAGATGAACACAAAAGAAAATATAGACTATATTTATGACAGTCTCAATCAAGCGGTCGAATTGGAAAAAGAATGGTCTCGTATTATTTTAAAAGATATTGATGGAATTGACCTAAATGAATTCGAGCAATATTTGGAATACCTTGCTAATAAACGCTTTCGCCAGCTTGGATTGAAAAATCTCTATCCTGAACGAGAGAATCCAATGCCATGGATTCATGTGTTTAGTGATGAAATGATTAATGAAACGAAATCCGACTTTTTTGAACAAAAATCCCGCACCTATACAAAGGTAACACAGTCGAATGGATTTGATGAACTATAATGAACATCGCTATCGTTTATTCTTCAAAAACGGGAAATACAGAAGAGCTTGTGAAAGGTCTTTGCAAGCTCTTCTTTTTACATGATGTAAAGGTGGATCTTTTTCGGGTGGATGAATTTGGTTTGCATTCCCTACAAGATTATGAAGCGGTCATTGTCGGTACATATACATGGGGAGATGGAGAGGTTCCGGTGGAAATAATGCCCTTATATCAAGCGTTTGAGACTCAGAATGTCAAGCATATGATAACGGGAGTAGTTGGAACGGGAGATCGATTTTACGCTCATTTTTGTGGAGCCGTAGATGAATTTAGAGACATGTTATATGTAAAAACGAATCTAGCTGTCACGTTAAAAGTGGAACTTTCTCCACAAGGAAAGGACCTAGAGAAGTGCCGGAAGTTTGTTGAGCTCTTCTTAAGCCGTGTTAGAACCCGAGTTTTAACGTAGCTCAAACTTAACATCCATGTGTCTCAATATCTTAGTAAAGGGAAAGTGATTGAAGAGAGGTTTTAATAAATTCTATAAAATTGATGAATATACTAGCATTTTTTTGAAAGTAAATTTTAAATATAGATTAATTTGTCGAAATTTGATAATCTTTTAATAATACCTTGTTAGAAAAGAGTTCCAAACCAACTAGTGGTTTTATTTTTAAAAGAACTCTATTTAACGAACAGTAATGAAAGGGGTACAGAGACAGTATGGCAAACAATTTACCATTGAAAGCAGACCATGTAGGGAGCTTTCTTAGAACAGAACCAATTAAAGAGGCAAGAGCAGCTTTTGCGAATGATGAGATTACTCAGGCTGATCTAAAGGCCGTTGAGGATCAAGAAATTACAAAATTAGTTCAAAAACAAATTGAAGTTGGACTTAAGGCGATTACTGACGGTGAGTTTAGACGGGCATGGTGGCACTTAGACTTTTTAGCAGGTCTAGAAGGCGTAGAGCTTTTTGAAACGGAATATGTCAGCAATTTCAAAGGGGCAAAAACGAAAAATAATGCTATTAAAGTAACAGGTAAAGTAGATTTCAATAACCACTATATGTTAGATCATTTTAAATTCTTAAAAGAAGCGGTAGAGCAATATGGAGATGGAACGCAAGTGGCGAAGTTCTCGATTCCAAGTCCGAATATGCTTGCTACAAGAATGCAAGGTGATGAATATTATAATGGTGATAAAGAAGCGATTTTCAATGATACGGTTGCAGCTTATCAAAAAGCGATTCAAGCATTCTATGATGCAGGCTGTCGTTATTTACAATTAGATGACACATCTTGGATCGATTTTGTTTCAGAAGACCGCATCAAGGCTGTTGAAGAGAAAGATGGCAAGAAGGTTGATGAGATCATCCAAGCGAGAGTGCGTTGCTTAAATGAGGCGATTGCTAACAAGCCTGAGGACATGCTAATTACGATGCATATTTGCCGTGGAAACTTCCGCTCTACATATATTGCCAGCGGTGGATATGATCAAATATCTGATGCGATCTTTGATCAATTAAATGTAGATGGACTTTTCCTTGAATATGATGATCAACGCTCTGGTGATTTTGAACCATTAAAAAGCTTTGGTCAAAACGATAAAGTCGTTGTTCTAGGATTAGTTACTTCTAAATTCCCAGAATTAGAAGATCCAGAAAACATCAAGGCTAGAATTAAAGAGGCAAGTCAATATATTCCATTAGAAAACTTGGCATTAAGTCCACAATGCGGCTTCTCAAGTACTGAAGAAGGAAATGTATTAACGGAAGAAGATCAATGGAATAAGATTAAACATATGATCCAGATTGCTGAAAGTGCATGGGCATAAAAATAATAAAGTTCCCTAAACCTAACCAAAATGATTTTATTTGGTTAGGTTTTTCTGCTCTTTATTTTAAGAAGCTTCTATATAGATAAGTTTATTCCTTGAGTTTTTAGCAAGCAATGCACTAGGATAAAAGGACAATTAAATTTTTCTCAAAACATTTATAAAAGGAGAGGTAAAATGACGACGAAAAAGGTACTACAAGTACAACCATTGGGTTTTCAATGGCAGGCGGAAAATCCATTTCTTTTCAGTGTGCATCATAAGGATCAATATCCAGCTGGAAATGAAGAGCAAGGACCGACTGTTTCCTTAGAGGGCAGGAAATTGGGAGAGGATTTTACGATAAAGGACGGGTTCAGAATGTATCACGGAAAAACGGTTCCGGGGTTCCCTTATCATCCACATCGTGGGTTTGAAACTGTAACCGTCGTGTTGGAAGGATTTGTGGATCACTTTGATTCAACTGGGGCAACAGGCCGATATGGAAATGGCGACGTACAGTGGATGACGACTGGAAAAGGATGTCTACATTCAGAGATGTTTCCTCTTGTTCATAAGGATCAGGAGAATCCACTAGAACTTTTTCAAATTTGGTTGAATCTTGCTGCGGAAAATAAATTTTCTGAGCCTGAATATAAGATGTTGTGGTCTGAGGATATTCCTGTCATAACATCTGTTGGGGCAAACGGAAAGAAATCCACTGTTAGACTGATTGCTGGTAGTTTACAAGAAAAGAAAAGTCTAGAGCCGAGCCTTGCGTCTTGGGCAAAAGATCGAAATCATCATGTTGGGATCTACCTCATTAACATGGAGCCAGAGGCATCGATCACGTTACCTTCTGTTTCTAGCACGTTAAATAGAAATGTGTATTTTTATGAAGGGAAGGAAATTCACATTGATGATGCAATGATTGGAAGCTCCAATCGAGTCAAACTTGCAGGTGATCAGGAAATTACGATTACGAACGGATCGCAGGCAGGTCAGCTGCTCGTTTTAGAAGGGGAACCGATTCCAGAGCCAATTGTTCAATATGGTCCCTTCGTTATGAACTCAGAAGAGGAAATACGTGAAGCCTATAGAGATTATCAAATGACGCAATTTGGAGGCTGGCCTTGGGGGCGTCCGGATCCGGTGCACGAACGTCATGAAGGAAGATTTGCGAAATACTCGGATGGAACCGTCGAGAAAAGGTAGAGGAAGTTCTGTTGACTCTGTCATGAGGTCTGTTTGAATAAATAGTAGTTAACAAAAAATAAGGACTGCTGAGCATATTCATTCGGCAGTCCTTATTCATGTTTTATTATCGAAAGTTAATGAGCTCGCAAATAAAACCATACTGTGTTGATCAAGGTATTCACCTGTGATTCCACCGGAGTTCCTTTGAATGAGTCTTGAAAAGGTTCTAATAAAGGTTTGATAACAACTTTACGAAGGGGATTCCGTTCAAATTCCGTTTGGATTGCATCGTGTAAATCTTGCTGGTCCTCGTTAAGGCTATATTGTTGTTTGAGTTGACGAACCATTTCCAAGATTTCTGATTTCGAGATATTCTTTTTGTCGTCCTTATTGCGCAATAGATCGATTGTGGAGTAATGGAGCATTGGGCTGCCACTTTTGATCATTTGTGGCATAATCAACTCCAAATAGGACAAAAGGTTCGAGATCAAATCGTGTAAAGAGTAGGGACTATTCGTTATACGCATCGTAAACAACATATGCTGAAGCATGCCGTAAAATAAAACGGTTCCTTCAAAAGCGTAATCTCGAATTTCTTCTCCGATAACTTCGATTAAACGATACTCTAGCCATTCCATCTCAATCACACGATGTTGAAGAACTAGTTTTCTTAGATCTGGTTCATTTGAATATAAAATTTCCTCAAACAATGCATTTAAATTTCGTTCTTCATTCAAACGAATTAAAATTGTAATTTGTTCAATAAACACTTCACGATCTTGAGCGTTTTTTCCTACCTGTACTTCAACCCGCTTTTGACTTGCATCATAACGAAGATATTCTAAAATATCAGCGATACAATCGTTTTTCGATGTGAAATAATTATAAAAAGTCCCTTTTGAGATATTTGCTTGATCGATAATTTCCTGTATCGAAGTGCGTACAATCCCTTTTTCTACGAATAATTTTAATGCGATATCAGCTACTTTCCGTTTTCGATGATTCATCTGTTCCTCCCGCCATTTCCTAGTGTTATTATAATCTGAATGTTAGAAATAGACAAACGCTATAAGCAAGCTCTTATTGCCGATATCTTTTAGTGATAGTATCAAAGATTTAAAAAGTTATACAGTATATTTATAAAGGAAGGATCACAACAAAGCCTTCATTAACTAGTTATACAGCAAAGAAAAAAAGTGGAATTAGTTCGTATATTGGAATCATTATTGCACTTTTAATGACAAGTGAGAGAAACCTGTCTATAATAAATAGTAATAACAATTTTTTGTTATGGTTAATTCCAGTGCTTATTGGTGCAATGATAATTCGTTGATTAATAAATAGACGGAATTTTTAAACAGTAAAGCACCATGAGATTGATCTTAATAATAAATAAAAGGGGTAATGTGACATGGCAAACGAGAAAATTGAGTTTGATTTTACGGAAATTTTTAAAGATGAGAGAATCGGGTTTCTTTCCACTGTTCATACTGAAACAGGGGCAATCCAACAAAATGTAGTGTCGTGGATTCATGGCTACAAGTCAAATGTACTTCGCATTGCAGTAGGAACGAAGTCACAAATAGTTACAAATATTGAAGAGAATTCAAATGTGAATTTTAGCTTTTTCTATGAAAAATCAGTTGTGTCTTTCCAAGCGAAGGCAAACATTGTTACGAAGAAAATTCCAGGTGTACCTTTCCCATTAACGTTAATTGAATTAGAGACAGACGAGCTGCATGACATTATGTTCTACGGAGCTGAAATCACGCAAACACCTGTTTATGAAAAAACATATAATGTGAAAGCTGCGGAAAAATTAGATGTTCAAGTATATGAAGGAATGGCATTGGATTTTGAAGAAGTCTCCTCTTAATGACTTTTAAAGGAACAACAAGAGTTTTCAGTCAAAAGGTAGTGTGTAAGAGAGGGGAACAAGCATGTCAGTAAAGGTAAATGAAGCAATTCAATTAATTGAATTGCATGATGTTATCAATGATGTAGAGATGGTGTTCAGACCAACGCTTATTTGGGATGATCAGGATGTCGTTCTTGTTGATACAGGTTATCCCGGACATTTAGAGGACATTCGAGCTAGTTTGGAAAAATTGCCGAATGGTAAATTAACGAAAATTATCATTACTCATCACGATTATGATCATTTGGGCGGCTTATTTGAAATTGTTCAGGGGTTCGATCATAAAATTGAAGTGTATGCCCATGAATTGACGGTTCCTTATATCCAAGGGAAACAGCCGCTTATTAAAACCGGGAAAATTGTACCGAAAACAGAGGTTGATGTTACCATCGAGGATGGACAAGTATTGCCGTTTTGTGGTGGAATAAGTGTTATTTTTACTCCAGGTCACACTCCGGATCATATAGGCTTGTATCATCATCCTACGAAAACGTTGATAACAGGAGATTCGATGATTGCTGATCAAGGTCAATTACAAAGACCAAATCCAATGTATACGTTAGACATGGATCAGGCTTTAGTTTCACTGAATAAATTTTTAAATTTTGAGATTGAAACAGCCGTTTGTTTTCATGGTGGGGTTTGTCGAGGTGAAATTAAGGAACGAATAGCCTATTTAGCAGAAGGAAAATAAATAGTAGGGAGAGTAAGAACAGCTATTATATGTTCTTACTCTCCCTTTCTCATTCTATTGAACTCTCTTTTTTAATGTCTTGAAATCGAATGATATATAAATCCAATTTATAAAGCTAGCATGATTCATACGGACAGGTCTTGTTCTTGTTGGTAAAGAGTCCTCGAGTATGGTTCATGTGGACAGAACAGAGAGGCAGAGTTGAAAAAAAGGTCCCTTATCAAAAATAGCGGCTGATCCGGCAAGCCTTGTTGATATCGATTTTATAAGTTGATTGATACTTATTTTCTTTTTATCTCCGTTAGACCATTGTTCCAGAGAATCAATCGTTTGCAAACTTGGTTTAGTTTTTCTAAACTCATTTTAACTTCATTCAACAGAAGTCTCCCACTTCTATAAGTGGTGAGATGAATGCAAAGTTTTTTAGTCATTCAGTGGGGGGTTCAAACCTAGGCTGAATGCAGTTAAAGCCTCCGGCGGATGCCACAGATTTTCAAGGGAAGTTTATCGAGCGAGCTCGATAAAATCTGGGCGCAAATACGCCAAGGCGAATTTGATTAGTAAATAAAAAATGAGGTGGATTTGAAGTGATCACAAACAAAATACGTATTCAATTTGTCGATACGGATGCATCTGAAAGGATTCATTACAGTGCGATCTTTCGTTATTTTGAAATCATGGACCATGATTTTTTTAGGACGATCGGTTATCCCTATAAGAAAATTATCCAACTGGGGTTTGACGTGCCGCGGGTTCATGTGGAATGTAGTTATCTAGGGGAGATTGGATATGATGATGAGCTAGAAGGACAAGTATCGATTTCTAAATTGGGAAATTCTTCGTACACACTTTCCTTTCAATTTTACAAAGAAGATGCTCTCGTGGCAAAGGGAAGCCTTACAAATGTGTTTATTGATCGTAATACAGGGAAATCGGTTAAAATCCCGGAATCAATAAGAACTGAATTAATGAAACATCTTCAACCAGCAACAGCTCAATAATTCGATCGTCTATCAAAAAAGTTATGTTAAGGATGCCTATGTTATCGTGGGCATCCTTTACTTTTAAAAAGAATGAAACGTACTTCTTTATGTAAGTTTTATTAAATATATATAAGTAATGTTAACTTTACTAACAAGAATAATAGTTGTAAAGTTATGAATAGTATATTAATTTTAATAACTTTTAAAAATATTTCTAGATTGGGGGATATGAATATGGGAAAAATCTTTGATTCCATCGAGGATGCGATTCACGATATCCATGATGGCTCAACGCTAGTTGTTGGTGGATTTGGTCTTTGCGGGATACCAGAAAACTTAATTATTGCACTCAGAGATCAAGGTACGAAAGAGTTAACGGTTGTTAGTAATAACTGCGGAGTGGATGGTTGGGGCTTAGGGCTGCTTCTTGAAAATAAACAAATTAAAAAGATGATGGCCTCTTACGTAGGTGAGAATAAGGCTTTTGAGGCCCAATTCTTAAGTGGTGAAATTGAAGTTGAATTAATCCCTCAGGGAACGTTAGCAGAAAGAATCCGTGCCGGTGGTGCTGGAATTCCAGCCTTTTATACAGCTACAGGTGTTGGGACACCGATTGCGGAAGGAAAAGAAATGAAAGAGTTTGATGGGCGCAACTATTTGCTGGAAAGAGGAATTGTTGGTGATTTCTCTCTTGTGAAAGCTTGGAAGGCAGATCCATTTGGTAATCTTGTTTTTAGAAAAACATCACGTAACTTTAACCCATTAGCAGCAACAGCAGGAAGAATCACGATTGTTGAGGTAGAAGAAATAGTAGGTATAGGTGAGTTGGATCCAGATGAGATACATACACCTGGAATCTATGTCCAGCGAATTGTGAAAGGTTCTGTTTATGAAAAACGGATTGAACGACTAATGGTCCAAAGTGTGAAAGGGGGAGAGGCTCAATGAGTAACAGTCGTTTATCCATCGTAAAAAGAGCAGTAAAGGAAATTAAAGACGGAATGAATGTCAATCTTGGGATTGGGATGCCAACATTAATTGCGAATGAAATCCCTAGTAAGTATAACGTAATGTTGCAATCAGAAAACGGCCTGCTTGGAATTGGACCTTACCCATATAATGGAGAAGAGGATCCAGATTTAATTAATGCTGGTAAAGAGACGGTAACAGCCATACGAGGAGCATCATTTTTTGATAGTTCGGAGTCATTTGCGATGATTAGAGGCGGACATATTGATTTAGCGATCTTAGGTGGGATGGAAGTATCCGAAAAAGGTGATTTAGCAAACTGGATGATTCCAGGCAAGATGGTAAAAGGGATGGGCGGTGCAATGGACTTAGTTCATGGTGCAAAGCGAGTCATCATTATTATGGAGCATACAAACAAACACGGGGAATCAAAAGTTAAACGCTCATGTACGTTGCCGTTAACGGGTCAGAAAGTTGTTCATCGTCTTATTACGGATTTGGCTGTATTTGATTTTACTTCACAGGGGATGGAGCTTGTTGAATTACAAGGTGATGCTACCCTTCAGGAGGTTCATGATAAAACAGAGGCTCACTATCTTGTCAGTCAAAAACTACTTAACGATTTAAAGTCCTCCGGTCTTATATAGAAGTCCAATCAACCTCTCAACTTTTATGGGCAGTTATGGTTGAACACCCACTATCTTTCGTTTATAAATTCTCATCATTATGAGGTGGGTGTCGGGCTGCTCGAAAAAAGAATAAAACAAGCCTTTAACTTCACTCTGCAGAAGTCCCCTTGATGTAAGGAAATCACCATGAATAAATTGAACATATTAGAACATATTTGGTATATTTAACCGGCCGATATAAGGGGGTTTTATATACAAAATGGATACAAAATCATTAATCATAGAGACTGCGACTGCTTTATTCCAACAAAAAGGCTTCAAGAGTGTCGGATTAAATGAAATTTTAAAAGTATGTAAAATTACAAAAGGATCTCTTTATCATCATTTTCCAAATGGCAAAGAAGAGTTACTCATTGCCTGTCTTCGTTCAATGAATGAGGCAATTACAGATGATATGGAAAGAATATTTAGTCAACATTCAACGACATTAGATGCAACACGTGCTCTAGTTGCTGTGTTAATGGATCGATTTGAAAAAGAAGGGACCATTACAGGCTATACGTTTACAAGCATTGTTCGAGAAATGGAATCTCTGAGTGAACCGGTTCGAAATGCAAGTAACTTATTATATAGAGCAATCTTAAGAATTTGTTCAGATAAGTTAGTGGAAGATGGCGTTTCAGAGGAAAATGCTTATTCAACGGCTCTCATGATCGTTGCTGCGATCGAAGGTGGAATTGTGCTTTGCTTAGCGAAAAACGATACGATCCCACTTCAAACGGTTTCACAATTTTTACCCAATATATTGAAGGAAATTTAACTGCTCATATGGGCAGTTTTTTTGTTTTAGATTCAAAGTTAGAAATGTCTACTAGAATTAGCTTATATGTTTATACAAGTTAGTACCCAGTGCCGGATTCTACTGTTGAAGGAAAAACTAGACAAGAGGTTACTTAGACTAGAATACTAGTTTATAATTAAAAGAGTAATAGGAGTAATAACGTAGAATAAGCAGGTGGTTACAATCGATATCATTGAAACGCGTGTGAGGGGCTTTATAGAAGACATCCAGCACCCTAATCAAAAAAAGAAGATTAATATAAATGATTTAGAAATACAATTACGCAAGCTTGTGGATAATTATTTTGAAATGGATGGGTATTCGTTGTTTTATCATGCAATTACTAGTTTGCAAGAAGAAGGACAGCTAATTCCGATTCGCAATAATCAATACAATGGAAAAACCCCCGTACTCGCTTTATATTATTGGGTTGATCGAAAAGTAGAGACAGAAAAATGGGATCGTCTCGAGATGATGAAATTAGGGGATCGGTTTGATTTTTCCTTTTATGAACGATATCCCGAATGGCAAACGAAAGAGGAATGGACACGAATTCAAAATTTGTATACCTTTCTCCAGTCCGATGGGGAACGGGAAGTTGTATCCCTCGAGGAAAGAAGCTTAGAGCTTTTTGGACATGAAAAGTTTTTACGAGACGCTGAACTTTTCCCTGATGGAAAAGGTTTTTTATTGAGAATTGGTATTTCAGAAGAAGAACTGAAGATCGTCAATTACGGAGAGCCTTTTGTTTTTTGGGTGAAACAAGGGAAAGAAATGAAAGATATTCAACGGGTACTCATTGTTGAAAATCTATCATTCTTCCATACTTCCATTAAATTATTGGAAGCCAATCAACTTGATTATGAACCGGAACTCATCATTTATGGGGAAGGAAACAAAATTGAACGAAGCTTCTCCTTTTTCTTTCGAATGTTTCCTGAAAAATCCTATCTTTTCTATTATGCTGGGGATCTTGATGCTACAGGATATGGAATTTTTGCTCGATTGGTAGAAAAATATCCCCAATGCTGCATCCAACCTGCATTAAAGATTTACCGCAAAATGCTTGATTGTTTTGATCAAAGAAATGATCAGAAACAAGGTCAAACACAAAACATTGAATCCCGTGATTCCTTCTTCAAATGGTTTACCGAGGAAGAAAGGGTTATTTTGCTTCAATTATGGCAGGAAAATAAACGAATCCCGCAGGAAGTCTTAAACATAGAAACATGGAGGAGATGGATGTGAACGAATCATGGGATGGATTTGCCCAGCGAATGCAAAGATTGAATCCATTATTTGAACTTGGCAGGGGAATGGAGGTAGGGGAATTAAAGCCTTACATTCAAACGATTCTTATGCAAGTGCTCCTTACGATTTTTTATCGCGAATTAAATGATGATGAGCAAAGACGTAAAGTAGATATTAAGTATATGGTTGAAGATTCAATCAAACAAATGAAGCTTTTAGCTGATGATAAGCAGATTGAACGTATTACAAGCGGGCTCTTGTATCAGGGGAAAGAGGAATATAGTAAGCCGTTTGAAGCCCTTTATTATGATGAAATAAGACAGACTTGGGAAACTCAGGTCTTCCGATATGTCACAATGGATGAATTATATACTAATTTAGAGATGGGTGGTTCCATCGTCTATAAACTGACAGATATTGCTCAGGAAATGATTTTTATGAGCAGGGAGATGGCTGAAGAGCTCTCCATAACGATTGAACAACTCTATAGTATGCAATTAATAAAAAACGGAAATTTTCAAAAAGCATTACGTAACCTCGATCACCTCATATCACGAGTAAACCGCTTAATGGCAAAAGAATTCACCTTTCAAAAGGAAATGATCAACAATCCCAAAATCCTCCTGATTGAAGAGGAATGGCAAAGGGCCGACAATCGTGGTGAAATTGAAAAGCAATTTGAAGAAGAAAAAAATCATTTCCGTACGATCACGAGCATGGTTGAAAAATCAAAGAGAAGTGAAGAAGATGATTTTATTCAGAAAGAATTGATTTTACTTCAAGAAAAAATTAATCACACGAGGCAACTGCATGATCGTTTTGCAAAACTCGTCATTCAAAATGTTTCCTATGAGATGAAATTAAAAGTAGAGAACCCTTCAATATTTTGGGAAAACAGTCTTGTTTCATTCAGAGAGCATTATTACGAAAATTGGTTCATGAAGGAAGGAATTCATGATTTTGAGGACGTGGAAAGGGTTCTTTCTCCTTTATTTTCACCAAAAAATGAATTTATCTTGCCCCTTGATTGGATTTGGGGGGAACAAGAATTTGATGAAACACGTGATGTAGAAGTGGTAGTGGAGGAAGAAACACAAGAAAGTATTACGACTCAGCGCGTGACGAACTGGGATTCTGTTATTAAGGCTTGGAGTTATGTATTTCAATACATCCAAACATATGGAGAGTTTTCTCTAGCGCATTTAGCGGAGTTGCCTAAAGAGATACAGGATTTATGGGTAGAAGAATCGGAAACGATTGATTTATGGATGATGTTTGATAAAAAGCCGCTAAAGATTCAAGTCCTCTACAGGAAAGAAGAAACGTTAAGTGATGAAAGGGAAATTCTTCTTTATAAACTCATGATGGAATATCCGCAATTTCAAACGTTTGAAGGCATGAAAATTTTTACTGAGTATGATCATCGTGCACAACCGTTTTTCTGGCAACGAATCAAAATGACCCCTTTTAAAATACGTGTACAGGAGGAAATCAAATGAATTCCGAAACGATGAAAAAAGCTTCAGCCGTTTATTTTTCGTTATTGAAAGACAAAGCGATTGACGAAAATAGTGAACATTTCCAGTCCTATTTTGAGCCGGAAGTGAGGCAGGCGGTTCTTATAATGGCAGATGAATCTGGTACGTATATCATTGAAACTCCTAAACGCATCCAATTAGTGGTCCAGCCAACAGGCTCTGTTTTCGCTACTAATTTTACCCATATGAAAGAGAAGCATCGCCAAATTGAAACAAAAAAGCATTTTCACTTAATGAGTATCGTCATTATGGCTTTTCTCGCGAGTATTGATCGAAACCAAGCGGCAAAAATTCGGACGAAGCGAGAGGGCATTAGTTATTACGCATTAGAACGGCAAGTCAATGAACTCGTTATGAATTGGGATAGCCAGTTAAAGGGGAACCCGAGCTTTGGAGAAGAAGAACGGATTGATATGAAGGAAGTTGTCACTGTCTGGAAATACATGGAGGTTGACACGGATGATTTTGGAACGAAAAAAGGAAATAGACGGACTAGAATCGGCTTAATTACGACAGCTATGCGGTTATTGGAAACAGAAGGGCTCATTATCATTCTCGATCGAGATGATATTCCGAAAGCGATCCCTAAGCCTGAGCTTTTTGAACGGATTGAATATTTATATCATGATTATGACCGTTATGAAATGTTTAAAAAAATGATGATCACAGAGGAGAATGAGGATGCCGAAGATTTATCGAATTAGAATTGTAGGACTGAAATATGACGGCATGCAAAAGCAATATAAGGATACTACTTTTCATTTCCATAATGAGGAAACCTCAACAAATGGTTTGATTGCGATGATGAATGGGGGAGGAAAAGGGGTATTCCTTCAAACGATTTTCCAAATCCTTAAACCAGGTACTTCGTGGGGAAAACAGAATAATCGTTATTATCAACAGTTCTTTTTTAACCATAAGGAGCAATTTATACCTTATACGTTTCATGTCGCGATTCAATGGGAACTAGACGGTGCAGAACAAAGGCATTTGATTACGGGAGGAATGTTTTCAGCTGAACAGCGGATTTCCATGAGTGATGAAGATGAACATGAGCGGAGGACGTTAGAACAAGAAGCGAAAATCATTCCGAATATTACCTTTTATACTAGAGAGTTTGATCGGAATGAAGAGGCTGCGCTTGAGCATATTCCACTCTATGAACATGGGGAAGCAGCCGAAACAGAAGAGTTGAAGGATTATTTGAAGTGGAATGGGTATGACGTTTATCGGGATACGAAAAAGCATTACCGCATTCTTGATGCATACGGCATTAACCGTAAAGACTGGGATATTATGAAAGAAATAAACAAAGATGAAGGCGGGGTCGGGAAATTCTTTGAAGGTGCGGAGGATGATCATTCCTTGTTCCAGAAAAGAATTATTCCAACTATAAGTGGAGTGTTGCATCGAACCGAGCATCAAAAGAATGATCTCGTGGAAATCTTCAAGAGCCAAGCGAGCATTGCGAAGGACCTGCCAATCTTGTTAAAAAGAGAACAAGCCCATAAAGAGTTTCTAGAGGACATTGTCCCTTTTGAGGAACATTTAGAGAGAGGAATCCAGCATAAAGAAATTGTGGAAGCCAGTATTAAAGTAGGAAGACAATTGCTGGGAGCCTTAAAACATTTGAAGGAAACAGAGGAAGAAAAACAACAGTCTTTAGAAAAGGATATTGAACGATTAAATAATAAACTAGTAGATTTACGTTTTCAAAAAGATAATTTAGAATACGCAAAGGCTCACCGGGACGTTTTAGATTGGGAAAAGAAATTAGAGGAAGAAAAGCAGAAGTATACGGCAGTAGAAGAGGTTGTTAGCCTGAAACAGGAACGAAAAGATGAGCTCTCTTTTCAACTTCTTTTGAAAGAATGGTATGAAAATGAACAATCGATAGGTGCCCTTTCACAGCAAATTGCTACATTGGAACAAAATAGCGGCCTAGAGCAAGTCAATCAAAGAATGGAAGAAATTAAGGAAGAAGTAAAAGACCAATGGCTTCATGCCTATCAATCGATACAAGAAACGGTAAAACAGTATTTGGGCTATCAAAAGTTTCTAATGGGAAAAGCATCAGAGCTTTCGCAGCAGGATGGACAAAAAACGAAAGATATCGCCAAGCTTATGACAGAGATTGATTTTTTATATACGCAAATGCATACCTTTGATGCTAAGGAAGTGGAACTTACTGAAGAATTTGGCGACCGTGTATCCTATGATCTTAAGAGTTTGATTGAGAATCTCACGAAACAACTGAATGATAACAAGGTTCGCTTAGATGAGTTACAAGGAGAAGAAAAATTATCGATTGAAAAACAAAATCAATTGGCTGAAACACTTGGAACGTTGAACCAGTCGATTAAGCATTCAGAAGAAAAATGTGATGAATTAAGGAAAGGGAATGAAAAACAAGAGGAAAGAGAAACAAAACTATACGGCAAGCTTCATGGTTTGTTAGCAGATGTGTCCGTCCCGTTTACTCCCTCCCTTTTATCAAATTATGCTTTAAAGATTGAGGAAATGCTAGATCAAAATCGACAACAAGAGGAAGAAATAAAAAAAGAACTTTGGGAATCTCAACTTGACCATGCCTTAAATGATGAGCATTTTTGGATTGCAAATCGTGATGTGAAAGAATTGAAGGAATGGATCGATGAGAAGACGGGGATCGATGTATTTTATGGGACACAATACCTCCAATCTTTAACGACGGAGGAGATGGCGCAACATCTGATCTCACATCCACTCCTTCCTTATGGCTTAGTCGTCAATCAACATCAATGGAAAAAAATAAATGTGCAAGTTCTGTCTGGTCGATTATTTAAAAGTCCTGTTCCTATTTTCTTGCGTGAGGAAATGAACAATGTTAACGATGATCAATCTTCATTTATTCTTATAAATGGCAAAGAAAGGGAACTCATAACAGACCATTCGCAATTCACAAACTGGAAAATAAAGGTCGAAAAAGAAATCGAAGATAAAAATGAAGCTCTTGTAGAAATAGCAAAAACAGAAACTACTTTACGACGGATTTTAAAAGAAATCGATCGATTTTTAGCAAATGAGCTTTCGATAGATATTGAAAAGGCGATACATCAAGAAGAGGGTGCTCTGCAAGCGAAGAAGGTGCAATTACAAGAGATAACCCGACAAGAAGAAAAAGAGAAAGAGTTACAGTTCCAGCTTAAAGATAAATTAGAGAAGACGTTGAAAAAGATCGAAAGTCTTTCAAAGGATTTAGAAATTCTAAAAGATTTTGAGCAGGAACGAATCAGTCATGGAGAAAATAAACGGGTCAAAGAAGAGAAAGAGAAACAAAAGGATACTTTCGTGTTAAAGCAGCAAGAAATTGAAAAAGAACTCGAAACGATTAATGAGCTGCAAACACAATGGAATCAAACCTATGTCGAATGGAAGTTAAAAACTGAATTAAATATAAAAGAGATTGCTGTTTTTATCGAAGGCGCGGTCTTTCCTGTTGATGAAAAAGCAGATAAATATGAAGAAACTCCACGTTTATCCCTGCGTGTATTAGACGAGATAAATGGAAGGATGGAGGAGTTAAAACAGCTCCAAAAATCAAAAGAAGAACAGGCGAGAGAACTGCTTGTCATTCAAGCTAAGAAGGAAACCGAACAAAAGCAGCAAAAGAAGCTAGAAAGAAAAATGAATTCGCAACAAAAGGATTGGAAGGAATCTCCAGAACCTGACGAACCGATCGAGATTTTAGAAAATATGCTAAAAACTGCACAAAAGGATTTAAAGGAAGCTGGAAAGGAAGAAAGGGAACAAGGAACGATTGTTACGAAAGTAGAGACAACTCTAGAGCTTGCGACCGAACAACGTACCAAGTCAGAGAAAAAGGCAGCCAAACATGAAAAACAACCTGAGAAATGGGAAAACCTTGATTTAGAGTTAAAGACGGTAGAAATTAAAGACGTCACGAAAATAACGAAAGACGAATTAAAGAAAACGGAAAAACGTTATAAAGAAACAGAGACGAATATTGCTGGATACGAAGGGGATTTGTTAACATTATCCGTTATTCTAAAGGAAGAAGGAACCGCTTTTACCGAAGATGATATTAAAAAGATTCAGAGTCAAGGAAAATCTTGTATTTTATCTTGGTGTGAAGATCATCAATCGATACAAGAGGAAGGGAAGGAGAAACACGCAAAAATTGAGCAGCAACTGCGGAATTTAAAGCTCATTATTGAAGGAAAGGATTGGGAAATCCGATTCAAAAATGAAGTATTAACAACATTAGATCATATGGATACAAGACATTATGGACATATTCAAACGGTAGTGAAAAACATGAAGCGTTTTTCACAAAGTGGTTTGGAACAATTGGAACGTGACAAAGAACGGGCAGAAAAGGCCCAAAACTTCTGGGCAAGTCGTGCCAGCATGAAAGTAATGAGCATTTCAGAGGCCATTCGTTCGATGATTGCGAAAATGAAGCTGAAAAATGAGCGAGGTTCTTTCCCGCTTGTTCAGCTTAAGGAAGATATCCTGCCTAAAAAAGCAGATGAGATTGAACCACTGCTTAAACAGCATTTTGTATCGGCTATAAATAAAATTACGAAACAATTTGATACCATTGATGAACATAATCGAGCTTTAGATCAAGAAATAAAACAACTGATTAGTGATGAGCAGATTCTCTTTGTGTCGCTTCGAAATCGCTATCCTGAATTACTCGTCTATAATATGCGAACCGATAATGCTTTTATGTATGGGAAGCCGCAAAAAGAACATTATTCAACTTGGCAGACGATCAATCAAGGTTCTAAGACGAAATCAGATGGGAGCGGCGGACAAAAGCTCTCAGCTCGAATGGTAATGATGATGATGTTATTATCTGTTAAAAGTGAAACCGATCAAAGTTGGGTTCCTTTAGTTTGTGATAACCCATTTGGACAAGCTGCATCTTCACATGTTCTAGATCCGATATTTGCTGTGGCTGAAAAATTGAAATTTCAATTCATTGTCGTTACTCCGCCAGAGCTTGTCAAAACGGAAATTAGCCAACGTTTTGAGGCCTATTATAAATTAGATTTTATTCGTGAAAACGGAAAAGAAATTATCTCAGACACCGTTGTCCCAGCGTTTCGGATTTATCAAGGGGAAGAAACCGTTCAACAGTAAGGGAAAATATCATAATAAAATCATTGTGCGTGGTTATGATAAATGAGGTGTATTCGGTATCTCCTCTTTTTTAATAAACGTTATTATTCTATAATAAAAAACAGTTTAGAATGAACATAATGGAGGGTACAACTTTGATACTTGATAAACTGTCGAATGCGAAAATGTATGATCACCTGCATCCAAGATTAGCGAAAGGACTTCAGTTTCTGCTTGAAAATGATTTAGACTCTCTCGAAGTAGGGACATACCCAATTGAAGAGGATAATGTGTTTGTCATGATTCAAGAATATGACACAAAATTACCGGAAGATTGTCGCTTTGAAGCGCATTATCGATATGCTGATATTCAGCATGTTATTTCAGGTCAGGAAAAAATGGAGTACACTCATATAGGAGAAGCCAAGGTAGTGGAAGCTCATGAAGAAAAGGATGTAATGTTCCTTGATGCAGAAGGAGAAGAATTTCTTGTGAAAGCGGGTTACTTTGCTGTTTTTACACCTGAAGATGCCCATAGACCTGGCATGTGTGCTCATAAGCCCGAACCGATTCGAAAAGCGGTTGTGAAGGTGCTTTGGGACTAACCGATTGATAATATTTTTGCGAAAAGATTTAGGTGTAAGCCCTTCAGTATATTATGGAGGGCTTACTTTTTTGCAGTTATATGGTTTTTCTTGTTATGTTAATAAGTTTTTAATATTTCAATAATTATCTGAAAATATCGTAATATTAGAATGCAGGGAGCGAACGATCTTGGTGTGTTAGAGCGTTCTCCTGAAAAAGTATTGGAATTACAGGAGCAGTTCGGTAACAATATGGCAGTGAATCAAGGGGATGTCACAAAACTGGAAGATAATGAAAGAGCGGTAGCAGAAACGGTTTAAGCCTTTGGTAAACTTGATACATTTATCGGAAATGCAGGGATTTTTGACTATTTCATAGGTTTGCCAGATCTTCCAAAGGAGAGGCTCGACCAGTCTTTTGATCAAGTTTTTGGCGTTAATGTAAAAGGGCCTTTATACGGTGCAAAGGCAGCGTTTTCTGAGTTTCTTAAAAGAGGGGGGAATCTTGTTTTTACTGTGTCAAACGCGGGATTTTATCCAGCTGGTGGCGGCCCGCTTTATACCGCGTCAAAGCATGCGGTGGTAGGGTTAATTAAGGAATTGCCCTATGAGCTTTCACCAAAAATTCGTGTGAATGGAGTCGCTCCAGGTGGTACGCTTACAGATTTGCGAGGTCCAGCAGCATTAGGCCAAGAAAAACAAACGCAATCAGCGGTTGAGAACATTGAGGATTTAATGAAGGGAACAACACCTTTACAATTTCTTTGAAAAGAACGCCTATGCAGGGTACAGCCCATCTTTAGACACGGGATGAATTTTCGATAGGCCTTAGCCTAAATGGTTGAAGTGTATAAACGTACGTGCTAAATTCTATATAGGGAGGTTGACCATCTTCCTTTAAGCGAAGGTGCTTTGCACAAACATTCTCAGAGGAGAATGAGTCTTCGCGAACGTTCTGATGCTATCAAGGAGTGTTTATGTTCTTGAATACAAAAGAAGTTGATGGCTCTAAGAACCTCGGTATTTCAATGCCGAGAGGTTCAGATGTAGTACCTGCACCGAAAGATTATACAAGCCCATATGTATTACTAGCATCTAATAAGGATTCAATGGCGATTACCGGTGTGATTATTAATAGTGATGGTGGACTTGGAGTTCGTGGATTTGATCGAATTTCAGGCGGGGATCATTTATAACTTTTTGTGTTGAAAGCATGTGAGTGTGATGGTAAGTGACTTTTCCATTAAACTTACATATTTTTGTTTTTATAAAATAAAGGTTGCTTTTTTGATCATTAAACAGATAAACTGGGTGTTGTTAATATACTATGATTCTTTTATAATATAATAGATTGAACTCTATGATTATTCTGAAATTTAAAGTTTTATCAATAAATATTATTGGAGGTTCCCCTTATGCCAAATTGGTTACATAACTCACTAAATGTCATTCTATTAATCGTAAGTATGGGATGTGTTGCGAGTGGGATTGAATGGAAAAAGTCTAATAAAAAAGTAAAAGCAAATTAAACAGAGGACGGAACTTGTTTTTAAAAATGGATTAGACAAGATCCATCCTTTTGTTTTCGACACGGATTATTCCATTTGGAAAAATTTATTTTACTATATTGTAGTATAGAGGGAATGAATTTCTGTTCCCTTCTTGTATTTTGTCATATAGACGATAAAAAGCTCTGCAAAATGCAGAGCTTTTTTATTCGTAAGATATTTACCTTTAACTTAATCCATATACATCGTGAATTAGTCCTTATTTTTTCCTTTTGAATCCTCTCTATTTGTAGAAAATGTCCAAATATCAGATACCGTTTTGCCTGTGTAATCATCCTCTGCTACTGCATACCAGGCGTAGCTTGCGTTTGTTTCTAGACGATTCCAAGGAACTTTTGCAGTTCTTCCACTTTTTACCCTATCTTGCTTTCCAATTAAGGTATCGGTGTAGACATTTACCGTAAAGCTGTCGGTGGCAATGCGTTTTTTCTGTGCGTCAAGATTCATATTTATGACGAATTCGTCTTTATTTGGATACTTGTTATTATCGTAAAAGTTGTAATCATTTAAATACGGAGAATACGTATTAACGATAATTCGGTTTTGATCTTGATCAAAGTGAAGGAGACGCATATATCCTTGTCCGCCTTCAGGCCCCCCTTGGTAGTCGGCAAGTAATTGATAGACTTTACGATCCGGTGTTCCATCACCGTTGTCATCAATTTCATCTACTAATGTTTGTGCTTCATGATAGTGCCCTGACAGAACAGCGATGACATTTTTATTTGGAATGACAACTTGATTATAAATATTATCTCCAAGTGGATGTCTCGTTCCTGTTGCTAATAAATACTCATGGAAACTTAGAATGGCTTTACGGTGCGGATGCTCCGCCAGGACTTTATTCATCCATGATATCGATTCATCATCAACACCCCAGCCCATATAAACCATAATATAATCATTACCGTTGGCGGAAATTAAGTCATAGTGTCCGCGGTTATTTTTATAAGATCCACCATAGTACATACGATCCTTATAACGATCTTCCCCGAAGAAACGGTAGTACTGAGTATAATCATTTGTTTTGTGATCGACATCATGATTTCCTGCGAGTACACCATTTGGAATTCGGGCATCATCTAATGTTTTCATAAACAGATTAGCGTTTTTCCATTGCTCTTCTTTATCGAATTCATCGACTAAATCACCAGTATGGAATACATATTTGATTTTCATTTCATCCGCATTTTCAACAATCCATTGGGTTTGGCGGTCAAAAATATGTGGATAACTTTCGGAATAATACTGAGTATCTGACATCCAGACAAAGGTATAATCATAATCATCCGGGGAAACCGGAATTTCGTCCTGTACAAGGACATTGATTTTACTATCCTTCACAAACTTTCCTACGGTCACATTAACTTTGAGATTAAAATCATCGCTATCTGCAATAGTTGCAGCCAGTTGAATCCAATCATTTTCCTTATAGCTCCATGCATACATAGAGACCTTTCTACCTGGAAGAGATTTTCCGTCCCATGATAATTCCACAATATCAGATTCATCAATTGAAGGATCGAGAGTCACATCAAAGCGATGGTAAGGGAATTGTGTATCAGAATCAGTCGTTAAATATTGACCATCCTTGTCTGTAATTTTTGAAAGCTCTTCATTTGAAAGAGTTGTTTCTCCTACTGGTACCATTTCTTGTGGCGGCTCTGTGTCCGCGGTACTCTTGAATACCTTCATAGCAACCTTGTTTGCTGCGTTATATTGAAACCCTTTATAGAAGGAAACCTTCATGGAATCATTTGTTGGGTCTGTTACTTTTACCTCTAAATCAGTAGTTTTATTCCCTGTAGAATTTCCGTCTTTCGGTGAGATAAGCTCTGGTTTTGCCGGCAATTCATCTACGACAAAAAAAGGTACTTTAAGTTCAGCTTGGTTCCCAACATTATCAACAGCAGTAATCGTCAAGATGTGTTCACCTGGTGCCAATTGACTGGATGCTGTTTCATATGGATTCGTAATTACTTGATCATCAAGCTTGATTTGGGATGTTTCTACACCTGATGATGTATCGTTTACTTTCGCTTCAATCGTGAACTTTCCTTTGTATTCTTTGTTTTCTTCGATATTTGTCTTGATGACAGGTGCCGTATTGTCTACTTTCACCTTGGCACTTACAGATGGATTACTGCCATCTTCCGCTCTAATCGTAAATTCACTGTCATCTAATGTTTTCGTATCCCATCTATAGGTCTTAGAAAGCATTTTTTCTTTCGGAATGTTCATTTTAAAATCAACAGCGTTATTGGTGTCGTTCATGGCGATTGCTTTTTTAGGATCGGTGTATGTTGGATCTTGAATAACCGTTCCGTCAGCTAGTACAAGTCGAACATTACGAAGGTTGTAGTCATCACGGTTTTCTCCACTGTTTGTTGGAAATGGAGTCGCCTTATCACCTGAACGAATTGTAAAGATGTTTTCTTCTTCCTTCAACTTTTCAGACTGAACCGGTACGGTAATGGTTTCCCATTGCGGGATTCCATCGTCAAAAATACGAAGAACTTCCTCTCCCATTGTCACGCCATTTTGGAAAAAGGTATTCACACCACTCACTTCAAAGGCAAAATAGCTGTCGTTTTCAAGGGAAGGGAAGGTGTTTTCCGTCATTTCTTTATCATCGATGTACATCTTTACATTCTCTGGTGGAGCAGTATTTGATGTTGCTTTTATGATCTCTTTACTTGTCAGGAATTCTCCATTTTTCACATTTAATCGTAGTGGATCGGTATTAGCATCATTGGTAATCTTGATTTTGAAGATATCTGTTTTGACTTTATTTGTACCATCTGATATTTCATAATAATATTCGATCGTATCTTTTGCGATTAGATCTGGTAAATAGATTGTGTAATGGTAGAGAAGATCATTGTAATCCTGTTGCAGCGATACTTTTTTGAATTCATCCTGTTCGTTATTTTTATAAAATAGAGCAACGGTTTTAACAATGATATTATCATCTGCGTCTGCAGAGAGAACTAAGTCCTCTTTCTGAACGATTTCCGTTTTTCCGGTTACATTCTCAATCGTTGGTGCAATGGTATCCTCAGGAACTTGAACGGCCTCGGCAGGTACTTGGACAGGAGAGACGGTTCCAGGTGTTGCAGCTTCTTTCCCAGCGCTGATTTTCATCATGACATTGCTTCCGTTAATAGGGTATTTGTAGAAAATACCTTTGTTCGGTTCAACATCGTCAATACCAGGTTCGTCATTGTAATAGGCGATTGAGCTTTCCATATCCGTATTGGTGGCAACAATAATTCCTCTTGTGCTGCGGTTTGCCATCCCGTTGAAGTAGATTCTGACAATATCCTTATTTTCAATAAGGTCTGTTTTATATAAGGCATTAAAATCGGCTACAGTTTTGTCGCTATTTTGGGCATTAATCATCCAAAAAACAACCGTTCCTTTTGAAGGGATCGTGAATTCATCGGGAACGGAAGTCAAAATGACATCTGTTTCAGGGTCTGTTCCGTAACGGTATTGGATTTTATAATCACCAAAGCTAATCGGTTGATTTGTATTGTTATAAATTTCGATAAATTCATATCCATCTGCAGCGCCAACATTTGTTGAATCAGGCACAACTTCGGTTACAAGTAGATGTGGCATTTTGTTATAATCTAGATCCGGTTCAGAAACCGTGATTTTATATTCTTCTGTTCTACTCGAGTTTTTACCATCTGATGCTTCGATATAATAGGTGATATCGGAATCGACCTCGATACTTGGAACTGTAACAGAAAATAGGGATAAACCTTCTTGTACAGCTCTCATTGATAAAGCTGTGAAGGTATCGGCGCCTTCATTTTTGAAATAAAGAGTGGCATAAGGGGTCGACATGTCGTCTGTTATGTCGGTTTCGATAATGATATCGGTATATGCCTCGCTTTGTGTCACGGCTTTATGTTCAATTACCGGCGCCACAAGATCCTGAGAAAGTTCATCTAGATTAACTGGTTGAGCGGGAACTTGGGATTGCTCGATGGTTCCTGGTGTTGGTGGTGCTAACGGTTGCATTTTTTTCATTTCTGTTGCTGTTTTAGCATATTGGTATTGAACCACTTTTCCGGCACCTGTTTCACCTGGAAGATAGCTTGCCGAGATAATCGTTTGCCTCGGCTCTATTTTTGATGGTGATCCCTCTATTTCCAGTATTCGAAAAGCCTGGAAACTGATCTTTGTAAGAAATAATTTGCTCTTCTGGAAGGCTTGTCCCAAAGAAGTCATTGAATTCGGCTGGTGCTTTGTCTTGTGTATTCGACCAGAAGACTAGGGTTTGCTGTGGACCGATAATTGTATTTTCTGGAATTGGGAATATTTTGTCAGTGGCACTTCCATCTGTATACACATAGTGAAAGGCATAGTTATTTAATGTAATAGGTTCATTCGTATTGTTATAGACCTCGAAAAATTCATAGAGGTCGGGACCAACTGAATCTGGTGAAATTTCGGTAATTAAAAGGTGTGGGTACAATTGATAACTTTCTTCAACTTCCTCAGCTTGAAAGATTGCAGCCAGGGGAGTGAATTGAATAAGAATTAGACAAAAAATGATAAGGTACGATAAGATGATTCTATTTTTGCTGTGATTCATAATATCCTCCTTCATATTTTGATAATAAATTTACGATGTCAATTTTAATGTTGCATTGGTAATAAAATATTAACCATATGTAAAGAAGTGTAAACGGGAGAGTTTCAAGTTATTAAGTACTAGTATAGAAAAGAGGGAGCTTTTTTGTTGCTCTAAAAGGCTGAGGTGTATCAATAGCAATCGAGAATAAAAATCTATCGAACTGGAAGATCAAAAGAATAAGATGTTTTTTTGCGAATGGGAAATTTAATTCCGAGCGTAATAGCGCTATTTTACTTATTTTGATACGAAAAAATTTAGCTTATATTCTTAGGCTACAAAAGTGCTCGCTACGCAGGGGAGAGATCAATTTACTTCACTTAAAATCTGTTAAAAAATTCGAATATAAACTTTTTTGTTGAATCTCCATGATTGTCCATTACATAAGATATTGGTTTGACATAGTTTAAATTAGAATCATACGATTGCTTAATAGGAGGTTATTCGTGTCAAATCAAATTAGGATATACAATCTAATTGTTAACGGTATTACACAAAATGCAAATGTTGATATAGGTAGAACTCTACAAAATAGTCATACTTCGAACATAAAATTATTTGGTGCAAATTTTTCTATGGGGGATTGTTCACCTGCTAATTCTGTGATCATTACAAAAGTCCAAGATCCCGATATTAGTGATCAAGGTCAAATAGATAACCCATCACCTACTGATAATAGTCAACAATGATTCAGTTATTGGACAATCGTTTGTTGTCTTTAAAGTGTGTTCAAGGGTTTTTCAATGAAGAATATCATTTTTGGGGTCAATGTATAGTGTACCGTCTTTTTGAATTTCAGCATAAAAGACATCAGATATAGAATTTATACCAGAACCCTTTAGTTGGTTTTCTAACCATTGTTGATCTAGGTTTAATTTTTCTAAGTTTGCTTCCTTAATTACGCCATCGGAAATGACAGATGTAGAAATAGGAAATACATGAACCTTTGTCCGATTTATATGTAAATCACTCTTTGTCACAGGTTGCTTAGATTCTTTTTTCATAACTGAAAGGGTTCCATCTGTTTCAAAAATGGCATAATCGACATCTGATAGGGAAAATATATTTTTCTTTCGCAATAAAGCATTTAAAGCATCCATGTCCAAACGTACCTTCCGAAGTTCTTCTTCCATGATTTTCCCTTTTTTTACAAGAATTCTCGGCTCACCTTCAATAGCCACTCGAAACTTTTGAGATTTCAGATCTAGGATGCTCATCAGAATGGTAAATGCACTCCAAGCAATTAGCGCAATTAATCCATTTGTGATACTTAATGAAGGGTCAATGGCAAGAGAAGCACCTAATGTACCTATTGAAATCGCAGAGACAAAATTGAAAAAGGTCATTTGGGAAATTTCTTTTCTGCCCATAAGTCTAGTTAATGCTATTAATGTAACGAAAGCGATAGTAAGTCTAAGGATTAATTCTGGAATTGTCATTTTTTTAACCTCTTATTATAAAAGTTATCTACTCATGCAATAGTGTTCCAATTCTATAAGATTTCATGTACGAACAGTTAATCAATTCCTCAAAAAAAAAGCCGAACGCTAAGGTATCGGCTTTGACTTTATTCTGGTGAAGCTAATTTATAGGTTAGCAGCAACCTCCGCCCCAATAGCTAGCGCCAATGATGATTAGAAGAATAAACAAGACGATTAGTAAGGCGAAACCCCCGCCTGCAAAACCGACTGCTCCAGACATAAAATCACCTCCTTCAGAATTTGGAGGTATAAGTATGGGTCCATACATACTATGGAATTGAATGGTATTTGACACTGTTTTTAAAAATTTATGAAGTTAAAATATTCCCGGACTTAAAATGATATCTAAATGTGCCTAATGAAGCGTGGGTTCCTGTATTTTCCCAATTTTTAACAATGGACTTGAAAGTAAAAAATACCTTTCACCATTACGATTGAACCTGTCACTCCGTACCAATAGTCTTCTAAACAGAAAAAAGCTGGGACAGCGGGATTCCTTTTGCCTCAGCTTTGGGGATTATTTCTTCTTTTTCTTGAATTTGGAGAGCAATGTGCTAAAAATGTTCCTTTTTGGTGTTTCATCAGGTGTTTCTTCATGCGGAGTGTCTGGTAACTCAATTGATGTTTTGACCGGTGATTCAATTTCAATGAATTGTTCCGGTGCAGTTTGTGTAGTTGTTGGGTGGTCTGAATGCTCAGGCAGTTCAACTTGTGATGGGGTTGGTTTTTCTTCCGAAGACTCGATCACATTTTCTTCTTGCTGCTGCGGATGGTTATTGAAGAAGTTCCATATTATTTCTGATGCATTTGGACCTAAAGCATCCGTGTAAGAACCTTTTGGATTGCCTCCAGACCAAGTATGTCCCAATCTGTCAATCATCCAAAGTTCCATCTGCGGAATATCTTCGTCGTGATAGACATGCCGGGTATAGCTATATCCGTTTGCGATATCCGATTCGATCAGATCTGGGGTCACATTAGCATGGCCAATACCGCCTTCAACGAGAAAATTGGTTTGTGCCCATTGCGCGATCACCTGTTGACCGTTAATAGGGTGAACAATTGTATCACAGATTCCATGAAAGACAATTACCCGCATTTTTTTCTTAAATTCTCCCATCTCTTGAAAGGCACTGTACCCACATTCATGGGGGTCCGAAACACCTTTCTCCATGCTTTTCTTTGCCCCTTCTGCCATTGGGTCTGTTAGAAAAAAGACATTGGCAGCGCCATAGGGGACTCCCGAACAGACTCCAATCCCGTTAAAGACATCTGGATAGGTCGCACCTAGAATGCAAGCAAGAGAGCCCCCAGCAGATAAACCTACCGCATATACTTCATTCGTGTCAATCTTGTATGTACGTTTTACTTCATTAATGATCTCATTAATTTGTTTGGGATGTCCTTTCCCTCGATGTTGGTTTTGTTCTAAAAACCAGTTCCAGCAGCCATATGGATTGTAAGCAGTTATATTAGTCGGGTTAAAGAATTGGTTCATATCAGGATAGAGGACCAGGAATTTTTCCTTTTCAGCAAGTGTGTTCATATTGGTGCCTGCCGCAAAGTCTTCTGGATTTTGACCACAGCCATGAAGCATCACCATTAACGGGGACTCCTTATCTAGATTAAGCTCACCCGGGATATACAACTTGTATTTAAAATCATGATAAATCAAATCAATAAATTCACCCAAATTATGTAACCTCCATTTTTATTCTATTTTCCTATCTTATTCCAGTCGTTGCTACAACATAAGTAAAAAATTCACAAATTTAACAAAAGTGGAATGATTTCTGGGGAAGTATCAAATCTGGGTGTAAATACGCTAAGGTGCATTTCATTAAAGTGATTAAGGGGGCATATATATAATCGCATTTAAACCTTTGAATTTAAAGGAAAAAGGTGGAACCTTTTTTAATATGCTTCGTAAGAAAGAGTATAAAAGTATTGCAAAAAGGAGGGGAAGAATATGGGTGAAAAAGGATGCGTAAAATGTGGCAGCAAGGATGCAGCCACGAAGGATGTCGCCATGACGGGTACAGGCTTATCGAAGATGTTGGATATTCAAAATAACCAGTTTACCGTTGTTTATTGCGAGAGGTGCGGATACTCAGAATTTTATCATAAAAAGTCTTCTAAAGCATCCAATATCCTTGATTTATTCTTTAGTTAATAGGAAGAACCTGTGGATATTTAACGAAATCGTGCATTACTGAGACTCGGTAATGCTCTTTTTCTTCGCAAAGACAGGACAGTTTTCAGTGAAAATAAGAATGATAGTAATCAGATGTTGTAAAGTGTTTCAGGGATATGAAAAATCTATACTTTTTAATTATTCCATTGTTTAATTACTTGTTCTTTTGCAATTTGGTAAATTTCTTCTTCTGATTGATTTTTGTTAGCAATGACATTCGTTTGATAAATTCTTCCTTGTAATGTTACATAAATAGTATACTGACACATGTTGTTAATTCTCCTTTTCTCACATTCATTTAATAGTTAACTTAATTATAGGAAGAATCATTTGAGTTCTGATGGTTTTTTTGTAAAAGTTTATTAAGTTTTTTCATGGATAATAATAGATATAATCAATGGTTCAAGAGGAGATGACTTTTTCCATGGACATTAATCAACAGGACAAACAAACCTATTTTCATATTACATATGGATTTTCACCGAGACATTATGTAGAGGTAAAACATACGAAGGTAACTTCTAATGATCTTCAAAAAATAGCGAAAATTATAGGGATTACGGAGTTTGCCGATAATGAACAATTTAAAAGTAAATCAGCGGGGGAGATTCTAGAGGAAGTTTCGAATGAACATCAACTGTTGATAGCTGTTGATGCCGATGCTTCAGAAAAATTTAACCTTTATGATCTAACCGCTAAGCAGCAAGAGGAGATTCTAGAGATTTTATCGACGTATCCAGAAACCTTCAAAGTGAGCAGTCCTAATCAAATTTTTCTAGGACAATAAATGAAAAGTGATCAATCTTTCGCCAGGTTTGTCCCATAAGGCCTTGAAGGCTGTAGGTTCGAGTCCTCTGAGGTTCGTAAATAAGAAACTAATCCTTTATCTATGGGGGAGTTTTTTACTTTTCTGACTTTGAAAAATAACTATTTGTCTAAAGCATTAACGAAAGCGGACTTGTACTAAGTCTGTCCTTTACTTCATATGTTGTTGCGAGAACACATAGGGAGGCGTTCATCATCGATAAGGGGACGGCTATACGGACAATTGTGTTGGGGATTGCATTAATTAATCAGTTTCTGACAGCCTTTGGATTAACTACGATACCAGGCACAACAGATGAGCAAATATTAGTCATCTCCACTATTTTTACAGCAGTATCAGCCGTTTTGGCGTGGTTCAAAAATAATTATGTTACTGCTAAAGGGATCAAGCAGAAAGAAGTTTTGCAGAAAAATGGGCTGACGAAGGTAAAGTAAAATATAAATGAAGAATCTTGATTTGTAAAAAACTCTAGGTTCCACCTTATTTGGGTGGATTTTTCTTATTGTTGAAGGATCGTATTATCTCATATTGGAGTGGCAGTAGCTCTATATAGCCGAACGGATGGCTTTCTAACAAAATTTCAGTGGATTGGGTTTTGTGGGATTACCTTCATGTTAGATTCCTCAGGTTTTCTCCTTGCTTCATGAATCCGAATGATTTGGGAAATTTATCTATAAAGTAACTCATCCACTATCATAATTTAAATAAAATAGACTAAAGGCATGATAAGTTTATAGACTAATAAGTTTTAATCTTGAAGAGGGGGGAGCCGGTGCTTTATTTGAACCCTGATGATTTTTTGTTGAAACCAGCAACAGCTACTATTCAATGTGAGCCGAACTGGAGGTGGAGGAAAAGGGAAAGCCCTATGCCAAATTATGATTTATTTTATATTTGGAGTGGTGAGGGTAGCGTGATCCTAAATAAAAAGCCCTATCATGTCGGGAAAGGTCATTGCTTTTTGTTTCGACCAGGTGACTGGACGGAAGCGACTCATAATCCCCAAAATCCCCTTGTATTAACTTACATTCATTTTGATATTGCCAAGACACCTAGATTGATACCTTCCTCACATCGCATTTTTGATAATACGATTAGCTTTGAATCTCTGTTAAGTCAGTATGTTCGTTTATTCCTCATTAAAACATATGGTGCTGAAATTGAAGGGAAGTTAATTTTAAAGCAATTAATGATTCATTTATTAAGAGAAGAACAAGAAAGTCAAGAGGATTTTGGTGATACAAATAATAATTTAATGGAAACGATTCGAGAGATTGCTAATTATATTCAACAACATCCTGGGGACCCACATAGCATTGAAAGTTTAGCGGCACGGGCCAACCTTTCTCCACGATACTTTTCACAAAAGTTTAAACGAATTATTGGGAATACAGTTAAATCGTATATTGTATATTCTCGTATAAAACGGGCAGAACATTTACTTCATTTTACTGGGATGAGCGTGACCGAGGTTGCTTATGCCCTTGGTTATAATGATTTGCACTTTTTTAGCAGACAATTTAAACAATATACCGGTAAAAACCCCTCTGAGGTTAGGTGAAAAATTCATATGAATGAAAAAAGGTTGCTGTGGGATACGAGAATCCTGTAGCAACCTTTTTATGTGCAAAAATTATAAATCCAATCTCTCAGCTTACAGAAGAAGATTCCAAGTATTCATCGAAACATCAAAACCTTAATAAATAATTATGTAAAAACAAGAAAAAGACATAAATTACGAACGATTTAACAAGATTGACTATAAATATTTGTATAAAATTTGGTAAAAAAGTGCAAATGTTTCACCAAAAACTCTAAATCAATTATCTTTTAAAAATAATAAGATAAAACTAAGAAAGAAACAAAGACTTAAAGGGGGATAAGAAATGCATCGGGCATGGACCGTAGAGAAACAAGGGTTGTATGATCCTCAATTTGAACATGATGCTTGCGGAATTGCAATGCTCGTAAACATAAATGGAAAGAGGACTCACTCCATTGTAACTCAAAGCTTAACGGCTTTAGAGCGCCTTGATCATCGAGGAGGGCATGGAGCAGAAAACGGGCAAGGGGATGGGGCGGGGATTTTAACACAAATCCCCCATAAGTTATTTCAAGCAGAGTGGAAGAAAGTAGGAAAACCTTTACTCGATGCAGAGAAGTATGGGGTTGGAATGTTCTTCCTACCACAGCAAAAAGACCCTCTAAAGCAATGTGAAGAAATCATTGAAAATATCATAGAAGCAGAAGAGCTCGAAATATTCGCTTGGAGAAAGGTTCCAACCAATGATCGTTATTTAAATGAGCTAGCTAAAGAAACTCAACCTGTGATACGACAACTGTTTGTGAAATCTCCTTATGACGAACCGGGAGATATAAGGTTTGAAAGAAAATTATATGTAGTTCGCCGAAAAATAGAAAAGGCCCTAAAAAGTGCGAATTTTAAAAAGAATGAACCATATTATGTTGTCAGTTTTTCAGCGAGAACGATTGTCTATAAAGGCTTATTACTACCCGAGCAGTTAAGAGATTATTATATTGATTTAAACAATGAATTATATGAGTCAGCGATGGCGTTGGTCCACAATCGCTTTAGTACAAATACGATTCCAAGCTGGCAAAGGGCGCAGCCTAATCGTTATATAATGCATAATGGTGAAATTAATACGATAAACGGAAATGTGAATGGGATGAAAGCGAGAGAAGCTGGATTTCAAACGGATCTATTCGAAGATGTTGAAACTTTGCTTCCTGTTATTGATGAGGATGGAAGTGACTCCGCGATGTTTGATAATGTCTTAGAGTTTCTTGTGTTATCAGGATGGTCACTGCCCCATGCAATGATGATGATGATTCCAGAACCATGGGAAAAAAATAAATTAATGGATGAACAAAAAAGAGCATTTTATCAATACCATAGCGGCTTAATGGAACCGTGGGATGGTCCAGCGGCAATGGCTTTTACAGATGGAAAATTAGTGGGAGCATGTCTCGATCGAAACGGATTACGTCCTGCACGGTTTGTTGTAAGTGATGATGATTTTATATGTGTTTCATCAGAAGTAGGGGTTGTTGACATCCCGGAAGAAAAAGTGATTTGTAAAGATCGTTTGAAACCGGGACAAATGCTTTTAATTGATCTAGAAAAGGGACGTTTATTTCTGGATGAGGAAATCAAAAAACTGCTTATTTCTCAAAGGTCTTATGAGAAGCTTGTAAAGGAAATTATTGTACCACTAGAACAGATTAACGAAAATTGTATCGGGGTTATGGAAGTGCTAGATAGAAAAACACTTCGGCACAGACAGTCGATCTTTGGATATACAAATGAGGAATGGGATAAAGTGATAAGACCGATGGCCATAGATGGCTCTGAACCCATTGGTTCCATGGGATATGATGCCTCTTTAGCTGTATTATCAAAATCACCTCAACTTTTATTCAACTATTTTAAGCAGAAATTTGCTCAAGTGACAAACCCGCCAATTGATGCGATTCGTGAAGAATTCGTTACCTCATTGGAAGTCATGCTAGGATCTCACGGAAATTTGCTTCAACCTAGACAAAAGGAATATAAAAAAATTCGTCTGAAAACTCCTATTTTATTAGGGTCAGAAATGCAGAAAATCCAAGGGTTACAAACAGTAGACTGGAAAACATCGGTCATCCCAACTTTATTTCCAGTTCAAGATCAAATGGATGTGGCACTGGATGATTTGTTTCAGAGGGTGGATCAAGAGATTGAAAGTGGCAGCAATATCCTCGTTCTCAGTGACCGAAACGTGAATGAAAAGTTTGCGGCCATACCTTCATTGCTAGCCCTGTCAGCCGTACATCATCATTTAATCCAAACTGGCTGCCGAAGCAAGATTAATTTAATTGTAGAATCTGGAGAACCAAGAGAAGTACATCATTTTGCGGCTTTGCTTGGATATGGTGCGAATGCTATCTATCCGTATCTAGTCTATGAATCTCTTCCTTTATTAAAAGAAGAAGTCTTAGTCACTGAAGCATCCGGAAATTATGTGAAATCAGTCACAAAAGGGATTTTGAAGATTATGTCTAAAATGGGTATCACAACCGTTCAAAGTTATATCGGTGCTCAAATCTTCGAAGCTTTAGGAATTAGTCATGAAGTAATTGACCGTTATTTTTCAAATACATCCTCAAAGCTCAGTGGACTAACTTTAAAAGATATAGCAAAAGAAGTCCGTATACGTCATGAAGCCGCATTCCAATTGAAAGAAGCGGTGTTAGAAACTGGATCTGATTTTCAATGGCGACAAGGTGGGGAAACGCATTTGTTCCAACCGAAAACGATTCATTTATTACAACATGCCGTTCGGACCGGGAAATATGAAATGTACAAAGAATATACCCGTCTGTTACATGAGGAAATTAGTCAGAAAACGACTTTAAGAGGATTATAGAGTTCAATTATAATATAGTCTATCTCAATTGAAGAAGTTGAATCAGTAGAATCGATTTTGAAACGATTTAAAACAGGTGCGATGTCCTTCGGATCAATCAGTAAAGAAGCTCATGAAGCATTAGCCATTGCGATGAATCGTATAGGTGGAAAAAGCAATAGTGGTGAAGGTGGAGAGGATTCGGAACGATTCATACCAATGATGAAAATGGTGATTCAAAATGCAGAAAAATCAAGCAAGTCGCTTCAGGACGATTTGGGGTTAAGAGTCATTATCTCGTGAATAGCTGAAGAAATCCAAATTAAAATGGCACAAGGAGCTAAACCAGGTGAAGGTGGACAATTGCCAGGTAATAAAGTATACCCCTGATGTCGCAAGAAGTACGGGGATCAACGCCAGGAGTTGGATTGATTTCACCTCCGCCCCATCATGATATTTATTCGATTGAAGACTTGGCTCAGCTGATTCATGACTTAAAAAATGCAAATCGAAATGCACGTATTAACGTTAAACTTGTTTCGAAATCAGGTGTTGGAACAATTGCCGCAGGTGTTGCAAAAGCTAATGCAGATGTCATCTTAATTAGTGGTTATGATGGCGGAACCGGTGCAGCTCCCCGTTCAAGTATCAAACATACGGGGTTACCATGGGAGCTGGGGCTTGCTGAAACGCATCAAACATTAATGCTAAATGGCTTGAGACATGTTGTCACATTGGAAACCGATGGGAAAATGATGAGTGGCAGAGATGTGGTAATTGCTGCGTTACTCGGCGCAGAAGAATTTGGATTTTCAACCTTACCGCTTGTTGTCTCTTGGCTGTGTCATGATGCGGGTTTGTCATTTAGATACATGTCCTGTTGGAGTTGCGACGCAAAATCCAGTGCTTCGTAAAAATATGGTTGGGACGGCAGAACATGTTGTCAACTTGATGAGTTTTATTGCTCAAGAAGTTCGTGAATATATGGCCCAATTAGGGTTTAGAACATTGGATGAACTGATTGGTCGTACAGATTTATTGCAACAGGCTAAATCAACGAATTGGAAAGCCCAAACACTTGATTTGTCGCCCATTTTATCTAGTCGGCCTTATGATCAACGCATTAAAGAAGAGCAGGATCATGAAATCGAACAAACATTGGATTATAAGAAACTCCTGCCTTTATATCTTCAAAGAAAGGAAAAGGCACAGCAGCCAATTCGTGCAGAGTTCCCGATTTGCAATCTTAATCGTTCTGTTGGAACGCTACTTGGGAGTGTCATTTCACGTGAATATGGTGAGAAAGGGTTAAAAGAGGATTCGATCATGCTTCATTTTAATGGTTCTGCAGGCCAGAGCTTTGGAGCCTTTATCCCAACTGGAATGACATTGACATTAGAAGGAGACGCCAATGATTATGTCGGAAAAGGATTATCAGGTGGGAAAATAGCCATTTTTCCTTCATCAAACTCAACCTTCCAAGCGGAACAAAACATCATTATTGGCAATACAGCCTTTTATGGAGCGACGAGTGGTGAAGCCTATATTCGAGGAAAGGCTGGAGAACGATTTTGTGTAAGAAATAGTGGTGCTCATGTAGTGGTCGAAGGAATTGGAGACCATGGTTGTGAGTATATGACAGGGGGCAGTGCCGTTATTTTTGGAGATGTAGGGCAAAACTTTGCTGCAGGCATGTCAGGTGGAATCGCCTATGTTCTAGTTTCTGAAGTCGAAAGATTCAAGAAACAATGTAATCAAGAACTGGTCATCATTGAATCATTACAAGATAGAGAAGAAATGGATTTTGTTAAAAAGCAAATCAAACAACACTTTCAATATACGGAGAGTACGATCGCTGCGGATATCTTGGAAAGGTGGGACTATTTCGAATCTCAATTTCTACGAGTAATACCAAAAGAATATAAAAAAATCCTTGCCCAACCAGAACAGAACGAAGATTTACTATATGGTTGAAAAAATTAGATTGGAGGTTTGATAGATGGGAAACATAACCGGGTTTATCGACTATGGAAGGAGTTCGGTACGATATCGTGATCCGTTAGAAAGGGTTAAAGATTGGCAAGAAATTGCGAAACTTCCTTCAGAACCGGTTTTACAGAGGCAGGCATCACGCTGTATGGATTGCGCTGTTCCGTTTTGTCAACATGGCAGCGAGCTAGCAGGAATGACGACAGGATGCCCGATTTATAACTTAATTCCTGAATGGAATGATCTCGTTTATAAGGGAAAATGGAAGGAGGCATATGAACGTCTAAGCAGGACAAATCCTTTCCCGGAATTTACGGGTCGCGCCTGTCCGGCACCTTGTGAAGGGGGATGTGTCGCCTCGCTTGTGAATGATTCGGTCACAATCAAAACAATAGAACGTGCCATTATTGATAAGGCGTTTGCAGAAGGGTGGGTCAGTCCTCAAATACCTGTACAACGAACAGGTAAAAATGTAGCGATTGTCGGCTCTGGACCTGCTGGACTCGCCTGTGCATCCCTATTAAATCAATATGGACATACGGTGACTGTTTTCGAACGTGCTGATCGGGTCGGTGGGTTGTTAACATACGGAATTCCGAAAATGAAAATTGAACAACAGGTTGTGGATCGTAGAATCCAATTATTGAAAGAAGAAGGAATTATATTTGTCCCTAATACAGAAGTAGGAAAGCATATTTCGATGGACCAATTGCGTTTAGAAAATGATGCGGTTGTCCTTTGTATCGGTGCTACCAGGCCACGGGATTTAAATGTTCCAGGAAGGGAGCTTAGTGGAATCCACTATGCGATGGATTACTTACATGTAAATACGAAAAGCCTTCTTGATTCTAATTATGCTGACGGGAATTTCATCTCAGCAGAAGGGAAGGATGTCATCGTAATTGGAGGTGGAGATACAGCTACAGACTGTGTTTCTACTGCCATCCGTCAAAACTGTAAAAGTCTTGTCCAGTTTGATGTTTATCCAGTTCGTCCAAATGAACGGTCTGATGACAACCCATGGCCGCAATATCCCATTATTCATAAAGTGGATACGGGCCAGGAAGAGGCTGCTATTGTATTTGGGCAAGATCCAAGAGAGTTTGCAACAACAGTACTTGAATTTATTCCTGATAATAATGGGAATGTAGCGAGAGTCAATAGTGCGAACGTTAAAACTAGCTTCAATGAAAAAGGACAAAAAATAAGAGAAGCCGTTCCTGGAACAGAAAAAAATTGGCCAGCTCAATTGGTTTTACTGGCAATCGGGTTTGAAGGGCCTGAAACAGAAATGTTCAACAACACGAATATAACGGTGAATCAACGTTCTACGATCTCGGTAAAAAGAGGGGCACATCACACAGATGAAGAAGGTATTTTTACTGCAGGGGATGCTCGAACGGGAGCGAGTCTGATTGTTTGGGCAATTCAGGAAGGAAAAGAAGCGGCTACAGAGTGCCATGATTATATTATGGGCAAGAGCTCTTGAAAGTATGGGGGAATTGAGATGATCGAAATGGGTTATATCCAACAACTATTTGCAGACCGAATCGGTGGATCACAATTTGGTTTAAAGGATGAAATCTATAAATTTGAAAAAATAAAAAGGGCAAAGAGGGAAGCACTAAAAAGGAATCCGGAGAAAACCTTAATCGATTTGGGTGTTGGTGAACCGGATACGATGGCGGATGAAAGGATTGTTAGAAAATTAGCAGAAGAAGCAAAAAGAACGGAAAATCGCTTTTATGCGGATAATGGAATACTAGAGTTTCAGCAAGCCGCAGTGTCTTATATGAAAGATGTATTTGGAGTAGAGGGCCTTGATCCTGAAAACGGAGATCAATCATGTAATTGGTTCGAAATCAGCATTGGCCATGATTCCAACTGCCTTTATCAATCCCGGAGATATTACAATCATGCCGTCACCAAACTATCCAGTCTTAGGTACACATACGAAATATTTAGGCGGAGAAGTTGTACAATTACCCCTTTTGGAGGAAAATTCCTTTCTTCCAAAACTAGATTTATTGTCCTCTAGTGTCTTGAAAAAGGCTAAATTACTCTACTTAAACTATCCGAACAATCCAACAGGTGCAGTTGCCAATCGAGACTTTTTTGAAGAGATTGTCCATTTTGCGAAAAAACATGAACTGATTGTTGTTCATGATGCTGCTTATGCTGCACTCGTATTCGATGATGAAAAACCGCTTAGTTTCTTATCTGTCCCCGGAGCGAAAGAGGTGGGCATAGAGCTACATTCTCTATCAAAATCATTCAATATGACCGGGTGGCGGATTGGTTTCATCGCGGGGAATGCCAAGCTTGTATCCGCCTTTGCAGCGGTAAAGGATAATTGTGATTCGGGGCAATTTATTCCGATTCAAAAGGCAGCAGCTTATGCTTTATCACACCCTGAATTAACAGAACAAACGGCAGAGAAATACTCCCGACGCCATGATTCATTAGCGACGATTTTGCGAGAGTATGGATTCCATGCCAACAAACCAAAAGGATCCTTTTTCTTATATACAAGGATTCCAAGAGCAGTTGAAAACGGCCCGGTATTTCATTCTGCAGAAGATTTCAGCCAGTATTTAATTAAAGAGCATTTAATTTCAACGGTTCCATGGGATGATAACGACCCATATGTACGATTTTCCGTTACGTTTCAGGCTGACGGACTCCATGAGGAACAGCAAATCTTTGAAGAGATAAGAGCAAGGCTTTCTACTTCCAAATTCATCTTTTAAAGGGGGAATGGTGAGATGAATTTTACGAAAATGCATGGATTGGGTAATAACTATGTTATTTTCAATCAATTGGATGATCCAAGTAATGTGCTAGAGGAACATAAGTATTCGGAACTATCAAGAAAAACCTCGGACAAAAACTTTGGAATTGGCTCTGATGGCATTATTCTCATTTGTCCTTCTCAGGTTGCTGATTTTAAAATGAGAATCTTTAATGAGGATGGTTCTGAAGCGAAGAATTGCGGAAATGGACTACGCTGTGTGGCAAAGTATGTATTTGATCACATGTATGCAGCTAAACCTCGCTTTACGATTGAAACATTGGGAGGAGTTGTTAGCGTTGAGGTAGAGGTGAGACCCGATCTTAAACAATCGGTTCAATACGTTAACGTGGATATGGGAGAGCCGAAATTGTTAAAAGGAATGATTCCAATGGAAGGGGACCCATTCATTGCAGTCATTAACGAACCCTATACCTTCGGTGAAGATCAGTATCATCTGACTTGCGTCTCGATGGGGAATCCACATGCGATCATCTTTGTCGATGAGGTAAATGCCGTTCCGTTAGAGAAAATAGGACCTGTCATCGAATATTCGACTTTATTCCCTGATCGGGTAAACGTAGGAATTGTTGAAATTAAAGGGCGTCAGGAGATTGATTATCGAGTATGGGAAAGAGGGTCAGGAATTACAATGGCATGCGGTACAGGTGCTTGTGCTGCAGTCGTTGCTGCTACGATGAATGAATACCTCGATAAACATAAACCTATAACCGTTCATCTTCCAGGGGGAGATTTGACAATAAGATGGGATGAACAAGGTCATGTCTGGAAAAGAGGAGAAGCTGCCTATATCTGTCATGGTGAATTAAATAATTAAATCTTTTAAAAAAGTTAGGGAGAGATGAGAGATGAATAAAGACAGAATCGTGAAATTGGTACAAGAAGAAAATGTTCGTTATATTCGGTTACAATTTACCGATTTATTTGGAACGATTAAAAATGTGGAGATTCCTGTTAGTCAGTTACCGAAAGCTTTAGACAATAAGATAATGTTTGATGGATCATCGATCGAGGGTTTTGTACGAATTGAAGAATCAGATATGTATTTATACCCAGATATAGATACGTTCATGATTTTTCCGTGGACAGCAGAAAAAGGAAAGGTAGCGAGATTCATTTGTGATATCTATCATCCTGATGGAACTCCATTTGAAGGAGATCCTCGTAATAATCTGAAAAGGGTATTAAAAGAAATGGAGGAACTTGGGTTTACCCATTTCAACGTTGGACCTGAACCAGAATTTTTCCTATTCAAACTAGATGAAAAAGGGGAACCAACACTAGAATTGAATGATCATGGCGGTTATTTTGACCTTGCACCAACCGATCTTGGGGAGAACTGCAGACGTGATATTGTTTTGGAATTAGAAGAAATGGGGTTTGACATTGAGGCATCCCATCATGAGGTTGCCCCAGGTCAGCATGAAATCGACTTTAAATATCAATCGGCGATTAAGGCTTGCGACGATATTCAAACGTTTAAATTAGTCGTAAAAACGATTGCCCGTAAACATGGATTGCTAGCAACCTTTATGCCAAAGCCATTGTTTGGCATAAATGGTTCAGGAATGCACTGTAATTTAAGTTTATTTAAAGGAGAACAAAATGTGTTTTATGATCGGAATGGGATGCTGGAACTAAGTGATACGGCGAGAAGTTTTTTAGCCGGAATTTTAAAACATGCCCCAAGTTTCACAGCCATTACAAATCCAACGGTTAATTCTTATAAAAGATTAGTTCCAGGGTATGAGGCACCGTGTTATGTAGCATGGTCGGCAAGAAACAGAAGCCCGCTTATTCGGATTCCAGCTTCACGGGGCCTGAGCACTCGCATAGAAGTTCGTAGTGTGGACCCTTCTGCAAATCCTTATTTAGCGATGGCAGTCCTCCTAGCTGCCGGATTAGATGGGATTAAAAATAACGTAACGGCCCCAGAACCAATAGACCAAAATATTTATGTGATGTCTAAAGTTGAGCGTGAGAAAAACGGCATTATTGATTTGCCATCTACATTGTCACAAGCTCTTGAATTGTTTAAAAGCAATGAAATCATCATGAATGCTTTAGGAGGTCATTTATGCGGGCGCTTTGTAGAGGCAAAAACAATTGAATATGATTTATTCCGTACTCAAGTACATCCATGGGAAAGGGAGCAATATTTAACACAGTATTAAAGAGAAACGGTATCTTTGAAAAAATATAAAAGAAAGAGTGATGAATAATGTGCGGAATCGCAGGTTGGATTGATTGGCAACAGGATTTGATACAACATATATCCGTTATGAAAAAAATGACAGAAACCTTATCGAAGCGAGGTCCAGATGCTTTAAATATATGGAGCTCGCATCTAGCTTCATTAGGGCATGCACGTCTTGCCGTTGTCGATCCGGTCGGCGGTACCCAGCCGATGAAGAAAGAGAAAAATGGATGTACTTATACAATAGTATACAATGGAGAGCTTTATAATACGGAAGAGATTCGGAAGGAATTATTGAAAAGGGGGTACTCTTTTCAATCCTACTCCGATACGGAAGTCTTGCTCACCTCTTATATTGAGTGGGGAGAAAGCTGTGTACAGCATTTAAATGGAATTTTTGCCTTTGCGGTTTGGGATGAAGTCAAGAAACAAATGTTTATGGCAAGAGATCGCTTAGGGGTGAAACCTTTGTTTTATCATCAAGAAGGTGCTTGTCTTCTATTTGGTTCAGAAATCCAGGCGATTCTCGCTCATCCAAAGATAAAGGCTGAAATCGATCGGGAGGGACTTCGTGAAATATTTGGCCTTGGCCCATCCCGAACCCCTGGTCATGGGGTATTTAGAGGCATTCACGAACTTCGACCAGCACATGCATGCATTTTTAACCAAAATGGTTTTAAGCAATGGCGCTATTGGAATGTCAAAAGTGAAAAGCATCAACATTCACTTCAAGAAACGATTGAAAGAGTTTCGTTTTTAGTAAAAGATGCAATCGAACGTCAGTTAGTTTCCGATGTGCCCCTTTGTACCTTTATGTCCGGTGGAGTGGATTCAAGTGCGATTAGTGCCATTGCTGCTGATTATTTTAATAAACAAGGCAGGGGACAGCTTCACACGTATTCCATCGATTATGAACAAAATAATCAATATTTTAAAGCCAATTCGTTTCAGCCAGATGAAGATGCTCCGTGGATCTCCAAAATGGAGGAATATTTAAAAACCAACCACCATCGAGCGGTAATTGATCAAGAAACATTAGTTCATTACTTGGATGAAGCGGTTTTGGTGAGAGGTCTGCCTGGGATGGCGGATGTAGACTCTTCCTTATTATGGTTCTGTGAAAGAATCAAACAGGACTTTACGGTTGCTTTATCTGGAGAATGTGCGGATGAGATATTCGGTGGCTATCCATGGTTTTATCGAGACGACCTTTTACAAGGAAATGAATTTCCATGGATAAGGTCGCAAGAGGAAAGAGGGCAGCTCTTGCTTCCACATTGGAAACGTAGGCTTCAATTAAAAGAATATGTCATGGAGCGGTATCAGGAAACGATCGCTGAAGTCCCTCCATTAGAAGGAGAGACACCGATTGAAGCTCGTCGACGGGAAATGTTCTATTTAAATATGGTTTGGTTTATGTCGACATTATTAGAGCGAAAAGATCGAATGAGTATGGGTGCAAGCCTAGAAGTACGTGTCCCATTCGCTGACCATCGCCTTGTACAATATGCCTGGAACATCCCTTGGGACATGAAAATGCTGGATGGCCGTGAAAAGGGATTATTACGAAAGGCGTTAGAAGGAGTGCTTCCTCAAGATGTTCTTTACCGTAAAAAGAGCCCATATCCGAAAACCCATCATCCCGTTTATTTGAAACTAGTAAAGGATAAATTAGAAAACATCCTCAGGAAAAATTCATCCCCAATCTTAGAAATCATTTCAAAGCAAAAGGTTAAAGAGATTATCGATTCAGACGGCTCTTCTTTCAAAGTCCCTTGGTTTGGCCAGCTTATGACCGGCCCGCAACTTATCGCACATCTCTCACAAATCAACATCTGGTTAGAACGGTACAATATTAACATTGTAGACAATTAATAGAAATATGGGGACGGTTCTTGTTTCACCAAAATTACCAAATGCGACCACATGGTAAAAATTGGGGTAACAGGAGAACTCTTCCCCTGTTACCAAAAAAGGAGGAATCAAAATGGAAGATTTGTTTTACCTAAATAGTGTTTGGATTATGTTAGGAGCGATTTTGGTCATTTTCATGCAAGGTGGATTTATTTTACTGGAAACAGGGTCAACACGGATGAAAAATGCAGGGCATATTGCTGGAAAGACGATCTTTTCATTCGGAATTGCCTCCCTTGTTTTTTGGGCAGCAGGTTATGGATTTATCTTTGGTGAAAATGGAAGCTTTTTCGTCGGAATGTCAGATTTCTTCTATTCAGGCGGTGAGGTAGAAGGAAGCACGTATTCAACAGCTGCTTTCTTTGTTTTCCAGCTTGCCTTTGCGGGAATCTCGTTAGCGATAGCGTTTGGCGGTTTTGCGGAACGGGCAAAACTTTCCGTCTATCTCATATTTGCAGTCCTTTTTTCAGCCCTTGTCTATCCAGTCATCGCTCATTGGATTTGGGGTGGCGGCTGGTTAGCAGAACACGGAAAACAGGATTTTGCAGGCTCAACAGTCGTCCATTTAACAGGTGCAATGGCAGCTTTAGCAGCTACTATTCTATTAAAACCGAGGATTGGGAAATATAACCGTAATGGAACGGCCAACAACTTGAGCGGGCATAACCAGGTCTTTACGGCTCTAGGTGTATTAATCTTATTTATTGGCTGGTTTGGATTCAATGCAGGCAGTACGTTAGGAGTAGAGGATGGATTCTTTGCCTTTGTTGCTTTAAATACAGCTTTAGCCGCAGGAGCTGGGGCGATCAGTGCTTTACTGATTTCATGGGTGGTCTTAGGAAAATCGGATATCCCAACCATGTTGAATGGAACATTAGCAGGACTCGTCGCGATTACGGCATCATGTGCGTTTGTTGAAACGTGGGCGTCGGTTGTCATCGGATTTATAGCAGGAATTATGGTTTTCTATAGTGCTCGGTTCTTTGAAAAATGTAAAATAGACGATCCTATTTTTGCTCTTTCTGTTCATGGCGTTGCCGGTGTATGGGGAACTTTATCTACAGGATTTTTTGCGACACCAGAATTAGCAACAGTCGGTGGAGCAGGACTCTTTTATGGAGGAGGATTTGCGCAGCTAGGCATTCAAGCCATGGGGATTGCGGTATCCGCAGCTTATGCATTTGTAGCATCTTCTGTCTTATTGCTAATCATGAAAAAAGTATTGAATGGACTTCGTGTAACAGAAGAGGAAGAATTAATGGGACTGGATTTGAGTGAACATGGTAGTTATGGGTATTCTGAAGTATTAACGACAGAGAATCCCAAACAGTCGTTTTAACCCCAAGCAAATTAAAGGAAAGGTCTACGAAGGCTGGAAAAGTAAACTTATATCTTGGTAATAAAAAAGCGCTAGGCGGCTTCCAAAATGGAAGTTGTTTGGCGCTTTTTTGTAGGTTCTTTGTGTAAGTGTCAGGTACCATCTAAAAATTGGATAGTTATTATTTTATGGTAATAAATAGGAGGCTTCTTATATCCTTTAAAAAATTCAATTATGGAAAGAAGGGATGATAACTCTCTTTCTGTTTCATGATAGTAGATCATCAACTTCTCTTATTTGTAATATAATCATAATAAACGATGATAAATGGCTCTTGATATGCCTTCTCCTGTATTATAATGTTATTGAAACGTTTAAGTGACCATTTTATAAATTTCTTAGGAAAGGTATAGATAAATGCTTTATATGTGGGATATTGAAAAGATCATTATGAATATATTGAAAGAGCTCAAACTTAAAATAAATGTAGAGTTTAATAATCAACTATCTTCACCAATGAGTTACAACGTATCTACGAATACGATAAAGTTTAACTATTTGGAGATAAATGGATATAACGCTAAGATTAACTTTAAAGTGAAAGAAACTGATGAAAATTTCGTGAGAATTATTCTTTATCGTCAACTTGGCTATTATTTAGAATTTAGAAAGAACTCGCGAATTTTATGGGTTCTTCAATATGGGGAAGAAGAAGTAAAAGAGCAACTTTTAGCGGAAGTCGAAGAGAATGCATGGGAACACGGAAGGACATTGGTACCCCAACATCTATTGAAAGCGTATGATAGAGTACGAGAAATGGATAAACTTCTGCTGAAAAGCTAGAACGGGGGATTGTTCTATCTCTTTCCTAATTTCTGGAATTATTGTCAGAAACATAAGAATGGTGAGAACTTTCCCCTCTTTTCTTAACAAGGACAAGGGGAATCGTAACAAACATGCTTTTCAATAGGGGTGAAAAGATGAAAATTGTGATAGCTGGCGGTTCAGGATTTATCGGCAAGAAACTAACGGATCTTCTAATCGTGGAAGGTCATAAAGTGATAGTACTAACAAGAAAGGAAAAGACTTCATCAAATGATGTAACGTATGTAGAGTGGCTTAAAGAAGGGCTAATGCCAGAAAAGGAATTAGAAGATGTTGATGCCTTTATTAACTTAGCAGGTGTTTCTATTAACGATGGCAGGTGGACGTTGAAACATCAAAAGCAAATCTATAACAGTCGGATGGCAGCGACGGATGAGTTAGTAAGGATCATTGAAACATTGCCTCAAAAACCTTCTGTCTTGATTAATGCGAGTGCCATTGGTATTTATCCTGCCTCTTTGGATGCTGAATATACAGAAGAATTTGTTAATAATGCGAATGATTTTCTAGGTAGGACTGTATATGATTGGGAAAGAAAAGCGAAACAAGTGGAAAAATATGGAGTACGTACTGCCTTTATGAGATTCGGAGTTGTACTTGGTGATAGTGGCGCACTTCCACTCATGATGTTGCCATATAAATTATTCGTGGGCGGGACCGTCGGTTCAGGTGAACAGTGGATGTCATGGGTTCACATTAAGGATGTAGTCAGATCTATATTATTTGCTGTTACTCATGAAAAGTTGAATGGGCCTGTTAATGTAACATCCCCTTCACCGTTGAGAATGAGGGAGTTTGGTAAAACAATTGGTTCTGCATTAAAACGACCCCATTGGCTTCCAGTTCCTTCGCTTGCCATGAAATGGGTTCTTGGACAAAAAAGTAAACTCGTTCTTGAAGGACAAAAGGCGATTCCCAAAGTGCTAATGGAAGAAGGATTTGAATTTTCATTTCCAAAACTAGATTTAGCATTAGAAGACTTACTTAAAAAAAGCTAGGTAGATAGCAGACAATGTAAACTCGAACTTCAGCAGAAGAGTTTTTTAAAGTAAAAGAATAGGTCTAGAAGAATCAATGCATGAACAAAAAAAGGAGCTTAGGCTTCAAGCTCCTTTTTCATATTTAAGTAACAGTCCCCTCACGTGTGAGGGTTTTACTCTAGTAAAATAAGATTTTTCAGAGGTGTACAGTAACTATCCCCAGACTTTTTCCGAGATCGTTTTAATTAACTTTAGCTTCTTCCACTGATCTTCCTCTGTTAATTCATTTCCTTCTTCTGTTGAGGAGAAGCCACATTGCGGGCTTAAGCAAAGACGCTCTAGTGGTACATATTGGGCGGCCTCTTTAATACGGGCGATGACATCCTCTTCATTTTCTAACTCAGGGCTTTTTGAAGTAACAAGACCTAACACGACCTTTTTGTCTCCGGAAACGTATTGAAGAGGTTCGAATCCACCTGCTCGTTCAGAATCAAACTCAAGGAAATATGCATCTACATTCTCGTTTCCAAATAACTCTAATGCGACAGGATCATACCCACCAGAATAGTGCCAGGTTGAACGATAGTTTCCTCGACATACATGGGTAGTCACCACTAAATCTTCTGGTTTTTCAGCAAGAATTCGATTATTTAATTCGACATATTCTTTTATTAGTGCTTCTAATTCAATATTTTCTTGTGCTATTTTTTCACGATAGTCTTTATCGCAAAGTACTGCCCAGACAACTTCATCCATTTGAAGATTGTGGCATCCGGCATCATAAAAGGCTTGGAATGCTTTTTTGTATGCTTGGACAATGTCTTCATATAAGTCTTCTTTGTTTGGATAATGTTTTTTCGTATGTTCAATATTATGCGGTTTTGTGATTTCATATAAAAATTGTACCGCTGACGGGATGGTTTGTCTTGCCACTACACCTTCTGGAACGAGTGATTGTAGGTATTTGAAATCTTCGATAAATGGATGAGTTGAAAAACCGATTTTCCCTACAACACGAGCAGTTTCCCTCCGTGCTTCGACTCCTTTAAAAGCAAGTCCTACTTCAGAGGCGGCTTTTTCTACACCATCTAATCCCCACATGAAATCAAGATGCCACCAACTGCGGCGAAATTCTCCATCTGTTACCGATTGCAGTCCAATCTCAACTTGTTTATCAACAATTCTCTTGATTTCTTTGTTTTCAATCTCACGAAGCGCTTCAGCTGTAATGTTGCCCTCCTTATACTCTTTTCGAGCTTTATGGATACTTTCCGGGCGCAATAAACTTCCTACATGATCAGCTCTAAATGGAGCTTTTACTAAAGTGGTTGACATTAATAGATTCCCTCTTTCTATATGGTTTTCGAGTATTTTCTTTTTATTAAGATATTTTTATTGTAAAACTAGATTTCTTCTTCATTCGGTATAAATCTAAATATAGCATTGAATAAAGGCTATAGCATAACACTTAAAAACTATCTATTTCTATAGCTTAAAGCTATATGTATATATTTTGCTCATTTTGAAAATATCAAAATGAAAGGGGAGGATTTTTTCGAATTATAAAAAGAGGCCTGAATTTCAGACCTCTTTACGTTTTTATGAAGATTGAGCAACTTTACTATTACTTTCATCCAATTGATGATCGGTTTGGTAATCGGCTGCTTTGTCATTAATGAAAAACAATGCGATCATTCCAAAGATCGCTGCAATTCCAATGAGCATGAAGTTCAACTGTGGCTGTAGGTTCATCGTTAGCAAAACGGCCACATAGGTTGGAGCAATAATGGAACCGATACGACCGAAGGCCATTGTACTTCCAAGGGCAGCCGAACGAATATCGACTGGATAATAATTGGCAACGAATGCATTGGACATATTTTGCAAACCGACTGTAGCAGCCCCAATGAGGAAAATTAAAAAGTATGCAATATATATATTTGTAGAGAAACCAATGAGTGTTAAACTTACTGCGCCTACAAAATAAAGCGGAATTAATACCTTTTTATATCCTACTTTTTGAATAAAGTTACCAAGAACTAGGGTGCCAATAATGGATCCGATTTGTAAAACAGCGACAAACATTAAGCTTGAAGATAGGTTATAACCAGCCTGAAGCATTAATGTCGGTAACCAAGTGTTAAGGGAGTACATGAGAATAAATGTACAGAAACATGCTAACCAAAACATCATCGTTGAAACAGCGTATTTTTTAGTGAAAAGTGCACTAATCGGTGACTTTTGGGTTTTTTCTTTCTTTTTAAAAGTAAAATCAAGTGTTGCCGCAGCATCGGGTTGAATTTTATTAACGATGGTTGCAATACGGTCATGTTTTTTGTTAGTAAGCAAGTATTCAAGTGATTCTGGAATGGACTTTATCATTAATGGAAGGAAAACTAAAGGAATCGCCCCAATCCAGTAAACAGGTTGCCATCCAAAATCAGTTAGTACAGCCTGGCCGATGAAGGAAGCGCCCATCGCTCCGACGGAATATCCACAAAAAATAAAGGAAATAATAGCTGCTCGATATTTTAATGGTGCATATTCAGAAATGAGTGAAGCGACATTCGGCATCGCCCCACCAAATCCCAATCCAGCAATTACTCGACAAACCGTAAAGAAGATTGCATTCGGTGCAAAACCTGACAGCATGGTAAAAAAACTAAACATAACGGTCGTTAAAATAATGATGCGCTTACGCCCAAATCGATCTGAATATAATCCGAACAGGACGGCACCAATGGCTGTGCCGATGGTTGTATAGCTGCCGATCGAACCTGCTAAAATATCAGAAATTCCCCATGATTCTTTTAAGAAAGGAATGGTCGCACCGTATATTACGACATCATATCCTTCAAACATCATAATGATAAATAACCAAAAAACGAATAGAATGTGGAACGGTTTTAATTTGCTTTGTTCAAAAAGAGAAATAGCATTCATTATATGTACCTCCAATTAAAATAAATAAAGTTGTATTTTATGACGATGCATCGGCATGATTTGTTGGTTGAAAATAATTGTAGCATGGAGGAATCCATATAACATAACACATAAAAACTATCGTTTGATATAGTTTAAATCTATGACAACCGATATAAGAGCAATATATATCCGATGAGATTCTCGTAGAAGAAGAACTCGCCACTTGCTCGTAGTGAGTCTTTGAGGGCAACAGGTAACTGGTGTCTAGCACCTTTTCTAAAAGTTATTCTGTAGTTTTTATTAATTTTTACTATAATAAAGGAAGAAATGGAACATTTAGAAAAGAAAGGTCGTATTTATGAAAAAGAAATTAATATTTACAGGATTAGGGATTCTGTTTGTTTTCCTATTAGCGATTAGTACATATCAATTAATGAATGCGAGAACATTTCAGTTATTTGGAGGGTTGACTGAAAAGGTGGAGACAAATCAGAAGGTGGTGGCTTTAACTTTTGATGACGGCCCAACCAAGAATGTAAATCAAATTCTACCATTACTAGATAAATACAATGCAAAGGCCACCTTTTTTCTAATTGGCGAAGAAATAGAGAATTATCCAGAGGAAACGAAAGAAATGGTAGAAGCAGGCCATCAAGTGGGAAATCATACTTTTTCTCATAATCGAATGGTGTTCAAATCACCTTCTTATATTAAAGAAGAAATTGAAAAGACGGATAAATTAATCCAAGAGGCAGGCTATAAAGGTGAAATTGATTTTCGACCGCCAAACGGAAAAAAGCTTGTGGGCTTACCGTATTACCTGAATAAACATAATAGAGACACGATAACTTGGAATATTGAGCCGGATAGCTATTACAGAAAGCCATCTGACAAGGTGAATCATGTGATTGAAAATATAACACCAGGTTCGATTATCTTGATGCACCCAATGTATGATGACAGCGGGAAGGAACTTCAAGCAATTGAAGGAATCTTACAAGCACTAACGAATGAAGGGTATTCATTTGTAACGGTGAATGCACTTCAGGAATTGTAATTTTAAATCGCTAGGAAACTTCCTAGCGATTTTTGAGTTACAGCAAGATTTGGAAAGTTTAACAATCTTAATCGTGATATCTTATGGTTATCCGATAATAGATTGAAAGGGAAGGGGGAGATCATTGGAAAGGCGGCTGATCGTGATTAATCATCTGAATCAATCGGTAGTTTTTTGACTGGTGTATAGATGTGATAGTCTGAATCGAGTTTGTGAATGTTATCAAAGACTTGAATGAGTTCGATATGAGAACTTCCCGTTTCCTGCTTGGAGATTTTTAAAAATCTTGCATAATCCGTGCTAACGATATCCCCGATATCTAGGAGATCACCGAAATATTTGAATTTGGCACAAAAGAGCGGCGGGACATCAACAGTAAAATAATGGGGTTTATCGATTTGAATATCACGAGGAACCCCAAACAGAACCTTGAAACAAGTGGAATCTGGTTGACAATCTGAGTAGACGACATAGCATGGACTGTTGATCGTTTCATCAATGTTATTTAACAGCATATTTGCATAAGAGCGAATTTTCGCCTTGTAGTCATCTGTGGCTAAATCAACCTCAAAAGCAATCCCCGTCAACCTAATTTTTTCAAAATCTGTTAGCGTAAAATCAGTGACGATATCTCCATTGATGTTTTTAATCGGTCTTTTCACGACGGAAGGGACCGGCACTTGAGAAAGGTGCTTTCCTTTTAATCTAAGTGAACTAGGGGTAATCCCGTAGTGACATTTGAAAGCGCGAGTGAAGGAAGAGGGAGTCCCAAAGTTGAGAGTATAAGCAATTTCTGTAAGAGATAAGCGCCTGTCTTCAATGAATTTTAATGAGGCATTTAATCGTCTTGATAAGATGTATTGGTTTAATGAGCAATTCATCATAGCAGAAAAAAGTCTATGAAAATAGTATTTAGACATGTTAAAAGTATGAGAAACGACCTCTAATGATAGTGGTTCTTGTATATGGTTTTCAATATAAATCAAGGCTTCTTCGATTACTTCATAATGCTCCATTGTAACTCCTTTTGGTTTTTAGAATTTTTAGATTTTTCGGCTTTACTATAACATAGGTCATGAACAAAGTAATGATTATAGGGAGGTAAAAAGTAGTGACACGAGATCGAATGAATGGAATCATCCTCGGAATATTATATATCGTAGCTACGGTTTCTGCTGTTATAGCGGTTGTTTTTTATCAGCCGATTTTGTCCCAAGAATGGTATATGACTGTAACAAATGGAGTGGAAACAAAGATTTTGATCGGTGTATTAAATGATCTAATCCTTGTCGTGTCAGTTGTTGGAACAGCTGTTATACTGTTTCCTTATTTACGTCGTTGGAATGAACATATTGCCTTAGGATATTTATGTTTTCGGTTTATGGAAGCTGTTTTTATCGCGATTGGTTTGGTCAGTATATTAGGTTTATTGTATGTAAGCAGCGCCTATGAAGCAGGCAACTTAGGAAATGAAAATCTTCACGCTGTCGGTTTACTGTTGCAAAGTTTCCATCGTTGGACTTTTATGTTAGGTCCTAATTTGATGCTCGGTTTAAATACAATGATGTATAGTTATTTATTTCTTAGAACAGGTTTAATTCCAAAGTCTTTAGCGATGTTTGGGATGCTTACAGCTCTGATGGTATTCATAGCAGGTATTCTTGACATGTTTGGAATCATTGCTCCAATTTCTACAATAAAAGGGCTGATTGCACTACCAGTTGGCGTTTATGAAATGAGTTTGGCTGTCTATTTAATCGTGAAGGGGTTTCGTAAGGAAAAGCTTGAACAACTAAAAAGTAAATAGTGTTTACAGTCCACTGGGACGTTTCCTCTGTATTGTAAAAATGGTAAGTTTTACAATAACAGAAGCGACGTCCCCTTAACCCACTATTTGATTGAGTTCTCCACCAATTAAAGGAGTTACTTTATAGATAGCCTTTTTGTCATAATTAATTTCATCAGCCCCGACCGTAAGTCAATAACTGCCATTACATTTTCATTAAATATTAAATGATTGACTGCAGGCAAACCATAAAAAAATATTCCGTTATTAATGTTCGATAATCAATAATCATTTTTATTCCCCATAATCTAAAATTTTCTATTAAGTATAGATAATCAATAAAGCTATTTTGCAATGTAAATAAATCCTTTCAATAGTGTGATTTCTTTGTAAATAGGTGATTGTTATCGTTATATATATGTTAGTATCCATTTATAAATAATCGAGATTGTAATTTGAAAACAGGATTGGTTTGAGGGAAAGTTTTACGAAAAAGATTTTTTGGTTTTATTTAAATTCATTTTTACACGATACAAAGGGACCACCCTATATTTGGATAATAGGTATGAGAAGAACTTAGAAAACATGGATATAAAATCAGTTCTAGCACTCTATATCCAATCCTTCAATCAATGTAAATAGGTGCTTTTATCGAAGGAAGAAAAATGTAAAAGGTGAGATTAGAAAGTAGTTCCGGACAAAAAAAGCATATGAATTATTTAGGTAGATAAAAGAATAAAAAAGTAATTCTATATTTATGAAAGGAAAAAGTAAATGAATAAACCAGTAACGAGAGAAAGAAGGTTATTTAAGTCTTTACTTGAAATTTTAATCGTATCAACTAGGTTAGGTTTTACATCATTTGGTGGTCCTATTGCTCATTTAGGATATTTCCACGATGAATATATTCATAGAAGAAAGTGGATGGATGAAAAAAGTTATGCTGATTTAGTTGCTCTATGTCAGTTCTTACCCGGTCCAACAAGTAGTCAAGTAGGAATTGGAATAGGTGTCATGCGTTCGGGAGTGTTAGGAGGTATTGTTTCATTTCTTGGTTTTACGTTACCTTCTGTATTTGCATTAATTATTTTGGCATTAGTTCTTCAGGGGATGGATGTTAGTAACACGGGTTGGATTCATGGTTTAAAAATTGTTGCTGTGGCTGTTGTTGCACATGCCATATTAGGAATGGCTAACAAACTAACTCCTGATTTAAAGAGAAAAGCCATTGCCTTGTTCGCATTAGTCGTTACGCTATTGTGGCAAACAGTCTTTACTCAAGTAGGAGTTATTCTGCTATCGGCATTCATCGGTTTCTTGATTTATAGACACCAGAAAGATGAATCTGAAGAGAGAGTTAGTTTTCCAATTCCCCGTGGTTTTGCAATAGCGTGTTTAGGATTATTTTTTTGTTTACTCATTCTTCTTCCAATACTAAGAGAAGTTACTTCAAATTACTGGATTGCCATGTTTGATAGTTTCTATCGCTCTGGATCTCTTGTGTTTGGAGGAGGACACGTCGTTTTACCGTTGCTTGAACGAGAATTTGTACCTACTGGATGGTTAAGTGAAGAGGATTTTCTCGCAGGTTATGGGGCTGCCCAAGCCGTTCCGGGACCATTGTTTACATTTGCAGCCTACCTAGGTGCTGTAATGAATGGATGGGCAGGGGGCTTATTAGCAACAGTTGCTATATTTTTACCCTCATTCTTATTAATCTTAGGAACACTTCCTTTTTGGGATAGCCTACGTCGTAACCCTAAGGTCAAGGGTGCACTAATGGGAGTGAATGCAGCAGTAGTTGGAATATTAATATCAGCATTTTATCAGCCAATTTGGACGAGTTCTATCTTGACACCTATTGACTTTGCTTTTGCGGCTATCTTGTTTAGTATGTTAGCTTTTTGGAAGTTACCACCTTGGATTATTGTCGTAACAGGTGCCATTGGTGGAACACTCATGACACTCAATTAACTTCCTTCAGCAAATATTTTGTAACGAAAGCTTGCGACAGGGATTAAGTCTCCCACTTATAGAAGTGGAAGGCTGAATGAAGTTAAAGCCTCCGGACGCAAATTAGACGGGCGAACTTGATTTATTTATCGTGAAATATATCTGTTCTTAAACAAACGGGAGAAGGCTTTAATTATTCCTGTTTGTTTTTTTATTGGTTAATAACCTATGTTAAAAAACATACATTAGCAGTAACCCAGTGAAAAATGAGGGCAGTTCTCCCGTTTCACCAGTTTTTTAAATAAAATGGTAAAATTTAGGAGAACAGGGGAAGAACCGTCTCCCTGTTCTATGTTTCGGTTATCTTGTCGAAACAATTGATTTTCTTTTATAAAACCAAGATCCAAGGATAAATGTAATTGCACCCCAAATGATCATGTTGCCAATTCCGAACCAAATGGAACTTGTAAAAATACTCGTATTATAAACCATACTATCTCGCAATCCCTCCGCAAAATAGGTGAGCGGGAGAATGTTGGATACTGGCTGAAGCCAATCTGGCATTGATTCGATCGGAAAAAAGACACCGCTTAAAAACATCATAATAAAGCTTGTAATATTCGCTACTCCCATATAGGCCTCTGTTGTTTTGCTTAAAGATGAGATAAAGTAGCCTAAAGCGTTGAAAGAGAGAGCACCTATGAGAAAGACAACGATTAAACTTGCGAAATTGAGATAGAGGCTCGCTCCAAAAACAAACACACCGATAAGAGACAATAAGATAATTTGAATAATGCTAAAAAGCAGCCGCATGATCATATCACTTAGTCCAAAGATCCCCATATTGGCCGGTGTCATACGCAGTCTTTTGATTAATCCTTTTCTCCGCATCTCCACGAGTTCCACCATTCCAAACATTCCACCTTGTGCGATCGATAAGGCTATCATTCCTGTTAAAAGAAAATCGGTATAGTCTAGTGCGGCATTTCCAGCTGTAACCGAGGTGTATTCGAGCTCGTAGATCGGTGCAGCCCCAGCTTCCTGTAAATTGGCCTGTTGAACAAATTGATCCAAAATCCCCGCAATCATTTGTGTGGTTATACTTTGTTCGTTTTCTTTATTGACGATCAGTTCAATTGAATTAGACGCATCTGAATCTGGCAATACGATGGCGGCATCCACTTCTTGTTCTTTTACCCATTCGGTTGCATTTTCTAGACTGACCGGCTGTTCTGATTTAATTTCCATACCGGATATTTGTTGTAGTTGAGACAACATCATCTCTGAGGTCTCTCTCTGAACCTTGCTTGACAATTGCAACACTTGATTCGAATTCTTCGTTTGAACCTCCTGAGAAAATCACCATGAAAATTGACATTAAAATAACAGGAAAGAAGATGCCCCAAAACCAAGCTTGTTTTTCACGAAAGGTTAATTTTAATTGTGCTAGAAACATTTGTTTAAACTGTTTCATCTTTAATCCCTCCATTCCTTTCCGGTAAAGGAAATAAAGACATCTTCAAGACTTTTTTCACGAATAGAAATCTGTTCGACGCGATATTCGTTTTCCTTCGTAAATTTAAACAACTCAAAGAGGGTATCCTCTGGGTTTAGTGTCCAGACTTTTAATAAAGTATCCTCCCGCTCTATTTTCGTAACAGAAGGGAGTGCTTTTAAAAAGATCTCTCCCTCTATAGCCGCTTTTTGCCCGTCCATAAAGGATAATCGGACTTCTCTTTGTTTCGTTAACTGTTCAATGAGAGCCGTTGGCGTATCGACGGCGACAATGAGTCCTTGATCGATGATGCAAACACGGTCACTTAACTTCTCTGCTTCTTCCATATAATGGGTAGTCAGGATGATTGTTTTTCCGAGATTCTTCAGTTCTAAAATAATATCCCAAATATTTCGTCGTGCTTGAGGATCCAGTCCCGTTGTAGGTTCGTCAAGGAAAAGAATTTCAGGATCACTGATCATCGCGAGGCCAATGGCAAGCCGCTGACGCTGACCTCCAGAAAGCTTCTTCACATGGTTATTTCGATGGTCGGTTAGGTTGATCAATTCCAGTATCTCTTCAGTAGGACGTGAATGGTTATAAAACGTAGAGAAGAGATTTAAATTTTCTTCAGGGGTTAACAAGTCAAACATCGCACTTGATTGCGGTTGAACGCCAATCATTTTTTTTATCGTAACTCCATCCTGCTTCCAATTCAAATCCCCGTAATGGATTTCACCTTGATCAGGTGTGACCAATCCCTCAATCATTTCAAGGGTGGTTGTTTTTCCTGCACCATTCGGTCCAATGATGGTAAATACTTCACCACCAGCAACTGAAAAGCTAATATCCTGTACAGCATGAATATTTCCGAAAGACTTTTGTAAATGTTTAACTTCAAGAACGGACATAATGAACCTCACTTTCATGAAAACTTTTTTGATTATATATAGCTAGGGGGATGAACAGGAATAATGAATTTTTCAGTAGGTGTTAGCTGTTATTAATATAGGAAAATAGGGATTTACTATATTATGATTCAAACGAGACATCCCCCTAATTTCTATCCATCAACCATTGTATTGTTGAGACGACAGACTTATCCCTACTTTTTGAAAAATATAGTTTCTTCAATGATGGATCAAATTGAAGAATGGTGTAAAAAATAGCTCTGTCGTTTGTGATGGTGTGAACTACATCACATTAATATATAATTCACTGTATTAATATTAATAATAAGATTAATGATTAGTCACATATACAAGGAGGCTAAAAAATGGAATCAACGAGAGATGAAAAGGCCATGCGTCTACATGATTTACTTCAAGATGCCTTAAAGCCAATGATCGAGAAAATAAATATGTTAGAGGAAGAAATGAAGGTAATAAGGGAGAGCCAAGAAAAATTACTAAAGTCATTTGAGGAAAAGATTAAGTAATTTATTTATGTGGATGGTTGAGAGACAAGGGGAGTTATCCCCTTGTCTCTATTTTAAGTTAATTGTCACTTCGAGATCCTTCAAATAATGCGGTGGATTCATTGTGGTAGTTGTTATATATAGCTCATTCGTGTCAGGAATGTCTTTAAAGGAAAGGTTATACTGATTAACAGTTCCTTCAACTCGTTCCGCAGGTTGATCCGGGTAATAGCGAGTACGATCTGCATTTTCAAGCCAAAGTGTGTTTGCTTGATTGTATAAATCTTCGCCTTCTACTTCAAAGGTGAAGGTTGTAATCCCGTTGTTTTCCGTTCTTTCTAAAATCGTTACGTTTCCGATTTTTCCTTGTGAAAGGGTTATTTTCTCCCCTTCCCATCTGATTCTTTCGATTTTTGGAGACGTTTCATTTATCTCGGTTAGATACGGTTTGATCGTTAAGGAGCGGGGGATCATTTGCATTGGTTCATAATAATACTTAAAACGGTGAAGTACTTTTCCCTTCACAGGACCACCGCCGCCACCGCCACTACTAAATGGTTGTAAAACACGTCCTTTATCATCCATAACTATAAAGTCGAGCATCATATATTTTTCTTCCGTATATGCTTTCTCATCTATACTTAGGCGAAGAGAAATCTCAGTTGAAGTAGGGAAGAAGGTAATTTGATCATATAGAATCGTTAGATCTTCTGTTTTCTCCACACGATTGACAAGAAAAGATTGATGATTCCCTTTCTTTTCGACTGGTAACTTAACAGACCATGACTTTCCTTCACGAGGGCTAATACCAAGGGCGAAAGAATCTGGTATGCCTTCGCGAACAGAGATACTGATTGCGCCTGCATATATCCCTTTTTCTATTTCTTCTTCGTGTCCACCCATTCCATAACTGCCTAAATATTTACCATCAATGGTAAACTGAAGATTATTTATAAAGTCGGTGCCTTGGTTGTGATCAATTACTTCCCGAATATAACCAATATGAATTTCCCCACCATCATAAAGGGTTTCAGTAAAGGTAATAAGCTGTCCATCTAATTCCACTTGTTCACCTAGCTCCGTCGTCAAACCTTCATTTTTCCCTTTGATTAACCCGATATTGCCAACAAATTCAAATGCAGAGCCGATAATGGGGATCTCTTTCATTGTGTTTGCAAAGGCGGGGGAGAAGAATGATAAGCCAAAGGTTAATGACAGGGCAGCAGCGACCACCGATAATCCAGTATATATTTTTCGTTTAGCTTTCTTTCTTGGAAGTTGTTTCAGCGTTTCTTCTACTCGCTCGTCGATCATGCTTGGTACCGAGCGGTTTACGTCATCTTTTAGTTTTTGTTCCCATTTTTCCATGTCGCAACCTCCTCGTCTTTAGCTAAAGTCTTTTGCATTTTCTCACGGGCGCGTCGTAATCTTGTTTTCACCGTATTTTCAGGTATGTTTAAAATAAGGGCTAAATCATGAATCGATAAATCCTCGATATAAAAAAGTTTTAATAACTCTTTATCGCTTGCAGGGAGTACGTTAAGCAATTGCTCGATTTCTATTTTCTCGTATCCACTCTCAATTGCTGAAGGTTCTTCTAATTGGTCGATTGAAACGAGATTTTTCCTTTTTCGATGAAGTTGATAACATTCATTGAGAAGAATTCGAATCAACCATGTTTTGAAAAAACGAGGTTCTTTTAAAGTACGAATGTGTTGAAAGGCCTTCATGATTGCCTCTTGCATGGCATCTGCACAATCCTCATCACGAGTGAGAATCGTTCGACTGACCCGATACATCGTAAGTTTATGGGCATGAATTAGTTTTTCGAAGGAAGAATGATTCCCTTTCATGGCTTTTTTCACGTCTTTGATAAGATCCACTTTGGCCCCTCCTTTCTTAGATCTCTACTTGTTAGATACATAAGCGCTGAGTTTGGTTTCAATTATTTTTATAAATAGAAAATTTAATGTAACACCAGGGAACAATAATCTCTACTAACATTAAGATACGAGGGATTATGGATGAAAAAAACTGTATTACTTACCATATTGGCAATAATCAATTTAAACCTTTCACCAAATTTTACTTACGCTGTGGAAAAACCAAATAACGATCTCATAAAAATAATCAATGAGTTTTTACCACCAAATGCAATCCTAGTAAGTCCTGAAGAACCTAAATCAAGTAAACCATATCAGCTTTATGACTTTGATCAAGATGGACAAGAAGAGATGATTGTGACTTTTGAAATCAAAGCAAAAGAACAACCAAGTCCATCACAATATGGTGTCATTGTATTAAGCAAAAAAAATGAAAGATGGGGAAAAACTTGGGAGACCCAAGCCCAAGGGGTGGGATTAAATTATTCTGGTCTTGCTGATATTACGGGGGATGGAATTAAAGAGTATCTTTTTGGTGTTGCGATTGGTGCTTCAGCAGGAAATCAATTACAGATCTTTAAATGTAATAATGATACCTTAAAGTTGATCGCAGAAGTCCCGTACCATATGATGGAGCTATTAAGTAATGGGACAGTTGGAATCGCCGTTTGGCAAAGGTATATAGCAGATACTTATTTTGTGGATGTTCTGAAATGGAATGGAGAAAAATTAGTTTTAGATGAAGAACGATATTCCAGTTACTATCCTGTAATTGAACAATTTTATAACGATAAAATTTCAAAAAATGGATGCGTGGTTCTATTGGTATACACTTGCAGATGCTCAAATAAAGGCAAATTTATTTGAAAAGGCTAGAGATTCCATCGAGAAAGGAATATAAATAGCAAAGAGATTATCATTATCTGATGTTGTAGACAACTTTGAAAAGTTAAGGGATAAGATTCAATGATAAGATGGAAAGGATGTTTTTCGGCTTTTCCGCATCGTATGCAACCTTGTTTAAGGTATTGTTTTTTAAAAAATAATTGATTGTTAGCGAAAATAAAAAACCTCAATTTCTGGAAAGATGTTACAATTTAATCAAATTGTTCATTTTTGGGGTGGAAGTGTTGGTAATCGCGCATGTTCTTATGTTTGGAAGTCTGATGGCAGCATCGATATTAGGAATATATGGTCAGGGAATGGCTTATTTCATGAATGAAAAGATTGCGAAAATATCCCCTATGTTCTATTTAACTGCTACTAACCTTTCATAAGCATTTTCTTATATGTAATTACTGATTTATTGACGTATATCTATACTAAAAAGCAAATCGTTAAAAAGATAAATTTTATATTTATCTCTATGTGATTGGATTCATCGGGGACCGATTTCACTTTATAGCCTACCTGTTGAATTAATTGATCCGTTTTTTCAATTTTTTCTTTACTATAGGAAAGTGTTTTGAAAACCATTCGATGATGAGAAAAAGTGTGATATCCAAATTGATGTCCCGCTTCTACGATTTTTCTAGATTCCTCTGGGTGCTTCTCTATTTCTTCACCAATAAGGAAAAAAGTTGCTTTTGCCTTGTAGTGATCTAGTAGTGATAGAATCTGATTTACATTCTTTGTTGGTCCACCTTCAAAAGTCAAAGCAACCACCATTTGATCTGTTTTTAGCTTTTCGGTTCCCCCCTAATAACTGATATGTTCTAGAATTCATTAATTGATATGTCCCAAGTAGTACAAGGAAAACGAACAAGAACCCTATTCCAATAAATATTAATTACTTATTCATACATATGACCTTTCTTTTATTTAAAGTCAGATATTGCGAGGAGGTGAAAGGGAAAGGATACTTGGGATCCTTCCCCTGTATGAAATTCATTATTTCAATCTGTTGTTCCAATATCCTTTATGTAAGCCTTAACTGATACATCAAATTTAAGATTTGGATAAATACGTTCCCATTCTTTCACTCTATTCTTATCAGCAAGATGGGTAGCTTGATAACGTAAGCCAAACCCTATTGGATCCACTTCATTTTTTTGCATGGTCGATAAAAAAGCAAGGATTTGGCTTTTAGCCTCTTTGCTAGCACCCCGATTGTATTCATCTGTTTTAAATGGAGAAAGGAGTTCTTTTGATTCCTGCACAGTACCAATCATCTTGACATTCATTTTTACTACATAATGCTCGGATTTAGATAAAGGCTCAAGCCGATATTTTACCTTCACGTTTTCCACAGACATCGCAAATATTTCCTTTTTCGGATTGGGTACAGGAATGACTAAATTGATGTTATTAATTTTATTCGATAAGATATTGTAGATTTCTGACTGACTAGGGCTTAATTCTACCTTTCCTTTTTTATCTTTGAAGACAATTGCCTTATCTACAATCATTGTCTTTCTTTTATTATCTGTTTCAATAATAGGCAAAACCGCATCAATCCCGTCTTCGATTAGCTGTCTTCTAAAGTCAAAGAGATAGGTTGAAACGATGTTTGTACTATTGGTTCCAATTCCAGAAAATACGTTAAACAAAACATTTGCCCCTGATACTTCTGATGCCGGTTTTGCTTTTAGTACGGCTTCAGCGCTTGGTTTTCCAACAGAAACCCATGAAATTTGTTGAAAATCTCGTCTTCTTAAAAAGAAATCCGCTAAAACCCGCATGTCCTCATCTATCAAGTTTTCACCAAAAACAATTACTTTTGCATGTGCAAAATCTAATTCTTTATCAATATGAGACTTTAATAGATGGACAGCACTTGAAACCGTTTTGGCTTCTTTTGTCAAATAGGTATATTCCGGCTTTGGGGAATTTTTCATATTACCTGAAGCCGAAGCCATCTTAAGGGTAATTCGGTAGGGCTTTTCCTCGGAACCACTTTTATCAATGCCCATTCCAATGACAAATATACGTTTATCAATATCTTTAAATCCTCCACAACCTGAGATTAAAAAAGTGGCAATAAATAAGACTAAAATACCCGGTAGCCTTTTCCTTTTCTTTATGAGGGTGTTCATATTTTTGCCCTCCTGTAAATATACAAACAAACGAATAAAAAGATCGTACAAAATGGAGGAATTACTCTAAATAAATAACTTGCATATAAAGTAATTCGAAAGTGTGAAACATGGACAGCGGTCCAAAGACTAATGATCCAAAAGAGTAAAAGAAATAAATAAGAAGTTAAGTTATGTCCTTTCCATTTGAGCCATTGAATCGAACCTAAACTTTTTAGGAATTCCAAGCCTACATGCCAAGTGGTAACTATGAACAAAAAGGCGATCGAAAAGTAGAAAATTAAAAAAATATACATGACGCGTTCAAGAAAGGCAAGTCCAATTCGTATCGAATCGACTGTTAAAACCCATGGATAGGAAATATGGTTAATATTATCAAAGCCATTATATCCAATTGGGGTAAAGTAAGTTGTTAACAAAGCACCTACTCCTAATACACCAACAACTAGGATTTGAAAAGGGGTATGGGTTTGCTTGGTTTTAAACTCACGATTAAAGATAGCGAGATTAATCAAACCGATAAAACTAAAAAAACTAGCTGAAAAGGAAGAATAGCTTGGTTGGTGATAAAGATGCATCCATGCTTTTCCAATGAACTCCCATTTTATATTTTCATTAAGGTATAATTGGACAATGACAAGAACAAGTAAAGGCAGATTGATTAGCAAAATGATTTCCACTGTATATAAAAGACTTTTTGTGGACATTAACACACCAAACGAAACAAAAGCTAACAGAAGTACCGTAATCCAAAAAAATGGGATATCGGGGGTTAGAAACCTTTTCATTAAATAGGTATTTGAAATTAATCCATTTAACCCGACGGCAAACCATATAAGGCTAAAACAGAAAAGGAGAGAGACTGACATCCATTTTGGCATATGTTTTTTCACCAATTCTGGGAATCCAATTCCAGGAAATCGATTAAAAAAGCGAATCAACAAATAAATAAATAGGGTTCCGATGACAATGCTCAAAAGTATGGAAACAATGGCACTGGATGTTTTTTCTTCATACAATATTCTCGGAACGGCCCCAACCAAATTGGCGACTAATGAGACCAAGATGAAATAATAAAAATAACGATTCATTGTCTACATCCCTTTATTTTCGGAAGCTTTTCTTTGAATATATAACTTTAAATAAGGTTCACCAAAGCTTCTCATTTGTGTTAAATACATGATAATCCCAATTAACGAAAGAAGTAACCCCGCCACACCAGCCATCGATGCAAATAAAATCAGAACATATTTTAACACGCGGATGGAATGATTTAACTCACTTATCGGAATGGCAAAATTGCAAATCGCTACGGCTGCAACGACAATAATCATAATATTGGATGCTAATGTGGCTTCCGTCACCGCCGTTCCTAAAATTAATCCTCCTACTGTTGTAGCTGCTCCACTGATCGACCTAGGAAGACGAATGCTTGCTTCAACTAAAAGTTCCATAAAAACCAACATGAATAATACTTCCATATATGATGGATAAGGAACTCCTACACGGCTTCCTGCAACAGATAGGGCTAGTTGGGATTGAAGGATTTCCGGGTTATAGGAGGTAGCCGCCACATAAAATCCAGGGAGAATAAGGGATGTAAACAACCCCAAATAACGAATAATTCTTCCAAACTTTGTATACCAATACGAATGATAATTATCGTCCATTGCTGACATGAAATCGAAAAAAACAGAAGGTGCGATGACAGTAGTTGGATTCCCATCTAAGAGTAAGACGACTTTTCCGCCGGAAAGATTATAAACGATGCGGTCTGTTCTTTCCGTCGACATCATAGAAGGAAAGAGGGCATATCTTTTCCCATTCAATATTCTCTGTAATTCAGCTGTGGATTGAATGATGGGTTCATCTAGGTTCTTTATTTTAGTTTTGATGATGTCTAGGACATCGTGATTTACCAAATCTCTATCATAGATAATTGCTAATGATTGATTGGATTTTTTCCCCACCTCCACCGTCTCAACCGATAAAGAAGGCTGATGATAGCGATGTCGAATGAGATTCACATTCGTTTGTAGGTCTTCACTTAAGGAAGTTTGAGGGCCTTGTAAGGTCGTTTCCAGCATGGTAGGAGGCACCGTGTTTGTGTTCACGGTTTTCATGTCAAACATGAAGACAAGGTCTTGCATGACCACCACCACACTCCCTTTTGTTAACTCTTCCAATATCTGCTCTCTCGAAGTAATATCTTGTTGATCAGGAAGCGATGAAAAATAGGCCTTCAAATCCTCTTCTGTTTCCATTTCAAAAAAGGGTTTGATGATCATTTGTTGGACTTTATCCCCTCCAACAAGGGTTTTGATGAAAAGGAGTTTCGCCTCCTTTCTTCGGTGTTCAAGCTGTTTTTCGACTAAATCAAACGTTGGTTTTAATCGAGCTGATAACCAATCCATTACTTCTTTTGCTTGAAATTTCCCCATTCCCTTATTAAAAGTATCCATAAACGATCCCCCAGGTTTGTAAAATCAATTTTATAATTCCCGAGAGGTGGAAGATTATTCATTAAGCATTGGTGCTATTCGGTTCGGTATATAGTAGAAATAGCAATCAGTATTGTAGAAAAAATTGTTAATGTAATGAGGAAACGTCGATTTGTAATGGCTGGAATTATGAATTTATAAAGTAATCTTCTCAATTATTTTTCTCCTATAAATATCAGAGTGCCTCTTAAAAAAAATGCATAAAATGAAATGGTAAAAATATAAGTCCATTAACGTCAACCATCTTTAGGGGGATGTTTTTTTTATAATATAGCATAACTCAAGATATATTTTCTTGGATGGCATCCATCTATATGGGGATATTAGATCATAAATAGTATTAATCAATGGATAATCTGCTCGAAATAAGGTGACTAATATAGTCTAGTTATTGGTTCCTATTATCATTTGGCTCATTGCATTGGCATTCATGGGATTACCACATTTAACCTATAGGGTCTTCTAAAACGGTGATAAGTCTTCATGTGAATGGAGAAACGAAAGATGTGATGATTCGTTCAGCCGATACTTTATTGCAAACATTACGAGAACAACTTGGGTTAACGGGAGCAAAACGGGCTTGTGAAAATGGAGATTGCGGAGCGTGTACGGTACTTATAAACGGGGAGCCGATGCACTCCTATCTTACATTATCCATTGAAAACATGAATCAACCGATTACCACCATTGAAGGCATGATGGAGTCGCCTATTCCGAAAATTTTTAAAGACAAATGGGCCATACAATGTGGCTATTGTACCCCAGGATTTATTTTAAACACCTACGTATTGGTAAAAAGGCATCCAAATGCAGATGATCAAATCATTGAAGAATGGATGTCTTCAAACCTTTGCTGTTGTACGGGATATCAGGAAATAAAAGAGGCTGTAAAAGCCGTGCTTGATGAAGGGGTGACAGTCTGTAAAACGGAAATCATCCTAAAATATAACCTAAAAGGGGCATCAAAAGAGTTGGAAAATAGCAACTTTCTGGATAGCCCTTTTTGTTAACCTTTCTTAAAACTATTATTTTCTTCATTAAGTGATACGATTAGACTGAACGTTTAGGAAGCCTGTTCAATTTGTTGTTGTACTTGCTCTAATTGCTGTTGTTTCGCTGTGGCAGCTTGGGTCACAGCAATTCCTTGTATTTGATTTAATTGCTGTGTTGCCTGTTGCAATTTTTGCTGGGCTTGTTGTAGTGACTACAGACTATTTGTGGAAGTACTTTGTTATACGGTTTGTTCAGTTTGCAGCAGGTCTTGCATTACTTGCTTTTTTTGCTCTTGAAATTGCTGTTCCATTTGCGGTTGATACTCTTGAAGTTGTTGTTGTTGAAAACTTTGAGACTGCTCTGGTTGTTGCTGATTCATAACGGGTCTTCTCCTTTTCAAGTAAACATAATAGATGAACTTATTTTCTTTTATTATTTGCATAAATAATAAAATTTAAAGGGGAATTAGCCCTCATTTTAAGTAGGTATTGTGAGGATAAGAAAAACAAAGACGTAAAAGACCTTTAGGGCAGCTATTCTTAAAGGTCCTTGTCTTTCATTCCAATTGAATTTTTAAATTTAAAAATCTCTTCAACAGCTTTGTGATACCCACCCGATTTTTGAAAGGATTCTCTAATATTTGCGACCGCTTTTTTATAAGATGGATGGTTTAACACTTGATCAACGGTATCAAGTAGTTGATCTGGAGTAAAGGATTCCATTTGTAATTTAATCCCAGCTCCAATATTTACAACTTGCTCGGCAATGATTGGCTGATCAGCGCTTTGTGGGATAACGATGAGCGGAACCCCGTAATAGAGTCCTTCATGGGTACTGTTCATGCCTCCATGAGTAATAAATAATTTAGTGTATTTCAGGATCTCTGTTTGAGGAACGTAATTTTTTACAATGAAATTTTTCGGAATCTCTCCTAAATCAGATATTTTTACTTTTTCTCCAATGGACATAACAACTGTATGATTAGTGTCCTCGAATGCTTTAAAACAACGCTTATAGAAATCAATTGCTTGATTAAAAACAGTACCCAGTGAAATGAAAATAGGGCTTTTTCTCTTAATTGAAGTAAGGTCAAAGTGATCTTGAGTTAATCGTGAAGCAATGGATGGACCTACAAACTTGTAAGTTTGGCAAAATGCTTCTCCAAAAGGTTGAAACTCCCGCGTTGTATACACAATCGTAAGTGGAGCAGGATTACAATAAACTTCGTAAGGAGAAGGAATTTCCACATCATATTTTTCTTTCACAATTGCTGTTAGGCTTTGAAATTTTTCATTTAAAGGTTTAACCACTTCTGTAGGAATTTTTTTAGTATGTTGTTCAAACATTTTATTGAATGATTCTTTTGACTGTGCAAAAGAAGTACAAGAATTTATGGCTGGGAGTTTAAGGATTTTTGCGAGTAAATATCCACAACCAAACATAGAATCATGGATAATATAATCAAAATGTTCTCCTTCGATTTGCTCCAAAACACTAGGAATCACGATATCTGCTGTTAACAATAGACCGTTGATTCTTTCGATCAAATAATTTCTTCCACCTGAGATAAAGGCTTTTATAAACTTTTCACTGTCAAAGGTTCGTACAGTAGCACCTGTCTTCTCTACACGTTCTCGAAAAGCTTCTACCGTAAAGTACACGACCTCTTCTCCACGTGAAATGAGCTCTTGCACAACTCCAATCGTTGGATTGATATGACCTTCTGATCCAGCATTAATAAATAATACACGTGCGATGATAACCACTCCTTAAGATAAATTGTGTTTGTTAGGTTGTGTAAGAGTATCTTGTAAATCCGAAACTTTTGAATCACTCATGTATTCTAATATTTATATCGTACCAAAAAAAGTCTATTTAATAATAAAAAAGATGTATGTTTTTCTTTCAAAGGATAGATGATAAAATTTCATCATCATGTTAATTTTATTGGGGTGGAAATGTTGATGAAAGTTAATATTCTTGTTTTTGGAAGTCTGATCATAGCATCGATATTGGGAATATATGGTCAGGGAATCGCTTATTTCCTGAATGAAAATATTGCGAAAATACACCCAATATACTATTTAACTGTAATTACTATCACAAGTGTTTTCTTGTATGGAGTTACTGTATTATTGATGTACATCTATACTAAAAAGCAAATCATTAAAAAAGATAAATTTAGTATATACCTGTATGTGATCGGATTTATCGGTGTACCAATTTCTCTTTGGTCTATTTTTGTTTTGGCGATGTGGTGGGGGTAATGCAAAAATCTATTTTGTTAGTAAGATAAAGTTGCTTATACTAGTAGTGGGTAAGGAAATATGATAAAGAGGGGAAAACAACGATAAATGGTTAAAGTAACGCAGGCAGCGATAATGAAAATTAAGAATGAAGTTCAAGATGTCATTGATGAGGGGAAGAAGCCTTTCATCCGATTAGAAATGGGAATTGGTTGAGGAGGCCCTCAGCTTCGACTGACTCTGGAGGAGTCGGCTTTAAATCATGATGAAATCACTGAATTGGAAGGGATTCAATTTTTAGTTCATGAAAAAGATCAAGTTTATTTTGAAAATGCCAAAATAGATTATGTAAAGAACGTATTAGGTGGCGGACAATTTAAAGTATTACTTGTTTAGCTACGGGTTTTAATACAATAGACAAAAAGCTGATGATCAGAAATGCAACTGATGATCAGCTTTTTTCTATAATATCGAAGTGCTAAATCTTAGGAAAAAAGTAAACTGTCCCCACGCCTTACTTATTTCAAAGACTTTTTAAATACATAACTTACTTTATCATAATCCATTTTATTTTCATAAAACCGGTGTGCATCTGTACGCTGTAATCCTGAAGATAATGCAATGTTTTCGTATTTATTTTCATTCGCCCATTTATGAACATATGAAAGTAGCTTTTCACCGTATCCTTCTGAACGTGTATTTGCATCTGTAACTAAATCACAAACCCAAATATGTCTCCCATAATAAAGATTGATCATTGGCTGGAAGCCGATAACCGCGACGATATGGTTTCCACTGAATAAGGCGAATAATCTATACCCTTCTTTTACCTGTGCTTCACTAACTAGATCCAAATAAGAGCTTTCATCAAGATGTGTTCGCAGCTGTCTCATAACTGGAAAGGCTTCAATGATTTCTTTACGTGATTGAAGTTCCCTGATGGTTAAACTACTCATAAAAAACCCACCTTTATCTGAATTCATAAAATTATTTCTTTCTGTCAGGCTATGATGTCACGAGATTTATTATTAACATTTATATTCTTTTCGTGTTCTTTAAGTTGGAAATAGTAAAATAACGCAAAGTAGGCGAGCTTTCCAGGGAAGTAAAAGAAAGATAAAACGAATCCAGGAATGAACGTTATTAAACCGGTCTTAATACTTAATGAAAAATGATTTAATCTATTCTCTTTTCTTAAAGTTCCCATTAAAGCATAGAAAATTGGGAAAACGACAATGTACGAATTGAAATAAGGCTTTACATCAAAAATAACTTCATACAAATAAGGAAATGCTATGTACGTGAAAAGAAAAGCAATAACCATAAGGATTAGAACTCCGCTATTAAGATAGGACTTTCTCATTATTCATTTCTCCTCTCACATAGATGTATTGATTCTCTATTATTATACATTATTTATTATACTTTTGTGAATTTTTAGACACAATGGTTCCCACTCCCTAATCTAACGGATCCTCAGCATTTGCAAAAAAGGTTGTTTTTTGTATTTTTGGGGAAAATATTTTAGAAACTATGATGCAAGTCCATTGTAAAGATGAAATTTAGGGGGAAGGAAGAAATGGTGTCAAAGCAAAAAAGAAATTGGATATTAACTTTACTTTTTTTAGGGTGGGCTTTAGGAAATTTGGATCGTTATATTATGAATTATGCGGTCTTGTCCATTACAGAAGACTTAAATTTAAGTGCATCATCAACAGGGCTCATTCTCAGCAGTTTTTTCGCTGGATATGCGATCATGCAGCTGCCTGGAGGATGGCTGGCTGATCGATTTGGTGCCAGGAAGAGTTTTAATTGCCTCCGTTATTTTGTGGTCTGTTTTTACGGGATTATCCGGTGTGGCGTGGTCGTTGGCTTCAATGGTTGTCATTCGTTTTTTGTTTGGGATTGGGGAAGGCGGATTTCAACCGTCTAGCTCTAAAATCATCTCCCAAGTGTTTCCAGAAGATAAACGGGCTGGGGCTATGTCGATCATGTTATCATCTGGCGGAATTGTTGCCCTTATTGTCCCGATTGTTTCCGTTGCATTCCTTACAACGATTGGTTGGCGGACCACCTTCATTATTATTGGATTAGTCGGAGCGATTATTGCGGCATTATATTGGCGTTCGATTAAGGTTTCAAACAACAATGACAACATGAATACACAGAATTCAACAGGGGTTCAAAAAGGTTCTTTTAAAATGTTGTTTAAGACACCTTTGATGTTAAATTTATTTATCGCTTATTTTAGCTTGTACGCAGTTAACTGGGGTCTTGCAACATGGATACCAACTTATTTAGTGAATGTTCGCGGATTGAACTTAGTTTCATTAGGGTGGCTGCAGACGATACCAGGAATCGCTCAACTTTTGGGCATGCTTTTAAGTGGTTACTTCATTGACCGGTTATCAAAAGGACGTGAAAAAATAGCAGGTGCATTTGCTTGTGTCGGTATTTCAGTCCTGCTATACCTTATGTTTACAGCCTCAACGGTAACTTCTTTTATTATGTTTCAAACCGTTATCATGTTGATTATTTCCTTTGTGGTCATTCTATTGCCAGCAATCGTACTTAAAAATTTACCATCATCTGTAGCCGGTTCTGGGATGGGACTCGTAAACACAGGCGGACAACTTGCTGGTTTTATTACACCGCTGGCGATTGGATTTATTGTTGATGCTTTTAACGGATCGTTTAATGCCGCTTTTTGGATGTTGATTGTTTTTGCATTTATCTGTGCGGTTGCGCTTTTGACCATTAACTATGAAAAAGGGGAATTGCTGACGAATAAAAATGAAAAGGCTACTGCTTCATAAATAGAAGTAAGGGAGGGTTTGATTTGGTACAAGCTTTTATTTCAGACTATATAGAGAAACACAAGAGTCGATTTATCGGACTAAGCGATAAAATATGGGAAACGCCTGAACTACACTTTGAAGAGTTTCAATCTGCTGAAACTTTGTGTCAAGCATTGGAAGAGGAAGGGTTTCAGGTTGAAAAGGGTGTCGCTGGACTGCAAACTAGTTTTATTGGGAGTTTTGGCAGTGGCAAGCCGGTTGTGGCGGTATTAGGTGAATTCGATGCTTTACCCGGATTAAGTCAGAAAAAAGGACTTACTAAAAACGAACCCCTTTCAGCTGGTGGTCATGGACATGGATGTGGGCATAACTTATTAGGAACCGGAGCTTTTGCCGCTGTCGTATCTATAAAAGAGTATATGGAGAAAACAGGATTGAAAGGAACGGTTCGTTATTATGGATGTCCAGCTGAAGAAAACGGATCGGGCAAAGCGTACATGGCCCGAGCAGGATTGTTCGATGATGTCGATTTTGCGCTTTCTTGGCACCCGGAAACAAAGCCGATTATTATGAACTTCAGCTCGCTTGCGAACTATGCCGTTCGATTTATTTTTAAAGGAAAGAGTGCCCATGCTGCCGCTGCCCCTCATTTAGGCCGCAGTGCACTTGATGCAGTCGAGTTGATGAATGTAGGGGTTAACTACTTAAGGGAACACATGATTCCAGAAGCAAGAATCCATTATGCAATTACAGATACAGGCGGAAACTCTCCGAATGTTGTACAAGCACATGCGGAAGTCGCTTATTTAATTCGTGCTCCAAAAAAGAAGCAAGTCGTCGAGTTGTCTGACCGAGTGAATGATATTGCAAAAGGCGCGGCCTTGATGACTGGAACAAAGGTGGAAGCTGTATTTGAAGGGGCTGCTTCAGATTTGATTCCAAATAATATACTTGCGGATGTCATGTACAAAAACTTAACAGCGATTGGGGTTCCGTCGTATGATGAGTTTGATCAAAAGTATGCGAAAGAAATAAGGGATTCATTATCTCCTGAAGATCGTGACGCTGCTTTAGTGAGCATGGATAAGGATACAGCAATGAAACTAAAAGAAAAACACATAGCGGATCTCATTCCTCCACTTAGTAAAAAAGAAACGATGTTGTCCGGTTCGACAGATGTTGGAGATGTCAGCTGGATCGTTCCAACGATGCAGTGCATGACAGCTTGTTGGGCGCTCGGAACTCCTTTCCACACTTGGCAAGTTGTTTCGCAAGGAGTTATGCCAATTGCACACAAAGGGATGCTGCAAGCGGGAAAAGTACTGGCCGCTACAGCAATCGAAATCATGGAAAATCCAGATATCTTGGAACAAGCGAAAGCAGAACACCAAGAACGTCTTGGTGGGGAAACATACTTTTCACTTATCCCTGAACAGCAAGAGCCACCTCGAAAAGGTGCCAAGACCCATTCAGAAATTGGAATTAAATAGCTGCTAGAGTGGACTTAATAAAATACTTAGAAAGAAGCTATAAACAGAGGGATGGTGCTGAAACACTTGATAGTGTTGTCCCTTTGTTTTCATTTCGAATACATGCTCTTAAAAAGGTATCGAACATATAATGTTTAAAACTACTTTTTAGGAGAGGTATATTTTGTACTACTATTATAATCCATATTTGAACCATTTCATTAACGGGTATCGTGGCGGTACGCAATATCGATATCCAACCTTCGGAAGCCCAAACTGGGATAGAAATAATCGTTCCGTAAATAGGGTTAAATCTTTTTCCAAAGAGGAAGCAGCAGCGATTGCCTTACTTTTAGGTATTGATTTTAACAGTAGCAAGTTTGATTTAGATGAATTTTGGATGGGGGTCAATACAGAGCTTGAACATGGAAAAATATCCAGCCAAACGAATGTGACAGGTGATGATCCGATTATGACAGGAAAAATTGCACTGGCTCACCTCAACGAGTTTCCCGATTACTACAAAAGATTAAAGATACTTGAGGAAGAAGCAAAAGCTTATTGGAACCAATAATTAATTGGACACCTTAAGGATAAAGAAATTCCGGATAAATTGAGGCTGATTCAAAAGGTCGTTATTAACGATTTTTTGAATCAGCTTTTTTATTCCATTGAAGTCCTAAGTGGATTACTTAACAGCCATCCAACTGGATGATTACAAAGGGATCCATTAGATTTACCATATCTATGGGAGAAATTGAACAATCAATTGTTATCTATTGAATAATATTGGGGATAGTTCGTATCAACATTTTTTGAATAATAAGGAATGAAGGAGAATTTAAATGATTGTAAAGCTTATTTTTCCAATGCTGGCAATGATCGGAGGAATGGCACTAGCTGTGCAAGGTCAAATTAATGGCGGTTTAGGTAAAAAGATTGGTGTTATTGAGGGGTCATTTGTAAGTTTTGCTGTGGGCACATTGGTGTTATTATTTATTTTATTATTTTTTGGCAACGGGAATCTTCTAGCCGTTGGGGAAGTACCAAAATGGCAATTGATTGGTGGATTGTTGGGGGCTTTTTTTGTAATGGTTCAAATTATGGTTGTCCCTAAAATTGGTGTCTCCGCTGCTTTAATAGCTGTCATCGTCGGACAACTTATTTTTGGAGCAATCATTGATCATTTTGGTTTATTTGGTGGAAATCGCTACCCGGTTGATAAACAGAAAATGCTCGCCATTCTATTAATGTTCTTTGCATTATTTTTGTATATAAAAAGATAACGAAAAAACAACAGATGGAGTTAAGAAACTTAAATGGTGGTAACCCCAAAAAATTAGATTTTTACTCTAACTTTTGGGGTGAGTACCAATTAGCTAATTTTGAAAGGCTTATTATTTTTTAAAGGTTGTTTTGCCTTTGCAGAAGATTTTTTACTTAAAGCCAGTATTAAGATCATTCCAATAATACAGGCTGTACCAACCCATTGGAACATTCCGAAAGGTTCTTTTAACCAAAAGACGGTTGTTAGAACCGCAGCTAGTGGTTCTAAACTGCTGAACAAGCTTGTTTCTTTAGGTGAAAGACTTTGCAAACTTTCAATATAAAACCAGAATGCTAGCATTGTACTAAAAATGATCACAAATACTAAATAAAAATAAGCTTCAATTGTTAAGTCTGTAAAGTCCATTTGCCAAGGTGGATGGATGAAACTCAAGGCAAAACCACCGATCGTCATCGCCCAGCCAACAATGACGAGGGAATCGTATTGCTTAAGGAGAGGAACGGCATATAAAGTGTAAAATGCTAACGCGAGTGCGGATAATAACCCCCAAACGATGGAGATTGTTGGTACAGAAAGGCCAGAGATTGAACCGTTTGTTAATAAGAAAAAACAACCGCCTAAAGCAAGCGAAACGGTTAGAAAATCCTGTCGTGCTGGAACCGATTGTTTACGTAAAATTAAGTAAATGATGATCATGGCAGGGGCTAAGTATTGCAATAATGTCGCAACAGCCGCATTTCCATAGTTGATGGATGCCATATAGGTGTATTGAACCGCAAGCATGCCGAGTAATCCATAAATAATCAGTCGAGGAGCTGCCTTTCTATTCTTCCAGACACCAAAAACTTGAGAGCGGTCCTTTCCGATAAATTGAACGGATAAGAGTAAAAAGCCAGCTATGAGTAATCGTGTCGATACAAGCCAATTTACATCAATGGCGTATTGTTGAAACAGCTTCTGTGCAACGGTACCGCCAACTCCCCAAAACATTGCTCCTGTGATGACAAGAATTAATCCTGTTTTTCTAGTAGGTCTTTTCATGTTTGATTCTCCAGTTTAAATATAATGATAGATTTATCTTAACTGAAAAAATGCTCTAATCATACTTAAATGTTTATGACTGGATTGTAGGAACAGAAGTAGTGCGCTGATGATAATAAGTAGGAATGTGTTCTTTGCTTGTAACGAAACTTTTATAAATGTTGATCGTAAATAATGAGAGGTGAATAAAGTGATTCAGCTAAATCTATTATTTGTTTTGTTATTATTAACAGCTCTTGCTCGTTATCTCGTATTTGATGCATTTGAGCCAAAAATGTTTGCGATGATCTTTCCTACTTCCTGTTGCTTCTCTTGCTTTTTTTGTGATTAGTAAAAGACTCGCAGAAAAGGAGAAAGCTTATAGACCAATAAATATTGAAGAGTGGTCCTTTTACAGTATCCAAAAGTCATTCATGATTCAAAAACCATTTTTTAAAGGGAATGAGAAGAGAGGTTATGTGAAACGTTATTTTCCACAGAAATGGCAATATGTTGTAGGGGATATTTTGGGGTATAATTGGTACTTGTCGTTAGAAATAAAAATCGACGAGGATCGATATGATGTACGTTGTTATACTAAAAAGTGGTTTTCACAGCAGGATCAGTGGAGAATTTATAAAAATAATGAATGTATTGGTGAAGCACGTACACTCTTTAACTTAAAAAATGCTGCAAAATTAAAAGAAGCCATTGAGTTTAGCATTTATGATGAATCGTTTATATCTTCCGCAACAACGGTGAGATCGATCATTTCACTAACTCAAAATGATGAAGTATTAGGCACAATGAAACCTAATCATCTGATTAGTAGTGTACAAGTAATAGATGTACAAGAAGATCAGCCGGAATATATCATCGCATTACTTCTTCATTCCTATTATTTCAAAAATAAATAAGTAATACAGCGAACGAAGATAACTAGTGCGTGGTTCATGAAAGGGGAAATGAAAATTGAGAAAAAGGATTAAGTTTTTGTTCTTCTCACTATTGGTCATGCTTTTCTTTAGTGGATGTATTTCAAGGGAACAACTCTTCAATTAAAACCGTATATAAAATATTAAATAAGTACTGACTCCTAATCAAAGGTAAGCAATAATCTGCCTCATAAAAATGCCACACTTTAAAAAGGTGGCATTTTTTGTGTTGAATCAGGCGATCAAGGTCTTCCAGCAGATCCCCTTTTGTAATCTCATTGGATTCTACTAACTTATAAAGCTATGGTTATACGTACAGAACGGAGAGGGAATGTTGAAAAAGAATCCTTCCAGCAAAAAATAGCGGCTGATCCAACAAGACTTTTTGATGTTAATTTTATAAGTTGGATGTATATTTGTAAAAACATCTCTTTACTGCTTTTATCGGAGTCTTATCATTTACTCTTCCTATTTTCCTTTAAATGGAAATGTAACCATATTTTAAAATAAATGTAATAATAATAATGACCATTTGAAATCAAAGTATGGAATAATAATAATTCAAAGCTTTTAAAAGATCGTTCTATTTTTATTTAAGTTTTTTTGTAACTAGAGATCGGCTCATTATTAATAGAGTTATTCATTTAATAGATTAGGTGGTGCACAATTGTCACGGGCGAAAAAGAAAGTGAAGGTAAGATGGGGGAGAATTTTGGGAGCCCTTTTTTTCGTGGGAATTTTTATAGTTGGACTCTTTCAAGTCGTTCTCTACGTACAAGGTACAATTAAAGCGTTTAACGAACCGCTTAAAAAAGCAGAAGCTAATCATTCTTTCCAAGGAGAGAAAAATCAACTTAAAACGGATCCGATTAATGTTCTTTTATTAGGAAGTGATTCGCGTGGTGAAGAACAAGCTCGAACGGATACGATTATTGTTGCTCATTATCATCCGCAAACTCACAAGGTAAAGCTCATTTCATTCATGCGTGATATGTATGTGTCAATTCCCCAGCACCGGAAACAAAAGCTAAATGCGGCTTATACTTTAGGAGGTCCAGACTTGCTTAGAGAAACGATTAAGGAGAATTTTGGACTTGATATTCATTATTATGCAACCATCGATTTTCAAGGGTTTGAAAAAGCAGTCGATCTTCTGGCCCCGAATGGCATTGAGGTGGATGTTCCTTATGAAATGACCGAGGGGATAGGAATGACAATTGAGGAAGGAACACAAGTGCTGCATGGGAAAGAGCTGCTTGGCTATGTTCGCTTTCGGCAAGATCGCTTAAGTGACTTTGGCCGGGTACAACGCCAGCAAGAAGTGATCTCGAAATTAAAGGAAGAAGCAGTGAGCTTGAATAGTGTTAAAAATCTTCCCCAGCTGTTAGAGCTTTTTCATACATATGTCGAAACGAACTTGAATACATCGACCCTCTGGAGCATAGGAAAAGGTGTATTACTAGAAAACGGCGGAGATATTGAAACATTACGAATCCCTGAGGATGACAGCTTTCAGAATAATCGTTATGAAGGGGTTGGAGAGGTATTGGAAGTGGACTTTGAGAAAAGTAAGGAAAGCATTGAAGAGTTTTTAGGAGAAAATAAAAGTTTTCAAGACTGATAAACGTTATCTAATGGAAGCAGTAAGAGATTAAAGCAAGGGTGAAGCCGTAAAGCTTCAACCTTGCTTTCTTTTTCTGATCTTCACAGTGATCGTCGTGAAACTTTAAATTCAATGAGAGGTTGTGTAATAGTTTTTGTGAAATTACTCGCTAAAAAGGCAGTTAATAAGAAAGCGACAATGATGAGTAAAGAAAGTTGCCATGGATGATTAAATGAATTTACCCATTCACTGTTTCTAAAAGATTGAATAAAGAATCCGTGTAAGAGATAAATATAAATAGATCTTGTCCCCCATTTTGTGAAAAATAAGTTCTTTGTTGGTACAAGAGCTAGAAACCCTACTGTTGCTAATATGGTTAATCCATATACTGCCATACGGATCAATCCAGCCATCAACCCATCTTGATCAAGAACATGATACGGCATGGAACCAAATAGCCATTTATATTCAAGTTCCGGAGAAATATAGCAGATGAGGAAGAAGCTAGTGAAAAATAAAAGTGACAGAAATTGAACTTTGTGATTTCGAAGCTTCAAGAAATGCTCTTTCCTAAAATAAAAGCCGAGTAGAAACAAAGGAAAAAATACAATCGTCCTCGACAAGCTTAAATAAGAATCAATGCCCTCAAAGTAACCTACTAAAATTCCGAGAGTAAAAGATAAAAGAATACTAAATTTCATTTTCCATTTTGTAAACAGGAAAAGTAATAGATTCCAGGAAAATAAACTCATTAAAAACCATAGTGACCATTGTGGATTTAACGGATCTATTTCTGTAATGTTTTTGTTTTGCGCGAAAAAATAATAAAACGAGTAAATGCCTTGAAAAATTAGATAAGGACCGAGTAATTTTTTTGTAATAGTTACTAAATAACCTTTCCGACGAAACCCTTTTGCAAAATATCCAGAAATCAAAATAAAGGCTGGCATGTGAAACAGATAGATCGTCGTATATAGAGTAAAAATAATCTTATTATCATGAATATAGGACTGAATGAAATGACCTAATACCACTAGAAAAACTAGTAAAAATTTCGCGTTATCATAATAGGCATCTCTAATTTTGATAGTCATAAAGTTATCACCCTTTCCACATTTTGACTAGGTTAAATTAAAGAGCGTTACCTTTATTTATAACCTTTATCAAGCTTTATGGAAAGAGTTTTAAACGTTTTGTAATGAAATATTTAACTCCATGTCAACACAATGTTAATAAACTTAACTTTGTAATATAAATTAAAATTTTCTTTTAACAATCTTATTAATAGGTAACTCTTGTAGCAATGATGGATTACTCTTACGGTTATGCTTTGGATAAATTCTTCTCGTTTCTTTCTAGCACTTGTTGATGTTTAGCCTCCGTTTCTTCTCTCCATTTGGCAAACGTTTCGGATGGTCCATCATATCGTTTAGGGTGGCTATAGTACAATAAACGAAAGTATTCATTACTTAACAGCTTATATTCTCGATCTTCCCAGTGTTGGTAGGCTTCTTTTTCTTCTTCGAATTGAAAGTTTTGATTATTTTTCTTATTCCTTAACAGACTAAAGAAACGAAACTGTGTATCATAAAAAGGTGGATAAATTTCTTTTCCTATATCTCCGTTATGTACTTCATGATGTGTTTTCTCAAATAATAGTAATTTTAACGTCCCTTGATAATAGAAATTTTTCCGACTATCATTTTCTATTCCTACGGACCAACATTGATCATCTGCTTCTAATATGATTTGTTTGGTAAATTCAGTAAACACCACTTTGATTCGAACGTTTTTTGAGAGTTGATGTATAGTAGGTTCCAATAATTCAATTGAATGATAATGAATCTGTTGGAGATTAGGAAGAATCCTTTCAACATTAATTTCATCAGGGAATAGGATATCTGCCTTTACAAATCCATGTTCATTAAGATCTACTTGAAAATAAAGATCATGCCACCCTTCTATGAATTTAATAATATGAAACGTAGAAGAATGATTAGGATTTTCTAAATCTGTTAACATGGCTTCCCCCTCACTTTATTCTTTTCTAGAGTTATGAATATTCTGATAACGGTTTAATTCTACTTCGTTATTCACAATTCCTTTGAAAATAATTATTTCCTTTTGATTTGAATCATAGTGCCCATTTATAAAGTAATGAACCACAATACAATGGATCGGTGTCTCCTACTTGACCCATCCAGAAAATGAAAGAGGCTATCCCATTGGAGAATTCCACGAGATAGCCTCTATATGAATGTAATTAGTTGTTTACGGTTATTTTCTGTTTAAGTTGTTCTTTTTCTTCGTCTGAAAATAATTTTTCTGCCATCGGATACAGAACTTGTTCTTCTTTCATAAAGTGACTTACTAATGTATGATATGCTTCTTTAACTAGATCACTATTTTGAACCATTTCCTCGTCTGATTTCAAACCGTTTTTGACATTTGATAAAAACTTGCTGATATAGCCATTTGCTTGTTCATGTTCGTATTCCATGACCGCAATTGGACCTCCGTTTTTTCCAATATGAACTTCCATCATTCGAAATAATATATCTTCTTCTCGAACAGAATGAAACTCTAAGTTTGTTGTAAAGTCATCAACTTCTTTAACTAAATCCTCAAAAACTGTTGCCTTTTCTTCCTCCACATCAACCTTTTGACATAAAGCAAAAAGTGATTCCAATTGATTACGTAGAGGCTTGTGTTCGCTCACTAATAGAGATAGCCCTTTTGAAAGCGTTACCGGACCATCACCAATTAAACTACTAGGACATCCTTGCATAGGAAAATCTCCCTTCGGTTTTGTTAATCCAAGTATAATGGTATCCAATTTATTTTATTGTGATCTAAATCACCGGTTCAGGAATAAGTGTGCTCAGCATTAGGAGAAGTTTCATTGGGAAATATTCTGTATTTCTTAGATAAGAGTTCAAATGAGCTAGGAAAGCTTGGTACTCATCTGCGAACCTTATTTTTAATGAATCTAACAAGAGGGGCTCCAATGCCTCTTTTATACTTTTCTGAAAAATGGGTATTGACAAAAGTTGCTGTCCACCATTAAAGTTGCCTTAGGGAAACATTTTAAGTGAACAGAAATAAATATATCTTTGACCAAAAAAATTCCTTTAGGCAAAAATTATGGATAGATACAAGGAGGATCAGGAAATGAAATTGATTGAAAGATTTATTCGGTTATTTGTTTTTGGGCTTGTGATGACTTTAATGGTAAGTGGTTGTAGTTCGTTAGACAGTCAAAATAGTCATTCAGAATCGAATGAAAATAAACAAGACAAGATTAGAATTGTCACGACCATTGCGCAAATTGGTGAGCCAATGGCACTCATTGGCGGGGATCATATTGAGGTGAAAAGTTTGATGGGGCCTGGAGTGGATCCCCATTTATATAAGGCCACACAAGGGGATATTAATACTTTACAGGATGCTGATATCATCTTTTATAATGGGCTATATTTAGAAGGAAATATGGCCGAAATCTTTGGAAGTCTAGGCAAAAGCAAAACGACCCTAGCTCTAGGAGAAGCGATCGATAACAATCAATTGCTTAAGGATGGGAAAGGAGCGATTGACCCTCATATTTGGTTTGATTTAGATCTGTGGAAGGAAGCTCTCGAGCAGGCAACCGAGGTTTTAAAAGAATATTCACCCGAGAATGCGAACGAATTTGAAGAAAATAAGCAAAAGTATTTTTCGAAATTAGAAGAACTTAAAGGGGATGCGGAGGAAAAGCTTGCAAGTATTCCTGAAGAACAACGCGTATTGGTAACCGCTCATGATGCCTTTGGTTATTTTGGCCGGATGTTTGATATTGAAGTGATTGGTCTTCAGGGATTAAGTACAGAGGACGAAGTAGGGATATCCGATATTCAATCGACTGTTAATTTACTTCTCGAAAAACAAGTTCCAGCTGTATTTGTGGAAAGCAGCATTAATCAAAACTCGATTAAAGCCGTTATCGAGGGAGCAGCGAAAGCGGGATTGGAAGTGGAGCTTGGAGGAGAACTTTTCTCAGATGCGATGGGGGAAGCTGGAACAGAAGAAGGGACTTATTTAGGGATGTATCGTCACAACGTTGAAACGATTTATCAAGCTTTATCAAGTGGTGATCAATAATGGATGTTTTAACGGTTGAACAACTTTATGCTGCTTACCGGAAGAATACCGTTTTGAAAAATGTCACATTTGCCATTCCACAAGGATCACTGACAGGAATCGTGGGGCCAAATGGTGCTGGAAAATCAACATTAATTAAAGCATTGCTTCAACTGCATCCATCGTTATCAGGAAAGGTATCTTTTTTTGGAACATCATTCAAAAAAGTAAAAGAAAAAGTTGGATATGTTCCACAGCGCGGCTCTGTAGATTGGGATTTTCCTACGGATGCATTAGATGTAGTCCTAATGGGAATGTACGGTCGAATTGGTTGGTTTAAGTGGCCAACGCAGAAACATAAGAAAAAAGCGTTAGAGGCTCTAGAAAAAGTAGGGATGGCTGATTATGCAAACCGACAAATTAGTGAACTGTCAGGGGGACAACAACAACGGGTCTTTTTAGCAAGAGCCTTAATTCAAGAAGCGGATTTATATTTTATGGATGAACCTTTAGCAGGTGTTGATGCAGCAACAGAGCGGGCAATTATGAAAATCTTGCAAGAATTAAAGACGGAAGGGAAAACGGTATTAGTTGTCCATCATGATTTACAAACCGTTGAAGACTATTTCGATCATGTCCTATTTTTAAATCGTACCGTCATTGCTCATGGGGAAACATCCGCTGCTTTTACAGCAGAGAATATTGAAAAAACATATGGTGGTTCGGTGCGTTGGCTAAAGGAGGGCATTGGTCTTGTCAATCCTTCTATCAAGTAACTTTCAATGGGTGCTAATGAGTACGATGCTGCTTGGAATTGCCTCAGGTTTAATCGGATGTCTGGCCTATTGGAAGAAGCAAAGTTTAATGAGTGATGCCTTGGCACATGCTGCATTACCGGGTGTCGTGATCGCTTTTCTCTTGTTTCAAGTAAAAGAATTGGCGATTCTCATCAGTGGGGCAGGTTTAAGCGCGCTTCTCGGTGCCTTTCTCATTATGAAAATTAAATCGTCAACAAGAATTAAAGAGGATACGGCAATGGGAATGATTTTAGCGGTATTTTTTGGGGGAGGCATGGTTCTTCTCACCCTTGTCAATCGCACGAGTGGGGGAAATCAAGCTGGCCTGGATACGTTTATTTTTGGGCAGGCTGCTTCAATGGTAGGGAAAGATGTCACACTCATGTCGATCCTGGCTATGCTTGTCATTATAATTGTCGTAGGCGGCTTTAAGGAATGGAAGTTATTTCTATTCGATCCGGATTTCGCCAAAGGACTAAATCTACCGATAAAGGGAATGAATGGGATTTACCTATTTTCGTTAGTTTTAACAATTGTCATCGGGATTCAAGCGGTTGGTGTGATCTTAATGTCAGCACTTTTGATTATTCCACCAGTAAGTGCGCGCTATTGGACCCATTCATTTAAAACGATGATGTGGCTTTCTGGTTTCGTTGGTTGTGTGTCAGGTGGAGTCGGTACGTTCATTAGTGCTCTTGGAACTGGCTGGCCGACTGGACCTTTCATTGTTCTAACGTCTGGTGTGATCTTTCTATTCTCCTTATTTTTTGGAATGAAAAAAGGGTTAGTCGTAGAATGGATTTTGCTTCGAAATAAGAAAAAAGAAGCGGTTCAGCAGGCGGTCCCTGTCGCTGGCATTAAGGGGGCAAAATCATGAGCTATGCGGCTTGGATATTATTAACCGCTTCATTAGTAGGGATTTCATGCGGGATTGTCGGGGTTTTTCTTATCCTGCGGAAAATGGCGATGATGGCGGATGCCATTAGCCATACCGTCCTACTCGGGATCGTAACGGCCTATCTTTTAACTCAGAGCTTAAGCGGAATCCACATGTTAATCGGTGCGGCCCTTGCTGGTGTGCTGACAACCTTTCTTGTTCAATGGCTTCATTCACTAGGGGTTCAACAAGATGCTTCAATCGGGGTAGTATTTACGACTTTGTTTGCTTTAGGTGTGGTGCTTATCGCAACAAAAGTTGGGAATGCTCATCTTGATGTACAACATGCATTAATGGGGGAGATCGCATTTATCCCTTGGAATACGATGTCACTTCCGATTGTTGGTGAGATCCCCATCGCTACATTTATCCTGATTCTCGTATTGTTCGTTGTTGTCGTGGTCATTGGTGCCTTTTATAAGGAGTGGAAGATAACCACCTTTGATCCCGCACTTGCAGCGAGTCTAGGGATTCCTGTCCTTGCTATGCATTATTTATTTATGACACTTGTTTCGATCACAACGGTGGCAGCGTTTGATGCAGTCGGAGCGATTATGGTCGTTGCCATGTTGATTGCCCCAGCAGCTTCAGCCTATCTTTGGACCGATCGTTTAATAAAAATGATGATTTTAAGTGCTGGATTTGGTGTCTTATCCGCTGTAATCGGTTATTATTTTGCCTTATGGATCGATACAACGATATCTGGCTCCATGGCCTTAACGACTGGCGTGATCTTTTTCATTAGCTTTATTTTTTCTCCTCGCCATGGACTCCTCTCCAATTGGCTGCGTCCGGCACTATCCCCTAAAAGGGAGAATTCGTGAAAATGATAAAGGAAGGAGGTTGAATCCTTATGAATCAAAGCTATAGAACCCGAGTGAGGATGCTCAAGTACGCAGTTATTTTTAAAGCCATTGGGATTCTAGATGAAGACGATTATCAGAAAATAGTCCGATCCTTTCAGCCACAGTGAAGGGGAGCAGGACTGATCTTTAAATTGGAAAACAAGGGGTTCTCACTTTTCTAGAAAAAAGGAGAATCCCTTGTTTTTCTTTGACTTTATCATTTGATTTATTTGCGGGAGTGATAAAAGACTCAAATCTAAAGATGGTACATGTTAATGATTAAGTTTTATGTTTAACCTATGTTAGACTTATAAAATAAAAAAGTTTAACTTCATTCAGTAGAAGACTCCCACTTTTATAAGTGGTGAGATGAATGCCAACTTTTCATCAATTCAATGGGGTAACCCTGAACTGAATGAAGTTAAAGCCTCCGGCGGATGCCACAGATTTTCAAAGGAAGTTTATCGAGCGAGCTCGATAAAATCTGGGCGCAAATTCGCCGAGGAGAATTTGATATAGGAAAGAGGTAAGCGATGTTTAAAAAAATAATCAAACAAATTCAACAACTTACTAAAGGAAGCAGTGAGCGAAGACATAACCATTATCGCCGCGGCAGCAGCAGTGATCGGAGAAATCGCTCTTATCGCCGCGGCAGCAGCAGTGATCGAAGAAATAGTTATTATCGTCGCGGCAGTAGCAGTGATCGAAGACATGATTATTATCGTGGCAGCAGCAGTAGCAGCAAAAGAAATTATAAACGTTCACCAATGAGTGGAAGTAAATACTACAAACGGAGAGGCCGAAGCAGCAGCTAATTCTCCTCCGTACGGTTAATCCTTATCTTGGGCTTTAATTGCAGCCTGAAGATCGGCTGAAATTTCACTACTATTTGAGTAAGGATCCTTAATCTGCAACAGTCTTTTTAGTAAAAATACGGTTTCCTTTTCTAAAGAAAGTTCTTCTGTCCAAGGAAGGGCTTTTTTGTTTTTCGAAGAGTAAGTGGTATAAAGTAAAAATAGAAGAATTTCTCCTAAATCATAATAGTCCTGCCGTTTCATCTCAAGGATTTCCTCTTGTCTATAAGGTGAAAAGCGAGATGTAGAGTACTCTTGGGTAATTTCCGTAGGATGTTGTGACAAACCAAAGTCAATTAAAAAAAGCTTATTATTTTTTAGTAAAAGGTTTGGAATCCGCAAATCTCGATGGTAAATATCTATTCCATGAAGATAATCGATCAATTCAAGCAGTTGAGCAAGAATAAGTAGAGCCTCATTCTCGTTAAACGTTTTTTTATTGTAAAAGATCTGATCTTCCAGATTATCCCCATCAATATAACTCATTGCATAAAAAAGAGAGCCGTTATGGGAAAAGGTCTCATATAGCATAGGTATATGCTTATGGTTCAGCCTACGTAAAACAGAGATTTCCTTTTCAAACATCTCAATCTCATTCTTGCTCCGGTACTTACTAGGACGAAGCTGTTTGACCACTCTATTTTCCATTGTTTTCAATTCTTTACAGAGATAAACAATGCCATAACTGCCAGATCCTATGACATTCAAAACCTTATAGCAATCGTTTATTACCGTCCCCGTTTTAATTGGGCGATCTACAAAAAACTGATAGATTTTTCGAAATGTACGCAAAGTGGGAATGTTCTTCCCCTCCCCTGAATGTATAATAAATTTGATCTGATTTTAACATAGAAAGTCTAAAAATTCTTGGTATGAGCGGGAATAAAGCAGAACTTTTTTCAAGAAAAAGAGGGCTATATATTGATAAAAACCCAAATGTTAGCCTTAACAGTAAGGTATAATGAAGAAAGTAGAATGGAGGAAACTTAGATGAAACCGAAAGAAAAAGCCAAACAACTTCCTTCAACTCCTGGTGTATATTTAATGAAAGATTCTCATGGCAGTATCATCTATGTTGGGAAATCAAAAAATCTTAAGAATCGCGTCAGCTCTTACTTTCAACATTCAAGCCAGCATTCCAATAAGGTAGTTAAGCTTGTCCATCATTTAAAAGATTTTGATATCATTCACACAGACACAGAATTCGAAGCTTTTATGCTAGAGTGCAAGCTTATTAAAGAAATTCAACCCCTTTATAATCGGCTAATGAAAAATCCTCGCTCTTACACGTATATCAAGATTAAAATGGATAAGAGCTGCCATCGAATCGAATTGGCGAATGAGATTGTAGAAGGGGATCATCATCTATATTTTGGCCCATTTACAAGTAAGGGCATAACCGAAAAGGCAATACAAGGGCTGAAGGAGATGTATAAACTAGAATGTAATCAATCAACTTCTAGCAATAGACCTTGTTTAAACTATTCAATCGGTTTGTGTATGGGCATGTGTTTTGACTCTACAGCTCTAGAACAATATCATCAAACGATTAATAGAGCCATTGGTTTGCTAGAGGGGACGGATCAAAGCATCCTTGAAGAAATGGAGCGAATGATGGTTGTGGCTTCCGATGAGTTTGATTTTGAAGGGGCAGCGAAAATAAGGGATCGCATTGAAACGCTCCAATCTTTATTGAAAAAGGAAAAAATCATTAGATTTACAGAAGAAAATAAAAATATCGTCATGGTGGAATCACATTGGGGACAACAGGTTGAAGTTTTTCCTGATTAGACGAAATAAAGTCCTGTTTACTGAGGTTTATGACATAAAGGTACGAATCAGGAAAGTCTAGTGGAGAAAATGAAAGCTGAGGTTATTTCCTATTTTTCCATCCAAGAATCTCAGACTAAGATGATTAGTAAAGAAGAAATTGACGAGGCGAATATTATTTACCGATATATCAATAGCCACGCTAGTGAATGTTTAATCATTCCTGATCAATGGCTAGAGCCTGATCGTACAAACAAAATCAAGCAGGCTATCTTACATCTCATGGTTTAAAGTGTCAGGGGATTTCCAGTTTATGGGTGACACCTGGCACCTTTGACATATAGAAAATTGTCCTATTTTTATTAACAAAATTTTAAAATTCCTGATCTTTTTAATTAACACTATAGGTATATTGTTAACTCAGTAGATTAGGAGGTTATAAATATGATCAAGGTGAAGAAAATCATTCCAGCATGTGTTTTATCATTATCATTAATTGGGACAACCGTTTCTGCTGCTCCCCCAGAGCATGCAAACCATGAGAAACGGTATATTCCTGTTCAACTATTAGGGGTTAATGACTTTCACGGGCAGTTGGATGTACACCGGACAGTCGGGGGAAAACAAGTAGGTGGAGCTGAATATTTGGCAGCTTATTTGAAAAAGCATGAGCGGGAAAATAAAAACACATTACTCGTTCATGCAGGAGATATGGTTGGAGCAAGTGCTCCGGTTTCATCATTGCTGCAAGATGAACCAACGATTGAATTTCTAAATAAGCTAGGGTTTGATGTAGGTACACTCGGAAATCATGAATTTGATGAAGGTATGGACGAGTTAAATCGTCTTATCTATGGAGGTGAACATGAAACCACTGGCTATTTTGAAGGCTCAGTCTTTCCTTATACGGCTGCGAATGTAGTAAATAAAGAAACCGGCAAGCCGATTTTGCCTCCATATGTGATTAAAAAGGTAAACGGGATGCCAATTGGCTTTATTGGGGTTGTGACAACGGAAACGAAAAATATTGTTCTTCCAAGTGGGATTGAAAGTGTTGAATTTACGGATGAAGTGGAAGCCATTAACAAGGCAGCCCAAGAATTAAAGAAAAAGGGTGTCCAGGCAATCGTTGTTTTAGCACATAACTCTGTTTCTTCTAATCAAGATGGCTCCAATGCTTCTGGAGATGTCGTCGAAATAGCTCATAAAGTTGATGATGAAATAGATGTTATTTTTGGTGCCCATAATCACGGTTATGCCAATACAATGGTTGATAATAAATTAATTGTTCAGTCGTACGCAAATGGAACAGCCTTCTCTGATGTAGATTTAATGATCGATCCTAAAACAAAGGATATTGTGAAAAAAGAAGCTGAAATTGTGACGACTTACCATGAAGGAATCCAACCGGATGCAGAAATCAAAGCAATGGTTGACTCCTATAGTAATCAAATTGCCCCATTAGTTAATGAAGTCATTGGACAAGTTTCAGAACCTTTAACTAGAGAGCAAGATGATAGTGGGGAATCGGCACTTGGCAATGTTATAGCGGATTCACAGAGGGTAGTAATGGGGACGGATTTTGCTTTCATGAATCCAGGCGGAATTCGCGCTGATTTAGATCAAGGTGAAATCACTTGGGGTGAGGCTTATAATATACAACCTTTTGGGAATAGTCTCGTAACGATGAACATGACTGGCCAACAAATTAAGGATGTATTGGAACAACAATGGAGCGGAAGTTATCCGAAAATGCTGCAAATCTCTGGTTTGAACTATACATGGGATAAAGAGGCTCCAATCGGACAACGTATTATTGAAATCGCAGATGGGAACGGAAATCCGCTAAATCCTGAACAAATCTACAGTGTGGCCGTGAATAATTTCTTAGCCACTGGTGGAGACGGATTCACTGTTTTTAAAGAAGGAACAAACGTAGTCACGGGTCCGATCGATCTTGATGCCATGGTGGAGTATATTAAAAACTATGAAGGAGTCGATTGTTGCACCAGAATTGGATCGAATTGAGGTAAGATAAACAAAAAGGAAAGCAACTCAACGAAAGGGTTGAGTTGCTTTCCTTTTATTTTTTGATTAATAAGAAGCGGCTTACTACTGGATGTTGCTGAAGGAAGTTAAAAATATTCTTCAACTTCAACAATGATCTCAAGTTCCACTGCAGCATTTTTCGGTAGTTGAGCGAACCCTACTGCCGAACGGGCATGAATTCCTTTTTCGCCAAATACTTCAACGAATAAATCAGACGCTCCATTAATTACTTTTGGATGATCGGTAAAATCGAGAGCTGAATGGACCATTCCAAATATTTTTACGACTCGTTTCACACGTGATAAATCACCAAGTTCACCTTTTAAAATCCGTAAAACATTAATCGCCGCTTGCCGAGCCGCCTTGTAACCATCCTCGATTGTTAAGTCCTGTCCGAGCGTTCCGATGTACTGATCTGAAATTTGACCAGATGTAAAAATGAGGTTACCAGTACGTACACAGCCAATATAATTGCCTAATGGCTGTCTCGCAGGTTCAAGAATAATACCTAACTCTTCCAGCTTGTTCTCGGGTGATTTAACACTGTTTGTCATAACTTCATCCCCTATTTAGTAAGAATTTTGTATACCGATTCGTAATTGTATATTTCAACAAAGGGGAGGGAAATCCTTTAATTGATCTAGTAAACGACCAAATCGGGAAGGGAGCGCAGGTAGTTGTTTTTCGATAAAAGGAAAAGGAGAGATCTCTGACATTATTGAAAAAACAATGAAGATGCGTGTTGTCATGGTAGAGATTGAATCCGTCGAGGACGTGATGTTTTATGGTGGTAAGGTAACAATAGAACCACAGTATGAAAAGACGTATAAAAAGGAGTTGGCTGAAAAGCTAGACAGTGAAGTGTATGCGGTACTAAGAGAAGCTTGCGGAAAAGTATCGTTAACGAACTGAAAAACAAAAGCAAGCTAAATCTATTTATAGTAAGTAATTCATGAATATGTAGTCAGGGCTGGAATTAACTAGCCCTGACTAGTTTATTAGGGCAGAAAAATAACGATTTACCTAATAACGGCCGACTCTCCTTCTAGTATGGCTTCATTCAAATCCTTTTCAGACAATCTCCAATCCCCAACCAAAAGTAATATTCCTCACAATTCACTCGCTTTAAAAAAGTATTCTAATGATAAAGGGCATTTGTCCTTTTGATTTTGATAAACGATGGAGTGATAGGGTGTTTCAAAAATTTAAAGTACCCATTTTTATTTTCTTTTGGATCGCGATCATAATCGTTTTAATCAATATGGGAATCGGTGAAAAACAAGAAAATATTGCAATGCGTACGAAAGTTTAAATATTTAGTAAAAAGTTTCTATAAAAAGAAGGAAAATAGACTACTATTGAAGAAATATTTAATAAATGGTTATTACTAAAGAAATTTTTTATATCAAATAGAAAAGTAGATGGAATTTATAGGTATAACACCGTAATCATATTGAAATGGATGAGGCGTCACAATACATTCCCGGGAGGATATTAAAATGAAGGCACATCAACTCATGAAAAGACAAGTGATAAAGGTGAAAGAAAGAGATCATATGCAAACTGTGATTGAGAAGATGCTCTATTATGGAGTTAGCGGGGTTCCAGTTGTAAATGATCGAAATGAAATCGTTGGTTATGTGAGTGTTGAGGATGTTTTGCGTTATATTGGTAAACCCAATGATCTCGTTTTGGGAACACCATTCTTTATGAATCATTACCAAATTGAAGAAGGAACTTTTGTTGAACGGGCTCAAAAAATTAGAAAAATGAATGTAATGGAGCATGCACAAACGAAGGTTTTTAAAGTGGCATGGGATGAAGATATTGAAACCATTACCGCTATTTTCACGAAAGGAAAAGCCGAAAAGCTATTGGTAGAAAGGATGGGGGTATTGGTTGGAATTATTAGCCCGAAGGATGTGATTGACCATAGTTTTAAAAATTTAACTGAATTAAATAGTGAAGCGCGAATGTTGTCTTATAGTCTTTCATTGTAATAATATAATCTCAGAACCGAGAGGATTACCCTTTAAATCATGTTGCCGTGCAAATGTATTTGGTAATGAATGATGATCAGGCGGCTAGATATGTCTCTTTTATCTCTCTTTCATGATTCCTTTAGTCGCTTTTTCGCACGGTTCCTCGAATACATTGTTTCCTTTCTAATAGGCTCATCCCAATTCGATATGGGCTTTCCTACATCATCCCTAAACAAACGTTATAATTTCAATCTCAATATTCATACTCATGCCTGCTGAGAGGCCTTCTTTTATCTTTTCTTTAAAAGTGATATACCTCACAATTATCCCGCCTAATAAAACGTATACTAATGATAATAGGACATTTATCCTTTTGATTTAGATAAACGATGGGGTGATAAGATGTTTCAAAAATTTAAAGTACCCATTTTTCTTTTCTTTTGGGTCGCAATCATACTCGTTTTAATCGATATGGGAATCGGTGAGAAGGAGGCAAATGTTGCCGCCCAATCAGAGATCATTCCCGAACATCAAGAATTGAATCAGGAGCCTGTACCGCTGGAGATGGAGCGGTCCGGAAGTGATGTTTATATAAAAATGAATGCACAAATTACCGATATTGAGATTAAAAATGGGGTTACTTACAAAGCTTGGACCTTCAACGGTGAAGCACCAGGCCCCGTGATAGTCGTTAATGAGGGGGATACGCTTCATTTTACACTCGAAAATATGGATCCGGCTGTCGATCATAGTATGGATTTTCATGCGGTGCATACAGCACCTAACAAAGGGTTTACTGATGTGAAACCACATGAAAGTGGAACTTTTGTCTATCAAGCTTCAAGTCCGGGTGTGTTTATGTACCATTGTGGAACCGCTCCAGTTCTGCTGCATGTCGCGAATGGCATGCATGGAATGATTATTGTAAAACCGAAGGATGGGTATCCGACGGATGATGAAGTTGATCGCGAGTTTGTCGTGATTCAAAACGAATGGTATCAGTATAACGATATTGAAAATATGACAAATGAAGAGCCGTCAATGGTCGTCTTTTCAACGAAAGCCTTACATGAGGGACAAAATAATACGAACGGAACAGTTGGTGCATTGATTGATGAACCATTCCAAGCCAAGGCAGGGGAGAAAGTTCGTTTCTATGTAGCTAATATCGGGCCAAATGAGCTATCAAGCTTTCATGTGATTGGCACTATTTTTGATGATGTATATCTTGATGGAAATCCAGCGAACCATTTACAAGGAATGCAGACGGTTCAGCTTCCAGCGAGTGGCGGTGCGGTCGTTGAATTTACATTAAAAGATGAGGGGCAATATCCATTCATCACGCATCAACTGAAGCATGTACAAAAAGGAGCAAGTGGAAAAATTATTGCTTATTCGGGTGAAATACCAGACAAGCCGGTGCAAACAGAAGCATCGACAAGCAATCAATTGAAGATTAGTGGGTCAAATTTTGAATTTGACGAAACCGAATATGTTGTCAAAGCAGGGGAGGAAGTTACGATTTCTTTCTCAAGTGTGGAAGGGTACCATGGATTATCGATTGATGAATTTGATGTAAACATTCAAGGGCAGGGGAAAGCAACGTTTATCCCTGATAAGCCTGGAAAATATGAAATTCATTGTAATGTATATTGTGGCCATGATCATCTTAAGATGACTGCCACCCTTGTTGTTTTATAATGAACAATTCTGTTTATAAAAAAACCAAAAATATTCCGAGAGAAAGTATCTCGGAATATTTTTTTATCAGGCTCTGCGTGACTAACCATCAGTGGGGGATGAAAGAAAATCCCCACTGATGGAAGTTTCACTTTATAAAGACATAATTTGATCGCTTACTATGTATGGTTTTCGCTGTGTTACTTGTGAGTAACTGAAAACTCCTTTTTGTATACTCTTTAATTGAATGGCTTTGTCACCATTAGGATTACGATGATGACTGTAGCGATGTAAGTATAGCGATTGAATGGAGCGGTTTGTTTTTTGAGTGTAAGATATGATTCTGGGAGTTCATCCCCCTTGTGGTTTTTTAATATTTCCACTTGTTGAGCTGCTTTTTTAGGGACGATTGCACCAGCAACAGGCAATATAGTTATAAATAGAATAAGTGAAATAATATACCATCCTTGTGTGAATAGATAAGTATTTAATGCGCCCATAATTAAACCCGTAATTAATAGAGTAAAAGTGCCGATGACAACTAACTTATCAATGCCATGATTAACACGATGAGAAAATTCTGCCTGCTTTACTGTTTTGGCTTTGTTCATTAATAGTGGTTGTGCAAATGAAGCCCCCATGCCACATATTGCACCAATAACATGTAGTAATACGAGAATTCCATAAAAAGACATAAGACTAACCTCCTAATTTTGTTTGCGTGAATAAGAATATCACAAAATATATAAAAAGTTTGTCTTATTTTGACGAAATTGGTAAAGTTTTCATACTTTTTACGTTAGAAATAGGTGAAAAGGAGGTTTTCTTCTTATTCAGTCTTTCAATATAAGAGATTAGGTTGTTAATAGGTTTTATTTTCGAGAAAATAATGAACACGTTCATGCGACTTTCTTAATAAAAGGCGTTGATCAATCTTTTCGTAATTCATACAACACCTTAATCAAAGGAAGGATAGGGAAATTTATCACGTTATAACGGGAAGTATACCCCTCACTGATGGAAGTTTCATATTATGTTAAAATAATTTGTGAATGTTCGAAGAAACTATCTATACATTGAAAAAGTAGGTTAAAAAAGAGGTTGAAAAGACGGGAGAGTCAATCTCGTGTTTTTTTCGCAGGGCTCATCATCCATTGATCGAATTAGAGTTAGCTAAAAAGGGAATAAACATGAAAGATGTTTTTATCATTGGAGAAGTATCGAGGTTGTTTCGAATCAAAAGCAGTGCGATTCGTTATTATTGTGATATTGGCTTACTGACGTCGACTTATGTAGATCCTAAAACAGTTATCGATTTTAGGCATCAAAGAGACTAAATTGTTAAATTTACTGCCTTGCTTGTGCTGTGTTTTGCTGGGTAGCTTTGTTTGAGTAAAAAATCAGGATGTATGATAAAGAAAACCATTTTCAAACAGGACCCATTGATAGAGAGTGTCGTCTAATTCCTCGCTTAAGAGAGGAATTAGACATTAAAATATATAAGAATTACCACAACATTTCTTTTGCGTGGTCACTCATTTTACTCGGATCCCATTGGGGTTCCCAGACGATTTCCACGATTTTATAACTCGATATCTTTGGAACCTTTACCGTTTCTTCAATTGCCCCCGGATCACCCCGATAATGGCTGGCAGCACAGAAATAAAGATAATTGCCAAGAGAACCGTTGAAAAGTTGTCTTTGACGATTGGGATATTGCCAAAAAAATAGCCTAAGATCGTGCAGATGCCCACCCATAATGCGGCACCAAGCACATTATAAATCAAGAAATAACGGTAGTTCATCCGACTCGCCCCCGCAATAAAAGGAATAAACGTGCGAATAAACGGCATAAAACGGGCAATCACAATTGTTTTTCCTCCATGCTTATTAAAGAAATCTTCAGCTCTCATCATTTTATCTTGGTTAATCAATCTTCCCATAAAACTTTGATGTGAGAGGGTAGTCCCAACTTTCCTACCGATATGATAATTTACCGTATCCCCAATTACTGCTGCGAAAAAAAAGATAATGAATAGTAAAACAATGTTAAATGCCCCCATCGCAGCAAGAGCACCACTAGCAAATAGTAAAGAATCACCCGGTAAGAAAGGGAAAATCACAATTCCCGTTTCTACAAATACGATTAAAAATACGATTCCATATGACCACCCACCAAAGTTTTTGATGATTTCAACTAGATGCTCATCAATATGTAGGATGAAATCAATGATATTTTGAATGATTGTCAAAGTTGTAACCTCTTTCCTCGTTTTCTCATCTGCTAATCTAACTAAGTAATGTAGTCTTTTTCATTTTATATCTACATATGTTATCAAAAACATAGTATAAAATTTTCGGTAAGGGGACGCCTGGTTGTATGTCTTATAGTAGAGAATTTTTCCGCTGGCTCAAGCTAACTTGAAGGCTTTCACCTTTTTGGCACAAAAAAGAATGCCGCATTCTTAATCTACTGTTCGCAGCACTCTCATAATCCAATTATATTTATTTAGTCTCATGCTTTTGCTGAAAATAAATTTAAAGCAATTTTTACCGCGATCGCATCGTCTAAATATCCAACTGGAAAAGTGTAATCCGGAATAACGTCTACCGAGATGATAAAATAAATGAGGACACCGCCCATAATGGCAAGATCGGCAGGAGTACCTTTTCTTGAGCGAAATCTTTCAAACATTCCCTTCAACTGGCTTATAAATGGACCGATACTGCCAACTTTCATTAGCTTTTTCTCAAAGCCATTAATAACGATCTCTTTTCCCTCTTCAGTTTGTGAATAATGTTGATAGTTTGCCAATTGCTGTTCAACCCTGTTAATAGTAAACGTTTTATTACATAATTCAGAGGATTCGAGGACACTCTGAATCATGTCTATAGAAGAATGAATATCTGAATACGGCTGTTCCCGTTTTTGGTCAATGGGGTAACCAGCAGCTATAAATAAATCAGTAATAGGAACACCTAGACAGTCAGCAATTTTTTGTAAATGTTCAGGATTTGCTTTTCGTTTCCCATTAATAATCCTTGAAATAGTTGCTGTATCAATTTCAGTTAATTCACTGAGTTTTCTCATCGATAGTGAATGTTCTTTCAGTAATTTTCTTAACAGCAAACTAAGTTTGCTAGGTTCAGTTTGATCGGACATACTCTTTCCTCCCCCTTACACTAATATTTTTCTAGTTTTGCCTATGTCCAAGAATGAATCAAGACTGATATAATAAAATATGAACCTACTTATGCGGTTTTATGGATAGATAAGGTAACTACTCTAGTGGAATATATCTAACATTTGACGTTTTGTCAACAAATAATAACTATTTGAGTAATCCTAAAAGAACGTGGTAATTGCAATGATCAATATAATGATTCCACTAATGATTGTTCCGAATTCCCCCAATGTAAAAGAACCAATACGAACAGCAGCTAATTTAAAACCTGCTTTAACACCTATCCAGACACTAATAAAACTGCCAATTGCTGCGGTTAATGAAATAGCCAGTGGTGAAAATCCAAGCAAGCCAGCACCTAAGCCGTTTGTAAGTGCGTTTGCTGACAAAGCTACTCCTAAAAGGGCGGCCTCCCCCAAACCAATTTCTCCCGAGTTATCGACATCAGCTGCCTCAGGATCCCTCAGAATTCCTTTTATATTTGGAGTTTGGTAATGATCATTCTCAGTACTCAGAGCTACTGTTTCTTTTTTACGGGGAATCCCCAATAAAATAACCCTAATTCCGATAATAATTAGAAAAAGTGCCCCAATGATCAAAGGAAACATGCCTGGAATAATTTTTGAAAGCCATATACCAAAGGAAATCCCGGCTATACTCATGAGGAAACAAATGAAGCTCATCAATAAGTTTGAGCCTAAGCCAATTCGAATCTCTCTTATTCCATAGGAAATACCAACACCTAAATTATCGACGCTGGATGAAACAGCAAAAGCCAAAATGATTAACCAAGACAATGTAGATCACCCCTACTTTTTTTACATTGTATTAATCAAGTTGGTGGATGTTCCCATTTATTTTCAAATTGTTGTTAAATCGTCAATATTTTTTCTAGCTTGACTAGAAGCGGAAAAACAGCAGACACTTAATTGGCCTCTTATTTATTATAAAAGATTCCATTGAACCTATAAAATGCCGGCTCTATCAGAGTTAATAATAACAGTGGGGTTTTTATAGAAATGAGAAATAAAAGGAAGGGGCCACTCATTAGATTAGTTATAATTTTAAAACAACCATTTCATTGTTACTTTATTGATAAATTCAAATGTGAAAAGGAAGAGAGGGGTCTGGAAGCAAGGGGTCAGACCCCTTTTTTCCGTTTTATCGTATTTTTCCAAAAGAATAGTGAGGCTAAGACGATTATGAAAACCATTATGAAAAAGGAAGGGATACTGTATTTTGATACTAATTTATGAACCATTTTCCATCGTGGGCCAAGGTATGTTCCTAATGTTATAAAAGTGATACACCAAAAAGCTCCCCCCGAAAAGGCAAATAAAGTAAACCTTTTAATTGAATAGCCATTAATACCGGCAAGATAGGCAGTAATATGGCGGATACCTGGGATAAAATAGCCAATTAGGAGTAAATACGGTCCAAACTTGGAAAATAATTTTTTGGTTTTAATAATATTAGGTTCATATATATGTATTTTCGGGCCGAACTTGTGCAAAAAAGGCATACCTAATTTTATTCCTAGGAAATAACTAAGTGATATTCCGACGCATGTACCTAGAAATGCAAACATAATAGAAGGCATATAGGACATTCTTCCCTGGAAAACATTATAACCGACATATGTAAGGAGAATTTCATCAGGTAAAGGTAAACCTACTATCCCGCCAACTAAAGCTAAAAAAATGCCTAAGTATCCAAAATGTTCAATAAGGTAATTTAAATGCTGCATGATGGTTCCCTTTCAATGATAATAGGCTTTATTATGACAATGAGTCGTTTCCCCAATTATTCTCCGTTATTTCACTTAATAAACACATAATAACATAAATCCTGAGATAAAAGAGTTGTCCTACAATTCTTTTAAATATATGTTTTTTCCTGCTGTATAAACAGGTACATTGACTTCTAGAACTATAGTGTATCACAACTCTTTGTTGTATTCGCATTTATCTGATTATGAGGTTTCGCTGGTCAATACTATTTTGGAGATTGCTGTATTGTTTATCCATGCACCAGTCGAAACATGGTAACATTCACCAGAAGATACGAGAAACAATAATTAGTAATGAAAAGCGGAAGGAAGTATCGAATATTTTAAACATGATAAAAGTGTATTCCATGTTGAATAAAACCAAGGATGAGTAACGCCGCTGCCCAGAAACGTTTAAAGATCCCAATGGTTCAACAGAAACCATCGACTGAAGGTGGTTTTTAATGTTAGCTAGATGAAAATTACGTCCTATGCCATATAGTGCTAAAACTCAATGATTCAGGTTTATTTAGGCATATTTTATTTGCGTATGTTGAAGCACTCTCTTTCATGGACGGTGTTTTTTTATATATTGTAGGGAGGTGATGGGAATGGATGGCTCCTAGGTTTCAGAATTGCCGAAAAGTATATCGAATTTATTATATTAAGTCTAAAGTAATTTTCCGATATACATGGATATATCATGCATCTCCAATATTTGGAATTGACTTTCTATATGTTAGTTTTGTTAAAATAACAATTTTGTTGACAAATAGGCAACTAAATAATAAGCTGTTTTTAATTGAATGATATTATTATAGATTCTGTTAGGTGAGACTCTTGAATAAAGGAATACAAGTGCGCAAAAATAGCCTTTATCTCTCCTTGTTGAGAAATAAAGGCTATTTTATTTATGAATTATTATAGATATGAGTTCAATTAAAAATCATCCTTTGTGGTTAATAAAGAAAGGAACATTATATTATCCGTTAACAAAATAGATGCTGAAATTAATTTAAAGGTGCTGTAGTTATGTTTATCCGTTACATAAAGAAGGTGGATTATTTATTGTTATTCACCATTCTTTTTATTTCTGTATTTGGGCTTATTGTAGTTTATAGTTCTAGTTACCCCATTGGGATACTTAATCATAATAATCCAAAATATTTCTTCGATAAGCAAGTCAAATCGTTCGTGATCGGCCTTATCCTTTTAGCCATTACCTGTTTTATTCCAAGTAGGATATATGGGAAGCTTAGTCCAATATTTATAATGATATCAATCCTTGTTTTAATCGCTATGCTCCTACCAGGTATTGGAGTGGAAAGGAATAATGCTCAGAGGTGGCTGCAGCTAGGGCCAATGGTTATTCAGCCCTCAGAAGCAATTAAACTCGTAATGATCATTTATTTCGCTTATATCTATGCCAAAAAACAGGGGCATATGAATGACTTCAAGAAGGGCGTCATGCCACCGCTTATTATATTAGCCGTTGTTTTTTTGCTTATTTTAAAACAGCCCGACTTAGGATCTGCCACCGCAATATTAATCCCTTGTGGGTTCATTTTACTATGTTCGGGGGCAAGAGCCATTCATTTAATTTTATTAGGGAGCACAGCAGTTGGGGGGATTGTCTTTTTTGCGCACTCATCACCATATCGACTGGAAAGGATTTTGACCTTTCAAAATCCTTTTAATGATCCGATGGGCAGTGGTTATCAATTAATTAATTCGTATTATGCAATCACATCTGGGGGAGTGTGGGGCAGAGGCTTCGGTAACAGTATTCTAAAACATGGCTACCTTCCTGAAGCGCATACTGATTTTATAATGGCGATTGTCTCTGAGGAATTAGGGGCAATGGGGATAACAATGGTTGTTTTTTCATATTTGCTGATTATGTATTGTGGTGTAAGGATTGCAGTAAAATCAAAGGAAACATATTCTAAATTACTAGCCATAGGCTTAACCTTTCAAATACTAGTGCAGGCTATTTTTAACTTAGGAGCAGTCTGTGGTCTGCTTCCGGTCACAGGAGTACCTCTTCCCTTTATCAGTTATGGAGGTTCTTCGTTAATTTTCATGATGATTTCTACTGGAATTCTTCTGAATTTATCCGTTCATTCAAATGAAGCGAAAATCTAAAGTCCCTATCTTTTTCCGTAAATAACTGGAAAATCAACGAAATTATCAAATAAATTTAGTTAAAGGTGACCATAATGAGAACAGAATCAACTTCGATTAAAAAATTAGATAGTGCAATGATCTTAATTTTAATTGCTTTATTTTTATTGAGTATTGTATTTATTTACAGCAGTCAGCAAATAGGGCAGTATGGCGCACATAATTTTGCAATGAAACAAGGAATTAATTATATCGTAGGATTTCTCCTCTTGTTTCTTGTTGCTAAGCTTGATATTGACCAAATTGAACAATTAGCCTGGCCTGTCTACATTACTTTGTTTTTATCAATTATTTTATTGCGATTTTCTCCGGACTCAATCGCGCCTCAAATTCTTGGGGCCAAAAGATGGTTTACAATCCCGTTATTGGGTTCTATCCAGCCATCAGAATACTTTAAAATCGCTTTAATCATTTTAGTTGCAAGAATCATTGTTAAACATCATTCTATTCATATAAATAAAACATTGAAAACCGATTTATGGCTTGTTGGAAAAGTTGTGATCGTAACCATTCTACCTTCAATATTTGTGTATCAGCAGCCGGATACAGGGATGGTTGTCTTATATTTTACTGCAATTGGGAGTATGTTGTATCTTTCCGGATTAAATAAGAAATTGAGTGCAGTTTTAACGATTATTCCCCTAATAATGGTTAGCATTCTTGTTTTTTTATATTTCTATCAGCCTGAGGTGATTTACAATCAGGTCATCCCTTTACTTAAGCCCCATCAACAGGACCGAATTATCGGGTGGCTCGATCCAGACGGAAATAAAGATATGTCTTATCAAAGCACTCGATCCCTTTTAGCAGTAGGAAGTGGAGAACTCGTTGGAAATGGGATAATGAATGGTAAAGTATATATTCCGGAAAAACATACAGATTTTATTTTTGCAACAATAGCGGAAGAGGGTGGATTTCTTTTAGCATCCATTGTTATTACGCTGTTATTCGTGCTAATTTATAAAATAATTATAACTGGACATTCTTCGGAAACACAATTTGGGGCTTATGTTTGTGCGGGGATTGCATTTAGTATGACTTTACAAATCTTTCAAAATATAGGTATGATCATAGGTTTAATGCCTATTAAAGGAATTTCGCTTCCCTTTTTATCTTATGGAGGAAGTTCGTTACTGTCTAATATGATTATAATGGGAATCGTACTATCTATAAGGAAGACGTTTGGTGCATTTATGTTTGCCAAGAAAAACGAGTATTTATAGCTCTAATAAATAATTAGTAGTTTAGAGATAAATAGAGTGAATGGCTTATGAGCTCCACTGAAGTTGAACATAGTGCCTCGCACAACCTAGTGGGTACTTTCGACTTCTCATTGATAGCAGGGGCAGCCCCTCACTTCTAGAATCTGAGAATTTACGGAAAGAAGATAAGTGGGAGATCAACTGTCCGTAGGAAATAATGAACGCAGACTATATACGCCTGTGGTAATGTCTGAGTGACCTAGCATACTGCTGGATTCAACTAACCATTGTTGTCACTCTAGCAAAAGCAAATTAAAAGTTTCCAAAAGTACCTTTTTCACGTTTGAAAAGGTTTCCTCAACGATACTGATCATTAGGGGCTGAACTTTTTTGTTGAACTTTATGGAATACAAGATATGGGGTGTGGCCGGACATCACAACAAAAAAATCGGTTCCAGCTCACTTTAATGTCTGTACAGAGTGGGTCAAGTAATCAATTAATTCTTCAGTTTGTTCGTTTGTAAGAAGTTGAAACAGCTTATACATATTAAGCTGTTAATAAATGGTTCAGGCAGTATTCCTTTAGATCGTAATCTTTCTTGAACGTTTGAAATGATAGACTGATAATAGTCAACTGTTGATTCCGGCCCAATTCCGCCGATAATCCCGACCTTTTTCATCAGATCTCTTCCTCATGATCATTTAATTCTATCATCTTATAAAAACGACCTAATACTCAAGTAGAAAGGGGAGCAAAACAAGAAAAAAGCACCTGGCATAGTGCCAAGAGCTCTTCTTCTTTACCACAACATTTCTTTTGCGTGGTCACTCATTTTACTCGGATCCCATTGGGGTTCCCAGACAATTTTTACTTCAACATCTTTAATTTCCTCAATATATCTAACGCGGTTTTGAACTCCTGTACTGATGCTATCGTGCATCGGACAGCCTGGTGTTGTCAATGTCATCGTAACGACCACATTTTTATCCTCATCAATATCGATTCCGTACACAAGACCTAAATCGACAATATTGATTCCTAATTCTGGATCGAGTACATCATATAAAGCTTCTGAAATTTGTTCTTTAAGAGTCATGAGAAAAGCTCCTTTCATTCTATTTTAAAATAACGCGAATAATGGTAATGGCAAAAACAATCGATGCGAGCGCTTGGATACCTAAGAATAAAGTTGCACTAAGACCGCTAGAGAATGCTGTACTTACGATAATTCCGAAAATACTAATCGTAAAAAGCGTATACAGAACAACACCTAATTTTTCATTCATCATTTCTTTTAATGTAGGAACTTTTTCTTTTCCGACTTTTTCGGAATATTTATGTGTCCAAACGAGGAAGGGAACGATTTTATATAAATAGCCCAACATGCTGAAAATAATCCATGTCATCATATAAAGGTAGATGATCCATCCCCAGACATTTTCTGAATATAATCCAAACATGCCGGCAAGAAGAGCAACAAGGTGCATGACCAAGCCATTCCAAATTGCTGTGATTGAAAATGCAAACGGTTTGTCTAATCTTTTCTTTACTCGTTTCGCTAAAACTTCTTTCATATCAAGGGCAAAGAACCCGTATCCTAAAAACAATAAGAAAAGACCGACAACACGAATGGTTGGCATTTGGACCCAATAGGAAATAATCGTAACTGCAAGTCCTGTTACATACGTGTATAGTGCCGGGTCTGCCCATTTATTCGTAAAACCGTGGGACAGGCTGAACATCGGTACCATTTTATAAGAAAGGCCGATGATCAATAACGTAAACCAGCCGGCAAGCCCGAGTGTCATATGAGAAAGCAAGATGGATACATGATCAAATGTTTCACCAAAGGCCAAATTCCAAGCGAGCAGGAAACCAGCGGTAATGGTAAGGAATAAACAGACTAATGCGGCAATAACGAATGAAGCCATTGTCGTTACTTTTTCTAAGGCAGCCATCGTTTTGAACATTTGAAAAATAAAGATCAAAATGCCAATCACAACAAGTGCTCCGCCGTAAACAGCGATATTTGTCCGATATCCTAACAGGATTGCAAAGGATGTCAGTCCAATCGCTGTGATGAAAAACTGAGCGAACCCAAGCTTCTGATTCCAAATTGATGTTAAAAAGGTAACCGGAATCAATTGATACATCGCACCCATTGCTGTCATGACCGCAAATCCTAATAAGAGGAAGTGTGCAGACATCCAAACTTTCGGAATCCGAAACATTCCTTGGAGCAACTCAGTGCTGTTGAAGAAAAGAATGATTTGCGAGACCGAAAAAGCGATGAGAGCAAACACGATAAAGCTTAAGGGCAGTTTAATATTTGTATCACTTTTCATATTTGGACCAGGCATTTATTAATCACCTGTCTTTGAAATTGTAATTTTGAAGCTGCCATCGTCCTGTTCTTCCGTTTCGTGAAGATAGCCCATTTCGTCTAGCTCTTCATATAAAAACATCGGACGACGATCATTAATGATGGCAATTTGATCGCCTTTTTCCATTGATTCCAAGCTTTTAAGTGTGCGTATCATCGGTTGGGGCGGTTCGAGGCCTCGATTATCTAAAACCTTCATTAACTACGCCTCCTTTGGGGTATAAGTTACTTTCCAATGTTTATTTTCTATTTGTTCAACTTTATTCGTAAAGCCTTTGCGTTCCATAACTTTGTGTAATGGAGCTGGATTGAAGATGGCATAAAGGACAAGTCCCTGTCCATCCTGTAACTCTTTTACAGCACCCATGATTTTGTCAAAAGGATCACTTTTTTGTGCTAAATCTTCTCTAACATCTAATTCAATATAATTTTGGTCTTCCATCATATCTCACTCCTTATTAACTGGGATTTAACTTAATGATAAACATTATCAACAGTGTCTGTTGTGACATTTATCACTTAAAGAAAGAGAGGCGCATCCAAAGTGATATAGATAAGAATTTCATGCCTGCCACAGGTTAGGAATACATAGGATTGCATAAAAACAATCATCACGGAGTAATCCATTTTTTATTATTTTTCACTCTTGCTCTGAAAAAAATGAGGAAATTTAACTTTCCTCAGCAAATGCTTTTGTCAATTTAGTGGGGGCTCAAACCCAGGCTGAATGAAGTTAAAACCTTCGGCGAGTCTTTAGATTTTTTAGGGTAATTTCTCGAGAGAGCTCGAGAAATATCCGGACGTAAATTCGGCGCGGGCGAATTTGATTAGCTAAAAAATGGAAAAAGCGCTGATCCATTTTTTAGAGGAGAGCGCTTTTTCTTGAAGATGAATTTTAAAGTAACACTTAGGAAACGGGATAACTATGTAAAAATGAAAGTGAGTATGCTATCTTTTTCGCGAAATTTAAAGGGGGTTCGATCGATTGAATATGGATATAAAAAATGACAGGATCAGTAAATAGCCAATGATTATGCAGTGCACTTACAGTCAAGCCCTGTTGGACAATAGAATACATAAAACGAGGAATCTCTTCTTGTAATACAGCGATTTCAGCCAAGTTTAAAGCATTACCACTTTGATCGAGTGATTCAAATGAGAGTCCTACAGGTACAGCTGAACTACTTTGACGGCCTTGAATCAACACCTTAAAATTACGGTGTAAAGATACAGAGCAACTACCTTGATCTACGTTACTTTTCCCTTTTAGGATCTGAGCAAATTGTTCACAAATTGAATCAAAGTTATTCATCTAATCGGCCCCCCTTTTATTATTTAAGTTATGTTGTTCGACACTGTTATATGTTCAAGGGAGTTAAGGGGGCTAGACCTTTTAATGTTCGAAACTAAAGTGGGAGCAGCTTAACTCGGTTGTATGCGTGCATGTTTCATTCTAGCAGCTTTTTTCGTATTTGCTTCCGATGATCCCACTTTCCTGCTTCCATACAGATATAATAACAAAATCAGGATCATAAAAGCTGCAGAATAACTAAATGTCATGCCGTATCCAACCATTTTTGCTAAGTACCCGAGACCTACTGATCCAATAGCTAAACCAAAATCGATAAAAATAAGCAGCATCGAATTGGCGGTTGCCTTTTTCTCGGGTGGAACAAGAGTTAACGCCCAAGCCTGGGTAATTGGATGGATGATGGCAAAAGCAATTCCGAATAATGCCCCGGAAACTAAGACCATCCCCATACGAGTAGAAAAGCCTAAAAGAAGCAAACCTATAGCTCCTGAAATGGCGGCTGGAATAATAAGGATTCTGTGACCGAATTTATCGAAAATTTTACCAGAGAATGCCCTGACAAGTACCATGGCGATCCCTTGTGCGATAAAAAACTGTGAAATTCTTCCGCCAACATTGATCTCTTTACCAAACGCCCCTATAAAGTTAACGGTTCCTGCAATGGTAATATAATTGAACGTTACTAAAATACATGGAAGAAGGACACGTTTGTCGAACATGTATTTATAGAAAGGTTCTTTCTTTGTTACTTGTGGACTTTTATTTTCTTTTTTAACAGTATTATTTTTAGTGAACAAACTACACACAAATGAAAAGGTCATAAGACCGAGTGTTAACATCATCATCGATTGAAATGAGAAGTTTGAAAGATAAGAAATAGCGATGAGAGGTCCAAGTGTCGTCCCAACGCTAGTAGACATGGCGAAAAAAACAATACCTTCACCTAATCGAGATTTTGGAACAATATTACTAGATATTGTAAAGACTAAAATCGTAAGCATACTAAACCCAATTCCCTGTAATGCTCTAATGAATATTAAAAATCCGATGGAGTCGTTTAAAAAAGTAAGACCAATTGTTCCCAAAAAATAAAGGAGAGAAATAATCAGGAGTAATTTCATATTCACTTTTTGGATAATGACACTTGCAAAGAAGCGTGTAATTAGTGATGCTGTCATTAGAGTCGTGGTCATGATTCCCGCAATCGCAGGATTATCACTAATGGTTGATACAAATATTGGAAAACCTGCTGTAATCATATAAAAAGAACAAAACATGACTAGCGACAATAATATAATAATTAAATATTGGTTTGTCCATAGTTTCACTTTTTCTTTACCCACGGTAGATAAGACCGCCTTTCAAGACTATTTCTAAAAATAATGATGATATATATGTGGAAATTGCTTTATCAAATTCGCCCGTCGAATTTGCGTCCGGGTTTTTATCGAGCTCACTCGATGAATTACCTTTAAAAAATCCGAGACATCCGCCGGAGGCTTAACTTCATTCATCCGAGGTTTGAACCCCCACTGAACCGAAGATCAATTTGTATTCATCCCCCTACTTGTAGAAATGGAGGACTTCTGCTGAATGAAGTGAAATCAAGACAAATTTATTCTTCTCTTATTTTTAAAAAATATTTAGAGTTATTTTAAATAAAAGCAATTAATAATAAAAATACTTTATAGATGATATATCTTATTTAAGTAAGTTTTAAATAGAAAAGGAAGAGCGGAGAGGAGGACGTCAAAATAAACGAGGAACAGCTTAACCATTTGCTTAACCAAATGACATTGGATGAAAAAGTCGCACAACTCATTCAATTAGTGCCTGGTTTTTTTGAAGGATCAAAAGAAAAAGGTGATGTAACGGGTCCAATGTCAAAATTAGGGATTAGTGAAGAAGTTGTTCGAAACAGTGGTTCTGTTATTGGCGCTTCAGGAGCCAGAGAAACGAAAAATATTCAGAAAGCCTTTCTAAAGAACAATCGGCTCGGAATTCCATTATTATTTATGGCAGACATTGTTCATGGGTTTAAGACAATTTTTCCTATTCCTCTGGCCATTGGGTGTTCATGGGATTTGGAGCTCGCTGAAAAGAGCGCTGAGATCGCTGCTTTGGAAGCATCTGTTTCCGGGATCCATGTGACGTTCGCTCCGATGGTTGATTTAGTTCGAGATCCACGCTGGGGAAGAGTAATGGAATCAACTGGAGAAGACCCATACTTAAATAGCGAGTATGCTAAAGCTTTTGTTCGTGGATTCCAAGGATCGGAGTTAGAAGAAGACTCGTACCGGGTGGCAGCCTGTGTCAAGCACTTTGCTGGGTATGGGGCTGTTGAAGGTGGGCGTGAATATAATACAGTTGATATGTCAGAAAGACAGCTTCGGGAATATTATTTACCCGCCTATAAGGCTGCTATTGAGGAAGGCGCCCAAATGGTGATGTCTTCGTTTAACACGATAAACGGCATTCCTGCTACTGGAAATAGGAAACTCTTGCGTGATTTACTTCGGGACGAATGGGAGTTTGAAGGTATCGTTATTTCTGATTGGGGATCTGTTATGGAACTAATTCCCCACGGAGTTGCAGCGGATGAGGCTGATGCTGCCTACAAAGCCATTAAAGCCAGTGTTGATATTGAGATGATGTCTTCAGCATATGTGAAGAATCTTTGCTCGTTAGTAAAAAATAAAAAGGTTGATGAATCTTTAATCGATGAAGCTGTACTTCGAATTTTAAGATTAAAATCCAAACTGGGTTTATTTGAAAATCCTTATCGCGGTGGGGATGAAGAGTTAGAGCGAAAAATCATGATGAGTGAGTATTATCGCCAAGTTTCCCAGGAGCTTGCAGTTAAATCGATCGTCCTTTTACAAAACAAAAATAGGATCCTTCCTCTTCAAAAGGGGCATAAGATTGCTGTTATTGGTCCATTTGCGAAGAACCATGATATTTTAGGTCCTTGGTCCTGGTTGGGGTCAAAAGAAGATGCGATACCATTATATGATGGACTAAAAGAAAAAATAGGGGCCCATTCCCTTCTTTATGCAGAAGGCTGTGGAATTGAAACAGGAACAGACGAACAACAAAAGGCTGCCTTAAAAATCGCTGAAAAGGCAGATATCATTTTGCTTGCGCTTGGAGAAAGTTCCGAGATGAGTGGAGAAGCATCAAGCAGAGCAAATATCCGCTTACCACAGGTTCAAATGGATTTAATTAAAACGTTAAAGAGAGCAAATAAGCCAATGATCGTCGTTCTTTTTAATGGGCGCCCGCTTGACCTTCATGGTGTAGTGGAGGAGGCAGATGCCATTCTAGAAGCCTGGTTTCCAGGAACGGAAGGTGGAGCAGCAATAGCAGATCTCCTGTTGGGAGAAAGGAATCCATCTGCTAAATTAAGCATGACTTTTCCCTATTTCGTTGGACAGATTCCTATTTATTATAATCACTTTCGTACAGGTCGTCCCAAAAACACGCTGCCAGAAGAGAAGAAGTATGTTTCAAAGTACTCTGATATTCCAAATGAACCTTTATTTCCATTTGGATTTGGCTTGAGCTATACTGCTTTTTCATATCAAAATGCAAGGCTGTCGGATCAAACAATGATCGTTGGAACTACTTTAACCATCTCCGTTGATGTAACTAATGTCGGAGATGTAGCGGGAGAGGAAATTGTTCAACTTTATATTGGAGATGCAGTAGGGGAAGTGGCTCGGCCGGTGAAAGAATTGAAAGGTTTCAAAAAGGTAATGCTGCAGCCTGATGAGACAAAAATAGTTTCTTTTACGCTTACAGAGGAGCAGTTGCGCTATCATCATGATGATCTACAATATAAAAGTGACCCTGGTGCATTTATTGCATACATCGGTTCGAACAGCCAAGATGTTCAAGCATTGTCATTCCAATTAATAAAATCGTCATGATTAGAGCATTAGCAAGTCCAGCGCAGGATTAAGAAACTAATAAAAAGAGGTTAAGAAGACTTTGAACAAAAAGGATCTGGTGACAAGCGTAGTTCCTATCAACGCTGTCACCGTTTTTCCTAAGTTTGATCTTTATTTAGAGCATTTCCTTCCAAATGGAAAGGAGGGAGTGAATGAATCATTCCCATGTTCTTTACTTAAGCTTCTTTTCCAACGGTAAAGGTGGCTGAGGCAACGGCATCATAGCCGCTTCCGTAGAAGTAGATTAGTTTATAAGTAGAGCCCTCTTTGTAGCGAGCAGGATAGATATTTTTACTTGGATCATAGGTAAAAGTAAGAGTTCCGTCTTTAATTTCTGTCCACATCCACCAGATTGAACCAGGACCTCCAGGTTCTTCGCTCACTTCATATAACCCAATCCAATCACTTTTTGGTGCCCTTGCATTTTCGACGGTAACCTCAACGGTATCTTGGACGCCATTTAAGTGTGTTTTAGAAAGGGAGATCGAAATGTCTTTTCCCTCCATGGTTTTTCCTAAAACCTTTAAGGAATTTGGACTTTCTTTGCCGTAGGCATCCAATGCGAAAATTTCAAGCTCATATAAGGTATTGGGCTTAAGTCGATCCACCGTTAATGTTAACGGATTTGGAACAGGATCTCTGTAAAACTCAGAAAAAGCTAAAAGTTCCTTTTCGACTTCTCCGTTGTCGGCCCGTTTTGCAATGATTTTATAATCATGGACAAGAACGTCATCCTTCGCTTGTGTTAACATGACACTTAAGCTGAAAGCAGTTGTTTCATTTTGAACGATTGAAACCATCGCATCCTTTGAAAATACTAGGAGCTTTTTTGTCCTCGTCGTTTTTCCGTATATTTAAAGTTATTCTTGTTGGCTGGTAAACTAATTTCGAATGGTTCACCCGTCCAGTCATTTTGTGAATATCACGTCGCTTGATCAATACTTTATTTTTATAAACTTCGACAATGAGTGCTTGGTTTAGAAAATCTGCACCCTCAGGAACTTCCCCTTGAATTCTTCCCGCATCCAGCCATACATAGGCACCTGTAGATGTTCCAATACGTTGTAAAATCTTCTTGATGAATAATTTTCGGATCATCTAATGGATAATGTGTATGACCTGAAAAAGTAATAACTTGTGGGTATGGTTTCAATGTATCATACATAAGATCACGATTTTCAGTAAGACCCCATTCACTGCCATAAACCGTTCCAGTCATTGGTTGATGGTGGAAAACAAAAATCGGTTTCTTCGGATCATCCTCATTTGCGATTTTTAATTGTTCACCTAACCAATTGATTTGTTTCACAGAAAATCTTCCTTCTGTTAATCCATCCTCAGTACCTAGCATGATAAAATGATAACCATTGATTACCTTATGAAAATAGATGGATTCCATCCCTGTTTTATTTAGGAATAAGGCCTGAGCGTCTGCTACACTTAAACCGTTCCAATAATCATGATTTCCCATCACCATCAATGGAATCGTTCTTGATTGTTTACTAGTTTTAAAAGCTGACATGAGCTTGTCATATTGAGGGACATCCCCATATTCGGTTAAGTCTCCAACAATGGCAAATGCATCCTGTTTGGGTGCCACTTTATTTAATTGTTCCAATGTTGTCTTAAATTTGTTTAGATTTTGATCATTATCTGTATAAATATGTACATCACTGATGACAGGAAAAACCAAATCTGGTTTATTTCCATTTGATGTCATAACAGAAGAACGTGAAGCAGCATCGACTGGCAGACCAGGTAGTGAGCCGATTAGTGATGCACCTAAGGCAACCCCAGCCATTTTGGTTGTTGTTCCTAAAAAGGAGCGGCGGTCCATTCCTTTGTTATAAAAATCCTCTTGTGAAGATGATTCGTGCTCATGAATAAGTTTTTTATCCTTCATAAAGCGATTCCCCTTTCAATGTTCGTATCTTTGCTGTTTCTTTAAGAGGATGATGTACAAACTAATTTAAAATAGACAATAGCGATCTCAAAACCATACATTCATAGAAGGTTATTGACATAAAAATCCTCTCTATTAAAAATCATACCGGTTGTTTATTAAACTTGTTTTAATAGAAGGTGAATAATTATGACAATATGGTTAATTATGTATAAAATATTAAAATTCACATAAATATGTTACGTTTTGTTTATTAACTAAGGAAATTTCAAAATAAAAAACCCGATTTCTGGGATAAATGCCAAGAAATTAGGCTTTTTCATTTCTCTGTTAAAGCGTCTTATTGCTGCATGTGGAAACCTTATGTTAATTGGGAAACATACATGGAAGAAAATAGATTTTTTTGAAAATTGAAATGGAGGAAGCCAATCATTGTCATTTAGGAATTTAATGATATTTAAAAGGGAATCATATCATTTGGATTTGTGGATGAATCGCTAAAAAAAATTTGCAATGGAAAGAAGGTAGAGTGAAATGGAAGCAAGTAAGAAAATTTCAGTAGAAACAATCGTTCAAATACCAGTAGAAAAGGTTTGGAACTATTGGACAGAGCCAAACCATATAACCAAATGGAACAGCGCTTCCGATGATTGGCACACCACATATGCAGAGAATGATTTAAGAGTCGGTGGAAAGTTCCTTTCAAGAATGGAAGCCAAAGATGGTAGTTTTGGTTTCGATTTTGGTGGAATTTATGATGAAGTGGTCTTACATGAGGTTATTGCTTATACATTAGGTGATGGAAGAAAAGTTGAAATTACATTTAAAGGACAAGAAAGTAAAACAGATGTTATTGTTACTTTTGATGCTGAAACGGAGAATCCAATTGAGGTACAGCAACAAGGATGGCAAGCGATTTTAGATCATTTCAAAAAATATGCGGAGCAAACAAGCAAATAAGAAGAAGGCATCTTATCTTATTCTGATTATATTTTGACGAGTTGTTTCTTTTGAGAAGCTTTTATAAGAAAAAACGAGCAGCTGATGATGCTTGTTTTTTAAAAGTTTAACGTTGCGTTGGACTGTGACCATATTTGCCTGAAAATCCCTTTCCTTTTTTGGATAAATTTTTCTCTAAAAAGAGACAGTAAAGGAGTAAAAGAAAAATTTAGGTGATAAAGGAAAGGAAGGAAATGATGGTTTTAAGACTTAAGAGAGGGTTATCTTCTGCTTTAGCAGTGTTTCTGACCTTATCGTTGTTCACTCCACTCGCCAACGCGCAAACAAGAGACAACCCTGTACCATCTTTAGAATTTCGTGTCAAAGGAAAGATTACGGTAGATGGAAAGGAATTCAAAGATCTAAATGGGAATGGTGAGCTTGATCCTTATGAAAATTGGCAGTTATCCGATGAAGAACGTGTAAAGGATCTTGTTTCACAAATGACGCTGGAGGAAAAAGCAGGCTTATTGTTGATTCCTGAATTTCCATCGTTTAAAGACGGAAAATTAGTTCTTCCGAATAAGATGATCGATCAAAGCACGCGTTATTTTATCTTTCGTGAATTTCCGAGTGCTGATGTGATTGCGGGCTACAATAACCAGCTTCAAGAAGCGGCTGAAAATTCCCGGTTAGGAATTCCAGTTGTCATTATTTCAAATCCACGCAACCATCCAGGAGCGATGATCACACCAGCAGGGGTTGATCCTGAGGCGCTAGGACAATTTTCCTATTGGCCAGATCCATTGGGTCTTGCGGCGACAAGGGATTTAGAACTGATTGAAGATTTTGCAAAAATGGCTTCTAAAGAGTTTCGTGCTGTAGGAATTCGGAAGCTTTATGGCTATTCGGCAGATGTCTCAACCGATCCGCTATGGCCAAGAATTGATGAAACCTTTGGAGAAGATCCCCAAATCATTTCGGATATTATTTGGAGAATTGTCAAAGGCTTTCAAGGAGATATTTTAAACGAGAACAGTGTGACGACAACGGTTAGACATTTCCCAGGGGGCGGAGCAAGAGAGAAGGGGCATGACCCTCATTTTGAAGAAGGTCAATATAATGTTTATCCGACAGAAGGCAGTTTAGTGAAATACCATATTCCATCATTTCGCGCGGCGATTGATGCAGATACGACATCCATCATGCCTTACTATGCTTATCCGAGCAATAAAAGTGCAGAACAAGGTTTGCCACATTTTAGCGCGGAGCAACAATTTGAAGAGGTCGGTTTTGCCTTAAATAAATCCTTCATAACGGATTATTTGCGAAGAGAGCTTGGGTTCTTAGGCTATGTTAATTCTGATACAAGCGCTGTAATGGATAAAGCCTGGGGTGCTTTAGATTTACCTATAGAAGAAAGGTTTGCGAAGGCATTAAATGCAGGAACGAATATTTTCTCAGGAGTCGCAAATCCAGAGCCAATCATCAAAGCTGTGAACGACGGTTTAGTGAAAGAAGAAAGAGTCGATCGTTCGGTTACTTACTTATTAACAGAAATAATGAAGCTTGGTCTTTTTGAAAATCCGTATGTAGACCCGCAAGCAGCATTAAAAGTTGTCAATGATCCAGGATCACAAGCGCGTGCGGATGAAGCTCATCGTAAGTCGGTTGTGCTATTACGTAATGACAACGATTTATTGCCGTTAAATGATGAAAAACTATCAGGGGTCAAGCTTTTTGTGGAAGTGTTTCCTGGAGGAAATAACGGAGAACATACACAGAAATTGAAGGGGAAAATTAGCCATCATGATCCCGCAATCACGATGGTGGATAATCTGGAAGAAGCGACACATGCATTGATTTTGCTTCAGCCAAAGCAGAGTTTATTAAAAAGATTTCCACAGTTGTTAATTGGACCTGAAACGGAAATAGCGGAAATCGACCGAATCAATAGCATCCAGCAAAAAGTTCCAACGATTACGGCGATTAATTTGAGAAGTCCATGGCTAATCAATAACATTGAACCAAATGCTGCGGCTGTGATTGCTACGTTTGGAACGAAGCCAGAAGCGTTAGTTGATATGATTCGCGGAAAATTTAATCCAACAGGAAAATTACCTTTTACAATGCCTGCGAATCAAGAAGCAATTGATAACGATGCTGGTGATGTTCCAGGTTTCAGAGAAGATCCTTCCTATGTTTATCATAATAAACATGGAGATGCTTATGCATATAAATTTGGACTTTCTTATGGAAATGGAACAGATGAACGTTCCGGTATTCTAGAAAAAGTAAAAAAATGGTTTAAATTTGGTGATCAATAAGAATAAAAACATATCAGGAATCTTCCATTTTTCTGGAAGGTGCCTTAAAACAGAAACGAGGGGGACCGTTTTTGTTCCCCTACTTTTTACCATTTAAAAATAACATAAAAACGCAGTGGAGAATGAAACATGATTAACAAAAGATGCTGTTACATACTTGTGGTGATTTTTATATTTTCTGGGATGATGAATCATTTAACTTATGCAAAACAATTGGAGGATGAAGATACACCAATAAGTTTTAAAACCGAAATGTTACCTTGGAAAGAGGTAAATCAACTCTTGCCAAACAAAACAAAGTTTACAATCATAGATGTTGATACGGGATTGGAATTTAGAGTTCAAAGAAGGGCTGGCAGTCATCATGCTGATGTACAGCCGCTAACAAAAGAAGATACTAAGATTATGAAGAAGATCTATAAAGATCAATGGAGCTGGAAACGGAGAGCCATTATCGTGTTAGTTAATGATCAAATGATCGCAGCTTCTATGAACGGTATGCCTCATGGCGGGGGGATTTTGAAAAACAATTTCCCTGGCCATTTTTGTGTTCATTTTTATGGGAGTACTACCCATGGATTAAAGAAAGAAGATCTCTCACATAAGTTAATGGTTTTAAAAGCTGCTGGGAAATTAGAAGAATATTTAACTGCTGTAAGTCCTTATGAACTTATCAATGTTTTTAGTGCAGCTGTTAATCAGGATGATCAAACATTATTAAATCTGATTATTTCTGATTCTAACCGCATAAATTGTTTTGATAATCTGATAGACGGTATTACACATATTAGTGTTAGTAATATCCAAGAGCTACAGATGAAAGACGTTAATGGACTATTATTTATTGAAACTCCAGCTAGGCTAAACATTTATAGAGATAAATTAGGAAAAGAAAAAAAGACGGTCCACTTTATCCTTAAAAGAGATCATTTGACGAATCGCTGGTGGATTGATGAGGAATCTCTTTATAGTGATTTAAAATTGAAGGGGTGTAAATAACGATGAAAAAATCATTTAACTTCATTCAGCAAATGTTTTTGTACCGAAAGCTTGCGACAGGTACAGAAGTCTCTCACTTCTATAAGTGGTGAGATGAATGCTAAGTTTTTTAACCATTCAGTGGGGGTTCAAACCCTGGCTGAATGCAGTTAAAGCCTCCGGCGGATGCCACAGATTTTCAAAGGAAAGAATACCTTCGCAGGCTCGATAAAATCTGGGCGCAAATACGCCAAGGCGAATTTGATAATAGCAAAGGCGCAAGTTCAAGGAAAAAGAAGTGACATAATTAATAAATTTTTTATTCAAAAGAGAGTAACCTTAATTTTGGTTACTCTCTTTTGAATATTATTTTAATATGGAAGACAAATCAGAATGTAAAGATTGGCTGGAAGTGGAGAAATAAATCATTCTAAAACGATCGATCATTTATAATAAGAATAAGGATGGGTAGATCTTCATAAAGTAGTAGAAATACGTATGATAGCGGCTTGAGGTGAAACGAATGATAAGTTTTATAGATTCGTTCCGTAATAAAAGAATGAAGGAAAGGTTAAACGGCCTACCCTTATTTAAAAAACGATGAAACATCAATGTTTTCTTTTTCATTGATAAATGAGGGGAGTTTGTTGATCGGAGAGGAAGAAGTAACGCAGGGAATTGAGGGCTTACAAAGCTTTGTTAAGTGGGACCAACGAAATATGCTATAATTAGAAAATGTAATTTCTCATATACAAAGAGGTTCTAGCTACCCTCTATAAAAAACTAAGGAGGAACAGTTCTACGCTCTTTAGTAGGACTGTTTTTCATTTTTAAAGGAAGTGTTCTTACAAGTAGATAGATAAAAGGATCCTTGGGTTTAGAGGGGTAAAGATTGTACACCCACCCAGCTTGGTTAGGCCAATGAAATCATTGTTATGTTTGATTAAAAGCAACATATAGGACTGAAATAAAATGATAGAAAAAAAGAGTGATGGATTAACAATTTATTAACGATCATTCATTGATGTGGTTAAAAACTTTAAATGTAAGAAAGGGGTATCGAAATGTTTGGATTTCGTATTGTTGAAAAGCTCCAAAAACTGGGTGAAGATATTGAACAGAATCAGTTAAAGTACCATCAAAAACGAGTATTGGTTAGTAAAGAATTTACTTTTGATGCAGCTCATCATCTTCATGCCTATGATGGAAAATGTAAAAATCTCCATGGGCATACTTATCGTGTGGTATTTGGCATAAGTGGTTTTGTGGATGAGCGTGGAATCATGATTGATTTTGGTGATATTAAAGAGATTTGGAAATCAGAAATTGAGGTATATCTTGATCATAGATATTTAAATGAAACGTTACCGGCTATGAATACGACTGCTGAAAATATGGTTGTTTGGATATATGAGCAAATGTCAGATGCACTTCAAAAAGGTGAAAGAAAGAGTCAGTATAACGGTGCACGTGTTGAATTTGTACGTCTATATGAAACTCCGACAAGCTATGCAGAAGTGAGAAGGGAATGGATGGAAGTTGAGTAAAATCCCAGTGATTGAAATATTTGGACCTACCATTCAAGGAGAAGGGATGGTGATTGGTCAAAAAACAATGTTTATCCGAACAGCAGGTTGTGATTATTCTTGTTCCTGGTGCGATTCCTCTTTTACGTGGGATGGTAGCGGAAAGAATTTAGTAAGACAGATGGATGCAGAAGAGATTTGGAATGAATTAAAGGATTTAGGTGGAGAGAGATTTTCATTTGTAACGATTTCAGGTGGAAATCCAGCTCTCATTAAAAACATGGGTGATTTAATCGAAATCTTACAGGGACATAACATAAAGATTGGTCTTGAAACACAAGGCAGTAAATGGCAGGATTGGTTTTGTGAGATTGATGAACTGACACTATCTCCGAAACCACCTAGTTCTAGAATGTCTACGAATTTTGAAATATTAGACAGGATTATTCATAAACTTCAGTTATCTAGTAGTGAGAAGCATTACAGTTTAAAGATTGTTGTATTTAATGATCAGGACTTTGAATATGCAAAAAAAATTCATCAACGATATCCTCGAGTTCCTTTTTATCTTCAAGTGGGGAATGAAAGTATCACGACAAATGATAAATCCGAATTATTAAACGTATTACTACAAAGGTATGAGTGGTTAATTCAGAAAGTCATGCAAGACAAAGATCTTAATCATGTTAAAGTTCTTCCCCAACTACATACCTATGTATGGGGAAATAAACAAGGGGTATAATCAAACATCAGGTGAAACAGAGGGGATCGTTCCCTGTCTCGATTAACGTTCAGATATTACTAAAATCACTTTCCAGAAAAATGGAAGGTGATTTTATTTTCAATGAAAGCTAGATGCAAATACAAAAATAATCTTGGTATTGTACTAATATTCAAAATATTTAACGATAAGTAACGAATCAATAAGTGCAAAAGTATTTTAATATTCATAGATTTCCTATATTATATACTATATATATAGTGTAAACATTAATTATGCTAATGAAGAAGTATAAGGGGAAGAAAATGAATAGTATAGAAAAATCAAATGGTGATATAAAAACCCAGTCTTTTGAGGGTTTTGTCCAATATGTAAATAAAATGAAGGGAAAACCTAGAAGCGAAACTCGATTCGATTATATCGATTCCCTTATTTCCGCAACAGGTGTTTTTCTCGCTGTAAGTATTATCTGCCTATTAGCAGTGTTCTTTCATTATCCTATGGTTATAGGTCCTTTAGGCGCAAGCTGTGTACTCGTATTTATTGCGTATCAGGGACCATTATCTCAGCCTAGGCAAGTCATTGGAGGCTATATCCTTTCCACTACTACAGGACTTATCATTTGGAGTACTTTTGGTAAAAGTTTATCTATTATTATCGTTTCTTTAGTCATTGTATTACTTCTCATGTCGCTTACAAATACGATACATCCTCCGGCAGCAGCAAGTGCTCTAGTAGCGATTAACTTTGAAACTGGATGGGGATATTTGATTCCCATTATAATTGGGGCCATATTACTAGTTATAATAGCCATGCTTTATAATAATCTATTTTCGAATAGACAATATCCAAAACATTGGTTTTAACAAATATAAACCATTCCGGTCACTTTTTATGCTGAAAGGAAGAATTTAAAGAGGATAGCCAAATTGCTATCCTCTTTAACTTGTCAAAATGCCGATTTTTGTTAATTTAATCATTTAAAAAAGTTGACTTATTCATACCCTCTAACGGTCACCTTTGTTATTCCTTAACCTTTCTCCACAAGTAACTTTTTTCTTGCTGTTTTAGCAGCTTCGACCATGATTTTCAATGCGGCAATCGTTTCTTCAGTACCGCGTGTTTTTAACCCGCAATCCGGGTTAATCCAGAACAAACTAGGATTCATTACCTTTAGAGCACGGTCAATATTTTGTGTTAGTTCTTCCGATTTTGGTATACGTGGGCTGTGAATATCGTACACGCCGAGGCCAATTCCTTGATCATAAGTGTTTTCTTCAAAGTCATGAATTAAATCCCCATGGCTTCTGGATGTTTCGATCGAAATCACATCTGCATCAAGGGCTTTAATGGCATCAATAATATCTTTGAAGTTGGAATAACACATATGCGTATGGATTTGTGTCCCGTCTTGAACAGAGGAGGTAGTCAGTTTAAAGGCATAAATGGCAGCATTCAAATAGCTTTCCCACTTATCCTCTTTTAATGGCATTCCTTCTCTTAGCGCAGGCTCATCAACTTGAATCATCGTAATCCCATTACTTTCTAAAGCTTCCACTTCTTTTCTAAGGGCCAAGGCAATTTGGTTTGCCACTTCAAAGCGTGAAAGGTCATCACGGACGAAAGACCAGTTTAAAATCGTCACAGGACCTGTCAGCATTCCCTTAATAGGTTTCTTTGTTAAGGTTTTGGCATAGACTGTTTCTGCCACAGTCATTGGTTCTAGGAAGGAAACATCTCCGTAAATAAGTGGGGGTTTTACACAACGAGAACCATAGGATTGAACCCAGCCAAATTTAGTAAACTGAAAACCGGCTAATTTTTCACCAAAATATTCGACCATGTCCGTGCGTTCAAACTCACCATGAACCAATACATCAAGGTCTAGTTCTTCTTGAATCTCCACCCATTTCTTTATTTCAGCTTTCACATATTCCTGATATTGTTGATCTGCTAATTCTCCTTTACGCCAATCTGAACGCTGTTTTCGCACTTCTTTCGTTTGCGGGAAACTACCAATCGTAGTGGTTGGCAGCAGTGGCAATTGAAAAGCTTCTTTTTGAACTTTTTGGCGAACTTTAAATACGGATTGACGCTGTGTTTGATATCGATCCAAGTTTGCGATTTCTTTCTTTACTCTCTCGTTGTTTCGAAAGGGGGATTCATTTAATAATTGGATCGCATTAGAATTTACGGCTACTTCGTTCTGAATGGTTTCAAAGCCATCATTTAATCCTTTTGTCAGTAGCACGACCTCTGCTAACTTTTCATCAGCAAATGAAAGAGCATCTTTTAAAATCGGTTCAATCATGCTTTCATTTTGTACGGTAATAGGAACATGTAATAAACTAGCTGAAGGCTGAATGATTAAGCGGTCTTTTGAGACAATTCCCAATAATTCTGTGAGGGTCGCAGACTTTTGCTCAAGGTCAGCGGACCAAATATTACGTCCATCAATGATTCCAGCGGCAAGTACTTTGTCGTTTGGAAAACCGTGTTTTTTCAAATGTGCAAGGTTTTGACCTGCATCACGAACGAAATCAAGTCCGATGCCCTGAACGGGAAGGGAGACGATCTCTTCATAATCATCGATGCTGTCAAAATAAGTTTGTAAAAGAATGTTCAGTGTTGGTGCGGCTTCATGTAATCGTTTGTAAACAGCATGATAGAATCCCAGATCTTCTTTTGAAATGGTCGTACATAAATACGGTTCATCTATTTGGATCCATTTGACTCCTTCTGTCTCTAACTCTCGTAAAAGCTTGGTATAAAGGGGGACGAATTGTTCAATAATCGTTGGAAACTCCTTTTCTTCATAGCCTTTTGAAAGTTTGATAAAGGTGATCGGACCTAAGATGACAGGCTTCCCTTCAATGTTCAATTTTTCTTTTGCTTCTTTATAAAATTGAAGCGGGCGGTTTTCAACAAGGGTGGGTACAGTTTCGTTCAATTCAGGAACAATGTAGTGATAGTTTGTATTAAACCATTTCGTCATTTCAGAAGCGATCGCATTTTTGGACCCACGTGCGATATCAAAATAGGTTTCAAGTGATACTTTTCCGCCTTCGTACTGGAAGCGTTTCGGTACGATTCCAAACATCGTTGCGGTATCAAGAACATGATCGTAAAGGCTAAAGTCTCCAACTGGGATTAGATCAATGCCTTGCTCTTTCTGTTTTTGTAAATGCTGTAAGCGAATTTCTTCAATCTGCTTTAAAAAGGTTTCTTTTTCTAATTGGCCACTCCAAAATTGTTCAAGTGCTTTTTTCCATTCGCGATTTTCTCCAATTCGTGGATAACCTAAGTTTGAACTTCTCGCAATACTCATTATAATATTCCTCCCCATGTATCTTTTTAACTTCCTTCAGCGGAAGTCTCCCACTTCTATAAGTGGTTAACGTGAATGCAAATTTTCTCCAATTCAGTGGGGATTCAACCCTCAGCTGAATGAAGTTAAAGCCTCCGGCGGATGCCACAGATTTTCAAAGGAAAGAATACCTTCGCGAGCTCGATAAAATCTGGGCGAAATTTGCCGATGGCGAATTTGATAAATAAAAAAATCTCCCTTTTCTATGGAAAAGAGAGATTAATACGTAACACAAACTAGAGTAGAGGTTTCTAATGCTCCTCAACACGTATTTCTCACTCCCTCTATTCTCCGTAGAGTCAAGTGCATACAACAGACAGGTCTCCTGACTTAGGGTCATCGCTTCTTTTTCCTTCCCATTTCAACAATGAAACAGTGGTATATAAAAAGTTGCTCTCCATCACAGTGGCGGGACCGTGCCGGAATTTCACCGAACTTCCCTTTTAAGCAAAGTGAATGAACAATTTGCATCTGCTGCATTTCATATTTAATTTTAAAAAACTTAACCTAAAATCTCCTTCGCTGTTTCCGCAATAAATTTTAATTTTTCCCATTGCTCGTTTTCAGCTAATACATTTCTGTGGTGTGTGGAGGTAAGTCCACATTGAGGGCTTAAACAAATTTGCTCTGATGGTACGTATTGACTTGCTTCTTTAATGTTTTTGTCGTTTTCCTCATCACCATGATGTAAATGTAGTGTAGCATAGGGGACCAATTATAACGTAACACTTAATAACTATCATTCACTATAGCTTTAAGCTATAGTTGAGCTTGTTCTTCGGCAATCGATTCTTTTAAATATTGGATATACACATCTGCTAATCGACTGTTTGTGATGTTTTTGTGGGTAATGTAGCCGACGGTGATCCGTTCATTGACCTGTAATGGAACAGCCACAATGTCCTCTCCATTTAACTCTTGACTGATAACCCCAGTTGAAATTGTATAACCATTTAGCCCAATCAATAGGTTAAATAAGGTTGCACGGTCGGTGACACGGATGTTTTTCGGTCTTGAAATGGTACTCAATATTTCTTCTGAAAAATAAAACGAGTTATATTCACCTTGTTCAAACGAAAGATAAGGATATGGCAGCAAATCCGATAAAGTTACAAATTCCCTTTTTGCTAGTGGATTTTTCGAGCTAATGAACACGTATGGACTTGCGACGAACAGTTCATGAAACTGCAAGTTTCCTTCGCGCAAAAACTTTTTGATAACCTTTTGATTGAATTCATTCATATATAAAATTCCAATTTCACTTCGCAAACTTTTCACATCTTCGATGATTTCATGTGTTTTCGTTTCGCGTAAAGCAAACTCGTATTCGTCCCGATGATAACCTTTTAATAAACGGACAAAAGCGCTGACCGCAAAAGCATAATGTTGAGCGGATACAGAGAAATGATGCTGAGGCTCTTGGGTACCGGTATAGCGGTTTTCAAGCAGTTCGGCTTGTTCGACAACTTGTCTCGCATACCCTAAAAACTCTGACCCTTCTGGCGTAATAATGATCCCTTTATTCGTTCGTGAAAAAATCGTAATCCCCATTTCTTTTTCCAACTCTCTCAACGCGTTCGAAAGGCTTGGCTGGCTAATGAACAAGTTTTGCGCAGCCTGACTAATGGAATGGCACCGCGCCACCTCAATTACATACCTCAATTGCTGCAACGTCATCTATAAAACTTCCTTTCTCGTTTTGAGCTATTTCTGTGTCTCTATATATTTTACTACGAAGAGAGTAGAAATGGTAAAGGATACAATCACCAACCAATTCAAATTGTAATAAGTGGTGAAAGTTGGGATAATGTGAGGAACGTCCCTTGATTCCTTGATACAACTCATTCTTTTACTATTATAGTATTGATTGAAAAATAAGTTTATAGTATAATATTCCTAATTCACAATTTTATTTCACAATAATAAATATTTAGATAATTACTATTAGCTAGATTAGGGCTATATCATAGCGAATGATCTAGTTTCTTTATGCCAATTTAAGGTGAGTTTTAGCATCTATTATTTGAATAAATGGAATATCAAAATAGTAATTCTTTTTATGCTTAAATAGGGTTTTAAAATCGTTTGCTAGAAATGAGTCTGCCTGATTGAAAAAAATGAAATACGACGATGAGAATATCATTAAAGTCATGTCGATTGAATGAAATGGATAAAATGATTTTGGGGAATTGGATGAGAAGAAATGAGAATTTCTTTTGGGTAGGGGGATAAAATGAAAGGGTTAATTGAGAAGTATAAAATTGATGAGAATGAATTGAGCAATATCTTAACTTCGATTACAGACTTTGCTTGTTTAAAAGATGGGGCTGGACATTGGGTAGATGTGAATGAAGCGGTTCATCATTTATTTGATTTGAAACAAGGGGAATTGATTGGTAAAAGTGATCAAGAGTTGGCAAAGATGTTTCCTCAGTTTAAAGAAATCTTTGAGGATTGTATCGTTTCAGATGAAGAGACTTGGGATAAAAAGACGATAACCGAGTTTGAATGGGAATTTTCTAATAAATATGGGGTTTATCAAACTTTCAAAATTTATAAAATCCCCTTTTATCATCAGGATGGAAGTCGTAAGGCCATCTTAATGTTAGGACATGAAATTACATTTGCAAAGCTAAAAGAGCTTGAATTAAATACGACGATCAAAGAATTAGCAGACTTTAAGTTTGCCTTGGATGAATCCTCTATTGTAGCCACTACAGATCATAAAGGGGATCATTACTTATGTCAATGATAAATTTTGTGAGATTTCTAAATACAGCAGGGACGAATTGCTTGGAAAGGATCATCGAATTATTAATTCTGGGTATCATCCAAAAGAGTACATTCGAGAAATGTGGAAGACCGTTCAAAGTGGAAGTGTCTGGACAGGGGAATTTAAAAATCGAGCAAAAGATGGAACATTTTATTGGGTAAAAACAACAATTGTTCCTTTTTTAGATTCAAATAAGAAACCTTATCAATTCATGGCGATTCGACAGGATATTACGGAACAAAAAGAAATCGAAGAACAAATCTTATATAATGCCTATCATGATGAATTAACAGGCTTACGGAATCGTCGCTGTTTTAGAGAGGATATAACAAAATGGATTGCTCAAGGGGAGAAGCATGATCAACTGGCATTGATCTTTTTAGATTTAAATCGATTTAAATATATTAATGATACATTAAGTCACATGGTCGGAGATAAATTGCTTACCGATGTGTCCGATCGCTTGAATGAAAATCTTTCAGACAAAGCAGATTTATATCGATTTGGCGGGGATGAATTTATCATTGTCCTCAAATATCAATCCAAAGAGAAAGTAGAGCAGTTTGCTCAAAAAACATTGAACTTATTTTTATATCCATTTTATTTGCAGCAACAAAGGCTATATCTTACCGCCAGCTTGGGTGTCAGTCTCTATCCAGAGGATGGTCAAGATGTAAGTACTTTGTTGAAGAAAGCGGATAGTGCGATGTATTTAGCAAAAGAGCATGGAAACAATGAATACCAATTTTATCGATCTGGCACTTCCCGACAATTATCGAAACAAATGAATATGGAAAGTGACTTAAGGCATGCGGTTAAGGAAAAGCAGTTTGTTCTCTATTATCAACCGAAAGTGGATTTAGCTTCTGAGAAAATTACAGGTGCAGAGGCGTTAATTCGTTGGAATCATCCGACAAAAGGGATGATCCCGCCTTCAGAATTCATTCCGTTAGCGGAAGAAACGGGCTTAATCATCCCAATGACGGAATGGGTATTGGAAGAAGCGTGCAGACAAATTCAAAAATGGAAAACGGATGGATTTTCTAATTTGAAAATGGGTGTCAACATTTCTTCTGATTTGTTTAAAAAGGATTTATTCGGCATGGTGATCAATCTTTTAGAAAAAACAGATTTGCATCCATCTGATTTGGAATTGGAAATTACCGAAAGTTCGATGCAAATACCCCAGTTAACGATTCCAATTCTCAAGAAAATTAAAATGTTAGGTGTGTCATTATCAATTGATGACTTCGGAACCGGCTATTCATCGTTAGCGTACTTAAGAGATTTTCCGATAAATAGTTTGAAAATCGATCGTTCCTTTGTGGAAGAGATTAGTACGAGTGGCGGAGCGATTATTGAAATGATTATTAATATGGCCACTTATTTACAGGTTAGTGTGATTGCGGAGGGAATAGAGACTCGTGATCAATTACTCTTTTTGAAAAAGCTTGGTTGTGACGAAGGGCAAGGCTACTTTTTCAGCCGTCCTGTTCCAGCAAATGAGTTTGAAAAATTATTGCTAGAGCAAAAAACGTCAAAAGAAGTTTGTTAGATTGGAACTTGCTAGAAGACGCTGTCGTTTAATTCAGTAGCGATGAATCTTCCATGATAGAGATATCAGAGAGGCAAAGTATCTCCTTATTTTTTGCAAATTTCACGTAAATCAATATACTTACAAGTAAGACATACTATTTACTATAAAGAATTGAAAGGGTGATTGGATGACCTCTTTAAAGGTTGCTTCGATTTGGAGATACCCAGTTAAGTCGATGATGGGAGAGGAATTAAACGCCTGTGAAATAACGGAAAAGGGGTTATTAGGAGACCGAGCATATGGCGTCATTGATCATGAAACTGGTAAACTTGCAAATGCAAAAAATCCACAAAAATGGCCAAATATGTTTCGGTATCGGGCAAATTTTATTGAACCCCCACAAAAGGATGCTGGTATTCCACCGGTAAGAATTACTTTTCCTAATGGGGAATCGATGATTAGTACAGACGAAGAAAAAGATAAACTCCTTTCAAACAGCTTTAATCGAAAGGTTCATTTGTCAACGCCATCCTCAAGCGATGTACAGTTTGAAGGATACATTCCGGAAGAAATCGAGGAACTTGATAACAAAGGCTCGATTTTCACAAGAACTTCACCTAATGGCACGTTTTTTGATATTGACATGGTTCATATTATTACAACTTCAACGATTAATTACTTAAAGAAGCTGGCACCGGAGAGTCGAATTGAACCACGGAGGTTCAGGCCTAATCTAATTATTGAGGTTCCAGATACGGAAGCATTTGTAGAAAATGATTGGGTCGGAAAAACCTTAACAATTGGCAATGTAAAGCTCAAAGTTTCGCAGGAAACAAAGCGGTGTGTCATGACAACATTGGCTCAGGGCGACTTGCCAAAAGATCCAAATGTATTAAGGTCAATTGTAAGAAATAATGCTGGCAGCTTTGGAGTTTATGGGTCTGTAGTCAAACCTGGGAGTATAAGCATTGGGGATAGAATCCAGATTGATTGAAACTCGGAGAAAATCCTTTTGTTTCCTTAATATTTTCCAACTTAGGCCTTGTAGGGAATGCCCTTACTACTCGGCTTTTTTGTTTTTTCTTAATCTTAGGATGTATTTCTGTAACACAGCTTGGACAGGATCTGAAGGGGAATCGCTCTAAAGGTTTCCCCTTCGTATTTTTCGAGCTAAATCATTTGATAAAAGTCTTTTTCTGCCTTAATATACTGTTCGGTATATTGATTGAATTGTTCGATCATCTCTTCCATGCTTTGACTGCGTTCATTGCTTTCATGAATGAGCTCATTAAACGTTTCTAAGTTGTATGTTTCTTCTTTAAGTTGTCCATAAAAGGCATTCTGTAATTGTAAATTTTTATGGTAGTCTTCGAAAAAGGTATCGATTAATTTCTTTCTTTCATTCATAATCGTGATTAATTTTGATGCCTCGTTTTTTTGATCGTCGTCTTTTATTTTTTTAATTCGTTTTTCTATCGTTGCAGCTTTTCCATAAGCTTTTTGGAAGCTTTCTTGTGCTTCTTCTAGTAATTTTTGTTGTTCGTCCATGAATGTGTAGGCATGATCGATCTTTTCACTAATGTTGTTCTTATCATTAATGTCGAGATGAATCAGTTCCATATATATCGATTGTGCATTTTCTCTCGTTTGGAATAAATCCGTTAGATTAGTAGTGAAGTGCTTTTCGAAAGCAGTCGATTCCTCCAATATTTTATGGATTTTGTCTGCCTGTTTATTTGATTGACAGCCAAATAGAAAAATAACGAAACTCACAACAATCGCAAATGCTCGTATTCGCTTCAATTTAAGGTTACCTCCCCGCATCTAAACCGGAACTTGAACGGCAGCGACCTTCACAAGGAAATGTTAATGGAGGCAAATCGTTCGTCAATACTTTTGTTTGAAAGCCTTGATTTTCAATATAGGATAATAGTTTTGGTAAATGTTTGATTGTTTCAGGTTTATCATGGAGAAGGACAATTGGAGTTACACCTGCTTGATGCTGTTTATGGATTTCTTGGATTGTATGTTGAACATATCGTTGATTCCTAAATTCCCAGTCACGACTGTCTACATTCCAATCCCAAACGATAAAGTCTTTTTGATCGAGTACAAAGCGCATTTCTTCAGTTAAATATGGAAAACTGCCATAAGGGAGACGGATCATGTCGGTGCGTATACCTGTGATGTTTTCTATGATTTCCTGAGTCTCTTTCATTTCCTCTGTTGGAGCGGATGGACTGCTGTAAATCTTCCCGACGTCATGTGTCACCCCGTGCAGGGCAAGAGTATGTCCCTCCTGATGCATTCGTTTCACAGTCTCGGGATATTTTTTTATGTTTGGAGCGAGCATGAAAAAGGTTGCATTCATTCCATATTCGTTTAAGATATTCAATAATTGATCTGAAGCTTTTGAAGGTCCATCATCAAAGGTAAGGTAAATCGCATTTTCTTCTAGATCGAGCTTATTCTGCTTGGCAATTGCTTTTTTGCGGGCCGCTTCTCTTTTTTTACTCTCTTGTTCAATGATTGATTGACTTAATCGAGAATTAGAAAAGGCTTCCACTGGTTCAGCAGAAAAGGCTAACAATTCTAGTGACTCCTCTGTAGTAGAGCCCTTTCCTTTCGCTGATTTCTGTTCATTATTGCTAACCATTCCTGATATAAGTACAATCATGATGGTTAAAAGAATGGAAAGTGCAATTTTCCCTCTTTTATTTAATTTTACACGCACTTACATATCCTCCCATTGCTAGATTTTCATTTAATAAAGCTTATATTTCGACAAATTTTGCGTTAATGACATTGTTTAATAACTTTATTATAATTTAAACAGTTTAATATGTAATTAGTCTTTTATAATCATATATTGGGATCTTTTTAGGCGATTCCTATTATCTATCAACTTAACTGATAAGTCGATGGAGAAACATGTCAATTTGAAACGAGAGAAGAACGGCGAAACTACCAGATTATAGGTGGTTTATGGCGTTTTTTTGTGCCTCTTTTCTTTATAAAAATTAAAGGGATTCTTGAGTAGATATCGAAAAGAAAATACATAGGCTAGTAGGATCGTCAGAGGATTTTTGGTGAAAGTAACATCCAAATCTAATTGAGGTGAGGAAAATGTTCAAAATCATGATCCAACTCGGTTTAAGTTCGATGCTTTTTCTATTCTCTACAATTGCGGCATGGTATGAAGGCAGTAATATTTTACAAAACGCGAACGAATGGAAATCTACAGCTATTTTCTCTCATTGGCTGAATGGTGAAGTTTTCCAATCAAGTGACATTTTGCTCTTAGACTATTTTGTTTATGCCGCCAAATTTTTCCCTACATTTCCCATCCTCATGTTATTAAGTGGCACACATCTGTTGATTTTAATCGGATTTCTTTTGTTTAAACGAAGTCAAAAGGTATTTGCTGGATTCCTCTCTTTAATTGGAATCTTGTTTCTAGGAATAAGTGGTTTAGTAGCGAATTCCCCAAAGAATGATGACTTGCAAACGTTTTTTAATCTATTTTTCTTCCTAGGTGTTCTCTTAACCGTTGCAGCACTGGCTAGAGTTTTTCGGAAGCGGGCAAAGGAAGCTTATTAATATTACCAATATTCTGAAATGTGGTTAACTAGGTAAAAAGAGAACCGTCTCTGCATTTGATATGGAGGCGGTCCATTTGTTTTATTTTCATCCAGTAATATGCACGTTTTCAAGTGAATTGAATTTCACAAAATAAGAGACAGGTTTTTCAGCGTTTCGCTTGTCTAATTCCGAAAAAATCTTTTTGTACTCTAAAATAGAGAGTTTTCCAGAAATGTAATCTTTTTGAAGAAAATCCAATAGTTCATTGACATGTGAGGGATTACGATCTTTTTCTAATTGGAAACTATGTATTAAATTTTTTAACATAATGTCCTCCTCTAAATTTGAGCATCTGTTTTCTATTACGAAAAAAAGTATATCATGCAATTTTTCTTATAATTGTTTTCTCAAAATTCAAACTAACGACATCATTTTACATTATCATGCCTTTATTTTTAAAGTTGAGAACTTTAATTGTTTTACTTTGGCGGTTTAGACTATTTCTTGTTTTTCGTTGACAAGTTAATGCAGGAAAATGTCGAACGAATTTTGTAATAGGGTCTAAGACTTGGTCTATTAAAGCGTTAATATGGTGATGGACAGTCACTTTATGTTTGTTTACAAAAGCAGATTCCTCTACTATAATGACGTAGAACAAAAAATTGAATACGAGACAAATAGGTTTCTTAAATGTTTCATTTAAGACGAAGAGGGAAGTTGGTGAAAGTCCAACGCGGTCCCGCCACTGTAAGCGAGTAGGAAGGTTAATGAGATCCACTGTGTTTTGAACATGGGAAGGAATAACCAACTGTTGATTCGTAAGTCAGGAGACCTGCCTATTTGTATTTAAGCTTCCTCGCGGAAAGGAATGTTTAAAGTGCAGGCAATCTACTATTTTATATTTAATAAGGAGATTGCGAGTTATTATGCTATCTACATAAACTTAGTATATATCTGCCTTTTTACTTTACGCTTTCCACAGGAAAAGCGTATTTTTTTTGTTCAAAAAATAGTAGGAGGAAAAAAGATGAAAGAGATGTTAAGAAAATGGGGGCTTTTCAGTATTATTCTGCTGTTAAGCATGATCATGATGATTGGTTGTGGTACAGGAGAAACGGAGACGCAAGATAAGGAAGACGTAACTTCAATGGATAAGACGGAAGAAGTAGCCGGGAACAGTGGAGAGGCCTTTCCAGTCACGATTACAGACGGGGCCAATCGAGAGGTAACGATCGAGGAAGAACCTGAAACGATTGTTTCCATTCAGGCGAGTAATACTGAAATCGCTTTTGCCCTTGGGGTAGGAGATAAGCTCATCGGTAGATCTGATTACGATGACTATCCAAAGGAGGCCCTCGAAATTCAGACCGTTGGTGCGCAAGATATTAATGTAGAGCTCGTTCTTTCCCTGCTTCCAGATGTGGCACTTGTGACCGATTATCATTACAAGACCCATCCGAATGTTTTAAAACAGTTTGAAGATGCAGGAATTGATGTCATTGTTGTCGGAGATGCTGAATCCTTTGAGGACGCCTATCACAATATTGAAATGATTGGACAGGCTACTGGAACAAAAAACGAAGCAGAAGAAATTGTGGCGGATATGAAGGAACGCCTTCAAACCATCAAAGATAAAGCGGAATCCGTTACAGATAAAAAGAAAGTTTGGGTTGAAGTGTCACCAGGTCCAGATATTTTTACGACCGGAAAAAACACGTTTATGCATGAAATGCTCCAGTCGGTTGGAGCGATTAATGCTGCAGAAGATCATGAAGGCTGGGTAAAACTGACAGAAGAAGAAATTGTTAAATTAAACCCAGATGTGATTGTGACTACGTACGGCTATTATATCGATGATCCAAAAACAGAGGTATTAAGTCGTGAAGGTTGGGCAGAAGTGCCAGCTGTGAAAAATGGAAATATAGTTGATGTTGATAGCAATACGGTGACAAGACCTGGTCCTCGTTTAATTGAAGGAGTCGAAAACCTTGCGGAACTTATCTATCCGGAAACTTTTAAGCAATAAAATAGGCTGGTTATATCTATTAAGCGGAGGGCTTTTACTTTGTATAAGCCTTCTTGGCTTATTATATAGCTCTGTATCTGTTCCAATCCCTACAATTTTTCATATCATTCTCGAGAAAATGTTTCATATTAGTCTCTTAGACGAGGTAGCGAAAAATGAAGAGATGATTATTTGGAATATTCGTCTCCCGCGAATTCTACTTGCCTTTTGTGTAGGTGCTTCACTTGCATTGGCTGGTGCTGCCTTTCAAGGTCTTTTACGTAACCCACTGGCAGACCCCTATACAATTGGGGTATCATCAGGTGCTTCGCTAGGAGCGGTTCTCGTATTATTTTTTAACCTCTCGATTATTGGGTTAGGAAGTTTTACACTCCCGATCCTTTCCATTGTAAGCGGTTTGATTACCTTACTCATTGTATTCGGACTCGTTCGTTTAAGCAGCCGCAGTTTAGCAATTGAAACGATTATCTTGGCGGGAATCATTGTGAGTGCTTTTATTAGTGCGGTCGTTTCTCTTCTCATTTCATTAGGAGATCGAGAGTCGATGGTTCAAATTATTTATTGGTTATATGGAAGTGTAGGAATGAGAGGGTGGAGTTATGTTGAATTGATTTTTCCGTTTATGATTATTGGTGCATGTATCCTGTTCTATTATCATCGTGAATTAAATGCGATGGCACTTGGCGAAGAGGCCGCTGATCATATTGGTGTCGATGTTAAAAAAGGAAAAACTTTCATTCTCCTAGGAGCCTCTTTATTAACGGGAGCATCTGTCGCAGTTTCAGGAGCAATTGGTTTTGTTGGACTTGTGATTCCGCATCTTGTCCGGCTTGTAGCGGGTCCGAATCACCGCTATGTTCTTCCGCTATCGATGCTGACAGGTGGATCTTTTCTTATTTTAGCTGATGTTATCGCTCGAACGATTATTGCCCCAAAAGAACTTCCAATTGGTGTCATTACTGCCTTAATCGGTGCACCTGTGTTTGCATTTTTATTAATTAGAGAAAGATTTGGGAAGGGGACGAGTAGATGATCAACATACAAAACCTAGTAGGTGGATATACGAACTCTCCCATTGTTAACGGCTTGGATTTGGAGATAAACGAAGGAGAGTTTTTTGCGCTTCTCGGGAAAAATGGGAGTGGAAAGACGACCCTTTTTAAACTGATTACAGGTCAATTACCGATTAAAAGTGGAAACGTTCTTATCTCTGGGAAGAAAATTCAATCTCTCTCAAAATTGGAGAAAGCTAAAAAAATCGCGGTTCTCACACAGGAAGTTCAAGTATCATTCGATTTTACGGTGGAGGAAATTATTAGTCTTGGACGTTACCCTCATCAAAAAGGCTTCTTGAAGAAAATTTCGAAGCAGGATAAGAACATCATCGAAGAAATGATGGAGTTAACCAATGTTACGAGTTTCCGAAAAGCCCAATTCCGTACGCTTAGTGGCGGTGAAAAACAAAGAGTTTTACTAGCAAAAGCATTGGCTCAGGAACCTGAAATTTTATTATTAGATGAGCCTACGAATCATCTTGATATTAACCATACGTTTCATCTATTGGATTTACTAAAAGAACGGCAGCAAACGATGAAGTTAACGATTTTTGCGATCCTGCATGATTTGAATGTAGCTTCTCTCTATGCAGATCGGATCGCGTTACTCCATAATGGGACATTTTTAGAAGTGGGAGATGTAGACAAGTTAAGGAATGTCGAGCAATTAAAGAAAGTCTATGAGGTGAAGGTCAGCTCTCAATCGCATCCAATCGTCCCAAAACCCCAGCTTCTTATGACACCTCAATACGCTGAATCGATCGAGTGTTATCCATTTAAAGATTCTTTTCAAATCAATCAAATGAAGGAATATCTTCATGTTCAATTTGATTATCCATTACGAACGATATCAAATAGTGCGATTGGCGAAGGGATTCAGTGGTTAAAACATTTTTGTCAATTTCATGTTGAGGAAGAACATGTTCCTCAGCCTGAAAAAGAGTTACAGAAATGGATGGAGAAATATTCAATTCCTCATGAGCAAGCAGTCGGATTAATGACTTCGGCAAAATTAGAGGATACGGTGATTGTAAAAGAGGAAATCGATCAAGTTGAAATGATGGCGATTGTAACAGCAGGAGCAGGGAACGCTGTTGATATTACGAAAAAGTCTGCCTCTGAAAGAAATCAAACAATGAGTGTCCTTAACATCATGCTATTTATCGATGCCCATTTTTCCGATCGTGCCCTTGTGAGTGGATGTATGGCTGCTGCAGAAGCAAAAGTGAAAGCTTTTCAAGATTTTCAAATTATCGATCCTCATTCTGATACAACAGAGGCGGGTACATCAACAGAAACACTCGTTCTTGCTCTTACGCAACAGGGGAGAAAAGTATCTCATGCTGGTTCAGGGACGATGGCAGGGAAAGCGATTAGTGGGATGGTCTATCGGGCTATAGAGGAAGCGCTTAGTAAGAACTTTGCAAAGGCTCAAGTAATGGGGGCAACAAACGTAACGGGAGGTAATTGAAAAATGAATCAAAAACAAAAAGGTCTAACGCTCTTATTTATACAGGTGATGGAAAGGGGAAAACGACAGCCTCCTTAGGATTGGCTCTCCGTGGAGTTGGCAGAGGTTTTAAAGTGAAGATTTATCAGTTTATTAAATCACCTCAGCGTACATATGGCGAACAAATTGCCCTAGAAAAGCTTGGGGTTGAAATGATTCAATTGGGAATTGGTTTCACATGGACAAAAACACCTGAAGAACATCGAGCAGCCTTAAAAAAGGGATGGCCGAAAGCAAAGGAAGCAGTAATGAGTGGAGAATATGATTTAGTTATTTTGGATGAACTTAATAATGCATTAGCGATTGATGCTTTTCCAATTGAAGATGTTCTTCCATTAGATGAAGTGATTGACTTAATTAAGAATAAGCCTTCACATGTTCATCTTGTGATTACAGGAAGAGATGCGAAACAAGAAATCAAGGATATAGCGGATCTCGTTTCAGTTATTGAACCCGAGAAGCATTATTACAAGGACGGCATACCCGCGGTTAAAGGGTTAGAGTTTTAGAGGTTTTATTGTTGTAGAAGAATCTCTCTCAATATAAAGGAGTTTTTAAAATGAAATTAATTTCTATTTGTCCTAGTAATACAGAATTAGTTGGTTATTTAAACTTAACTTCTTCGTTAATTGGCGTGGATGATTATTCAGATTGGCCAGAGGATATTGAATCATTGCCAAGGCTTGGTTCAGATTTAAAGATTGATATGGACAAAGTGGAAGAATTACAACCTGACCTCGTCTTGGCTTCTCTTAGTGTACCAGGGATGGAACGGAATATTGAAGAGCTAGAAAAACGGAAGCTTCCGTACGTGATTGTCCCTAACCCTAAGACCTTAACTGAAGTAGGTGAAAGTTTACTGTTTGTGGGCGAGGTTACGAATACTTCTGATCGAGCGAAACGAGTATTCAAGAAGTTCACTGCGATACTCGAAAATTATCAATTATTGAGTAAGCAAGTGCGAAGGCCAAAAACACTCTATTGGGAGTGGTGGGCTAAACCTATTTTTACACCTGGAGCGAATAATTGGTTAACAGAAATAAGTCATCTAGCAGGTGGAAAAAACATATTTGATGATCAGTTACAAGCGAGTGTTCAAACTGATTGGGAAGAGGTTAGACAAAGGGATCCTAATGTTATTTGCCTCGTATGGGTGGGTGTACAGAAGGAAAAGGTCAATCCAAAGGTCATTCTAAAACGCCCTGGTGCTGAAGAGATGAAGGCTATTAAAAATAATGGATTGTATATATTAGAAGAAACATTGTTTTGCAGGCCTTCACCTAAATTATTGCTTGGGTTAAATAAGATCGCAAGTATTCTTCATCCTGATATTTATCCGTCCTTTCATGAAAATGAAGATCCTCTATTAGACTAGTAAGAGGGGTCTGACCCACAGTCTGCTAAAGGATTAATGCAGCGAGGGCCAGACTCTTTTTGCTCAAATTCCATGCTTGTCCATTTCTTTAGATGCTTGTTCAACATATATTATATAAAATCATCGTCTGAAATAGGAGGGGATGCCAAATCAAATTAAGATTTACAACCTAAAGCGAAACTTTTCATGGTGATTGTTATTTCACCTATAGGCTTGTTTTGGGCAGGTCTATAGATTATTTTTAAGCATCTAATTAAAAGCGCTAGCCATATGTTCTTTAAGATAGAACGAACAGGA
>CAWBCW010000026.1:407500-885290 GCA_963787345.1 uncultured Bacillaceae bacterium | reverse complement strand
CATGCAAGAGGTCAGCGATTCGAGCCCGCTATTCTCCATAAAAAAACCTTGCGCCGCAAGGTTTTTTTCCTTTATAACTCCATCGTGTTTAATAAATCCTTCAATGCTTTTAAATCCTCATTTGTGAGAGTTATACCTTTTCCCATCTTTTCATGTCCTGGGTGACCAATCCCGCAAATCAAACTTTGGTTCTTTGTTATTCCAACTTACTAAGTTTAATTCTTTTGTCCATCCTTTTGGCGATTGGGATAAAACACCAATGTTTTCTTTTATTTCGTACTTGATTTCCGCCATGGTTACACCTCTTTTATTTTTATCAAATTCGCATGTCGAATCTGCGTCTGGATACAATCCCTGATCTCGCTCGAGAAATTCTCCTAAAAAATCGCAAGACTCGCCGGAGGCTTAACTTCATTCAGCTGGGTTTGAACCTTCACTGAATCGAAGTACAATTTGCATTCATCTCCCGGAGAACTTCTGTACCTGCTGCAAGCTTTCGGTACAAAAGCATTTGCTGAATGAAGTTAGAGGAACTTAACACAAACTGGATCTGGTACTAAGATGTCTTTTTGTAATAATTCCAGCATTCCTGTTTCTTGATCCCTTGAAAATAATACTAAATTACTTGAATTTTGATTGGATACAATTAAAAATTTCTCGGTTGGATCTAGCACAAAATCTCTTGGCCAATCTCCTTCTGTTGAAACATTTGCGACAAATTCCAATGTCCCTGTTTCTTGATCGCTTTTAAAAATCGCAATGCTATTGTGACCGCGATTGCCAACATATACAAATTTTCCATCGCTGCTCGTATGGATGGCACTGCCTTGATTATTTTCAGTAAAATTGTTTGGGATCGTTTTATGCGTTTCCACTATAGAGAACCTTCCACTTTCCTCCTGATAGGTTAAAACGATCACCTCTGAACTAAATTCTGTCATGATATAAGCAATTTTGTTATTCAACGGATGAAAAGCAAGATGTCTTGGACCACTTCCAGGACGAATGTCTAATCGATTAACTTCTATTAATTGTCCGTCACTTTTTACTTCATAAGAAAGGAGCTTGTCACTGCCTAATTCTACGACAACAAGATATTTATCGTCAGGTGTCATCCCCGCATAATGGGTATGTGCTTTTTCTTGACGTTCATCTGGACCGTTTCCTTCATGCTGAATAATAGACGACGGTCCTGAGATTTCTCCCGTATGCTGGTTAATCAAATGAGACTGCACAGTCCCTTTATGGTAATTCGTACTGAACAAATAACGCTGCTGACTATCCGTATTGACATGGCAAGGTGGTGCCCCTTCAGACGATTGTTTATTAATTAAATTTAATTTTGCCGTATTTGGGTCAATATTAAATGCAGCCACGCCGCCCTTTTCATTTTCTTTCATAACGGAGTATAGAAATCTTTGATCTTTACTAATCGTAATATATGTAGGGTTTTCTATCGTTCCCGCTAATTGTACTTCCGATATTTCCCCCACTTCTGTATCAAGGACAAAAGAATAGATTCCCTTACTATCCCCTTTTGTGTAGGTACCAATGTATCCAGTAAATTTATTAAATTCCATGTGCAAAATCCCCTTAGCAATATTCTTGTCACTCACGTTCATTGTAAGAAACCTATTGATAAAATACAAATATAAGACGAATCTTTAGAATATGTAAGCAAGGCTTGAAATAATAAAAGTAAGTATAGATAATAAAAGATAAATAAGTAAGATTGAGGGTGTTTCTTTTGTCAGAAGATACTTCAAAGCAAGAATATGATCTTTCCATTATTTACGATTATAATAAATATCCTGATAAAGTTTCTGGTCGTTGTGATAATTGTGGGAATTCTCATTTTAAAAGTACAGTAAAAGATTTTGTCTTTGTTCGTGAATGCAGGAAATGCGGGATGAAAAAAACCATCTAATTTTATAGTCTGCTTCGCAAGACCCTAATTAACTTTATCCAAAGGTTCTAAAGTTTGTTACAATTAAACATATGTTTATACGTTTAAAAAGACGCACTTTATTGGAGTGATACAATGATAAAGCCAACAACCTCGTACTTTTATAACTTTATTCCTGTTCAATATGAGGTGACAGATTCGGAGAGACAGGAAATCATAAGTCATTATCCGCCACCACCGTTGCCAAACAGCAATGAATTTTTTAATCTCCAAAGTGCCTCTTCTGGAGATTATGTTAAAGTTCGTTTGTTATTAAATGAATATCAAGTTCAGTTAACAAAAACCAATAAACAATATTTAAAAATGAGTTTTAGTAATAACTTTGGCAGCATCAGCGCAAAAATGTGGGACAACCAAGGTGCGGTTGAGAAGAATGTACCGTTATTAGAAAGTTTTTCGGTTTTTGATATTGAGGGAGTCGTAGATGAGTTTAATGGAAATAAATCCTTAACGATCAATGTTTTAAAGCCTTGTGACGAAGACATTAATCCATTCTCACTGTTACCCTATACACAGCAAAGCATTGAAGAATTAACGGTGGAACTATTTTCCTATTTAAATGAATTGCAGTCTCCTTTTAAAGAAATATCTTACGGAGCGATGAATCGGTTTTGGGATCAATTTCGCATGAGGCCTGCAGCTAAAGGTTATCACCATAACTATTTAGGTGGTTTATTAAAGCACACAGTCGGATTAATGCGATTTGCCCGCTATATTCTAAAACTAGAAGACGATCCTTTTCAAGCAGTAATAAAACTGATTAATATTGTAGAAAAGGTGTACAAGCAAGAGCTATGGTCTGGATTTCAAAACGGGGATTTAAAGAACCTAGTTTGGAAAGATACAATTGACCATCTGTATCGCATGCTCCAAGGAATGATGAATTACAAAGAATCAACTCCTAATTATGAGTTACTTATGACGAGTATTCTTTATCATGATATCGGTAAATTAATGGAATACGACCATACCGGGAAAACTTTCGAAGATTTCAAATTCCTCTATCCGACTGCCGACTCATCAGGCTTGGAAAGTCGCAAACAAAGCGGAATCACGATGGATGAATTAGGTGTAATGGTCGGTCATATTCCATACGGTGTTCTCCTACTTTCCAAAATAGTAGAAGTCGATAAGATTCCAGTGACATTGGAAGAGGTTCACCAAATTACCCATTGTATCCTTTGTCATCATGCCTTGCCTGAATGGGGATCTTGTATTCGTTCTCCACAAACGCTTGAGGGCTATATTATTCATATCGTGGACTATTTAGATAGCCGCTATGAGAATACGGAAACTGTAAAATAGACATTCAATTGAAATAATAGGCTAAAAAAAGAGCAGCATTCTTTTAGATAAGATTTTAAAAGAATGCTACTCTTTTTAATTAATAGATCGACCATTAACTCAAATCTATATACCCGTCATAGATGATTCCTTTATTTGCATCTACGGTTACTTCTTGGCCATCTTTTAATCGTGATGTTGCATTTGATATTCCAACCAGTACGACTTTGTCCAAGTTTAAACCTACAATGGCGGCATGACTTGTAAGACCGCCTTCCTCTGCAATAAGAGCACTGCATTTTTCGATAGCCGGAACCATTTCCTTATCAGAACCAATAGTTACTAAAATACATCCCTCGGTAACTTTTGCTAAAGCTTCTATCGCATTTTTGGCAATAACGACTTTACCATAGACTGACTTTCGACCAATCCCTTGGCCTTTTATGATTATACTCTGGGGTTTATATCCATCAATATTTTTCAAGCAAATAAACCTCCTATATTCCTGCATTTTATTTAAACATAGTGAGCAGGAATGGAATTTGATATACGAAACGTACATTTTCTTGAAACCGTTATTTTTATTTTCTAATTGAATTTTTTACTAGCCATGCAGCTCCAATTATCCCTGCATCATTCCCTAATTTAGCGATTGTTAACTCGGCACCCTCGGCTGCACGTGGAAAAGCAAAACGGCGAAATTGACTCTTAATTGGCTCTAATAATGTCTTACCCGCTTTCGAAACTCCTCCGCCGATGACAATTTTTTCTGGATTTGTTACATTCGCAACATTTGCTATTGACCATCCAAGAAAAAAAGCAACTTGTTCAACAATTTTTTGCGCAAGCTCATCTCCTGCAGCAGCATAATCAAAGACAGCTTTGGAAGTCAGGGGGGCTTCACTTTTTAATAGGCTTTCTGTTTCGTTACTTTGAAGGTACTCGTTAGCCAGACGAACAATACCTGTTGCAGATGCAACCGTTTCAAGACACCCAGTTTTCCCGCAATTACAAGGAGCACCACCTTCCAGTACTGCTGCTATATGACCAATCTCACCTGCTGCCCCATTTAGTCCATGGAGGATATTGCCGTTCACAATCACTCCCCCGCCTACTCCTGTACCGAGTGTCACGCATAATATATCTTTAGCACCTTCACCGGCACCTTTCCACATCTCCCCTAAGGCCGCCACATTCGCATCATTATCGACGATAACCGGAATAGACAATACCTCTTGAAGTCTGGATTTTAACGGATAATTCTTCTCCCAACCGATATTAATCCCTACATAAACAGAACCGTCTTTATCATTAATTGGTCCTGGTGCACCAACACCCGCTCCAATTATTTTATCAATTGTCTGTCCGTGCAGATTTAATTTTTTCTCGATCGACTTTGCAATATCACCAGGTATATCATTACCGCTATTACTTTTATTTGTCGGAAGTTCCCACTTAGCAAGGATATCTCCCATGAATGATATGAAGGCCAATTTTATGGTTGTACCACCAATATCAATTCCGATCATCCATTTATTTTCCATTTTTTCACCTTTATTATCAAATTCGTTCCCTAGAAATGAAAGACTTCGCTGAATGAACTTTAAGTAGTCTACTGTTATTATACTATATCTATAACTTTTTTCTATTAAGATGATGTAAAATTAAGAAAATTTCTTATGTTTCCTTTTTAATATCAGAGCCAAGTCCTCCCCAAAGTTCCGCCTTTACTTTTTTCTATTTAATTTTATAATAGAGGGGCATTAGATCAAATTTATCTTGGCGAAGTTGTGCCCAGATTTTATTGAGCTCGCTAGATAAATTTTCTTTGAATACCTATGGCATCCGTCACAGGCTTTAACTTCATTCAACTACGGGTGAACTCCTATTGAATTGATAAAAGCCTAGTATTCATTTCACCACTTATAAAAGTGGAAGACTTTTGCAGGATAAAGTTGAATCATTTTCCCCATTGTTCAATAATTATATGAGGTGAGCATCATGTTACAAGCACTTTTAATTGTGGTAATGCAACTTGTAATTGTACCGTTAACGACATTACGAACCATCTTTGTTGTAAAAGGGGAAATTCGGACCGCTTCCATTTTAGGCGGGTTAGAAGCCTTGATCTATGTCATTAGTTTAGGAATCATTTTCTCGGATTTATCGAATTACATGAATATGATTGCCTATGCTATTGGGTATGCAGGCGGAGTTGTTGTCGGTGGATTCGTTGAAAGAAAACTTGCCATTGGCTATCGAACCTATAATGTCAGTTTGGTAAATAAAGACTTAGAGCTTTGTGAAATGCTGAGGGTCGAGGGATTTGGGGTAACTCTTTTTGAAGGCGAAGGTAGAGATGGCCAAAAAAGGTTTCGCCTCGATATCGTTGTAAAAAGAAATCGTGAAAAAGAACTTATGATGATCCTTGATGAAAAGGCACCAAGAGCCTTTATTGTCGCGTATGAACCAACAAGCTTTAAAGGCGGCTACTTAGTTAAAAGCATGAAGAAGGCTATAAAACAACGGCCTTTTCCAATCCACAAACAAAAACCCTAATAAAATACAGTTTAGGGTTTTTTTATTCTCGATATCATTGCCTGCCAGTTTGATAGATTGTATAATACTTTACATACCATAACGTGATGGTTTGGCGAACTCCAATGAGAATTTGTCAGTAATCCGCATCAGCAACTATAAATAGGAGGTGTATGTCTTACCTTTGTAAGACAACTCATTGTCAATACCCATAAAATTATTATTAATTGCAATATTAATTGCTTTAACCGCTTTTTTCGTGGCTACCGAATTTGCTATTGTGAAAGTAAGGTCTTCACGAATTGATCAGTTGATCGCTGAAGGCAAAAAAGGCGCGACTTCAGCTAAGAAAGTAATAACCCATTTAGATGAATATTTATCGGCTTGTCAGTTAGGCATAACGGTTACTGCTTTAGGTTTAGGTTGGTTAGGAGAGCCTACGATTAAAAAAATTCTCCTTCCTATTTTAGAATACCTGCCTTTAACACCATCAGTGATCTCCATCTTATCATTTGTGATCGCCTTTTCATTTGTTACCTTTATTCACGTAGTTGTAGGTGAGTTAGCCCCAAAAACTTTTGCCATTCAAAAAGCAGAAACAGTTGCCCTATATTTTTCTGGGCCGATCATTTGGTTTTACCGAATCATGTTCCCAATTATCTGGTTTTTAAATGGGGCTGCTCGTGTACTTGTAGGAATGTTTGGCATAAAGCCAGCTTCAGAGCACGAAGTTGCCCATTCAGAGGAAGAATTACGTATCCTCCTCTCTGAAAGTTATAAAAGTGGGGAAATAAATAAAAATGAATTAAAGTATGTGAATAACATTTTTGAATTTGACGAGAGATTGGCAAAAGAAATCATGGTTCCTCGTACGGAAATTGCTACAATACCCATTGACGCAACGTTTGAGGATGTTTTAGCTACGATAAAGAGTGAAAGTTACACGAGATATCCAGTCGTTGATGGAGACAAAGATAATATTCTTGGTTTTATGAATGTAAAAGAATTCCTAACCGCTCATGTTCCGCATCCCTTTAAGAAAAAGAACCAATTAACACTTGATTCTTTCGTAAATCCAATTATTAGAGTGATCGAAACCATTCCAGTCCATGATCTGCTCGTAAAAATGCAAAAGGAACGAATTCATATTGCGATTCTCATGGATGAATACGGCGGAACATCTGGACTTGTAACAGTTGAGGATATTATCGAAGAAATTGTTGGTGAAATTCGAGATGAATTTGATGAGGATGAAATTCCTGAAATTCGGAAAATTAACGAAGGACATTATATTCTTGATGCAAAAGTTTTAATTGAAGATGTTAATCATTTACTTGGTACTCATTTTTCCGATGAAGAAATCGATACAATTGGAGGCTGGTTTTTAACGCAACATTTTGATGCCCGCCTAGGCACTGAAGTTGAAGCAGAAAACTATGTTTTTAAAGTCAATAAAATTGATGGTCATCACATTCAATATTTAGATGTTAAAAAAAGAACAGAAAGTATCCAAACAGGATCTTAATAAAAGGGGCTGGGACAGAACTAAATTGTCTGTTGTTAAGCCGAATGATTTCTATTTTAAAAGGAATAAAAATAAAAAAACCGAACTATTACGAAGTTCTAAGCTAGAACTTCGTACGATAGTTCGGTTTTTTCCTCAGCTAAAATACTTATGTCCCAGTCCCTTTAAGCAAACTAGAATGAACCTCCCCCACCTACTCACTTCGCTCCTTGAGGAAGGGGACTTCTGGCTAAATTCGTTAAATCAATTCATTCAGTTTGCTCAATCTCCTTTCTTCTTCTAAAAAATTAATAAATGTATTAAATCCTAAAATAGGCTGTGATTTAATTGTTTTAATACATTCATTCTTTTTAAAATCTGGTACAATTGAGCTTTTCGTAATACGTTCAATAATATAATGATTCGTCTTTTTTTGAATTTCCTTTTGTAAAGTTTTTGATTCTTTGAATAACGCCATGCCAATCGCTGCAAATGCGGAAAATAATAAGATCATTCCCCACATCTCACGATTAAATCCATTACTAAAAAATATAATAGATAGATTTGTTAGTGAAAATAATGTTAATGGGATAGACAAAAGGGTATAAGTTGAGGATTTCTTGACTAATGGCTTTACATGTTTCGTGATTATTTCCATTTCCTTTTGAATATATACGGGTACTCGTTGCAAAGTTAGTAGATTCAACTTTTAATCCTCCTTTAAAAAAGACTTATTTCATGTTTACGGATATATACTTAAAATCAAGTTTTTTCTCAATCCGTTCAATCGACTTTTGATTATTTTTAAGTTCTTCTTTATTTTGTTCAATTAATTGTTTAAAGCTATAACTATTTCTTTTCATATTTTTTTCCTCCCAATTATAATTTCAAACGATAAAAAAGGACTTATATCATCTATGATATAGGTCCAATTATACAAAAACAGACCTCTACCATCCTCTGGTAAGGTCTTGCTAACAACGTTATCGCTGCCAATTAAGCCGAGAGTCTAGTATACTCTGTAATGACGACCTAATCGTAAAAGCTACTCCCCTTAACGAATCTTAAGTTATTTATATTATAAACGAAGTTAATGTTGTTCTCAAACAATATGAAGGTTAGAAACATTAAACTACCTACACAGTTTCTTTATGGCGAAATGCTTTTTGTAAGGCTAAAATCTCCACTTCAACTTTTTGAAATCCTTCTATTTTCGGTATATGTTTAACAGACGTTGGTTCGTTATTTTCTACAGCAATCGCCAAACTTTCTAATAAATAGAGAAGTTGTGCTTGATCACGTTCTGGAAGAACAGGACGCTCGTGATATTTTAAACTACTATCTAGATAATAACCTAATTGTTCTATCGAAAATAGGACAGGCCAAAAAGACTGTATTCTTTGTTTATCAGTAAAGAGTTCTCCCAACGCAGTACGATGTACAATTTCTAAATTAGTCAAGTTTGTCAGCATTTTTCTTCTTTCTTTACTCTCATAGTATGTCATGTTTTCGTTCCTTTCCGAAAAAAGGGCCAGCAAGAACTGACTTTGACTGCGGATCGTTTTGGATATGTAATGTGGAAGAAGATTGGAAGCAGACCTGCTCCCTACAATGGATGCCCCAATAAGTCCAATGATACTTCCGATTACAATATCCGTTAATCTAACACCAGCAAAAAAGGAAAAATCATATATTTGAGATGTATATTCTGCCATCACTAATGCAGATGGAGTAAAAAACATAGCCGCTAATCCATAGTTTCGTACGATGAACAACTCTGTTAGAAAAGTGAGTGCTAAAATAATCAGTGAAATCATATATCCATTATGGGTTACTGAAAGAATCACCCCTGCAATGAGGAGACCGATAATGGTACCAAACATCCGCTGGATCGTACGATGAAAAGTAGCAATAATGGTTGAACCCGACATAACTGCTGCACATGATAATGGCACCCAGTAAGACCGTTCAATATCAAATATATAGGCAATCAAAGCAGCAATAGTTAATATAATTCCATATCTAATAGACGTAATAAAAACAATGGAATTTTTATCAAATGCCCCTAGTAATACCGTTTTGATAGATGGTTTCGAAATAATAAAGTCTCGATCAATAACCGTCATCGTTTCATTCATAATAGCATCCGCATCATAAACTTTTTCAAAGAAAGATTTAAAACGATCATCCATTTCGATTGGCTGTGGAATAATGGCATTATTTGGCTGTTTAGAACCTATTGAATAGGCAATGGCCCGAACGGATTCACCCAACTCTACCGGCACAGGTTGCAGATTTTTTTCAATTGTCAAATCAAGCACATCCAAAAAAATTTTATTAGCATGCTCATTTAATAAAAATAACCGTTTTAGTTGATCGGTGCTTGTTTTCGGTGAATAGCCAGACATTAATGTTTTTTCTGCTTTTAGTAATGTAGAGACCATTTCTGCTCTTGCTTCATTCCACCTATCCGTACCAATGCTATCAAATATATTAGCTAAAGAGGTATAGACATGTTTTACTGCTCGAATTTCAGGTCCATGCGGATTCCTAAACCATCCTAGCATACTTAGAATCCATGATAATGCTCCACCAAGAAGAACAAGGCCACCGCGTAAAAAAGCAAGTGAAGGATCAACAGGCATTCCGGTTGCTAGCGCATAACTCAAAACGAAGAAAATAGCCGAGGGACCCGTAATTTTTAAAGCACCAAATATAAATATTACGGTTGCCCCAATAAGTCCCATTGTAATTGCTACTGCAATGGGATAAGGCGCCAACAGTGTACCTAGAAATACAGAAAACGCAATCCCTACCATTGCATAGAAGATCTTTTTGGCTCTCTGAACATACGGGATGTCAAATACATACAAATAGGCAAATGCTCCGATTCCTGAAAGAAGTCCATACTCTAAATTTCCTAAAAGCATACCGATTAAAACAGGTAATGCTGCCGCTAAACCCGCTGTAAATGCCTTTCCCCACGGAAAGGGGTTCTTGTTAATATAGAAAGACTGTTTAATTGTATGTTTTACCGTTTTTAGTTGAGGAGAAAGTTCTTTTGATTGTAATTGTTTTCGTTTACTTTTATTCATTCCTATTGTTCCCTTCAATTATCTATATCGAAAAAGTAATCATTTGTGAACTAAATAACTTAATTAAAATTTACCCTGAATTTACAATTAACGAGGGTAAAAACCGTGTAAAATAGTATGTTTTGTCAAAAAAACCTTAATTATGTCATAAAATAATCAATAATTTCCACAAATATATATTTATTTTTATATAGATTCATATTAAAATACGCTTATAACGGACAAGGAGAGGAAAACAAAAATGAAGTTCCCAAAAAATGTTATTTTAGAATCTGTTGCAGAAGGTAGAAATCACCCTACATATGGATTGGAATTCGTTCAGGAACTTGGTAATGATGATGCTGGTTTTTATGAAATGGTAGTTGTTATCTTTAAATATAAAGATAAATACTACAGTGTGGATATTCAACATCTTGAAAATAATAACTTTGATGAGTGGTCAGATGAGGTAGAGTGCCCTGAAGTAGTTCGCAAAGAAGAGATACATTATTATTGGGAAGAAGTTAAAGAACCGATTAAACAATAATATGAAACTTTATTAAAGAGGCTGATTAATTAACGATCAGCCTCTTTATATTGTATAATACAAGGTTTATCCAATTCATTTATTAAGCACTTTTTTGCCTGGAGTGATTTACTCTATATTTTTTCATTTTGAAAGAAGCATTGATCAATACTACGCAAAGCAATAATCCTAAATAACCAAATAAAGGATAGAATGTCGATACAAGACCAGTAAAACCTACAAAGCTTAATCCAAAACCGATGATTATGGAACCGATTGTAACTAGTTTAAATTTCTTTGTACCCGTCTGTGCAAACCTTGCTCCAAATGAGTAAAACATACTAGCCGCAGTACTGAAGACCATTCCATATAAAATTAAAGAGTAAAGAAAACCCAGCACCGGTGAAAGATCATCAACAATCTTTAACATTGGCATATCATAACCTGCTACAGATTCAATCTTTGCGAGGATGGCAAAGTGGCTTAATAGAATCAGGACACCAATCCCTAACCCTCCTAAAAACCCTCCCATCGCCGCTGTCTTTTCATTCGTCTCATCTCCGCCCATAACAATCGCCATCGATGCTCCTACAGCGATATTAAATGATACATAGTTAATAGCTGACAACGCCCAGTTTGGCAATGCTCTTGATTGTTCAGAAGCAACAGCACCCAGCTGTATTACTGAACTGTCCATTGTAAATATTGTATAAATGGACACGAGAACAATCGATAAAATCAAAAAAGGAGTAATACTTCCAATGATTTTAACAACTCGACTAACATCGTTTAGAACAGTTAGGGCAACAAGAATTGCCATTAGTAAGGACCCCACCCAAAACGGCAGTCCGAATTGTTGATTTAAGGTTGATCCTCCTCCTGCAATCATGACGACCCCTACTCCTATCAATACAAGTACGAGAATATAGTCAATGATCATACCAATCACTCGTCCACTAATTTTATAGATAACGTCACTATGATTATTTGCCTTCATTCGACTTCCTAGTCGTGTTAAAGTCATCCCTATGTATGCAAATAAAATCGTTGATATGACAACCGCGACCGTTCCGATAAGTCCGAAACTAGTAAAATATTGTAAAATTTCTTGACCAGAAGCAAAGCCTGCTCCAATGATAATCCCAATAAAAGCACTCGCAATTTGTAACTTTTTCTTCATAATGTCCCTTCCTATGCTACATTCTTAAACTCTAAATTTAATAAAACTTCATCATTTTATCTATCATCATATACTTTTACGAAATATTAGTAAACTAGCATTTCGTAAAATGCATCTGCGCACTAAATTACAATTTAGTATGCAGAGTTTTTGTTGAAAGACCACTTCTTTTGATAGCTTTTGTCACGAAGCAGGAAACCAGTTATTAGAATCAGAATATTACTAAAACTCATTAAATTCATACAGAATAAGAAAGGATTGTCGATATGAATAATAGACAGATTATACGAGCGTATTCTATTAAAGAAGTGTCAAAAATGATTCATACCCCGACTGGAACAATCCGACAGTGGGAAAAAGAATTGGATGGGCTTCTAGTTATTCCAAGAACTCAACAAGGTGCCCGGTATTATACAGATCATGAAATTGACATCTTAAATAAAATTAAAGAAATGCATAACCAAAACATAAGTAAGGGAAAAAAACGAACTTTATTAGAGAAATATTTACAGGATGAAGTCGAGGAACCTGCTTCAAAATCAAGTAACGAGATCCTCATTCCCCCGACTTTGCCATCAAAAAAACTAGAAGTTCTTCCTGTGGCTAGTAAAAGCGAATTGCAAACAAGCTATAATATGGAAGCATTTTACACGGCACTGACTGGCTTCAAACAGGATCTTCTAACAGAATTTAAGCATGAACTTCAAATGAGTAAACATGACATGGTAGATGAAATCAAAAATGAGGTATCAAATTCTACTCTTATGACAGTTAAAGAAATTTCAAAATCAATTCAACGATCGAACGATAAGCAAAAAGCAAATGTTCATGAGATTTCGAATATGATTATGAGAGCTTCGGAACACACTTCCGAAACGTTTGAAACTCTATCAGAAGAGATTCGGAAGGATTCGGAAGGAACTTACGAAAAGTTTGCGGAACAAATTACAGAAACGACCAAATTAGCCCACCGCCGGAATCATAAAGCGCTAGAGAAAGTTGCCAATACCTTAAAAGAAACAAAAGAAGATGTGGCAGAGCTTTCGGTGGCATTGGAGTCAAAACAAAAATCGATTTTGGCATCGATCAACGAACTTAAGCAGACACAAGAAGAAATTAAGAAGAGAGAAGAACAATTTCAATCAATGATAGAAAGCTATCGGGAAGTTGCTGCATCAAAACGAAATCGAAAATGGTGGAAAATCTGGACTTAGTTATTGGAACCTTATCCTTTAAAGTTTGCTCCATTTTACATGTCCCCCGATATTTTGATAAAATAGCTAATATCGGGGGTGTTATAAATGTGTGGAAGGTTTACCATTACAGCCGGATTCAGTGAGATTATTAATCGTTTTTCGATTCAAGCAGCTATTGGAGAAGATCTCTATCAACCAAGTTATAATGCAGCCCCTTCACAGTCTGTTTTATCCGTAATAAATGATGGTGAAAAAAATCGTTTAGGTTATTTGCGGTGGGGGCTCATTCCATCTTGGGCAAAAGATGAAAAGATTGGCTATAAGTTGATTAATGCGAGAGCTGAAACGTTATCCGAAAAACCTAGTTTTCGAGATGCTTTTCGTAACCGTCGTTGCCTTGTCATTGCTGATAGTTTTTATGAATGGAAACGCCATGAAAATGGCACGAAAACACCGATGAGAATCCATCTTAAATCAAATGAATTATTTGCAATGGCTGGCATCTGGGAACGCTGGAAAAAAGGAACAGAAACAATTTTTACTTGTTCCATTATTACTACTGAACCTAACCAAGTTGTGCGAGACATTCATGATCGAATGCCAGTCATTCTAGATAAAGAGTACGAACAAATATGGTTGAATCCAAGAATTCAAGACCTTCGTCAATTAGGAGAATGTTTACAATCCTATCCGTCTGAGCTCATGGCAACATACGAAGTTTCTAGTTTAGTGAATTCTCCTAAAAATAATCATCCACAGTGCATTGAGAGGATCGGATAGAGGCCCAATCCTCTTGTGAATATTCAATTGAATTTCAATAAGATTAGTTGTTGTTTTTTACATAAAAAAATCCTCCTTCCCCATAATAATGGGGAGGTGAATCGTGTGAAATTACCATGGATGATAGGACTTCTTCTATTAACTCAACAGGATATGACCGTTGAAGATCTTCCCTATTCTCAAGTTGAAAAGCAGCAATCTGAAGTAATAACAGATTTAACAATTTTCTATGAGAAAGAACCTGTTATGACGATTAATCGCTCGGATATTTCTCTCCCCCTGCTTGATTTTCCAATAATAGATTCTATGAAATTGCAAAATATTATGGATGAACTGAACAAAACGATCCAGACCGATGCCACAAATGCTAGTCTTGACGAGTATGGTCGGATCATTCCGGAAAAACCTGGGATTCAATTAAATAAACAGGCATTTAAGGAACAGGTTTATTCCGCATTTTACAAAGCAGGCTCCACCTCAATTGGAGTACCTGTTCGTCCCATCTATCCTCGAGTAGATAGTGAAATCATTGAGAACATAAGAACGAAATTGATCGGTCAATATGTCACCTACTTTAATAAACATAATGAAGAAAGAACTCATAATATTTTACTCGCTGCTCAGGCAATTAATAATCATGTTGTCTTTCCGGGTGAAACCTTTTCGTTTAATGAAACCGTTGGACAACGGACAAAAGAAAAAGGGTACCTCCCAGCCCCTATTATTGTAAAAGGGGAACTCGCAGAGGGAATTGGCGGCGGCATTTGCCAAGTATCCTCAACGCTATTCAACGCAGTAGACCGTTCGGGACTTAATGTTGGTCAGCGGTTTTCCCATAGCAAACGAGTTCCTTATGTACCGTCTGGCCGTGATGCAACAGTCAGCTGGTATGGTCCCGACTTTACTTTTAAAAACCAATATAACCAACCTGTACTTATACGGACGAAGGTTCGCTACGGCATGCTATTTGTTTGGATTTATTCCTCCGAGGACATTAATAATAAGCCAAAGCATGTCCCGGGGGCTAGAATATTCGACTAATATCATATTCGCCTCGGTGAATTTGCGTCCGGAGTTAATAAGTATACAGACGTTAAAGAAATGGACTTCTAAGCAGAAGTCCATTTCTTCTCGTTTGTGGAATATGCTCGTATTCTTCAAACACTGTGACATCTGTCACCGCAATGATTTTATTCTTTTGTAATAATAGATTATACAGAGTATTTTTTAAGTATTATTGATACTTATAGGAGGTTTGTAATGGGAGAGTTAACAAAAGTTAAAACAGTCTGCGGTTACTGTGGAACTGGCTGCGGTCTTGTTTTAGAAATCGAAGATAACAAAATTGTAAAAGCCCGTGGAGATAAAGAAGCACCTGTTAATAAAGGGCAAACATGTATCAAAGGCGGATTTGGCTTTGGATATGTTCATGCTGAAAGCAGGCTGAAAACACCGCTTATCCGTAAAGCTGGTAAGCTCGTGGAAGCAACGTGGGATGAAGCTTATGATTTTATCGTTGAAAAATTAAGTCATATTAAAACAACATTTGGTCCCGAAGCCATTACAGCGTTTGCACCTGCTCGTGCGACAAACGAAGTAAATTATGTAACGCAAAAATTTATGCGTGCAGTCATTGGAAGCAACAATATCGACGGCTGTAACCGGACTTGACACGCTCCAAGTGTTGCCGGTCTGGCAACTATTTTTGGCAGTGGTTCACCTACAAATTCAATTGATGATTTCGAAAAAGCTGAAATGCTTTTATTAATCGGCTCCAATACAACAGAAGCCCATCCAATTATTGCAAACCGTATGAAAAAGGCTGCTAAATCAGGGTTAAAGATTACTGTCATAGATCCTCGCAAAATTGATATGGTCAAAAGTGCTCATCGTCATTTACCTCTTCATGTCGGAAGTGACATCGCACTGATTAATGCAATGATTCACGTTATTATTGCAGAAAAATTGTACAATGAAGATTTTATCACTAAGCATACAGCAGATTTTGATGCTTTAAAAGAAAAAGTTAAATTGTATACACCAGAATACTCTGCATCCATTACTGGTTTAGCTCCAGAAGATATTATCGAGACTGCAAGAGAATATGCGACTACAGATAAAGCAATAATAGCGTATACATTAGGAATCACAGAACATCATTGTGGTGTGAACAATGTTTTTGATATTGGAAACCTTGCTTTACTTACAGGACATATTGGGCGCGAAGGCTGTGGAATCATGCCGTTACGCGGACAAAATAACGTTCAAGGCGCTGGTGATATGGGAGCATTACCGAACCAATTACCAGGAGGAAGTATTACAGATGACGAACACCGTGCCCGCTTTGAAGAAGCATGGAATGTAAAAATTAATCCAATTGCCGGAGATACCCAAACAAGAACATTTGAAAAAATAGAGACAGGAGTTGCAAAAGCACTCTATATCATCGGTGAAAATCCATTAATGGCTGATGTCCATATGAATCATACGAGAAAATTATTAGAAAAACTTGACCTATTAATTGTCCAAGATCTTTTCTTAACAGAAACTGCCGAGTTAGCTGATGTCGTTCTTCCAGCAAGATCATGGGGTGAAGTAGAAGGTACATTTACAAATACCGACCGCAGAGTACAACGTGTTCGTAAAGCTGTTGAGCCTCATCCAAATACAAAAGAAGATTGGCAAATTCTTTGTGATTTGGCTACAAAAATGGGTTACCCAATGAGTTATAATAACAGTCAAGAAATTTGGGATGAAATGCGTACACTTGCATGGGAATTATATGGTGGAATTTCCTATGAGAGACTTGATCAGGAGTATAGTTTACAATATCCATGTCCTGATGAATCACATCCAGGAACCTCTGTTCTTCATACACGATTCTTTGAAGAGGGAGAGAATCCGAAACCATCTACTTTTGTGCCAGTAACATATACAGAACCAGTTGAACTTCCTGATGAGGAGTATCCTTTTACACTTACAACAGGACGACGCTTGGAATCGTATAATACTCATACCCAAACAAAACATTATGCGAGCGGTGTGAAAATTAGGCAGAAAGAAGAAAGTGCTGATATTAGCCCAACTGATGCTAAAAAGTTAGGGATTGAAACGGGCGACCTTGTCGAAGTTTCTTCACGAAGAGGGGTTGTAAAGGTTAAAGCAAAAGTAACAGATCAAGTTCCAGAAGGCTTAATTTTTATGAGTTTCCATTTTAGTGAAGTTCCTACAAATGTATTGACTCTTAATGAATATGATCCAATTTCCGGAACAGCAGAATTTAAAGCCTGTGCCGTTAAAATAAAACCATTAACAGCTTAAATTAACTAGGAAATAACCCCCTAAAAGGGATTATTTCTTTTTTTGCCTTCAGCTCTACTTTGGGACGGACGAACTTCATTTACAAAGCTACTGTGAGTTTCTCGTTCTAACGGACCTCTATTTTCACCCATGCTCGGTGCTAGATTGTTCATTGACAATTGTTCAAGTTCTTTACCACTCGGCATGTTATCCCCCCTTTCAGCTTTATTATTTTACAAAGTCTTATGCTTTAATACCATTTCTCTTTTGTAAAATAAACCATTATATTTAATCGTTTTTAAAGCAAAATAAGAACCTGCTTATCAATAAGCTCTGAAGGGGTTGTTTTAGATGAAGTGGCACAAAACATTGTTAACGATGATTAGATCACGGGAAGATAAGAAAATTGCCCTTGCTGTTGACACTTCAACAAACGAAGTACAAACCATTCTTATTAATAATATTGTTAAATTGTTTGAAACCGTTAAACCAGACACCTTGCTCGTTCAAGCTGACTTCAAAATCCGAAATATCGCACCAGTGAAATCGGACAGTATTCACTATCATACGCATGGTAAATCCTCCTATACACTCGTACTAGAATGGGCAGAGGAAGAGAAAATAGATACACTATTTTATATAACGGATGTAACCGGATATATTTATGAAGAAATAGATAAAGTAAATTATGAATTATTTTGGTTAGTTCCTAGTGATTATATTCCTAAAGTACCGTTTGGCAGAGCAATTAAATTAGCATCTTAAATGACTAATAATATAAAGAAGCGAACAGTCTAAAAAACTGTTCGCTTCTAAAAGTAATGAAAGTAGTTACTTTTTATCTTCTAAACCCTTTGTTACTTCAGCTTTACTCTCTTTATTGTCATCGTTCACTAACTCATTAGCCGACTTTTTAAATTCCTTCAAAGTTTGTCCAACTGCACGTCCTATTTCAGGTAATTTTTTAGGGCCAAAAATAATTAAAGCGAGTACTAAAATTAAGATTAATCCTGGAACTCCAATGTTAGAAAACATTCTCATTCACTCCTTCGGTTGTGCCTTTTTTTAGTTTATCACAGATATAATGAAGTTTAAAGACAACTATTAGACTAATCAGCATCTGTTTTTCTTTCAATTATAAGTAGTTGTTTTTTCATTTCTAAGCCACCGCGATAACCAGTGAGCGCGCCATTTTTCCCTATAACACGATGGCATGGAACTGTAATTAATATCGGATTTCTTCCGATAGCAGTTCCCACCGCTCGAACAGCATTTGGCTTTGAGATTTTTTCTGCAATGGTTGAATAAGAAGTTGTCTCACCATACGGGATTTTACAAAGTTCTTTCCAAACGGACTGTTGAAATGCAGTTCCCTTAAGGTCTAGCGGAATCGTGAAAACGGTTCTCTTTTTAGTAAGATATTCTAAGATTTGAATCGCATAAGGTGTGAGTTGTTCTCCATCCTCTATCAGAAGGCTATTAGGTTTCTCTTTTTCAACCCATTGCAATAATTCCTCAAACGTTCCGTTATGAGCCCCCACATAACAAAGCCCCTTTTCTGTGGCTCCTATGTATAAATTCCATTTATTCACTTGTAATAAAGTCCAGTATACGGTCGGATATTTCATATTTTGTTCTCCCTTAAAAGTATTAACCCTTGAAGTATACTATTTGAACTACCACACGACTGAAGTCGCGGGATTCTCATTCTGTCTCACGACAGTACTTCCTGTTTCATCGGAGTTGCTATCTAAAAAAAGATAGTCTGACACTCCTCCTTAGGGATTAGGCAAATGAGGCTTTATTTCCCGACAGGCACACCTCGGCATTCCGACCGATGTAGTTAGCTTTTAAATTTATTGCAAGGCTATACGTAAACCTTCAAAAAGCAAATTTCCGCTGGCGTTTTGGTCACGGTCATGTTCAGTTTTACATTTTGGACAAAATGGTTTCTTTCTCATTTTTACATTCTCGAAAAAACATTTGTAGGCATGATCTAAATTTCTTAAACTACCTTCGAGAGCAAATTTATCTTCCTCTTTTAAAAAAGGGAATTCCTTTTTTACATAATTTGTTAACACAAAGGACATTTCATTGTAATTCATGCCTGCGTTCGTATATTTATAGAGGGTGATTCTCATGTCAAGAAAATGATTGTAAACAAAACGAGCGCGACCAAATGTTTTTTGAAATTGAATGGTTTGTTTCTGATTAGGTAAAATTTCTAAAACACAACCTTCTTCTCTCGTTAACTTTAGTTCTTTTGCTTTACTTTTCATAAGAACACCTCCTCATTTACAAAAGTTCCAAATTATGAATTTGAACAATTAGAAAAAGGGATTATAAGTGATTGCTGTTATTCATTTTTAATGAGAAATAAATGTAAATATTTAATTTGTAAAACATGCGGTAATAAGGTGGAATGGGAAAGAGCACTCATGCAAAATGTGGATGAATTTAGACTCCTATTTCCGGTAAGGAAAATAACGACAAGTGATATTTATGATTGGGGTGGTAGGATTAAATCAAAAAATACAGTTAGACGAACATTAATGAAGAATTTAAATCATGTTCATCATGCACGTTGTTCGTACTTTGAAAACCAAGCCACACAACAAAAGTAAGCGGTATCTATAAGTCTTTTATTAATACTTATACTATCTACCCCATTACTGGCTCATAAAAAGAGCCAGTAATATTTTTACTACTAATTTTGGCAGCCCCTTCTTTTTTGATGCTATCAACCCTGGGATACTACCATTTTTACGTCATCAACTGCCTTTTGGAGCGCCAGCCTATCTTCAAAAGTCGGAAGGTGCTTGGTACTCCTTTTAACTATACAATTCCCATGCTAACTTTAAAGACTCTACAATATACTCAGCCGCTTCTTCAGGGTTTAAATGATCCGTCACTACTTTCGAATGATGAAGGGCATATGCTGCTTGTCGGCTATTATATAACTCTTCAATTTGCTCCATACTTTTATTTTGTAGAACCGGTCGGCTGTCAATGAGCATCCCCATTCGTTCTTTCCAGTTCTCAAAAGATAAATCCAAAAACAGCACTAAGCAGTTACTCAAACAAGCTTTACGAATATTTTCGTTTAAAAACGCGCCTCCTCCCAAAGAAATCACCTTTAGCGGTTGCTGGCTTGAATCGACAATAAGCGATTGCTCTTTTTCACGAAACGTTCTTTCACCGAAAGTTTCAAATATTTCAGTCGTAGGCATACCAAATTCCTTTTCGATTTCCTCATCTGTGTCAATGAAATCTCGATATAGCTTTTGCGCCACCAGCTTGCCAATTGTAGATTTTCCGACACCCATAAAACCAACGAAAACGATGCTTTTTTCCTTTAGCGGCAGTTCATATTTCTCCATATTTTATCTCCTCTTAAGGCACTATGTTTCATAATTTCTTTATTATATAGTAGTTACTATTTTATTAAAAGAACATTTTATTCCTTGTATTTTCTGCTATTTTTAAATTACTATTTTAACTTCTATATTATACTGGTTGCATCCGATTTTAAGCGAGCATTATTATTTTTATACCGACTGGGAATCGATTATAAAGAACCAAATATCCTCCGTAATGGCGGTTACATAACTTAATGAACGAGGATCTCGATAAACCGCTTGCATAAAAATTACTTATAACATGATTTTCAGGTATCACCATTACTGGAATCCCGCTCTTCTCTACTTTTTTAAAATTTCATTGCTAATTCTTCATCACTTCTCTCTTCTCCATTGAAGGTTAAATCACCACTTAAAATCAATCCGTCTGGCTGCCGTTTGATCACTTCTTCAATAAAAGTATCTGTAATTTTAGCAATGGAATTCATCCGTTTTCCATCCACATTTTGATATGAATCCCAAAATACCTCCTTTTTCAACGAGGTTTTAGGATAAATAGTGTCAGTCTGCGCGATGATCAAATTGACCTCATCATCCGTTGTTATTACTTCAAATGTTAGTGGTGAAGGAATCATTTTCTTATCATCAAAAGTTAACAAAATGGCAAACCCAAGCACGATTATGATTAAATATTTTACTACTTTCATTCTCGATTCCTTCTTTAAACTTCAATCGATTTGGAAGTATTTACCTCTCATTATATCATCGCTATCGTTTACACTCATCAAATGAAAACTCATTTTGAAAAGAATCCTCTTAACGCAAAACTTATATTTTGAGGTCTTTCTGCCAATCTTCGCATATAATAAGCAAACCAATCCTCCCCATAGGGAACGTAAACTCTAAGCGGATAACCTTCTTTTATGAGATTCCGCTGCAATTCTTTCCTAAACCCATAAAGCATTTGAAATTCAAACCGGTCATTCGGTATACGATGTTCTTGCACGATTTCTTTCACTTTATTAATAATATGATGATCATGAGTAGCAATCGCCGTAAAACTTTCGCTTAACAGGTGAAGGTTGATTAACTTGATAAAATTTTCATCAATCATTTTTTTATCCTGGAACGCAACTGTCTTCGACTCGTTATATGCACCTTTAACAAGTCTAAGTGGAATCCCTTTACATTCAATTACATCTTGTTCTGATCGAAAAAGATATGCTTGAATCACCGTTCCCACATTTGTAAATGTTTTTCGTAATTCTTTTAAAACCTCTAACGTTCTTTCACAATGTGGATAGTCTTCCATATCAATGGTCACAAATATTCGATTCTTTTTTGCTTCATGAAGAATTCGATACATATTTTGAACGCAAAAATCCCGCTCAATATCGAATCCAAGCTGGGTTAATTTTACCGATATTTGACTGTTTAAACCTTCTCTTGCAATCGTTTCTACTGTCTTAATGATGTGGTTCGTTGCTTCTACGGCTTCATCCCTACTCGTAACAAACTCTCCTAGATGATCCAACGTACATAGGAATCCCTCATTGTTAAGTTCCTTAACCTTTTTAACCATACTCTCTATCCGATCTCCTGCAACGACTTGAGACGCACCAAGTTTTAACCCCCACCGTCTTGCAGCTTTATTGAGATAAGAATTTTTAGAAACATGAAGGAAGAAACTTCTTGAAATTTTTGAAATCATTCTCGTTTCCCCCTTATTCCTTTTCATATGTATATGTTGAAAAGGAACGAATTAACATAAAAAAAATGATCCCACTAAGGGATCATTTTTTATTTAATTTGCCTTTTTTAACTCTTCAGGACTTTGTCCGCGTGTTAATGAGATAACGTACCCAATGATTGCTCCAACCAGTGCTGGCAGCAACCAACCCATTCCTGAATCAAATAACGGTAAAATCGCTCCAAAAACATCATATAAGCCTTCTAAAGGAATGCCTGCTGCTTTAATACCGTCCACTAAACTTACGATACCTGTTAACAATAAGCTATAACGATAAACTTCAACACGGCCTTTGTAAAGTGGCTCTGCAAAAGTTAAAAAGATTAATACGATCGCAATTGGATAGATAGCAACTAAAACTGGAACTGAAATCGTAATTAATTGACTTAAACCAATGTTTGCAATTGCGGCACTAAAAATAGTAAATATAATTGCTAATTGTTTATATGTTAAGCGTGGGAAGATCGTTTGGAAATAACTCGCACATGATGAAATTAATCCAATCGCAGTTGTTAAACAAGCAAATATAATTGCAAAACCTAAAATGATATTTCCATACACTCCGAAATACGCAGCTGAAGCTTCTGTTAAGATTGCAGGACCATTGTTCGCTTCTCCAGCTGCAAAGTTAGCTGTATTTCCTAAGTACCCAAGACCTAAGTAAATAAATGCTAAACAGCCTGATGCAATTAATCCTACTTTCAATGTAAGACCAGCAATTCTTTTCGGCTCTGTAATCCCTTTTGCTTTAATCGCATTGATAACAATAATTCCAAATACTAAAGATGCTAGAGTATCCATTGTTAAATACCCTTCTTGGAAACCTGTAAGAAATGAATTATTAACATAGTCTCCAATTGGTGCCATTGCTTTATCAATTGGATTTACAAATGCGGCAACTAATAGAATTAATATTGCAATTAATAATAACTGGCGTCATTAATTTACCGACACGATCGACAATTTTACTAGGATTAAGAGATAACCACCCTACGATAACGAAGAACACAATTGTATAAATTAATAATCCTAGATCAAAACCACCTGCTGTTGCTGGTAAAAATGGTTTAATCCCAATTTCGTACGATACAGTTCCAGTACGTGGAATTGCGAAAAACGGCCCAATTGATAGATATAAGATCACCGTAAAGACTAATGAAAAAGTTGGATTAATTCTATTAGCCATCGATTGTAAATGATTATGACCTGATAAACCGATAGCAAGAACACCTAGCAGAGGTAAGCCTACACCTGTTAATAAAAACCCTATAATTGCTGGCCAAAAATTAGTACCTGCGGCTTGACCTAATGCTGGTGGGAAGATTAAATTCCCTGCCCCGAAAAATAGGGCAAAAAGCATAAGCCCAGTAGCTACCATATCACCTGTTGACATTTTCTTTGAACTCACTTCGTTCGCCCCCTTATATATTTCGGCTCTATCGTAATATTCGAACAATTTATACTAATATAACGAATTTATGAATAAAGCCTTAAATGATATTGCCTATTATTACACATCTGAAGCGAAAAAGTAAATAGCTATATTAAAATATAAGTATAAAATTCGACAAAATTCGTTATTTTTCTAACATAAATCAAAATCGAGCTAAAAAAGCCGGGTTGTTATCCACTTTCTGGATAACAACCCGGCACCTCTTACTCATCTTTCTTTCTTCCTGCTTCCTTTAAAGCTTTTTTTAGGAGAATTTCGATTTGAGCATTTACACTTCTTAGTTCATCGCTTGCCCATTTTTCGAGTGCGTCATATACTTTTTGATCAACCCGAAGTAAAAAGCGCTTTTTTACTGGCACCTTATATCACAACCTTAATAGATGCTTCCCGTATTAATGATTGGCTGATTTCCTTTATCTGAAACAAGAGCAACCAATAGATTATTCACCATTTGTGCCTTTTTTTCCTCATCAAGCTCAACCACTTGTTCGGCATTTAACTGATCAATTGCTGATTTTACCATAGAAACAGCTCCATCAACAATGACCTTCCTTGCCGCAAGCACCGCTTTTGCTTGCTGTCGTTGCAGCATCGAATGGGCAATCTCACTAGAGTAAGCCAAGTGCATGATTCTCGCTTCAATAATCTCAACTCCGGCAACCGAGAATCTCTTTTGTAAGTCTTTTGTTAACTCGTCCCCTACTTCATCTGAGTGTTGGCGAAGCGAAATTTCAAAATCATTGTTAAAATTATCATACGGGTATTGGCCTGCAATATGACGTAACCCTGTTTCACTTTGTGTATGAACAAACTCTTTATAATCCTCCACATCAAATACAGCTTTAGCAGAATCAAAAACTCGATAAACAACTACTGCAGCAATTTCAATTGGATTCCCTTCCAAGTCATTAACCTTTAATTTATCACTATTAAAATTAATGACTCTTAATGAGACATTTCTTCTTACTGTTAAGGGAACAGTAAACCAAAATCCTTCCTGTTTAATAACGCCCAAATAATTACCAAAAAGCGTAAATACTTTTGCCTGATTAGGCTGGATGATTGAAAAGCCCGTTGCCAATAAGAGAAAAACTAAAAGAAGAATAATTCCCAAAATAAATGCTGCAGCATCTCCACTTAAAATAAACGTTCGAATAGAAAGGATCGTACCGACAATCAATAATAGTTCAATAAGCACACCAATAAAACCATTTAACTTAAAAATTTCCTTTTCTTTCATAAATTCATTCACACCTTTCTAATATTCTTTTGTTATCATAATGATATCACTTTAATATCATTATGTATAGAGGAAATCCTTTAAGTTCACATTTTTTCCATTGAATTTTATTGTTTGTTTAGTATAATATCGAGGGACAATAATAAAAAAAATTGGAGTTTTTAATATGCAATCATCTAATGCAAAGCCACTTGAGCAATCTGATAAAGGTGAAAATAGTGGTCAACCGCAAGAATTAAAGAGGAGTTTAAAAGCACGCCACTTAACGATGATCTCATTGGGAGGCTGTATTGGAACGGGACTGTTTCTCGCAAGTGGTGGTGCGATTCATACAGCAGGACCTGGAGGAGCGCTCTTAGCATATGCACTCATTGGCGCAATGGTTTATTTCCTTATGACAGGCTTAGCCGAAATGGGCGCGTACATGCCAGTAACTGGAAGTTTTAGTACATATGCTGCTAAATTTGTTGATCCATCACTAGGATTTGCCCTTGGATGGAACTACTGGTATAACTGGGCAATTACAATCGCTGCTGAACTCGCTGCCGTTTCCTTAATTATGAAGTTTTGGTTCCCAGATACACCATCGATCATTTGGAGCAGTCTTTGCCTCATCATAATGTTTCTTATTAACATCCTTTCTGTAAAAGGTTTTGGTGAATCCGAGTATTGGTTTTCACTTATTAAAGTCATAACGGTCATTGTGTTCATTATTACCGGTATTTTAATGATTTTTGGCATTTTAGGTGCAGAACCAGTTGGATTTACGAACTTCACGATTGAAAATGCCCCTTTTAATGGCGGTTTTCTCGCAATAATGGGAGTATTTATGGCTGCTGGTTTCTCTTTCCAAGGAACTGAACTTCTTGGTACGGCAGCTGGAGAAAGTGAAGATCCTGAAAAAAACATTCCAAAAGCGATTAAACAAGTGTTTTGGAGGATTCTACTATTTTATATATTAGCCATCCTAGTTATTGGATTGTTGATTCCATATACAAATGAGAATCTTGCAAGCGGAGATGTTGCGATGAGTCCATTCACACTTATTTTAGAAAGAGCTGGAATTGCTTTCGCCGCCTCTGTCATGAACGCAATTATTTTAACCGCCGTGCTTTCAGCAGGAAACTCAGGGATGTACGCTTCAACAAGAATGCTTTGGAACTTAGCACGTGAAGGAAAAGCACCGAAATTCTTAGGAAAATTGAACAAAAGAGGCGTTCCAATTAACGCCTTAATTGTTACAGCACTTGTTGGTTCTCTTGCCTTTCTTGCTTCCTTTTTCGGAGAAGGTGCTGTCTATCTATGGCTGTTAAATGCATCAGGGATGTCAGGCTTTATTGCATGGCTAGGAATTGCGGTTTGTCATTACCGTTTCCGCAAAGCCTATATCGCACAAGGGAAAGACTTAAAGGACCTGCCATATAAATCAAAGTTCTATCCATTTGGCCCTATATTTGCATTTGTACTATGTACTATTGTTATTTTAGGTCAAAACTTCCCTGCCTTTATGAGCGATGAAGTCGATTGGTACGGAGTCTTAGTTTCTTACATCGGCCTTCCCCTGTTTCTTGTCGTTTGGTTAGGCTATAAGTGGAAGAAGAAGACGAAATTTATCCCATTAGAAGAATGTGATTTAAATCGAGAGTATGAAAGATAATATCAAGTTCTCCATGGCATAATTTGCGCCCAGATTTTATTCAGCTTGCTGATAAATTTCCTTTGCAAAGCTATGAAGTTAAGAAAAGGCGATTTCACAAGATGTAATGTACACCTTTTGAAATCGCCTTTTTTCTAATTACTTTTTGACACCATGATGGTTTGTACCTGCCCCTCCCCGTAAACCTTATGGTCATTGTCTCCGACAACCGGCATTCCAAGATTTAAAAGATCGACATCTACGATATATTTAGGTCTGCGTTTCGACTCTTGGTAGACTTTTCCGATATACTCACCGATCAGACCAATCGCCATCAATTGTAATCCTCCAATAAGCCAAATGGACGTAATTAAAGATGTCCAGCCAATTTCTGTTTCACCAATGAATTTCAGGGTCAAAAAGTAGCATAAAAAGATTAGACTCGTAAAAAAGAATGTGCAGCCCGTGATCATAACGAAACGAATCGGAGTAACAGAAAAGGAGGTGATTCCATTAAGTGCAAACGCTAACATTTTCTTTAAAGGATACTTCGTTTCTCCAGCGAGACGCTCTTTTCGGTCATAGTAGACTGAAGTCGATTGAAAGCCAATTAACGGGACAATTCCTCGTAAAAACAAATTCACCTCATCAAAACGTTCCAATGAATCTAATGCCCTTTTGCTCATGAGACGGTAGTCAGCATGATTATAAACTAAAGGCACGCCTAATTTTTCCATAAACTTATAAAAACCTTGTGCGCTAACACGTTTAAACCATGTATCAGTATCCCTTTTTCTGCGTACACCATAGACAATTTCATTTCCTTCATTAAATTTTTCGATAAAGAGACGAATCATTCCAATATCATCTTGTAAATCTGCATCTAAGGAAATCACACAATCAGAAATCGTTTTTGCAGCAAATAACCCGGCTAATAATGCATTTTGATGCCCCGCATTTCGGGCCAGTTTTAATCCGCGAATGGTTTCAGATTTTAGACTTACTTTATAAATGATCGACCATGTCGCATCACGACTTCCATCATCAACAAAAAGAATTCGACTTTCCTTCGAAATCAACTTTTCTCCCATTAAATCTGTTACTAAATCATGTAATGTATTTATCGTATGCGGCAAAATTTCTTCTTCGTTATAACATGGCACAACAAGTGTCACAACAGGTGCAGTCATAAGGTTCCCTCCATGATGAAAAGTAAAGACATCTAACATTTATCACGTCATAACGGGCAGTAAGTTCCACTTCAAGACTCAAAAACAAAAATAAATAAGGAAAGGATGGGATTTAACTGCCCGTAAAGACCTGATTGACTAACCATCAATGGAACCCTCCACTGATGGGAGCTTCACTTTATAAAACGCGATATAAATAAATCTTCCATACTGATTTTTTCGTTGTAAACTCCTTTTCCAATACAAGTTGATTTTCTTCTGCATTAATAATTGGAATCGCTGAAAAAATATATTTCCCCCCCATCTCTTTAAAATAACTCGTTTGCAGTTGAAGATTTTTCAGCTTCTTTTTGGACGTTTTTTTAAACATATAATGCTTTCCCAGTTCATCTGTAAATAAGTAACAGCGGCCGCCCCACTCATCAAAATACGTCTGGATCGTTTTATTTTTATCCAGTTCATTTTCGATTATTTTTCGAAACTCATATTTGTAAGTCAATGGATAAAAATTATTATAGGAATCCAAAGTATAAAATCCGTTATACTGGGCGATCGCCGGGTGCAGTCCGATACTAGCAACTCGATACTCGTCTTGGGGAAGTCCGATATATTCTTTAATTTGTGAAAAAAGTTTAACATCATAAAACTCCCTCACGGAAGGTCTAGATTGAAAAGCAATTTCTTCATTATGCGGGACCAATGCTGCTAGTTGGGCGGCGATACAAATTGGAATCACCCACTTCACCCTTCTGTGGGATTGCCAAATAATTTTTAATGCTAGAGCAAAACTTACATAAATAACAAGCGGACGTAAGAAATGGAACCGGGCAAAATTGAACGTATTCAGAAAGTGAAATTTAATTGTCAGCGGCTCCCACCCCTTATAAAACCAAAAGGCATACCATAGGGATAATAGAAAATTTAAGATAAATAAAAATACAAATGATTTCTCCTGCTTCCACCACCGCTTTTTCCAAACGATGAGAAAGGCGATGACTAGCAAGGGCAAAATGACTAGTGTATGGACTGTCATCACATGAGTATGACCAAGAGAATAGTTTTTAAAAGTTAAAAGAATGGCTCGCCATACAGACAACCGGGCATGAATGTATTCGTCCCTACTATTTGGTTCATCATCAAAAATAAAAGAATGGACAAGCCGATATTCTACTAACATGTAAACAAGACCCATATAAATAAGAGCAATTAGAAACGCCAATGTATATGGCTTCTTTCTAACAAAGTCTATAACCCAAAGAATGCCCATAGCAAATAAAAAAAAGAACATCCCAAGAACAATACTTGAATACAGAGGCATCAAAGTAAAAACAGCATACTCCCGCCAAGAGATTCTCCCTTTGCGAATATGCAAAAAAGCCCATAAGGCAAGCGGCATTCCTAGTGTACTTAGCATTCCTGACGGCCAAAAAGGGGTTAATGCAAAAGTTAAGGCTACCCCAACCCGAATAATTGCCCACTCTTTTTTAGGCAAAAAATGATCGCGTAATAATAAATACATTCCTAGAAAGGCAAAAACCCTTGTAATTGTTTGGCTCAAGGCGTAAGCGAGCATAGTTGGAAGTAGGGCATGCAGCCATACAATCCCGCTCCATTCCGTTCCAAATGCATTTCTTGACAAGTTTCCATTCATAATCTGCGGAATAACTGTCTCAATCGGTCCAAAAATTTCGCCACTTTCCTTCAAGACTTTATACCAAGCTAAATTTGAATCAAGATTATCATGCACGCGAATGTGAGCATTTTCTCCTAATAAAAAAAGTGGGGCCACAAATAAGGCAATGATCACTAAGGCTCCGATAACTAATCCCTTTTCATTTTTTGTCTGTAATAAACCCAACAACCAACACCTCAATGACTTGATGGGCTTACTATTTACATAAATGGGAAAAATTATGTAACAACATCTTTGTTTAGTGGGGGACTTTCTGTACCGGTCGTAAACCCTCGGTACAAAAACATTTGCTGAAGGAAGTTAATAGCATAATCAATAATATTATGCATGGATGTATAAAAATTTATCTTTACCAAATACTAGAAAGGAATAATCAAATTCGATTATTTTCGCATAATATATAAGTAAAAATGGGAGGGTTAAATAAATGGGGCTCTTTAGTTATTTTTCTGGGTTAAAATCAAGTTTATATGAGAAAAAAATCGCTCAAGCCGAATCAATGGGAAATTGTCCTGATTGTAATGGGAAGGGATTCCAAATTCCGGTAATCAATGAATATTTTTATCCTGAGTCACTCGATTGTACATCCTGTAATGGAACGGGAAGTTTTTCAAACTGGAATGAAAATAAGCAATCTTATTCATAAAATCCGGAAAGCTAGCAGTACGCTATGCATTCCGGATTTTTTTGTGGAATTTGATTGAGGTTATACAAGTGCAAATTGTTTTCCAAATGATGCTTCTCTTTCTAATTGTGTAGACTGCTTAGCATCGACATCTTGTCTGCGGATTTTCTCAAATTGTTTTAACTCATGGGAACTTAAGTGCTGAATCGGTCCATATTGATCGATAATTTGAAAAAGCACTTCAGCATCCTTCATCGAACTATTCAATCCGTATGCTCCTGTTGGGCTCATTGTATGAGCGGCATCACCGATAATGACGACACGATCCATTACCCATGTATCAGACTTGCTGCTTTGAACTTGAAGTAAAGTGAAGTCATTCCACGAGGTAATATTTTTCGTAACCGTTTCCTCTAGTTCAGGAAATGCCTCAATTAACTTATGAATAAAAGGCTGGAAAGACCCTTTTCGGATTTTCGAAAATGAACCTTCGGGGATGTTCCAGCCGATTTGAACATAGCCGCCTTGTTGAGTAAATAGAGCCAATTGTTTATCATCGACAAGCGCCATGCGAATGGTCGGCTCCCAATCTTTTGGTGCTGGTATACGTGCCCAGAGCAGATCATACCCGTGATGAATCTTCGACACCGGAAATTTCGCTAGTTTCCGTACTGTTGAGAAACGACCATCTGCACCAACAATAAGTGAGCTTTTAATCGTGATTTCTTTTCCATCGCTGATCGCCTTTACCCCAGCATAACGATTGTTTTCTTCAACTAACGTAACGACCCTTGTATTTAATAACAAGGTATAGTCCCTTAATGGTTGCGATTTTTTTAATAATAGGCCAAGTAAATGGTTTTGTGGAACATGAATGCCCACATGACCAATATTAGGGTCGGGTAAAATGGATTTAATCACCTTTCCCTGGTCCCAATATTCTACTTTTTTCATCCGCAATAAACCAATCTTTTCAAGTTCTTCAAAAAGACCGTATTTACGAAGGATTTCTTCGCCCATTTCATTTAAATGTTCTCCTCTAAATTCCTTATTGATGTGTGAATTTCTTTCTAGTAATATCGTTGAAATTCCATGACTTGCAAGCAAATAAGCTAACAATGCACCGCCTGGCCCCGCTCCAACGATACACACATCAACTTTATAATCATACTCGTTCATTTTCATCACCCATTACTTTTCTGTTGTTTTGCAGGATTAACCTTTTATTCCTGCTGCTTCTTTGTCGTTGGGTATGCTGTAATAAAAAGATCTTCCCCTACTTGTTCGATCGATTCAAAGTCAACGACAATGGCTTCATCCATTGAGTCGACATCTTCCCCTGTATAAGGGGTAAGTGATTGACGGCCTCCTAGGAGTTTAGGTGCTATATAAACCTGAAATTTGTTGATTAGACCCGCTCGTAAAAATGAAACATTCAGTTCGCTTCCACCCTCGACCAACACATCTGTAATCCCTTTTGAAAATAAATCTTTCATAATAAAGTGCAAATCAAGTCCCTTTTCGTCTTTAGGGACAAAATAGACATGAACCCCTTTTTCCCGCAGCTTTTCAACCTTCTCTTGATCTACATCTTCTCCGGAAAATATCCACGTTTCAGCTTCCGAACAGTCCGTTATTTTCGCATATAAAGGAGTTCTCAGATGTGAATCAAGAATAATACGAACAGGATTCTTTCCACCTTCTGGAAGTCTTGTCGTTAACATGGGATCATCTGCAAGGACAGTTCCAATTCCAACTAAAATTCCATCGACTTCATTTCGTAAATAATGAACCCTTTTCCGTGATGCTTCACCCGTTACCCATTTGGAATGTCCATTATGAGCTGCAATTTTCCCATCAAGAGTCATCGCTATTTTTGAAATAATAAAGGGAGTTCCATAGATCATATTATGGATAAATCGTTCATTTATCTTTTTCGCTTCATCTTCAAGGAGCCCAACTTCTACTTGGATCCCAGCTTCTTCAATCATTTTTATTCCCCTACCCGCAACAAGGGGATTGGGATCTCTCATCGCAATGACGACACGGCTGACACCCGATTCTTGTACTAATTTCGCACATGGTGGTGTCTTACCAAAGTGAGAACACGGCTCAAGAGTTACATAAAGTGTGGCGCCTTTCGCATGCTCTCCTGCCATTTGAAAGGCATGTACTTCTGCGTGAGGTTCTCCTGCTTTTCGATGGAGTCCAGAACCAACAACCATCCCATCCTTAACAATAACAGCGCCAACAAGCGGATTTGGATTTGTTTTTCCTTTAGCAGTTAAAGCTAAATCCAGCGCCAGTTTCATAAAATCATAATCGGTCTTCATAAATACAAATTCTCCTTAGTTTGCAATAATTAGCTCGCTCTTGTTAATATGCCCTGCTTTTTCAACCTTTGTCGCTAAATAAAATTCATTATATTCGGAGACGTCCCCCCATAATGGAATATGATCACTAATCAAAAGTCCATGAGTTTTAAGAGCAGCAATTTTTTTGGGATTATTCGTAATCAAAGTAATAGGTCGAGAACGTAATCCTTTTAGAACACGAATCGCTTCCTCATACGAACGAGTATCATCTGGAAAACCAAGGGCATGATTTGCCTCCACTGTATCATATCCTTCCTGTTGAAGGATATATGCAAATGTTTTTGATAATAAACCGATGCCTCGCCCTTCATGATTAGCTAAATAAAACAATGCCCCACTCCCTTTTTCCACAATCATTCTCATCGATTGACGGAGCTGAAATCCACAATCGCATCGTTTACTTCCAAAAATATCACCGGTATGGCAAATACTGTGCATTCTAATAAAAGCTTCTTCCGCATTCTCAAAATCACCATACACTAATACAGATGATTGTTGCTCCTGGGCAAGATCCATTGTGGCAAGAGATTCAAGGATAGCTTCTTTTTCTTTAGCGACTCCTTCTAAAGGCATCCACGTATACCAATGAAATATAACAACTTCATCATCTAATTGGACAGGCATTTTTACGGGTCCTACTAAACAAAGCTCATTTTTATCTTTATCTTTTAAAATCGTTATTTTATCCATTAAGATACTTTTTGTTTTTTCAGTGATCATAACGTTCATCCCTTCCAGCTTAAAATACGCCATTCATACGATGCTTACTATATGTAACTAAGTATAAATTCGTAATCTATTGACGTCAAGTAATTTATTTACTATTATTATGTTGTTAACTTTTAGTAATAGAGGTGATTTTACATGAAAGAAAGCACCTTGTGTCCTAAGTTCTTTAAAGCAACTGAGATTCTTAGTAAACGTTGGAATGCTTTAATTATCAATCAACTATTATCTGGACCACAACGTTTTTGCTCAATCAGTTCTTCGTTACCGATTAGCGGGCGCTTATTATCTGAACGTTTGAAAGAGTTAGAGAGTGAAGGGATTGTAACTCGAGAAGTCTTCCCTGAAGTTCCTGTACGAGTAGAATATGAATTGACAGTGAAGGGATTGGCATTAAAAAAAGTCCTTGAGGAAATTGATCATTGGTCTCAAGATTGGATACAGATTGAAGCGGAAAAAGGATGACTCGAAAGGGGTCATCCTTTTTTCCGTCTGCCAATGAGAAAACCCTTTCTGATGGCAGTTTCATTTAACTTGTTTTAGACGACCAATTTCCGTTCATACTGATTAGATAAGATAAGGAGACTTTGAACCCGAGGTGATTCTTTTGCCTAATCAGATTTACTTAGGTTTTATTCGTTTACCGCTTTTATTTAGAACGTTTATTATTGCCGTCACATCTATTATCATTTTTGGTATAATTATTCATTTTATTGAACCTGATTCATTTCCAACCATATTTGATGGAATCTGGTGGGCGATCATCACTGCTGCTACTGTCGGATATGGAGACTATTTTCCTGTAACAATCTTCGGTAAAGTTACCGCTATATTCTTAATCCTAACGAGCGCAGGCTTCTTATCCTCCTTTTTTGTTGCCTTAGCAACTACAGCTGCTACAAGGTCCAATGAATATAACGAGGGGAAAGCAACTTTTCGAGGAAAGGACCATTACATCATAATCGGCTGGAATGAACGCTCCAAAGAGGTCATTCAATCGATCGTACTTAAACAAAAGTCGGTTTCCATTGCACTAATTGACGCATCCTTAACTAAAAACCCTTTACCTAATCAGAATCTACATTTCCTTAAAGGAACCGCTCATCAAGATTCTGTCCTTTTGAAAGCAAATATTCAAGATGCCATCAAAGTGATTATTACAGCCGATACGAATTTGGGAGAGATGCAGGCAGACATGAATAGCATTCTGACTCTCCTTGCCGTAAAAGGACTAAACCCAGAGGTAGAAACCATTGTTGAGATTTTAACTCATGAACAGATGGCAAATGCAAAGCGGGCAGGCGCAGATGAAATTATTCAAACAAATATTTTAACAAGCTTTGTTATGCATCAAAGCATTACATCACAAGATATGGTGACATCCTTTTTAGACTTGTTATACCAGTTGTCAGAGGAAAAAGTCATTTTCAAAGAGGCTGATCTTGATGAGGTGAACGAGGATTATTCTAATTTAGGGATGAAATATACGCAAGAAGGATTGACGTTATTAGGGGTAAAACGTGGTGGTGCCACCATTCTAAATCCGCCAAAGCCGTTCGCAATTGAAAAGAAAGATCAATTAATTTTAATCACATAGAAAAGAGTGCTGATTAACCAGCACTCTTTTCTATTCGTTCATTCGCTTCTCAAGTTCTGTTTTCTTTTCTTCAAAACCAGGCTTACCGAGTAACGCAAACATATTTTCTTTATAAGCTTCCACTCCCGGTTGATCAAAAGGATTAACTCCTAATAAATAACCGCTCATTGCACATGCCTTCTCAAAGAAATACACAAGATACCCAAATGAATATTCATCTAGTTGTGGGATGGTCACGATTAAATTTGGAACACCTCCATCTGTATGTGCAAGCAACGCTCCTTCAAAAGCTTTTTTATTTACAAAATCAACTGTTTTTCCAGCTAAATAGTTTAATCCATCTAAATCCTCTTTAATTTCATCAATTGTTAATTCATGTTTGGGCTTGTCGACGTTAATGACGGTTTCAAAAAGAATTCGGCGCCCTTCTTGAACATATTGGCCCAAAGAATGAAGATCAGTTGAGAAATTAGCGGAGGATGGATAAATCCCTTTTTGATCCTTCCCTTCACTTTCACCAAATAATTGTTTCCACCATTCAGCGAAATATTGTAGAGCCGGCTCATAATTAATCAGCATTTCAACTACTTTTCCTTTGTTATATAAAATATTCCTTACTGCAGCATATTGGTAAGCTGCATTTTCACTAAGCTCTGATTCGCTAAAATCAATGCGAGCTGCCGCTGCACCTTTCATCATCGCTTCAATATCAAGGCCGCTTGCAGCAATTGGCAATAATCCGACTGCTGTTAAAACTGAGTAACGGCCTCCAACATCATCTGGAATTACGAAGGTTTCCATGCCTTCTTCATCTGCAACCGTTTTAAGAGCACCTCTTACCTTATCTGTTGTTACATATGTACGTCTCAAAGCCTCCTCTGTCCCATACTTTTCTTCCAATAATTTACGGAAAATACGGAAAGCAATTGCCGGCTCTGTTGTTGTACCCGATTTTGAGATCACATTTATTGAGAAATCCTTTCCTGCTAGAAAATCGATCAAGTCATTCATGTAAGAAGAACTAAGGTTGTTCCCCGCAAAAATAATTTGTGGAGCTTTTCTTTGCTCCTTTGTAAGAGCATTAAAGAAACTGTGCTGTAATGCTTCAACAGCTGCATACGCTCCTAAATAAGATCCGCCAACCCCAATCACTAAAAGAACATCAGAATCATTTTTGATTTTCTCTGCTGCCTTTTGAATACGAGAAAACTCTTCCTTGTCATAATTTTCTGGAAGATCAATCCAACCTAAATAATCGCTTCCTGCTCCTGTTTGCTCATGTAATGAATGGTGGGCAACTTTCACAGCGTCTTGTAAGTATGTAAGTTCATGCTCTGAAAAAAAAGCTAGAGCCCTTGAGTAATCAAATTGAATATGGGTCATAATTGCTCCTCCAATTGTTGTTTAATAAGTTTCTTAACTACTTTAGCGGAAAGTAATTACTTTATCAAGAAACGCGATTCATTGTAAGGGTGTACATAAATAAATAAATAAATATTTCAATCATGGATGTATAGTTTTCTTATGTAAATGAATTCTAATACATGTAGGTTATAAAACATTGTAAGGAGGTGATCTAATATGAGTGGTATCCAACGTATCGCACTGGTACTAACGATCATTGGAGCATTAAACTGGGGATTAATAGGTTTATTCCAATTTGATCTTGTCGCATCCCTTTTTGGGGGGCAAGACGCTTTCTTATCCCGAGTCATTTATGGACTTGTTGGAGTAGCCGGCCTCATCAACTTAGGATTATTATTTAAATCCAGCACTGGATTTGAACGTAGCCCTGAATTGAGAGCAGAATAGTAGAGCTTTGACTTTCATTTAATCAAAAGGGGCTGACTCATAGATGTCAGCCCCTTTTCCTATTACAATTCTTACTTTTTAATTAAATCACTGTTTTGTGATTGTGCGATCCACTCTTGAAGCTTATCTTTTAATGTATTAAATCCTGGTTCTGTTTCAGCTTGAAGAGCAGCAGCTTGGCGTTTACGAGATTTTGGTGCTGCTTTTGTTTCAGCAGCTACCGGTGCAGGTGCTTCTTCTGTCGCACGGATCGATAGACCAATTTTTCCAGCTTGTTTATCAATCGATAAAACTTTTACATTTACTTCATCGCCCACTTTAAGATATTCATGAATATCTTTTACAAATCCGTGGGTAATTTCAGAAATATGAACAAGTCCTTGATTATTTTCATCTAAAGCAACAAAGGCTCCATAAGCTTGAATACCCGTAACTTTTCCTGTTAAAACACTACCTACTTCAATAGTCTCAGTCATAAAAACACTCCTAGTTTTTTTGTTATTTTTATCCCAATTATACGCAATTAAAAATTATATCACAAGAACTCACGATTGTCAAAACGAGTAAAAAGAAGATCTGTTTTTGAACACTTTTTATAAAACTCTTTATTAGTTGTATAAAAAAGGGAAAACCGGAAAGACTTCTAATGTAAGACTTTCTAGTATTCCCCCCCTTTTTTGTGGACAACCTCTATGGTTGTCTTTTTTCAATTCTTTTTTTCAAAACCTTTTATAAATCGGTTAATCCGTTTCATCGCTTCTTGAATTTGTTCAAGCGAAGTCGCATAGGAACAGCGGATATGCCCTTCTCCACTTTCACCAAATACATCACCAGGCACAACTGCTACATTTTCTTTTTCCAATAATTGCCCTGCAAATTCTTGTGAAGATAATCCTGTGGATTCGATTGAAGGAAATGCATAAAAAGCCCCCCCAGGAAGGTGACAAGCAAGCCCCATTTCATTAAAAGATTGAACAATGTAATTTCGACGTCTTCGGTAGCTTTTAAGCATCTCATTTACTTCATTTCGGCCATTTTTTAAAGCTTCAAGAGCTGCATATTGGGCCATTGTTGAAGCACACATCATTGTATATTGATGGATTTTCAGCATAGCTTCTGATAATTCGGAAGGAGCGCAAACAAATCCGAGTCTCCAACCTGTCATAGCAAAACCTTTCGAAAAGCCAGACACTAAAATCGTTCTTTCTTTCATTCCAGCAAGAGATGGCAAGCTCGTATATTCCTCATCATAGACAAGCTCTGCATAGATTTCATCTGCAACGACAAGTAAATCATGTTCAATAGCCACTTCTGCCAGCGCTTCAAGTTCTTGTTTATTTAACATGGAACCTGTCGGATTGTTAGGTGAACAAATGAGAATAACTTTTGTCCTTTTTGTAATCGCTTCTTTAATTTGACTTGGCGTTACTTTAAAGTCATTTTCTTTTTGAGCCTGTATCTGTATAGCAACACCGCCAGCTAATTCAACGACCGGAACATAAGATACAAAGCACGGCTCAATTACGATGACTTCATCACCTGGGTCCAATATGGCTCTCATGGCGATGTCAATCGCCTCACTAGCTCCTACCGTTACAATGATATCCTTTTGAGGCGAATAGTCAACATGAAATTTAGTTGCCATATAGTAGGCAATTTCTTCCCTAAGTTCTAACAGTCCGGCATTTGCTGTATAAGAGGTAAAACCCTGTTCGAGTGAATTGATTGCTGCTTCCCGGACATTCCAAGAAGTAATAAAATCAGGCTCTCCCACACCGAGGGAGATTACTCCTTCCCTTCCTGCAGCCAAATCAAAAAAACGTCTGATTCCAGAGGGTTTTAAATCCTGTGCTTTTTTAGATACATAAGATTTTGCAGATACGTTCATTAAGGTGACACCACAATTCGTCTATCTTTTTTGTCTGGTTCAAATATAATGCCATCGTGCTTGTATTTCTTTAAAATAAAGTGGGTCGTTGTCGAAACAACTGATTCGAGAGTGGCTAATTTTTCAAATACAAAGCGCGCAATATCATTCATAGAGTTTCCCTCAATAATGACAGATAAATCATAAGTTCCTGACATTAAATACACAGAATTGACTTCTTCAAAGCGATAGATTCGCTCAGCAATTTCATTGAAGCCTACTCCTCTTTGCGGCGTTACTTTAACATCAATCATTGCTCTAACGCCTGAATACTCTTCAAGCTTCGCCCAGTCTATCACGGAAATATACTTGACAATAATTTTTTGATCTTCTAATTTTTTTATGATTTCTTCCGTTTCTTCCGTGCTTAATTGGGTCATTTTAGCAATACTTTCAATCGGTAAGCGAGCATCTTTTTCGATGATCTCGATAATCTCCATTTCTTTTTCAGTTAACTTCATTGAAAGGCCTCCTCAAGACAGTATTAGGTTTATTATTACATTTATCGGCTGATTTTTCATTTCCATCTTAAAATACTAGCTATTAAATGTAAATATGAATTCCAGTTGTTTAATAAAACAATTTTTCTCCAATTGTCCTAGACATGAAAAGAAGAAGTTGATGTCTGCCTAGGATAGGTTCAACTTCTTCTTCGTATTGTCTAGTTGTTATTCTGATATCTCTCCGCAGGCGATTCTGTCTCCTGCATCCCCAGCTGGCTGCGACATCCCGTCGTCTTTCCCTTCATGGATAACAATAGAAGTCCCATCTTTTGGTAATAGCGTGGTTTTTCCTTCTCTTAACGTTACTTTTGGAGCCATTAGTTCCGCCTTGGCTGAACCGTCGTCCTCGACAATTAAATTTGGTAAATCCCCAGCATGGGCACCTTCTGGATGGAGCAAACCATGTTCTTTATCTTCTGGATTATAATGACCTCCAGCAGATTTAAAATCAGGTCCTTTGCAAGAGCCTTTTTCATGAATATGTATAGCATGTTCACCGGGAGGCAACCCATTTAAATCAACGTCCAATTTCACGCCGCTTGCCTGCTCTGTTAATTTAATCGTTCCAAGCGAATCCCCATCAGCATTATGCATACTGACATCCATTTTTGTCACTTCATTTTCGATACAACCTGTGAGAAACAGCAACAAAAAGAAGATATTAAGCTTTTTCATTTTATACAGCCTCCATCAAACAATTCGTCACTAGTGTTGACAAAGGCTGAATAAATTAAACTTTTGACGTCGTAGAAAAGATCGTTTAATGTTTCTCAATTTGCTTAGAGTTTTTCAATTGTGCTTCTAATTCCTTGACTTTCTTTTCTTCCCGCTTAGAAATTCTTTTAAAAAGAATGAATGCAAAATAAGCGAAAGCACTAAAAATAACTAAAGTAATAAGGGCTGGGATATATTCAGTTTTATCTTCTGGAAAATATAGAAACGGAAAACCCAAAACGAACATGATACCCCTTCTTTCTATTAAATTCGCTCAGTCGAATTTGCACTCGAATATAATACCTGTGCTCACTCGATAAAATACCGCAAAAAGTCGCAAGGCTCGCCGGAGGCTTTAACTAAATTTAGCCGAAGTTTAACCTCCACTGAGCTTCTTAACGTTCCATTCAGCTTACCACTTACAAAAATGGAAGCCCTAAGCTGAATTTAGTTAACATATTCTTACAATATTATAACAGTTGTTTTGCATATCATCAAAATTTTCTGATTGTTACACTCGATTTGTCTAATCTTAATTATTTTGTTTTTTTATTTTTCTGCGTCATAATAGGAAATAGAAATGGTGAAATGAGGAGGTTGCAAGGTTGGAAACATTGCAAATTGGAGATAAAGTCACTGGAATATACAAAACAGGAAAATACATTGGAGAAATGACAGACATTCGTCCAGAGCATTATTTGGTAAAAGTGCTGGCCGTGATTAAACATCCATTACAAGGGGATCTGCACAATCCAAAAGATGCGAATGTACCGTTTTTCCATGAAAGAAAAGCTCTTTCATATTTAGAACAAACAAACATTCCAAAAAAAATGGTGAAGCCATATGAGGATGAAATTCCGGATTATAAAACATCATTAAAAATAGCTGTAAGAAACTTTAAGCTTGAATTAGAGAAAGATTCTTCACCGTTTGCGGAGCAAAGCCTAAAAAATATTGAGACTTTAGAAAAAGAGTATTTTAAAGAATCATGATCGATATTCGCATGCCAAATAAAGCCAAATCAGTTTAGGGATTTGGCTTTATTAAGCAAATTTATTAAAAAACTGTGAGAAATCAATTCGGTCACCAATCGTAGTATGATCAGGATTGTGCAAATATTGCTTATCCTTTTCTACTAATTTAAAAATATGGTAAGTCGTTAAAGCGTCATCTAAAGCTCGATGGTGCTTGCCGACACCATCTTTCCCATACTCTTGGACAGCTTTCCATAGGCCTGTTTGATTTTGATCACCAAAAAACCGCTTATATTCCATGGATAGATCAATTTCTCTTGCTCTAAATGGAACCGTTAGTGAAGCCTGCTCACAATTGTGGCGCAACACTTTCATATCCATATTTCCCCATGTAACTACTGTATTTTGAAATCCCTCTGTAAGACTAGAAAACTTATTAATTAATTGGGGAAACGCAATTCCTTGTTCAATTTGAGACTGACTAATATGGAGAAAGGATTTGCATCTTTCTGTTAAAACCGGAAAGCGAATTGGCATTACATAGGTCGAATACTTTTCATAAATATGGCCATCGACTACAGCTACGATCCCAGCCTCAATAATTTCAGGATAGAACCCTTTTATTCTTTTTCCTTTTTCAGGCATCGTAAATTCAAAATCGATAAATAAATGCTGTTGTTTTTCTGTCAACCTTTCACCCCCTAATAAATGTCAAGTCCTTCATATTAATCTTAAATATATTTTAACATCAATCTAGTATTTTTTCAGTTTTCAGTTAAAACTTTTTTAAAAAGAAAAAGGTGCTAGGCACCATCCAAAAGTTGGATAATGCCTAGCACCCTTTTCATTTTTACATTTACATTGATTGTTTAATAATAAGGATAACCTAGATATGGTGGATACGCTCCATAAGCCCCCGGATATGCTCCATAGGCTCCCGGGTATCCTCCAAAGGCTCCGGGATATGCTCCGTAGGGCACGGGATATGCTCCGAACGGACGAGAAATCGCTCCTCCTAGGAAACCGCCGATAAGTCCACCAACTAAAGGAGCAAGGAAAAATCCTCTTTGCCCATATTGAGGGTTTCTATACCCGTACATTTGCAACTACCTCCTTTATCTTAATCCCTTATAAACAGGATTCTTATACTACTAGATATGCAAGTAATTACATTTTGGGAACAAACCTTATTCGAAATTTCATATTTGGGTTAAATGCCCTTTCTCTTGACGGAACTGCATTGTTTGTTGCTATATTAAAAGTATTATAGCTTGAATAAGGAGATGTTCAATAATGGGGAGCTTACTTCAAAAGCTGTTTTGGAAAAGTAAAAAGTTAAAGCTTGAATTTTGTCAAAATAACTTGGACCGTTTTTTAGATCAGGATACAGGACCTCTTTTTGAAGAGTTTTTTAACAAGAAAGCTATTTCATTAAAGGAATTTGAGTGTTTAAGCCACTGTGAACGATGCAAGGAAAAACCTTATGTTATCGCTAACGGGAAACTGATTCATGCTGATGGAAGTATGGATATTGTTGGAGAAATTGAGAGCACTATAAGCGTTTAAAAAATAAAAAAGGAAGCACTAAGCCCCCTTTTTATGCTATTCAAACCTTTCGACAAGCAATGCTAACGTTCTAGCCATTACACCCGTGGCGCCAGATGGCCCTAGATTCCGCTCTTTTTTTGATGTTGCCGTACCCGCAATATCTAAGTGCACCCACGGGGTCGTCTCAGCAAATTCTCCGATAAAGGCACCGCCCATAATCGCATGACCTTCACTTCCAGGAGAATTATTTAAATCAGCCATCTTGCTGTTACGAACCCGCTCCAGGTCTCTTTCAAATAAAGGTAAGCGCCAAATCGGTTCACCAGCTTCGAAGGAAGCTTGGAGCACTTGCTCGAACCAATCTTCATTATTCGTCATAGCCCCTGTTGTTTCAGTTCCAAGTGCAGTAATCACTCCTCCAGTTAATGTAGCAACATCAACAAGATAGTTTGCACCGTGATGTTTTGCATATGTTACAGCGTCCGCCAATACAAGTCTTCCTTCGGCATCTGTATTTAATACTTCAATCGTTTTTCCACTCATTGATGTAATTACATCATCTGGCTTAAGGGCATTCCCACTAATCATATTATCCGTTGATGGAATCACAGCCACTACATTTTGTTCTGGTTTCAACTCTCCGATGATTTCCATAGCCCCTAGAACAGCTGCAGCACCGCCCATGTCCGTTTTCATTCCAACAATCCCGGCCTTTGTTTTTATCGAATAACCTCCTGTATCAAAGGTAATTCCTTTTCCGACTAACCCAATGACATCCGTCCATTCATCTTTTCCCTGATACTTTAAGACAATCATTTTGGGTGGCTCTGCAGATCCCTGATTTACTGCTAACATGGCGCCCATCCCGAGTTTTAACATCTCTTCTTTTTCCAAAATTTCTACTTCAAAAGGAAATCTTTCTCCTAAGGCTGCAGCATAATCAGCTAAATCAGTAGCCGTCAATAAATTTCCAGGAGTATTAACGAGTGTGCGTGCAGAGTTTGTTCCTTTTCCGTATGTGTAACCGACCGATAAAGCAGCATCGATCTCTTCAGCATCAGCCTTTTCTGTATAGACCGTAATGCTGTCTATCCATGTTTCTGGTTCATTTGACTTTTGCTTGTAATTCTCAAATTGATAAGTAGATAATGCGAATGCTTCACTTAAAGCATGAGCAGCATCTAGAGCATCGATCTGTTCCGTTGTGAAGGAATCTAAGTATAGAGCCGCTTCCTCTATTTTTTCCTTTTTAATTTTTTTGAAAATTACGCCGAAAGCTTCGCGAATTTCTGCAAATGAACATTCCTTTTCTTTGCCTAAACCAACAACATATAAACGTTTACTTGGAATTTTGCCGAATGTATGTATTTTTGCAATCTGTTCCTTTCGAGCAGAAATATCACCACTTTTTACCAGCTCTGTTAATTGTCCCGAGAAAGCTTGATCCAAGTCTAGCAGATTTCCTTCAAACTTTACCGGCTTATCGAATAAGCCAATGATTAAACTTTCATGTCCTTCTGTGAAGGGATTTCCATTATGAACAAAAAACATTACTAAACCTCCTCAGCCCAATGGCTCATTTTCCATATTTTGTGAATCCATTTATTCATCCTTAGAGTAATTTATTAATAAGATGCCGTCAAGATAAGCTAAGAATGACTTCTATGTTTAAGGGGAATAAGAATACTAGCATTTATCAGCCCATATTGTTAAAATGTAACATGCTAATGGGGTGAAACAATTCGCCGAGGCGAATTTGATATAAAATAAAAAGGATGATCATTCAATATGAGTTTGTTTGAAAACTTCCCTTTATGGGCTGCACTTTTGGCTGTATTTTTCGCACAATTTATTAAGGTTCCCATCCAATTTATTGCAACAAGAAAACTTGATTGGTCATTGATGACAAGTACAGGCGGGATGCCTAGCTCCCACTCAGCTATGGCCACTGCCTTGGCAACCGGTGTTGCGATTGAGACAGGACTGAGTTCCCCTTTATTTGCAGTAGCGAGCATTTTTGCAATTGTTACAATGTATGATGCCTCCGGGGTGAGAAGACAGGCAGGCAAGCACGCCACTGTGTTGAATCAGCTTGTATTTGAATTTAAAAAGCTTGTTTCTGAGGTAAAATCGATGCCGCAAAAAGCTGAGGAAGAAGTTAGAAAAGAGTTAAAAGAATTACTTGGACATGAACCGAGTGAAGTGTTTTTCGGTGGATTAACGGGGATTTTTCTTACATTAACCTTGCATTTTTTATTTAGAGTCTAATTGAAATGAGGCTGCCTTAAGAAGGTCAATCCATTGCTTTCAAGTGGATACCCGTTACCTAATCGAGACAGCCTCTTTCTTATTTATTTTCTTTCCGTATTAATATATTGTTGGCGGAATACTTGCATAGATTCCTCTTCATTCAGGACTTGTAGATCACTTTCCGTCAAAGTCCCATTTCCTTCTTCAATGATATAAACATCAATCTCTTTTTTGCCCCATTGATTATACACATCATCTACTGTGTTAAAAAATAAGTCTACTCGATTTCCTTTGATGGCACCACCCTTATCGGCAACAACCCCAAATCCATACCCAGGTATAAAAAGAATCGTCCCAATTGGATGAATCGATAAGTCGGCTGCAACGGTCGAATATAAATCCCTTTTAACCATGACTCCTGAATAAGTAATCCCATATTCCGGATGGTTTGGACCTTTCCCTGTTGATTCAACCCCTGCCGTATATCCTGTAGCAATCACTTTCATCTTCCGATACTTGGTTAAATCCAATTGGTCCTCAATCCTCTGTGTGGCTGCCTCAACAGATGCTAATTTCAGAGTTTGCTTTTACCGATTGGGTAAATAACCCCTTCATACTATTCGAAAAATAATTCCGATACGTATCATCCTCAATCTCTTCGTTCAAACTAGTAACAAAAGTCCTTACTTCCAACCCAGTAATCGATTGAATGGTTGCGAGCAGAGCCCCTATAAATAATAGGGTCATGATCATACGAATTGAAAGTTTTTTAATTGTTTTCATGTATTTTTCATTCCTCCCAAAACTATTCATTTCCTAAGGTGGTTAAAATTATTCATGAATAGCAATGAGAGAAAAATACAAAAAAAGAACCTCCTTCGAAATATAGAGATTCCATTTTATATTAAAACATCTGATAGCCTCTTTTACGCAAGGCTTTAATAGTCACACCAGCAACAATCGCTCCACCCCAGCCACATGCTAAAATTAAAATATCAGCGCTTGCTAAATGAATGACCCGTAAGCCTAATTGGGATAAGGAGACAATTGTATTTGTAAAATATTCAATAAACCGTACTTCATCGATAATTAAAAAGGCGATAATCGGATAAATAATGGCCATAACCCAAGACATTCTAAGTAACATATTTAAAATAAAACCGATTCCGAAAAATAATATAAAAAAAAGCAGCATCGATATGATGAGCACGACAATATTCATTTGCATAAGTGTTCTCCCCTCCTCGTTCACTATTTTAAGTGTACAGAATATTTAAAAAAGCGTCAATTCTTGTGTTCATAAAAAAAGAGTGCTAGGCACCCCAAAAACAGGAAAGCGCTAACACCCTAAATGAAACGAATTCGTCCTTTTTTTGCAATTAGAGTTGTGCCCCCGATCATATAAAGAGCACGGTTATCAATGAGCTTTTTCATCGATAGGGCCTTTGATCCGGTTAGTCTTTTACCGTATACAACTCCGCAGGCATTATTTTTGCCGAGCGCACAAATAATGCCTCGTATATGAGGGTCAAAATTCTCCAAATTATTTTCATTGCGAATAAGAGAAGGAATATTTTTCCCACAAATAATCCCTTGCTGTAAGGCAATTTGCGCTGTAGGTGAATAAGGTTTACCCGTTTTTGAGTTTATAACAAGTGAAGAATCCCCAATAACGAAAAGATTATTAAATCCAGGTACCCTCAAATCAGACAAAACTTGAACACGCCCACCTTCCACTTCAATGCCTGCCTTTTCCAACATTTTATTCCCCCGGACACCAGCTGCCCAGATAAAAGTACCTGTTTTTATTTCCTCAATGTCTTCTTCTCCCTTTTTACCGATCAAAACAGAATCCTTCGTACATTCGATGATCCGTTTTCCTAAAATAAATTGAACGCCTTTCTTCTCCAACGACTTAACCGCATACTCCGCTAAGTCACGATCAAATATTTGCAACGGATAAGAAGATTGAACACATATATACTTTACTTTCTTTTGATCAACATGATATTGCCGGCATAGCTTTGGAACCCAATCTGTCACTTCACCAAGAAATTCCATTCCGGTTAAGCCAGCGCCCCCGACTACTATTGTTAAATCATCATCATTTTTATGGGTATGATGCATTCGGAACTTCTCTTCAATATGATTGCGAATGCGTCGTGCCTCATTAACACTTGAAATAGAGAGAGAATATTCATTAATCCCTTTAATTCCATAGTTTTCTTGTTCTCCACCTAATGATACAACTAAATAATCATAGGATAAGTCTTCACCATTATCGAAAATTACTTTTTGTTGATATGGATCGATGCTAGAGACTGTTCTTTTAACAAACTGAACTTTACTCCCATCCAACAAAGGTTTGATTTCAAAGCGAACCCGATTCGGATGGATCGTTCCCCCAGCGACTTGATGCAGCCATGTCCGTTGGTAGTGATAGTCATGTTTATTTACTAAAATAATTTCTGCTTCAGATTTCCCTAATTCTTTTTGTAAAGTTGTAACAGCCATTAACCCACCAAAACCGGCACCTAAAATGACAATTCTCGGTTTATTCAATGTCTTCGCCCCCGGATGGTTATTTCCTTTCATTGTATTATTCTTTATCCTAAAAAAACAACTCCAAACAAAAAGATCGAGCTAAATTTCGCCGATCCTCCTCTGTAAACCTTATTATTTAATTCTCGCTTTACGAAATCCATCAAAGATTGAAATCCCACCAAATAAAACGAATAGGAAAATAACTCCGCCAATAATCCAGTTTGTAAATTGTTCTGCCGAGATAGAAAATAGATCGGCCATAAATGAAACAAACTCTGGTTGAAATAAATTTGGATTGATCATAATAACAATTACGACAATGGTTGCGATTATCTCATAAACCGTGTTTAATACAGCCAACTTATATGTCCACTTCCCTTTAAAAAATTTAAAAAGGGCAAAGGAAACTTCTAAACCAATAACAATAACAATGAGTGGCCAATAGGAAATTATCACATCTTGATTTAATGCAGGTGTAACAAATTCTAGACCACTTCCCTCGTTTTTATAGATTCCTAAAAGGTGATCTGCATAAAAATAACTCGTCGCCCAAATAGCCGTCCAAATTAAGCTGAAAAATACTTCGCTTCTTGGGATTGCTTTTTTCTTAGGGATATACGTGACATTTTTTAAATCATCAGGTGTCCACTTCGTGTAATTCATCGTTAATGGCTCTGTATCTCTTCCTTTATCTGACCGTTCAATAATCGCAAATGTAAGAGTTACCCAGAAAGCAACTTGAATACCTACTTCAATTAAGACCCAAATGCCTTCAGAAAAAACCTTAATAATAATATTTAATATTGCTTCTTCCCCGTTATAACTAAAAAAGTAACTTGCAATCATTGATATAACCGCAATAACACCGGCAATAGGTAAAATCATTTTAAACAACGAAATATATAGATCATAGTAACGCGGACCAATTAAATGCATCGGTTGATCCCGATACCCACTCGCTAATGATGCCGGATTTCCCAATTTCTCTAGTGCCTTTTTAACATCCTTTTCAACATAATCATCTGGAAGCATATCCTCGATCGTTGACCTTAATTCAAGGGCGATATCCTCCCGATTTTTTTCCGGAAGCCTGCGCGTCACTTCTTGGATATAGATCTCAATTAAATCCATCCTCTTCCTCCCCTTTTAATAATCGATACAGTTCTTTAGAATTCTTAGTCCATTCCTCTTTTAACTGCAAAAAGATTTCCTCTCCAAATTTACTCAATACATAATATTTCCGCGGCCTGCTTTCAGTCGTATCCCAACTGCTCGTAACCAATTCTTGCTTTTCTAAACGACGTAATAATGGATACAACGTACTTTGTTCAATAGATATTCCTGATTTCTCTAAAAGCTGAACAAGTGAATATCCATATTGCGGGGTACGTAATTGACTTAAAACGGCTAATGTTAATGTTCCTCTCCTAAGCTCTGTAATTAACGAATCCAGTAATTTACTCATTCACCCACCTCAGTTTTCCATAGTTGCTATTAAATAGTACTGTGTATCATACACTATATACTTTATACTATGCATCATACACTATTATGTTTACTACATCAATTGAATCTTAGAAATATTTTTCTCCTAAAAAGGAAAACAGTTAATTCAGACTTTAATCGTGGCAGAATAAAAGGATTGATGCTAACGAACTCTATAAAGCAAAGGGGGCTGATTATGAAGAAATTCATTTATCTTACTGTCATTTGCTTTTCATTTATGTCGGTGGGAACATCAGATATGATTTCATTCCCTTCAGAATCGATCGTGCATGCCCAAAGGCCGACACCGCCTTACGCAAAATGGGGAAATATCGCAGTTCAAAGAACAAAGGAGAAGTACCCTGATGCAGAAGTTGTAGACTATCTACATATCGGACGTGTGGATGAAGGAAACAACACAGTAGAAAAGTTTAAATTGTGGTTAAAAGGTCAAAACAGAGAATTTGGTGTATTGTGGATGTTGAGATTTAATAAATCGACAGAAGAAACGATTCGTATATCATTTAGAGAAGTGGCTAGATGACATAAAAAAAAGCGGTTTATATAACCGCTTTTTTTACCTAGCAATCCTCTGGTGTTCCTGCTTTGTAGCTGTTTTAAATTGAACCACATCCGCATGACGCAATGGCGTTCGGATTATCAATGGTAAACCCTCCGCCCATCAATGATTCTTTATAGTCAACAACCGTTCCATTTAAAATGCCAGCATCATCTTTATTTACAACCACTTGCAACCCGTGAACTTGGAATACTAGATCATTTTCTTCTGCTTCCGGAGTAAATCCCATCCCATAAGTTAAGCCGCTACAGCCGCCGCCTTGTACACCTACTCGTAGGAATGAACCCTCTTCCTCATTTTGTTTCATCATTTCTTTTATTTGAAGAGCTGCTGCTTCGGTAATTTTAACTGTTTCACTCATTTTTTTGCCTCCTCGCTTTACTTATATTCTATTATATACACTTCTTCAATGCCCCTCAACAAATGTGCAAATTTCCAAATTCCCCAATCACCCCCTTTAGTCCCGTGATTAAATACGTTATAATAAGATCGAGATAGGTATTTAAACCTAAAACGGTGGTGATTGAAATTGACTATAATTGAACCGCTTTATGACAAAAATTGCAATTGTACCATTTGTAACAACAAATATACGACAAAAAAAATTCGTTCTCGATTTATAAAATTAGAATCCGCCGACACAGACTTTTGCCCTACTTATATAAATCCGGAACATAATCCGATTTTTTATCAAGTAAGCGTTTGTCCATCTTGTGGATTCTCATTTACTGAAGATTTCTCAGATTATTTTCCTTATGGAACAAAGGAAGCTATCATCGAAAAGGTATATTCGAAATGGAATCCCCAAAGCTTTTCAAACAAAAGATCCATTCATGATGCCATTAAAACATACAAACTCGCGATTTATTGCGCAACATTAAAAAAAGAAAGCCATATTTTACTTGCTGGCTCCTATATGAAACTAGCATGGCTTTATCGCTATTTAGAAAACGATCTTCAAGAGCAACGATTTCTAAAAAACGCATTACATGAGTACATGGAAAGTTATTCAACTCAAGATTACCAAGGAACCCAAGTGTCAGAAATTCGGGTCCTCTATCTATTAGGAGAATTGTCGATCCGAACTGGCAATATAAAGGAGGCTAGCCTCCATTTTTCCAAAGTAATTGAAAAACAACGAAAAACAACCGAAACAAAAATAGTAGAAATGGCTAAGGAACGTTGGAGTGACATTAGACAATCAAGAGAATTTCAATCATCGATATGAATAACAGGATACCAACTAGACATAGCTTGGTATCCTGTTTGTTTTAGCATGCAGCCCTTTTAGTACAATTATTGACTTAAAGAGGCAAACTCTCTATTCGTTCATAAATGTTTTCGACAAGTTGCTCTGGAGTCTCTCCCATAACCACCTCTCCGTTTACAAGTGCGTAAAAGGTGTGGTAGCATTTTCCACAGTTACTAAGGCAACCATATTCAACGATATCAAGGTTTGAATCCCTTTCTAATATGGCTTTTGCTTTTTGTGAACCATTCGCTAAATTACTGATACAAAATTCAACCATTGTTTTCCTCATCTATATCACCCCAATTTTCATCAAATTCGCCCATTGAATTTGCGTCCGGATTTTTTTCGAGCCCGCTCGAGAAATTACCTAAAAAATCCGAGACATCCGCCGGAGGCTTTAACTTCATTCAGCTGGGGTTTGAACCCACTGAATGGATAATAGCTTAGCATTCATCGAGCCACTTATAGAGTGGGAGAATTCTGCTGAAGGAAGTTAAATCTATCTTACTTACTTTCCATTCATGTGACAAATGTATCCACTTCGTTATGACGATAAAAATATTATATCAATATTTTTATCGTCATAAAAAAGACTTAAATCTGTTGTTATTTTGTCACAATTTAGTTATACTTTGCTTATATGTCTAACATTTATAAAGCATTTACTTATTATTAAAATATAATTTTGATAGCGCTTTTATAAGTGTTAACAATAATATTAATATAGAAAAACAATCCATTCAAAAACATTTTCGTTTTGGATTAAGCAGTTAAAAGAATTTCGTTCATCTTTCCATATTTAATCCAATATTAAAATAGAGTTTCATAGTAAATGAATGGAAAAAAGGGGAAATGATAATGAAAAATCTGGTTTTACTTGGTGGCGGATATGGTGGTGTTCGAATTTTAGAGCGTTTGTTACCTAAATTACCTAGTAATGTTTCTGTGACCTTAATTGACCGTGCACCATATCATAGTTTAAAAACAGAGTTTTATGCTCTTGCAGCAGGAACAATTTCAGATCAAGATGTACGAGTTCCATTTCCTGAAAGTGCCAAATTAAAAGTCGTCTATGCGGAAATTGTAAAAATTGACCTTGAAGAGAAAAAGGTCATCCTTGAAAATGAAACAAATATTACCTATGACGAACTAATTATCGGACTTGGCTGTGAGGATAAATATCACAATGTACCAGGTGTTGAAGAGTATGCATACAGCATCCAAACGATTGAGCAATCTCGAATGACATATCAGGCATTAAATAATTTATCTCCTGGTTCAGTTGTTTCTATCGTTGGAGCAGGATTAAGCGGTGTGGAACTTGCCTCAGAGCTAGTCGAAAGTCGTCCAGACTTAAAAGTTAAAGTATTTGACCGTGGTAATTATATTTTATCCGCCTTCCCTATCAAACTTAGTACTTATGTGCAAAATTGGTTTGATAATAATGGGGTTGATATCGTTAGTAATTCCAATATTACAAGAGTGGAAGAAAATATGTTATACAACCACGATGAACCGATTGCGTGTGATGCGACCGTTTGGACAGCTGGAATCCAGCCAAATCGAGTAGTACAGGAACTAAATGTCGAAAAAGATAAACAAGGCAGAGTCATTCTAACCAAATACCATAACATTCCAGGCAATGAACATGTATATGTTGTAGGAGATTGTGCCAGTCTGCCACATGCCCCAAGTGCACAATTAGCAGAGGGACAAGGTGAGCAAATTGTCGATATCCTATTAAAACGCTGGAATGGAGAGGAACTTCCGGAGACACTCCCTGTCATTAAATTAAAAGGAGTCCTTGGATCCTTAGGTAAAAAACATGGATTTGGTCTTGTTGCTGAAAAACCAGTTACGGGAAGAGTTGCCCGCTTACTAAAATCTGGTATTTTATGGATGTATAAATACCACCGTGGTTAAAAGGACGAAAAACCGCCAAGGCAGCGGTTTTTTTATTTCCTTTTGCTGCGCCAAAAAGAGGATTTTCTGGGATTATGTGGTTTTGATTCTCATTTGTAGCTTTTTTATTTTCATCTGAGTATAATAGTTAGTATGAAAGGAGCCGATAAAAATGTCAGAACAACAAATGGTTGAGAAAGTTCAAGAAGTGCTAGATAAATTACGCCCATTCCTTCTTCGCGATGGAGGAGATTGTGAATTAATCGATATTGAAGAAGGTATTGTTAAATTACGTTTACTTGGTGCATGTGGAACTTGCCCTAGCTCAACAATTACGTTAAAAGCAGGGATCGAACGTGCTCTTCTCGAAGAAGTCCCTGGTGTAGTTGAAGTAGAACAAGTATTCTAATAATAGTAAACTCTTAAAGTTATTTATCCATCACATGAATAAGAAAAAGCGACCTTTAAGTAAAGGCCGCTTTTTCTTATTCTATTCTACTCATCGAAAAAACTTTACTGCCCGCTTGGTCGATTTTCAAAGATAAATAATCCATTTCTGGAAGGCTTTTCTTTAAACCAGCAATAACAGCCTGACTATTTCCAGGTTCTACGAAACAGAGGATTGTTGGCCCAGCTCCACTTAACGTTACCCCGAATGCTCCAAATTCAGGCGCCTTTTCCTCGATAATGGCCATATGAGGGACAAGCTCTCTTCTATATGGTTGATGATAAAGATCCTTTTTCATCATCTTTCCTGCTAGAGAATAGTTCTTCGTTAATAAAGCGGCTACTAATACATTCGATACAGCTCCTGCCATTACAGCTTGATCGAATGAAAGCTCCTCAGGCAGTACACCCCTTGCTGTCTTAGTTAGCAGTTCCTCTCTTGGAACAACGGCAACAATCTCTAAATCAACATCATGTTCAACAACCGCATCAACTGAATCACTGGACTGACATGCAATTAATAATCCACCAAATACAGAAGCTCCTGCATTATCAGGGTGTCCTTCCACTTCAGCCGCAATTTCAAACTTTTCTTGTTTCGTAAGATTTAATTGACAAAGCAAATTTGCTAACTCAATACCCGCAACAATGGCCGATGCACTTGAGCCTAATCCCCTTGCCAAAGGAATTTCACTGTTAACCTTTATCGTTGCCGGCGGTAAAGCACGGTCATACTTCGCTGCTGTTTTTGCAGCAATTTGAATAATAAAATTGCTCTCATCTTTCGGGAAAGCAGCCATCTCATCTGACAAAGGGATGACTTCCCATTTATGTGATAATTCAACTTCAAGGGTTAAATAAAGGTTTAGAGCCATCCCAATTGAATCAAACCCAGGACCTAGATTAGCGGTGCTGGCGGGAACCTTTATTGTGAACATCTCACTGGTACTCATACGTGAACGACCCCTTTTGATTATAGATGGATAAATACTCTTTGTACTCTTCTAGCAGACCCTTCCAGCTCATTAGATTGTGCTCCCTTCAACACGATATGAACTTTTGATTTCTTTAACAGAAGATAAATCACTTAATTTAACTAATACATCCTCATAATCCTTTTTAGATGCATGATGGGTAACTAATACGATTTCAGCCACCTCACGCTTGATAACAGGTAATTGAAGGATTTTTTCAAAACTAATCCCATGCTCGGCAAACAATGAGGTAATTTTTGCAAAAACACCAGCCTCGTCCGCTACATGCAAGCGTAAAAAGTATTTTGAAAACATTTCATCTGCTTGTTTTAATTGTTTCGGATATTGCGGAGCAATAATGCTTTTTCCATTTATACCTGATCCAATATTTTTCATTACTTCTACTAAATCAGATACGATCGAAGTAGCAGTTGGTAAACTTCCTGCTCCTGGACCGTAGAACATCGTTTCACCTACAGCTTCACCACAAACATAGACAGCATTATATTCATTTTGAACAGATGCTAGTGGATGCGTGTCAGATAAAAAGGTCGGTTGAACGCTAACTTCTACTTTATCATTATCAAGTTTAGCAATTCCGATTAGCTTCATCGTATAACCGAGTTGCTTTCCATACTGGATGTCTTCTTCGGTTACACTTGTAATTCCTTCGACCGAAACGTCATTCAACGCCATTTCCATTGAAAATCCTAACGTTGCAAGAATCACCATTTTTCTTGCTGCATCTAACCCTTCAACATCCGATGTCGGATCCGCTTCAGCAAATCCTAATTCCTGTGCTTGCTTTAATACTTCATCATAAGCGGCTCCATTTTGGCTCATTTTTGTTAGGATAAAGTTTGTTGTTCCATTGACAATTCCCATAATCTTAACAATTTTATCAGAAGATAATCCGTCTGTTATGCTTCTTAAAATTGGAATTCCACCCGCAACACTTGCTTCAAAAAATAAATCACAGTTGTTTTCAGAAGCAGTTCTTAACAGTTTGCCTCCGTGAAGGGCCATTAAGTCTTTATTCGCTGTTACCACATGCTTTTTATTTTTGAAAGCTTGCAGCAAGTGTTTTTTCGTTTCTTCAATACCGCCCATTACCTCAACGATAATATCTATTTCCGGATCATTTAAGACTTCGTCCACATTTGTTGTTAATAAAGCTGGATCGACAACACCACTCTTACTGTGCTTTTCAATATTTTTCACTAGTACTTTCTTAACCTTTACCGGACATCCCACTTGATGCATAAGCTTATCTTGATGGTCCTCAATTATTTTCACAACACCCGAACCAACAGTACCCAGTCCTAATAAACCGATTGAAATTTCCTTCATGGTATTCTCTCCCCTTATATATTGTACTCTTTAAATGAACAATTGTATTTCTATAGTAGACATTATAGTGTTAATATGATGGTTTTACAAGGGATAATTTCCTATATAAACGTTAATATCATAAAGAATTTGATACAAAAATAACTTTTCTATATTTTCTCATTTTATCATACTATCTTTTTTATGACCCTATTTTACCCTCTTATTATTATTTTCTTAAAACATTTTTTCTATTATGTAAAAAGAGAAGACCTTGTTAAGATCCTCTCTTAGAAAGGTTAAAGCCAGTCAATGAGCGGGATATTTTGTTGACGTACAGGAACCCCGGCTATTTGCAAAAAGCTTTTTAGAAATTGTTCATGATCACTGGATCGCTGTAAAAACTTTTCTAAACGGTCTAATGATAAATGCTTAGTTTGCTCTGATCCGCTAGAATAATAATCTTCTATACAATCAACATAATGTAAAGGAAACAAAATTCTAGCGTATAATAATCTCCACGAGAAAGAACTAAGCTTCCCGACGGTTTGATATTCTGTATAAAACTGTTGAACTTCAGGTTCATACGTTTGAAAGTGATTAAAATACCTTTCCCGTGTCCATTCAGCTAAATCCCTGCTACAGTGATCAAGAACCCAATCAAATGGATTTTTGATCATCCCAGCATTGCCCCACGTATGGGAGGAGAAGCGAATATGACAAATTGTTCCATAATCAGACTCACGAGGCTCATCATCAAGCTCCGTGTCGACTAAATATTGAATCGCATTTTCAGCTATCGCCATATAATAGGGAAAGGACTCAAAAAACAGGCGGTCAAACTCATTTTCAGGCTCATGCTGCATCTTTTCTTTCCAAAACATTTCCATTTGATCGATTCGCTTCTCCCAGAGATTTTTCCATTGACCAATTCGATTGATTTTTTGGACTGGAAACGTAATCATCCTTCCACGATAATGGAATTTCGCCAGCCTTCTTCCCATTCGTGTTAATGAACGTTTGTATTCTTCCCAGGTCAATACACAGTATTTACTCGATTCGATTTCCACAATACGCTGCTTCTCTTTCGTATGCAAAAATAGACTAACAGACCTATCACCCGTATTTTTAAAATGATTTGCGATTTGCTCCAACTCTAATAATTCTTTTTCATCCTTTTGGCCAACAGGTACCAATACAAACCGCTGATGCTCTTTTTTACAGGATTGATAACGACCAACCGGAGTGCTTTCAATGGCATCAATTCCAAAATGCTGCTTCAAAACTTTCTTAAACATACTGACCGCCCCTTTCTGAGGTGAAATCTTGGCAAGTTTATGAAATAATTGGTAGAGTATTGCTAATAAGCTACTCTCTTGAGGACTTTTTCATCCTGCGTATTCATGTTCATATTCTATATCTATGTCACAACGCAAAGAAATTTGTGCCATTTTTTAATACTTGTATAAGTGAAGAAAATGAAGAAACCTAGGAAAAAGAGATTATATTTTAAAGAAAAAGGTGAATTAGATGAGTAAAGAAAATAATAAAATAGATTTAACAGAACAAACCGCGAGAAGATGGCTTATTGAAAGAGGAGTAAAAACAACAGACATTGCTGAACTTGTTTATTTTCTACAGAAAGATTACCATGAGAATTTAAAAATGGAAGATTGTTTGCATAATGTGGAACGGGTTATTTCTAAAAGAGAAGTACAAAACGCGATCATAACTGGGATTCAAATGGATCGTTTAGCAGAAAAAAAACTTTTAGATGAACCACTGCAATCTATTGTTGAGTCAGATGAAGGACTATACGGTGTAGATGAGGTTCTCGCTTTTTCGATTGTAAACGTTTACGGATCGATTGGTTTCACAAATTATGGATATATTGATAAATTAAAACCGGGGATTCTAAAAGATTTAAATGATAAATCATCAGGACAATGTCATACATTTCTCGATGATATTGTGGGAGCCATTGCCGCAGCCGCTTCAAGCAGACTTGCGCATCGTATGGAAAATGTTGAGTAGAAAAAAGCACGCTTAGGCGTGCTTTTCCATGTAGTATTTCAATTCCGCTAAGCTATCCAATACATAAGTCGGCTGACAGTCATATCCTTTTAACAAGTCTTTAGTGGTGACGCCTGTATGGACGAGCAAAGTGTCTAGTCCTGCACTTATTCCTGCCATAATATCTGTATCATAGTTATCACCGATCATTAGCGTTTCTTCCTTTTTTGTTCCTAATACTCTTAGGGCCTGTTCCATAATAATGGATTCAGGTTTTCCAATGAAAACCGGCTGTGTTTGCGTTGAAATAGTAATAACAGATGTTAAAGAACCATTCCCGGGCATTAGGCCTCTTTCTGTCGGAATTGCAATATCACTATTTGTTGATATAAATACGGCTCCATTCCGAACAGCTAAACAAGCTACTGCTAGTTTTTCATATGTAATTGACCGGTCAATTCCAATAACTACATAATCAGCACGTTCATCGGCAAACTTAAATCCCTTTTCGGAAATAGCCTGCTGGATCCCTTCTTCTCCGATAACAAACACACTGGCATCCTGCTTTTGGTCATAAATATAATTAGCCGTTGCCTGACTTGTAGTAAAGACCTGGTCTGCTTCTGCTGCAATTCCAAAGTCCATTAATTTCTGAGCCACTTGTAAAGGGGTTCTTGCTGAATTATTCGTTACAAAAAGATAGGGCAGATCCCTTGAATGCAACTCATTAACAAAATCTGCTGCTTCTTGGATGACTTCTGACCCTCGATACATGGTGCCATCTAAATCAATTAAATATCCGTTATATTGCTTCATTTTCTCTCCAATCTATCTCGGGGAATAATGTGGTCTAAAAGGATAAAAAAGGAGTCATAACAAGTACGGCTCCATTTTCATTCTAGCTATTCTTTTCTTCAATCGTGTAGTGACAACAGGTATGTCCTTCTACCATCGAAGTAATTCCTGTTAACTCTGCTCCTAAGAATTTTTCAATCACTTCCCGCTCAGCCTGACAAAGTTGCGGGAACTCTTTCGCAACTTCAACTAATGGGCAGTTTAATTCTTTAAAATGAATGACTCCATCTCGATTTTCCAGCTTCGGCATATAGCCATCCTGTTCTTGCATCTTTTTTAAGGCGTTTAATTTTTCTAAAAAACTCTTATCCTTAAATTCCGATTGATGTTGTTCAAACTGTTTTTCACGTTTTTTTACTATAATCTCTTGAAGTAATTGTTCCTGTCCTGCTTCTTTTATCCCTTGCATCAATTCTAAACTAAACTCTTTATATTTTTTCGGAAAAAAGTCTTCCCCTTGTGGAGCTAATTGATAGACTTTTGAAGGTCTTCCCATCGTTTGCTTTTTTATTTCTGATTGAATAAGCCGATCTCTTTCTAATGTTTGTATATGCCTTCTTACAGCCATCTCAGTGATGCTTAATTCGTTTGCCATCTCTAGAATCGTCATACTGCCATTTATCTTTAAAAGGGATAATATTTGTTCTTTTGTATTCTTTGCATTTAACAACAAGTTACTCACCTTCCTTCACATGACAAATGTGCTTCAATTTGGCTTGAATGCTGTAACAACATCTAACTCATTCTCCAAGTACTTCCTTATATGAGAAGAAAAAAGCCTTAAAGCTGGAAGCTCCTGGACAAAAGCACTTTCTATTTCAGCATGGTTAATATTTGTATACGTTTGTTGCAGATTTTTCCGATAAGCAATGATATGTTTATAACCCACACTCATCTCTTTCGTAACGACCTTCTCATCCTCTAGAATATCGATAATATCTTCATAACTGCCGGGATCACGCATAATAAACCCATCAATCATGCTATTCCCAACATCTAACATCGCTTCAATGGTCATGTGTATAATGCGCTCTAATGCTGCTTTTTCTAAATCCGTATTCCAGCCCTTAGTCGATTCGAACAACTCAAGATGACGATCTATATAACAAAGGTTTTCTTCTATTTTTTCACGATCAACAAAATACATTGATAAATAACATCCTTTCAACTTAATAACTTAGTGAATAATGAATATCTTTAAGGGATGATAGCAGTTGTTGATTAAAGGCCTTAGGTCGTGCATAATAATATCCTTGGGCGAAATCAACTTGGTGGCGGGATAGTACATCCAATTCCTCGCCTTTTTCAATTCCTTCAGCCACAACAAGTGAACCAACTTCATTCGCAATCAACATGATTCCTTTTAACATAGATTCACTTACCGGATTTTCATGAATATCTTGAATTACCGCACGATCAATTTTAATGATTTCAGGTAAAATTTCTCCAATCGAATGAAGACTTGAATACCCTGCCCCCGTATCATCTAAAGCAATACGAAACCCTAATTTCCGCAGTTCTCCAATATTTTCAACTAAATGGTTCATATTTTCGACCGTTTCCTGTTCTGTCATTTCAATAATGATTTTCTTCGGATCAATCATCGGGAAATGTTGCAGAAGGCTTTTCATATCGCGAACAAACCGTTTATTCCCTAATGTAATGGGGGTACAATTCATAAAGATTTCCTGTGTACAATTCGTTTCTTTAATCTTTTCAAAGGTTTTTTCAACGACAATCATTTCCAAATCATGGAGGTGTCCCATTTGATGGGCAACTGAAAACAACCGCAATGGCGACTCTAAATTTGACCCTTTCGGTCCTCTTGTAAGCACTTCCCATGCTTGAATTTGCTTCGTTTTCATATTAATAATCGGCTGGCCCAGTAAGCTGATATTTTTATTAGAAATGATTTTACTCATTTCATAAATCATCTCATTATACTTACTTTGAACTTTTTTTTCCGCCATAACTAAAGCGTGTTGTCTGGCTTTATAAATCGCTTTTGGAAGCGAATAGTAATTCTTTTCAATAAACATATAACCTTTGTCAAATTCAAAATAAAAACCATCTATGGACAGATTTTGTATGTGATTGAAAATAGTATCCATTAATATATTAAGATCATAAACGTTATTTCCTTCATGGGTTTCTAACATTTTCAGATAAATAGAAAAGCCTTCAGCAAAATGATAATCAAGAACAATAATGTCATCTTGATTTATTTCCCGAATCACCATTTCCTTAAATTTCAGCTTTGTCCGATCAATAATTTGATTGATATATTCATGCCCGAATCGCTGAATTAAATTTTTCTCGTTTTTTATTTTATAAACAATAACAGCTACTTCATAGCCTTTATTAAATGCATTCGATATACCTTCTTCGATAGGATTCCTTAAAGTAAATCGTGGTGGAAAATATCGAATCTTGCGTAATGGAAGAAAGATTTTCCTCAGTTGATTACGCTTGCTGAACTTCTTCTCAGGCGTTCCTATCATAAACTTACCTTCCTTCAGAGGCTTACCGCATAATGGTGATTTATCTATGCTTATTGTACCATATTTTAGTTGAATTCAATTGGGATTCATTAAAAATTCAGTATTTAAACGTTCTTTGTTATGATAGATAAGAATACTTGATAATATTAATAGGACAAGGGGAGATAAACATGGCAGAACGATTCTTTCTTTATGATGATATAGTCGATACAAGAACAAGATTTGTCAGTTTTACGGGTGAGAATAATCGGTTTGATTTAGCGATTATTCAAAGCGACCGCTATTACGGTAAAGTCATTGTATTAAATATTCAAGGAGGCCGATTCGCAATTATCGGTCGTGATGATTTAGAAGAAGAAGGATATATCGAGCATGCTTTTCAAATGAGCGAGGAAGATGCTGCAGAGCTTTCAGACTTTTTATCTGAACTTGTCTAGATGTTTGCTTGCTCACCTTACCTTATGATTAGTGATAATAGTATCTTTTGGGATTTCCATACATGACGGATATTTCAATGTTTTTATCAAATACTCTCTATGAGGTGACGTGAATGGGAAATAGCCGATATACAAATTTTTCGAATGTGAAAAAGATGAAGGATTATGTGATTCCAGAAGAATTTCCAGAAGGTCCTTTGGGATCTCCATTTCGGACTTATGAGCCTGTCGAAAATAAAAGTAGTGAGTGGAAAGAAGGGCAACGTCACTACAGTGCTTTTAATTATGAAAACAAATCCCTTCATGAAGACCTTCCCAGACAAATGGAAGGTGCTCACCCCCCACATGATGACCCAGACAAGACCGAACAACCACCATATGATAAATAAAAAAGCTGCATTTTAGCAGCTTTTTTATTTCTTAACTTTTTTGAGAATAAAGTATGCACATCCGAAATTACAAAATTCATATAAATATTCGGAAACTGTACTTATTTTAGAATCGAAAGTCGCTTTGTGATTTTTGTCATCAAAAAAGCCTTTTAATCGAAGTTGACCATATCCCCAATCTCCTACAATATAATCATACTTCACTAAAATCTCACTATACCGATTCAGAAAGTCTTCCTCGTTATAGCCATTTCCTCTTTCTTCTACTAGTTCATAACAAGTATTCTCAATGCATACCATAATGCCTCACCTCTCGAACAAATGCCTTAAACAATTTTAGCCATAGAAAGATAAAAAGCGCAAGTGCCTTTTACAATTATAACTCAAGAAGTGGAATTATATAGAGGCTGGGCCTTATGCATTTTTTAATTTTGTTTCATTTTGTTGCATATGTTTAGTTGCTTCACTCACTTGTTCATCCGCATGATAGGAAGAGCGAACAAGCGGGCCGGATTCACAATGGCTAAAACCCTTTTCCATCGCTATATCTTTTAACTCTTTAAATTCATCTGGATGGTAGTATTTAACTACAGGCAGATGGTTTTTAGTCGGCTGTAAATACTGCCCAATGGTCATAATATCTACATGGTTAGCTCTCAAGTCATCCATCGTAGCGAGAATTTCCTCTTTTGTTTCTCCAAGGCCAATCATTAGACTTGATTTAGTTGGAACTTGAGGTTGTAATTCTTTTGCTCTTCTTAAAAATTCCAATGAACGCTCGTAAGTGGCCCTTGCTCTAACTCTTGGAGTTAATCTTTCAACCGTTTCAATATTATGGTTCAAAATATCAGGTTTTGCATCCATTATGTTTTGAAGATTTTCTAATACGCCGCCCATATCAGATGGTAACACTTCAATTGAAGTAAACGGATTTTTCTTACGTGTCGCACGAATCGTTTCAGCTAACACCTTTGAACCGCCATCTTTTAAATCGTCGCGAGAGACCATTGTAATGACAACATGTTTTAAATTCATCAAAGCAACAGAGTCAGCAATTCTTTCGGGTTCTGCTAGATCTAGTTCAGTTGGCAGACCTGTTTTTACCGCACAGAATCGGCATGCTCTTGTACATATATCGCCAAGAATCATAAAAGTAGCTGTTCTTCTTTCAGCCCAACATTCATGTATATTTGGACAGCGCGCCTCTTCACAAACAGTATGTAAATTCTTTTCTCGCATTAACCCCTTTAAACCTGTATAACTTTCATTCGTGTTCAGCTTTATTTTTAACCATTCTGGTTTACGCTGTGTCGCTTTTTTATCACTCACTGTTCCTTCATCCCTTTCTGTGACTCCACGTGTTGAATTAAAGAATGGGCCTAACTTTTCCTTTTAACTTTACCATATTCACATAAATAACTCCAAATCTATTTATTTATTCTATTTATTACCAATAATTATTATTTATGAAATTCCTTTCTTCTCACACACTAATAAGGTAGATACCAAAGGAAGGGAGGATTTTGTATGCGGCATGTTTTGCTATGTCTTCTTTCTATTGCTGCACTTTTCTTAAGCGGCTCGATAGCAAAGGCTGCGGAAACGAATCAAGATGACCTTGTTACAAAAAGGATGGAACTATATCAAAGTGTAGAAACGTTAACAAACATACCTTGGTATTACTTGGCTGCTATTGATCAATATGAACGGAATGTTCGTCAGTCACGTAAAGATCTGCCAAAAGCAGAAGGAATTACAGGTATTTATATTCCTCCTGAAAAATGGGTCGGACTGCTAAATCCGGATATTACTGATGAAAATCCACTCTCCATCCAGTTTTTTGGAGGAGTTGGAGCGGATGGTGATCAAGATGGAAAAGCTTCTCTATCCAATGACTTCGATGTCCTCTATTCAATGGCACAGTATGTTCTTCATTACGGAATCGAACATGATCATATTAAGTTAGCTTTATGGGATTATTATAAGAGGGACAAAACGGTTGGAATCATTGTTGATAAAGCTAAAATATATAAGCACTTTGGACATCTTAACTTAGATAAACATTCATTTCCGGTTCCTATAAAAAGTGATTATAGCTATCGGACTACATGGGGGGATGCAAGAGGTTGGGGAGGGCGCAGAATCCACGAAGGTACCGATATTTTCGCCAACTATGGTGTACCTGTTCGGGCCACATCTTATGGGATCGTTGAAATGAAAGGTTGGAATAGATTTGGCGGGTGGCGGGTCGGAATCCGCGATATAAATAACAACTACCATTATTTTGCTCATTTAAACGGGTTTGCTAAAGACTTACATAAAGGGCAAATTGTCGAGCCAGGGCAGATCATCGGCAGCGTTGGAGCCTCTGGATATGGACCACCAGGAACTTCTGGTAAGTTTCCACCCCATCTTCATTATGGAATCTATAAAGACAATGGCCGTACCGAATGGTCATTTGATCCATATCCACACCTCAAATTGTGGGAAAGACAGGAAAGACAACGAAAATAAGCGTGCTTAGGCACCTTCCCGAACTGGAAGGTGCCTTGTACCTATCACTGGCTTGGGAGTTGAATCGAAGGTGTCGTTTTACCATTTCCATTGTAAAATTGTGGGACATCCCCTCGGAAAACCCCCATTCCAATTGGGATATTGCGTGATACAACCGTACTATCTGACGTAAACGGCATAATCACTTCAACATGGACTTCAACCTCCATGGATACCTCAATAACCCCTCCATTAATTCCAAACTCAACGACTTTTGTTTTAATATCAGATTGGACATCTCCGATAAGAGAAATCTCAATTGGTACATCAGGACCTAAGTTACTAAGCAAAGCATTATTTGACGCCCTCCCTAAGGGCACAGTAAACAAGATGCCATCTCTATTTTTTTCCTCAGATTTTATTTGAATATTTTTCTGGGAGTGTAAAATCGACAACTCTCCTTCTTCAGCTTTTTTTAAATTCTCAAGAATCCTTCTTTCAATTTCTGTTTGTTTTCGTAAAATTACTTCAGTATCTAATTGAATATTATTCACTTCATCTGTATTAGGGATTGAACTAAAAAATGCACCCTCTGAGCTTTCCTTTAATTGTTGATCTACTGCATCATTAATAACCAATGTTGCCAAATTTTTTGATTCTGATTTTGCATAGCTCATTAATACAGGTTCTAGTTCTTTATCAATGATCCAAAATCCTGTGGCTGTTGAAATTATAAAAAAAACAAATGTAAGCAATAATACATATCGGAAAGGAAGTGGCCCTTTTTTGACAGCTTTATTTTTATAATAGACCGGTCTGCGAAATTTAAATCTAGGCAAAAAAATCCCCCCTTACAAGCTATATGTATGCTTATAAAGAGGGACTAAAGCTAAAAACTTTAAATTAGTTTTGAAAAATAACCAACTTTCCCAAATAAGTGCCAGCACTCAAGAAAATTATATCATTTTAAGCATTGCGTCTTTGCCAATCATGCCTTTATATATTCCATACGCTTCTGCTTCATAGGTTACTGATTCTAATGGTGCTTCTAAAAGCTGTTCGATTGTTTTAACACCAGTTGCTCTACCAGCAATGATTTTACGATCTTTCAATTTTTCATTTAGCAATGAAACATCGAGAGCTCCACACATGATATAACCTTTATCACTAGTCACTACGAGTAAATTGGTTTTTGGTAATTGAACAGAAATACTTAAAAAAGTATGCCCATTTATATCGATGGGAGTTACATCAATCATTTCGTTACGACGCTCCTTTCCTTCACATTTCATAGTTATTATATGAGGAAAAGGAACAACACGTGTTTTATTGGATCGAATGTTTTTCTAATTCTCCTAACTTCCATTCTAATAAATGACGCATAAATTCGGGTAAAAAATAATACTTAGTTTTCGCCCTAAAAATGGATGGAAAAAACCGGCCAAATGTAAACATATCCGGTATTGCAACTTTATAAGTCAAGGTTGGCTGAAGTAACTTCCCATCAATAAAAAATTGATAAGAATGAACACCTTTTTGAACTTTAATTCCACTATAAATCATTTTCCCCATTACCTTCCCACGGAAGCCTAACCCCATAATTTGCATTTCCTTCCACTTCTCATCTAAGGATTGAATAAGCACTTCTTTAAGCTCTGCTCCCGCAAGCTCTACTACACAGGGATTAATAGGATGCGGACAATTTTTCAATAAATCAAATTTTGTAACTTTTCCAGGAACAAGATCCTCAAGGATGAGCCCCTCATTGATGAGTGCGCAATCAGCCTGACACCACTCTCTTGTGGCCTCACATAAAAGTTCTGCAATCTCTTCTTTCTTAGTAAAGGGACTGTTTAACGAAACAATATCCTGTGAAAGTTGATCTTTTCCTTTATTATATAGACCTTTAACGATAACCTTCTCTTCCTGAACAGCAGGCATTTCATTTGTATCATATAACCAAGCCTTTTTATCAATAAGTTTTCCATCATCAAACGATAAGCTAATATGCCCCACATACATCCCATGTTTTCCAGCACAGGCCAACAAGGTATCATTGACAAGTTTTCCCTCATGCAAAATATGATGAGTATGTCCACCGATAACAATATCAATAGCAGGAAATTGATGCCCGATCAATTCATCATCATGAATCCCCAAATGAGAAAGAAGTACAATAATATCAGATCGATCTTTCAAGTCAGCGACTTGGAATTTCAGCGCTTTAATTGGGTCTGAGACCTTCCAACCTAATAATTTATATAAATGCTCATAGCTCGCAGTTAACCCGGTAACCCCGATTTTGATTCCTATTTTCGTTTCGTAAACAGTATTAGCTTTTACCCATGATGGATGATGTCCATCCAATTGAAATAAGTTTGCTGCTAAAACATCAAATTGACGATCGTCATATAGCTGATCTAAACCATCATGTGGAAACGTGATTCCCTCGTTATTCCCAATCGTAACTGCATGAAATCCTGTTTCATTTAATAATCGGGTATTTTCTTGGCCCATTGAAGCTTCTGTTAAAGGATGCCAACGATCTGCATGATCTCCGATATCAAACAAAAAACAATCCTCTCCGTGATCTTGATGCCATTTCTTTCTCTTTTGTAAAAACGATTGAATACGAGGCCAATGATCAAAATGGCTATGTAAATCATTCGTATGATAGATATGGATCACTTCCACCATCAATCGTCAATCCCTTCTGTTCAGAATCTATTATCCATTTATAGTAACATAATTTTTAGTAAAACTCTTTATATAAAACCGTCGATAATTAAACGGATGCCAACGATAATTAACATTACCCTAAGCATGACAACAATGACTTTACCCGGCAGCTTTTGATTAATCTTAGCCCCTAGAGTTCCACCTAGCCATGCCCCTGGAATGAGTGCTAAAGCGTATAACCAAATGACATGACCCAGCCATATATGAGTAATTGAACTTGTCAGCGATGTAAAAAACAATAAAAGCATTGATGTGGCTACAGCAATATGAGCTGGAAAGTGGAACAATAAGATTAACGATGGAACCATTAATGCACCTCCGCCAATACCAAGTAATCCACCTAAAAATCCAACAATAAATGCAATTGGGATTGCAATCACTGGTTGAAAGCCATATGTATGTTCGATACCATCCCGATCCGAAAATGTGCGCCAAATTCCCTTTTCACTTTTATTTTTTATTGGTGGAACTTTATCCTTATACATTAAAACAAATGAGATAAAAATCATAAATAAGCCAAACCACAGTGAAAAACTATCAGCATTTAGATGCTTATTCACCCATGCACCGGCAATTCCTCCTGGTCCACCGCCGATAAACAAAATTAGGCCGGTCTTAATATCTACCTTTTTTTGCTTATAATAAGCGATTGACGAGGAGAGTCCTGTGAAAATAATGACCAACAAGGAAGTCCCTGCAGCAATTTGCGGCGTTGCCTCACTTAAAAAGCCGATTGCCCCTAAAAATAATAATGTCGGGACAATTACAATTCCGCCCCCTAACCCTACAAGACTGCCAATTGTTCCGGCTAATAGGCCAATTACAAGTAATACGATGTATTCCATTCATTTTTCACCCTCAACAAGAAAATAATTCAAGAAAAAAACCGTCTGCCAATTAAGCAAACGGTTTTTTCATCTTAACCGATAGAACCTTCCATTTCGAACTTGATCAGTCGATTCATCTCAACGGCATATTCCATTGGAAGTTCTTTTGTAAATGGTTCAATGAAGCCCATGACGATCATCTCAGTCGCTTCTTGCTCTGAAATCCCACGGCTCATTAAATAGAATAATTGCTCTTCAGATACTTTTGATACTTTCGCTTCATGCTCTAATGAAATATTGTCGTTCAAGATTTCATTATATGGAATCGTATCTGATGTTGATTGATTATCCATAATCAATGTGTCACATTCGATGTTGGCACGAGCTCCATCTGAATTACGACCGAATTTCACGATACCACGATATGTCACTTTACCACCATGTTTAGAGATGGACTTAGATACAATCGTTGAAGATGTGTTAGGAGCTAAGTGAATCATTTTTGCCCCTGCATCCTGGTGCTGGCCTTTTCCTGCAATCGCAATAGAAAGTGTTAAACCACGAGCACCTTCCCCTTTTAAAATAACAGCTGGGTACTTCATCGTTAATTTAGAACCGATATTTCCATCGATCCATTCCATTGTTGCATTTGCTTCACATACTGCACGCTTAGTTACAAGGTTAAATACATTGTTTGCCCAGTTTTGGATGGTTGTATAACGGCAATAAGCGTCTTTCTTAATAATGATTTCAACAACCGCACTGTGAAGAGAGTTTGTCGTATAAACCGGAGCTGTACAACCCTCAACATAGTGAACAGATGCACCCTCATCAACAATAATCAAAGTACGTTCAAATTGCCCCATATTTTCAGAGTTAATTCTGAAGTACGCTTGTAAAGGCGTATCCACTTTTATTCCTTTCGGAACATAGATGAATGAACCACCAGACCATACAGCAGAGTTTAAAGCAGAAAATTTATTATCTGATGGAGGAATAACTGTTGCCCAGTGCTCCCGGAAAAGATCTTCATTCTCCCTTAAAGCAGAGTCAGTATCTTTGAAAATAATTCCCAAATCTTCTAGGTCTTCCTTCATGTTATGATAAACAACTTCTGATTCATATTGAGCAGATACTCCTGCTAAATATTTTTGTTCTGCTTCTGGAATTCCAAGCTTGTCAAATGTTTGTTTTATTTCTTCTGGTACTTCGTCCCAAGATCTTTCAGATTTCTCAGATGGTTTTACATAATAAGTGATTTCATCAAAGTTCAATGAAGCTAAATCTCCACCCCATTGTGGCATTGGCTTGCTGTAAAAGATATCCAATGATTTCAAACGAAAGTCGAGCATCCATTGCGGCTCATCCTTCATTCTCGAAATTTCCTCCACAATTTCCCTTGTTAAGCCACGTTTTGACCGGAAAATGGAGACGTCTTTATCGTGAAAACCATATTTATAATCACCGATTTCAGGCGCATTTTTTGCCATCGTCGTATTCCTCCTTATATAAGTGATTAAATAATCACTAATGTAATCCGGTGTCAAACCACCGAAACTTATTATTCCTTTTCTTCGTGAAGTGCCTTTTCCATAGCCTTCCAAGCTAAAGTTGCACACTTAATTCGTGCTGGAAACTTACAAACACCTGACAGTGCTTCAATATCCCCAAGATCAAGATCCTCGTCTTCAACAAGATCCTCAGGGTCTTTCCCTTGAACCATTTCTGAGAATATATGTGCTAACTTTAATGCTTCTTTAATCGGTCTGCCTTTAATCGCATCTGTCATCATTGAAGCAGACGACATGGAAATTGAGCAGCCTTCTCCTGTAAATTTCGCATCCACAACTTGATCATTTTCTACTTTAAGTGTTAATTGAATACGATCCCCACAAGTTGGGTTATTCATATTAATAGTTAAACTATCATCTTCAAGTACACCTTTATTTCGCGGATTTTTATAATGGTCCATAATGACTTGTCGGTAAAGGACATCTAAATTATTAGAAGACATCGCTGAAATACTCCTTTGTTTTCACAAGTCCGTCCACAAATTTATCAATATCTTCTTCCGTATTGTAAAGATAGAAGCTGGCTCTAGCTGTAGCAGATACGTTTAACCATTTCATTAATGGCTGTGCACAGTGGTGTCCAGCTCTTACAGCTATTCCCTCTGCGTCTAGAACGGTTGCAACATCATGTGGATGAACATCTGAAAGATTAAATGTGATAACCCCAGCACGCTGTTCTGCTTCTGCCGGACCGTAAATGGTTAAGCCTTCAACAGCAGACATTTTTTCAAGTGCATAAGCGGCTAATTTATGTTCATGCTTCAATATATTATCTAAACCAATTTCTTGTAAGAAGTCGATTGCAGCCCCTAAACCAATGGCGCCTGCAATAATTGGAGTTCCCCCCTCAAACTTCCACGGCAGTTCTTTCCATGTAGATTCATGGAGACCAACAAAATCAATCATTTCGCCGCCAAATTCGATTGGCTCCATATTTTCAAGTAATTGTTTTTTACCATATAAAACACCAATTCCTGTCGGTGCACACATTTTGTGACCTGAAAAAGCAAGAAAATCAATATCAAGTTCCTGGACATCAATGCTCATATGAGGCGCACCTTGTGCACCATCAACGACAATCACGGCGCCATTGTCATGAGCGATTTTCGCAATTTCTTTAATCGGATTCATCGTACCTAAAACGTTTGAAACCATCGTCAACGCAACGATTTTCGTATTAGGAGTGATTGTTTCACGTACATCTTCAAGTGATAATGTCCCATCTTCTTGCAATGGAAAATATTTTAAAGTTGCACCTGTTGCCTTGGCAACTTGCTGCCAGGGAATCAAGTTACTATGATGCTCCATATAGGATATGATGATTTCATCACCTTCACCCAAATTCGCTCTTCCATAACTTGAAGCCACTAAATTTATAGCAGTTGTTGTCCCTCTCGTATAAATGATTTCCTGGATCGATTTTGCATTAATGAATTTTCGGATTTTTTCACGAGCACCTTCATAAGCATCTGTTGCTCTTGTACCAAGCGTATGAACACCACGATGGACATTTGAGTTATCTTGACGATAGTAGTTAGAAACGGCCTCAATGACCCCAATCGGTTTTTGAGAAGTCGCTGCACTATCAAGATACACTAAAGGATGACCATTCACTTCTTGATGTAAAATTGGGAATTGTTGCCGAATCTCATTGATATTCATTATTTTACTTTCCTTTCAATCACTTCAACAAGTTGCTTTCTAACCCCTTCAATTGGTAATTCATCCACAACAGGAGCTAAGAACCCATGAATGATAAGTCGTTCAGCTTCTTTCTTTGAAATCCCGCGACTCATTAAGTAATATAACTGTCCTGGATCTACGCGTCCAACAGATGCTGCATGTCCTGCCGTTACATCATCCTCATCAATCAATAAAATTGGATTTGCGTCTCCGCGTGCTTTTTCACTTAACATTAATAGACGAGATTCTTGCTGTGCATCTGATTTTGAAGCACCATGCTCGATTTTACCAATTCCATTAAAGATTGCCGTAGAACTATCTTTCAGCACCCCACGTTTTAAAATGTTAGCTGCTGTATTTTTACCAAAATGAGTGATTTGAGTTGTGAAGTTTTGGGTTTGATCTCCAATTCCTACAACAACAGCTTTTGTATCCCCATAAGCCCCATCACCAAGAAGGTTTGTCGTATTGTCAGAAACAGTGTTACCGTCGTTCATTAATCCTAATGACCAACCGATTTTAGCATCTCTCTGTGCAATCCCACGTCGGTTTACATAAGTTGTAACCCCTTCTGCTAAACTATCCACTGCGCCATATTGAACTTTTGCATTCGCATTTGCAACCACTTCAGTTACAAGATTGAATACATTCCCCGTACAGGCAACAGTTGAAATATAGTTTTCAACATATGTCACTGAACTATTATCTTCAGCAACAATCAACACATGATTAAACAAATTGGCTTCAGCATCATCATGTAAAAACACAGTTTGAATTGGTTCAGTCAATTCAACATTTTTTGGAACATAAATGAATACTCCGCCATTGATAAGAGCTGCATGCAGCGCAGTTAGTTTATTCTCGTCAACCTTTACGCAATCTTTCATAAGATACTTTTGCAGTAAATCTCCATGCTCTCTTGCCGCTGTGAAAATATCGGTAAAGATTACACCTTTGTCCTGCAGCTCTTTTGATACAGAAAGAAGTGTTGGACGATTATTTCTTTGTATATATAGAGATTGATCACTTTTGCTTACATCAATCAATGTTTTTACTTTTTCAGGAAGATCATCAAAGCTTGAGAAATCTTCACTTTTTACTATATGCTTTTCAAATTGGGAGAAATTCCACTTACTGATATTGGTTTTATCAACATTTGGCAACGAAGCATCCTCCGCCACTTCAAAAGCATGAATACGTAATTCTGTTAACCAAGCTGGTTCACCCATTTCTTTTGAAAAAGAGCTGATATACTCTTTTCCGAAAGAATTTACTAATCCTGTTGTCATCCTTAAATCCCCCTAACTTACGCTTCTTGACCTACGGTTTCATCTTCGATTCCTAATTCTTGCTTAATCCAATCATATCCTTCAGCTTCTAATCTCTTCGCAAGCTCAGGACCGCCAGATTTCACAATTCGACCTTGCATCATTACGTGAACAAAGTCAGGAGTTATATAATCTAGTAGACGTTGATAGTGCGTAATTAACAGACAGCCAAATTCTTCTCCGCGCATCTCGTTAATTCCGTTTGCAACAACTTTTAATGCATCAATATCAAGGCCAGAGTCAATTTCGTCTAAAACGGCAAATTTCGGCTGAATCATCATTAATTGTAGAATTTCATTACGTTTTTTCTCTCCGCCTGAGAATCCTTCATTTAAATAACGCTGTGCCATATTTGGATCCATTTCAAGGAGTTCCATTTTCTTATCCATATCCTTAATGAACTTCATTAAAGAGATTTCATTTCCTTCTCCACGACGGCTGTTAACAGCTGAACGTAAGAAGTCTGCATTTGTTACTCCACTAATTTCACTTGGATACTGCATCGCAAGAAATAGCCCTTCACGCGCACGCTCATCCACTTCCATTTCAAGAACATCTTTTCCATCTAAAGCAACACTTCCACTTGTCACTTCATATTTTGGATGTCCCATAATCGCTGAAGATAAAGTTGACTTTCCGGTTCCGTTTGGTCCCATAACTGCGTGAATTTCCCCGCCTTTTATCTTAAGGCTTAACCCTTTTAATATTTCCTTCTCTTCAATTGAAACATGTAAATCTTTGATCTCTAAAACTGATCCTGACATATTTTTTGCCCTCCAAAGTCATAATTGTTATATCTTGTCGGTATAAACCGGCATTTATATTCTCATTTAATTCTCACTTAATCTTATACCAAAACTAAATAGTTAGCAACCGTTATGCAGTATTAACAGGCTTTCAAAACAAAAATGTATAGAAAGTCTGTGTAACCCTTATTGAGAATGGTTTTAAAACGATTAAAGTGATTAAAACAATTAACCTTTTTCTAAAAAAATATTTTTCAAAATAGAAAATAGTTACAAATATTCCAAAAGAATCCCCTCTTTTGGGACAATAATAATTAAAGCCATGGATCCTTTGGGAAACCATGGCTTTTTATTAAATTATTATTTAGAAGCTGGAAGTACCGCACCTTCATATTTTTCAAGTATAAAATCTTTAATTTCCTGAGAGTCTCAATACCTCTAAAAGTGCTTTAATTTCTTCACTATCTTCATCGCCTTCTTTTACAGCGATTATATTAACATACGGATTGTTTTCTCCTGATTCAATAGCAATTGAATCTTCCATTGGATTAATTTCATTTTGAATCGCGTAGTTTGAGTTAATGACAACTAAGTCACCTTCACCGTTATTATAAACCGATGGAAGAATATCCGGAGCATAATCGTATTCAAACTTTAATTTTTTTGGATTTTCCACAATATCATCTAAAGTTGCTGCTGTTTTATCAATGCCATCTTTTAATGTAAGTAACCCTTGAGCTTCAAATAAGGATAAAATACGACCATGGTCAGGGATACTGCTGCTCATAAGCACTGTAGCGCCTTCTTCTATTTCATCAAGTGTTTTAAATTTTTGAGAATAGATTCCAATTGGTTCAATGTGAACTCCACCAGCATTTACAATTTTATAACCTTTTTCCGCAACTTCCGTATTTAAATACGGAATGTGTTGGAAGAAGTTTCCATCAAGGGATCCATCAGCTAGAGCCGGATTGATCAATTCATATTTACTAAATGTCTGAATATCTAATTTAATTCCTTTTCCTTCTAAAATCGGCTTAGCTTGTTCAAGAATTTCAGCATGCGGTGCATTTGTCGCTCCAATTTTTATTGATTTTGTTTCTTCTGTACCTTCACTTGCATTGTCTTCTTTAGCGTTACCACAAGCAGCTAAAGTTAAAACAAGTAATGCTGTGAATAGTAATGTTATTAATTTCTTCATTACTTTTCCCCTTCCTACCTTTTATCTATTTTGCTAGTTATTTTATCCCCAATATATTGGATGATAAACACAATAATTAAAATTACAATAGTAGCAAATAATGTAACATCATTTTGTCCTCTTGAGAAGCCATCTAAATACGCATAGTCTCCTAAGCCTCCAGCACCAATAACACCCGCAATTGCAGTATAACCGATAAGGGCAATCGTTGTAACTGTAATGCCCGATACAACTGCTGGCATGGATTCTGGAAGAAGCACTTTAAATATAATTGTACTCGTTTTTGCACCCATAGATCTTGCAGCTTCAATAACGCCTTTATCAATTTCTCGTAAACCTATTTCAACCATTCTTGCATAAAATGGTGCCGAACCAATGATTAATGCTGGTAAAGCAGCTTCCTTTCCAATCATGGATCCAACTATGACTTTTGTAAAAGGAATTAATAATACTATTAAAATAACAAAAGGGACCGACCGAAATATATTCACAATAGCTGAAATGATAGAGTTAATGAATTTATTCTCCCACAAGTTACCATCCGATGTTAAAAATAGTAACAAACCTAAACAAATACCAATAATGACGATGAAAATAAGTGAGACCCCTGTCATATAAAGTGTCTCAAATGTTTTCTCTAGTGCTTTGTCCAAGTCAACATTTGGAAACCAGTTATTAACCATGCGGAATCACCTCCACGGTTACATTTTGCGACTCGATAAAGCCAACCGCTTCAGTAATGATATTGTCTTCTCCATCAACATGGATAAATAAAGTACCATATGAACCTTCACGTGTTTGCGATATTTTTCCTTGAAGGATGTTTATCGTCACATCAAATTTTCGAATTATATCCGTTATTAATGGCTCTTGAGTTCTAGCTCCAACAAAGGTAAGCTGGAGAACCTTTCCAGAAGTGATTTTCCCTAACAAGTGTTGAATCGTTTCCTTTGTTTCTTCCGGTTCTGTCATCTGTTGGACAAAACGCTTTGTGATCGGCTGCTTCGGATCTTTAAAAACATCTAATACAGATCCTTCTTCAACAACCTTGCCGTCTTCCATGACAGCCACACGATGACATATTTTGCGGATAACATGCATTTCATGAGTTATCAGAACAATCGTTAAGCCTAAATTTTTATTTATATCAACTAACAATTCCAAAATAGAATCTGTTGTTTGCGGATCTAATGCCGATGTTGCTTCATCACAAAGTAGTACTTTAGGGTCATTTGCAAGTGCTCTGGCAATCCCAACTCTTTGTTTTTGCCCGCCACTTAGCTGTGAAGGATAAGAATCCTCTCTTCCTTGCAATCCTACTAATTGGATTAATTCATCGACTTTTTGCTTTCTTTGCTTTTTGGGAACTCCAGCGATTTCCAGCGGAAAAGAAATATTCTCTCTTACCGTTCTTGACCAAAGTAAATTGAAATGTTGAAAGATCATACTGATTTCTTGAAGAGCAGCTCGTAATGCAGCTCCTTTAATATGAGAAATTTGCTTACCTGCAATGGTTACTGAACCATCGGTTGGAATTTCAAGTCCGTTCAACATTCTGATTAATGTACTTTTACCAGCACCGCTATATCCAATAACTCCAAAAATTTCTCCGCCTTTTATTTCTAAATTGACATCTGAAACAGCTGTGACGTCGCCTTGTTTAGTTGAAAATACTTTTTCTGCATTTTTGATTGAGATCATTATAATACGTTCACCTGCTTTCAATTACATATCCGTATACCACTTTAGTAAGTATATAAAATGCCTTTCTGCATGTGAGCAGAAAGGCATTATTAACTTTACCCTTCTCCCATCTGTCAAAGCCGCTGCTTTGTGTGAATTGGCACCATTTCAATAAAAATTGACGGTTGCCGGGCTTCATCGGGCACATCCCTCCACCTCTCATGATAAGAGTTAAATATTATTTTAATATACTATTATATTCGAATTACGGAAGTAATCGTATCACGGAACACATAGAGTGTCAATCAATTGAATTTTATTCCAATGTATCGTCAGTTCAAAGATTTAAAGAGACGTTAAACCTGTTGCTTTTGCAATAGCTTGTTCTAAATCTTCGATAATATCTTCTACATTTTCAATCCCAATGGAAAGTCGAACTAAATCTTCTCCAACACCAGCTGCTTTTAGTCCTTCTGCATCTAATTGTTGGTGTGTTGTGCTTGCTGGGTGAATAATTAAGCTTTTTGCATCTCCAACATTGGCAACATGAGCAAATAACTCTACACCATTAATGAGTTTTGCACCTGCTTCTCTGCCGCCTTGAATTCCGAATACGATAATTGAACCTGCGCCCTTAGGTAAATATTTCGCAACTAGTTCTTTGTCCGGACTATTTTCGCTGCCAGGATATAGTACCCAGCTAACAGCTGGATGTTTCTCTAAATATTCCACTACTTTTACAGCATTAGCTACATGTTCCTTCATTCTGACATGTAAAGTCTCTAATCCTAATACAAATTGGAATGAATTTTGCGGACTCAATGCTGGGCCGAAATCACGTAGTAATTGAACACGAGCTTTTGTGATATAGGCAGCAGCCCCTACATCACGAGCATAGACAAGGCCATTATAGCTTTCATCAGGCTCTGTTAAGCCAGGAAATTTAGGTGAATTCCAATCGAATTTACCACTGTCAACGATAATTCCACCTGTTGATGTTCCATTTCCCAATAGCCATTTCGTTGCAGAATGAACGACAATATCTGCTCCAAAATCAAATGGTCGGCATAGATATGGAGTTGCAAAAGTATTATCGATAATAAGAGGAATTCCAGCATCATGGGCAATAGTAGCAACTTTTTCAATATCCAACACTTTTAGACTCGGGTTTCCGATTGTTTCAGCAAAGATAGCTTTTGTTTTATCTGTAATAGCAGCACGGAAGCTTTCTGGATCCTCTGGATCTACAAATTTCACATTAATGCCATACTTAGGCAGTGTCACAGCAAATAAATTATATGTTCCTCCATATAAATTGGAAGCAGAGATAATTTCATCGCCATTTTCAGCAATATTTAATATCGCTAAAGTAATAGCAGCCATTCCGCTTGAAACAGCTAAAGAACCGATACCGCCTTCGAGTAGTGCAACTCTCTCTTCAAAAACAGTTGTTGTAGGATTATGGATACGTGTATAAATATAACCAGGCTCAGCTAAACCAAATAAATTAGCAGCGTGCTCTGTGTTTTTAAATTGATACGCATTATTTTGATAAATCGGTACAGCCCTAGCTCCTGTTACAGGATCTGGTTGAAGACCACCATGGACACTTAACGTTTCAATACGGTAATTTTTATCTGACATCATTATCGCTCCTTTTTTCGTATAGGAATAGTCTGAATTAAATTTTAAAAAATTTACAATATAACAATTTTGATATAGTAAAATTTTACCACATTCGATATAGATGTCAATATTATTAGTAGAAATAAAGAGCTGTAATGACTAACAGCTCTATTGTTCCCCTTGCAAAGTTGTTTTTATTTTTTCAATTAAATAAGGAACCGAGTGAAAGCTATACATTTTTGATTCAACATGTCCATTGTTTATAAACACTAAGCATGGAACACTTTCAATCTGCCAATCTTGAGCTAACCCCTGTTCATAGTTTAAATTTATTTTACTAAATCTTATATGGGGCAACATTTCTTCTACGACTGACAACATTTTTGCCGCAACTTGGCATGTGCCACAAAACGGGGTATACAAATAAACACACCCAGTTCTTTCTTCCTTTATAAAGCTTTCTAAACTCTCCCAATTCCAGTCAATCATATGTCTTTCCTCTTTCTAAATATTCACTATGAACATCAATATTAGCCATTAACAAGATTGATGCTAGATGGTAATGAGGGGCACTGGCTACTTCACGATACATTTTGTCAATATAGAGATGAACTGCATTTGGAAATTCTCTTATTAGCCGCTTCCGCAATTTTTCCCCAGATACATCTGCATCCACTAATATATACAGATCACAATCAAACAATGTTTCTCCCCACTCATCTAATGTTTCAGACGAGATCGTTCCATTTGTACAAAAGATTTCAACCTGCTCTTTAATGATTCTCTGTATCTTATTACGATCCGAAATCCCCTCTACAATGATGACCTTGTTTTGATTAAATTTTCTCATATCTGCTCCCTTTTGTTGAAGGCCTTTTCAATCATTAGTATTGAATCATAATCACCATTAGTACACATGCTCATTACGCTATTCAGTTGAATAGAACCCCTTCGCTTATATACTAATGGCTTATTACCAAGATTAAAATTTGACAAAGCTATGTTGAAAAGAGTTTCCAAATACAGAAAGCGCCAAAATAGGCGCTTTCCAGGACGATTTAGTTCTTTACCATTTCTTCATATTGCTCAGCCGTCAGCAGTCCATCAATTTGAGCAGCCTCTGTTGCTTCAACAACAATGATCCAACCTTGTTCATAAGCTGATTCATTCACAAATTGAGGATCATCATCAAGACCTTCATTTACTTCTACTACTGTACCACTAATAGGTGCAATCAATTCAGATACAGTCTTAACAGATTCAACACTACCAAACGATTCGCCTGCTGTAATTTCGTCACCTGCTTCTGGTAACTCAACAAACACAATGTCACCTAGTTCAGATTGTGCAAAATCAGTAATCCCAATTCGAACTTTATCTCCTTCGACTTTTACCCACTCATGGTCTTTTGAATAACGTAATTCTTTTGGTGTATTCATGCTGATCCCTCCAATAATTTATATGTATAAGTTTAAAATAAACTTAACTCCAAGTATTTGCAAAGCTTTCTTCTTTAAAACCAACTGTGACTTTATTGCCATCTGCAACAATTGGGCGTTTGATCAACATCCCATCTGAGGCTAGCAAATCAAGCAATTCTTCTTCGGATGACTCCTTCACACGGTCTTTCAATCCCATTTCACGGTATTTTTGACCACTGGTATTAAAGAACTTCTTAAGCTCTAAACCACTCTTTTTATACATTTCCTCCAATTCATTACGCGTTGGAGGTGTATCGACAATATGTATTTCTTCATAGGGCAATCCTTGCTCTTCAAGCCACTTTCTTGCTTTACGACATGTACCACATTTAGGGTACCAATAAAACTTTAGTGCCAATTCATCACCTCATATCAAATTCGCCCGCCGAATTTACGCCCGGATTTTTATCGAACTCGCTCGATAAATTACCTTTAAAACATCCGTGACATCCTCCGGAGGCTTCTCTTCATTCAGGGGGGCTGAACCCTCATTGAATAAAAAACATTTATCGTATTCATCTCCCACTTATAGTTGTGGAGGACTTCTGTACCTGCCGTAAGCTTTCGGTACAAAAGCATTTGCTGAATAGAGTTATAGCTTAGCCACTTCTAAAGATATTTTAACATAAGGTGCAACGATTCGAAACTAGTATGTAGAATCTTCATTATTTATTCAAAACATACAATCAAATATATTTATAAGTTTGATAATTCCCTACTAATAATAAATATTACATAGGAGTGGCTGACTTTTCCATTAAGAAAAACCAGCCACTAAAAATGATTAAACGAAATAGCGTTCAGAATCGATCAATGTATTTGCTGCTGTTCTTTTTAGTAAAATAATATTTATTGGATTAAAACGAGTGAACTTACGTAATGCTGATAACATCATTCTTAGTGAGTCTCCTTGTTCGGCACCAATTAGAGTTTCTTTTGCATCCTGTTCAATTTTCAAAAAAGCTTCTTGACAGAATATTTGTGTATAGTACAGTTTTTGATTGCATTTTTCAACTCCTGTTTTCCTAATTGCCTTTTCCGTTCGTAAGACGACAGACTCCATTGCATAAATGTTTGAAATGATATCAGCGATGTTGACAAGAATTTCTTGTTCTCTTTCTAATGCATTGCCAAATTTCTGTGCAGCTAAACCTAAGATCAGCAATCCAATCTTTTTCGCATTTTTAACTAAGTATTTTTCCTGAGCCAATGGCTCATCGCCAGGTGTTTCCGGAACAAGCATCATTAATTCTCCTTGAAGTTTCTGAGCCATTTCAAGTAATGGCAACTCTCCTTTTAACGCTTTTCGTAAAAAGGTGGCTGGTACTAATAAGCGATTAATTTCATTCGTTCCTTCAAAAATGCGATTGATTCGCGAATCTCGATAAATTCTTTCAATTTCATATTCTGACATAAATCCATAGCCGCCATGGAGCTGAACCCCCTCGTCAGCAATATAATCAAGTGCTTCCGTCGCAAAAACTTTATTTAAAGAACATTCGATAGCATACTCGGAAATTGCCTTTGCTACTGAATTTCGATCATTCTTTTCCTGCTCGGATAATCGACTCATCCGATCCTCAAACAAACCAACCGTACGATAAGCCGAACTTTCAGCTGCATAAATCAGAGCTGCCATTGTTGCTAGTTTTTCTTTCGTTAAGGCAAATTGGGATATCGATGTTTTGAATTGTTGTCGCTGATTTGTATATTGAACAGTTACATCAAAGGCACGTTTTGAAGCCCCAACCGCTCCAACCCCTAATTTATAACGTCCAATATTTAATATATTAAAGGCAATTACATGCCCTTTTCCAAATTCACCTAATAAATTTTCTTTTGGGATTAATGCATCTTGTAAAATTAACGTTCTAGTCGAGGAACTTTTGATTCCCATTTTCTGTTCTTCCGGTCCTGTTGACACCCCTGGGAATTCCCGTTCAACAATAAAAGCCGAAAAGTGTTCGCCATCTATTTTAGCGTATACGATAAAAATATCAGCAAAGGCTGAGTTTGTGATCCATTGCTTTTCCCCGTTTAAGACATAATGTGACCCTTCTTCATTAAGCCTTGCGGTTGTCTTGGCAGCAAGAGCATCAGAGCCAGAATTCGGTTCTGTTAAAGCATAAGCAGCTATTTTTTCACCTGTGGCGAGCTGAGGCAAGTACTTTTTTCTTTGATTTTCATTTCCGAAAAGCACGATTGGCAAAGTTCCAATCCCCACATGGGCACCGTAGGAAAGCGAGAACCCTCCTGCTCTTGCCATTTTTTCTGTTATAAGAGCGGAACTAATTTTATCCAATTCTAAACCGCCGTATTCCTCCTGAACATCTACACTTAGTAAGCCTAATTCTCCTGCCTCTTTTAAAAGAGCAACGGTACGGTCAAACTCATGGTTTTCTAAATACTCTAATTGGGGCATTACCTTTTGAAGGACAAATTCTTCCGTCGTTTTGGCCATCATTTTTTGTTCATCCGTGAAATCTTCTGGTGTCACGATTTGTTCATAAGAAATGTCATCGATTAAAAAACTACCGCCTTTAATCACTGAACCTGCCTGACTATCCACTTTACATTCCCCCTTTTATTCCGTTTCTAGAAAGACCCGCTCTTTGCCCATTTATTTCAAAATACAGTTATATGAGCTCGAAAATACCAGCCGCTCCCATGCCGCCGCCAATACACATCGTTACAAGCCCAAATTGAACTTGTCTACGGCTCATTTCATGGATTAACGATAAAGTTAATTTTGTACCCGTACAACCAAGCGGGTGTCCTAGTGCGATTGCTCCTCCATTGACATTTACCTTCTCTTCATCTAAATTAAGTTCCCTTATAACAGCTAAAGCCTGAGCAGCAAAGGCCTCATTTAATTCAATTAATCCAATATCTCCTAACTTCAAACCTGCTAATTGTAATGCTTTCGGCACTGCTGCAACTGGACCAATTCCCATAATTTCTGGCGGGACACCACTAACAGCGAAAGATCTAAACTTTGCCAACGGTTTTAATCCAAGAGACTCAGCCTTCTCCCTCTCCATTACCATTACAGCTGCAGCCCCATCACTCATTTGCGAAGCATTTCCTGCCGTAACCGTTCCTTTTAAGGCAAATGCCGGCTTTAAGGCAGCAAGACTTTCCACGCTAGTATCTCGACGTACCCCTTCATCCCTACTAAATAAATTGACTTCTTCGGTTAGACGATGGTTTTGATCAACAAATGTTTTCTTCACTTCAACAGGAACGATTTCCTCGTTAAAATTTCCATTAGAGACTGCTAGAGCTGCCTTCTGGTGGCTTAACACCGCAAAAGCATCTTGGTCTTCTCTGGAAATTCCATATTTTTTAGCCACTTCTTCAGCTGTATGCCCCATACTCATATAATACTGGGGAGCGTTTTCCGCCAACTTGATATTAGGCCGTACGACATGACCCATCATCGGCACAAGACTCATTGATTCTGCCCCACCGGCAATTATCGTATCTGCATTGCCTAACATAATTTTTTCAGCCCCATATGCAATTGATTGCAAACCTGATGAACAATAGCGATTAATCGTAATCGCTGGAACTGTATAGGGCAGTCCCGCTAAAGCCCCAATGTTTCGAGCCATATTCATACCTTGTTCCGCTTCTGGCATCGCGCAGCCAATGATCAAATCATCAATATTTCCATCATAATTACCCGCCCGTTTAATTGCTTCCTTAACAACAAGTGCTCCTAAATCATCCGGTCTTACATCTTTCAATGTTCCTTTTTTCGCCTTGCCGACTGGAGTTCGTGCTCCAGAAACAATGACCGCTTCTTTCATTTATAAACTCCTTCCCTTTAACCACTATTTCAGAAATTGATCGATTTAATATTTTAATTGCGTAATGGTTTTCCTTTTACTAGCATGTGCCTCATCCGTTCAAGGGTCTTTGATTGTGTAACTAAGCTTAGAAACGCTTCCCTTTCTAAATTTAGCAAGTATTGTTCATCCACTTTTGAACCAAATGGTACGGACCCACCCGCAATTACATAAGCTAGTTTTTTAGCGATTAAATAGTCATAGTCAGATATATATCCAGAATCTTTCATTGATTTTGCCGCGAGCAAGAGCGTTGCATAGCCTGTTTCACCGACAACAGGAATCGGTTCTCGGGCAGGAGGATGATACCCTTTTTCATATAGCCTTAGCACAGCCTGTTTCGCATCGTAAAGTAAATGATCAGGATTTATACTAATGCCATCTGACAAATGGAGATAATGATTTTCCTGGGCTTCGACACCTGAAGCTGTAACTTTTGCAAGAGCAATAAGCTCGAATACTTTATTGGCGACCGTTTGTAAATCAACTTCATACCCTTCAGGTATCGCTTTTAAATGGCGAATATAAAGCTCTTTATTTCCACCTCCCCCTGGAATTAGGCCAACACCCGTTTCTACTAATCCCATATACGTTTCCAGAGACGCTTGAATATGGATAGCAGGCAGACAGACTTCAGTCCCGCCGCCAAGTGTCATGTTAAAAGGGGCAGCCACTACCGGTTTGGAGCTATACTTAATTTTCATCATCGTCTCTTGGAAAGTTCGGATAATGAAATCAAGCTCATAGATTTCCTCGTCTTCCGCCTCCATTAAGATCATGAAAAGATTTGCCCCAACACAGAAGTTTTTTCCCTCATTCCCAATTACAAGTCCTTTATAATTTTCTTCCACTTCATCAATGGACTGACTAATCATTTGTAAAATATCTAACCCAATCGCATTATTCGGCGAATGGAATTCTAATAAAGCGACTCCCTCACCAATATCCAATAAACTAGCCCCGCTGTTTTTCTTAATCGTCCCTTTCTGTTGCTTAATTTTGGCCAAGTTTAGTATTTTGGGATTTTCCTCTAGCTCGACATATTCCCCTTGATGATAGTAATAGCGCTTCCCATTTTCCTCTTTATAAAAGGAACCTTGACCAGACTCCAGCATTTCTTTCACCCAATGAGGAATCTCTAACTGGGATTCTGCTTCTAGCTTTTGCAAGGATTTTTCTATGCCAATTGCATCCCATATTTCAAATGGCCCCTGCTGCCATCCAAACCCCCACCTCATGGCTCTATCAATCGAAACAATATCATCAGCAATTTCACCTAGTAATTGGGCGGAATACACTAAAACAGGTGTGATCAAGTTCCATAACAATTTACCTGCTGCATCACCGGCATATAGAAATGACTTCATCTTTTTGGAGAGGTTTTTTTCATTCTTCAGCATGTCTATGGATGGGGATTGTAACCTTTTTCTCCGTTGATAAGTTAAGGTCTCTGGATCAATCTCGAGGATTTCATTCCCCTTCTTCAAATAAAAACCTTGATTAGATTTACTTCCCAACCAACCGTTTTGAATCATTTCTTTCATAAAAGCTGGAATCTCAAAGTGTTTCTTCTCTTCTCCAACTGTTTTTTGGGAAACATTTCCGGCAACAAAGGCAAATGTATCCAAACCAACGACATCTAATGTTCTAAAAGTGGCACTTTTTGGGCGACCGATTAAAGGACCTGTTACTGAATCGATTTCTCCTGCACTTACACCTGTTTTATGCATTTCTTTGATTGCGGTGAGCAACCCAAACGTCCCGATTCTGTTCGCGATAAAATTAGGCGTATCTTTAGCAACTACCACCCCTTTTCCAAGTACATCCTCCGCAAATTTTTTCATATACCGGATCACTGCTGGATCTGTTCTTTTTATTGGGATAACTTCGAGTAGTTTTAAATAGCGAGGTGGATTAAAGAAATGGGTCCCTAAAAAGTGGGTTTGAAAGTCAGCAGATCGTCCGCTCGCCATTTCCTCAACCGATATTCCTGACGTATTGGAACTAACAATGCTTCCTTTTTTACGATATTCATCGATTTTTTCAAAAAGTTGTTTTTTGACCTCTAAATTCTCCACAACTACTTCAATAATCCAATCGACTTCTTTTAATCGTAGAAAATCATCGTCAAAATTCCCTGTTTCAATGAGAGAAAGATTTCTAGGAGATGTTAATGGTGCGGGTTTCTGTTTTAGCACCTTTTGGAGGGCAGATTCACTAAGTCGATTTCGAACGGATCTATCTTGGAGGGTCAAGCCTTTAGTGACTTCTGCATCTGATAATACAGTTGGTGCAATATCTAATAGTAAAGTTTGAATGCCTGCATTTGCTAAATGAGCAGCAATCCCCGAACCCATGACACCAGATCCTAGAACGGCTGCTTTTCGAATTGGTTCGATCAATGAGAGTTCCTCCTTTATTTGAAAAAAGTATATACTATTTCCCTTTTAATGGAATTAGGTGCAATTCCACTCCATTTTGGCGCAATTATTGCAGATTCTAGTTCAATTCCTAACATTTTTGGCTCAATTAACCTGCAATCTCATTCAATTCCTTCATTTGATTAATAAAACTTACAATCGCCCATTATTAAGATCAAATTTTTCACCTTCATATCAAATATATTGGGGATTTTTATAATCATTCCAGTTACTCTATTCAAATTAGGAAGTTGATCAATGATTTTTTCAGTTCTGGACAAACTAGTTATTGGAGGTGATCGGAAATGGCAAGAGGAAAGAAGAACCCTTCTAAAGCTGGAGTAAGTGCTGCAAGTGTTAAAGGCAACGCTGGTCCAACAGTGGAAGATGATGGCGGCGGGAAAGTAAACAGTCAAAATAACCAATATAAAAAATGATCATAAGGAGGGTTAAACCATGCAACAACAACAAAATATGAATGCACAAAATCAACAGATGATGTACGAGCATCCACCTGCAGTTATATCAACTAAAGATTCCCTGTACTTAACCGATATGCTTTCATGGAATTTACTTGCTATGAAAAAGGCACATTTCTTTGCACAGCATTGCCAAAACCCTGAACTTAAAGCCGAAATGGAGCGCTGCGGGCAGATGCATTCACGCCATTACGAAAGAATTCTTAACCATTTGGATACGCAAAATCAAACACAAGCTGGATACAAAAGTCCAAATGTAACGATGTAATAGAATAAACGGAGGTGTTAAACTTGAATCAAAATCAAAATAACCAAAGTCAAACGATCGCAAACCCAAAAACACAAAAACTAAATAAAACACCACAAATGAATGATCGTGATTTTCTAAATGACTTATTAGCAACTGAAAAATACTTAACAAATGGGTACAATACATTTTTAAACGAAGCAAGCCACGAGGCACTTTATCAAGATACATTACAGATTTTTACCGAAGCTCAAAATCAGCAAAGACAACTTTATAACCTTATGTTCCAAAAGGGCTGGTATAAGCTTGAGCCAGAGGATAGTCAAAAACTGCAACAAAAGCATCAACAATTCCAAAATTATATGACGACTCAATTTCCCTATAACGGGCAAGATATTCAATAATTTCTTCTATGCAAAAAGCCGCTTTTTCCTCAAAAAGCGGCTTTTCTTAATCATCTTTTGCAAACATATATCGTTTCTGATGATAACGGATAGAGAAGATTAAACCGATCGCAAGCATATTCCCCATTAACGAACTTCCCCCGTAACTAATGAATGGAAGCGGAATTCCTGTAATAGGCAGCAACCCGATCGTCATTCCGATATTTTCAAAAACGTGGAAAGTAATCATGCTGATGACACCTACACAGATATAAGAATAAAAGTTATTCTTCGTTGCCATCCCTACTTTTGTAATATGATATATTAACATAAAAAACAAACTTATTAAGATACTTGCTCCAATAAAGCCAAACTCTTCACCAACAACACTGAAAATAAAATCTGAATGGCTTTCAGGCAAGTAAACCTCTCTAGTACCAAACCCTTTTCCAGAAGTCTCTCCCGAACCAATTGCAAGTAATGAACGTGTCAGCTGGTAGCCCGAGGTATCTTGATAGTTATATGGATCAATCCAGGAATAAATCCTAGCAAATTGATATTCTTTGACACCCAAATATTTTTCAAGCACGTCTGGCTGCCATAAAATAAAGTAAAAGATCGTTGAGATCAGTACGAGCGCAGTCCCAAAAATCGTCGTTAAAATTTTCCATGAAATGCCTGAAATAAATATCATTCCAAGCATAATTGCGATCATTACAAGTGACGTTCCTAAATCAGGCTGCTGCATGACTAGTAGGATTGGCGCCATTGTGACAATTCCCAGTTTGAATAGCAGCCAAATGTCTGTTTGGATTGTTTTGATTAAGTATTTTTGATGGTGTTCAACAATTACTCTTGAAAGAGCTAGAATCAAAAATACTTTAAAAAACTCAGATGGCTGCAATGATCCTAATCCTGGGACTCTATACCAGCTTTTCGCGCCATTAATGACAGGAGCAATGCTGCTTGGTGCGACAATCAAAAAGGCCAATAAAGCTACTCCAATTCCATATAAATACCACGTAATCTTTGTTAGTTGTTCTGAATCAAGTGTGATGACCAAGGCAATGATCACCATTCCTGCTATATACCAAACAATTTGCTTTATTAAAAAGTTCTCATTGTATTGTCCAGTCTGTTGCGCACTGTAAATAGCAATACAACTTGCAAGACATAACAACATTAAAATAAGGACCAAACTAAAATCCAGTTTTGATTGAGATTGATTATTTGTGGTCATACTGCTTCCTTTCTAATCGTTCTTGCTGTTTATATTTGTTTGCAAAATTTCCAACTAAAACCAATATGTCGAATACTGCCGATTATTGACAACGAAATAAGAATATACAATACTTCATTATATTGATATATAAATTAAATCACAACTTATTCATTTAAATTGAGAAAAATTAACTCTTTATGACTTTGAATTTACTTCAACAATATGTGAACTTTTTGTTAAACTTTAAATTTAACCTAAACAAAACTTAATGAAGCCCAACAAAAACCACCTCTAATCATGTAAAATAATATATATTATGTAATCAATTTTTTAATAAGAGCGTGTAAAACTACAACAAAATCGATAGAGGCATTCTGATGAACGAAAACTATACACAGATGATGTTTCCTAGATGTTTAAAATCTCAAAACATACGGTATGTGAAATGATTAAGCGGGGGACTTACGAGCATTTAAAGTCGACAATAAAATAATGAAGGAACAATTTGATCTTGTCTTTCGTTTCACAGAGCGAAATAAGGTGACATTACAAAAGTTAATAGACCTGCTTGAATATACCTCATTTAAAGAGAGTTTAGAAAATAAAGCAGGCTACGATGTTTCCCTATTTGAAAAAATGGTGGATGAATACCGATAAACTAATACATATGTAAGGAGAGTATATATCTTATGAAATGGAACCGCTTACTATTAACAAGTGTTCTAACTGTTTTACTATTATTTTTAGGCGCTTGTGGAAATTCAATTAATACAGAAGAAAAGCAAAATGAAGGTAATACTGAACAACAAACAGGAACAAATGCATCAGGTGATATAATTTTAGCAACGACTACAAGTACTCAAGACAGCGGTTTGTTAGACGTATTAATTCCAATGTTTGAAGAGCAAACAGACGTTAACGTTAAAACCATTGCTGTTGGAACGGGACAAGCATTAGAAATGGGGACAAAAGGTGAAGCCGACGCCCTTCTTGTTCACTCTCCAGCAGCTGAGGAAGAGATCGTTACGAGCGGAGATGCCGTCAATCGTAAAAAAGTCATGTACAATGACTACATTATCGTTGGACCAAAAGAAGATCCAGCAGGTGTTAAAGGTTTACCAGTAACAGAAGCTTTCGAAAAAATCTTAAATGAAAACGCTGTTTTCGTTTCTCGCGGTGATGATTCTGGCACACATAAAAAAGAGCTGGGAATTTGGAATGCCCTCGAATTAACTCCTACAGATAATTCAGCTTATACTGAAGTAGGCCAAGGGATGGGCAAGACCTTACAAATTGGCAATGAAAAAAATGGTTACGTATTAACAGATAGAGCTACGTGGTTAGCCCAAAAAGATAATTTAGAATTTCTTGACATTGTTGTTGAAGGTGACGATGAATTATTAAACATTTACCACGTCATGCAAGTAAACCCTGAAAAACATGACAAAGTAAATGCTGAAGCGGGAGAAGCATTCGTTGACTTCATGGTAAATGAAGATACGTTGAAAGTAATTGAAGGATTTGGTGTTGAAGAATATGGCGAGCCTTTATTCTTCCCAGATACTGAAGAATAACAAAACCTATTTTTAAATGGAATGTTGATGGCTGGGAGGTTGTTCTCTCGGCCTTATTTTTTAATGCGAAAAACTGTAATAGTCATAAAGGGTGATAAGTATGGATCTGATTTGGGAAGGATTAATAAAAGCTATCGAATTAATTACATCAGGAGATCCAGGGATTTTTGAGATTTCCTTCCTTACTTTAAGGGTCTCTTTTACCGCTATCCTTATTAGTACAATTTTCGGAATTCCTTTAGGTATCCTATTTGGATTAACACGATTTCCCGGTCGAAGACTTCTCCTTATTTTGATCAATATCGGCATGGGGCTTCCCCCTGTTATTGCGGGCTTAACGATAACTATTTTACTCTGGCGTTCAGGTCCACTAGGTGACCTTTCACTTTTATATACTCCAACAGCAATCATTATGGCCCAAATTCTCGTTTCCTTCCCCATTATCATCGGTTTAACGAGCTCTTCCTTTCAGCAGATAGACGATAGGATGCTGCTACAGATTAAAGCTTTAGGCGCAACAAAAATCCAGATATTATGGATTTTATTAAAGGAAATGAAGGTTGCTATTTTAGCGGCAATTATAGCTGGTTTTGGCCGTGTTATTGCAGAAGTGGGAGCAGCGATGATGGTCGGAGGCAATATTTTAGGTGAAACGAGGATTTTAACGACTTCAATCATGATGGAAGTATCAAAAGGAAATTTTGATGTTGCCATTGCACTTTCCTTCATCTTAATGGCCCTGGCCTTTCTCATCACTTTCTGGTTGACAGCCCTGCAGCAAAGGAGAGATTTATCATGACAGACTTTATTCGATTAGAAGGGATGGAATATCATGTTCCAGGCAAGAAAATCCTTACGATTCCCCATCTTACCATTGAAAAAGGAATCACGTATGGAATTATGGGACCAAACGGCGCAGGGAAAAGTACGTTATTGAAAATCCTCGCACTATTAGACGCTCCTTCAAAAGGTGATTTATATTTCAACGGTGAACGAATATTAACAAATAAAGTTACTCTCGAGCAAAGACGGAAAGTTGCGATTGCCTTACAACAATCACTTTTGCTTAATACATCCGTATTTAATAATATTGCCCTTGGATTGAAAATTAGAAAGGTTCCTCGGCATGGGATAAACGAAAAGGTATATCATTGGCTTGAAACCTTCAATATTCCTGATTTAGCCGATAAGCATGCCTATCAGCTTTCAGGAGGAGAAGCACAGCGCGTTAATTTAGCCAGAGCAATGATTCTGGAACCCCAATTACTTTGTCTAGATGAACCTTTTTCAGCATTGGATTTCCCAACAAAAATGAAATTAATTCATGAATTTAAATCGATTTTATCTTCAACTGGAACAACCGCGATTTTTGTTAGTCATGATTTACTTGAAATGCAGTCATTAACGGATCAATTGTTTATTTTAATGAGTGGTGAAGTCCAGCAAAGCGGAATGACAAAAGAAGTTATCCAAAACCCAAACAAGGCAGCGAGTCCATTTATTAATGAATGGAAATCCTTATTGCCATCCTAACCGTCTCTACTCATAAAAGTATGAATGATAATTCCACAAAAAAAGAGCCATATCCAAGTGATATGGCCAAAATTGGAGGATAGGTTTAGGAAACAGACAACCTTAAGTTGTCCATACTACTATATATGTTAGTCGAGTATAAGATGTACAGGCTTTTCACTATTCTTTTAATAAATACTTTTCCAAATAAAAGAAAGGAAATCAGCATTTTGCCGATTTCCTCTTTTCAATAAAAATTAAGCATATAAATTAAGCATTCATATTTTCAACAGGCTCTGAACCCACTTCAGCTTGTTTTTCATCTTTCGATAAGAACCAGCCACCTAAAGCAAGGGAAACGAGTACACCGTAGAAAATAATACTCCATGTTGTTGAATGTACGAATGATTCTGGAATGATTCCTACTTCTTGATGTCCTAATGTTAAAACTGCTAACTTTACCCCAACCCATCCTACAATTAAAAAGGCAGCTGTTTCTAGGCCTGGTTTTCTTTGAAGTAGTTTCACGAATAAGTTTGCCGCAAAACGCATAATAACTAAACCAATAAATCCACCCGCAAAAATAACAACGAAGTGTCCAGCATGCATACCGCCAATTTCACCTACATTTGGAATAATAGGGAGAGTAACAGCTAATGCAACTGCAGCTAAAATCGAATCAACAGCAAATGCAATATCAGCGATTTCTACCTTCAATACAGTCATCCAAAAACCACTTTGCTTTTTAGGCTTGGCTTCATTCTCATCATCTTCACTTGATTTTGATTTTGCAAACCGCTTGAATAGACTATTAAAGCACATGAACAGAAGATAAAGGGCACCGATCGCTTGAATTTGCCAGATATCAACAAGAAACGAAATAACAAATAAAGATCCGAATCGGAAAATAAAGGCTCCCGCTAACCCATAAAATAAAGCTCTTTTACGTTGTTCCTCAGGAAGATGTTTAACCATAATCGCTAGTACTAACGCATTGTCTGTAGCTAGCAATCCTTCTAATACGATAAGAATTAATAAGACCCAGCCATATTCCATTAATAATGATAACTCCATAGTATCCTCCTTAGGTTAAAAAAATATCAAATTCGCTCCGCCTAATTTTCACCCGGATTTTTATCGAGCTTGCTCGCTCGATAAAATACCATTAAAAATTCCGAGGCATTCGCCGGAGGCTTAACTTCATTCAGGGGCCCCCCTGAATGAAGTTAAATAAATATCCTATTCTAATAGTTTCCGTTTCATTAAATAGAGGTTTTTCCTTTGTCCAAGCCTCCTCACTATAACAAAAATAAAGACCTTTACCAACTGGTAAAGGTCTGATTCACGATAATATGACAGACCTTACCAATATTGGTAAAGGTCTTGCTAACAACGCTACGGTTGCCAACAAAGCCGGGAGAAATTCTCCGTAATGACGACTTTGCTGTAAAAGCTACTCCCCTTTGGGTTATGCTCTATTCTTATTCTGATAAGATTAATAATAAAGAGTTTAATAGAATATGTCAAGAAAAAGTCACAATCAAATTCTCCTGTCGTATTTGCATCCGGATCGAATCTCTGAGCCCGCTCGAGAAACTTCCATAAAAAAACCTAAAGACTCGCCGGAGACTTTAACTTCATTCTGCAGGATTAAATCCTCCACTGAATTGATAAAGACTTGTATTTATCTAGCCATCTATAGAAGTGGAACACTTTTGTACCTGTCGCAAGCTTTCGGTACATAAAAACATGTGCTGAAAGAAGTTAACTTTATTATATAAATTTCCAATTAATTTATTATGATATTCCCTAAAGTTCATAGTATAATATTATAGTTTGATGAAAGACGTGGTTCGAAACCATCCCACGATAAAAAACTAAGGAGAGAGGTAAAATGAATATTAGAACGCTTGCGGTAAATGGGGTTGTGGCTGCTCTGTACATTGCAGTTACATTTATATTCCAACCATTTGGGTTTACAAATGTACAGTTTCGTATTTCAGAGATGTTCAATCATCTTATTGTCTTCAACAAAAAGTATCTTTATGGGATTGTTCTCGGTGTACTTTTAGCCAACCTGTTCTTTTCTCCAATGGTTCCATACGACCTCGTATTTGGAGTCGGGCAATCAATAATCGCCTTAATGATTACGATTTTTTCTACGAAATATATAAGAGGAATTTGGAAGAGAATGTTCTTTAATACAATCGTTTTCACCTTCACGATGTTTATTATCGCCTTTGAACTAAAACTTGCCTTAGGTTTCCCATTTTTATTCACATGGCTAACGACTGCAGCAGGAGAATTAGTCGTCATGGCAATTGGTGCGCCAATTATGTATTTTGTAAATAAACGTGTACACTTTAATAAGGTCATCGAACCTTCTAATTTTACAATAAGAAATCAAAAGCCGGCATAAAAATTAAAAGGCGTCGAATCCAATCATAAATGGATCTGACGCCTTTCAATTTTTTATTAAAGGTACACGTAAAAGGGTTCGCTTGAAAAGACTTTCCTTTCAACATATAATAAGAATGAGTGCTGTAACACTCATTCTCCAGTTTAATTTATTTTCTTGAAGAAGGGGTTCATTCATCATGTATGATCCCTTTTCTTTCCTTTTTTATTGTAATGCCTCATCAATACTCTTCACCATTTCAGCTACAGAAACCAATCCGCCACCAGAAATATACCAATAGTTTGGATCGAGATATACGATATTTCCTTCTTTATAGGCTTTTGTTTCTTTAATAATGTCATTTTCGATGACTTCTTTGGCAGAATTTCCACCCTCACCTGTTGTTACAACTGCACCACGATCCACTACAAATAAGTAATCTGGATTTTGTTTGAAAATGTAATCAAAGTCTATGCTCATCCCATGTCTGGATACTTCAATATTTTCATCAACCGGCTTAATACCAAATACATCATGGATTAAACCAAATCGTGATGATGGACCATATGCACTTACAGTTCCTTCATTTGCTAAAACAACTAATGCGTTTTTATCAAGACTAGCTGTTTTTTCATTTAAAGCTTTAATACTTGCTTCCACTTTAGCTAATTCTTCTTCTACTTCGGCTTCTTTATTGAATATTTGTCCAATTATTTCTGAATTTTCTTTGAATGATTGCACATAGTTTGTTTCATCAATACCTAAGTAAATTGTTGGTGCAAGTTCTTGGAATTCCTCATATAATTCAACTTGTCTTGCTGAGATGATGATTAAATCAGGTTGAAGCTCGTTAATTTTTTCAAAATCGGGTTCTTTTAAAGATCCTACACTTGCGTATTCATCACTTGCATATTTATCAAGATAGCTAGGGATAGTACCTTCTTTAGGTACACCAACAACATCAATTCCTAATGCATCTAATGTATCTAGCGCACCAAAGTCGAAAGAAATAACTCTTTCAGGATTCACTTTTACTGATGTTTCACCTAATAGATGATTAATTTTGATCGTTTCAGTAGTATCAGATGATGATTCGTTATTATTTCCTTCTGATGCAGAATTAGAATCTGAATTACATGCTGATAAAACGAGTACAAATAATGCTAATAGTAAAAACGCTAATTTCTGTTTCATCCATTTACACCTCAAAGTATAATTTTTAATATATATTCATTGTTTTCTTTATAAAAGAACAATTTTTCTTACTGACAACAGCCTTTACAAAAGGAGCGCGCGCTCTATTGCCAAGTATGATAACCTTTCTCAATCAAAGAAAAACAAAATGAAACCTAAGCATAGTAGACACAAATCTTACAATTATTAATATGCTGGATATTAATATCCATATCATAAATCTCTTTTAAAACAGTTGGCTTCATAATCTCATCTGTTGGTCCTTCTTTAACTACTTTTCCATTTTTTAATGCGACAATATAATCAGAGTAAACGGATGCAAAGTTAATATCATGGATAACAATTACAACAGTTTTTCCAAGTTCATCGACAAGTCTGCGCAATACTTTCATAATTTGTACAGAGTGCTTCATATCTAGGTTGTTTAATGGTTCATCAAGAAGAATATATTCAGTATCTTGGGCAATAACCATCGCAATATAGGCTCTTTGACGCTGTCCACCACTCAATTCATCCAAGAATTTATCTTGCATTTCTTCAAGTTCCATATAGTTTATAGCTTCATCTACATATTTCCAATCTTCATTTGTAAGTTTTCCTTGTGAATAAGGAAAACGTCCAAAGGAAACAAGCTCTCTAACAGTTAAGCGAACATTTATATGATTAGATTGTTTTAAAATGGATATCTTCTTTGCTAATTCATTGCTTTTACAAGTTGATAATTCTTTTTCGTCGATATGAATAATCCCTTCATCCGCTAGAATTAGACGACTGACCATCGATAGAACCGTACTTTTCCCAGCACCATTTGGACCAATAAAAGAGGTGATTTTTCGCTTTTGAATTTTCATTGTTACTCCATCGACCACTTTTTTTGTTCCAAAACGTTTTGTAAGATTTCTGACACTCAGCATATCTTTCTCCCCCCGACTATTAGGCTTTCCTTTGCTTCAATAAAAGATAGATAAAGTAGATACCACCAATAAAGTTAACAATGACACTTAATGTCGTTGAAAAAGTAAATACTCTCTCAACAATAAACTGACCACCGACCAGTGAAATAATACCAATCAAGATTGAACCAATGATTAAAAACGTATGATGAAAAGTCTTGAATACTTGATAAGTTACGTTAACGACTAATAATCCAAGAAATGTAATCGGCCCTACAAGTGCAGTTGAAACTGAAATCAAGATTGCTACTACAACTAACAAACGTTTAACGATTTTATCATAATCAACACCTAAATTGATCGCTTGTTCTTTTCCTAGTGACATTACATCTAAATACTTGAAAAACGGAAGGAAGTACAAGGTAACAAGTAAGATGACAATCGCAGATATGAATAGTAAATCAGCGTTAATATTGTTAAAGCTAGCAAACATTTTATCTTGAATCATCATGAATTCGTTTGGATCGATCAACACTTGCATAAACGTTGAAAGACTTTGAAATAGAGTTCCAAAAATAATTCCTACAAGTAAAAGAAAATAAATATTATTTCCTTCTCTTTTAAAAATGATCTTGTAAAGAAGTCCTACAAATAAAATCATAAAACCGATCGAAATAAAGAAATTAATACTTTTACTCATGGTTGTGAGTGTAACCCCAAAAGTAAATACTAGAACGGTTTGTATCAGCATATACAGTTGATCAAGCCCTATAATACTTGGAGTTAAAATTTTATTATTCGTAATGGTTTGAAAGACTATCGTTGACAAAGCAATTGCTGCACCTGTTAACACCATTGCGAATACTTTCTCCATCCTTTTCCCTAAAACATAATCCCAAGATCCTTTTATATCCGTAAAAAGAAAAATGGCGATAAGAGCAGCTGCTACAATGGCGAGTATTAATATTTTAATCCAATTACGCATATGCTCTTCTCCTAAATAGTAAATAAATGAAAACCGCACTACCGATAACACCAACTGTTAAACCGATTGGAATCTCATATGGATAAATAATTAGTCTGCCAAATATATCACAGACCAAAATGAAAACGGCTCCAAGTAAAGCGGTGTGCGACAAATTCTTTTGTAAATGATCACCTGCATAGATCGAGACAATATTTGGAATGATTAATCCCAAGAAAGGAATCATTCCCGCGGTTAATATCACTACAGATGTCATCATTGCAACGAGTCCTAAGCCGATATTGACAACCGTTCGATAATTAAGACCTAAACTAATCGCAAATTCTTCTCCCATACCTGCCACCGTGAACTTATTTGCAAAAAGATAGCAAAGAATCACAAGTGGGATACTGATATAAATAAGTTCATATTGACCTTTCACAATTAGCGAGAAATTCCCCTGTAACCACGACGTCATATTTTGAATTAAGTCGTTTTTATAAGCAAAGAAAGTAGTAATCGAATTAATAATATTCCCAAACATTAATCCTACAAGTGGTATAAAGACTGCATCTTTGAATTTGATCTTATCTAAAATCTTCATAAAGATGAACGTACCTAGTAACGCAAAGATAAATGCTAACCCCATTTTTACCATTGGATTTGCTGCTGGTAAAAACATCATCGCAGCAAGAATTCCAAACCGAGCTGAGTCCTCAGTACCAGCAGTTGTTGGTGAGACAAACTTATTATGACTTAACTGCTGCATGATTAATCCACTGATACTCATGGCCACCCCTGCGATAATAATACTGACAAGGCGCGGAACTCTACTGCTCCAAAAGATCATAGCTTGATCTTCACTCATGGTAAAGAGATCCAATGGTGAGATATCTGTTGAGCCAATAAATAACGATATAATAGATAATATAATGAGTGCGACAAATAGGTATCTTTTCTTCATAGTACTTCCTTACTCTCTTATTTGACTTAAAATATATGTAACTCTATAAAGTTAAACCCTTCTCTTAATCTTCCATTAATTGAGATCTATTATCATCACCGTCGAAAAAATAATGAAATATAATTGAGATTAATTATCATTTAAATCCAAAAAAAATTAAACAATTATATAGCTAAATAATTTTCATGTGATTCATAAATGATATTGATTATCATTTGCTCTCACTTAAAATTCTACCACGAAAAAAAGGACTGTCAATACATTTCCGAAAAAAACAATGCAGAATTTAAAACGTTTTCATTTTATTCCGACTTTTATAAAAAATTTCTTTAGTAAATCAGGCATGCATGTACATTCATTACTGTTTAGTATTTGTTAATCTGCCTAATATTATAATTATTGTCTATAAGGAAGCATTCATTTCGACAATCATCAGCGAAAGACTTGATAAAATCAAATAGAACTAATTATTGCTCATTTTTATTAAAAAAATATTTGAATTATCAGAAAACTGCTGTTATAATAGAAAAAAGGTTAAGGAGTTGATTTCCAATGAAGAAGTATTATCTGAATGCCCCTAAAAATCCGATGGTGACTGATCATTCGATGATAGCTGAAATGGTATTAGAGAAAGCACTCCGAGATTTTCAGAAAGATCGCTTATTAAAGGAAATCGACCTCGCTTTAGAAACTAAGAATAAAAAAGAATTTTTACGTTTAACAGAAGAACTACAAAAATATCTTGAATAATGGTAACATGAACATTCCCGATTTCAACTGAAATCGGGTTTCTTTATTGTTCCAGCTAAAACTCTTTAAAAATATGAAACATTTTCTATTGATCTACGTAAAAAATAAAGAGCAAAGGAGGAATCATATGTGAATTCAGTTATTTTGGAATATCGATTACAAAAATCGAAGGATGAATTTATTCCCATTTATCATTATCCCAATATTGAATTACAACAAATATTGGCACGCAGGGAATGTGAATTTTTTATTAAGGAAGGGATTACGTACAAGCAGTTATCTTCTGCAATTGAAGATGATTTATTCGTTATTTATGTTGAAAAGTATGAAGAAGATCCCGTATTAGAACCCGCCCCTTCCCAAACGGGAATAGAGCTAGAAATTCGCGAATTAAATGCACGGCAGGATCATCCTCTTATTCTTACACGACAGGCAATGGATCACCTCGAGGTATTAAGTATAGTTGGTAGTATTTATACCTACTACAACGGAAGAGAATGGGAGCGGGACTCTGCTGAAATTGATGAGGATCGGAAAGTTTATGTTTTATATGTAACACCGACTGGTTATAAGATTCCAATGAGTGAGGGGATTTAATTGAAGAAAACGAAGAAAATGATGTCGGGAGTTCTCACAGCTGCATTAATTTCATCATTAACAGCTTGTAGCGGAGATCGTCCGCCAAAGCCATCCGATACAAATTGTGGAGACTGGGATTGGGATGATGAAACGGGTACCTATTATTGTGATGATGATCACTCATCTTACGGAGGTCATCACTACTATCACGGTGGAAGCTATTATTCAAGTAAAGATAGCTTAAAAGCAGTTCCAACTATCAATCCTATTCAAATCAATTCAAATCTGGAATCGGGAGTGGAACAAAAGGTGGGTTTGGAGGATAATGGACCGTTTTCACCAAGAAAGACAACAGTTTTATTCGCAAATCAAAGAGTTTTGGCATGATTTATTTGGCGAAGAATATGCCCTTTTGGACGTAAAAGTAGAAAGCGCTGAAAATATTAAACGAGTTCACCAGGCTACTAACAAAATTGGTCATATCCTGTTTAAAACCGCACCACTTTTAAGACAACTAGATGATGAAACCTTATTGCAATTAGGGTTTCCATCCGAAGCAATTAACTTTATTCGGATTCATTATATTTCATATGAAAGTATTATTTCACGGCTTGATTTAGTCGTCACCGATCATGAAATTAAATTACTAGAAGTAAATGCAGATACTCCAACTTTTATTAAAGAATGTTTCTCTGTAAATGGACATGTATGCCAAGCATTTCATTTACATAATCCAAATGAAAAATGCGAACAGGATCTTCAAGGTGCACTTCAAGATGCGATTCATTCCTCTTTTCGTTCTTTACAAAAAAGAAAGTTGCCCAATATCGTATTCACATCACATGATGATCACGATGAAGATCGCTTAACTGCGATGTATTTAAAAGAGCTCTGCCCTATGCCTAGTCAATATATGAGTTTAAATGAGCTTCGGTTGATCCCAGAATCGATTGTCGAAAATGGAAACACCATCATTGAGCGAGGCCTCTATGATTCTGATGGAGAAAAAATTGATGTTTTATACCGACAAACCTATCCAATTGAACATCTTATTTTGGACAAGGACCCCGTAACAAAGGAAAAGGTTGGGGTATCATTAATGAAGCTTGTGGAAGATAAGGAGTTAGCGATTCTTAACCCTCCCTCCGCTTTTCTTTTACAATCTAAAGCAGTAATGGCCTTAATCTGGGGACTGCATGAAACAATGAATTCTTTTTATACGGAGGAAGAGCATCACTGGATTCATATGTATTTTTTACCGACTTATCTTGATGAAGATCTTTTTCAAGAGCAGAATATTCCATATGTAAAAAAGCCTGCTTTTGGCCGCGAAGGCGATACGGTCGAAATCTATCAAGGAACCGGTGAACTAATTGATGAAGACCGTCATAAAACCTATATAGATTCTTTACCGGTTTTTCAACAATTTATTAAACTACCCGAGACCACTGTCAAGACAGAAAAAGGTCTTAAAAAAGTCCATTATATGTATGGATGTTTTTACATTAATGGTCAAGCAAGTGCAATCGGTGTTCGAGCAGGCAAACAAATTACTGATAATGATTCTTACTTTTTACCGGTTGGCATATTGAACGAGGAGGAAACATAATGGATTTTATTTCTTCAGATAGTTTTTTAAGTTTTTTGGCTCATGTTGGCACAGGCTTAGGCTTGATTATTATTGGGATAATCGCCTTTGCGTTTACAACTAAATTTTCCGAATGGGAATTAATCAAAGCTGGAAATACAGCCGTTGCTTTAAAGTTATGGGGAAAAGTGATTGGCTTAGCCATTACCCTTTATACAGTTTGGAGTGGAAGTGTCAATTTGCTTGATGCGTTTATCTGGGGGCTTATCGGAATTGTCACACAAGTGGTTGTTTATTTAATTATTGAATATGTTCTAACCCCAAAAACCGATTTAGCAAAAAAAGTAGAAGAAGGCAATATGGCGGTTGGATTTAGTTTGTTTGCTGCTGGAATTGCAGTTGGGTTGGTTGTAGCGGGCAGTTTAACCTATTAAATAAAAAAGACTTATCATAAGATCTCTTGTGATGAGTCTTTTCATTTTTTATACTTTACTATATAATATATTGAATAAAGGGAATATTCGGCAGTGTCTGTGCACTACTTTTTTGTTATCAGCGGCCAAGGAGAAATGAGGGATAAAGATGGAGTTTGCCAATATATCAACAAAAGATAAGATCCTAAATTTATTAAAAAAAGAGGTATCTCTATCTGTAAATGAACTTACGAGTAACTTGCAAATCACTCATATGGCTGTTCGTAAACACCTCAACTCGCTAGAAAAAGATGACTTAATCTCCTCGAGAGAAGTGAAACAGCCGATGGGCAGACCTCTGCAAACCTACTTTTTAACCGAAAAAGGAGAAAGACTTTTCCCGAAAAATTATGAAACCATAACGATTGAATTTCTTCACGATCTCATGGACATGTACGGCGAGGAAGCCATTCATACATTGTTTAATAAAAGAGAGAAGCGATTAACGAAGGAGTATTCTCAAAGAATCCGTGCTTCATCAAATCTTGAAAGAATAAAAGAACTCGTATGTCTTCAAAATGAGAAAGGTTATATGGCAGATATGGTACAAATTAATCCTACGACGTATGAAATTATTGAACATAACTGTCCGATTCTTGCTGTTGCTAATCATTATACAGTAGCGTGCAGTTGCGAAACCCAATTACTCAAAAATGTGTTAAAAACAGATCATGTGAAACGAACTACTTGCAAAACTGACGGTGACGCTCATTGTAAGTTTTTAATCTCCTTTCCTATATAAAAAGAAAAAACCCACTAAGATATCAAAACTCTTAGTGGGTTTTCAGTTATATTATTTCGCAGCAGCGAAACGCTTGTTTACTTCATCCCAGTTAATTAAGTTATAGAATGCACCGATATAATCTGGGCGTTTGTTTTGATACTTTAAGTAGTAAGCATGCTCCCAAACGTCAAGGCCAAGAATTGGAGTTTTACCTTCCATTAATGGAGTATCTTGGTTTGGCGTGCTAGTGATTGCTACCTTGCCGCCATCCACTACTAACCAAGCCCAACCAGAACCGAAACGTGTTGTTGCTGCTTTTGTGAATTCTTCTTTGAACTTGTCGTAGCTTCCAAATGCTTCATTAATTGCCGCTGCAACCTCACCAGTAGGTTCGCCGCCGCCATTCGGAGAAAGAACACTCCAGAATAAGCTGTGGTTCGCATGACCGCCACCGTTATTACGAACAGCAGTACGGATGTTTTCTGGAACAGCATCTAAATTAGAAACTAGTTCTTCGATTGATTTGCTAGAAAGATCGTCATGTCCTTCAAGTGCAGCATTTAAGTTGTTTACATATGTTGCATGGTGACGATCATGGTGGATATTCATTGTTTGCTCATCAAAATGTGGTTCAAGTGCATTTGCAGCATAAGGTAATGCAGGTACTTCGTATTTAGCCATTATATATTCCTCCTAATTATGTAACTCAAAATTTTTAATTATACTTAAATTATAATTAATCTTATTTACTTTTTCAACTAATAAGTATAAAAATAATTCTCTTTTAATCCAGATGCGGGAAAACATTGACTATTTCCGAAACAACATCCTATAGTATGGATCTATTATGAATAGAATATTCTTATCCGTGATAAAAAGCCAATTCCGCTTCAATTTGCTCTTTTATTTTCACTAAACATTCATCAACAGTCTTTGCAAAAACCCGTTTTCCATTCACCATTGCATAGGGACTCCCTGCACACATTCCACAAAATGAGAGACAATCTGTTTGGATGACGGAAACTTCAGGGTATTGGGATTCAAGAATATCTTCTAAATCAAGTTTTGTAATAAAATTACTTTCACATACTTCAATGATAACAACACTAATCGTACCTTTCCCCCTTTTGCAATACAGTCTGTTACTAACTATCATATCAAAAAGAAGTTTAACCCTACAATCATTTGCTCATCCTAAGTATGTACAAATTAAAGACTATGAAAACGAATAGGAAAATACCTAATTTTTTATACGGTTTTGTTCATCAACTATTTTGCTTTGTATACTTAAACTCGAGTTCCTCTATTTTTTCATTATATTCTACATGCAAATCATGGCTGTCAAAGAACCATAAATCCGTTGATTCTACAAAAAAGATGATTTTATCTACTTCCGTACGAGCAACCATATCGATAGGGTCTTCTTTAGCAAATCCTAATGCATAAGAATCTTGAACAGGACTAGAACCATAAATCTTTGGGAAAAACTTCAAATAATCGCCTTTTGTAAGCCCTATTTCCTCTTTGAACCAATTCATCGCACCTGGGCCTATTGTTATATTCATCTATGTCCCTCCTTAGCTGATTATGACTTTTCATTAGCTTTCCTTGGTCAGCTTACCATTATGTGAGAATTCCTTCCTTATTTTTGCTTAAATTATTTACTTATCCCTCATAAATATTGTCGTTTGATTTCTCCCGTTCGACTTTGACTGATAAAGGGCCGTATCTGCTCTTCTCACGATATCTTTCGGTTCTTTGTCTCCTTTTTGGAGGGAGGAAATCCCCAACGAAATGGTAATTCGCTGTCCCGTTGGATTAGGTATTTCCGCAAATGCTATTCTAATACGTTCAGCGATCTTATATGCATCCTCTTCACCATTTACATTCGTGAGAATCACAAATTCTTCCCCCCCATACCGGAAACAAAAGTCCTCTTCTCTTGATGTATCTTGCATTAAAGTGGAAAGATGCCGAAGCACATCATCTCCTGCTAGGTGCCCAAATGTATCATTTACCTTTTTAAAATGATCAATATCTAATATAATGATCGAGAATGGGATTTGGTGATCAAACCAATCTTTAATCATCAAATCAAAAGATCTTCGATTCCCTAAGTTTGTTAATCCATCGCGCTGCACCTGTTTATTTAATAAAACAAGATAACTATATACATGATGATAGAGCTGTTGGATTTCATAAATAGTGGATTTCATATTCATTTCATTCAAGGTATGAAATGGCCTTTCCCTTTTTATAGCATCTTCGGAAAACTTAGCCAACTGATTAAGTGGCTTGGAAAGACTGCTAGCGATCAACGATACAATACAAAGAATAATAAGTAATAACGGCAATGCTTGAAGAATCACTTTAGTGGTAAGTTCACGAAAAGGTTCTTTCGTGATATATGTAGGTGTTTGAACAATCACTCCCCAACCAGTATAATCGATAAAAGCATAACCTGAAAAATACTCAATCCCCATTCGGTTAATAATTTGACTAGCCCCATTTTTTCCATTGATAAGATTTTGAACAAGCGGATGATCTTCAATCGATTCATTAATCCGACTTTCATCCTGGTGATAAATGATTGTTCCCGATTTATCCACGACAAAAACAGACGAGCCATCCTCAAAATTATGGTCATAAAGAATATTCCTTAAGGAATTGCCACTCTCCAAATAAATAGTTCCGTCAACAACTCCCAGGTAATTTCCTTCCGTATCAAAAATAGGAGAAGAAACGAGTAGAACCAAATTGCCACTTTGTGCTAAATAAGGTTGTGAAATAAACGGTTGTTGATTCTTCAATGCCTGTTTCATTAAATCTGACTCAATTTTTGTACCTGGTTTCATATTTCCATTCATTTCTAATGGGTACATATATTGTACAACTCCATTAGCATCCGTCGTAAAAATTGAGTTAAAGTAACTGCTATAAATCTTTTGCCATCTTTCCAACTCTTCTTGAGTTATCCCCTTACGGCCGATTTTTTCGGCTAAAGCGTTTACATTTTGCTGCATACTAAAAAACAAACTATCCGCACTTGAGGCAATCTTGTGCGCATATTTATTATTATTTTCAAGATAGGTTTCTGTTAAATTTCGTTTTAAAGCAAAACTGGACGAATACCAATTGACAATCGTTGTGCTGAAGGCTGTTAGTATAACAAGTAAACTGATGGCAAATCTGAGTTTAATTCCTTTTTTCTTCAACATGCGCCTTACAGTCCTTTCAAGCTCATTTTCACTAACTTTGTACTAGTCATACTATAAGATTATCAAATCTTCAGGTATTTTAATAGTCTTTTCTTCCTATGAATTTAGGATCATATAAATAATTCAAATTTGCGTCATAATATTTTATTTATTCACAATTATGGAGGGATTGAGTCTAAATTTGAAGATGATTACTGTAATACAAGAGAGTTTTTTTGCACATCCTCTCCCATGTTTTGACACCGCTTCGTACTTATGATTTTATTATAATCATGAATCTAATTATTTTACGGAAGAGGAAATAGAATGGGTAAAACAAAAAGTTCTAAAAGAATTGCTACATATTCGCTTTTATTTATGGGAGCAGGTTTTGTGGCTACAGTCCCATTCCAAGGATCTGTATGGATCAGTCTATTACACGGTGGATTTGAAGCTGGACTCGTCGGTGGATTGGCTGATTGGTTTGCTGTCACAGCCTTATTTCGTCATCCGCTAGGCATCCCCATTCCGCATACAGCTCTTCTTCCAAATAACCGAAAACGACTGACAGAAGGACTAGTCTCCGTCGTCAAAAATGATTGGCTTTCAAAAGATAGTATTCAAGAAAAGGTGAAAGACATCCCCTTTATGGATACATTAGTTGTCATGATTAAAAGAGAGATTCGTCAAGAATCCTTTAAGACCATGCTTTTGAGTACATTCAGGAATTTTATTAATAACATAGAGATTCAAAAATTAACACCTTTTATCAAAAACCAGCTTAAATTGGCACTTTCTCAAATCGATGTCGTACCGCTCTTGCAAATCATAAGAGATAAAATAATTCGAGAAAAATTGGATCAAAGAGCACTGGATCATCTATTAGATAAAGTAGAAACTTGGCTACAAAACAAGCAAACAGAGGTCAAACTCGGGAAAATTTCGATGAATGCATTAAATAATATGGAAGTAAGCGGCTTACGGAAACTAGCTTTTAAATCCGTGACAACGCTCCTTAACGAAGAGAATCTTGGTCAAACAGCACAAGGCGTTTTACTTCGTGTATTAAGGAATTTACAAAGAGATGGGGACCCTAACAGAATGGCTTTATTAGCTTATCTAAACAGGGAGTTAGATATGTTGGAAAACCAATCTGACCTTATTGAAATGATAGAAAAATGGAGAGATGGGCTCTTTGATGAGTGGCAGCCAGACGAATTAATTACAGAGAAATTGGAACAGTTCAGGCCAAAGCTCCTCTCTATCGTGGAAGAACCGGAGTTTATAGAAACAAAAGCGCTTCCTTTATTTGAAAAAGGATTAGATCATCTAACGGAAAGAAGTCCGGAAGTTAATAAATGGATTCAACAACAAATTATTGTTCTCGTGGAGGAAAACCATTCAAAAATAGGCGAATTAGTTAGAGAAAATCTAAATAAATTGGACAATAAAACCCTCATTGATTTAGTCGAAAATAATATAGGCAAGGACTTGCAATGGATTCGCGTTAACGGAGCCCTCTGTGGATTTGTCATCGGAATCGTACTGACTGGAATAAAGCTTATTATTCATTAACAAAACATGGGGACAATTCGTATATTTGCCTTAAGCAAATATAATGAATTTGTCCCCATGTTTTTTAGTTCCTTTTCTTTACAATCGAGGAAAGGATAATTAATACGACTAATACTGACAGACATACGGTTGTTCCAATAATGTTATTCCCATTAAAAATAAAGGAGATAAAAATAACGGAAAGTGTAAGTGCTCCAAATATTGTAGTGAATGGAAATATTTTTACTTGGAACGTTGGCTTTTTTGGATAATGCTTGCGCAGCTTTAATTGAGCTAAGCAAATCCCGATCCAAATGATAAGGACTGTAAATCCAGGGATTGACATTAAATAGCCAATAACCGACTCTGGAGTCAAGTAAGATAAAAATACCCCAGCTAAAATAAAGAGCGTTGTAACTAATATACCGTTTAATGGAATCCCTTTTGACGTGATCCTTGAGAATACTTTTGGGGCTTCCCCATTTCTAGCCATTGTATATAAGGTCCTAGATGTCGCATAAATACCTGAATTGGCTGCTGATAAAACAGCTGTTAGCAACACAAAATTCATAATACTTGCTGCTCCTGACAGCCCTGATAATGTGAACACTTGAACGAATGGACTATCTTGTCCCGTTACTTGATTCCATGGGATAATCCCACAAATGATAAGTATCGGCAAAACATAAAAAATAATGACTCGGAACACAGTCGTTTTAATTACTTTTGGAAGAACTTTTTCACTGTCTTTTGTTTCTGTCGCAGCAACACCAATTAACTCAGCTCCGCCGTAGGAGAACACGACAACTAGAAAAGCACCGAACATCCCGCCTAATCCATTTGGGAAAAATCCGCCATGAGCCGTGTAATTTGAAAAGGAAGCTGATGATTCTGTTGGAAAAATCCCAAATAGAATTAGGGCTCCTAAAATAATGAAGGCTACTAACGTTAATATTTTAATACTTGCAAACCAAAATTCCATTTCTCCATAGTTTTTTACTTCAAACAGATTAATCGCAATAATAACCGCAGCACAAAGAATACTTAACACCCATAATGGAACATGGGGGAACCAGTATTGCAGGAAGCTTCCAGCTGCTATTAATTCAACGGCCGTTACGACGACCCAGTTTATCCAATAGAGCCATCCGACAATAAAAGAAGGTCGGAACCCGAAGGCTTTATGTATAAAAGTTTGTACATTTAAATTGGGATATACGGTTGCCATTTCACCTAATGCGCACATAACAATAAAAAGCAAAAGCCCGCCAATCATATAGGCTACGACAACACTTGGACCTGCTAAATTTAATGTGTCAGAGCTCCCCTTGAAGATTCCAGTTCCAATCATCCCTGCTAATGCGATAAACTGAACATGCCTCGGTTTTAAGCCCCGTTTTAATTCATGCTGATTTTCTGACATACTTTCACACCTAACTACTATTGATTAAATTATTTTTCTCTTGATCCCTAAGGGTAATCCATTTCAAAAGTCTATTTCTATCAAACGCTTTTTAGCGTTAAAGCAACACTATACTAGAATACCATATTTTTGTAAACTGTCAATTTACAAATTTAGGGAATAACCCAATAAACATAAAATAGGAACAAAGTATAAAAAGATGCTGTTTCGCTAAACAGCATCTTTTTAAAATACTTCCTATAAATTTTGTTTTATCCTTGTCTCTTTCCAGCTAAATCTTTTGCAAGCTGGTTCACACGACTTTTGTTTAGTGGATAGACAAAAGTGACGATTAAGAAAATAACAAAGAATGAAATCGCCGGTACTAATGTACCTATAGTATGAATTCCATCAAGTACACTTTGTGGTTGAACAGTGTTAGCAGCATTGTATCCAACTGCTGCAATTGCAAAACCACCAATACCACCAGCAAGAGCTTGTCCAACTTTACGTGCCATTAAACAAATAAACGTTTACAGCGCCAACTAACACCGTAGTTATCACAATGAATAGTGATACAGTAAGAATAGTAAGTTTGTTTTGGCTGCATCATACTCATTGAACTTTACTGCTAAATAAATATAATAAATAAAATAATTGCTATAAAAGCATTACCATTAATATGCTTTAATTTAATAGAAACCATTCGTATCGCTTTTATTTGTTATGCTAATATACTTGAGTGTTTTTTCCTGCATACACTTTTTTGTAACTGATAACAAAGCCAATAGATTTCAATTATTGAAGAAATTTTTTTATACGTAAAAAAACGAAGATTGCTAAACACAGTCTTCGTTTTTGAAATTGATTAAAGTCTTGTATCCCATTTCCCACACCAAACATTTTCATTAGGTGTTCCTTTAAACTCTGATTCACCCATCATTTTATCAATGACTGCTTTAATGGTGATTTCAGTATCTTTGTATGCGTTAATATAGCATTTCACCATAGGAACATCTGTTAAATGAGTGGTGAAATTTAACGATACGAATACAGTTGGTACTTCATGTACATACCAAGGAACTTCATTTGACATTGCTGTTTTCCATCTAATACGATAATTATTTTCAGCACCGTAACCGACAATATCAGCAAATACTAGTGCTGCATCAACTTCTTCACGATACTTTAAAGTAGAGCCTTTAACACGTGAATTCCCATCGTTAACAGTTACTTCAAAACCTCGTCGCTCTAATTCTTCCACAATGAAGTTTAATGTTTTATCATTAGCTTCGTAAATACCTCCTACTTCTCCTTCTAAGAAGTACAGTCGAATACGTTTATGCGTTTCTGGACGAATTGGCAGTTGATCTAACGTATTTTTAACAAGTGTAATTCCTTTATCAACAGCTTGTTTCGCACGTTCAATATGATCATCACAGCCCACTACTTCTAAATCTTCTCTTGAACGTAATAAAGTACCTTCTTTTTGAGCTTTGTGTAAGCCAAGAGTTGCTTTTAGACCTAAAATTCTTTCTAAAGCATCTTGAAGACGCTCTTCAGTGATAACTCCATTTTTATATCCATTCATCATAAAGTTGTAATCTTCATCAATATTATTAAAGAATAAGAACATATCACAACCAGCGGCAATCGATTGTGGAACATACTCTTCACGTCTCATCGCTGCGGTCATTCCTAACATATGAGTAGCATCTGTAAGAACGAGACCATTAAAACCTAATTTATCTTTTAATAATCCATTGATTAATTCAGGTGCTAATGTAGCTGGTAGGATATCACGATCTTCCAATTCAGGCACTAATGCTTTTTGATATTCTGGTACTGCAATATGGCCTGCCATAATAGAGTGAACACCGTTATCGATATGATTACGATATACTTTACCGAATGACTCTTCCCATTCTTCAACAGATAACTCATTAACCCCCATAACTAAATGTTGGTCACGTTCTTCTGTACCATCACCAGGCCAGTGCTTAATACATACGCCGATATTGCTTTCTGTTAACCCTTTAATATAAGAGTTTGTATGCTTAATAACCGTTTCAGCATTTGTACCATAAGCACGTGTGTTAACAATTGTGTTTCTCCAGTTTTTCAATATATCAACACATGGATCAAAGTTCCAGTTAACACCAATTGCATCTTCTTCACGACCGCTGACATAGCCAGCATCATAGGATACTTGTTCATCACCTGAAGCTTCACACATTGCAGCCGACGCCACATATGTACCATCATTCATAGCACCGTTACCACCGGCATCACAGTTTGCTGCCACTAATAAAGGTATTTTCGAATCCGTTTGCAATTCATTAATTAAGTCTTGTACCTGATCTGATGTACCACCTTGGTAACGTGCACCACCAATGTGATACTTTTCAAGAATTTGTTTGTTTGTTAAGTCATTCCCACTATATTGGTCTTTCCCAAAGAAAAACAAGTTAATAAATAATTGACCAATTTTTTCTTCGTCTGACATCCCAGCAATTGTATCTTTTACCCATTTTATATCTTCATCAGATAAATTATATGGCTTTGCTTTTAAATCTACTTTAGGCATTGGAATATTCTTAGCGATCTTTTGAATCATATTTTATTCCCCCTTAAATTTATTTCAAGTTATCATTAAATTCATTGATTACTTGTTGCTGATACTCCCCTGCATAGCTTCCATCAAGAAACTTTCCTATTGCTTCATTTTGGAAACGGTCCCATGAGAATTTTTCTTTCCCAACGAGGATTGGATAGAATAGCACACCATTTTTCTCAGCAGCGGATAGATCGCCTGGAGCATCACCGACCATTAATACATGTGTCTCGTCAAAGCCAAACTTTTTCATTTGCTCAATGCAATAAGCTTTCGTTCCAGCTTCCTGTCCAAGCATCACATCAACATGTACAGACAATTCATGTCTTGTCCATTCATCAAGAACAGCTGCACCGTTAGCAGATGAAACAATAGCTACATTTGCAACATTATTGGCAGCTTGTAATCCTTCTTTCGCACCTTCTACCGGCTTATCGTTTCCAGCAAGTTTTTCTTCAATTGTAGTATTAACAGCATCGCTCCATTGAAGCGCTTTCTTTAATTGCTCATCATTTGTTTCTGCAATTGCTCTTCCAAGCGATGGAGCAGAAAGTTCATTCGTTGTCTCCGTCCATTTTTTAAACGAAGAAATATCTGGCATTTCAATTCCTTCAGCCTCAAGTGCTTCAAAAGTAGTGACAACCCCTTTAAAACGGTTGATTCCTCTTGTTTTCGTATAAAGGTTGATATCATTCCAGACTTTAAGGAAACGCTCTTCAATATGATGAAGATCCCATGTATTCACAGCCTCTGGACCAAAAGCTTCTTTATGTTTAACATCCATCGTATCCATGGCACAGCCATCAGAATCAACACAAATTAAAAAATCTTTCGTTTTCTGAAATTCTTCAATTTTATCTTTCATGTAAATACCCCTCTTTATCTTTGTTTTTGTTTTTTAAAATTACTTTTCCAATGCAAGTACTAGATATCCTTGAAAAATTATGTAGTTTTAGAACATGTTGATAAGGCTGCCAATCCTATTAAATAGGATTAGCAACCTTCTATTGAATCATATCCCGGATTAAACTCCTGTATAAGATGAGAATCCGCCATCAATCGGAAGAACAACGCCTGTTACGAAGCTCGCAGCGTCTTCACTTGCTAAGAAAAGAAGTCCGCCGATTAATTCTTCAGGCTCACCAAATCTTTCCATTGGTGTACTGTTAATGATTTTTCCAGTTCTAGCAGTTGGAGTACCATCATCATTAAATAGTAACTTTTCATTTTGTTTTGTTACTAAAAATCCTGGTGCAATCGCATTAACGCGGATACCTGTTTTAGCAAAGTAAGTAGCACACCATTGAGTAAAGTTACTAATTGCCGCTTTTGCTCCACTATATGCAGGGATTTTTGTTAATGGGGTGTAAGCATTCATTGAAGATACATTGATGATGTTAGCACCTTTTTTACCGATCATATCTTTCGCAAATACTTGTGAAGGAAGTAATGTTCCTAAGAAGTTTAAGTCAAATACGAATCCAACACCTTCAGGATCTAAATCAAAGAATGTTTTAAGCTCCGGATTATTTTTCACTTCTTCTTCATTATAGAACTCATCATCTGTTGATCCCTTTGGATTATTTCCACCTGCACCGTTTAAAAGGATATCAACCGTTCCTAGCTCTTTTACAATGATTTCTCTTGCTTGTTCAAGAGCTTCCTTTTCTAACACGTTCGCTGCAACACCAATCGCTTTTCCGCCAGCTTCGTTAATTTCAGCCGCTACTTTATCAGCAGGTTCTTGACTACGATCTAAAACCGCTACTTTTGCTCCGCATTCTGCTAACGCTTTTGCAAAGTAAGATCCTAATACACCGCCACCGCCTGTAACAACTGCTACTTTATCTGTTAAATCAACTTTAAATGGAACTGCCATGAAATTTATCCTCCCTTAAGGAATTATTATCAAATTCGCTCCGCCAAATTTGCACCCGGATTAATATCTGAACTTGCTCGATAAAAATCCGAGGCATCCGTCGGAGGATTAATTTAATTATTTTCTATTTTTTTGCTCAGCTTCCCATAAACCATATAGGTATGTCGCACCTAATGCACGGTCATATAAACCGTAACCAGGTTTACCTGTTTCGCCCCAGATCATTCTTCCGTGGTCAGGACGAATCGGACCATTATAGTTGAAATCAGCCATTGCTTTAATCACTTCATGCATATCAATGGAGCCGTACTCAGATGGATGTGCACTTTCTTCGAATGATAAGCCACCTGTTAATTTAATATTACGAGCATGTACGAAGTTTACGCGATCTTTCTTTCCGAAATAACGAAGCATTTCAGGGAAATCATTTCTTGGTTCTGCACCAAGAGACCCACTGCACATTGTTAAACCGTTATTCGGGCTGTCATATAAGTTAATAAATCTTTCAAGATTTTCTTTATTTGTAATGATTCGTGGTAATCCAAAAATATCGTATGGAGGATCATCTGGGTGGATTGCCATTTTCACACCAGCTTCTTCTGCAACTGGAATGATTTCTTTAATGAAATACCCTAAGTTTTCCCAAAGCTTTTCATGATCTACATTTTTATAGTGATCAAATAATACTTGTAAATCTTCTTTCTTATAGCTTGAATCCCAACCTGGAAGAGATAGTTCACCTGTTAATGGATCCATTTTCTTTGCTACTTCTTCTTCAAAAATAAGAGCTGTAGATCCATCTGGAAGACGGTATTCTAAATCAGTACGTGTCCAGTCAAAGATTGGCATAAAGTTATAACATACAACTGGAATGCCAGCTTTCCCAAGATTACGTAATGTTGTTTTGTAGTTCTCAATATATTTATCACGAGTTGGTAATCCGATTTTGATGTCTTCATGAACAGGAACACTTTCGATAACTGAAATGTGTAACCCAGCATCCTCAACCGTTTTCTTTAACTCTTCAATTTTATCCATCGGCCAAGCTTCCCCAACCGGAATATCATAAATAGCAGTTACAATTCCTTTCATTCCAGGAATTTGACGAATATATTCTAGTGGAATCGAATCTGTTTTACCATACCAACGAAAACCCATTTCCATAATTAAATTGCCTCCCTTTTATCATTCAACTTCAATTGCGAAGTAGTTTTTAGCGTTGTTATAACAAATATTTTCAACAAGCTTTTGCAGTAATGCTGGGTCATTTGGAATTTCCCCATCTTCCACCCATGTACCAACTAAGTTACATAGAATACGGCGGAAGTATTCATGTCTGCTATATGAGATAAAGCTGCGTGAATCTGTCAGCATCCCAACAAAGTGCATTAATAAACCTTGATCGGCTAAAGCCGTTAATTGGCGGATCATTCCTGGTTTTGTATCATTAAACCACCAACCAGAACCAAATTGAATTTTACCTGCAATTCCTGCCTCATTCGTTTGGAAGTTCTGAATCGTCGTACCAATTAATTCGTTATAAACTGGATTCAAATTATAAACGATTGTTCTTGGTAAAGAATCTCTCACTTCAAACGCATTTAATAAAGCATTTAATGGTGCAGCCACTTCACCTTGATCACTAATGGAATCAAATCCTGCATCAGGGCCTAATTTTTTGAACATTTTCGTATTGTTATTACGAATCGCACCAAAATGGATTTGCATTGCCCAATCTTTTTCTTTATAAGCTTTTGCAAGCGAAAGTAAAATAGCCGTTTTAAATTTATTTTCATCTTCTATACTTACAAGGTCGCCTTTGCGTCCGGATTGATAAATTCCATCCAATTCATTTTCTTCAAATACAGCAAATGGAATCTCGGATAAACCATGGTCAGAAATTCTACAGCCTTTATCGTGGAAGTATTGAACTCTATCTAATAAGGCTTGAATATAGTCTGCATAGTTTGATAAAGATTTATTTGCTACTTTTTCAAGAGTTTCTACAAAAGGAACAAATGTATCCTTATTAATTTCTAATCCTTTATCAGGACGGAATGATGGAAGTACTTTCACTGGAAAGTCCGATAGTTTAGCAATTTGTTCATGATATCCAAGATCATCAGTTGGATCATCTGTAGTACCAATTACTTTAACATTGGAACGCTTTATAATTTCTCGAACAGAATAGTCATCCTGTTGCAGCAATTCATTACAGCGGTTCCAAATGCTTTCCCAAGAGTTTTCATTAAGTAACTCTTCAATACCAAAGTATTTTTTTAACTCAATATGAGTCCAGTGATATAACGCATTTCCGAGTGTATACGGAACGGTCTCAGCCCAAGCTTTAAATTTTTCCTTCGGGTCTGCATCACCTGTAATATATTTTTCATCAATCCCATGTGCTCTCATGGCTCTCCATTTATAATGGTCACCTTCAAGCCATAGTTCTGTAATATTGTTAAATTTGCGATTTTCAGCAATGTCTTTTGGTGATAGATGGCAGTGATAATCATAGATAGGCATTTTTTTAGCATAATTATGATAAAGTTCCACTGCTGTTTGATTATTAAGCATAAAATTGTCATGAATAAATGGACTCAAAACACATATCCCTCCTATTCCAGTTTTAGGCAATCAATATTTATTATTAAGAGCTGCTAGTCACAGCCACCCTTTTCTAACTAACCTTGTTTAATAGAAGCCAATTTATCTGCAAATGTTTTTGCAACTTGCGCAACAGAACTATAGTCTCCATTGGAAACACCTTTTGTTAATGCACTGCCAATTCCAACGGCAAATGCGCCATTATTGACCCATTTATCAATATTGTCAATGCTTACCCCGCCAGATGGCATGATTTCAACATGAGGAATCGGACCTTTTACATCTTTGATGAATCCTGGTCCCATTAAGCTGCCAGGGAATAGTTTCACAACGTCAACCCCAGATTCTAATGCATGCATAATTTCTGTAACGGAACCACATCCGGGTAAATAGGGAATTGCATAACGGTTACATACTGTCGCAATCTCAGGGCTGAAATGTGGACTTACAATATAACGAGCCCCTTTCATAATCGCAATTCTAGCTGTTTCTCCATCTAATACCGTTCCTGCTCCAACAATCATGTTAGCATCGCCAATACGTACTAATTCTGCGATAGCCTCTTCCGCTCCAGGTGTTGAAAATGTTACTTCCAATGAGCGAATACCGCCTTGATAGGCTTGTTTAGAAATTTCAACTGCATCTTCTTTGTTTTTCCCGCGAATAACGGCAACTAAATACCCTTTATGTATTTCATTTAACACTTCAAACTTTTGTAACATGTACATCACCCCTATTATTAAATTTAATGGTGAAATAGTGATCTCTAGCTAAGTTGGCCTATATCGAGAAAATCCATACTTATGGTTATAAGGTTGGTTTAAAACGCTTTAAATATACGATATAATCCCTCAACTATTTAAATTTAATGAATAACTTCATTCTCTTGTATACTTGTATACTAGCATTCCTATTTTGGTATTTCAAGTAAAACTAGATAAAATTTACTTGAAATGGTCTTGGTTGACACAATTTCGTAAAAAAAACCAGCATTCTAAATGAATGCTGGTTTTTCATCTATATTTTTAAAATAGTTAAGATAAGGACTGTTTTCTTCAAAAAATTCATCCCATAATTCAATCGGATCGATAATATGTTGTCTAACGATTTCTTCAACTTGATCACAATCTTTATTTTCAAGAATATCAACAATTTTCCTATGCTGCATAATCGCCTCATCAAAATGATGCTCCATCTCGGATAAAAGCCTCATTCGATTATAATGAGTACTGATTCTTGTAATTGCTTCCCAAATATGCTCTTTCATATTTCCCGTAAAAATAATAGCGTGGAATTTCTTATCAAGGGTATGGAATTCTCTTTCTTTGCCTTTTTCCCCAATAAGCTCTTCTTGAAGAACAATATTTTTCTTTAAATCAAAAAATTTTGCATTTGGAAAAGACTCACAAGCTAACTTTAATACTTCTTTTTCTAAAGTATATCGCATAAAGGTAGCTTCTTTAATGAGCTGTGGATCAATTTTTGATATATAAGTCCCCACTTGAGGAATCACTTCAACTAAATGTTCCTCTCGCAATTTGGTAAGAACCTCACGAATTGGGGTTCGAGATAAGCCTAATGATTCTGCCAACTCTACTTCACTTATAGACTGTCCAGGTTCTAATTCCAAAGACATGATAGATGACTTAATCATTCGATAAGCATAATCTTTATTATTTTCCCCAGGAAGCCTTGATGTTATTGTCATCATTTCTGTACACTCCCTATTTTTTCAGCCAACTACTTTCATCATAGCACGGTAAAATCGTTTCATTCAATATAAAAAGAAGAAGATAGTTAAATCAACTTAACTATCTTCTTTTATTTTATTAACTGACCTTAAGCTGCACTTCCGTCTCCGTTTCTCTTTTTCGTTAAATCAGCAGCAAGTTGATCTGTGCGTTTTTTGTTTAATGGATATAGGAAGGTAATGATGATAAATACAGTCAAAAATATTAATGCAGGCACTAATGTACCAATCATATGAATTCCACTAAGTGTTTCAGCTGTTTGTACCTCAAGTGTAGAGTTATAACCAACAGCTGCAATTGCCGCAGCACCGACTCCACCTGCAACTGCTTGTCCGATTTTACGTGCCATCGAATAGATCGCATAAATCGTTCCATCTTCACGTAAACCTGTTAAATATTCATGATAATCAATAATGTCTGTAACGAATGCCCAGATTACAAGGTTAAATACACCCTCACCAAGCTTAGCAACAGCTAGGAGACCAATAAATTGTGTTACACTTATGTTTGGTAGCAGGTATAAAATTAGATAAGCGATACCAGCCACTAAGATTCCTATAGATGCTACCTCTTTTTTACCGAACTTTTTAACTAACTTTTGGATAAATGGCGCCATTATAAAAACAGTACCAGCTTGGACTAGACCAACCACACTTAAAGCTGTAGCAGCTCCAAAGTAATCTTTAAACAAGTAAACGTTTACTGCACCAATCAGCATAAGGTTTACCATAAAAATTAACGAACCAGCAAGGAAGAAAATTAGTGGTTTGTTTTTAACTAAGACCTTTGATTGTTGCACCTTTTTGAGGCTTTGGTTTAGCTGTTTCGTCAGCAACAATACGTTCTGTAGTCATTCTATAACATGCAATATAACATGCAATTGCTAACAGACCAAAAATAAGGGCTGCCATGAAAAAGCGACTCGGTACTGCTTTGTTGTCTACAAACAGCACGATTGGTCCAACAACATTAATAACTAATCCTGCCAATTGTGATCCAACAGTTCTCCAAGAAGATAAAGCAGTACGTTCTACAGGATCAGCTGTCATAACAGATGCCATTGATCCGTAAGGAATGTTTACTGTACTATATAATGTTCCCCAAACAATATAGGTCACGTAAGCATAAGCTAAATAAAATCCCTCAGACTGTCCTGGAATATAAACAAACATTAAAACTCCGACGATAACAAGTGGAAACGACATTCTTAAAATCCACGGTCTAAATTTACCGTTTTTGCCTGCTTTCCTCGTGTCAATAAAACGTCCCCACGCCATATCAGCAAACGCATCCCATAAACGAGCAATGACAAACAATCCACCGACTGCTGCCGGGTTCAGATGCATAACATCTGTATAAAATACCATTAGAAACGCCAATACAAGCATAAAGAAGAAATCGTTACCAAAATCACCGAATAAATAACCTAACTTGTCTCTTGTACCGAATTTACGCATTTTTTTCACCTCTATATTAGTTTGTTAAAAAAGGGCTTTCATATTACAACAAAAGAATAATGTGGATTGGAAATGAACTAAAATACTACTTATTTTTATAATAAAAGCGATAATTCAACACCTTTATCAGGTTCCTATTCACTGAGCTTTTTTGTTGCTTTTTTGTATACTTGTATACTAGCATGCCTGTTTTAAAAAAACAATAAAAAATTGAAACCGTTAACATTTTCTTCAAATTTACTTTAAATTTATTATTTTTTTATTGCATTACGAGTTATTTTGTGCTTCTTAGTCTAATTCATTCACTTCCAACATATTCCTGACTATTTTAAAGGAAAGGACAGGATTAAATTTATTCTTAATATTCTTTACTCTATACTAGTACACTGATTTAGCTGAATGATTCTATTTGCAATAGAGATAATAGAAATTAATTAATACGCTTTATTTTGATTCGTTTTACTACTTTAAATCGTTCAGCTGGAAATTATAATGAGAGGGAAGAAAAAAATGGCAACGACAAAGCAATCCAAAGTTGATTCTAAAGAAAATGAAAGAAAGGATACAATCATGAATAAGATCTTAGGGGCAATAAGCGGGAGTTTTGCTCCTATTTTAGGCGTGCTTGCTGGGTCTGCATTAATTACAGCCTTATTATCCCTGTTAAAAACTTTAGGGTGGATCAATCCTGAAAGTGGAACTTATATGATTCTTTCCGCAGCAGGACATGCGATATTTTACTTCTTTCCAGTATTTCTTGGAATCACAATGGCTAATAAACTAGGCGCGAATGGATATGTTGGCGGTGCAATCGGGGCGTCACTCTTAGAGCCCAACTATACTAATTTAGTTACCCAAGGTGCCCAAGATGTATCATTTTTAGGAATACCAGTCATACTTGCAAGCTATTCTTCAACCGTATTTCCAATCTTAATTGCCGTTTCCATATATGCTCTGTTAAACAAGTTTTTGAAAAAGGTTATTTATAAAGATTTACAAATGTTTATAAATCCGATGATTTCCTTAATTGTGATCGTACCATTAACCATTCTTATCTTCGGACCTTTTGGCACTTACGTAGGGGAGGCCTTATCTATGGCCATCCAATTTTTAAGTTCAAAAAGTGGAATTCTAACAGGCGCCGTATTAGGAGCTGCGTGGTCATTCCTCACCATTCTAGGTCTTCACTGGGCTGTTATTCCAATATCAATTGCAAATCTTGCTGCGACTGGTTACGATCCAATTATTCCAATGGCAGCTGCAGCTCCATTTGCTCAAATTGGTTTGGGGATTGGTGTTTTCTTTAAAACAAGAGATAAGGACTTAAAAACGTTAGCTGGTTCTGGTTTACTTCCCAGTGCGCTAGCAGGTACAACTGAAATTATCACGTACGGTATTCTCGTACCTTACAGACGAACTATGATTTATGTTGCAATCGCTGGAGCTATTGGGGGAGGAATTATTGGAGCACTTGGAGTGAGGGGAACAGGGTTTGCACTGCCAAGTTTCCTATCGATTCCAGTCTTTACACCGATGAGCCAATTTCTAATCGGAACCTTAACTGCTTTAATTTTAACATTGGTTCTTGTTCTTTTATTTGGATATGAAGGTAAAAATGCTGTAAAATCCAATAAAACCATAAAGTAATTAGAATTAGATTCTGTGAAAAGAAAAATATTTTAAGTCCATTGAGCGGAGTAATTATTGTTATAACATAGAAAAAAGCAGTGAAGAAAATCATTTTCTTCACTGCTTTTTATCTCTTCCTAATTATCTCTTAATAGAAAATGAATTCTTATGTTGAACAAATTGTTCGACATCCGAATAGCTAAAGACACTTACATCGCCTTCAACTGTATGTTTGAGAGCGAAACTAGCGGTAGCAAAATCAACGGCTGCTTGAGGCTTATACTGATTGATTAAGGAAAAAATCAATCCAGTTGTAAAAGCATCTCCTGTTCCGACGCGATCAACAATTTCAACATCAACTTCAGATGATTGATAAAAGCTTTGTCCATCAGATAAAAGTGCTTTTAAACGATGACGGTTTACAGACAATTGATTTCGATAGGTCATCGCAATGTATTTAAAACCAAAGCGATCATGCATCACTTTCATAATCTCTTTATAATCATCAGGACCTGGATTCTCAGGCAAGTTGTCTTTTATATCTCTTCCCTCATCATCTAGTAGTTGAAGCGGTTCTACTCCAATACAGACATCCACATCTTTCATTAACTCTGTTAGCCTTTCCCTTGCCTCTTCAAATGGCCATAAGGAACTTCTATAGTTTAGATCAAAACTAGTCGTTAACCCTTGTTGCTTAGCTTCTGCTAGGGCGAGCTTCGTCAACTGAAAAATTTCTTCATTTAAGGCCGGCGTAATGCCACTAATATGGAACCAATCAGCATCTGTAAAAAGTTTCTTAAAATCATACTCGGTTACTTTTGATCCGGCAAAGGCAGATCCATAACGGTCATAAATAATTTTAGAAGATCGAATTGAAAATCCCTTTTCTAAAAAATAAATCCCAATCCGATCACCGCCAAAAATCATTCCATCGGTTACCACTTCAAAACGATTTAAAAACTGATTGGCACTATATCCGAGGTCATTGTCGGGCAATTTACTAACAAAAGAACTATGTAAGCCTAATTGAGATAATCCGATTGCTACATTCGCTTCCCCGCCGCCAAAATGGACATCAAATGAATGTGCTTGTTGAATCTTTTGATATCCAGGCGTTGATAACCGGAGCATAATTTCACCCATCGTTACAACTTTTTTCATTTATAGTCGCCGTCCTTAATTATTTCTTATATCCAAAATCAGGAATGTTATTCCAACGGTCACTTAAATAGCGTACAACCATTTTCGGTTCTCTTTCCCTTGTGAACACACCTTTTTTATTCCCTTGAACACGCAGAAGTCCAAACTTTGTTTGGAAATCAGCAAAGTTCCATAATTGTTCACCGACAAAGTTTGGAATTTCATCAAACACTTTGCTATTCATTCGATAGTAATCTTCTTGATATTCTTCAGAGTACGGTTCACCATATGCACTATGGAATCCTCCTACCGTATCAGCACCATATTCCGTATACATAATTGGTTTATCTGGATATTTCTCCTGCCATGCCAACAGTTCTTGACGGGTTTTTTCTTCCGCTGTTTTTAAGTCACCATGCTGCACATACCAGCCGTAGTAACGATTTAAAGCAATAACATCTGCTAAATCTGTACATTTATCAGCTGTTGGTGTAGCCATCATAATGGCAACATACGTACATGGACGTTTTTGCGGATCCAATTCGCGAGCAAGACTAAATAACGGCTCAAAATACTCATAAGCACCTTTTGAATATGTCGCAGCCTCATTAGCAATCGACCACATTACAACACATGCATGGTTTTTATCGCGGTCGATAAGCTCATGTATGACCTGCTTATGTGCCTCAGTAGTATTCATCTCTTTCCATGTATCATCTTCAAAGTCCCCTCTATCTAAAACCGATACATCAAAATTAAACGATGACATTAATCCAACCGCAGGTGTTTCGTCAATAACAACAATTCCTTCACGGTCACATAGACGCATCATTTCTTCTGAATATGGATAATGAGATGTACGTAATGAGTTGGCACCCATCTTTTTCATTAAATTGACATCTAATACATTGTAGGCTTCGTTTAATCCGCGTCCGTTTACATATGTGTCTTCATGTTTTCCAAAGCCTTTAAAATAGAAAGGTTCACCGTTAATGAGGAATTTTCCGCTTTTTACTTCTACTGTGCGAACTCCGAAGCACTCCTCATAGACATCAACACATTCTCCGCCTTTAATCCCTTCTACTTTTGCCCTATAAAGATAAGCGTTCAAAGGCTGCCATAACTGCACATTTTCAATTAAAACCTTTGTTTCATTACCTAAAGCTTGAGCTACTTTCTTGCCGTCCTCATCTAAAATGGTTACGCATACTTCATCAAAGTTTCCTGCTGTTTTAACAGAAATTTGCACATCTGCTTTTTTAGATGATAAATCTACTTCAGGCACGATGACAATATCTTCAATGTAATCACGCGGTGTAGAATATATTTTAACTGGACGATGTAAGCCTGCATAATTAAAGAAGTCAAAGTTTTCATCCACTTTACGAACTACACGGCCATTCTCATCCTTTGTTTCACTATAGTTACCAACAGGCAGTGTTGAAAAATCTAATAGATTGCTTAGTCGAACAGTTAAACGATTTGTACCTTCTACTAAGAAGTCATTGATTTCTGCTTCAAATGGTGTAAAACCACCTTTATGATGAACAACTTCTTTCCCGTTTAAATAGACCCATGCTTCATGGGTAGCCGAACCAAAACGCACCACTAGTCTTTCATTTCTCAATGCTTTTGCAACAGAAAATTCTCTTTCATACCAAATATAACCACTATGCTCTCGAATCTCTTTTATCGGTGTTTGATCATTAAAGGAAGCTGGAACAGCCATCACTTCATTTGTTGGAAGTGGCTCTGATACCTTAATAGGCTCCACTTCTTTATCAATCATAAACTTCCAAACTCCACTTAAATCCATGACAACTCGACTATCTGTAGCTACTGGATATAACATATGTTTTTTCCTCCGATCATTATATGGGATCATTTAATTAATTAATTAATTATAGAATTTCAAGTAAATTTCCTATTCTATTCAAAGGTTAGGTTATCCATAATTACATTAGGATATTTACTCGCTAAACTAGTATGTAATAGCTTAATTTAATTTCATTATACTAAATGGCCCACTTTATTAATCGTATTATTTTTACTAAAATAGTAATTATATTGTTTTTTGTAATAGGAAAGGGGAATTTATTTGGTAGAAGATTTAATAAAAATAAGCCAAATTGTTCATTCTGTAACAAAGCTTGATACGATATTGATTGATCAAGAGGAAAATATGTTATTTCATTCGGTAAACCATTCCATCCCAGCCGTACTAACCATTCTAAAAATGAATTCACCTATATAAATGAAATACTTTCTAAGAAACCATCCGATTGTTATTATCACTATATCAATACATATGGCCTTGAATATATCGCTGTTGGCATTTGGAGGGAGGAGCAAGCATTTATAGGAAGTATCGTTGTCGGGCCTTTTATATCGAGACTGTCAGTTATTGACCTTATAAAAGATATTATTTCTAAAAACCAATCTTCCAATAGGCGAACGTAAACAACTGGAACAATTTTATAAATCCCTGCCCGTTTTAGGAGAAATGGAATACAAAAGTATTGGAGAGTTGCTTGTTAACATGTGTGGTCATGAATATATTCGCAGCACAACAAATTTCTACGAATACACCCAAACCACCGCTAAATCAAACTCATCTAAAAGTAAGTATGGAAGAAAACAAAGATATTATCGAAGCAAGATATAAGACTCAAAGCAAGTTGATGGAGGCCATGGCAAGAGGGGATAAAACAAAAGCCACTAACATCATTCAATCAATGTCAGGATTATTAGAGTTTTCAGATCGTATTCCTGAAAGTCCCATCCGTTCATCTAAAAATATGGCCTTTGTTATGAATACTTTATCTAGAATTGCTGCTGAAAGAGGTGGAGTACACCCCATTTATCTTCATACTATTTCAGAAAGATTTGCGATTTTAATCGAAAGAACGATAAATATCCCAAATTTGGAAAAGTTAATCCTCTTAATGACAAATGAATATTGCGACCTCGTAAATACTTTTGCCACAGGACATTATAGCCCGATTGTGAAAAAGACAATTGATTATATTCTATTGAATTTAGGAGAACCATTAACCCAAAAGCAGATCGCAAAGGAAATACATGTGAACCCTTCCTACCTTTCACGGAAGTTTAAAGAAGAAACAGGTCGGAACATAACTGAATTTATCAACAAAAAAAGAGTAGAGGAAGCAAAGTTATATTTAAAAAGAGGTAGCATAGCAGTAACAGATATTGCCTTTCTTGTCGGTTTTAATGATTTAAATTATTTTAGTAAAGTCTTTAAAAAGTTGACTTTATTAACACCCACACAATATATGAAAGAGCAATCACCATTTTTATAAATGAAAAGGAGAGACCTCAGGGCCTCTCCTTTTCATCATAAAATTATATGGTTGCTTATTATAAACCTTAACCAAATCGACCCGTAATATAGTCTTCCGTTCTTTTATCTTTTGGTCTCGAAAAAATAATATCTGTTTCGTTATATTCAATGACTTCCCCATTCAAGAAAAACGCAGTTTTATCCGATACACGTGCTGCCTGTTGCATATTATGGGTAACTATCACAATTGTATAATTCTCTTTCATTTCCGTAATGAGTTCTTCTACTTTTAACGTCGATATTGGATCTAACGCTGAAGTTGGCTCATCCATTAAGATGACATCCGGTTTCATTGCAATCGCACGTGCAATACAAATCCGTTGCTGTTGACCACCTGAAAGTCCAAGCGCTGAAGCTTTTAAGCGATCTTTAACCTCATCCCAAATCGCTGCACCACGCAAGCTCTCTTCCACAATTTGATCCAATACTTTTTTATTCTTAATTCCTTGTCCACGCGGACCATAGGCCACATTATCATAAATACTCATTGGAAATAGGTTTGCCTTTTGAAAGACCATGCCAACCTTTGTTCTTAATTTAATCACATCATTACTTTGATAAATGTTTTCTTTATCAATACTAATATCACCGCTAATCTTGACGCCGTCAATTAAATCATTCATACGGTTTAGTGTACGTAAAAAGGTTGATTTTCCACAGCCAGAAGGACCAATGAAAGCAGTAACTTCCTTCTCCTTAATATCCAATGATACTGAGTAAAGGGCCTGCTTTTCTCCATACCACAAATTTAAATCATTTACCTTAATCTTCGGTGTTTCAATCGATTGCACATTCATCTCAATAATTCCCTTCATTGCATTTTTACGTTGGCACATCGTTGTATCTATTCATAATTCCTTTAATTAAATTCGCCCGTGGTATTTGCGTCCGGATACAATCTCTGAGCTCACTCGAGAAATTAATCCGCGGAGGCTTCACTTCATTCAGCCAGTATTGAACCCCCCATTAAATTGAGAAAAACTTACATTCATCTTGCCGTTTATAGAAATGGGAGACTTCTTGCTGAAGGAAGTTAGTAATCTGCTTTATTTAATAGTTTAGATATTAATGTCGCTAAAAGATTTAAAACCAGTATGATGACAATTAAGACAATGCCAATTGCAGCTGCAAGTTCAATATCTCCAGATTCCTGTGTTACTAAATAAGAATGTACCGTTAACGTTCTTGCTGATGAAAATATCCCTTCTGGTAATGCGGCTACCGTACCAGCTGTTAAAAAGATCGCAGCTGACTCCCCAACAATTCTTCCAATCGAAAGAATAAGACCAGATAAGATCCCAGGCATTGCACTTGGTAAAATCACCTTATATAAAGTTTGCAGCTTTGTATTTCCTAAAGCGAGAGAGCCTTCACGATACGAATTCGGGACTGTTTTCAACGATTCTTCCGTCGTCCGAATAATAACAGGTAAGATAATGATCGCTAATGTCAAAGACGCAGCAATAATCGACATCCCGAATTTTAAATACGTTACAAAGAATACAGCTCCAAATAAACCATAAATAATCGAAGGGATCCCTGTCAAGCTTTCTGTCGCAAAACGGATGGTTTTTACTAAACGACCTTGTTTCGCATATTCTTGCAAGTACACTGCTGCCAAAATCCCAATTGGAGTAGCAATCACTAAGGAGATGACAATTGTATATACGGTTGTCACAATCATTGGCCATATACCTCCGCCACCGACAGGAGAATAATCGCCAAAGATAAAATCAAAATTTATTAATCGAAATCCCTTATAAAATATAAAGCCGACAATGGTTACAAGAACAGCAATGGTTAAGAAAGCTGAAAACCAGAGAAGCCCACGCAACAAACCATCTTTAAATGTTCTCAACTTAGTTACCACCTTTCGCGCTGATTCTTGCTAAAACAAAATTCAATAATAAAATGAAGCCGAATAAAACAATCCCTGTAGCAAATAGCATTTCTTGATGAGTTCCCGCTGCATATCCCATTTCCAAAGCAATGTTTGTCGTTAACGGACGAATACTGTCTGTTATACTCGTTGGGATAATGAGACTGTTCCCCGCTACTAAAATGACCGCCATCGTCTCTCCAATGGCTCTTCCCATCCCAAGTACAACAGCCGTCATAATGCCCGATTTAGCAGCTGGAACAACGACTCGAAAAATGGTTCTTATTTCAGAAGATCCTAATGCTAATGATCCTTCTCTATATGTTTTCGGCACAGCTCTAATCGCCGTTTCGGATACACTTACAACTGTAGGCAGCATCATAATCGCTAACACAATAATCACCGCAAATAAGCTTTGACCCTTTGCTAAGCCAAGATTATTCTGCAAGAAAGGAACGATAATAGCGAGTCCGAATACCCCATATAAAACAGAAGGAATACCTGCCAATAACTGTACACCTGGTGTAATAATTTTGGCGAGACGTTTTGGTGCAATTTCAGCTAAAAAAATAGCTGTGAATAATCCAATCGGAACACCAATAATTAAGGCTCCGACCGTAGCATATATTGATGCGACAATCATCGGGAATATCCCAAATTGATCTTCACTTGGTACCCAATCGGCCCCAAGAAGAAAGTCGATGAAGCTATATCCCTCTACTACAAACGGACGAAACCCTTTATAAAATACAAATCCGATAATTAACGCTAAACAAATGACAGAAAGTAAGGCACATATTAGAAAGATCTTTCCTGATAATTTCTCTAGAAAATACTTTCGTTTATTCGATTTATTGATTTCACTACTTTGCTTCTCGCTCATAAGGCTTGACATATCTCATTCCTCCAAAATTGCTGCTACACTAGATGCTATGCAAAATGATTAAGGGACGACTCTCTCTCATTTCTATTTTAATGGGATGATACCCGTTTCTGCTACAACCTCTTGCCCATCTGAACTTAAAATAAAGTCAATAAATTGTTGTCCTTCTTGACTTAAGTTCTCATCTCTATGTACAAATAAAAATGGGCGTGACAATTTATATTTTTCCTGGAGAACATTTTCGGCTGTAGCTTTTACGCCATTAATATCTACAGTTGAAATGGAATCATCAATATACTCAAATGAAACAAATCCTACCGCATGTTTATTCATCGCAACCGTTGTTTTAATATTCCCATTTCCACTTGCGACAATTGCACTTTTCACTAATTCACCTGAAGAGTAGTCTACAATTTCTTGAAAGGCATCGCGCGAACCCGAACCATCCTCTCTCGAGACAACAACAATTTCCATGTCATCGCCACCAAGTTCCTTCCAGTTAGTTACTTTACCTGTGAAGATTTGCTTGACTTGCTCCATTGTAAGATCGTTTACTTTGTTACTCGGGTGTGTAACGACAACGATTCCATCATATGCGACAATCGTTTCCTTCAGGCCATTTGCCTTCTCTTCATCTTTCAAATCTCGTGAAGACATCCCTATTTCTGACACACCACTTGTTGCATTAGTGATCCCAGCGGAAGATCCAATTTGATTGATCTCAATTTTTATATCATTTTTTTCCTCATATTTAACCGCTAACTTCTCAGCTAATGGACCCACTGAAGTTGATCCAGAAATGGATAGTGTATATGTATTACCGTTTGATGATCCTAATTCTTTTTCATCAGACGTACCACATGCTGATATTACAATCGTTATAAATAGAATCATAAATCCTATCATTGATTTTCTAATAAACGTCATTTCCAAACCTCCAAGAAAATTCATTGGCAACTTCTCAAGAATATATGTAGATTGTAAAGCCCTTGTTTATTTATTGTAAAGTTTATGTAAATTTATTAATTCGCTATTAATTAACTGTAAATTCTATTTGTTAGATGTAAAAAAGTTACAATTTTCCGTAATATTTTTAGCGAAATCGAAAGGTATACAACCTATATTTAATAAAACTTCCTTTTATAAAAAAAAGCTGATCCTACATAGTTTAGGCTCAGCTTAAATTGGATGAAAGGATGGGTTACCCTTCTATTATAGCTTTATCTATAAAAGCAAAAATATTACAGATACACCTATTTTCTTGTAGAACTAACTAAAACTACTCTTCTAGAACGCAAAAATGGACCCACCAAAATTGGTAAGTCCATTTTAATTGTAGTATTTACCACCAAAAGTTATGTATTGGTGGAGACGGTGGGAGTTGAACCCACGTCCAAGAATATCGCCACTTAAGCTTCTACGAGTGTAGTCGATATATTCGTATTTCGCTGATCCTTCTGCCTATCGACTGGCGTCCGGGCAGCTAGTCTGATTGTTCTCTTCCTTCTCCCTCAGACGGCGAGATCCGGCGTAGCCCACTAAAGTTGAGTCCCTTACCCTACCACATGGGCGATGGAGGGAGGAACCGCTAAGCGCTTATTAAGCTGCTAAAGCGAAGTTGTTTTGTTGTTTGCCAGTTATAGGCTTTGGCGTTTTAACGCAGTCGACCCCTGCGACTCGCAACCTAAGCTCGAACTACCCCTGTCGAATCCGTAGCGTCCCCATATAAGAAAATCGATGATGAAATAAATCATCTCTTCGATTCGTGCATAAGCACTGACGTTTTGGAATGCTCAAAGGTCGAGCAAAGATTAACTTGTCAGCTTCTTGCCTTGCTGACATAACTTATTATAGCATAAAGAGAATGGTTTGCAATTGTTAGTTACTGGTTATCTTTCCAGTTCGACTTACATAGAAATCAATCCCTACATTTTTTGACTTTCCCGGAATGCCCGTTCAATATCCCGCTTTGCTTCTTTCCGCTTCAAGTCTTCACGCTTATCGTATTTCTTTTTCCCACGCGCTAACCCGATTAAAATTTTGGCATAGCCATTTTTCAAATAGATTTTCAATGGAACAATAGAGTAGCCGATTTCTTTCGTTTCTCCAATCAGCTTATTAATTTGCTTGCGATGAAGCAGTAGTTTCCTTGTTCTTTCTGGATCATGATTATATCGATTTCCTTGTTCATACGGACTGATATGGCAACCGACTAGAAAAACCTCACCGTTTATAATTCTTGCATAGGAATCTTTTAGATTCACTTTACCAGCACGAAGCGATTTAATTTCTGTTCCTTGCAGAACAATTCCCGCTTCATAGGTTTCTTCAATAAAATAATCATGATTTGCTTTTCGATTTTGTGCTATCACTTTTCCTTGACCTTTTGGCATAGAGCTTTCCCCACTTTCATTGCTCCATTTTATCAGAAATTTTCGTTCCGAACAATTCATAACCATGCTGTGAACGGCTGAACGAGGGTTCCGAACCATTCGGAACCCTTGTCTGAACGCTACTCTGCTACCTTATCAGCTCTTATTCTTACGTTTTGCTTTCGGAGCATTTTCATAGAATTTTTTATTTCGATTCTTTTTCGAGGAAGATTTCGGCTTTCCATTTCCATCTCCTCTGCCGCCTCTAGGGTTGCCGTCTTTTTTAGCACTACGCGGTTTCCGTTCAGAACTCCCTGTTCGAAATACACGTGTACCTTCATTTGGCTCACGTCTACGTGTTCCCTTCATCCCTACAATTTCAAAATCAATTGAATGTTCATCTTTGTTCACTTTAATGACTCTAACCGTGATTTCATCACCAATACGGTAAACATTTCCCGTGCGCTCACCGATCATCGCAAAATGGCGTTCATCATAACGATAATAATCATCAGTCATATAGCTGACATGTACAAGCCCTTCAATCGTATTTGGAAGCTCCACAAATAAACCAAAATTGGTAACAGAGCTAATAATTCCATCATATTCCTCACCAATTTTATCTTCCATATACTCTGCTTTTTTCAACTCATCTGTTTCACGCTCTGCCTCAACCGCTCGACGCTCCATTTTAGACGAGTGTTCTGCAATGTCAGGTAGAAGAGAACCCCATTTCTCCTGAGTCTCCCCGCCCACTTTTCCTTCAATTATATAAGTCCGGATTAAGCGATGGACAATTAAGTCAGGATAACGACGGATTGGTGATGTGAAATGTGTATAAAATTCTGTCGATAATCCAAAGTGACCTAAGCTTTCAGGATCATACTTTGCTTGTTGCATTGAACGAAGCATGACCGTTGAAATAACCATTTCTTCTGGCTTTCCTTGTACTTCTTCAATAATTCCTTGAAGCGCACGAGGATGCACAGAGTTCGCAGTCCCTTTTACGATATAACCGAAGTTTGTAATAAACTCAAAGAAACGAAAAAGCTTATCTTCTTTTGGATCTTCATGGATCCGGTAAATAAACGGTACATCCATCCAGTGGAAATGCTCTGCAATTGTTTCATTGGCTGCCAGCATAAATTCCTCAATCAAGCGCTCACCGACTGATCGTTCTCTAATCACGACATCGGTTGGCTTTCCGTCCTCGTCAACTAATACTTTAGCTTCCTTGAAATCAAAGTCTATCGCCCCACGATGTTGTCGTTTGGCATTTAAAATTTTCGCTAATTCGTGCATGAGTTGAAACATCGGCACAAGGGATTCGTATTTCTTCATTAATTCTTCGTCTTGGTCAACTAATATTTTATTCACATCAGAGTAGGTCATTCGCTCTGTTGTTTTAATGACACTTTGGAAAATATCGTGGTTGACTACGACACCGTCTGAATCAATCTCCATTTCACAGGATAAGGTTAAGCGGTCCACCTTCGGATTTAATGAACAGATGCCGTTTGACAAACGATGAGGAATCATCGGAATCACTCGGTCTACTAAATAAACACTCGTGCCTCTCTCAGCAGCTTCACGGTCAATTGGTGAATTTTCTGTTACATAGTAACTTACATCCGCGATATGAACACCTAATTTGTAGTTTCCATTATCTAATTTTGTAACCGTAATTGCATCATCTAAATCCTTTGCATCAGCTCCATCAATCGTCACAATCGTTTCATTTCTTAAATCACGTCGGTTTGTGAGTTCAGCTTCATCGATAGAATCTGGTGTTTCATTTGCCTGCCCCATAACTTCTTCCGGAAATTCTCCTGGCAGTCCATGCTTGTGAATGATCGATAAAATATCCACACCTGGATCGTTTTTATGGCCAAGAATTTGAATGACTTCCCCTTCTGCACTCATTCTGCCTTCAGGGTAGGTCGTTAATTTAACAACTACTTTATGCCCTTCTACAGCTCCACTTGCAGCAGATTTTGGAATAAAAATATCGCCAGCAAATTTCTTTTCATCTGGAATGACAAAGCCAAAGTTCTTACTTTCTGTGTACGTTCCAACGATCGTTTGAATCCCTCTTTCAAGAATTCGAACGATCGTTCCTTCACGACGTTGACCGGAACTCTCAGACGATACCCTTGCCAAAACCGTATCCCCATGCAAGGCATTATTCATTTCATTCGGTGGAATGAAAATGTCATCCATTCCTTTTTCCTCTGGAATGACAAACGCGAACCCTTTTGCATGGCCCGTAAGTTTTCCACGAATTAAGTTCATTTTTTCTGGCAATCCATAACGATTGCTGCGCGTTCGAACGACAAGCCCCTTTTCCTCCATTTGTACAAGTGCTTTAACAAAGTCCTTGAATGTTGATGAATCTTCTACACCTAGTGCCCCTTCTAACTCCTGAACTGTTAATGGCTTATAGGCTTCATCTTTCATATAATGTAACAATTGGTCAATATGCTGTTGAATTTGATTATCCATCTAATCCCTCCTTTAGTTTACTATTTTCGAAATCAACTCTTATTCAATCTTCCCAATCTAGCGACTCTAGAAATCGATAGATATCTTCATGCAGTTGATCTTTTTCCTTATCTAAGGTAATAACATGTCTAGAGTGTTCGTACCACTTTATTTCCTTTTGCAGCGATTCCGTCGTATTATAAATAATATTTGCACTATCTGTATTAACCATACCGTCGTTCCTAGCTTGTACGACAAATAAGGGTGCATAAATCAAATCGAGTTGATCACGCACATCTGCAAGTAATTCCTGCAATGCTTTTAATGTATTCATTGGAGTATTATAGAATTCTTCCATTTCTTTTTCGATTTGCTCTTCGGATTTTCCTTCAAGCCTTTTATAATCCCGAGCATATGCAAGTACTCCTTCATACATCACTTGTTCGCTTTTCAAATAGGCTGGTGCACACATTGGTACGATCCCTTTTATAGGTACAGTGTAACCTAATTTTAAGGAAAATACCCCTCCTAGTGATAATCCAGCAACAGCAATCTCTTTATGCCCCCGATCTTGCAAGTATTTATAGGCGTTCATGACATCCTGCCACCAATCCTCAGGCCCTGTTTGTACAAGTTCTTCTGGTGGGACTCCATGTCCTTTGAAAATTGGCGCATGGCAAGTATACCCTTTCTTTTCAAGAAAACGCCCAAGCATGCGAACATCCGCTGAATGGCCAGTAAATCCATGCAATAATAAAACTGCCCTTTTTCCGCTTTCAAAAGTAAATGGCTTCGGTGCTACTACTTTCATTGTAATTCCCCCTCGATGATTGACCTTGAGTATAACTATGTAATAACTTTCTTAAACCTATTTTAGTTTTTGCAACTAAAAGCTATCTTATCTTTAGTTTAAGCAAATGAATTAGCATGCATGCCAAGATTTCGATTCAGCATAGCAAAAAGCCTGACCCACAGGCCAGGCTTTTTATCCTATTCAAATACGCCTTAACGTATTTGCGCCCAGATTTTATCAAGCTCGCTCGATAAACTTCCTTTGAAAATCTGTGGCATCCACCGGAGGCTCAACTTCATTCACTAAGGTTTGAACCCCTTTGAATTGTTAAAGCTCGAAATTCAACTAACCACTTATAGAAGTGGGAATCTTTTGATGAATGAAGTTATAGTCCGACATATGAAACGGAAATTGCAAGAACAAAAAACAAAACAGCTAGAAAAATTGTAATTCGGTGAAGAACTAAATCAATTCCACGCACTTTTTGTTTGCCGAATAATTGCTCTGCACCACCTGAAATGGCTCCTGATAACCCAGCACTCTTACCTGATTGAAGTAGAACAACAACAATAAGTCCGATTGCATCAATCACTAGTAAAGAAAGTAAGATCGTATGCAGCATTTACGTACCTCCTGAATAAAAAAGACAGTTTTACAATATTACCATTCTACCATACAACTTCTGTTGTTCCAAACAGATTCATGGTTTTTTTCTACATTATACATTCACACTTGTATTAAGAACTAAAACTTCGATACCCCTTATCATGTTTTCTCGCAAAGTTTTCATCATTCGATACAAAGTAAACTATACCTTCTATGAAACCAATAATGGCTGGAATATACGTCCAACAGAATAATAGGTAAATAATCCCCCATCCCCATCTACCTAAATAAAACTTATGTGCTCCAATACCTCCTAAGAGAATCCCTAATACCCCAGCAGCTACTTTACTCTTCGTATATCCTGCTGTAAAAGCGCCTCCAGAATTCGAAGAAGATGCTGAAGATGAGGAAGAACTCGATGCTCCGCCGCCACCTGCATTCATAAATACCATTGGCTGAGTGCTTTTAGAATTGTCCTCTAGCTTTTCTATTTTCTTATTTTTTTCTTCAAGTAACTCATCTACACACTTCTTACAATAATTTTTTCCTTTAATTTCAGTATTACAATTTTCACAAATGAATTTACCACAACCAACACAAGTTCCTACCGCCTGAACATCAGGATGAATATAACATGTAGTCATTGTAACCCCTCCCTCAACATTCATAAAATTGGTAATTTTATATAGTAATTATAACCCGCAATACTAATTACACCATTACTTATTACCTAAAATTAAACCGGTAGATTATTACTATTCTAACAATTTATATAGTAATAATTTCTATGAATTAAATTACAGAGGTATGTCTATTTCAATAAATAAAAAAACCCCCTGTTTATTGTCGAGTACACAATAAACAAAGGGTTAATATCTGTGACTAAAAATGATTAATCACTATTTTTTCAAGTTATAGAAAGATTTCAAACCATCATATACAGCTAAATCGCCAAGTTCGTCTTCGATGCGAAGTAATTGGTTGTATTTCGCTACACGATCTGTACGAGACATCGAACCTGTTTTAATTTGGCCAGCATTTGTTGCAACAGAGATATCTGCAATCGTTGCATCTTCTGTTTCACCAGAACGGTGAGAAATAACTGCTGTGTATCCAGCACGTTTTGCCATTTCAATTGCCTCAAATGTTTCTGTTAATGTACCGATTTGGTTCACTTTAATAAGGATCGAGTTGCTGACGCCTTTTTCGATTCCTTCGGCTAATTTCTTTGTATTTGTAACGAATAGGTCGTCACCAACTAATTGAACTTTTTGACCAAGACGATCTGTTAATTGTTTATGACCTTCCCAGTCGTTTTCATCAAGACCATCTTCAATTGAGATGATTGGGAATTCGTTGCATAACTCCTCATAGAATGAAACCATATCTTCTGAAGTTAAACCAGTACGGCCTTCTCCTGCAAGATCGTATTTCCCAGTTTCTTTATTAAAGAATTCAGATGAAGCAACATCCATCCCTAATTGTATATCTTTTCCCGGTTCATAGCCTGCAGCTTTGATTGCTTCGATGATAACTTCTAATGCTTCACGGTTAGACCCAAGGTTTGGTGCGAAACCTCCTTCATCCCCTACCGCAGTATTTAAGCCTTTACTAGAAAGAACAGTTTTCAATGCATGGAATACTTCTGCACCCATACGAATTGCTTCTTTGAAAGAAGGAGCCCCTACTGGTAAAATCATAAATTCTTGGAAGTCCACATTGTTATCAGCATGTGACCCACCATTAATAATATTCATCATTGGAGTTGGAAGCTGCTTTGCATTAAATCCACCTAAATAACGATATAACGGCAAACCTACTGCATTTGCAGCAGCGTGAGCAGCTGCTATCGAAACGCCAAGGATAGCATTTGCTCCTAACTTCCCTTTATTTTCTGTCCCATCCAATTCAATCATCGTACGGTCAATCAGGATTTGATCTGTTACATCTAGACCAACGATAGCATCAGAGATTATTTCATTTACGTTCTCTACTGCTTTCAGAACTCCTTTACCTAAGTAACGTGATTGATCGCCATCACGTAATTCTACCGCTTCGTATTCACCTGTTGAAGCACCTGATGGAACAATGCCTCGGCCAAAATATCCCGATTCTGTATATACCTCTACTTCAACAGTTGGATTCCCACGAGAATCAATTACTTCACGAGCATAAACATGTTGGATTATTGTCATTTGTAAGTCTCTCCTTTTGATATTATATATTTATAATTTCCAAACTAAATGAAAAGCATCAAGTTAGTTTGTATAATTAAATTAGAAAACTGTCCTCTTCTTTTACTTGATTAAAGAAGTACCTGTCATTTCTTCCGGCTTTTGAACTCCTAGTAAGTCTAGCATGGTTGGTGCTAAGTCTCCTAGAATCCCCCCATCACGAACTTGTATTCCTTCTTGCGTGATGATTACTGGAACAGGGTTTGTCGTGTGAGCAGTCATCGGAGTGCCTTCAGGTGTAATGACTTCATCAGCATTCCCATGGTCTGCTGTAATAATTGCTTTACCGCCTTTTGCTAGGATCGCATCAACCACTTTACCTAAACATTCATCAACCACTTCGATCGCTTTCACTGTTGGCTCTAACATACCTGAGTGGCCAACCATATCAGGGTTAGCGAAATTTAAAATAATAGCATCAAAATTGTCTGCGGCGATTTCTGCGAGAAGCGCATCGGTTACTTCATATGCACTCATTTCTGGTTTTAAGTCGTAAGTTGCAACCTTTGGTGAATTAATTAAAATTCTCTCTTCACCAGGGAATGTTGCTTCACGACCCCCACTCATAAAGAAAGTAACATGTGGATACTTTTCTGTCTCAGCAATACGTAATTGCGTTAAACCATTTTGAGAAAGAACTTCTCCAATCGTATTATCCAGGTTCGTTGGTTTGAAAGCAACATAGCCGTCCACTGATTCACTAAAGTGAGTTAAGCACACAAAATGCAATGGAGATGGATGTTTTTCGCCACGATCAAAATCACGAAAATCTTTATTTGTAAAAACGTTCGAGATTTGAATCGCACGGTCAGGACGGAAGTTATAGAATATAACAGCGTCATTGTTTTCAATCGTTGCGACGGGCTCCCCATTTTCCTTTGTTAAAACAGATGGAATGACGAATTCATCATGAATTCCATGTCCATAGCTGTCATCAATTAGTGCAATCGGATCCCTATAAGTTGGTCCTTCCCCATACACCATCGCCCGGTAACACTTCTCCACACGATCCCACCGTTTATCACGGTCCATCGAATAGTAACGTCCAGAAATGGTAGCAAATTCACCAACACCATATTCTTTCATTTTTTCAAGAGCATCATTCACATAAATTTTCGCTGTTTGCGGACCCACATCACGACCATCTAAGAAACCATGTATGTAAACTTTTTTCAAACCTTGCTCCGCTGCAAGACCCAACAAAGCAAACATATGATTAATATGACTATGTACTCCCCCATCTGAAAGCAATCCAAATAAGTGAAGTGCTGAATCATGCTCTTTTGCATGGTTTATGGCATCTAGGAACGTTTCATTTTTAACAAATTCACCTTCACGAATCGCGATGTTCACTCTCGTTAAGCTTTGATAAACGATCCGTCCTGCACCGATATTCATATGCCCTACTTCTGAGTTCCCCATTTGTCCTTGCGGCAGACCAACAGCCTCTCCGGATGCCGTTAGGTGATTGTGTGGGAACTGCTGCCAATAACGATCAAAATTTGGCTTTTTGGCATGATAAACAGCGTTTCCTTTCTGTTCATCACGGCAGCCGAAACCATCTAAAATAATTAACGCCACAGGTGATTTACTCATTTTTACCAGCCTCCAATAACTGAATAAATGAGGCAGATTCAAGACTTGCTCCTCCAACTAGCGCCCCATCAATATTAGGTTGGCTCATATATTCCTTAATATTTGCTGGTTTTACGCTGCCGCCATATTGAATGCGAACGGCCTCAGCGACACCTTTCGAAAACACTTTAGCAATTACAGAACGAATATGAGCGCAAACCTCGTTCGCGTCTGCTGCCGTCGATGATTTGCCTGTTCCGATCGCCCAAATAGGTTCATAAGCAATCACAACTGTTTTTGCTTGATCTTCCGAAAGACCAGCCAGCGCCTTTTGAACTTGTCCACCCACAAATTCATTGGTAATCCCTTTTTCCCGTTGCTCTAGCGTTTCACCGCAGCACACGATTGGAGTCATCCCATAATTAAAAGCTGCTAATACTTTTTTATTAACCGCTTCATCTGTCTCATTGAACATTTCGCGGCGCTCCGAGTGTCCAAGAATCACATATTGTACACCTAAATCTTGTAGTGCAACAGGGCTGATTTCACCTGTGAAGGCACCGCTTTCTTCATAATGCATATTTTGTGCACCAACGCCTATGTTTGTACCTTTTGCTAAATTTACAAGACTTTCTAAAAAAAGTGCTGGAGCACACACAACTGACTCCATTGCTTCTTTAGCTGGTACCGCATTTTTCACTTCCTCCATAAAGCCTTTTGCTTCAGGAAGTGTTTTAAACATTTTCCAGTTTCCTGCAATAATTGGTTTACGCATCTTTTGTACACCCTTTCGAAGCAATTACATCGATGCCGTTTAGATCCTCTTATATAAAGATATGTATCAAAACGGCATCATTCCTTATTTATCGTTTAATGCTGAAACACCTGGGAGTTCTTTCCCTTCCATAAACTCGAGGGAAGCTCCGCCACCAGTAGAAATATGACTCATTTTATGGGCTAAGTCGAATTTTTCTACTGCCGCAGCCGAATCTCCGCCGCCAATAATCGAATAAGTATCGTCTGCATCTGCTAAACTTTCAGCCACGGCTTTTGTACCATTTGCAAATTTGTCCATTTCAAATACACCCATCGGTCCATTCCAAATCACCAATTTAGATTTTTGAATAACATCTCGGTATAGTTGAGCTGTTTTTGGTCCAATATCAAGTGCTTGCCAGTCAGATGGAATTTCTTCAATCGCTACCGCTTTTGATTGAGCATCTGCGGAGAATTCATCGGCAACAATCGCATCAACAGGCATGTGAAAATTTACACCTTTTTCTTTCGCTTTTTCGATAAAGGACTTTGCCAAGTCAACTTTATCTTCTTCTAAAAGCGATTTTCCTACTTCATGGCCTTGTGCTTTTACAAATGTATAGGCCAAACCGCCACCAATGATTAAATGATCTACTATATCTAGTAAATTTTCGATTACGCCAATTTTATCTTTAACCTTTGCTCCACCAATAATTGCTGTAAATGGTCTTTCAGGATTTGATAGAGCTTTTCCGATCACTTCTAATTCTTTATTCATCAAAAATCCAGCAACGGCTGGTATGTAGCGGGCAATTCCTTCTGTAGATGCATGTGCACGGTGAGCAGCACCAAATGCATCATTCACATAAATATCGGCTAATTCGGCAAATGCTTTTGATAATTCTTGATCATTTTTCTCTTCACCAGGATAGAAGCGAACGTTTTCAAGAAGAAGGACGTCACCTTCATTCATTTCACTGATTAAAGCTTTAACCGAATCCCCATATGCTTCATCTGCTTTTTTCACATCTTTACCTAATAATTCAGAAAGACGTAAAGCTACAGGAGTTAAACGAAGTTCTTCCACCAATTGTCCTTTTGGGCGCCCTAAGTGACTCGCAAGAATAACCTTTGCACCTTGCTCTTGTAAATATTGAATGGTTGGTAGTGCTGCTTTAATACGCGTTTCGTCTGAAATTTTTCCATCCTGCATTGGAACATTAAAATCAACACGACAAAAAACTCTTTTTCCTTTAACATCGATGTCTTTAATACTTTTTTTGTTCAACGTGAAGATCCTCCTTATAGACAAAAGATTATTATATCTATGTAAACATATAAAAAAGGAGGGGGAATGTTCCCCGCTCCCCTGTCATCATTCTTTGCCCATACTTGGGCATTTTCTATCAGCGGGTTAAAATTAGTCCCACAAATAGACAGTTCCTATACCATTATAGACGTTGATTGGAAAATTTTGCAATCCTTTATTGGAAAGAAAATAGCGAAATAGATTATAGTCCTTTTGAAGCAATGAAATCTATTAAATCAACAATACGGGCAGAATAACCAGTCTCGTTATCATACCAAGAAATGACTTTTACCATATTCCCTTCCATTACCATTGTAGAAAGACCATCTACAGAAGAAGAATGTGGATCTCCATTATAATCTCTTGATACAAGCGGTTCTTCACTGAATTGTAAGATTCCCTTCAATTCACCTTCAGCTGCTGCTTTTAAGGCTGCATTCACTTCTTCAGCCGTAACTTCTTTTTCAAACTCTGCCACAAGATCAACTAAAGATACGTTTGGCGTTGGGACACGTACGGCCATCCCATTTAATTTTCCTTTTAGTTCAGGTAATACAAGAGCAACCGCTTTTGCAGCTCCTGTTGTAGTTGGGATCATGTTTTCAGCAGCTGCACGAGCACGACGGTAATCCTTGTGCGGCAAGTCTAAGATTTGTTGATCGTTCGTATAGGAGTGAATCGTCGTCATCATTCCACGTTTAATCCCGAAATTTTCATGCAAAACTTTTGCAAATGGAGCTAAACAGTTTGTTGTACAAGATGCATTAGAAAGAACATGATGGTTTTCCGGGTCATACTGATCCTGGTTAACCCCCATAACGATTGTAAGATCTTCGTTATTTGCTGGAGCTGAAATCACTACTTTTTTTGCACCGGCATCAAGGTGTTTTGCCGCATCTTCCCGCTTAGTGAAACGGCCAGTTGCTTCAATAACTACTTCAACACCAAGTTCTCCCCATGCAAGATCTGCTGGATTGCGTTCAGCTTTAACGATGATTTCTTTCCCGTTAACAACAATGTTATTTCCATTGACAGAAACCTCTACATTTAATCTTCCGTGCACAGAGTCATATTTTAAAAGGTGAGCAAGCATATTTGCATCTGTTAAGTCGTTAACTGCTACCACATCAATTTTTGGATTATTGATTGCTGCTCTTAATACATTACGTCCGATTCTACCAAAACCATTAATACCTACTTTTACTGCCATTTTAAATTTCCTCCTTTAAATATAAGGACCTATTTTTTTATTATTGAATTAAAGGGAACTCCCTTGTAATAACTCGCTAGCTGCTCCTTCATCCGTAATTAAAATCGTGGATGGAGGGGCTTGTTTCATATAAGCTCCAATAGCCTTTGCCTTTGATTTTCCACCTGCTACAGCAATAACATGTTCTGCAGACTGAAGATCATCTAACTGAAGCCCGATTGTCTGAACTTTATGTACAACCTCACCAGCTTCATTGAAATAATAGCCAAATGCTTCGCCTACTGCTCTTGACTGTTGCAACTTGTCAATAATTTCAGGGGCTGTTTTTCGGCGATTTGCCATTGTCATAGCATCCCCAATTCCATGTAAAACCATGTCTGCAGATCTAATTAAATGTAATACTTCGTGAATTTCAGGCTCTTTTATCATCGAATGATACATTTCACTGCTTACTTGATCAGGAACATACAGAACTCTATGCTTGCTGCGTGTTCGCTCTGCCATTTTTGAGCAGATGGAATTTGCCTGATTGTTAAGATCTTCACCAATTCCACCGCGTGCTGGGACAAATAGAAGATCATGCTGATTTGATTGAGGATTCATCATTTCAGCCACTGATGCCATCGTTGTACCGCCTGTAACTGCAATCGTATTTTTGCCTTTTAGGTTTTTATTTATGCACGTGACACAAGTTTTACCTAGCTCATTTTTAATCCATGTCTGAATATCGCTATCACCGGGAACAATTAGAACCTTATTAATATTAAGTGATTCTTTTAACCTTTTTTCCATTTCATCGATTCCTGATAAGTCACGCATGAATTCTTCTAATTTCCCAATCAAATCTCGACCATCATCCGTTAAACTCATACCTGCACTTGTGCTAAAAAGCAGCTTCTGTTCCTTTAAGAATTCCACTTCACTTCTTAACACTCTCTCAGTAAACCCAAGCGTAGCAGCCAAACTTCTTCTCCCAACCGGCTCCATAGCTCCAATATATTGAAGAATGTGAAACCTTTTTTGAATAATCGAGAGTAAATCAGGTAATAATTTTTTTTGTAATTCTATAATTGATTTCAACCTATACAACCCCTTCACTAAAGGTCTTTAAATGTCCCAGTTAGACATTTTTTGTCCCGCATAGTGTAAAAAAATTAATCCCTGCACAATTATAGTAACAGGAATATTTTAATATTACAACCATTTCCTTCTTTGTAAGCGTTTTATCGTATAAAAAAGTTTTATTTCTGTTTTGAGAGCTCTCGGACTAATGTCGATCTATCAATTTGGCCAAATTGTATTTCTTTCCCGTCAATTAAAACGACTGGAATCATTAAACCATAGTTTTCAGTCCATTCATCTTTTTCATTAATATCATGTTCTTCATAGATAAAATCAGTCGATTGATGAAGTTTCTCGATCACCTCTTTTGCTCTTTCACATAAATGGCAACCCTTTCTTGTAAAAAGGGTCACGGTTGGCTTCTCTGCCATTATCTTCACACCTTACATTATTAATTATTCTATTCAAATCGTTTTCGTTTTGTTGAAGACGGAATTCCTAGTTGATCCCGATATTTAGCCACTGTTCTTCTTGATACAATAATGCCATTCTTCTCCTTTAGTAAACCAACAATCTCTTGATCTGAAAAGGGCTTTGTTTTTGTTTCACTATCAACCAACTGCTGAATCTCCTTTTTTACTCCCGTCGATGATGTCTCTTCTGTCGACGTTGTTTTAATTGTACTTGAAAAGAAAGACTTTAATTCCACAGTACCAAAAGGGGTTTGTGCATATTTTTCCCTAACTGTTCGACTTACAGTTGATTCATGTATCTCCAACTCTTCCGAAACCTCTTTCATCGTCATTGGTTTTAGATAATCTGGACCTGATACAAAATAGTCAGGCTGTTTTTCTACTATTTTTAGCGCCACTTTCATAATCGTTTCTTTTCTTTGCTCAATACTTTTTAAAATCCAGTGAAAATCCTGCTGTTTTTCCTGGAGAAAGAGTTTTACCTTTTCATCACTGTTTGACTGGAATCTCCGTAAATAGGGTTCATTAAAATGAATCTTTGGCAGGTATTCATCAAATATACTGACCGTTAATTCTGAGCCTTCCCATTTAATGATCACATCGGGAACAATATAACTTGTTTGATCACTTTGGTAATCGGAACCGGGTCTTGGGTTTAATGTTTGAATATAATCATAGACTTCCTGGATCTGTGTTAATTCAAGCTTCAATTCTTTCGCAATTTGCTTCCACTTCTTTTCTGCAAAATAGGTGAAATATTCCGAAATTATTATAGCTGCTAAATCGTTTAACTCATTGCCCCTATCAATTTGAAGCAAAATACATTCCTGTAAATTACGAGCCCCAATCCCCACTGGTTCTAAGCTTTGGATAACCTTCAACCCCTTCTCAACCTCATCGATCGGGATCTTCAACATCGATGCAGCTTCATCGAGTGAGACTTGAAGATAACCATTTTCATCAAGACTGTTTAGTAAAAAAAGAAGGATTCTCTTCATCTCCGGATCATATAACCTAAAATCAATTTGTTGCTTTATAAAGTCATGTAATGTTATTTTGTCTTTTTTCGCGATTCCTTCAAGCCAATTTTGTCTGTCCGTTTGTGAGGTGGTTTTCGTCCTTTTTACCCGATCATAACGAGGATCCATTACTGCAACATTTGTCGTTTCAAGTTGCATAAGGGGGTTTTCCAACTCCTTACTTTCAAGGAACTCATGAAGCTCGATAGAGGAATACTGTAACAGTGCAATCGCTTGTCTTAGCTCTTGAGTCATTGCTAACTTAACCGTTTGTTGCTGCCATAAACCTGGTTTTAAATTCACTTTTCTCACCTCTCCTTCCATTTTACATTAAGTACTGGCATTCAGGATAGATAATTTTTCCCTCTTGCATTTTTTAATTACCTATCTTATAATAGAAAGGCGCTGTTTTAACAGGCCCTCGTGGTGCAACGGATAGCACGTCAGATTCCGGTTCTGAAAATGTGGGTTCGATTCCTGCCGAGGGCGTTTTAGTTCGTAAAGACCTCTTATTCCTTTTTATGGAATAAGAGGTCTTTTTATGTGCTTTTTCGGAAAGTTAGGTTTAATCGCCAGTGAATTTGGCTAGGATGAAAACGATTCTATTGCTCAAATACATGATTAAGTGCAAAATCAAAAAGTTGTCGAAAATTACTTTTTAGATATGCGAGTCTTACATTTGACCTAATTTGACCATCAGTGTATGATTAAATTACGAACAGCTATCGAATCATAATCTATTTTTTAGCTGTACATATCTAATCGTGTGGAGGAGGATGAAAATGAATTTAATTCCTACAGTTATTGAACAAACAAACCGCGGTGAACGAGCTTATGATATTTATTCCCGCCTTTTAAAAGACCGTATTATTATGTTAGGCAGTGGCATTGATGATAATGTTGCCAACTCCATTGTGGCACAACTGCTTTTCCTAGAAGCTGAAAATCCCGAGAAAGATATCTCTATCTATATTAACAGCCCTGGTGGAAGTATTACAGCGGGTATGGCAATTTATGACACGATGCAGTTTATCAAACCAGATATACAAACGATTTGTATTGGTATGGCAGCATCTATGGGTGCTTTCTTACTTACTGCTGGTACAAAAGGAAAGCGTTATGCCCTTCCAAATGCCGAAGTAATGATTCACCAACCACTTGGTGGCGCTCAAGGTCAAGCGACTGAAATTGAAATCGCTGCAAAACGTATTTTATTCCTACGCGATAAATTAAACACTATTATGGCTGATCGCACAGGTCAATCACTTGAAGTCATTTCAAAAGATACGGATCGCGATAACTTCATGACAGCCCAACAGGCAAAAGAATATGGATTAATTGACCATATTATTGAACGCAGCGGTTCTGTAGAGAAAAAATAACAAAAATAAAAACTCGCATCCTTTTTAAAGGCGGCGAGTTTTTATTTTTACAGGCATAGACTTTTGAATGAAACATTCACAAGAATTAACCTTCATTTTCCACAAATTCCGAAAGGACTTTAATTGCCTCGCTTTCATCGCTTCCATCAACAGACAAAGTGACAACACTTCCAGTACCTAAAGCTAAGCTCATTAAGCCCATAATACTTTTTGCATTCACCTTCTTCCCATCTTTTTCTAAAAATACTTCAGATGAAAATCGGTTCGCTTGCTGAACAAACATCGCTGCTGGACGTGCTTGTAAACCTGTTTTTAATTTAATTTCGACTTGTTTCTCAACCATCATGCTTCCTCCTTATATTCTATACTTTATATCTACTATCTATTTTAGCTTTTTAATCCTATCAATAAAAAATCTAACGAATATGAGACACTAGTCCTACTACTGTTGAAAATCTTAAATAGGCAGGCCTTTTCTTAACTTCTCGGCAACTTCGTCAATTTTTCGTAACCGGTGATTAATGCCAGACTTACTGATCTGTCCACTCGATACCATTTCTCCAAGTTCTTTTAATGTTACATCTTGATGAGCCACACGCAGTTCAGCAATTTCCCGTAACTTTTCAGGTAATACACTAATCCCTACTGTTGCATCAATATATTTAATGTTTTCAACTTGGCGTATCGCCGCACCAATCGTTTTATTTAAGTTGGCGGTTTCACAATTGACCAATCGGTTTACAGAGTTTCTCATGTCACGGACAATACGAATATCTTCAAATTTTAACATCGCATTATTAGCTCCGATAACAATTAAAAAATCGGTTATTTTTTCGGCTTCTTTTAAATAAGTAATATAACCCTTTTTTCGCTCTAATGTTTTCGCGTTTACATCAAACGAGTTCATTAATTCACATAACGAATCACTGTGTTCTTTATACAATGAAAAGATTTCCAAGTGATAGGAAGATGTCTCTGGATTATTAACAGACCCCCCCGCAAGAAAAGCACCTCTTAAATAGGACCGCTTACAACACTTTTTATTAATTAGATGGGGAGCGATCTCATTCTTAAAATCAAAGTTTTCTCCCATAATTCCTAATTCATCAAGGATACGGCGAGCCTCTTCCACCAATCGCACAATGTAGACATTATTCTTTTTTAGCCTCATCTTCTTACGTACTAGCAGTTCGACATTGACCGAATAAAATCGTTTAATTAACGTATAAATTCTTCTTGCGATTGCTGCATTTTCTGTTTGTACATCAACTGCCAATTTTTTATTGGTAAAAGCGAGTGACCCATTCATCTGGATTAAAGCTGAAAGTTCAGCCAAACCACAACAATCTTTAACCTCTAAATTTGTTAACTCTTTTTTCGTTTCCGAAGCGAAAGACATAGGTAACACCCCCCATTACGGAACATCATCTCTTATTACGCTTTATGCCGCTTTTTGGTTTCATTTTGGAGCAAAGAATATAAAATTTTTGCGACTTCATTTGTATCATGACGGATCATCCCGTACTCAAGTGAAATAATTTCTCCATAAATAACTTCCAGACCTAAATTATATAAGCTACTTATATCGAAATGAACAGGTTTTGCTTCTTCTTTACTGTATCTTGCTTGAATTTCTAACGGAATTTCTTCACTATTTACCAAAATCGTGTCCATAAATGGTTTTCCCATGTGATTATATATAGCATTTACATGATCACTTGCTGAGTAGTTAAGGGTTTCTCCTGCTTGTGTCATTATATTACAGATATACACCTTTTTAGCCTTGGCCTTACAAACCTCATTCCCAATTTGCGGGACGAGTAAATTGGGCAAAATACTAGTATAAAGACTGCCTGGGCCAATAATAATCAAATCCGCATCCCGAATCGCCTTAAGTGTCTCAGGAAGCGGTTGTATCGTATCAGGTGTTAAGAAAACCTTTTTAATCTTTTTCCCTGAATAGGGGATTTTCGATTCTCCAGATATAACGACTCCATCTTCTAATTCAGCATGTAATACAACGCTTTGATTCGCTGCAGGTAATACTTTCCCATGTACATTCAAGACTCTACTCATTTCTTGGATCGCATACATAAAATCCCCAGTTATAGAGGTCATCGCAGCCAATATTAAATTCCCAAGTGAATGTCCTGACAATTCATTAGTTGCTTTAAATCGATGTTGAAACATTTCTTCGATCAAAGGCTCCACATCTGATAAAGCAGCTAAAACATTGCGAACATCTCCAGGCGGCGGAATATTCAACTCATTCCTTAATCGACCTGAACTCCCGCCATCATCAGCAACGGTTACAATTGCGGTAATATCTATCGGATATTGTTTCAACCCTCTTAATAATACCGGCAAGCCGGTTCCCCCGCCAATGATCACAACTCTTGGCTGTTCGATTTCGATCATGATTTTATTTCCTTTCTTTTATCAATGTCACGATGTGAAATCCGGGTATGATAATCTTTCTCAAAATAATGACGGATGTATTCTCCCAAGGCCACTGAGCGATGCTGACCGCCCGTACAGCCAATTGCAATAACGAGTTGGGCTTTTCCTTCCCGTTTATAATGCGGCAACATAAAACTTAATAAATCAGTTACTTTTTCTAAAAACTTATGTGTCTCTGTCCATTTTAGAACATAACTTGAAACCTCTTTATCTAAGCCTGTCTTAGGACGCATATGATCGATATAATGCGGATTTGGCAAAAATCGTACGTCAAAGACTAGATCAGCATCAATTGGAATTCCATGTTTAAAACCAAAGGACATGACATTTACGGTAAATGTTGCCTTTTTATTAACTGAAAACTCTGTTATGATCTTTTCCCTTAACTCCCGCGGCTTCAAATTAGAAGTATGATAAATTAATTGTGCTCTTCCTTTTAATTCTGCTAATAAGGCACGTTCATTTTGGATACCTTCTAAGGGAAGACCCGTTTCTACTGCAAGCGGATGCTTTCTTCTCGTTTCTTTGTACCTTCTAACAAGTGTCTCATCATCAGCATCAAGAAACAAAATTTGCGGGGTAGTCCAGGAGCTCTCGACTAAATTATCGAGGGCTTTAAAAAGATATTCAAAAAACTCTCTTCCTCTTAAATCCATAACAAGTGCCACTTTATTCATCTTATTCCCTGATTCCTTCATGAGTTCTAAAAACTTTGGAAGCAAGGTGGGCGGCAGATTATCCACACAGAAAAAGCCCAAGTCTTCAAAACTTTGAATCGCAACAGTTTTCCCCGCCCCTGACATACCAGTTATGATGACAATTTGAGAATCATTTTGTGTTCCATCTTTCATCTTCTTCCCTCCCCTTTATTACTTGGAACAAAGAAAATTTGTTCCTATGATGCCTTTCAACCATCCCGGTTAACTTGGATCTAAGCGATAACTGAGTAACTTGTATTCAGGTGTATACGTAAAAGTACCGTAAATCATCCCATTGCCATGAATCATATAATCTAAAATATGATAATCGCCTTCTGCCATCGGAAGATTACGGATCTCTTCCACTGGTTTCCAGCTGAGGATTCCTTCTTCCGATTCGTTCACATTCATTCCATCTGAAGCAGTTGAGAAGAAGGTAAACATCATCCATTCCGTTAAGATTTTATCGCCATCCTTAATAATAAAAGTAAAAATACCTTTTATATTAGGATTTCTTAAATAGATACCGGTTTCCTCACGAAACTCACGAATACACGAGTCCCGTACAGATTCACCTGGTTCCATCTTTCCACCTGGTGCAACCCACCATTTACGGCGTGGCTTTTGCAATAATAAAACTTTATTATCTTTCAGTAATACACAATTTGTTACTCGTTGCAAGGTAATCACACCCCATTCCGCACAAGTCTAATCTTATTAACTATCTTTTTCTATTTGAAAAAGATTACTGCGCAATTTTCAAATCGATCACTTTAAGTATTCCCTTTATTATACTATATTCGATGAACCCTAAACAATGGATAGAGCATCCAAATTAGTACACACTTTTAAGGTTCATTATAACAGTTTTTGAGTTAGGTTTGTTAAATGCCCATAGCCAGCAATCCTTTTTAACACTAAGCATAAAAAAAGAGCGCTAGGAAACCAGCGCTTCTAAAAAAAATATTTATTCAAGGGGGTCAATTTCTCCCCTTATCATAACGCAATTATATTTCAAACCTGTTACAAATTGGTAAAAAGGTCAATAAATTTTATTATGATTTAATTTTTAGTTCTTCCATTAGTTCTTCGATATAATGCTGTACACTTGACGCAGCAATACTTCCATCACCTGTTGCAGTAACAACTTGACGAAGCGTTTTTTCACGAATGTCACCAGCAGCAAAAATACCTGGTACCTTTGTTTCCATTACTTCATTTGTAACAATATATCCATTCTCGTTTGTAATCCCTAAGTTTTCAAATGGCTTAGAAAGTGGATTCATACCAATATAGATAAAGACACCATCGGCAGTAAGTTCTTGTTCGGAACCGTCCTTTGTCGAAACAAGTGTAACACTTCCAACTTTCCCGTCTTTTTCGTTAATTTCTTTTAACGTATGACTCCAAATAAAATCTACTTTTGGATGATCAAATGCCCGTTGTTGAAGAATTTTTTGTGCACGCAGTTCATCACGACGGTGAACAACCGTTACCTTGTCAGCAAAGCGAGTTAAGTACATTCCTTCCTCAACCGCAGAGTCTCCGCCACCAATGACGAAAAGGTTTTTGTTTTTAAAGAAAGCTCCGTCACAAACCGCACAATAAGAGACGCCCCGACCGCCTAATTCTTGTTCACCAGGAACACCGATTTTCTTATATTCCGCACCTGTAGCAATAATAATTGCACGAGCTTTGTATTGTTTTGACCCGGCCACAATTGTTTTGTACTCTTTTCCGTCAATGATTTCCTTAATATCGCCATATGCATATTCCGCACCGAATTTTTTCGCATGTTCAAACATTTTCGTTGATAAATCAGGACCTAAAATAGTTTCAAACCCTGGGTAGTTTTCGATATCTTCTGTATTGGCCATCTGCCCGCCAGGAACCCCTCGCTCAATCATCAGTGTAGATAGATTAGCTCGAGATGTATATACGGCAGCTGTCAATCCACCAGGGCCTGCACCTGCGATAATTACATCATAAATTTTTTCTTCAGTCACGCCAGCTCACTCCTTATTTTCAAACGTGTTCATCTACAATAAATAGGACATAGATGAAAACAGCCATATTTAATCATTTTAGTATGACCTTTTATCTACATCCTATAAAATAACCAGATTTAAGTCCAAATATCTGCTCAATTAAGGTATTCCTTAATTAATTTTACATATTTTTGTAAAGTGGATGAAGAAAGTCCATATTGATCGGATATTTGTTTCTGTGAACATTTTTCATCTCGAAGTTTATTCCAAACATAATCGATTGCAGCGGCTAAAGCTTTTTCATTTTTTAATGACACCTTTGCATTTTGCATTTCTGTAAAAACGGAAAACCATAATAAAAAAAGACCCGCCTCCACCGTTCCAATTGGATGATGGTATTGATATAAAAGTTGTGCTGTTTCATGGGCAATCGCCAATTGGCCATCTTCTACTTTTTTATCCGCCTTTACCGAGGTGACATATTGTTGCTCTATTTTTGAGAATTTCCTATTATGCTGAACCTCTTTTTTCTGGAAGAGGGATTCCTTATGTTCAGATTTTGACAGTAGAAAGACAGCAAATAGTCTTTCTTCGATGGAGTCACTATCCAAGTTCTTTAGGATCCATGCATCAAAATCTTCAAATCGATTCACATCTGCTTTTTCTTTGTTCCAAGGAGCCAAGTCTTTCTTTTCTGGATTGATTTTTATGACTTTGTCCCATAAGGAATGAGCAATTTGCTCCCTTCCTGTAAAGTACGCTGCATAAGAAAACCAGTAATAAAAAGGCCCATCTCCATCATATCCATACTTATAAAGCTTGCGTAACCAGTAATAGGCTGTTTCATATTCCCCAGTTAAAGCAAAAGTCGCACCCAATTTGAATTGATGTTCCGATAACAACGGCTTTACTTTTCTAAGAAGCTCAGTAATCTGTTTTACTTCAGGAAAGTCTTTTTGGAAATAGGCAAATACTAACTTATTACAGATAGCATGTAAATTGCCTGGATTCTTCTCCATCACCTGATCAAGTATACGCGAGGCTTTGTCTACTTCACCTAGATAAAAATAAGCCAAGGCTAGATTATTATATGCTGACCAATACTCAGGAAACTCCTTAATAACGGACTTCAGTAGTTTAATTGCCTTTGGAAAGTGCCCAGATTCGAGCAACTCTTTTGCTTGTTCCTGCTTAATGATCAGATCATCATGTTCATAGGAGTCCTCATCCAACACATCTTCCTCTAGTGTTAGGATTTCTAGGAGATCCTCTGCGTCATAAATAAAATCGCCATCTGGCTCATTCTCCATATAAAGTGTCAAATGGGAATAAGAATCTTTGAAATATCCCATATGAGCATAGTTATTAGCTAAAAAGAAATGACACTCTACCATCTCTTCGTCTAATTCTTCTAAAATGAAATGTAACAGTTCATTCGATTGCTGGAAATCTCCAAGTTCTGTATAAATAATCGCCAATTGACACACAATCATCGGTTCACCCGGTTCTAAGTGCATGGCTCTTTTTAAGTATTTAATTGCTTTCTGAAAATCACGACGTTGAAATGCTTTCAAGCCTAATGTGAAATAATATTCACCTGTAGGAATAAATGACAGCAGTTGTCCTTTTGTTTTAGCTTGAGCGTTTTTACTCATGAGATCCTCCATTTTCTTTCGTTCTCAACTAAGTTATTATATCATATTATATACTTGACAAAAAGGTCCATTTCGCTATTTATTCCGACGATAATAAAAAGCCTGTCCATTTCAGAATGATCTCAATCTTTCTGAAGTCGACAGGCTTTGTCTTTTTATTTCGGATCTTCTTTCGTTAAATGTCTCTCTTCTAAAACCTTCAAAATTTCTTTAAAAGAAACCCCTTGTTCACGTAATAATACCATTAAGTGGTAGATAAGATCAGATGCCTCCCACTTTAATTCTTCGTGATCGCGGTTTTTTGCTGCAATAACCACTTCTGTAGCTTCTTCACCGACTTTTTTGAGGATTTTATCAACACCTTGTTCGAATAAATAAGTCGTATATGCACCTTCAGGACGTTCCTTTTCACGTTGCGCGATAACTTCCTCAAGTGTCATTAAGATTTCATAATCAGTTAATTTTGGACTCACGTTTGCTGCACCTTCTTTTTAATAAATAGATTCATTAAAACAACTAATTTCACCAGTGTGACAGGCTGGTCCTGCTGGATTGACGAGAACAACAATCGCATCACGATCACAATCTAATTTCATTGAAACGATTTTTTGTGTATTACCGCTTGTTGCTCCTTTATGCCATAATTCCTGACGGGAACGACTGAAAAACCAAGTTTCGCCAGATTGTATTGATTTTTCTAATGAAGTACGGTTCATATAGGCAAGAGTTAAGACTTCTTTCGTGATTGCGTCTTGAACAATTGCCGGAATTAACCCCTTTTCATCAAATTTAACGTCTTCTAATCTCACTTTACGTTCACGCCTTTTTCTCGCAGATAGGCTTTGACTTCTTTGACCGATGTTTCTTTATAATGGAAAATCGATGCGGCTAAAGCGGCGTCAGCTTTCCCTTCGACGAACGCTTCTACAAAATGCTCCGCGTTCCCAGCTCCACCTGAAGCGATGACAGGGACCGTTACAGCCTCACTAACAGCCTTTGTTAAAGCCAAATTAAATCCATTTTTCTCACCATCTGAGTCCATACTTGTGAGAAGAATTTCACCGGCACCACGTTCTACCACTTCTTTGGCCCATGAGATTACATCCTTTTCAACTGGAGTCCGGCCACCATGTGTATACACCCGCCATGAACCCAATTTTTCATCCCATTTTGCATCAATTGCCACGACGATACATTGGGAACCAAAAAAATCGGATCCTTCTGTAATGATTTCAGGGTTTAATACCGCTGCTGTATTTAATGATACCTTATCTGCGCCTGCACGTAAAATTCGTTTCATATCTTCAAGCGAGTTAATTCCTCCGCCGACTGTAAAGGGAATAGCAAGCTCTGAAGCAACCTTATTGACGACTTCTACCATTGTTTTACGGCCTTCATGGGAGGCAGAAATATCAAGAAATACGAGCTCATCTGCTCCTTGTTCGTCATAGAATCGAGCCAGTTCAACTGGATCGCCAGCATCACGAAGTTCAACAAATTGTACACCTTTCACGACTCGGCCATCTTTAACGTCTAGACAAGGAATAATCCGTTTCGTAACCATTTACGCCTCCACCTCTTTCAATGCGTCAGCAACGGTAAAGCGCCCTTCATAAATCGCCTTTCCTACAATTGCTCCGCTTATTCCTTGAGAACCGTATTCTTTCAAATTCAATAAGTCTTGAAGGCTGCTAACTCCACCAGAAGCTATTACGCTTTTGCCTGTTTCCACAGCCATTTTTTTAACTGCTTCAATATTTGGACCCGCTAGCATCCCGTCGGTTGCAATGTCAGTGAAAATAAATGTTTCACATCCAGCATCCGCAAATTTTTTACCCACATCAACAGCCTTCGCCTCCGATGTATTTAGCCAACCATGTGTAGCCACAAATCCATTTTTCGCATCGATTCCAATCGCAATTTTCTCACCGTATTTTTTGATCATTTCGATTGCAAACTCAGGATTAGAGATCGCCATGCTGCCAATAATGACTCTAGCTACACCATTCTCTAAATAGTGAGCAACGTCTTCTTCTGTGCGAATGCCACCACCGATTTGGACATTGACCTTTAATTCTTGAGCAGCTTGAATAACAAATGAATCATTTACACGTTTTCCATCCTTCGCACCGTCGAGATCCACCATATGTATCCAAGGCGCCCCCGCTTCCTTAAATGATTTCGCCATATCAAAAGGTGAGTCCCCATAAATCGTCTCTTGATTATAATCACCTTGAATCAATCGAACACACTTCCCACCCCGCATATCAATTGCAGGATAAATCGTAAATGCCATCATTCCGCTCCCCTTTCATAAGTACAGTCCTCTTACTGCTACTAGAGAACCCCTTCTTTACCGTTTATGAAACGATAGAACCGCCCCTGTGTTTCATACAAAAGTTTATTAGTAGTTGTACGCCTAGTTTGCTGCTTTTTTCTGGATGAAATTGCATCCCGTATATATTGTTGCGACCTACTATTGCTGGAACTTCTTCGTAGTAGGATGCTTTTCCAATTAAAATTTCAGGATTTTCTGTTTTTACATAATAAGAATGGACGAAATAAGCATAATCTTCTTCTAAGCCGTTTGTAATAGGCGATGGGTTAACCCATTCTAACCGATTCCATCCCATATGTGGCACTTTGTAGGTATCGCCATTTTCCGCTGTTCCAGGAAAACGAACGACACGACCTGGTAAAAGACTAAGTCCTTCAGAAAACCCGCCTTCTTCGCTTTCCTCAAATAAAAGTTGCATGCCCAGACAAATACCTAACAGAGGTTTCCCTGTTGCAACATACTGATGAAGAAAATCAGTTAGTCCAGTTTCATTAAGACGTATCATTGCATCTTTAAACGCACCGACGCCAGGTAATATGAGACGGCTTGCTTTAACCAACTCATCCGGTTTCTCGGAAATAAAATAGGATACTTCTAAACGTTTCAATGCCTCACTGACACTGAATAAATTTCCCATTCCATAATCAACAATTCCGATCACTTATAACATCCCCTTAGAGGATGGAACCCCTTTGACACGCGGATCAATCATTGTAGCTTCATCAAGTGCTCTTGCCATTGCTTTAAAAATCGCTTCAATGATGTGATGTGTATTTTGTCCATAATGAACGATGACATGTAAATTTATTCTCGCCTCAAGAGCAAATTTCCAAAGGAATTCATTTACCAACTCCGTATCAAAATTCCCGACCTTTTGACTTGGAAACTCGGCACGAATTTCAAAGTGAGGACGATTGCTTAAGTCAACCACAACAGTCGCGAGCGTCTCATCCATCGGAATCGTTGCACTTCCATAACGTTTAATCCCTTTTTTATCACCAATCGCTTCCTTAAATACATGTCCGAGACAAATACCGATATCCTCGGTTGTATGATGATCATCTACTTCTGTATCACCATCTGCATTCACTTTTAAATCAAATTGACCGTGCTTAGCAAATAAATCAAGCATATGGGATAAAAAAGGAACTCCAGTTACTAATTCAGATTGACCAGAGCCATCGATATTTATTGAAAGTTCAACATTCGTTTCACCTGTTTTTCTACTGATTGAAGCTGTTCTTGACATATTCTATAACTCCCTTTACTCGTATTTTACTTTTTCCCATCCATACGAGCCTCAATTGCTCGTGCATGAGCTTCAAGGCCTTCAAGTCGAGCAAATGCAGCGATTTTCGCACTGTTTTCGTGAAAGGCCTGTTCACTATACATAATAAGACTTGATTTCTTTTGGAAATCATCGACATTTAATGGACTTGAGAATCTTGCCGTTCCATTCGTTGGCAATACATGATTCGGACCGGCAAAATAATCGCCGACCGGCTCTGAGCTGTAACGTCCGATAAAAATCGCTCCAGCATGACGGATACGTCCAACCTTCTCCATTGCATTTTCCATCATAATTTCTAAATGTTCAGGTGCTAGCTTATTCACTGTTTCAATTGCTTCATCTACTGTTTCCGTTACGTAAATAACCCCATAATCTGAAATCGATTGGGAAGCCATTTCACGACGTGGAAGAGTCTCAAGTTGTTTTTCTACTTCAACCGCAACTGCTTCGGCTAATGTAGTTGAGGGTGTAACAAGAACACTACATGCACGAACATCATGTTCAGCTTGCGATAATAAATCAGCTGCAACTTCATTAGCTCTAGCACTATCGTCTGCTAAAATGGCAATCTCACTAGGTCCGGCAATCATATCAATATCAACATCACCAAATACTTCACGCTTCGCTAATGCGACAAAAATATTGCCAGGTCCAGTGATTTTATCAACAGATCCAATCGTTTCTGTACCATAAGCAAGTGCCGCAATCGCCTGAGCGCCACCAACTTTATAAATTTCTTTAACACCTGATTCTTGTGCAGCCACTAGCACTCCAGCTGGTAATTTCCCATCTTTTCCAGGAGGAGAAACCATGACAATTCGTTCAACTCCTGCCACTTGTGCAGGGACGACATTCATTAAAACAGATGAAGGATATGCAGCCGTTCCACCTGGCACATAAACTCCAACAGAGTCAAGCGGAGTTACTTTTTGTCCTAATATCGTTCCATTTTTTTCAGTTGTAATCCATGAATTGCTTAATTGTCTTTCATGAAACGAACGAATATTGGCTGCCGCTTCCTTAATAATCTCTATGATTTCGGGTGAAACGAGGGTGTACGCTTCTTCTATCTCTTTTGCTGTGACAGCCAAAGATTCTAGCATAACGCCATCAAATTTTTCTGTATATTCTTGAAGAGCTGCATCACCATTATTTTTAACCTTTGAAATAATATCTTTAACAATTACTCTTTGTTCTTCTGTACCACTGTCTACCGATCTTTTTATCGAAATATCTTCATTTACTTTTATTATTTTCACCGAACTCATCCTAACCTAAGTAAATTCTATTTCTTTGGTGCGAATCCTTAAGCAATTGTAGTCTTCGCTTCTAAAACTTTGGCAATCCGTTCCACGATTTCGCTAATACGCGCGTCCTTCATCCGATAGCTGACTGGATTTACAATTAAACGAGAGGTAATATCAACAATTCGCTCGTATTCAACTAAGCCATTTTCAGCTAGCGTACGGCCTGTTGATACAATATCAACAATTCGATCTGCCAAACCGATAATTGGGGCGAGCTCGATAGATCCGTTTAATTTAATAATTTCAACTTGCTCCCCTTGCTCACGGAAATACGTTGATGCTACATTAGGATATTTCGTTGCAATCTTTGGAGCAATGTTATTCATTTTTGTATTTGGCAATCCAGCAACTGCTAGATGACATTCACTAATTTTTAAGTCAAGAACTTCGTAAACGTCACGTTCTTCCTCTAGCATGACGTCTTTTCCGGCAATCCCAAGATCTGCGACACCATGTTCAACATATGTAGGAACATCCATTGGTTTCGCTAAAATAAACCGAAAATTCTCTTCTTCGACGTCAATGATTAATTTTCTCGAATCATCAAATTCAGGCGGTAATTGAAAGCCTGCTTCACGAAGCAAAGCTGCTGCTTCTTCAAAAATTCGCCCTTTTGGCATTGCAATCGTTAAAGGCTCATTCATCGTGTTGACTCCTTCCCTGCTTTTCCAACTAACATCATAATCTCTTCATATAATTCCGTACAAGCGTCAATGTCTTTAACTCCATTAATGTCTTGTAACACGACTTTATTTCCCGCTTTTCTATTTTCCGCTGCTAATTGGAACGCTTCTTTGCGTCGCTCACCACTGAAAATAATACATTTCACAGGATTACGACTTTCGATGCTTCCTAGCGCCTCGAGTAGTCGATCTAACCGAATCGCAAAGCCTGTTGCACCCGCATCTTTTCCGAATTGGTTTAACAGTTTGTCATAGCGACCACCACTTGCAATTGGGAATCCAACTTGATCTGCATATACTTCAAATAAAACCCCCGTATAATAACTCATATGGCTAACGAGAGTTAAATCAAATTTCACTCTCATTCCAATTTCGCCGTAATCTTTCAGAATCTCCCATAAATGTTTTAACTCCTGGAGGGCTTCAATTCCTTTATTATTTTCAAGTAAGTTGAAAGCAGAGTCAAAAACTTCTTCTCCTCCTCTTAAGCTTAAGAAATCAATTAATCTTTGCTTATCGATCGAAGAAAGCGGAAGTTGTTTCACATGCTCGCGATAACCTACATAATTTTTTTCATATAAAAAAGTCGTTAGTGTCTTAACACGATCTTCTGTCCCTAATATATCAATAAAAAACTCCTGTATAAAGCCGATATGCCCAACGGATAATTGAAACTGTTCCAATCCTACTTCTTCAAGGGTAGATATGAGTAAAGCAATCCCCTCACCATCTGCACTCATTGTACTATCACCAATACATTCAACACCGATTTGTTCGAATTCAGCTGGGCGTCCGCCTTCCCTTTGCTGTGCACGGTAAACGTCTGCAGAATAAGCTAGTCGTAGCGGCAAATCTTCTTTTAACAATTTAGAGGCCGCTACCCTTGCAATCGGAGAAGTCATATCAGGTCTTAGCACAAGTGTATGTCCTTGTTGATCTAGCAGCTTAAAAAGCTGCTGATCTAAAATTGCCGATGCAGCACCGACGGTTTCATAATATTCTAAAGCAGGCGTCTCAATAAATTGATATCCCCATCTTTTCATTTCTTCACTGATCAATGAACGTGTACGATGTTTCGCCTCATACAGTTCTGGTAATGTATCTCTCATCCCTAATGGTTTTTCAAACATAAATAAACGGCTCATTCCGTAGTACACCTCTGTTCATTTTTTACTTTAGTTCGCTAATGTGGTAGTAAGTTGAAGTTATTGTAACTCCCCTACATTCCTTTGTCAAGAAAAATCAGTCAATATATTTATTTCTTTTCTATTATACTATTTTCACCAAGTAATAAAAAAGGAGTGCCGAGCTCCTCCATAAAGTGGAAGATGCTCGGCACTCCTTTTTTCATAACAATTCATTCACATTTTCTCGAATTAACACCATTGGATTTCCGCCGACAAAGGATCTAGGCGGGACATCTCGATTGACAAGGGTACCGGCAGAAACAACGGCGCCATCCCCTATTACCACACCGGGAAGAATCGTTGTATTGGCACCAATCATAACTTCACTGCCAATTTTGACATCTCCAAGCCGGTATTCCTTTATTAAATATTCATGAGCCAAAATCGTTGTGTTATAGCCGATAACTGAATTGCGGCCAATACTGATTTTTTCCGGAAACATAATATCTAACATGACCATTAAACCAAATGAAGTTTGGTCTCCCACCTTCATTTTTAAAAGATGTCGGTAAAGCCAGTTTTTTAATCCTAGAAAGGGACTATAACGCGCCATTTGAATCACAACAAAATTCTTGATTACCTTCCAAAAAGGCACCGTCTTATATACATGCCATAAGGAATTGGCCCCTTCTACCGGATAACGTACTGTGTTTCTCACTTTTGCTCAACACCGACAATCGGATAGATATCAGTAATATGTTCTAATATATAGTCTGGTTCAAATGAACGTACATGTTCTCTCCCCTTAATGGACCACGATACTCCTACTGTTGTTCGTACCCCTGCATTTTTGCCAGCTAATATATCTGAACCATTATCACCGACCATAATCGCTTCATCCGGGCTAGATCCAAGTTCCTCAAGGGCTTTATAGATGGCTTCTGGATCGGGCTTTGGATTTTCAATATGTTCACTCGCTACAATCGTATCAAAAAACGGATCAATTTTTGTCAATTTCATTCCCATTATCGCCACATCAGACATTTTCGATGTAACAATGCCCATTTTGAAACCGGCTTCCTTTAACTGTTTCATCGTGTCATAAACACCAGGAAACTCTTTGACAAATGAATCATGCTTCGCTTTATTAAAGGTGCGATACACATGAGACATTTCATCGACCTTGTCAGGGTTTAATTTTGAAAAAGTATCGTAAAGTGTCGGTCCTAAAAATGGCAATACATCTTGCTGCTGATATTGGCCAGGAAAATATTGTTCTAACGTATGAAGAAAAGATGTGATAATCAACTCATTTGTATCAATTAACGTACCATCTAAATCAAATAATAAAGTTGTAATTTTATTGTCCATATGTAACTTCCTTTCTTCGATCAGTTGAGGTTTTTTTCCATATAATTGCGACGGTTACGGTTAGTAGAATGGCTATTACTAAACGAATAAGTAAAAGTGGAAGAACAGGGATTCCAAGTGGAACAAAAATAAGGGTATCTTCAATTACAGCATGACAGGTCCCAAGAAAAACAAACGCAATCGTAAGATCCTTTTTCGAAACTCCTTCTTCTTTTGAAGCTTGAATCATGACGCCGGCACCATAGGCCAAACCAAAAAATAGTCCTGCCGCGAGCGTTGTTGAAGTGTTTTCATTCATTCCTAATGTTCGCGTAATCGGGGCCATTTTTTTTGAAAAAACATCAATAAAACGGTTATCCTTTAGAATTTGAATGACAATCATAATTGGAATGACAATTAATGCTAGCTGCAAAATCCCCATAAATGCTTGTTGCAAAGCGTCTATTGCAATCGGCATCCAACCCGTAATGACCTCTGGCTGTAACTCATTTGAGACGAAGCCGAATTGAGCAGGTTGTGAACCACCTTGCCAAACTAAGTTCACCACGATTCCAGAAAGAATGGCTAAACCGTAGCGAACAAGGAGGACAATCCATAGTTTCACACCGACTTTCACCACAACTCCACTTTCAAGAAACATACTGTGGGCAAAACTGAGCATTAACGCAATCGTAAAGACCTCTTTTACCGTTAAATCTAACGTCAAAATAGCCCCAATCGCAGCATATATATTTAACAGATTTCCAAGTACTAAGGGAATGGCCGCATCACCAGATAACCCAAATACACTCATAAACGGTGCAATTAAATCAATCAGCCACGGCAAAACGGGCGTATGCTGTAATAATGCTACAAGTAAGGTAATTGGAAATATCACTTTTCCTAGTGTCCAAGTTACCCTAAGCCCGACTACAAGCCCCTTTTTAATCGAATTGACCATGAAAATCTCCCTCTACACTCAATGTTTGTTTCTAACTCTTTATCAAATTCGCCCGTCGAATTTGCGTCCGGATTTTTCTCGAGCTCGCTCGAGGAACTACCCTTAAAAAATCCGAGACATCCGCCGGAGGCTTAACTTCATTCAGCCAAAGGTTGAATTCACACTGAATTGACATTAGCTTGATTCATCTCACCACTTATAGAAACGGTAGACCTCTGTACCTGTCGCAAGCTTTCGGTACAAAAGCATTTGCTGAAGGAAGTTAAAAAACCTGAATCCTACTTTTTCTTCTTTTTTGACTTTGCTTTTGTTGGTGCTTCCTGATCTAAGTAACCGATATTTGCGTATCCTTTCACACGACGGTAAACGAGGACTGCAACAGCTCCAATAATTAGAACAATTGAAATCATTTGGGCCACCCGAATACTTTCTGTCAACATTAAGCTGTCGGTTCTTAACCCTTCGATAAAATAACGCCCCATAGAATACCAAATCAGATAAGTAAGAAATAATTCCCCACGGCGCAAATTCACTTTTCTTAATAAAATTAACAATACAAATCCTAGTAAATTCCATATTGATTCATATAAGAAAGTAGGATGGTAGTAGACACCATTAATATACATTTGATTAATGATCCAATCTGGTAAAAATAAACTTTCCAGAAATCCTCGTGTTACTTCTCCACCATGTGCTTCCTGATTCATAAAGTTTCCCCAACGACCAATCGCCTGACCTAATATGAGACTCGGCGCAATAATATCAGCCACTTTCCAAAACGAGACGCCTCGTTTTTTCGTGAAAACATAAGCTGTAATTACCGAACCAATTAGTGCCCCATGAATGGCAAGTCCGCCTCTCCAAATCGCGATAATTTGGCCCGGATTTTGTGAATAATAATCCCATTCAAAAATGACATAATAAGCACGTGCTGATAGGATTGCAATGGGTATGGCCCATAGTAACATGTCGATAAATAAATCTTTTTCAATCCCCCGCTTATCGGATTCCTTGACCAAAATGTATAAGCCCAGCACAATAGCTGCTCCGATAATGACACCATACCAATGGACCTGGATAGGACCAAGAGAAAGAGCTATCGGATCAAGCGGTTGAATACGATCTTCCATTTTAACAACTCCTTTTAATTGTTCATATCCCTTGGACTATACTTGATCCATTAACATATAGACATGATATAAATCAACTTTAATGGGATAATAAAAATCCTGTATTTCCCTGAGCCGTCAACTTTCAGATTCATCTTGGACATTATCAACAATGACATTATTCAATCTTTCAGTAAAGCTTTCAGCAGCATTCATTCCCATTCGTTTTAAACGGAAGTTCATGGCCGCCACTTCAATAATGACCGCTAAATTTCGACCTGGTCTTACCGGAATCGTTATTTTCGTTACTTCTGTATCAATAATTTTAATTTTTTCCTCATCCAGCCCCAAGCGATCATATTGTTTATACTGATCCCAGATTTCCAAATTAATAACAAGGGATATTTTTTTATGGGAAACGACCGCTCCTGCTCCAAACAAGGTCATCACATCAATGATTCCAAGTCCGCGTATTTCTAATAAATGTTCGATTAGCTCAGGTGAAGTTCCGATTAAGGTATTCTCCTCTTCTTGACGGATTTCCACACAGTCATCTGCCACAAGGCGATGACCCCGTTTAACAAGTTCCAAGGCGGTTTCACTTTTACCAACTCCGCTTTGGCCCATAATTAAAACACCTACACCATAAATATCTACAAGTACACCATGTACAGCAGTTGTTGGTGCTAATTTACTTTCAAGAAAGTTTGTTAATAGTCCAGAGAACTTGGTCGTATTTTGCTTCGTACGCATAACCGGTACAGATTCCCTTTCAGAAGCTTCAATAAGCTCCTCAGGAACAGGCATATCCCTTGAAATAACAATCCCTGGAGTTACATCGGTACAAAGCTTTTCCATGCGGTAAGCTCGTTCCGGCTCTGAAAGTTTAGACGCAAAGGTTAACTCCGTTTTCCCAATCAATTGAATTCGATTAGCTGGATAAAAATCAAAATATCCTGCAATTTCAATTCCAGGCCGCGATATATCACTTATAATAATGGGTCGGTTGATCCCCTCTTCCCCACTAATTAACTCAAGGGCGAACTTTTCGATGATATCTTTCGTACGTACTTTAACCACAATAGTCCTCCTTTTTCATCTAGTAAGGTGCAGGCTTTGTATTGAATAAATTTATATAGAGAAAGCTTACATTGAAAATAAAAGTTCGAGTTTCATTTTATCATTTTTTCTTAGTAAGTTATACTTTTACACTCTTTAATTTCGTAAACAAAAAATAGACTGTCTCCCATTAAGGGATCCAGCCTTCACTTTTCAACACGAATACTAGATCCCTATCTGAGACAGCCTCTTATTTCTTATCCTTCATCCTCGGTGTTAATTGATTTTGTATGATAACATTCATAAGCGACATAATCACAGCTACTAACAAAGCCATTCCAAAAGTATCAATGTCAAAAGAACTTCCCATTATACGATCCGTTAATAACAATGTCAGTGCGTTAATCACAAATAAAAATAACCCTAATGAAAGAACGGTAACAGGTAATGTTAAAATGATCAGGATCGGTTTAACAAATATATTGAGCACAGATAGAACGAAACTAGCTCCCAGCGCAGCCCAAATTCCTTCAATATAGATCGAGTCTTTGAAAAAGCCAGCTAGAGCCATAAAAAGAACAGCATTGATTACAATTCCAAGTAACCATTTCACCTTAACACCCCCATTCGTTCAAGAGGACTCATTAACTTCAGTATAAAGTCAGCCTATGCTTTACGTACAGCTACCGACCCTGTTTTTGATTCCGCAAACAATCGTAAAGGATGAGCAGACTCTTGAATCGATTTAAAGCCAAGCGTTTTCTGAATGAGCTCACTTTTTTCCTCAACAATTTGAATGCCCTCTAAATCAACCGTAAAATTCCCCAGGTTCGATTTTAATTCACCATTGACAGAATATTGCTCTGGAATCACACATTCAATCGAACCAGTCGTCGTACTTGCTTCTATCCATTCGCAGGAATTTCCTAGTAAATGGGCCTTAATATCTCCATTAAATGTTTGAGCCTCTAACTTTTGAAAATCCCCTTCGATTTCAATTCCACCATTTAAAGTTTCTGCTTCCATTTTCGCTACGATTGAATTGGTAAATATAATCCCTCCGTTTGCGGTTTCTATTTCCACGTCTTCACCTTTGATTCCATCCATTATGATTTTTCCATTGGCGGTTTTAATTTTAGATTGTTTAACTTGCAAATCCTTTCCCTCAATCGAGCCATTAAACATCCGAATATCGATTTGACCGTACTCGATTTGTGGAATATATACTTTTGCTTTCAATTTAATCCACTTTTGGCCTGTTGTAAAAAACAGACGCTGTCCGCGGACTTCAAAGGTAACTTCTTTTAAAAAGGTTTCTCTCGCTTCATCGAGCGATTCTCCTTTATAGACTTGGGCTTCGCACTCAACTCGAATGTCCGTTTGATCCCATGGAATGACAGTAACATGCCCATTGGCAATATCAATATCCATGTAATGGATCGAAGCATCGGCTTGCTGAAAAATATGGCTCACTTCTTTGTACTTTCCAAAGTTCAAATCAAGATCAAACTCTTTTAGCTTTTTAACGGCACTATCAACAAAGTCAAAAATCTTCTCCTTTGTCGATTGAAAAGTTTCTTGCGCACTTCTTTCATTTCTATGCTGCTGTTCACTTGATTTCACAAACGTTGAAAGTTCCCCCACTAATTGCTCTTTCTTTTCTTCTTGTACTCTTGATGACTTCTCTAATTCTTCTATTAATGTCAGGGCCTCGTCAACCGTCAGTTTACCGTCTTCAACCATTTTCAAAATTCGTTTCCGTTCTTCTTTCATTTTTTCATTCCTCCTAGGGAAATCTCTTTTCAAAAGAACTATACGATTATACCTAGCCATAAGTTTCAAAAAACTTAATCTACACTTACTTGTTGTTTCATGCGATTGCGATCGCGTTCAAGGACTGGCTTTAAGTATTGTCCAGTGTAGGATCCAGAAATATCAGCTACTTCTTCAGGAGTTCCGGTTGCGACGATCGTTCCGCCTCCGTCTCCTCCCTCTGGACCCAAGTCGATAATATAGTCAGCTGTTTTGATCACATCTAAGTTATGCTCAATGACTAGTACCGTATCACCATTTTCTACCAATCGTTTTAAAACAACTAATAATCTAGAAATATCATCAACATGCAATCCTGTTGTTGGTTCATCTAAAATATAAAAAGTCTTTCCGTTTGAGCGGCGATGTAGTTCTGCTGCTAATTTGACCCGTTGGGCTTCCCCTCCGGATAAAGTCGTTGCAGGCTGACCGAGAGTTACATAGCCTAAGCCGACATCGTATAAAGTCTGTAACTTACGTTTAATTTTCGGATGATTTTCAAAGAAGTGAACCGCATCTTCTACTGTCATATCTAAAATGTCTGATACGCCTTTTCCTTTATATTTTACTTCTAACGTTTCACGATTATATCGTTTGCCATGACAAATTTCACAAGGAACATACACATCCGGTAAAAAGTGCATTTCAATTTTGATAATTCCATCGCCTCGGCATGCTTCACAACGTCCGCCTTTCACATTAAAACTAAAACGTCCTTTTTGATAGCCGCGTACTTTCGCTTCATTTGTTTGAGAATAAACATCCCGAATATCATCAAAAACCCCTGTATACGTTGCAGGATTTGACCTTGGGGTCCGCCCAATTGGAGTTTGATCAATATTAATGACTTTTTCTAAATGTTCCAACCCTGAAATGGAACGATAGGCACCTGGTGAAGTCCTAGCACGATTTAACTCACGGGCTAATGTCTTTTGTAAAATTCCATTGACTAGTGTACTTTTACCAGATCCAGAAACCCCTGTTACTGTAATAAACATTCCTAGTGGAAATTTAACATTGATATTTTTTAAATTATTTTCCTTCGCTCCTTTGATTTCGATAAACCGACCATCTGGCTGTCTTCTTTCAACTGGCAATGGAATAAATTTTTTCCCTGATAAATATTGACCTGTTAAAGAGTTAGGATCGGCCATCACTTCTTCTGGTGTCCCGGCTGCCATAATTTGACCGCCATGTACGCCCGCCCCAGGACCAATATCAATCAAATAGTCAGATGCCATCATCGTGTCTTCATCATGCTCAACAACGATAAGTGTATTGCCGATATCACGCATTTTTTGTAAAGAACCAATAAGGAGATTATTATCCCGTTGATGCAGTCCAATCGATGGTTCATCCAAAATATATAAAACTCCTGTTAATTGTGAACCGATTTGAGTGGCTAAGCGGATTCGTTGGGCTTCACCCCCAGACAATGTTCCTGCTGATCGACTTAACGTAATATAATCAAGGCCGACATTCGTCAGAAAGCGAAGACGTTGATTAATTTCACGTAAAATTAATTTGGCAATTTGCGCTTCCTTTTCCGATAAAGTGAGTTGATTAAAAAATCCTACTGCCAGTTCAATTGAAAGTTCAGATACTTCCCCGATATGCTTTCCATCAACTTTAACAGCCAACGACGCCTTGCTTAATCGATAACCTTTACATGTTCTACAAGCACGCTCCGCCATATACTTTTCCATTTGCTCACGTATAAAATCGGAACTTGAGTCTCGATAGCGACGTTCAATATTTCGTAAAACTCCCTCAAATTCAACTAGATTTTCTCGAACCTGTCCATAATCATTTTCATAGTGAAAGAGAATCTTTTCCCCATTTGAGCCATGTAAAATTTTATCCATATGGTGTTCAGGAATTTCTATTACGGGAATATCCATATCAATTCCATAATGAGTACATACACACTCTAATAATTGCGGATAATATTTAGACATCTTCCCTTCCCACGGAACAATTGCATTTTCACGTAATGTTAACGTCTTATCAGGAATCACAAGATTGACGTCAACTACTTTCTTTGCTCCAAGACCATCACATGCTGAACACGCGCCAAATGGATTGTTGAATGAGAACATCCGTGGCTCAAGAGAGTCAATTGAGAAACCACAGATCGGACAAGAATGATGTTCGCTAAATAGAAGCTCTTCTTGATCGATTACATCAATCAAAACCCTTCCTTCACCAAGTTTTAATGCAGACTCAAGAGAATCAGCCAGCCTTGTCGCCACACCCTCTTTTATGACAATCCTGTCAATGACAACCTCAATCGAATGCTTTTTATTTTTATCAAGTTCAATATCCTCGCCTAAATCATACATGTCTCCATCAATACGAACACGGACATATCCTTGTTTTTTAATATCTTCTAGTAATTTAACATGGGCCCCTTTTTTTCCCGAAACCGCCGGAGAAAGCACCTGAATTCTCGTGCGTTCTGGATATTCCATAATCCGGTCAACCATTTGTTCAATCGTTTGCGAGGTAATTTCAATTCCATGAGTGGGACAAATCGGATGCCCAACCCGTGAAAAAAGTAAACGTAAGTAATCATAAATTTCGGTTACCGTTCCAACTGTCGATCGAGGGTTATTACTTGTTGTTTTTTGATCGATAGCAATCGCCGGTGATAATCCTTCAATTAGATCAACATCTGGCTTTTCCATTTGCCCGAGAAATTGGCGAGCATAAGCTGAAAGGGATTCTACATATCTTCGCTGTCCCTCCGCATAAATCGTATCAAACGCAAGAGAGGACTTTCCTGAACCAGAAAGTCCTGTCACTACAACAAGCTTATCTCTCGGAATTGTGACATCAATATTTTTTAAATTATGGGCTCTGGCACCCTTGATTACAACTTTATCCATTGCCATGTATTTGTCATCCTTCCGCTTTCAATTCAAATAATATATCACGAAGCTCTGCGGCACGTTCGAAATCCAAGGCTTTGGCCGCTTCCTTCATTTCTTTTTCCATATCGGCGATTACCTTGTTCCGTTCTTTCTTCGAAAGCTTCATTAAACTTTCTGCAACACTATACTCTTCCTGCTCCTCTGCAGCATGGGTTGCTTTAATTAAATCGTGAATCTCCTTTTGAATCGTTTTTGGGGTAATGCCATGCTTTTCATTGTGTTCCTCTTGAATGGCTCGACGACGTTTCGTCTCAGAGATCGCTACTTCCATCGAATGAGTCATTTTATCTGCATACATAATAACCTTACCATTTGCATTACGTGCTGCCCGACCAATTGTTTGGATTAGAGAACGTTCTGAACGCAAGAACCCTTCTTTATCTGCATCAAGAATTGTTACAAGCGAGACTTCCGGAATATCCAATCCTTCCCGTAACAAGTTGATTCCAATTAATACATCATACTTCCCTAGTCGAAGGTCACGAATGATTTCAGTCCGTTCTAACGTTTTTACCTCTGAATGTATGTATTGTACTTTTATACCGATTTCTTTTAAATAATCGGTTAAGTCTTCAGACATTTTTTTCGTCAAGGTTGTGACAAGAACACGCTCATTTTTTTCTATACGTTCATTAATTTCCCCGATTAAATCATCAATTTGACCTTCAATTGGACGTACCTCAATGATCGGATCGAGGAGCCCTGTTGGACGAATAATTTGTTCGATGACATCTGGGGCGTGCTCGATTTCATATGGTCCTGGGGTCGCAGAAACATAAACGATTTGATTCATATGACTTTCAAACTCTGTAAATTTTAAGGGACGGTTGTCCAAGGCAGACGGCAGACGAAAGCCGTGATCCACCAACACCTGTTTTCTTGCCTGGTCCCCATTATACATGCCGCGCACTTGCGGAATGGACACATGGGACTCATCGACAATCATCAAGAAATCCTTCGGAAAATAATCAAGTAATGTATAAGGTGTCGAACCAGGCGAACGCAATGTAAGGTGGCGTGAGTAGTTTTCAATCCCAGAACAAAAGCCCATTTCTCGCATCATTTCCAGATCGTAACGTGTTCGTTGTTCAAGGCGCTGCGCTTCTAGAAGTTTATCATTAGCTTTTAGCTCAGTTAACCTTTCCTCTAGTTCTTTTTCAATATTTCCAATCGCTACTTTCAATTTTTCCTCACGTGTAACGAAGTGGGATGCTGGATAAATCGCAACATGTTCCCGGTCACCAAGAATTTCTCCAGTAAGAGCATCGACTTCTCTTATACGGTCAATTTCATCACCAAAGAACTCGACTCGAATACAGTGTTCATCTCTTGATGCCGGGAAAATTTCAACCACATCCCCACGAACACGGAATGTTCCCCGAATAAAGTTCAAGTCGTTTCGACTGTATTGAATATCTACTAATTTTCGTAAAAGTTGATTACGCTCCACTTCCATCCCAACTCTTAAGGAAAGAACAAGTTCACGATATTCTTCTGGTGAACCTAAACCATAAATACAAGATACGGAAGCAATGATAATCACATCCTCCCGTTCAAATAAAGAAGACGTAGCTGAGTGTCGTAACTTATCTATTTCATCGTTAATACTCGCATCTTTCTCAATAAATGTATCAGTCTGTGGAACATAGGCTTCCGGCTGAAAATAGTCATAATAACTAACAAAATACTCAACCGCATTATGAGGAAAGAATTCTTTAAATTCACTGTATAATTGTCCGGCAAGTGTTTTATTGTGAGCGAGTACGAGGGTTGGTTTATTCACTTGTTGGATAACATTTGACACTGTAAATGTTTTTCCTGTACCCGTTGCACCTAGCAAGGTTTGATGTCTCTTCCCGCTATTAATGCCTTCGACGAGTTTTTCAATCGCTGCAGGTTGGTCACCTTGAGGTGTATACTTTGAAACTAATTGAAATTTATTCTCCAAAAGATTGCCTCCCATTCATGCTAAGATTCAATTTTGTATATGCTGCAAATCCGTATATTTAATATCCTCATTCTACCACAATTTAGATTAAACTAACCATCAAAAAGCGAACAAACATTCCTTCCCTCCCTTGTTTTAATATATGGCATATGTAAAAATATGGGTAAATACAATAATTAAGGTTCTTTTGTACAACGCAAAAAACCTGTCATCCAGTTTAATCAAGACAGGTTTTCGATTTTGTTCATTTTTTGTTTCATTTTAGCCGCATACCAAAATCCAACTGTTAAAGATAGGGCGTCTATCACAATCAACAAAGAGGTGTCTGTATACCCTTTGTATGCGGATGCTGCAATTAAAGCAACTGCTAATAAAAGCGCAAGAACACGATTATAAGTTACCTTTGAAAAAAACACAACTAATAATCCCGGTAAAATAAGGGCTAATAAAAACTTTGTAATCACTATGCCCACCCTCTTACTTAAGATACAAAATTCATTTTTCAATATTAATTATATTGTAAACCTCTATCACTACAAAATAAAGAGATTTGAATTCGCTGTTTAAGATACTCGACAATTTTATTTTCGTTAAACTTTAGCTATAATGAAGGTATGGGGGTGAACCAAATTGGAAAAAGAAAAAGAATCTCCTTCTCCCGATGATTTAGATGAAGAGACTCTCTTTATTGTTTCGCAAACATTTAAAGCTTTATCTGAACCAACTCGAATCCGAATTCTCCATTTATTATTTTCTGGTGAACATTCGGTAAATGATATTGCTGAAAGCTTAGGTCTATTACAATCCACTGTTTCCCATCAGCTTCGCTTTTTAAAAAATCTTCGGCTCGTCAAATTTAGACGTGAAGGTACGACGATGTTTTATAGCTGCGATGACGAGCATGTAATGGATATTCTAAAACAAACCATTGAACATGCGCGTCACTAATTACATCCTAGATGAGGACTTGGACACCCCAACTCATGTCTCTCCACTTGGATTGTACTGTGTTCAATTCCAAAATCATCATGAAGAACTTTTTGTGCCTGTTCTAATACTCCATCATGAAGACCGTCTTCAGTAATCGTAATATGACAGCTTAACATAAACACTCCAGATGTAATCGACCAAATGTGAAGATCATGTACTTCCTCTACTTGATCTATTTTTTCAAGCGTTGATTTCACGTCATTTAAATGAATATGACTAGGAGTTCCTTCCATTAATATATGGAATGAATCCTTCGTCACGCGATACCCACTAATGCTAATGAGTACTGCGACAACTAAACTGGCCGCCGGGTCTGCCCAGCCCCACCCAAAGAAAATCATCAACAAGGCCGCCGTTATCGCTCCTACAGAGCCTAACATATCACCTATCACGTGGAGAAAAGCACTTCTTACATTTAAGTTTTCTTCCTTATCGCCACGCATTAAAATCCAGGCAGCTAAAATATTAACCAATAAACCGATCACAGAAATAATTAACATTCCTGTACTTTGAATTTCTGGTGGATTTGAAAAACGTTGAATGGCCTCAATTAAAATATAGAGAGAAATGAGAATTAATGTCATCCCGTTAATGGCAGCGGCAATAATCTCAAATCGTTTATAACCAAATGTTTTAGAATGTGATGCCGCTTTTTCACCAAGCTTAAGAGCAAAAAAACTTAAGCCCAAAGATGCTGCATCACTTAACATATGTCCCGCATCCGCAAGTAAAGCCAAACTATTCGTCATTAATCCCCCGATAACTTCAACGACCATAAAGGTTGAAATCAGCAGGAAGGAAAAGAGAAGAGCTTTTTTATTTGCAGAATGACCGTGTGAATGTCCATGATGGTGTCCATGATGGTGATGATGTCCCATTTTGACCCCTACTTTCATTTTTTTATAAATATGAATATATGTTCATATATATTATGAGGGATAGGGTAGGAAAGTTCAACGAAAAATGATTATTGTTTGTACATTTTTTCATTCGTATTATCCCTTTTCCTAAAGCCTTATTTTACCCCAATTTTCCCCAAGTATATTTCAATTTTCCTTAACAATAATAAGGAAATGAAAGATGCCGAGTATCTAGGAGGGACTTATGGATAACTCCCGGTATAAAAAAGCCGAGCGTGGCGCTTGGTTAAGCATTGCCGCTTATATTATATTGTCTAGTGTCAAAATGGTTGTAGGTGACATAGGAAACTCAGAAGCACTACGGGCGGACGGGTTGAATAATTTAACTGATATTATTGCCTCTGTTGCTGTACTAATTGGGTTAAAAATTTCACAAAAACCACCTGATGAAAATCATCGTTACGGGCACTCTAGAGCAGAAACAATTGCATCACTTGTGGCCGCATTTATTATGATCTCCGTAGGAATTCAAGTTCTTATTGGTTCCATACAATCCGTGCTTAACCCAAACGAGACAAGCCCAAGTATGATAACAGCATTTGTAGCACTCTTTTCAGCCATCTTTATGTACGGAGTTTATTTTTACAACTTGAAACTCTCCAGAAAAATTAACAGCAAGGCGCTTTATTCAGCAGCACAAGATAATCGCTCAGATGCTTTAGTAAGTATTGGTGCAATGATTGGGATAATTGGAGCTTATTTTGGAATCGGCTGGCTTGATCCGGCGGCAGCTTTGATTGTAGGGGTGATTATTTGTAAAACAGCTTGGGACATCTTTAAAGAGGCGGCACTGGATCTAACAGATGCCTTTGAAGTTGAAAAGTTAATGGAAATAGAAGCGACGATTCGTTCAACCCCAGGTGTAAAATTGGTAAAAGATATTAAAGCTCGATTACACGGGAACCAACCAATTGTTGATGCTACCATATTTGTTGAGCCTACACTAACCGTAATTGAAGGTCATCAAATCGCTGAAAATGTGGAAGAACGTCTTTCAGAAACTCATCAAATTAACCATTCCCATATCCATATTGAGCCAGAAATCAATTAAGTAGTTAAATATGGTGAAAAGTTATATTTGTCCTCCTAATATCTAAGGTATATTCCCCTTAGTAAAACATATTTTTTAAATGGGAGGGGTGAATATGAATAATCACTTTCCGCCAAATTCAGGGTATCGCCCAGAACTCGATCCTAATAATATAAAGAATAAATGCTGGCAGTATATGAATTATCATGTGGTTGGTCAAATGGCTGATGGGACTCAAGTAGAAGGCATTATCGAAGATGTGGACGATGATAGGGTAACGCTGTTAGTTCCTGAGGACGTGGAAACTAACGATAGACTCTACGGATACGGTGGGAGAAGTAGGTATCGCAGGTTTCTCCGCCGTCGCTTTCCATTTTCAGTTTTTGCGTTTCCATTTATTTTTCCATTCCCTTATTATTACTAAGAGATAGTTAATAAAACCTTACGAGTCTGTCATTTTCAAGGAAACGTTCACATCCTTGAAAATGTCAGACCTTTTTACGTTATCTAGTTAATTCGGTTCTACATGGACATGAACATCGTAGACATTATATTCATTTATCAGTTTATCTTCTACTTTTGTCGCAATATCATGCCCAGATTTTACATCTAAATTGGAGTTAACAAGAATGACAACATCAACGACAACATTATTTCCATAATTCCTCGCCTTAATGTCTTTAATCCCTTTTACTCCATATATTTTCTGAATTGCTTCTTTATATTTTTGAATTTCCTTTTCATTAAATCCATCCGTTAAAAAATGTGTAGCCTCCCGGAAGATCCCCCATGCCGTATGGCAAATCATGAAGCCGACAATAAGAGCAGCCAATGGATCAATCCACGGCAAATGAAACTGCGAGCCAATAATTCCAACCGCAGCACCAATACTGACCCAAGCATCAGAGAGATTGTCCTTTGCAGCAGCCATAACTGACTGGCTATTAATCTCTGTGGCTAGTTTTTTATTATAACGATAAACAAAATACATAATGATTGCACTAAAGAGACCTACCCATGCTGAGATGACATTTGGTGTTTGTTGGGTTCCATTAAAAACGTTGGCGATAGCATCTAAAACAACTTGAATACCAACGACCATCATAATAAAAGATGCAACCAATGATGCAACGTTTTCAGCCTTCCAATGACCATACGGATGATCATCATCAGCAGGTCTCTGCGATAATTTCAATCCGATTAAAACAGCTGCTGAGGCGATAATATCTGTCGCATTATTTAATCCATCCGCCTTTAAAGCTTCAGAGTCTGCAAGAACACCAACGATTAATTTTATAATGGACAAACAAATATAAGCGATAATGCTAATAACCGCTCCACGTTCGCCCCTTTTCAAATCTAGATACGCCTGTTCTTCCATTTATATCCCCACTTTTCCCTCACTCAACCCTATTATGATACATAGAGATCTAGTGGGTCTAGAGAAACCTTTTTACCCTCAGGGAACTAAGTGAACCTAATAAAAAAGTGTTTCCATAGGGAAACTTTTTCGATCATCCTAGTATATAAAGTATCTTTTATATGAAAAGAATTCAAACAACATTAACTTATTATAAAAGCTTTCAAACCAGTGGGACAAGATTCTTGGATTATTGGGGAAACGGCAGAAGAGCAAGATAAATTAATTACGGTAAAGAGAGAAATCCCCCTAAAAAAGTCCGCAACACCCGCTGAAGGCCTTAGCCTTAGTCAGCCGAAGTTAAGATAAAAAGATGTGGGAGACTATTGCTGAAGGAAGTTAAACGGCAATAAAAGAGCCCGAATAAAAAAATCTTATTCAGACTCCTTAAGCTTTAACAGATACATAAAGCACAATTTATATCTCAATCTACTTCAATTTCTCCACTTACTGTACTGTGCACTTCTACTTGCTTTGATTTCCTTGTAAGAAAAAAGGAGATAATTAATCCTGTTAATGCCATCATTGCTGCAACAATAAAAGCAGCTTGAATCCCATTTAACATCGCTATCGCCTCATTTGTTGAGGGTGACAATTTACTTGAAGTGCTCATTACCGAGATGATCAGTGCGGTTCCTATTGAACCACCAACCATGCGAATCGTATTATTCATAGCTGTTCCATGGGCAATCAATCCGAATGGCAACGCATTAATACCCGACGTCATTAATGGTGTCATGAGCAACGAGAACCCTAACATTTTTAAAGAAAAAATTACGGCAATGAAGGGAATCGAAGTTTCCATTTCAATATTCATGTAAAGAACTGTGGCAACAAGCATCAGAGAAAATCCGGCAATCGCCATTCCTTTTGCTCCAAACTTATCAAACATTCTTCCTGAAATTGGAGACATTGCCCCTGTTATAATAGCTCCTGGCAACAAGATCATTCCTGATTGCAGCGCAGAACCCCCTCTTACATTTTGGATATATAGTGGCAAGAGTGTTTCTATACCTATTAATAATGCAAACATGAGAACCGATAAAACGGTCGTAATGGTAAACTCCCTGAATTGAAATACATTAAAATTCAGCATCGGATTCTTTAATTGTTTCTGCCTTCTGATAAAGAGAGTAAGAGTGACCGCTCCAATAAGGATAGAACCAATTACAAATGAACTCCCCCATCCAACAGACCCCACCATACTGAAGCCGTACAGCAATCCTCCCCAACCGAATGTCGATAAAACAACTGAAAGAATATCAACCTTTACCTGTTTCTGTTGTGTTACATTTTTCATTAAAAAGATTGCTAACAGCAGAACAATAAACGTAAAAGGCAGTACCGTGTAAAACAGATGTCTCCAAGTAAAATGATCGATGATCCACCCTGCTAAAGTCGGGCCAATGGCAGGTGCAAAGCCTATGACGAGTCCAGCCATCCCCATAGCAGCGCCTCGCTTCTCTGGTGGATAAATCGTCATCATCACCGTCTGCATGAGTGGCATTAAAATACCAGCCCCCATCGCCTGGATAATTCTTGCAGTTAAAAGAACTCCAAAATTAGGTGCAGTCGCTCCCATAATTGTGCCGAGAATGAAAATGGCGATAGCAGAAATTAAGAGAGCTTTACTGCTAAACTTTTCAATTAAAAAGGCTGTAATCGGAATCATGATTCCGTTCATTAACATAAACCCAGTCGTAACCCATTGAGCTTGGTTTGGCTCGATACCAAATTCCCCCATTATCGGTGGAATGGCCACAATCAACAACGTTTGATTTAATAATGCCACAAATGAGGCAGCCAATAAGACACTGACAATAACGGTACGATTAAAAGGTATTTCTTTCAAGTTTTTTCTCCTTTAGTAGTAAAAATAAGATTCATTGTTTGATATTATCACGATTACATCCATTTATCTATAAGTTTGCATAATTCTGTAAATAACTCAAAAACTTCAATTCGATCAACTCTGTTATAAAAAAGGAAAAGACGATTCTAAGAAGCCAAAAATCGTCTTTTCCTTTAAATTAATTTTCAATCACTTTTTCGTCCAGAACAAACAGAATTCCCAATTTAAAAGGGTCTCCTTCATAAAGAACCCTCTGCACATAACGAACCTGATCGTTCACATCGAGAACTTCTAATTTACAGTGAGCTCGATTTTTTTCTAGAGCATCATAGAAAGAATTCTCACTTTTAACGACAATCCCATTTACCTTCATAATCAACTCACCCACACTCAGTCCCATTTTTTCAGCTGGGGAGTCTGGGATCACACCGAGAATCATAACACCCTGCTGTTTTCTCGAAAAGTAAAGCGGACGATTTCCCTCAGTCAAGCGCTCGCGCAACGATAACCATTCCCTGCCAATAATGGCAAGAGCCACAATTATAATAGAAGCGAGTGGATACCAATACGCAACGATTGACAGAATAGTCAGGATTATTCCAAGTTTAATTACTTTTTCACCGAACTGCTTTACGGCTAACTTTGGCAGCCTACTATGGATTTGTTGATAAAAACCGATTGCAAATGGTACAAGGATCAACGAGTAGGTATCATTGCCAATTGAAAAAACTGGCCACCATCGGAAAGGCGCTGTGAAAGCCTCCCCTGGGATGATCAACAACAAAGGAAGCATCCAGATCCTTCTTACTTCATGGATCCCTACTCTTAATCCACGCTTACTTTTAATTGTTTTAGGAGATGTCCCTTTTTTACCATATTTAAAAATAAAGATCCCTTCTGCAATCAACAATAAGCAAACGAGAATAGCCATGGGTGGAAGAAGGTTCATATTCCATTCCGGCGTCTGACTTTTTAATAATGGAAACTCCCAATCTTGATTAAATAGTAATAATGCAGCAAAAAAAGCCAATCCAACGGTGTAAACCGAAGTGAGCCAGCGAACATGCCCAGTAAAACTTAAAACGAATGTTAAAAGGGCAACAAATACGATCAACTCAATTGGAATAACAATTCCGATTACAACCATGATTATGGACAGAGCTAGCCCGATGACTAAACCTAATGGAATGACTTGTTTTAGTTCATAATAAGCACTTTCTGCCCGAACATGGAATTCCTTTCGTTCCCGCCTTACCCTCGAAACCCCTAAAACAGCAGCGAGAATAAAAATATAATAAAATACCGGATTAAGAAATATCTTTCCTAATCCCCTCAAAACTTCAAAGATCCATTCAAGCGTCAACCTTGCCACCAACCCCTATTTTTCAAAGTTAAATCTATTATTCTGTAATCTATTAAGATTATTCTACCAAATTAAGGGTAGACAGTAAACGAAGGAAAAATAAGAGTGCCAGGAAACCTCCAAATCGGAAGTCCCCTGACACTCTTATTTTTGTTGGGCAACATATTTTAGGGCTGTTCGCAGCTGGATATCATTTGCTTCTTTTTTCAGTTCGTCTATGACGGCTTGTTCGAGTTTGGCTGCGGTTTTTTCATCTATTTTCCCATTGACCTTTAAATTATGTTCTTGCTGAAATGCTTTGACAGTTGTTTTCGTGCTTTCACTGAAATAGCCGTCTGTTCTGCCTGGCTCATAACCAAGCCCTTTTAAAATCACTTGCGCATTTTTTACTTGCTCGTTATTCATATCTTTTTCTAAAGGTTCTGTCAGCTGGATTGGATGTGAACGGAAAAGGTCTGTCTGATTAACGACGACATCAGGCTTGATCCCTGTTTGATGAATCCAATTCCCATCTGGTGTAAGCCATTTAAATAACGTTAATTTAATGTTGCTGCCATCCCCCATTGGAACAGCTTGTTGCACCGTTCCCTTGCCAAAAGTAGTCTCACCTATTAATGAATAACCTTCTGCTTCTTGCATAGCCCCTGCTAATATCTCTGAGGCCGAGGCACTTCCTTTATCAATTAAAACTGCAACCGGATATGGCTTTTCCTTATCTGAAGAAGTATAGAATGGATTCCGTTCTCCATTGCGTTTTTCTATTTGATAAACCGGCTTTTCCTTCGAAACAAACTCTTTTAATATTTCCTCAACACTTTCCAATAACCCTCCTGGATTTCCCCGTACATCAACGACTAGCCCTTCAATATTCTGCTTCTCGATTTCCTTTAACTGTTTTTTAAATTCGGAGGCCGTTTCTTTTGAAAAAGAAGTAATCTCCATATAGCCAATGGGCTTTCCGTACTCTTCTTTAACATCAGAATAAACAGTGATTTGCGGAATTTCATCCCGTTTTACATGAACCATAATTGGATCCTTCAGTCCTTGCCTCAAGAGCTCTAACTTAACGATTGTTCCTTTTTTTCCACGTATTTTCACCGTTGTTTCATATAAATTAAATCCTTCAATACTTTCCCCGTTTATTTTTATAATTTGATCGTTCGGCTTAATTCCAGCCTTTTCTGCTGGAGAATCTTTAAATGGGGAAACAATGACGATCTTACCATCAACTACACTAATCTCTGCTCCAATCCCCTCAAAAGAGGAATCTAAAGCCTGGTTAAATTGCTCTGCCTTCTCTTTATTCATATAGACTGAATAGGGATCGTCCAATGTGGTAAGCATGCCCTGTATGGCGCCTTCTACCAATTGCTCATCCTTTACTTCTTCCACATAATTCCCTTTAATCAGTTGAAAAGCCTTTGTCATTTTTTCAAGATTATCTTCATCCATTGAAATTTCTGCTTGGGTGGGATGCTTGTTCAGCTTTATTCGTATCTTTCTCTTGTTCTCCAGGTAACCATGTTGTTAATGCATATGCCCCCCCTGCTCCGATAAGCAGGGAGCCGGTCAAAAGCAGGGCTATCCATTTTCGGTTCATCCTCATCTCCCTCTCTATTTTTCTATGAACCTGTCATTATATTATTTTTTAGGAGGTCAAGACTTTGTTTGTAATAGAGGCGATTTCGTTCTTTTCAATCCCATCAATCAATTGTCCATATTTCCCCTAATTCAATATATGCAGGGAGGGACGAGTTATGAGGAGTTTATTTTTTAAATAATGCGGTGAAATTAGTAGAAAGCAAAAAAAGGAAGGGATCCCCTTCCTTTTTCTAATCAAATCGTTATTGAATCTTACATTACATTGGAACTACGCTCAACGGATTTACCGCATTTGATTTACTGCCATTCCATGTACCATTGTGCACTTCAAAGTGTAAGTGCTGGCCTGTTGATCTGCCCGTATTTCCCATATAGCCAATAAATTGCCCTTGAGAAACGGTTTCCATTGTTCCGACTCCAAGGTTTCTTAAGTGAGCATAAAGCGTTTGGTAGGTTTTTCCATTAATAGAATGAGTAATCATAATGGTATTTCCATATCCACTCATTGAACCAGAGTAAGTAACCACCCCATCAGCTGCAGCTACAACAGGAACCGTTCCTGCCTTAGCAATATCAATTCCGTGATGGAATGAAGACTTTTTCCCAGTGACAGGATGGGTTCGATATCCATAGCCCGATGAAACATAGCCTTGTGTAGGGCGAATAAAGTTGCTTGATGATACCGTCTTGACTGTATTTTCACTGCTATTATTATTTGATGTTGTTGTTTTAGATGGTGAGGCTTGTTGCTGCCTTTGTTGCTGTTGCTGCTGTTGCTGTTGCTGTTGCTGTTGCTGTTGCTTTTGCTGTTGCTCTTGCTGTTGTTTTGCTGCTTCTTCCTGCCTTCTCTTTTCTGCTTCCTCTTGTTGTCTTTTTAATTCTGCCTGTCTTTGTTTTTCCAATTCAATGGCCTTTTGAACAGCCGCTTCCTGATGTTGGAGAGCTTCTTTTTCCTCTTCTAAACTAATCTGTACATCTTCCGCTTCGGCCTTTTCTTGTTCAAGCATGGCCATCAAATTATTTTGCTCTTCTTGTTGACCGCTTAAAGTTGATTTAAGTAATTCTAATTCTTGCTGCATTGTCTTTAATTGAGCTAATTCTGCTTCAACAGCTGCCTGCTTTTCTTCAAGTTTAATTTTATCGTCATTATGTTCTTTTATAATCGTTTTGTCAGCCTCCACGATCGTAGCCACTGCACTAATCCGGTCGATAAAATCCCCAAAGCTTTGAGCACCAACTAATACATCAAGATAGTTAATCAATCCTCCGCCTTCTTGATAGGCACGCGCCCGATCTTTCAATAACTCATTCCGAATCTCAATTCGGTTTTGGATTTCCACTATCTCTGTTTTTAGTTGTTCTATTTCTCTATTCTTCTCGTCAATTTGCTGATTTTTCTCCGCAATTTTCGTATTAGTATCATTAATTTCCAATTCAATCCGTTTGATTTCATCAGTGATTTGATTTTGTTCTTCCACTATCTCACCGATTTTTTCCGTTGTTTGATTTAGTTGCTGATCTACTTCCGATTGCTTTCCTTGAAGTTCCTTACTTTCTTGGTTTAATTCACTTAGTGATGCCGCAGAAACTGGCCCCCCGGCAAAAATGGTGCCAAATCCAATTGTTGCTGCCATCGACAATGTAACAAACGATTTTTTCAATGACTTGCTCCTCCTGTCTGTAAATCGATCCCATTCTCATATTCCCATAGAACATTCCTATGAGATTAAGAGAATACTAGTTTAATAGCCTTATGTATGTATTTTCATATATTAATGAAAGATTAAGCACCAATTGTAAATAGCCGTTCACTGGTGCTTAATCAATTCTTGATTTATACTTTTAAAAACTTACGTACGGACATTAAGCTTCCCCATACTCCTATGACAGCACCCATTAAAATTAATAAGCCTGAAATTTGGAAGATAAATGGATTAAATGGAAGTAGTTGCAAGAAGTCTCCAGCAAGTTTTTGTGAAATGAAGTCGTGGGAATAATAATAAGTAATACCGACGGCAATTATTGGCAAGATGGAACCAAATACCCCTAAGGCAAGTCCTTCTAAGAAAAACGGCCATCTAATAAATCCGTTTGTCGCCCCTACTAATTTCATAATCTCAATTTCTTTTCTTCTAGCAAAAATAGTAATTTTTATTGTATTTGAAATTAGGAACATCGCTGTGAATAAGAGCCCAACAATCAAAATTACACCAATGATCCGTCCTGTATTGGTCACGTCAAATATTTTCTCTACGCTTCCTTGTCCATATTTGACCTTAGAAGCAAAGTCCATTTTCTCAATTTGCTCTGCAACCGTCATGATATCTTGAGGTTCCTTTGTTTTGACTACTAATACGTCGTTTAAGGGGTTATCTTGTTCAAACATGGCAAAGGCTTCTCCCTCTTCTCCCATGCTCGACATTAGCTGATTTAATTCATCTTCCTTCGGTGAATATGCAACCGAATCTACTCGATCCAGTTTTTCAATCTGCTGTGCTAATGCTTTTTGCTCCTCATCTGTTGCTGCAACATCAATATGAACACGAACTTCAACATCGTTCTCAATGTTATTTGCCATATGATTCAAGTTCATCATGATTACGAAAAAGATTCCCACTAAAAGGAGTGTGATCGTAACAGCACTAACAGATGCAAATGTCATCCATCCATTTCTGCCTAAACTTTTAAAACTCTCCCTTATATGTCGTCGAACCGTTCTAGCCTTCATACCCGTAATCCCCCCTCTGTTCATCACGGACAATCCGACCGGATTCAATGGCAATTACTCGATGTTTGATCGTATTAACGATCTCTTTATTGTGAGTAGCCATGACAACCGTCGTCCCTCTACTATTGATCTCCTCAAATATATCCATAATTTCCCATGACGTATCAGGGTCAAGGTTACCAGTCGGCTCATCCGCAATCACCACTTTTGGTGAATTAACGATCGACCTGGCGATGGATACACGTTGTTGCTCTCCACCTGAAAGCTCATCAGGAAACATACGTGCTTTATGCTTAATACCGACTAAATCCAACGTTTGCATAACCTTTGTTTTAATTTGGTCTGGATGTTCTTCAATAACCTCCAGGGCAAATGCGACATTTTCAAAAACAGTTAGTGAGGGAAGTAACTTAAAGTCTTGGAAAATGACACCAATTTGACGTCTTAATAAAGGTACTTTCTTTTCATGTAACGTGGTTAAATCGATTCCGTTTATTTTAACCTTGCCTTTGGTCTGTACTTCCTCTCGATAAATCATTTTGATAAAAGTGGACTTTCCGGCACCACTTGGGCCAACGACATAGACGAATTCACCCGGCTTGATGTGTACAGTTATTCCATTTACTGCAACAACACCATTCGGATATTTTTTATAAACATCTTGCATTTCAATCATGTTATCACCCAATGTATTTTGTGTTGGAAAAAATCTCGACAAATTTCAACAAAATTTAACGGTTTTTCCACACTTCCCATTATAACATCATAATTCGCTATTAGAACCTTAAATTATATTACAATTTCTTTTCAATTTCGCTATGAATAGGTTACCACCTGTACCAAAAGTCCTATTAACGAGGAATAAACTAGTTCCTTTTTATAAAAGAATGATAGTTTAGTAGCGCTTGACAAGGTTGAATTCATAAAAAATGGCAAGTTCATTTAGGAAGAGGTAATATAAGTGGACTTGAAGAGGGTTAAAAAATGGTACGAGGCTAAGATTAACTAAAATAGACTCACTGAAAAAACTACTCTATAGATTGAGATTTCAGTGAGTCCTATTTTTATTTACTTTTTACCTGCTAACCATTCCGCCATTTCTGATGCTTCTTCCCCTTCGATTAATCTAGGCGGCATCGCACCTTTTCCTTCTAAAATCGTCTTCTCTATTTCTTCTTGAGATCGTGTTGCACCTATTTTACTAATATCAGGAAAATGCCCTTGCCCTTTTAGTTCCACTCCATGACAGGAAGAACACTTTTGTGTGTAAAGTTTTTCTGGATCGCCCGCTGATACTGTATCTCCTGATCCTTCTTCATTTCCGCCGCAAGCAGCTAAAACAAATACTGCCGCCATTAGCAAAGCAACTAATTTTCCTTTCACATTCATATCCCCCTTTAGTCATTACTGCCTATTTCGGCTACATTATATCATAATAACAATATTAAAACTCTTTTTAATACTCCAAAATATTACAATGGCGCCAACCATCTTACTGGAAGATAGTTAGCGCCTTTTTTGTTTTTATGAGATCCGTGAACGAAGGTAGGCATCGATGAACTCATCAATTTCTCCATCCACGACAGCATTTACATTTCCTGCCTCTACATTGGTCCGGTGGTCTTTAACCATGGAATAAGGGTGGAAAACATATGAACGTATTTGGCTCCCCCAGCCAATTTCTTTCTGCTCACCACGGATTTCGGCTAATTGTTCTTCTTTCTTTTCTAATTCTAATTGGTAAAGCTTTGATTTTAACATCTTCATAGCAGTTTCCCGGTTTTTAATCTGGGAACGTTCAGATTGACAGGCTACGATCACTCCTGTTGGAATGTGTGTAAGCCGAACCGCGGACTCTGTTTTATTGACATGCTGCCCACCTGCACCACTTGCTCGATACGTATCAACTTTTAAGTCTTCTGATCGTACTTCAATATCAATATCATCATTAAATTCTGGCATTACATCACATGAAACAAAGGATGTATGGCGACGCCCTGATGAATCAAATGGTGAAATCCGAACGAGACGATGTACCCCTTTTTCTGCTTTTAAATATCCGTAGGCATTATGGCCTCTAATTGCAAGGGTGACACTTTTAACTCCTGCCTCATCACCAGGTAAATAATCCAACGTCTCCACCTTAAAGCCTTTTCTTTCTGCCCAGCGTGTGTACATTCGAAGCAGTATTGAACCAAAATCTTGTGACTCTGTACCACCTGCTCCTGGATGCAGTTCCAGTATTGCATTATTTTTATCATAAGGATCACTTAAAAGAAGTTGAAGTTCGAATTGATTTAAGCGGCCTGTTAAATCTTCAAGCTCGGTTTCTAGATCACTTCGCAAATCTTTATCTTCTTCTTCTTTGACCAATTCATAGGTAATCTCTAAATTTTCATAATCATCGAACAGCTCATTGAACTCATTCACTTGATCTTTTAAGGCATTTGATTCATTGATTACACCTTGTGCTTTTTGCTGATCATTCCAGAATTCAGGCTGCAGCATCACTTCATCAAGCTCGGCAATTCGCGCCTCTTTGTTTTCTAAGTCAAAGAGACCCCCTAAATTCAGCTAACTTTTTTTCCATATCTTCTAACTCATGTCGAACTTCTGCTAATTCCATGGTCATTCCCCTTCGTATATAAAAATTAGTATGCTTCACACAAAAACATAAATAGCTGTTTTTTTAATAATATGTGTATTTTTTTAAAATGTAAATGATTTTTCAGTCAATAAAAAGGACAAAACAGTCGTATTTTGTCCTTTTTATTGTGATTTAATTCCCTGCAACACCATGGCAATTTTTATACTTTTTGCCACTTCCGCATGGACACGGTTCGTTACGACCAACTTGAGCACGCTTTACAATCGGCTTCTTTTTCACTTGACCGCCATCTTCTTTTGGATTCACGGCCTGACCTTTTGCAACTTCTTCACGCTGAAGGTTATTGCGGATTTCTGCTTTCATAATATATTTAGCAATATCATCTTCAATGGCTTCAACCATGGTTTCAAACATAGCGAATCCCTCTTGTTGGTATTCCCGTAGTGGATTGATTTGACCATAAGCACGTAAGTGGATACCTTGACGAAGTTGATCCATCATATCGATGTGGTCCATCCATTTTGAATCAACCGCGCGTAATACGATTACTTTTTCAAATTCACGCATTTGTTCTTCGCTTAATTGCTCTTCTTTCGCATTGTATTGCTCTGTCACTTTTCCCATGATGAGATCAGTTATTTCATCCGTACCTTTTCCACGAATCCCTTCAACCGTGATTTCACCTTCTTGAAGAAGGTTTCCATGAACATAGTCTAATAAGCTTCGATAATCAATCTTCTCGGCGTCACCAGCCATATGCGCAGCAACATTTCGCTGTACTGAAGAAAGGAGCATGGACTCAACGATACTGCGTAAGTTCTCTGATTCTAGAACTTCATTCCGTTGCGCATAAATAATCTCACGTTGTTGACGGAGAACATCGTCATACTCTAATAGACGCTTACGCGCGTCAAAGTTATTTCCTTCTACACGTCTCTGGGCGGATTCGACTGCTTTTGAAACCATTCTGCTTTGAATTGGCTGAGTATCGTCCATACCTAATTTTGACATCATATTTTTCATATTGTCAGAACCGAATCGGCGCATCAATTCATCTTCCATGGAAAGGTAGAATTGTGTAACTCCTGGATCTCCTTGACGACCTGAACGACCTCGAAGTTGGTTATCAATCCGTCTGCTTTCATGACGTTCTGTGCCAATAACCGCAAGACCACCTTTGTCTTTTATACCTTCAGCAAGCTTGATGTCCGTACCACGACCTGCCATATTGGTCGCAATCGTGACAGCACCGATTTGACCTGCTTCTGCTACGATTTCAGCTTCTCGTTCGTGATTTTTTGCATTTAAGACGTTATGACGAATCCCTTTTTTCGTTAAATAGTTCGAAATAATTTCAGAAGTTTCAATGGCAACCGTACCAACTAACACAGGCTGTCCCTTTTTATTGCGTTCGGCTATATCCTCAACTACCGCTTTGAACTTCCCATCCATTGATGCATAAATTAAATCAGGACGGTCATCACGAACAATTGGTTTATTCGTTGGAATCATGACTACGTTCATATTATAAATATTACGAAATTCTTCTTCTTCCGTCTTCGCCGTTCCAGTCATGCCCGCTAACTTTTCATACATACGAAAATAATTTTGGAACGTAATCGTGGCAAGAGTCATACTTTCATTTTGGATTTCTAAGGCTTCTTTGGCCTCAATGGCCTGATGCAAACCATCACTATAACGGCGTCCCTTCATTAAACGACCGGTAAATTGGTCAACAATAACAATTTCACCGTCTTGGACAACATAATCAACATCACGGTGCATGCTGGAGTGAGCTTTCAAAGCTTGTATAATATGGTGATTCAAAGTGACATGGCTGATATCAAAAAGATTGTCAATGCCAAAAGCACGCTCTGCTTTCGTCATTCCCGCTTCTGTTAATTGAACACCCTTTGTTTTTTCATCATACGTATAGTCTTCTTCTTTTTTTAACGTATTGACAAAGGCATTGGCTTGAATATAAAGTTGCGTAGACTTTTGTGCTGAACCAGAAATAATCAATGGTGTACGAGCTTCATCGATTAAGATCGAGTCTACCTCGTCAATGACTGCATAGTATAATGGACGCTGCACTTTTTGTTCCTTATAAAGAACCATGTTATCACGTAAATAGTCAAATCCGAGCTCGTTATTTGTACTATACGTAACATCACAGGCATACGCCTCTTGCTTTTCTTCTTTTGTCAGACTGTTTACGTTTAACCCAACCGTTAATCCAAGGAATGTATAAAGTTGTCCCATTTCACTCGCATCACGGCTTGCTAAGTATTCATTGACTGTTATAACATGAACACCTTTACCTGTTAATGCATTTAAATAAACGGGCAATGTTGAGGTTAATGTTTTTCCTTCTCCTGTTTTCATTTCGGAGATATTTCCTTCATGTAAGGAGATCCCTCCCATTAATTGAACAGGATATGGATATAAACCTAATACCCGTTTTGCCCCTTCACGAACAACTGCAAAGGCTTCAATTAGCAAGTCATCGACGGTTTCCCCATTTTGATAACGAGTCTTGAACTCATCTGTCTTTCCTTTCAGCTCATCATCAGAAAGTTTCTCCATATCTGAAGCAAGGGCATCAATTCGCTCAGCCATTTTTGTCAAGCGTTTGAGCTCCCGCTTGTTCGGATCAAACACTCTATTTAAAATCCCCGCCATAAAAACGCTCCTTTATTTTAATCAAATTCGCCCGTCGAATTTGCGCCCGGATTTTCATCGAACTCGCTCGATAAAATACCTTTAAACAATCCGTGGCATCCGCCGGAGGCTTAACTTCATTCAGCCGGGGGTTGAACCCCCACTGAATCGCTAACCCCCTTTGGCATTCATCCCCCACTTATAAAAGTGGAGGACTTCTGCTGAAGGAAGTTTAAATCTATTTGAATTACAAAGATTATGTACCACTTATTTCAGCATAGTGGCATTTTTCTTGAATACGAAAAAGATTCGTTCCTGAACCTTCGAATCCTTACGAGTTTAATCACAATTTTCCTTTATAATCATAACACTTCCATAAATCAGTGACAACTTGTTAGAGGATGCCGTTTTAATAAGCTTGCTCGGTGTGTCGGCAATCATTTCATTAATAAAAACGCAGCCCTTTAAGTAAGAGCTGCGCAGATTGGATAAAAAATATTTTATTGTGTTTCAATAAGACCGTAACGTCCATCTTTACGTTTGTAAACAACGTTAGTACGGTGTGTATCGCCATTTGTAAACACGTAGAAGCTGTGGCCGAGCATATTCATTTGTAGGATCGCCTCTTCACTGTCCATTGGCTTTAAATCAAAGCTTTTTTGACGAACCACTTCTAATTCGTTTTCTTCTTCAACAACTGGATCGTTTGGAAGGTCAGGAATATTGTTGACAAATAATTCATTGATTCCGCCTTTTTCACGGGCTTTGCGATTCACTTTTGTTTTATATTTCCGGATTTGACGTTCTAATTTATCTGTAATTAAATCAATTGCTGCGTACATATCATTATGAACTTCCTCAGCACGTAAAACTAAGTGCGGTATTGGAATTGTCACTTCCACTTTCGCCTTTTTATCGTTATAAACTTTTAAATTGATATTAACACTAGCATCTGGAGTTTCTGTGAAGTACCTTGCTAATTTGTTGATCTTTTTCTCAGCATACTCTCTAATTGCTGGAGTTACCTCAATGTTTTCACCACGAATGTTATAGTTCATAAGTGAACTCCTCCTTTTCTTTGTTCGTGCGGGAAGAAAAAATAAGACATAAGGGATTTCCCCTTCCCTTTATATAACTTAAAGTCTTATATGTTTACACTTCTATTTTACCCTTCAATTCTCCTGCTAAATCAGCAATTTTTTTGAAAATATGTCGAATTATTGACAATTATTAAAAGAATTGAAGAATCGACCTTATTATTAAATCTTCTTATCTACCAACAAGCCCACAAACTCCATCATACTTGCATAGGTATCTAACAGTCTTTTCGATGGAATCTCCTTAATTACCTCTTGTGTACGATCGTCCACAACATTCACGTAGTAATCATTTAATTTTTCATGAAGAATAAATTTGACCGACGTATTAACAGGGATTAAAAAATCATTAATCCCTTTTACTACTTCTTCCATTTTTTCTTTATTAATTTCGCGGTGACCTTGTTGTGATTGTTCCTCAGGCTTCGTTAATACTTCTTCTACTTTTTTAGAAGGACTTACTTTTTCTACCCCTGTTACTTTTGATTGAGAATGTAAATTTTGATTACGTACTTGTTCTATCATACCCAAACACCCACCTTTTTCAATATTCTGTCTATCCTTTATATCGGCAGAATGATGAACGTTTTAACTGCCTATTACAAGTTAATGAATAAAAATACGGCAAGCTTCAGCTCACCGTCGTAAAGTTTTATAGAAATAAGGAACTTCAATAGTATTACAGGTAATAGACACCTTCCAGGAACTGGGGGATATCAGTACTCTCTGTTTGAACCATACTAATAATGGTGATGCTCATGTATTGTCAAACAAGTGAAGAATTGAATGCTTTTGTTAATGAAGCAAGGAAAACTGCTCAGTTTGGTAAAGTAGCTGATTATATTCCTGAACTAGGAAAAGCAAATGGAGATGATTTATCCATCGCAATTTATTATCCTGATGGAAATTGTATATGTGCAGGGGATATCGAACGAAAGTTTACATTGCAAAGCATTTCAAAGGTGATTAGCTTAGCTCTGGTTTTAATGGATAGGGGATTCCAGGATGTGTTTCATCGAGTTGGAATGGAACCGACAGGTGATCCCTTTAATTCGATTGTTAGACTTGAAATAGCAGATGTATCTAAGCCATTAAACCCGATGATAAATGCTGGAGCCTTAGCCGTAACACATATGATCAAAGGAAATAGCATAGAAGAAAGATTCGAGCGGCTATTAAACTTTATTCGGAAAATCACGAATAATCCTGAGATTGATTATTGCCGAAAGGTGGCTCGATCCGAGTTTGAAACCGCCTATTTAAACAGGTCTTTAGGTTATTTTCTAAAACAACATGGATTGATTAACGAAGATATCGAGGATCTACTTGACCTTTATACAAAGCAATGCGCCATCGAAATGAACTGTCTTGATTTGGCAAAAGTCGGCGTAGTGTTTGCAATGGGCGGAATTGATCCAAGCAATGGCAACCAAATTATTCCATTAGATATTGCACGTATTTGTAAAACTTTCATGGTTACATGTGGAATGTATAATGCATCAGGAGAATTTGCCATTAAGATTGGAATTCCAGCAAAAAGCGGTGTATCCGGCGGAGTCTTAGGAGCTGTGCCAGGAAAATTTGGTATCGGTGTCTTCGGTCCCGCTTTAGATGATAAAGGAAACAGCATTGCAGGAATTAAATTATTGGAGCTATTATCTCAAAAATATCATTTGAGCATCTTTTAACACGTGCTTGGCATCATCAAAAATTTCTGGATGATGCCTTTGTGATCATTAGGCTGAATTTCTTTGTCAAATTATGAGAGGTTTTGTCATATCTATTCCCATTTCTTAAAATTTTTTGCATAATAACTCTTATGTGTTTTTAAAGGTATGTAGTGTTAAAAAATGGATAAGGGTGTTAGATTAATGAGTTTAAATGTCGATGAATTAGAATATAATATTAATCGGATGAGAAAAACCTTGATCTTGATTGCTTTAGAAACGGGCTTAAATAGTGATGATACCCTTTTTTATAGTCAAAAGTTAGACGAGCTCATAACGATGTATCAAAAAATAAAATTGGAGATTGTCAAAACGGAATAATAAACGAATGGTCATTGAAGCTTTCTTAGATTCATGGCTTAAAAGTCTTACAGGCAAAAAACATAATGAACGATCTTCACCTTCAATATATTTATTCTCACTTATCGTCCGTTTTTCTGCATAAAATAACTTTAATTATGATATGATGTTGCGGATGCATGGGTATTCATTATCAATGGTTGTAATAAGTTCAACCATTTCACCCTCTCAACCCTCTTAAAAGAAGCCAAAATATCAACCTCGGCTTTGAACCTATTTCCAATGATATAATTAAACTTTTTTGTATTTTTCTAGGACATACTTTTGCACACCAAATTCATACATAACTTTTTAATAAAAGGCTAATAATAGTTTTGTATTTAAATTTAAAAGAAAGTTGGAATATTTCATGACCGTTATTACACAAGTAAAGCAAACCCTTGCTGGACTTAAAAGTGCTCAGGCTAGCCTTGAAACCTTTGCTTTAGGAACGGAAAATAAAGAAGCTAAACAGCTTTATGATCATGCAGCAAAGCAAACACAAGAGATTATCGATAGTCTTGAACCACGTATGCAACAAATTCAGCAGGAAGAACCACAATATAATCAATAACATCGTTTAAACCGGTTACATTGTATAAACCGGTTTATTTTTACATGTAAAAACGATCGCTGTATACAAAGGATGTTGAAAAAAGTGACTGTTATTTCTAACGTAAAGCAATGTATCGCTACACTAAAAGGGATTGAAGCCCAATTATCCACACTCGCTTTGCAATCTCAAAATGAAAGCGCACAAAAGGTTTTCCATGAATCGATGTTAACGATCGAAGAAGCACTAAAAGATCTTCACATAAGGCAAGTTGAAATAGAAAGGGAAGAACCACAATATAAACAATCATAATGGGGGATTAAATTCGTTCGTCGAATTTGCGTCTAGATTTTTCTCGAACCTGCCTGGGAAATTACCTTTAAAAAATCTGAGATACCCGCTGGAGACTTAACTTTATCCAACTAAGGATCGACCCTCACTAAATTGAAAAAAACTTACATTCACTTCACTGCTTATAGAAATTGGAGGCTTCCGTACCTGTCGCAAACTTTTCGTACAAAATTATTTGCTGAAGGAAGTGAAACCATGTCCGAGTGGACTCATATAATGATTCGTTCTGTTATTTTTATTGTTGTATTAATCATTATGACAAGAGTGCTAGGTAAAAAACAAATATCTGAAATCAGTTTTTTTGAGTATGTTTCAGGGATTACCATTGGTAGTATTGCTGGAGAAGTAATTATGGGTTTAGATAATAACATCGGTCATGGAGTAATGGCTATTGTTATTTTTTCACTAATAACTTTATTAGTTGACTACTTTGCATTAAAAAGCCAAAAGTTTAGATATTTAGTTGAAGGAAAGGCTACTATTATAATTAAAGATGGAAAAGTCATGGAGGAAAATCTAAAAAAAGAAAAATATTCAATATCTGAATTGGAATCTCTACTTCGACAAAAAAATGTTTTTAGCGTGGCAGATGTAGAGTTTGCTTACCTTGAGCCAAAGGGAGATTTGAGTGTGCTCTTGAAAAAAGAAAATCGCCCCCTGTCTCCGAAAGATATTAATCTTAAAACAGCAAGCGAAAAAGTACCACAAACCGTTATCATGGACGGAGTCATTGCAAACGACGCTATGGCAGCAGCAGGAAAGAACCGAAATTGGCTGCAAACAGAACTAGAGAAACGAGGGGTCCGCTTAGAAAATGTCTTTATGGCCCAAGTGGACTCATACGGAGAATTAACGGTTGATTTATACGACGATCAGATCCAAGTACCTTCGCCTCAAACCCGTCCATTATTAATGGCGATGATAAAAAAATGCCAGGCGGATTTAGAGCTGTTCTCTTTAGAGACAGAAGCAGAAGAGGCAAAAAACATGTACAAACATCATGCAAAGAAACTGTTAGAATTAGAGAAACAGCTTTCTCCGTTTTTAAATGGGTAGCAGCATTCTATCCAGCTATATTGATTATAAACATCCAGTTAAGACCCTAAACCTTAGTATAGAAAAATTGGCTAACCCCCTCGTATTCAATAGAACAATCAACGCGGAGGAAGTAGGTTAGTTGATTTTCCCACAGAAAAAAGGTTCAAATTATTTGAACCTTTTTTATCTGCTTTTAACTAGTAAATCCACAGCTTCTTTTATAAGACTATCTGTACTTTCGCGGCATTCAACATTATTTCGGACACATTGTTCTAAACTATCGCTTACAAGGAACCCCTTTGTACGGTCAATGGAGGAACGTACTAGCAATTAATTGGGTAACTACCTCTCGACAATCTTTATCTTGCTCAATCATTTTTAACACGCCTTTTACTTGACCTCCTATTCTCTTCAAACGATTAATCCGCTCCTTGAAGTTTTCACGCGAAATCAGGGTTGGACTTTTTTGAGGTGGATACTTTCTATGCCTTTATAAAGTATTTTAGAATGATTTTTAACGTTTCAGATTGAGGGTTTTAATATAAAGTAAAACAAGATAAAATTATTTTTTATGTACAATATTATTGTAAGGATATAATATTAGAAAGTAGTCAATCAATAACAGAAAGGTAGAGTTATTTGAAAAAGGTTAGTAAAAAAGAAAATCAAGAAAACACAAAATTGAAGTCCCTTATGCATACTGTATTTGTCATACTTGGGGGTATTATTGCAGGATATAGTTTAGAAGCTATTTTGCTTCCAAACAGAATATCCGATGGAGGAGTTACAGGTATTTCGATTATGTTATCCACTGTAACAGAAATTTCGTTAGGCTTATTCATTATCATTATCAATATTCCTTTTTTATACTTAGGATATAAACAAGTAGGTAGAACATTTGCCTTACGTTCCGCACTCGGAATTCTCTCATTGTCTATTTCTACATCCTTTATGCATCATGTTCCTACCATTATTGAAGGAAATCCGTTCTTAGTTATCGTAACAGGTGGTTTCCTTTTAGGCGTTGGGATGGGGATTGCGTTGCGTAATGGTGGGGCATTGGATGGAACGGATGTATTAGCTGTTCTTATTTCACGAAAAATACCTTTTAGTACCAGTGATATTATTATTGCGATTAATGTTGTAATTTTCTCTTTCGCTGTATCAGTATTTGGAATTGAAGGAGCCATTTCTTCTCTTATCTCCTATTTTATCGCCACAAAAATCATCAATGTTATTGATACAGGTTTAGACGATTCAACATTTGTTTATGTCGTTTCCTCAAAACCAAATGAAATTGGAGAAACCATTCAAAAGCAATTAGGGAGAAGTGTTACATATTTGAATGGGATTGGCGGTTATGCCAAACAGGATTTAACCATTATTAATTGTGTGATTAACCGTATGGAAGAAAATAAAATAAAATCGATTATTAATCATTTTGATAACAATGCTTTTATCACATTCAGTGATGTTTCCGAAGTAAAAGGCGGTCGATTTAAAAAGAGAAATGTCCACTAATCAAAAGCCACTGCTTTTTATACGCAGTGGCTTTTTCATATTAATGAACATACACTTGTTGAGCGAAAATTTATTTAATAAATAAAAAGTTTAGCTATTGATCATTAAAACTTCAATTCCAGCTGTGCAACGATTTCTACATTGGAAGTTTGAGGGAACATGTCGACTGGCTGGATATAATTTACTTTATACTTTTTGGACAGCACTCCAAGATCTTTGGAAAAAGTGGACGGATTACACGAAACATAGACGACCTTTTTTGGTTTTATTTTCAAAATGGTTTGTAATAACTGCTCGTCAAGCCCGGTTCTTGGTGGATCAACGATGATGATATCAGGAACCCAACCTTCCTTTACCCATTTTGGTAAAATCACTTCAGCTTTACCAGTTACATATTTGGCATGTTTGATTCCATGTCGAGCAGCATTTTTCTTCGCATCCTCAATCGACTCTCGAATGACATCCATTCCGCGAACTTCTGCTGCCTGATCTGCCACCCAAAGCCCAATCGTTCCTACACCACAGTAGGCATCAACCACTTTTTCTTTCCCAGTAAGACCTGCTGCTTTTTTTGCTTCATTATACAATTTGACCGTTTGCTCGGGATTTAATTGGAAAAAGGTTCTTGCAGAAAGCTCAAAACTTAAGTCTCCCAATGTTTCCTGAATAAAATCATTTCCAGCTAAATGAATGGTTTCATCACCAAAAATGAGCGATGTTTTTTCACCATTGATATTTTGCATCACCGATTTCACTTCAGGTAGTCTTCTCGTAATTTCTTCCACTAGCTGCTCTTTCTTCGGCAGCTCCTTTTTTGCTGTAATCAAAACGATTTGCAGTTCCCCTGTTTGCACCCCGACTCTGGCCACAATCGTCCGCACAATCCCTTTTCTTGACTTTTCATTGTAAATCGGAATTTGTAGTTTTTGTAGAACCTTTTTAACCGTTCCGATTGCTTTATTCGTTTTCGGATGCTGGACAACACATTGATCGATATTAATCAGATGGTGAGAATTCATTCCGTATAAGCCGGCTAAGACTTTGCCATCCCTTTGACCAACTTGAAACTGGCTTTTGTTTCTATAATTCCACGGGTCTTCCATTCCAATTGTTTCCCGAATGTCTAGTTGATCGGCTTGAAGTCTTGTATGACGTTCTAGTGATTGGATGACAATATCCCGTTTTTCTTTTAACTGCCCATCATAGCTAAGATGTTGGAGCTGGCAGCCACCACACTCTTCATAAACCGGGCACTGTGGTTTAATACGGAACTCCGATCTTTTACGTATTTTTTTGACCTTTGCTTCCGCATATTTAGGATGAACCTTTGTTGCCTCTACAACGACTTCTTCCCCTGGCAATGCCCCTGGAACAAAAACGACTTGCTTTTTAAAATAACCGACTCCTTCTCCGTTGATACCAAGTCTTTTAATCGTTAATGGAAAGGTCTGATTTAATTGTACTTTTGTTGTTTGTTCTTTTTGCATTGTTTGCTTTTTCTCCTTTTTCAATGCTTCTCCATAAATAAAGGGAAGCATAACTTAAATAAGGTTCCCAGTCTATTTTATAAGCTTCTATGTCTGCCTTGCTAGGTTTTTCAGGCAATCCAAAATATTTTTTTAGCGCATTTTGAATCCCTACATCTGCTGCTGGAAATAAGTTTTTCCTACCTAGTCCAAACATAAGAAAGTTTTGGACTGTCCATGGTCCAACACCACGTATTTTGATCATTTGGTCAAATACTTCTTGATTACATTGAGTGTTCATTTTATCAAAATCTAGTTCTCCATTCGATACTTTTTCACCAATCCCAATTACATATTGTGCCTTACGTTCACTGAACTGCAGTTCGCGAAGCTCATCCACTGTTAAGGCTGCCACCCTATCAGGTGAAGGATAAAACGAAACCCCGTCTATTTCATTTCCATACTTTTTCACAAAACGTTCGGTTAGGCGATGAGCAAATGCTGTGTTCAACTGTTGGTGAATAATGCGTTTTAACAAGCATTGATAGGGGCTGAAATCAAGCACAAGTGCCATCCCATAGTGATCTTCGAATAGAGATTTAAGTGTTGTCTGTTGAAAATGAAGATAAATTTCCTGCAAGTCTGTTTTCCATTGAAATATCTCACTTAGTTTAGAGATTCCTACGGGATTCGTGCCTGTTATTTCAAAAATGGGATTTTCCGTTGTTCCAATGGCTCGAACAATGGCAACATGTGGAGTTTGCTCAGTGATGAGGGGGACTTTTATCGTTCTCTCCGGAAGATTTACAATATGAAGGGGGTCACGACTAAGTCGATCTAATACAAAATCAAAATTGTATGGTCCATTTATTTGTATCGTTTTCAATTGATTCATCCGTTCTTATTACTTTTTTCGTATTATACCATAACTCGAATGGGCTTAATAGTTACGACCTTTTGCATTCATGATCAGCCTTCCGATCAATCATCAAACCATAAGTCTGCTTATTGTTTGACACGTATTGTACACAGATGCCATACTTGAAAAAAAGTTCATGTTTTATTCTATTTTCGATCGTTTATTGAGTAAAACATGTTTAATGATCTTTTTATAGAGGGAGAGAAATGGAATGGAAGAAAAAACGTTAGCAGATACTGGGGATACAATTCTCTTTCATCGTCAAGGACAACAATTTACAGGGAAAGTAGTGAAGGTAAAGGAAGAAAGTGTTTTAGTTTCTCTTACTCACCAGGATGCTAAACTACTGCATATTGAAACCCCAATTACGGTAGTAGCTCATAAAAATTACCAGCTTTTATAAACCTCTAAAATACTCGACTTATAAAGGGCTGACTCTAATTAACCTGTCTAGAATCCCTGTTAGAGTCAGCCGCTTCACCTTATTTAACCTCTAAGTCATCAAGACTTTTAAACGTATAGCCCTTCTTCTTCAAATCTTTAATCACACTTTCTAAAGCATCCGCATTATCTTTGGAAACGGTATGTAGGAGCATGACTGCGCCTGGATGAATGCGAGACATAACATTATCATATGCATACTGAGCTCCCTTTTGTTGGTCCGTATTCCAATCGACATAGGCTAATGACCATAAAGCATGGGTATACCCTTGGTCTTTGGCAACCGCCATCGTCCGTTCACTGAAAATTCCCCTTGGCGGCCGTAAATACTTCATCGTATTAATTCCAGTAAGTTCTTCCGTTTTCTTACGGACTTTAGCTAGCTCCTCAACGATCTTTTCATCACTTACACTCGTTAAATCAGGATGGCTCCACGAATGATTTCCAATAATATGGTCTTCTTTTGCCATTCGCTTTACTAGTTCAGGTGCTGTTTCTAAATAATGCCCTGTCACAAAAAATGCAGCAGGCACTTTTTCCTTTTTCAAAACATCCAAAATCTTTTCTGTGTATCCATTTTCATAACCATTATCAAAAGTTAAATAAATGTCTTTTTTATTAGGATCGCCTTTGTAAAAGGCTCCATGTTTTTTTACGATCTCATTCCATGCTTGCCCAGCATCGGGAGGTGTTTCGTTTGTTGCTTTTGGGATTCCCCAATGAATGGCCTTATTCGGAAAGCTCTCTGCCGAAACAAATGAACTTGTTATGAAAAAAAGCAAACACATGAACACAATGGATTTAAGTATCTTCATTGATTTGTCTCCTTCCGTTCTTTCGTACTTATTGTGACTTTGGAAGACAATTCAATGCGTCATTTCAATTGGCAATTAGATGAAAAATGTCCTTCATAAAAAGCAATGAAGGACATCATCATTATTTAAACACTGGTTCTTTAAATTGAGCTAGTTTTTCAAGAGAAGATTTGTCAACATCTTTGTGTAGACTGTTTCCGTGAGAGTCCATCGTAACAACAGCTGTAAATCCTTCAACCGTTAAATGCCACATAGCCTCTGGAATACCAAATTGCATTAAATCTACACCATCTACTGACTTAATACAATCTGCATAATATTGAGCAGCCCCGCCAATCGCATTCAAATACACGCCGCCATGTTCTTCAAGAGCGGCTAATGTTTTTGGACCCATTCCACCCTTTCCGATAACAGCACGAATCCCAAAGCGTTTCATAATATCTCCCTGATAAGGCTCCTCACGAATACTTGTCGTTGGTCCGGCCGCTTTCACATGCCAATTTCCTTTTTCATCTTTTAACATAACAGGACCACAATGGTAAATAATTTGTCCATTTAAATCTACAGGAGAGTCATTCTCAGACAAATGTTTATGAATCGCATCACGGCCTGTATACATTCTTCCAGAAATCTTCACAACATCTCCGACTTTTAACCCGCGGATTTGCTCCTCTGTAATAGGTGCTTGCAATTCAACGACATTGACAGATGACTCTGACGCAGCTGCTGTTTCCTTTTGAGCTTGTGCTTCGGAAAAGTCAATTTTTTCCCCTTCTTGGTACAACCACTCTTTAATTTTCCCTGTATTTGCATCTACAGAAACACCCAGTCGTCGGAATGCCCAGCAGTTATACGCAACAGAAACGAAGAAGCTTGCTGGAATTCGGTTCATCACGCCGACTTTACAGCCTAAAAGCGTCGTTTCACCGCCAAATCCCATCGTTCCGATTCCTAATTTATTGGCGTTTTCCATCACATATTCTTCTAATTTACGCAGGTCTTCATTTGGATTGATATCCTCATTTGAACGGAAAAGCTGTTCTTTTGCTAAATCATAGCCCGCGGAACGATCGCCGCCGATCCCGACCCCAATAAAGCCTGCCGAACACCCTTGTCCTTGCGCTTGATATACAGAGTGCATAATACATTTACGAATTCCATCAAGGTCACGACCGGCACGGCCGAGTCCTTCTAATTCACAAGGTAAACTGTATTGAATATTTTTATTTTCACAGCCGCCGCCTTTTAAAATTAAACGAACATCAATCTCATCTTTTTCCCATTGTTCAAACTTAATAACCGGCGTACCCCCGCCAAGGTTATCGCCGCTATTTTCCCCTGTTAACGAATCTACTGAATTTGGACGTAGCTTCCCATTTTTCGTTGCCTCCACAATCGCATTGTAGATCGCCTTTTTCAGTTCGATTTGATTCACGCCAATGGGTGTTTTAATTTTGAACGTTGGAAGACCGGTATCTTGGCAAATAGGTGATACATTATCATCAGCCATTTTAATATTGTTCGTTATCGTCCCAAGGGCCATCGCTGATCTTGTCCCGATGCTCTCATTCTCCTTAGCAGCTTTAATTGCTCTGCGAACATCCTTAGGCAGCCCTGTAGACGTTTCTACAATAAGCTCGTACATACTCTCTTGAAACTTCTCTATGTTCATCTGTGTTTCTCCTCTCCACCCTCATAATTTTTCGATAATTTAGACATCTTAATTATACTCATAAAATCTCCAATTTTAAAGCAGAAGGCAATTGAGACAAAAAAAAGAGCCAATCGAGATTGGCTCTTACTCTTCACTAATTTTGAATTCCTGTACCTTAACGTCTATTTCATCAATCATTGCAATTAATCGATCAATATCCTCTAAATCGGTATCTTCAGGATTAATGGTATCTAATGTTTCAAGAAACATATTTAATCGTTGTTTTAAAAAATCTACCTGTGTATTTTTATCAAGAGTTGGACTGCCCAAAAAACATTCTCCTTTCAGTATCGTATACATCCTATCGAAAATAGATGAAGAAGGCAATAACATTTGTTAAGTCAGGCATTCCTCATTAATAGCATTCCCATATTGTATGAAGTTTTATCATTGACACGTCCAATAATTAAATGAATAATGACTAGGGATATACATATATAAGTATAATTAAGTACGTTTTTTGAAGGGAGATTAGCATGATTTCTGAAAAAAAGAAACTGTCACCAAAATACGATCCGTGGGAAGCGTATATGGATGTACAGGAATATGGAAAACTGACGTTATCGAATATAGAATTTACAACGACTTATTTATGTAATATGAGATGTGAACATTGTGCGGTTGGTTATACATTGCAACCGAAAGATCCGGATGCTTTGCCTTTAGATTTACTCCTTAAGCGATTGGATGAAATTCCACATTTGCGGACATTAAGTATTACTGGCGGGGAACCGGTCTTATCAAGAAAATCGGTTGAAAATTATGTCGTGCCATTATTTAAGTATGCGCATGAACGAGGTGTACGTACTCAATTAAATTCGAATTTAACGTTAGATTTAGATCGATATCAAACAATCCTGCCATACTTAGATATTCTTCACATTTCTCATAACTGGGGAACGGAGGAGGATTATATCGAAGGTGGATTTGCACGAATGACTCAAAAGCCATCTCGTGAGCAACGCAAAAAGCTCTTTTCCAAAATGATTGAAAATAGCCGAGCTATTGCTGAGACCGGAGTAATGGTCGCTGCAGAAACAATGTTGAACAAACGGACAGCACCACATCTGGAACAAATTCACAAACAGGTTGTTCATGAGATGAAATGCCAGCGCCACGAAATTCACCCGATGTACCCTTCTGATTTTGCTTCATCATTGGAAACCTTAAGCTTAAAGGAAATACGTGCTTGTATTGACCAGTTGCTCCGTATTCGTGATGAGGATACTTGGATGTTATTCGGGACACTTCCATTCTACTCTTGCATTGAAAGCGATGAGGATCTAAAAGTAATTCAAAAGTTACGAGAAGCAAAAAACGTCACTGTGCGTAACGATCCAGACGGCCGCTCCCGTTTGAATATCAATATTTTCTCTGGAGATGTAATTGTAACAGATTTCGGCGATACTCCAGCACTCGGAAATATTATAAATGATCGCCTTTTAGATGTATACGAGAAATGGATGGGTTCAGAGCTTGCCAACTCCTTAAATTGTCATTGCCCTAGTGTTCAATGCTTAGGACCAAATGTATTAGTAAAAAATCGATATTATGCTGATGTTGATTTCCAGGGGAAACGCTCAATTTTATAACCTTGAAATCATGGAAAAGTCCATAAGACCTCGTCTAAAGGACTTTTTCATGACAAATATATATCTTATTACTGCGGCTGTTCACTTGCGCTAAATCCGAAAGATACATGATTTTGAATCGGAATCCACGCACTTATGCCTTGAGTCGTTACATTTTTTACTAAAATGGACCTTTTTCGGCCCTTTAGCATTAAATACACTTCACCGTAAGTAACTTTTCCTTTTTCATTGATGGCCGGAGCATATCCATGAAGATACCCCAACATTTTTGGATTTACATTATACACTTGATCTTTCTTCGTACCAGCACCAATATACGTTTCAAATGCCAACGGTAAATTCGACTTTTGCATGGCCTCTATGATCATCATATCTTTCACTTGGTCGGCATTAGCCACCTTTGCCGTTAACCCGCCACGAACATATTTTTGAGCTTCTTGAACATAATGAATTTGGTAAGATGCTGTACCAGCTCGATTATCATAATAATTTGTATTAATTTTTTGATACTCCCAATTTGGTGCCGTTTCAATCGATTCATAATTAAGCGGCCACTGCCCTAGATAAACAATCGCTTTATATCCTAAAGCAAAAGGAGTACTATTAACGGTTGTTTCATTAAGCATACGAATAAGTTCAGGATTTTCAATCTTTGTTTTAGTCGAGCCCATTAATTCTTCTGTCAGGTCGCTTGGCTCCAATCTCGGCAGATCATTCATTGTATTAGGAAACGTATTCTCTTTTGCGATGTTCATCACCGAATTTGGTATTTTAATACTTTGCTTAGGCGGTATTTCCTCTTGTTCGGTCTTCTTTTCCGCTTGTGCTAGTGGAAGAAAACTTAGCATAAACATTAGCACAATGAGTAAATAAATAACCTTATTTTTCATAATAAACTCCTTCCATCGACTCTCTCGTGTTAATTTCTTCAAGTTATATTGTTTTCGGAGTGATGAAAGTTTATCCATGAATTTGAGCAACTTTCTTTCCTAATCGAAGCGCCTATGGTATTTTTAAAAAAATGAATAAATCTTATATTTTTTTGCTGTCACCTTTGGTGGCAGCTTTCGTGTTTTTTTAAGGGTGTTGATTTTGATTATTTTTCTCAATTAAAAAACATTACACTACGGAAACGTTAGAAAAGGAGGGGTTCTTTTGAATTTAGGAGCTCAATTTTTAGAAAGTAAGCAAGAAGCTCTTCAGGAACAAGAAAATCTTTGGATGAAAGTAAAAGCTAATGGAGAATTAATCGCTGCCATAATATGTGGAGTTTTAATTTTAATCGGCTGGTTATTATCCTATAAAGAAGAAAGTACGCTGTCTACTCTCATTTATCTTCTTTCTTTTGTCATTGGGGGCTTTGCAAAAGCAAAAGAAGGGGTTCTTGATACAATTGAAAATAAACAATTAAATGTGGAATTACTCATGATCCTTGCAGCGGTTGGTTCTGCCCTTATTGGTTATTGGACAGAAGGTGCTATCTTAATCTTTATTTTTTCATTAAGTGGTGCTTTGGAAACCTATGCAATGAATAAAAGCACGAAAGAAATCTCGTCTTTAATGGAACTACAGCCCCAAGAAGCATTATTAGTTTCCAACGGGAGCGAGCAGCTTGTAAATGTCTTTGATCTTAAGATGGGTGATTTAATCCTGATTAAACCAGGGGAAAGTATCCCCTCTGATGGAAAAATTGTGAAAGGCATGACAACAATTGATGAGGCTGCTATTACCGGTGAGTCCGTCCCAGTAACAAAAGGACTTGAAGCGGAAGTATTTGCCGGAACCGTTAATTTAAATGGTTCGATTACCGTTGAAATTACAAAGTTATCGAATGAAACTCTCTTTCAAAAAATCATTGATTTAGTGCAATCCGCACAAAGCGAAAAGTCCCCTTCTCAACTCTTTATTGAGCGTTTTGAAGGAAATTATGTCAAATTTGTTTTATTCGCGGTCATACTCATGATGTTCTTGCCCCATTATTTACTTGGATGGAGCTGGACTGAAACCTTTTACCGTTCCATGGTATTACTTGTTGTTGCTTCACCATGTGCGCTTGTCGCTTCGATTATGCCGGCAACCTTATCAGCCATCTCAAACGGAGCGAAGCATGGCATTCTTTTCAAAGGTGGAATCCATTTAGAAAACTTGAGTCATATTAAAGCCATTGCTTTTGACAAAACAGGAACCTTAACAAAAGGTCAGCCTGAAGTAACAGATGTTGTCGTTGCCGATGGTCTAAATGCAGATGAAACATTACTTTATGCAGCATCAATTGAAAGCCACTCTAACCATCCTCTGGCAAACGCCATTGTCAAATATGCAAAGAATCGATTAAAAAGCGAACTTCTTGATCCAGAAGGAATTGAGGATGTTGCTGGTTGGGGCGTGAAGGCTCTGATCGCCAATGATGAATGGAAGATTGGAAAGGCAGGCTTTGTTGGAAATGAAGAGGCTGAGCAGTTTGCAGAAGGTGCTGATCAAAAGTTCTCAAGTGAAGGAAAAACAACCGTATTTGTACAAAAAAATGGTGTAGTTGTTGCTATTATTGCCTTAAAAGATCAAGTGAGAGAAGAAACGAAACAAGCGATTGACCGATTAAAAAAGCAAGGAATTTATACGATTATGTTAACGGGAGATAGCTCAAAAACGGCCCATGCCATTTCTGAAGAATGCCATGTGGACGAATACATCGCCGAATGTTTGCCTGAAAATAAAGTAGATCATCTTAAAGCGTTAAAAGAAAAATACGGAACAGTCGCCATGGTTGGGGATGGGATTAATGATGCTCCAGCACTTGCAACAGCTAATGTTGGAATTGCAATGGGCGGTGGAACGGATGTAGCATTGGAAACAGCAGATGTCGTCCTCATGAAAAATGACCTGCCTAGAATCTCAGAAGCCATTCAACTTTCTCAACGAATGAATAAAATTGTGAGACAAAATGTCATTTTTTCCATTAGCATTATTTCCCTTCTCATCTGCTCCAATTTCCTACAGGTTGTTGATCTGCCTTTAGGTGTGATTGGACACGAAGGAAGCACCATCCTTGTCATTCTAAATGGTTTAAGATTATTACGTTCTTAACATAGGTAGTACATGGAGTTAATATTCTCACTTACCATTAAATAAAAAAACATCCGGGAAAATCCCGGATGTTTTTTTAGTGATACCCGTTTGAGCCATTCGCTGAGCCGGATGTTTTTTTTGTGGATTGGTTTTTATTCTTCTGCTGCTTTGTTCCGCCATCCTTTTTTGTATGTTTCGTCATAATCCTCATACCTCCTGAATACTTAATCGGCTTTTTTAGCCTGTCTTTATCTTTTGCAATAAACCTGCAATTAAAGAAGGTAATTTTAGGTTGGTTTTTGGAACAAGCTGCTGAGGGGAATCAAATTCGTCCGTCGAATTTGCGTCCGGATTTTTCTCGAGCCCGCTCGAGAAATCACCCTTAAAAAATCCGTGACATCCGCCGGAGGCTTTAACTTCATTCAGCTCAGGGTTAACCCCCACTGAATTGACAAAAGCTTGCATTCATCTCGCCACTTACGGAAGTGGGAGACTTCTGCTGAAGGAGGTTAACAGTCTTTTTTTCGATAAACGGTAAAGTATGCATTTACGTCCCCGCCAATAATAATGATAATCCCAGAAATATAAAACCAAATCATTAGAATAATAATTGCTCCAATGCTCCCGTAAGTTGAGGAGTAATTGGAGAAATTGTCCACATAAAAAGAGAAAGCAAGGGAAGTAACAATCCAGCCTATAGTCGAAAAAATGGCACCCGGGATGGCTGTTCGGCAGGCAAATCGTTTACTTGGCGCTAGCCAGTAAAGGGCGATAAAAATCAAAAAAATAATCACAGTACTTACAATCCAACGGATGGCATTCCAAATCTTGAGGAATTGACCCGATAGCTCTAGCTGTGAGAATAGAAAAATTCCAATATGTTTCCCGAAAACAGGCAAGATTAAAACCACAATAATCACAACAATCATGGCAAGTGTTAATAATATTGCCATGATCCTTTTTTTAAAAAAAGTTCGATCCTCATTAACATTATAAGAACGATTGATAACCTTAACGATCGCATTAATGCCGTTTGAAGCAGACCAAAGAGTACCGAGTACCCCTAGCGATAGAAGTGTACCATTCTTGTTCGAGAGTTGGGTTAGATTCTTTTCAATTAGCTCAATTGCACCTTCTGGAGCAAAGCCACTAACTGTGCCGAGCAGATCCTCTTGGGTAATGGGTAAGTAAGGGAATAGTGAGACGATTACAATTAAAAGCGGAAATAATGACAATAGGAAAAAATAAGCCAATTGGGCGGAAATTCCAAAATAATCATCTTCTCTAAATCTTTTCCACAAATGCTTCAAAAATGCCACGTTCTCTTTTTCCCTCCTTTTCCTTTATCAAACACCTACCCTTTATCCTACTTAAATGTTGAAAAAATATTTATCCAATCGTTTTACCTGAGCCCACCCCATTCTCGGAAGGTCTATCAGAGAATGTTTCCTTTGTTTCTTTAACAAAATCACTAACTTGAGGGGTTACTTCTTTCAGCTCTTCGATTCTTTCCGCAATAAATGAAACTTCTTCCCCAACTTCTTCAATTGTATCGCGGATTTTTCTTGTTGATTCTTTAACCTGATGAACGGCCTCCTGAGGGTGTTTTGCATAGTACGTAATTTTACCCGTTGTCTTTTGACAATTTTCAAACACGACTCTTCTCGTTTCACGGTCAATCAAACTGAGGGCCCCACCTGCGAAGGCACCTAGCAAAACACCTTTCCAAAATTTTGATTTACTCATCTTTCTTCTCTCTGTGACTTAACTCTCTTTTAACCTCTTCTAATAGCCTGGCACAACCAGCTGTGACAAGTTCATAAGTTTGATCGAAGTTCCCTGTATAATAAGGGTCTGGAACCTCTTTTTGAGTAGAATCCTCTACAAAATCCATAAGTCGTTCTACCTTTACACTTGGTGCCAGCTCGCCAACCTTTTTAATATTTTCTATGTTTTGATCATCCATCCCAATGATAAAGTCGAATTGACTTAAGTCATCAGATTGAATTTGCCGGGCCAAAATCCCTTCATCTGACACCTGATATTTTTTCAAAATATCTCTTGTACCTTGATGCGGTGGGTGTCCAATATGCCAATCCCCTGTTCCTGCCGAGTCGATCTTAATTTTTCCTTCCAATCCTTCTTTTTTAACAAGGTCTCGAAAAATTGCTTCAGCCATCGGTGAACGGCATATATTTCCGAGACATACAAATAATACAGAAATCATCAGTTACTCCTCCTATTCATTACTGACATTATCATATCGAAAAAAAGAATATAAAACAAAAATTACCGCTATCTCTTTTAATATAATTGACTTTTCAGACTGAACGTGAAAAGATTGGGAAAACTAGAATAAAAATTTGAAGATTAAAAGGGTGGAGAGCATGGATTTATCAGAAAAGACAGTGGAAAATGTTGAATTTATGATTGAAAAAATTAAGGAAAAATTAAAGGTTATGAATATAGGAGCCATAAAGCCATCTCATTTTGATGAAAATATGTACGAAGAATTATCAGATATATATGAACTCGTAATGAAAAAAGATGTATTCAGCCCAAATGAAATGCAAGCAATCGTAGAAGAACTGGGATCTTTAAGAAAATAACAAAAAAAAGCGCCATGCACCCCCACAAGGAAAGTGCTTGGCGCTCTATTCATCTTGATTGGTTAAAATGATGGGGCCATTTTTGGTAATGGCAATGGTGTGTTCGTATTGAGCAGATAACTCACCATCTTCCGTTCTCGCTGTCCAGCCATTATCGTCCATTTTCATTCGGTAAGTTCCAACGTTGACCATCGGCTCAATCGTAAAGACCATCCCTTCTTTAATCCTTGGCCCTTTTCCAGGCAGCCCGTAATGCGGGATATTAGGCTTTTCATGAATCGATGCACCTATTCCATGACCAATAAAATCACGAACCACTGAAAACCCTTCACCCTCGACGTAAGCTTGAATGGCATGACCAATATCGCCAATTCGATTTCCAATTTGAGCCTGCTCTATCCCAAGATACAATGCTTTCTTAGTCACATCTAGTAACTTTTCGGCTGTCTCCGAAACCTCTCCAACACGATAGGACCAAGCTGAATCGGCCAAAGCCCCTTGATAATTGACAACCATATCTATGGTGACAATGTCGCCTGTTTTCAAAGCTTCCTTTCTCGGAAATCCATGACAAATTTCATCATTCACACTTGCACAAGTTGCATATTTATAGCCTCTATATCCTTTTTGCTCTGGGGTTGCTCCTGCTTTTTTCAAATAAGACTCAACAAATTCCTCTATTTCCCATGTCGTTATTCCCGGTTTAATCCGTTTAGCTAACTGTTTATGAACCGAAGCAAGAATTTCTCCTGCCTCTTTCATTTGTTCAATCTCCCGCACTGATTTTAAAATAATCATCCTATAAGCCTCGCTTCCACACATATAGATTTTATTTTATACTCATTGTATGTTTTTTCAAGTATCTAAACAATGTATCTATTTGTTTAAAAGTGTTTTCTTAAAGAATCATATTTCTGTTATAATATATAGAGGCATTTATATTTGGATACTAGTATTCATAATAATGAATGATCTTAACCCAAAATAGAATTTAATAATTTTAAAAAGAAGTGGTGAAGTGCATGATTGGTAATCGTGTAAAAAAATTACGATTAGAAAAAAAGTTATCATTATCAGAACTTGCCCTTAAAGCTGGTGTAGCAAAATCATATTTAAGTTCTCTTGAAAGAAACTTGCAAACCAATCCCTCGATTCAATTTATTGAAAAAATTGCTTCGGTACTGGGGGTTCCTGTAGATAGTATAATTTTAGATCAACCAAATAAAGATGAATTAGACTCAGAATGGATGAAATTGGTTCAAGAAGCTATGGAATCAGGAGTATCCAAGGAGCAGTTCAAAGAGTTTCTTGAATTTACAAAATGGAAAGGGAATCAGCAAAACAATCAATAACCCTACCTAAGTTTTATTTACTGAAATAAAGTTAACAAACAAGCAGAGAATGCGCTATTCTCTGCTTGTTTGTTCATCTATATCAACAATCGGTTGAATTAATACTTCAACACGTCTATTTTTAGCTCTTCCTTCGACTGTTTCATTGGACGCAATAGGCTGAAACTCCCCTGAACCTCTGGCGGTAAATAAGTCCGGCTTTAAGTTTGGATTTTCGAGCAGAATCTTCATGAAGTTAATCGCCCTCATCACACTTAACTCCCAATTCGAGGCAAATTCGAAATTATGTATTGGTATGTTGTCTGTATGTCCACTAATAATTACATTTCTAGGGATGTCCATTTCTAATAGCTTTGAAATCTCCTGAGCTACCTCTATGTTTTCAGGGAGAACTTCTGAACTTCCTGGATTATATAAGATATTATCCCGAATGGTTATGGAAAGACCCTCAACCGTTAATGAGGTGTCTAATTGCTCTGATAAACCGTTTTCCTGAACATAACTATTGATTTTACTTTGAATTTCAGCAAGCCTTTCTTGTTCTTTTATTTCTTCCTCTGTTAAACTAGAGGGTCTTTTATAATGTTTCTCTTGTGTTTCATCCATTTCCGGCATCTCATCACTCGAACCTTGACTTCCTTTGGGGATCGGACTTGGATATTCAAATACTCCTGAACCACCTGTTAGTTCAGCATTAAAAGCATTCGATAGCGATTGGAACTTTTGCATATCAATAGAACTACTGGCAAAAAGAACAATAAAAAGAGCAACCAACAGAGTCAATAAATCAGAGTATGGAAGCAACCATGATTCGTCTACATGTTCTTCTTCTTTTCTTTTTTTTCGCCGCTTACTCATTGTTATTCACACTGCCTTCAAGAATTTTTTTCCTTTCACCGGCAGGAAGGTAGGAAGCCAACTTTTGCTCAATAACTCGTGGTGCCTCTCCTTCTAATATAGATAGAACGCCTTCAATGATCATATATTTATATTGTGCTTCGATTCGGGACTTTTGCTTTAATTTGTTCGCAAACGGATGCCAAAGAACATATCCAGTAAAAATCCCCAATAAGGTTGCAACGAAGGCGGCACTAATGGCAGCTCCTAATGCTACTGTATCAGTCATATCTCCAAGAGCTGCAATGAGCCCAATTACCGCTCCTAATACTCCAAGTGTTGGAGCATAGGTACCTGCTTGGGTAAATATTTGTGCTCCTGCTCCATGTCTTTCTTCCATTGCCTCTATTTCCTCAGAAAGAACATCCCGAATATAATCAGCACTTTGTCCATCAACGGCTAAAGTTAGACCATTTTTTAAAAATAAGTCTTCAATCTCATTAACCCGAACCTCAAGGGAAAGTAATCCTTCTTTCCTTGCTAATTGAGCTAAGTCCGAAAAGATAAGGACTAAATCAGCATGACTCGTCATTTTTTGATTTGTAAAAAGAATTTTAAACAACTTTGGAACCCGTTTTAATTCTGACATTGGGAATGCAATTGTTACTGCAGCAATCGTTCCCAAAATAATAATTAATATAGCAGCTGGATTAATAAGAACAGAAATATTTACCCCTTTTAATACCATACCAACTCCTACTCCAATAAGCCCTAAAATAACGCCAATAACTGATGCTATATCCATCTATGTATCACCCATCTTTTATTCTCTAGTATCTATATGTAAAAGACATCATGCTTTTATTTTTCCTTATATACTATATTTCGACATCTCTTACATTTTCTTTAGTTTTTTCATAGATTTATATTTCCCTATATAGACAAAAAAATAATGCCCTCTAGGGGAAGGGCATTATTTTTCTTACGATCTATTTTATTTCATTAGGGGAGGGCTCACAAACATTCTTTGTGAATGTTTTAACACTTTCTATTATAATACGACATTCCGCATAATACTATGGATAACTTGTGAATATTCTCACTTATTTTTTGTTCCTTTTTCGAATATTTAACGAACTCCAGTAAACACTATGAGATATTAGGAAGGGAGTGTTGAAATTGGGTCGAGGTAAAGCTTTTGATCATAAGAAGAAAAATCATCCAGGTGAATTTCCAAAGCATACTCTAGTAGAAAGACATACGACGGAAGCACAAGAAGATGAAGAATTAATTGTCACCCAAGAAGCGTTTAAAAACCGCGTTGAGAGTCAGGAATAATGAAAAGGGGCGGTCCGATAAGACTGTCCCCTTTCAAAGTAACTAGGCTAGTCAATAAATGACCTGCCTAGTTATTTTTTATCAAATTTCATCCCTTTTAATAAATCTGCAAAAGGATTATTAATCGGTTCAGCTTCTTTTTCTTGTTGTTTTAAATACTTTTGAACTGTACGCTTATCCACTTTGCCATTACCTTCTTTTTTACGTCTTGCTTCAAAGGCAGATAACTTTTCACGGTACCCACATTTACATGCGAAGATTTGACCTTCTCCTTCACCACGTAATTCCATTTTCTTTTTACATTGTGGACAACGTGCGTTTGTGACACGTGATACATTTTTTTTATGTCCACATTCGCGATCTTGACATACAAGCATTTTTCCCTTTTTACCATTCACCTCAAGCATAAACTTACCACAATCAGGACATGATTTCGTTGAGATATTGTCATGCTTATATTTTTTGTCGCTGCCTTTTACTTCTGCAACGATTTCCTTTGTGTGTTCTTTCATTTCATTAATGAACACATCTTTTTTCAATTTACCTTTAGCAATCAATTCAAGTTTTTGTTCCCATTGGGCTGTTGTTGCTGGTGAACGTAGTTCTTTTGGTACTAAATTTAAAAGTTGGCGACCTTTAGACGTAATATAGATTTCCTTGCCACCACGCTTTTCAATCATGAAAGAGCTAAATAGCTTCTCAATAATATCTGCACGTGTTGCAACTGTACCTAACCCACCAGTCGATCTTAACGTATCTGCAAGCTCCTTATCACCTGTTTCAAGATATTTTGCAGGGTTTTCCATTGCCGACAGTAAAGTCGCTTCTGTAAAGCGTGCAGGAGGCTTTGTTTGCCCTGAAGTTTGGGCGATTAACTTTGTTTTTAATAAATCGCTTTTCTCAATATGCGGTAATAATTGCTCCTTCACATCATCTGTTGATTCTTCATCATCGTATTTATTTGAATATACTTCCTTCCAACCTGCAGTAATCACTGTTTTACCTTTAGCAATGAATTTTTCATTACCGATCGTTGCTCCAACCGTTAATTGTTCATACTCATGTGCTGGCGAAAGTACTGCTAGGAAACGTTTAATAACTAAATCATAGATTTTACGCTCTTTGTCATTAAAAGCTGATAAATTCACAAAACCTTCAGTCGGAATGATAGCGTGATGATCGCTTATTTTCGAATCATCGACAAATGATTTGTTTGTCTTAATCGATTTCATTAAAATCTTATTAGCAATCGGACGATATTCACCAACGCTACAAGCCTTCAAGCGCTCGGGCAGAGTGGGAACGATATCACTTGAAATGTATCTGGAATCTGTTCGTGGATACGTTAAAACTTTATGCTGCTCATATAATTTTTGCATCACATTTAATGTTTCTTTTGCTGAGAAACCAAATAATTTATTCGCATCTCTCTGTAATTCTGTTAAATCATAAAGTCCAGGTGCAAAAGATTTTTTAGGCTTACGATCGACCGAGATAACCTTTGCATCTTGCTTTCCTAAAGAGTTTACAATGCTATCAATTTTTTCTTTATTAAAGCTCCGACTATTACCATTTACATCTTGCCATGTTAGTTTAATCGATTCTGTTTGTGCTTCAATTCCATAGTAAGTTTTGGGGTTAAAGCTTTTTATTTCATCTTCTCTAGCAGCAATCATCGCTAAAGTCGGTGTTTGTACTCGACCGCAGTTTAATTGGGCATTAAATCGTGTTGTTAAAGCACGAGTCGCATTTAAACCAATATACCAATCGGCTTCAGAACGTGCTACTGCTGCATGATAAAGGTTCTCATACGCTTTACCTGGCTTTATATTTTGGAACCCTTCTTTAATAGCCTTATCCGTTACGGACGATATCCATAAGCGTTTAACTGGTTTATTAACCTTCGCTTTTTCAATAATCCAGCGAGCTACAAGCTCACCTTCACGACCAGCATCGGTCGCAATGATGATCTCACCCACATCTGAGCGGTGTAATTGGCTTTTTACCGCATGAAACTGTTTACTCGTTTTTTTAATCACTACTAACTTTAAATCTTTTGGCATCATCGGTAAATCTTCTATTTTCCACGTTTTATATTTATCATCATAGTTTTCAGGGTCAGCAAGGGTCACTAAATGGCCTAATGCCCAAGTCACAATGTAGCGATCCCCTTCAATAAACCCATTGCCTTTTTTATGACAATTTAATACGCGGGCAATGTCACGGGCTACAGAGGGTTTTTCCGCTAACACAACACTTTTTTTCATTCAAATATACATCCTTTCCTTCAACCGTCAACTCTAAATATAGCATAGTTTTATTCATTACAGAACGCTGGGTCTGCTTCGTTGTTTTAAGATTCATTTATATTTTTGCACGCTTACCCTTTACTTAATGAAAAAATAATTCTGAAAAGTCCATTTGTATATTGCATCACAATTTAATTTATGAGACGATAGTTTAAAGTGAATTAGTTTGACCGGAGGGTATGGAATGATCCAGTTGCATATAATTGTGTCTGGAAAAGTACAAGGCGTAGGCTATCGTTACTTTTCACAAATGAAGGCAGTTCAGTATGGAGTGACCGGATGGGCAAAGAATTTATCAGATGGGTCGGTTGAAATCTTGGCAATCGGAACAAACGATGAACTTGAACCGTTTATTGAGGACCTTCGGGTAGGAAATCCATTTTCAAAAATCGAAAATATGAATATCATTAAAAGCGAAGTAACAGAGAACTTTCACTCCTTTACAATCAAATATTAAGTAATTTACAGAACGAAAGAATTGTTTAAAAATAGGCCTGCAGGGCAAATTAGCCATGCAGGATTTTATCTTTTCAAAAATTATCATAAACGTAAGGTGGTATACTTCTATGTGGTCTGAATTCAAGGAATTTGCCATGAAAGGAAATGTAATTGACTTAGCCGTTGGGGTCGTAATAGGAGGAGCTTTCGGTAAAATTGTTACTTCTCTTGTGAATGATTTAATAATGCCGCTTGTTGGATTACTACTTGGCGGTGTTAATTTTTCAGGATTGTCCTACACGATGGGTGAGGCAAACCTTAAGTATGGGGCATTTCTTCAAACAGTCGTTGACTTTCTCATCATTTCTTTTTCAATTTTTTTAGTTATCCGCTTCCTCGCCCGTTTTAAACGGAAGAAAGAGAAAGAAACAGAAGAAAAAGTACCCACACCATCAACAGAAGATTTATTAACAGAAATTCGCGATCTCTTAAAAGAACAACCATCCGCTTTAAAAGCATCAAAAGACGAATAGACTGCCTAGCGGGCCTTCCGAAGAGTAGAAGGTCCCTAGGCACTCCTTTTACTACGCGTAATGTGTGCCGAATTTTTTGACCCTTTCTTCACTGACCTTTCTTCGTTTATTCCGAATTTCCAACCTCTCCTTAGCTGTTTCATACAAATAGATTTCCTCTTCTGATTGAGGAATGACTTCTGGCACTTTTGAAGGGCGTCCATTTTTATCGAGGGCTACAAAAGTGAGAAAAGAAATCGCACAAACTTTGCGTTCACCTAGCAGCATATCTTCTCCAACGACCTTGACATACACCTCCATTGATGTTCGTCCCGTTGAAGTCACATAGGCTTCGAGAGAAACAGAATGTCCCTCTTTAATCGGTGATAAAAAATCGACTGAGTCACTTGAGGCTGTTACAACTAATTTGTTCGAATGACGCATTGCAGCAATTGCAGCAATATCATCAATGTAAGCCATTAATTTCCCGCCAAACATCGTTCCAAATGAATTCGTATCCGGTGGTAAAACAAGACTTGTTTTTATCGCCAATGATTCCTTACAATACTTAGCATTTTCCATAGGAACTCCTTTTTGAATCTCTTCTATTTACTTTCATCATAACAAATAACTGATTAAGAAAAAAACAGAAAGATCCTAGGCCTTCACATGCTTCAATGGATTCATCCAGAAGTTGACTCCGATTTTGTTACATACGGTCACATAATGCATGAGCATTAATAAAATTGCCTCTGTATTGATCCCAATAATGACCCCATCCATTCCGAAGCTGCTTTTGGAGCCAAGAAAATAAATAATTGAAAACGCCACAATCGTTGACCAAACTCCGTGAACAAAGGCCTCCTTCATTAATCCAAGGCCGATTAAATAGGCTTGTAAAGGAAATATGAAAAACCGGAATAAAAAACATGGCCACAATAACTGAACATAGCGGGCTGCATCTGGTGAGTGGAAAAAGGTGGTTGTAATAGGCTCAGCAAGGAAGTAGCAAATCGCAACCGCTGGAATTCCATAGCCTAGTGTGATCATCATCACTTGTTTTAATCGTTTTTGGAGCTGATCCCTGTCTCGATCTGCTGCTGCTTTAGCAATTGTTGGAATGAGCATCATCATAAAGGAATGCGCAATGAAAGCCGGAAATGATCCGATTACCATGGCAATTCCTGCGACCATTCCAAATTGCTCGGTAGCAAGTTCCTTTCCAACTCCTGCATACATTAAGGCAGCTGTAATAAGAAAAGGTTCCAAAGCGGATGTAAAGGCATTAAAGACTCGCAGGGCTGTTGTCGGAAGGGATACTTGCATTAAATTTTTCATGACTACTTTTCCGTGCAGCCTTTTTGAAGGTTGATTTTTCATATATTGATATTGAATCATAAACACATAGAATAAATAGATAAAAACAACGAGGTCACTGCCAATAAGCGTACAAAAAGCTACTAAAACCGCTGCATCTAAATCAAATTGGAATAAACTATATAAATAGACTAATAATAGTAATTGAATGATTTTTCGCAAAAAATTGGCGGTCGCAATTTTCCCCATTTGCGATCGGCCCATAAAATATCCTCTTGCAATGGAGGTAAAAGAAATAATCGGTATAAGAATTAATACGAGCCATCTAAAAGTAGGGTGGTAGTTATCAAAAACAGGGATAAAAGGAATAATAATCGAAATGACGACTAAAAGAAAACATGTCAAAATGATTGTCCATTTTAACACATGGCTTAACATACTCCGATGGATTCGCTTATCTTTTTCAGCAATAAATTTTGAAATTGACACCGGCATTTCAAAGCTGGCAAGAAGAACAATTAAAAAAACCGTCGGCAAAATCGACATATACATGCCAAGACCCTTCTCTCCCAATTCCCGAGCCAGCACCATATTCGTAATAAATTCAACAATTTCTCCAATAAAAGCAGCGACTATCAGTAAAATAGTTCCTTTTAAAAAAGTATTCATAAACTTCTCCTTTAATCTCCCTTTAAGAAGATGACTTAATTCAATTGCGAAATGTATAAATGAGTTATGTTACACCATATGAGACAAGTCCGGAAAATATTTATGAAAAAAACGGGCCTGATACTGATAAGGTTTAAAACCTTATCAGTATCAGGCACCGATTAATGACGGGAACTATTTATTTTTTTCTCGAAGTCGATTCACTAACTGCTGAAATTCCTCTTTTCGATTGCTGCTATTCAAAAAAAGCGGTTCTGTAATCTTCGATAATAATAATCGTTTGAAGCTAGGGTCGTGAATTTCTTGTAAAATCCATTTCCGACACTCAAATAAAAAATCAACATAGTCTTTATATTCTGGTCCATATTGATTCGCGAGATCTCGTTTGATATTCTTTGCCAAAATCGGACTCGCACCTGAAGTGGAGACCGTCATCGTTAATTTCCCTCGGTTAATCACTGAAGGCAGGATAAAATCTGAGTCCTCAGGATTGTCAACCATTAATAATAATTGATGAGGAGAACTTGCCCTCTTAACGGCTGCATTGGTGTCAGGATTGTTCGTCGCTGCGATAATGAGAAACGCTTGGGCAATATCTGTTGGAGCAAACGCCTTATTCAGCCATTTTACTCTTCCCATTCTCATCCATTCTTTAATCTTTTCCGTTATGTCAGGACTGATAACGGCTATCTCCGATCCAGTCCCTAATAGTCCAGATATTTTTCTCTCAGCAACTTTCCCCCCGCCAATGACAACAACTTGTCGTCCTCTTAAATGAAGTTGAACAGGATAGAAATTCATTTTATCACCCGTACGTTTTTAGACCTACTTTTCATTTCCTTTATGATCCCCACAAGTCCGAATGACATCAATCAGTGCCTCTTTTGTCGGAGCTTTCGCGATTCCATCTGTTTTAAGACCGTAGAATTGGGCTGCTCTCGCTGTTTGCTCTCCCATACAAATGATCTGAACCTTTGGAAGTTCTCGCGCTGAAAACAGTTCTGTCACATCTTCTTCTTCAAAAAACATTTTCACTGATTGCGAACTTGGAAACACAAGGGTATCTGGCTTTGCATCATCAAGCATCCGTTTTATCATCGGCTGCATGGCCGTATCAATTTTATTTTTTCGCGTTATAAATGTATGGCAAAATTCATATTGCTGTTCGCCAATACGGCTGTCACCAATCACTAACAGCTTGTCCCGATGTTCAGGATGTTCTGCTACCTTTCCAATAATTCCTCTTTGGCTTAACGCCGCAATGGTTTTAGAAGAAAGCCCGTAGATATCGCCAGTAAGGGTACGGACATCGAGTTCCTCATTGATTAATATATCAAAAAAGTCATTAACACTTTCAGCTGAAGTGAACAAAATCTCTTCATAATTAGATAATTGATTTAATACTGCATAATCAACTGGAACTTCTTCACTTTTCCACTTTGGAAATTCGATTACATCTGCACCTTGTTCAATTAATGCCTCCGCTAGACTGCTCGGATAAATTCCTGTTCTTGCAAGTAAAATCTGTTTGCCGAATAATGGCTTTTTTTCAAACCAATTAATTTTTTTCCGTAGTGAAACGATATCACCAACAAGGGTAATCGCAGGATTACTGAACCCGTTTGCAACAACTAAATCAGCAATTGTGGCAAGAGTGCCTTCTAATGTTTTCTGTCTGCCAAAAGTCCCCCACTGAATGAGCGCAACAGGTGTTTCGGGTGACTTTCCATTCGCGATTAAGTTTTCACAAATATACGGGAGATTCCCCACTCCCATATAAAAAGCAATCGTATCAATTCCACTGGCAAGTGATTTCCAGTCGAGGGTCGGTTTGCCATCTTTTGATTTGTTATGGGCTGTCACAACTGCAAATGTCTCACCAAATTCCCGGTGAGTAACAGGTATTCCCGCATACAAAGGTGCCGCAATCCCAGATGTAATGCCAGGAATCATTTCAAACTCTATGTCTGCTTCAGCCAGTTCTTCCGCTTCTTCCCCAACACGGCCAAATACTCCTGGATCACCGCCCTTTAGACGTACAACCATTTTACCTTCCTTTGCCTTTTCAACTAAAATGGCATTCATTCTTTCTTGTCTAAATGTATGTTTATCAGGTAGCTTTCCCCCATAAATCAATTCACAATGTACAGGAGCAAAGTCGAGTAGCTTTGGGTTCGCTAATCGATCATATAAAATCACATCTGCCTTCTTTATCGCTTCTAAGCCTTTTACTGTAATCAGTCCAATATCCCCTGGACCTGCGCCAACTAAAAAAACTTTGCCTTTTTTCATAAAGACATCCTTCCCTTGTCCCTTTTCTTTGATAGTATCAGAAAAGAGCTGTCACGAGAACAGCTCTTTTTAAATTACAAATTATATCTCAATATAAACCTTATCACCAGATACTTCAACCTGATAAGCCTTTACCTGTCCCTCATCAGGTGCTTGAACTTTCCCATCGACAAGGGAGATTTTCCAATCATAAACGGGACAAAAAATGTATTCACCACTAACAAGACCATCAACTAAAGTACCGCCGTTTGGATGCGGACTGTGATTTTCAACTGCTCTAACTTCTCCATTACTTAAACGAAAAACAGCAATTTCCTCATCATCTATTTTGAAAACTTGGCCGATTTTCTCCGGAAGCTCTGAAATATTTGCGAGTTCTATTTTATTAGCCATCTTACCGAATACCTCCATTTAAAATAAAAATTATTTCACAACAGCTTCTAATTCACGAACAGAATAATATTTATCTTTAATTTCATCACTTTCAATAGCTTCTTTCCATGGATCACGGTAACGAGTAAGTGTCACATCCATCCGTTCGTTCAACTCTTTTCTCGTTTGTTCTTTTGATAAAACTTCTTTAATGTGATCGAGTCCTACACGTTCAAGCCATTTCGATGTACGTTCTAAATAGTTAGCTGTTTCACGGTAATACTGAAGATAAGCACCTGTTAATTCAATTGCTTCTTCATCGTTCTTGACCTTCCCTAATAGATCGCCTGCGCGAAGGTCCGTTCCTCCATTACCACCAACATATACTTCATAGCCATCATCAACACCGACAAAGCCAATATCCTTGATACCTGATTCAGAACAATTTCTCGGACAACCTGAAGCACTCATTTTTACTTTATGCGGTGTATCAAGACGTTCAAATTTCTTTTCTAATTTAATGCCAAGTCCCATTGAATCTTGAGTACCGTAACGGCAGAATTGTGAACCAACACAAGTCTTCACCGTTCTTAATGTTTTTCCATAAGCATAGCCTGATGGCATATCAAGGTCTTCCCAAATAGACGGGAGATTCTCTTTTTTGACTCCGAACAAACCAATTCGTTGTCCGCCAGATAATTTAACTAAAGGTACTTCATATTTTTCTGCTACTTCGGCAATTGTTTTTAAATCTTGTGCGGTTGTCACACCACCATACATTCTTGGAAATACGGTGTACGAACCATCTTTTTGAATATTCGCATGCATTTTTTCATTCACTAGGCGTGAATCACGGTCATCTTGATATTGATCCAAATGAATCATTCCAAGATAATAGTTCAATGCTGGACGACACTTCGAGCACCCTTCTTCGTTTTTCCAATCTAAAACATTCATAACCTCTTTGACAGTCGTTAGTCCTTTTTCTTTAATTTGGGCTACAACTTCATCACGGCTTAACGTTGTACAACTACAGACAGATTCTTTTTGGGCTGCTCCATCATAATCAGCGCCTAGAGTATAAGCTAGAATATCGGAGACCATGGATTTACAACGGCCACAAGAACGTCCTGCATTAGTGCAGCCACCCACTTCATCAACGGTAGTCAGACCATTTTCTTTAATCGCATTCACGATCGTGCCTTTTGATACTCCGTTACATCCACAGACTAGATCCTCATCATCCATCGAAGCAACATCACTTGCAACACCAGCCTCGCAGCCAGAAGATAAAATCGAAACACTTGTCATTCCGCTTACATCTTCCTTTTTCCTCATCATGCCAAATAACCTGCTGCTATCTGAAGTGTCACCAAAAAGAACAACTCCTGCTACGTGGTTATCGCGGATTAAAACCTTTTTATAAACTCCATCAAATTCATTGTGAATTTTAATCGCTTTCATCGCAGGATCATCCATGATATCCCCTGCTGAATACATATCAACGCCAGAAACCTTTAGTTGTGTTCCTACAACTGAACCTTCATATGGATCAGGCATTTTTCCTGCTAAAAAGGAAGCAAGCACTTTCCCTTGCTCATATAAAGGAGAGACTAATCCATATACATTGCCACGATGCTCCGCACATTCCCCAACTGCATAAACATTTGGCATGCTTGTTTCTAAAAAGTCATTCACAACAATTGCACGGTTTACTTCAAGCCCGCCATCTTTTGCAACATCGATATTAGCTCGAATACCTACGGCCATAACCACTAGATCTGTTTCAACTTCTGTTCCATCTTTGAAACGAATTCCTGTAACTCGGGTCTCCCCTAGAATCTCTTCCGTATCTTTTTCCATTAAAAATTCCATTCCTTGTGCTTCAAGCTCTTTTTGAAGCATTTCCGAACCTATTGGGTCTAGTTGCTTTTCCATTAAATAAGATTGTAAATGAACAACCTTTACTTCCATTCCCAAATTCAATAAACCGCGGGCTGCTTCAAGACCTAACAAACCGCCACCGATAACAACTGCCCTTTTGTACTGTTTTGAAGATTCAATCATATATTCACAGTCTTGGATATTACGGAAGCCTGTTACCCCTTCCTTGTCATGTCCTTTAAATGGGATAATAAAGGAACGGGAGCCCGTTGCCAAAATACATTCATCATATTCCGTTACTCGCCCAGTATCTGAAACGACCACTTTCTTTTCAGTGTCTATTTTTACGATTTCCTCACCGGTGAATAATTCAACCTTATTTTCTTTATACCAGTCCCAATCATTGATAATAATATCTTGGATCGTCGTGTCACCTTGTAAAACAGTCGATAATTGAATCCGGTTATAGTTCGGATGAGGCTCGTTGCCAAAAACCGTAATGTCATACATATCTGGTGCTAACTTAATTAATTCTTCAAGTGTCCGTATTCCAGCCATACCATTACCAATCATTACTAACTTCTTTTTATTCATCTGAAAGCCTCCTCTATATTTAACTAGCTATTATTTATGTCTTTGTATACCTATATAATAAATTTTATCCATGCTTTAAAGTGTGAACTTCTTCACACTTGGTATCGTTTTCGCAAAGTTGACAAAACTTAGACATAAAACAGACAAAATTAGTGAATGATTTCACATGATAAGGTGTCAGTCCCACAAAAAGACATCGATAGAATTGTCTTTTTGCGGGACTGACACCTTATTCTGCTAGTGAATGCTTAAAGGCGTAAATGACTGCTTGTGTACGATCCTGTACTTGCAGTTTACTTAAAATATTACTTACATGGGTTTTCACCGTTTTTAATGAAATAAACAATTCATCAGCAATTTCTTGATTGCTTTTCCCTTGTGTCATCAAAAGAAGAATTTCCATTTCCCTTGCTGTTAAATCTTCATGTAATTCATGTTGCTTTTTTTGTCTCATTTTCAACATCATCTTTCCGGTTACTTCCGGCTCCAAAACGGATTGACCTTGATAAGTCGATCGAACGGCTTCTGCAATTTCACTTGCTTTAGATGTTTTTAAAATATAACTGGTTGCCCCCGCTTCAAGGGCTGGATAAACCTTATCATCGTCTAAAAAACTTGTGACAATAATAATCTTTGCTTCTGGCCATTGCTGCATAATCAGCTGTGTTGCTTCAATTCCATCCATTTCTTTCATCACTAAATCCATTAAGATGATATCAGGTTTAAGAGATAATGCCATTTCAACAGCTGTTTTCCCATTATCGGCCTCTCCGATAACTTCTATATCAGGCTGTGCAGAAAGATAGGAGGATACTCCTATCCGAACCATTTCATGATCATCAACAAATAATACTTTAATCATCCATTTCACCCTCACTCATTACCGGAATTTTCACTTCAAGACGTGTGCCTTTCTGTTTAAGAGAAATAATTTTTACATTCCCCCCAATTTCAACTGCACGTTCATGCATGTTTTGTAACCCATATGATCCAGCCTTTTGTTCCTCTACATCAAATCCTACCCCATCATCCGTCACTCTTAAAATAATAAAACCATCTCTTTTAATCAAAAGGACTTCTAATGAATTTGCTTTGGAGTGACGCAATGTATTGGATAAGGACTCTTGTAAAATCCGAAATAAGTGGTCCTCAACCCCTTTTTTTACAGAAAAACCTTCTACCTTCCATTTGATTTCCATCGTCACCTTCTGACGGAGCTCGACCAACAATTCTTCCATTCCCTCTTGCAATGTTTTTCCTTTTAGCGCAACAGGCCGTAAATGTAACAGCAGAGCACGCATTTCTAATTGGGACTGATGAATCATTTCTTCGACTAACTTCAATTGCTTTGTTTCTAATTCTGTTGCATCTTGAGACTTTGTTTCATTAATTGCCGACATCATCATTGATGCCGCAAATAACTGTTGGCTGACCGAATCATGAAGTTCGCGGGCGAGCCGGTTGCGTTCTTGGAAAACGATTTCCTGCATTTGCTTCTCTTGATCCTGAGCAGCTTCCGTTGCCAAGCGCTGGGACAACTTCGCTTGTTCTACAATCTGCTTTTGAATCTTACTCATCCGGTTAGAGATAATTTGAAATTCTGATAAGGTGGAGCTTTGTATTTCTAAAGGCCGGCCTTCTTCCATTTGATGCAAACCATCATCCACTGCTTGAAGTTCTTTTTTCAAAAAATAGCCTGAGAAAAACCCAAATAATACCCCAATTACTACACTTACACTTGGTACAAGAATAATAAAGGGTATGTCCAAGACATTTTTTTCCCACAGATCACTATAATGGAACAATGGAAAAACAATAAATGTTCCACCTAATACAAAGACAAATACAATAAGGGCTGAGCTGGCACCTAAAATAATTTGACGTGAAACGATATTCATACTCGCTTCACCTCAATATCTCCAATTAACATGGAAGTAAAAACTTTCACCTTTTGATCGGCTGATTCGTAATTGGTCGTTTCGACTTTAACTTGACGATTCACAGAGGAAGACTCGTAGAAATCAAGGATTTTAACTGAACCATAAAACACAGAGTGGTTGACACTCATCTCGACATCATAGGGGATGAGAATTGTGACTTTTCCAATCACATTTCGGATAAAAATAGTGGTTTCACCCTTCGGTAGTACAGTGTAGCTTAAATCAATCACCGTATCTCCCATACCGCCTTGAATATTCACATCGTTCCATTCGTACACATGATCAGGAGTTTTTTGTCCTCCAAAGAAGTCGATTTTGTAAAAGTGGCTGCTCTTTCACAATCGTTTCCCTTTCCGTATAAACTTCTTCCGGTTCATTTATAATCGGATGAACCGTTGTCGGATGTTGTTTTCTAGAACCATATTGAACAATTAAAACACAGAGCAGTGCAACGAGAAAGAAGCGAATTGACAGCATATTAAATGAATTAACGACAAGGAAAAAAAGTCCCGCCCAATAAAGGAATTTTCCTGTTTTTTTCGGCATTCGCCTTCTTCCTAAATAAATCATTCCTGTTGCCACAATGAGAGAGAAAATAAGACCGCGATTGAAAAAGAACATATCTAATAATAGGAAAAACGCTCCAATTAATAGAATCCAGCTGACATAATCACTTTTTAGTTTATTGAACAATCGATTTCCTCCCTCCTTGTTGTAACAGGAATGGGACAAGGTACCTGTCCCCTCGTCCCTCCGCTCTTTTAGAATAACAGTTTGTTTTAAGAATTTGAACTTGTTTGATCTTCTTTTAAATTATTTTGTTTTTCTAACGCGGCGATTCTTGCATCAATTGTGTTCCGATGGAAAGAACTGTCTACTTGTTGTTGGAGTCGATCTAAATAGGTTTCAATTTCTTGGAACCTTGAATAGGATTTACTACTATAGGTTTGATTATCAAGGACTGTATTCATTTTACTTTGAGCACGAGTAACATTTTCACGGCCCATTAATTCTAAGCGACGAATATGCATGTCTTTAAGCTTATGCTTCATTTCCTCATATCTTTGTTCTAATTCTACTAATTGCTGATTGGCCTCTTCCATTATTACTTGAAGTTTCATTTTGCGCTCTTCATATTGATGCTGCTCATTCATTGCAAACATATGAAGCTCCATTTCACCCGCTGTTATAGCAATGTCTGCCTGGTTTTTACGTTTTTCTGCCAACTCGGCGGCTTGATTATATTCTCTTGAAAATTCCTCTTTCAGACGATATTGTCTTTCTAGAAGTTTACGCACTTTTTCTGTTTCTTGCTCACATTCACGTAAATATTGGTTTAGCAAGGCAATCGGATTTTTTTGCTCTTTATGATCTAAAGCCTCGTGTAAATCAGCTAATATCGTATTTTTAAATCTTGTCAATAAGTTTGTCATTATTTTCTCTCCTTTAGATTTTTTATCTTTCGGGACAAGGAACCTGTCCCTTCGTCCCGCTTTAATATTTGTTTAACTGTGACCATTGTTTTTCGAAATTTACGAATGGATCGTCTGATTCAATCACTGTTTCTTTCGGTGCGTTCCATTTTTTATAGACGACATATAAAACATAAATTGCTAAAATTCCTAGAATGGCTGGAATATTAGCTGCCAATGACATGATCGCAATGAATCCAAGGATTCCCCAGCCAATCTTTACCCATACTGATTTCGTTTTTAGAAAGCCTTTGAAGGCAAAGTAAAAGATCGCTAAGCTGATCACCATTCCAATCATTGGACCCAAATTATGAAGCAGCACAATCGCTGCAATCCCTCCTAATAAAAGCAACCCAAATTTCTTCATTTTTTGTTGCCTCCTTTCTTGATTCCATCTTACCTTTTTCATTGTTTTTCTATAACGAACTGGGAGCGTATTTTGAAGTAAGACTTGAGACGGAGTTGCGATCGGACCATTCGATCAAATTCGCCCGTCGAATTTGTGTCCGGACTTTTCTTGAGCTAGCTCGAGAAATTACCCTTAAAAATCCGAGACATCCGCCGGAGGCTTTAACTTCATTCAGCCGGGGTTATCCCCGGCTGAATGAAGTTAAATTTAAAAAATCAAGCCATCGTTTTTATAAAAACTCAGCTTGATTTCGTCTGATTTTGATATTGCCTTTTCTTACGCAGGACCGCTACTATTAATAAAATCAACGGGAGAATGATTTGCATCAAAGGTTCATAAAAAGGAAGTACCTTGATAAGCTGAATCTTTAATTCCACTGTGCTCGGTATCGACCAAAAAGCAAATTCTACTATTAAAATTGCCAATGGCCATACAACGGGACGATAGTCTGAGAGATTTAGCCACTGTGCAGTGCCTAAAGCAATCGCATAGAAAAAGACAGAAATTTTGACAAATGCCCCGACAATCCAAACAGCCATCGCTACTGATTCCAAATTCTCAAAAAATTCGGCAAGACTAATATAACGTGTAGCATTCATTAAAGGAAACTCCTTAGAAGCAATGGTAGCTCCAAGTACGAATAAAACCACTAAATTTACCACAACTAATGTCACCATCACGGCTAAGACGGTGAACATCCCATATTTTCTTGCTTTATTGGCATCTGTAATAAACGGGAGAAGAAAGGTTATTAAGAAAAATTCTGAATACCATCCAAATTCCACTATTGAACCCTTTAGAAGAGGCAGCATGCCTCCCCCTAATATCGGAAATATATTTTTCACTTCAAAGTCCGGGCTTAATAAAATGAAACAAATTAAAATGGGGAATACAAATAAAGGAAAGAATAATTGAGCAATTCTCCCTATTACCTCTATCCCTCCAAAAACAGCAAAGGCACAAAGTATAATCAGCGTTGCCATAATGACAACAATAGGAGTACTAAACAAAAAGGAACTAACAATAAACTCACTATAATTTCTAGTGACCTGACCAGTAACCATTAAATAAAAGGATAGTATGAATAAACTGACTATTTTCCCCACAAATTTACCGAGTACTTGTTCACTTATTTCAATCACAGTTTGTTTTGGAAAGCGTTTATGTAATTCAAATGCAATAAAGACGGTAATAAATCCCAATAAAGAGGACATGATAGGCGGAATCCATAAATCATTACTCGCATATTTCGCGACAATATTTGGGCCCGAAATAATACTAGTCGCAATCACAGCAGGATAGAGCATCATTGCCATCTGTAAGGATGAAATTTTACCCTTTTCCATTATTATTCACCTTCCTTAGTGTGATTGAAGTACAAACTCAATCCATTTCAAGATTCCATGAACTTACTCAATGGGCTTTTCAACCACGTTACGGGGCCTGTTATATGCGGGAGATCGAACATAGATAACCCCCAGCCAATCAAAAGGAGTATGAAAAAAGCCCATTTGTCTTTTTTAGAGTACTTTTTTATCCTTGGCCACTCAATCAAAATTAAGATGATGATAATGAAAGTCGTTCCCCAAAATGCCCCCCATCTCACTATTTTTTCACCTCTTCACTTGGCATTGCCCCTGGCTCGTTTATATAGCCCTCTCTGCGAATATGGGCATTAACATTTATGTTCACTTCCATTTCTGGGAATACTTCATCCCAATGGTTTTCAATCGTTTTCCGCTCTTTCGGATATTTTCGATAAAATTCTTTAGAAAAATCAACTATATCTGTGTTCAACTTTTGTTGCATGACCTGCAATACATCCCCGATACGTGTTTCTATACTTTTCTTGTAAGCCTCTTCCGCCTTATTTAATGTTTTTCGATCGCTAAAAGCGAGATTCGTCTCATTTTGAACAATCGCTCCTTCTGTATCTACATTCACATCCATTTTCCATTGACCATCTTGAATAGTAGGGGTTAAGTGTATACGAGCTGAGACTGGATTTAACGATACCAGTTCTTCTTCCCCTTCGATTTCTACACTAACGGTATATCCCTCTATCTTATCCCTTAGCCATAACACACCTCTTGTTTCTGCTTCAGAAATGGTTCCTACCATTTGATCCTTTTTAAAAACCGCTGTCCCATCTATATGGGCATATTTAATTGTTTTTCCTTCACTTGCCTTTTGAGATTTTATTTTAACGTATGGAATTGACGCAGCTCGGGAGATATCTGTTAACATTTCATCTAAATCCTGAATGGTCACCTGCATCCCGATACGAAAACTCGAAATTTCTCGTAATACTTCCGCCGAATACCTTTCTAAATTAGGGCTTAACTCAAGCACAGCTTTTGCCTTGCCTTCACTAACAAAAACATCAGCTCTTCCCCTTGGCTCTGGGTGGCGCAGTAAAAAGTCCATTTGCTTTTGAATCCCTTTCTTTGCCAATTCCTCTCCAAAAATAAAGACTTTACATTGTCCCCAAAAGATTTCGCGTGGAAATTTTCCTTGAAGCTTGGAGAGAGCGTCCATAATATTTTTTCCTGTTTGAGATGCAGTATAAGTAATCTGACCACCCCCTCCCCCACCTGCTTGACTGCCTCCTCCGCTGCTCATCGCTTTCGGAACAAACACTTGGATGGATAGTTCGATTTCATCATCCCCTTTTTGATCAATTGCAGCCCCTGTTACAATCGCTATATCATTGATCTCCACTCGATCCCAGCACCCGCTTAAGAAAAGAAGAGATGAGAAAGAAACGAATAGGAGGGTTCGGCACTTATGTTTTGGACCTTTTTTATACATTTATGTTCACCTGCCTATACTCAGCTGCTCCGATTTCCCCCACCCTTATTTACACCTGGCTTCTGTCCAGGAGCTTGGCGAGTCTTATTGGACATATTGGATAAATGAGGACGAGTATTCATCATCCACAAGGGTGATCTCCAAAGAACATCGTTTAATTCACGACTTTTTAATGGCGCTAACGGGGCTAAATACGGTTCACCGAAAGACCGTAATGAACATAAGTGAATCGTAATTGCAATCACCCCTAACATAATACCCAACAACCCTAAAGTAGCGGCAAGCAGCATAATTGGAAAACGGAGCATCCGAATCGCAATTCCAGCCGCATAACGGGGAATCATGAAAGAAGCGATTCCTGTTAAAGCTACCACAATAACCATAGGCGCTGAAACAATTCCAGCTTGAACAGCAGCCTGCCCAATGACAAGTGCACCAACAATACTGACTGCCGAACCAATCTGTTTCGGCAATCGCACCCCCGCCTCCCGCAAAGCTTCAAATGTGACTTCCATTAACAAAGCCTCAACGATGGCAGGGAAAGGGACGGTTTCCCGAGAAGAAGCCACACTGAGCAGGAGCTGACTTGGTACCATCTCTTGATGAAAAGTCAAAACTGCTATATACAAAGACGGAAGTAAAAGGGAAATTACCAAAAAGAAATAGCGGAGCCAACGAATAATTGTGGCAACCATAAAGCGTTCATAAAAATCCTCATGGGATTGGAGTAATGAAAAAAGGGAAATTGGCGCAATTAAACAAAACGGGGTTCCTTCTATTAAAATCGCGGCTCTTCCTTCTAATAAATTGGAACAGACAACATCTGGTCTTTCGGTTGATAGGATTTGCGGGAAAGGAGAGTACGAATTGTCTTCAATCAACTCTTCAATATAAGCACTTTCCAAAACCCCATCAATTTCAATCCTTTCTAATCGCTTCGTGACCTCGTCAATTAATGCTGGATTCGCGATCCCATCAATATACGCAACCACAACATTCGTGCTCGTATAACGGCCAATTTTCATTGACTGCATTTTAAGAGCAGGACTTTTAATAATTCTCCGTAAAAGGGATATGCCTACTCCAAGTGATTCATTAAAGCCCTCTCTAGGTCCTCTGATGCCTCCTTCTGCAACCGGTTCTTCAATGGAGCGCTTTTCCCATTTGGCAAGTCCTAAGGAATATCCCTCCATTTCTCCCTCTACTAAAAGAATGGGATTTCCATTTGAAACGGACTCGATACAATCAGCAATCATTCGCACCTTTTTTACTTTCGAAACGGGAATCTCTTTTTCCAGTAACTCAGTTAGCGGTTTCGGCTCATTTCCTGTTTCTTGCATTAATGGAGTTAGGACATAATTTTCAATCCCCTCTATATCAGAAATACCCTCGATATAAATAATCATCGCTTTCTTTTTTCCTAAAAGTAAAAAGGACCTAAACATGACGTCTGAACAATTTTGATAAATCGAACGAAACATTTCTACGTTTTGATCAAGACTATTTTGAAGATGATCCTTTGGTTTTGAATCCTCGGGTGTCTTTTGTGGAGAAGGCTTTTTTCCATCCCTTTTTCTTAATAATTTATTCACATTACGTATCACGCTGATCCCCTCTTAATTTACTAATAACATACTTCTTTGTCCTATCATTCTTCAGTTAGGGAATTTTATGCAAATAAGCCTTAAGCTTACATTTATAACTTTTTTAAATTGATATTCTACAGAATCAAGGTTACTTATTTTGAAAACACATAACTAAATTTTCATGAATCAATAAATTTCCGTCTTTTGGAAATAATAAGAATCTGAACGATTATCTCAAGTAACGGGGAAGTGGATATAATGAACCTCTTATACATAATAGCTTTTACAATGATTTCCATATTATTTACCCTTTTATTATTCATGCTTATTGGTTGGCGCTGGATTATGAAGCGACTTGTAAAGCAGATGGGAAAGATTATTTTAACTGACAGTTATCAGGAAAACGTTATGGAGTTGATGGCAGGATTTAAAGCATATGGGATTACAAAATATACTTGAAAATAGCTTACGCTCCGAAACCGGTGATATTCTTCATCGCCCACTTGGTTCTTCAAAAAAATGGCCTCATTTGGATCCAATTACTTTTATTCCTGCACAAGTTTCACCTTCTCCGATTGACGGCGATGAAGATGTAGATATCTCGGTAACGATTGGACCAAAGGCTAAAAAGCCAATGGACATTCAAATTCCGCTTATGATTAGTGGAATGGCTTATGGGATTGCACTTAGTGAACAAGTGAGGCTTGCTTTGGCAGAAGCAGCAAAAAATGTTGGAACAGCAATTAACTCTGGAGAAGGCGGAGTGATGCCTGAAGAATTAGATACAGCAGGAAAATATATTTTACAGTTCTCCAAAACGGAATGGTCAAAGGAAGAAGAAAAGATTAAGCGCGCTGACATGATTGAAATTAAATTCGGACAAGGGGCTTTATTTGGGATAGGCGGCAGGATCTCACCTAATAATTTAACAGGGCGTGCTCGTGAAATTATGGGACTTAAAGAAGATGAAGAAGCGGTCATCTATGAACATTTTTTTGAAAATCAAACATTAAACGATATAAAAAAACTTATTGAGAAACTAAGAGGCCTGACAGGAGGCGTTCCTATTGGGGTGAAAATCGGAACGGGCGGTAAGATTGAAGATGATCTTGACCATTTAATTGACTTGGGTGTTGATTATATTGCTATTGACGGTGGCCAAGCTGCCACACTCGGTGCAGCGCCCATTTTATCAGATGATATGGGAATCCCAACATTACATGCTGTTGTTCGCGCTGTAAAACATTTAGAAAAAAGAGGGGTGAGAGAACAAATTAGTTTAATTGTTTCAGGAGGACTTTTTATCCCTGGACATTTTTTGAAAGTACTGGCACTCGGTGCTGATGCAGTATACATTGGTTCTGCTATATTATTTGCAGTCTCTCATACTCAATCCTTAAATGCCCTTCCATTTGAACCACCTACTCAAGTCATTTGGAATCAAGGGAAATATAAAGATCAATTTAAGCAAGAAGATGGTGTAAAAACCGCCGAGAAATTCTTAACGTCAAGTGTAGAAGAAATGAAAATGGCTTTACGAGCAATGGGAAAGCGCTCCCTCAAAGAGTTATCAAAAAAAGATTTAGTATCATACGATGAACTAACCTCTAAAATGGTTGGAATTCCGTTTACCTTCCAACCTTGGGAAGACAGCCAAAAGGAGAGTTAATTTTGATTTTGGAGGATTATGGTCATCCTAATGAGTTGGATGGCCATATTTTTTTAACTTTCCGATATGCATCACTTCTTTGGACCGCATATATGTATCATTATCTTTTATCCTCAACCACAAAAAAGATGCCCGTCATCATTCTCCGGGCATCCCGCATATATGTCTATCATTAATCAATATTTTCAGTTGCTTGTCTTTCTTTACTGCCAGTTGTAAATTCGACTAATTCTTCACTTGTTCTTTGTTCTCTTTTCTTATTTTTATTTCGCTGTGCATTGGCATTCCCACGTTTTGTTCGACCCAAGTCACATCCACTCCTTTTTCAACTAACTTACAATAGGTAGTATGTCAATGTTACCTCACTTTATTCTGACGTGAAAAATTTCTCTTTCTGGAAGGTGGTCTAGGATCGACAATATCTTCACCATGGAATTGTTTGACTTCAACAGAAATGTCTAACTCTTGCGCATACTTTTTCAGTTCTCTTTCTTCCCGCTCTGTAACTAAGGAAATAACCGTTCCACTCGCCCCAAACCTTCCCGTTCTTCCAGAACGATGGACATATTGATTGATGTCTTTTGAAAAATCATAATGGACGACATGAGTAATTTTCTCAATATCAAGTCCCCGGGCAGCCACATCTGTCGCAATCAACATTGGCGTTTTCCCATCGCGAAATTCTCGAATTGATTTTTGGCGATCCATTTTATTCATATCACTGTGAAGAGTACTTACCTTTATTTGTTTAAACTGAAGTTTTTCTGCTATCACCGTTAAATTGCCAATATCTTTTACAAATACGAGCGCCTTCACTTTTTCAAGACGTGAGACTTTTTCAATCAGTTTGATTTTATCCCGCTGTTCGCTCATAAAGTATATATGATCAACTTGATCTGCCTTAATTGTTTCATCTTTCTCAACGGTTATGATTTCTGCTTCTTGTGTGAGCTCTTTTGCAATGCCAATAATCGGTTCCGGTAAAGTTGCCGAAAACAGTACAACTTGGCGATCGCTTAATGTCGATTTTATTATTTGTTTAATGGAATCAATATGTTCATGAACAAGCAATTGATCACCTTCATCAAGAACCACAGTCTTAACTTCATGCATTTTTAACTTTTTTTGTTTAATTAACTCTAATATTCGGCCTGGAGTTCCTACTGCAATGTGAGGGTGTTTTTTTAGTTTCTCTAGTTGTCTTTTCACATTGGCACCACCAATAAAAGAAGCCCCTCGAATTCCACTGCCTTCAGACCATTTTTGAGTTTCATTCAATATTTGCATGACTAGCTCTTGGGAAGATGCTAATATTACAGCCTGTATAGATTTCTTTTCGGGATCCAGTTTATTTAATATAGGCAATAGATAGGCAAGTGTTTTACCCGTTCCTGTCGGAGATTGCGCAATTACGTCTTTGTTCTCCACGATCTCTGGTATCGCATAGGACTGAATCGTTGTCGGGGATTGAAATCCTGCCTTCTCCCATATTTGTCCAATAAATGGCTTAAGTTCTTTAATTACTTTGTAATTTTCAGTCATTCCGTTCTCCTTTTTGAAAACATAATTCATTGTTTTATTATACTCTTTTAATCTTTAATTAAAAAGCTACAGCAAAAAGGAGATCCGACTTTGCTCGGATCTCCTTTTTCGTTATTTAATTCTTTTGATTTCTTTTTCTTCCTTATCTTCATCATCAACAAGATCTTTTGCTGATTTTTTAAATTCTTTTAATGTTGTTCCAACCGCTCTGCCTAGTTCTGGTAACTTTTTCGGACCAAAAATGATCAACGCAAGAACAATAATTAAGATCAAACCAGGAACGCCAATATTCGTTAGCATCATACCCCTCCTTTTCGGTATCAGGCGCCATAAGATGGTCTACTAATCAAATTCGGCCCGTCGAATTTGCGCCCGGATTTTTTTGAGTCCACTCGAAAAAATACCTTTTAAAAATTCGAGCATCCGCCGGAGACTTACCTTCATTCAGCCAAGGTTTGAACCCTACTTACAAAAGAACCTTTCTATACCTGTCGCAATCTTTCAGTATGAAAAGCATTTACTGAATGGATTTAAAACCCTGTAATCGCAACAACAGATGGTCTTGGCATTGTGTCGCCTTTACGATGCGGCCACATGCTTGTAGGATTATTAAGATCCTTCGAGTTTTCGCCTGGGTGTTGTACTGCTAAGAATAAAGTCGTTTCATCTGGAGTAAAGCTTGGTCCTGTCATTTCCGCTTCAACTGGACCTGAAGCAAATTGGTAAGCCTCTCCAACTTCTTCTTCTTTTACATTTTTGTGTGCAACGGTTGGAATTACAAACAATCCATTATTTTTGAAGTGTTTGTGAATGCCTTTATTTAGGCTTCCTGAAGAAATATCAGTAACCGTCCAAAGGTTCGCATTGCTATCGAAAGTTAAGTTATCTGGTGCACTAAATCCACTCTGTTTACCACCAGCAGCAAAGATTTCAAAGTCAAATGTTAATGAACCAAGGTCATTATTGTCTTCGATAAATCTTGTAATATGTCCATGGAAGTTTCCATGTCTGTCATTATTTGTATGAGCAATGAAGATTGTTTTATCAAATGGACTGATTTCAACGTCTTCTGGACGGTCAGTTGGTGTTCCACCAAGTAAGATCGAAGCTTCATCTGCATAAACTAAAACGTCTGCTTGAGTTTGGAATTTAGCCTCAAGATCTGCTTTTCCTTTAATAGCAGCTTGTACATTTTCAATCGTCATGGCAACCCATTCGCCCTTCTTCATGTTCGCAACATAAAGTGTTCCTTCTTCTAATAAATCAGCATTGGCTTTTCCACGTGATTCTACGTATTTATTTTTACTAATAAATTTATATACACACGCATCTTTAACGTCATCACCCATGTATACTGCTACGCGTCCGTCATTTGTAAGACCCATTGCCGCATTTTCATGGTGGAAACGACCTAATGATGTATGCTTACGAACTTTGAAGTTTGGATCAAATGGATCGACTTCAATGATCCAGCCGTAGTGATTTTCATTTAAATTAGCCGCTCTACAAGTAGATTCATAGTTTTCCTCTGCAGAAAGAACCGTGTTCCATAGAGTTAAACCGCCAGAACAGTTTGCAAATGTACCTTTTACATTTGTTGCACCTGCCATCGCTTTAGAACCTCTTCCAGGGCCTGTTATAGCGAAATCGGTTAAACCAGTAATTCGGCGAGCATATTTAGAGTCTGTAATCATCTTCCAGCCGCCTTTACGGTCCCCTTTTACTTCAATAATCGAACCACCCTGTACGTACAAGATTTTCTCAATTTGTTCCGCTGTATATTTACCGTCTGCACCAGCAGGTTTACCTTGTACAAAAAGATCGCTAGAATACTCATGGTTTACCCATAGTAATCCATGGTTAGATCCATTAATTGGAATATATTGAGTGAAGTCACAGTTAAATCCGAACGTATCTCCCGCTTCGTTAATTTTATCTCCATACGCTGCCACTACTTCATATTTATATCCTTTTGGAAGGATGATATCGTCTGCATCAGTTGGGTCAATTGGTTTAAAGTTTAACCCTGATACTTTTTTATTAAAACCAAATAAGTTGTTAGCAGCATCTCTTCCTTTTGCCTCAACTTTTGGTGCTAATCCACCAAGACCAGCTGATGCTACTGTTAATGCTGCTGCACCTGTACCTACATATGTTAAGAATTTACGACGATTAATTTCTCCCACACTTGTTCCCTCGTTTCATTTGTTTTTAACTCTTTTTAATGTTATCCCAATGAATATAGTAATAAACAAATGTTAAGGGAGTGTCCTTTAGAAATTAAGAAATTTTAAATTAATGTATATTTTTTTACATGATTATTAATATTTCGCCAATTTTCACTCTGTTAGTCCTATAAAGTGTCGAAAAAGAGGATATAACTCCTATTAACCCAACAGATTAAACCACGAACAAAAAGAAGCCCTAATAACTTACGTCTATAGGACTTCTCTTCATATTTTATGCTTGAATATTCGGTTCTTTTGCTTGTAATTTCTCTTCTGCACGTAACTTTTTGAATGACCTTGTCTCAGCTACGACAACCCCGGACAATAAGACTAATCCAATTAAGTTTGGAATCGCCATTAACGCATTGAAAATGTCAGCAATCGTCCACACTAACCCTAAGTTCATACCTGCACCTAATAAAACGGTTGCAACGTAGACGATACGATACACTGAAATGGATTTGGTTCCAAATAAGTATTCGAAACATTTTTCACCATAATAGGCCCAACCTAATACAGTGGAATACGCGAATAAAATAATGCCTATTGTAACAATCCAACCGCCTCCAGGCAGCATAGTGTCGAACGTCTTTGTCGTTAAGGCAGCTCCTGTTAAATCCGCATTACCAATATACAGCCCACCCATCACGAGTGTAATCCCTGTAATCGAACAAACGATAATCGTATCAAGAAAGGTTCCGGTCATCGAAATTAAAGCTTGACGTCCAGGATGATCTGTCTTTGCTGCAGCAGCTGCAATTGGAGCAGAACCCATCCCCGCTTCATTCGAAAAGACTCCTCGAGCAACCCCCCAGCGAATTACAGCACCAATGGCACCACCCGCTACTGCTTGACCTGTAAAAGCATCCGTAAAAATAAGGCCTAAAGCACTTGGTAATAAATCAATATTCATAAGGATAATAACCAATCCACCAACAACATAAAAAATCGCCATAATTGGTACAAAGAAAGCTGTTACTCGACCAATGCTTTTAATCCCACCAAGAATAACTAAAGCCGTAAAAACAGTTAAAACGATACCAGTTATCCAAGGGTTAATACCCATGCTTTCTTTTACAGCAGCAGCTACTGAGTTGGACTGAACTGAGCTGCCAATTCCAAAAGCAGCAATAGAGCCAAATAAAGCAAATAACACAGCGAGCCATTTCCAACCTAGACCTTTTTCAATGTAATACATGGGTCCCCCAGCCATTTGACCATTTTTATTCACACGATACTTTACAGCTAGTATCGCTTCGGCATACTTAGTCGCCATCCCGACAAGAGCTGTCATCCACATCCAAAAGACGGCACCAGGGCCCCCTAATACAACTGCAGTCGCAACCCCGGCGATATTACCTGTTCCAATCGTAGCGGATAGCGCCGTCATTAATGATTGGAAATGGGAGATATCCCCTTCAGAGGTTCGGTCTTGATTCTTTGAAAAGGCAAGTTTCAATGCATATGGCAAACTACTAAACTGATAAAACCCAATGCGAAATGTTAATAATAGTCCTGTACCCACGATTAAAATGAGTGTCGGTGGTCCCCATAAAATATCACTTAACCATTTTAAAAACTCCGTCATTGCAACCCACCAGCCCTTCTTTTCTTAATATATGTAAGCTATCTGCCTTTAAGGCAGTCGTACAACTATGATAATAACGCTTATCCCGATTTAATAATATTCTGTATATTTATGTTATTTCCCTTTTCGAAGAACGAAAAACTTTTATCAGGCTTAACGGGTGGTTAAAGATGAAAGAACCCCCCACTGATGGAAGTTCCACTTTTTATAATTTGTTATACAACATATCAACATTTTTAAACAAACTATATAACAAAGGACAAGCATCGTCAATTATTTTTTAAAAATATTGTGAATTTTAAAAAATTTGAATATCTTAAACCCATTGGAGGGCCTTGTTTAGTACCGAAGGGCAACTTTCTTGATTTTCATTTTCAATGACCTATGATAATATGTAAGGTTACTAAAAAAAATAATGATTTTTGTATACTCATCATTTTAGAAAGAAGTGTTTGACTACATGGTAGACCATAGAACTGCAAAACGTAATTTAAGGATTATGTGGTTTGCAAACTTTTTTGTCGGTTCCAGTATGACGATGGTTCTCCCGTTTATTGCGTTATATATCGATTCATTTGGTACGTTTTCAAGTGCTTATATCCAGCAATGGGCGGGCTGGTCTTTCTCAATTACTTTTTTAACAGCTTTTTTCTTTGCACCGATTTGGGGGAAAATTGGTGATAAGTATGGACGAAAGAAGATTCTTATTTTTTCAGGGATAGGTCTAGCATCTTCCCTCTTTTTAATGGGGTTTGTTACATCGGTATGGCAGTTATTTTTACTAAGGTTTTTCTCTGGCATTTTTACCGGCTTTATTCCAACCTCCCAAGCCTATATTTCAACCCAAACACCGAAGGAAATCGCAGGTCGTGCACTTGGCACCTTACAGACAGGTAATATTACCGGGAGTTTAATGGGGCCATTATTTGGTGGAATATTAGCTGATGCCATTGGATTTGGAACAACGTTTAAATTAACCTCATTCCTCATCTTAATTTCGGTTATGCTTGTTTTTACAACGAAGGAATTTAGACTTGGAACAAAGAGCGAGCTGAAAAAAACTTACTCGAGTATAGAAGTGATCAAGCGAATTGTTCATAATCCTCTCATGATCACCGTGTTGCTTCTTTCCACCTTAATACAAGTGGCTAACTTCAGTATCCAGCCGGTTCTTTCTATGTTTGTTAATGAACTTCATGGGGATGCCAATCTTGCATTTTTCTCAGGGATGGCCTTTTCAGCCGCTGGTTTAGGTAGCTTATTAATGGCAAAACGATGGGGTGGACTCGGGGATCAGTTTGGATACATAAAAATTCTGATTATCCTTTTATTTGCTGCAGGCCTTGTTTATTTGCCTGGTGCATTTATTACTGACTATTGGCAGCTACTCATCATCCGTTTTTTATTGGGAATTACGATGGGAGGACTGATCCCGCTTCGAGTTGCCTTTATCCGTCAAGAAGCACCGATTGCGATACAAGGTGAAGTTCTCGGCTATAATACGAGTCTTCAATTTTTAGGCAATCTTATTGGACCTGCAATGGGCGGAATGATTTCCGGATTTTTTGGCTTTTCATCTGTTTTCTTAACGACAAGTTTATTATTAATCATTGGTGGTTGTATTTTGTTAACCTCTGCTCATCATCAAATGAAAAAGATCAAAGAGTCTGTGAATGTTAGTTAAGTAAGATATGATACAAATAGACCTCTTCCGAAAAATAGGAAGAGGTCTTCTCGTTTTCTGTACTAAATTAGAATTTTTTAACTTACTAGTAAAAATAGAAAATAACTGCTGAATGAATTAAGCATACACGCTTGCAAAAAATTCATTATACAATGCTTGAACCGCTCTTTTTTCATCCTGAGCTTTGACACCAAACATCATACTAACTTCGGAAGAACCCTGGTTAATCATGTCAATATTGATACCAGCTCTGGCAAGTGCCTTAGACGCTCTCGCTGTTGTACCAACATTATGTCGCATGCCTTCTCCTACCACCATAATTAATGCAAGATGGTGTTCAACCTTTACTTCATCTACATGAAGTTCGTCATTAATTTTCCGCAGTACTTCTGCCTCTGTTTTTTCATCTAACTGTTTTTCACGTAAAATAACAGTCAAATCGTCAATACCTGATGGAATATGCTCATAACTTAAATCAAGGTCTTCAAGAATTTGTAATAACTTTCGTCCAAAACCAATTTCTCGGTTCATCATATATTTACTCAAATAGATGCTGCAGAACCCGTCATCACTAGCAATTCCAACGACAGGGCCATTTCTATTCTCACGGCTACTGACAATTTTCGTTCCAGGTGCGGAGGGATTATTCGTATTTTTCACGTTGACTGGAATGCCAGCACGGAAAGCCGGAATTAATGCTTCATCATGGAACACAGAGAAACCAGCATAAGAAAGTTCGCGCATTTCACGATACGTTAACTCACGAATTTCTTTTGGTTGATTAACAATCGTTGGATTGACAGAGTAGACCGCATCCACATCTGTAAAGTTCTCATATAAATCTGCCTTAATCCCGTTTGCTAAAATGGAACCTGTTATGTCTGAACCACTTCGAGAGAATGTAAGCACAGCACCGTCTTTACTATAACCAAAGAATCCTGGCACAATTAAAATTCCGCTGCGTTCACGTAAACGGTATAAATTCTCATAAGACTCTGAGAGTACTTGAGCATTTCCAGGCTCATTTGTGACAAAAAGACCTGCTTCTTTCGGATTTACATAATGCGCTTCTTTTCCGCGGGCATTAAAAAACGCCGCAACTAATTTAGCGTTATTATCCTCTCCAGCCGCCTTTAGTGCTTCAATATATAATATTGAATTGCTCTTATCTCCATTAATTAGGCCAACTAGATTTTCATTGATTTTATCAATAATCTCTGACGTGAGATTTAACTCCTCGGCAATTTGGGCATATCGTTCAACAACAGCCTGTAACTCTTTATCAACCGGTTCACCTGCTAAAGACTTCTCACCAATTGTAATGAGTAGATCCGTTACTTTAATATCATCGCTAAATCGCTTTCCCGGAGCTGATACGACAATTACTTTACGTTCAGGATCTGACAAAACGATATTATATACTTTTTCTAATTGTTTACCCGACGCTAAAGAACTACCACCAAACTTTGCTACTTTCATTTCGTCATCTCCTACACAGTTATCATTTTAGTAGAAATTTATTTTTCTATTATCCACCCTTTTCACAAAAATTGCAATCCTTTTCCTTCTATTGCGGACATTTGTTTTTTATAAAAAGACATAATCGAGAAACATGTTGAATTTTATCGATTTATCTTAAATTCATTTGGACGATGATCGAGGAAGTTCTGATAAGCAAACCCTTTTACCTCTTCCTCTTTATAATATTGCAATAATTTTTCAATCAAATGTTGAGTTTTGGAGGCATCCTCTAGGTCTTTCACAAAATATGAAATCCCATCGAAGTCTGAACCTAATCCAATTTGTTTCTTGCCGCCTAACGAACAAAAATGATCAATATGAGCGATTAAATCATCAATCGATGCCGAACCTTCTTCTCTTATGAACTTTGGGTAATATACTACATGGATCATCGCGCCCTTCTTGAACATTGCTCTTGCTTGGTCATCAGTTAAATTTCGCGGATGATTACAGAGTTTCCTTGCGTTAGAGTGACTGGCAATCGGATATTTCGCTAACTCCATCACGTCCCAAAACGACCGTTCGCTTAAATGAGAAACATCAGTCAAAACTTGGTGCTCATTATTCCATGCGACAATCTCTTTACCTAGTACTGTTAATCCGCTGCCACGTGGTTCTTCTGCCCCATCTGCGGCCAAGTTAGCATGATTCCAGGTGAGACCGACTGATCGAACTCCTAGTTGATAAAGAATGTTCAGCTTCGTAATATCATTTCCAATCGGATCAACCCCTTCAAGCGTTAACATGGCACCGATTTCTCCATCTTGCAAAGTATCGAAATCACTCCATTTTTTGATTTGTTTCATTTCTGAATTCTTCGCGAGAATTTCATCATAAAAGTAATGAATTTGTTTTAACGCAACTTGGAATTTATGTTCTGAAGGAACAGCCTCATCAATGAAGATCGCAAAGCATTGAACTTTGACTTCGCCCTTTATTAAACGTTCTTTATTCGTATTCAATTCTGGGGAATTTGCAAAAGATAGTGCCCCTTTAGCCTCCTCAAGTTTATACAATGCATCACAATGTAGGTCAATAATTTTCATAAGTGCTCCTTTCAATATTACACTCTATTCAAAGATATTATGGCGCTCTATCCTTTTTCTGTAAAATAGGTTCTTTGTTGGAATTGTTTGTATAATCTATTCGTTAGCTCACCAGGTTTTCCTGGACCGATTTTTATTCCTTCAACTTCAACAATTGGAACAATTTCATTCGTTGTGCTTGTCATAAATACCTCATCTGCTTCTAATACATCCTTTTTTTGAAACGGCTGCTCAATGATATCTATGGAAAGTTCTTCACATATTTGTTTAACTACAAGCCGAGTGATCCCAGCTAAAATCTTTTTCGATAGCGGGGGTGTATAGACCGTACCGCTTTTCACGATGAAAATATTGGAGATGCTTCCCTCGGTTATCCAGTCTCCTTGATGAAGAATAGCCTCAAAACAGCCTTCTTCCTGTGCAGTTTGCTTTGCTAATAGATTAGGGAGAAGATTGAGTGATTTGATGTGACAATTTGCCCAGCGCTCATCGTTATGAAAAATAGCCTTAACCCCATTTTCAAGGAACACAGAACTTATTGGACTAATTTCATTGACTGTTAACGTTACAGAAACCGGTGCTTCTGGAAATAAATGATTACGGGGTGCGATCCCACGGGTTATTTGCAGATATATTTTGGATTCTAATAGGCCTGAAACTTTAATTGATTGATGAATCAAATCATTAAAGTAACTCTTATCATATTCTAATCGAAGTTTAATCGCCTTTGCACTGATAAATAGCCGATCGATATGTTCATTTAGCATAAACGGTTTTCCCTTATACACTCGGATTACCTCATAGACTCCATCACCAAATTGGTGGCCGCGCTCATCAATGGGAATGACTGGTTCTGCTAAAGGAATGTACTTTCCATTAATATACCCGATACCCATGAAAATATCTCCCCCTCATTATGATTGATTCTATGAAAATATCCTTTAATTTCGAAAGAAATACCCTCATTATTATATGGACAATTACTAAAAAAAAGAACTCCGAGATGAGTTGAACTTTTTTCGGAAAACACATAGACAAAAACAAACCCGCCCTCAAATGAGAACGGGTTTTCCTTCAATTATTACACATGCATTTTACTTTCCTTTTGGTTTAACCACTCATTTTGACGAAGTTTCACTTCAAATAATGTTAGTGGATCACGATAATATTCAGGGTTTGTACGCATAACCTGTAATTCTTCCTTCATGGATTCAATATCCTGATTTGTTTCCTCAACCGTTTGCTTCAAGATGGCTAACGGATCTCTGAAGAAAATCGCCACATCGCGATCAAGCCCTTTTTCAAACAATTCAAATTGCTGGAAGAATTTATCCGCAATCAATTCTGTAACTGCTACGTAATCCTCTGATTCTACCAACTGCTTATATTTGTTATAAAGCTTCGATTTATTTTGAGATAAACCGCCGAGTAACTTTCCATATCCTTTTAAATATAGCTGAGCCGGCGTTGAGCGTAAAAAGAGATTCATATTTTCCCAGTGCATTCCACTTGTCATTCGATCAGCATCTCGTCGCCAATCATCAAGGACTTTAAAGTCGCATTCCAACTTTAACTTTTCTTCCCCATATAGTTCATTAAAGCTGTCTGACATTTCATTAACCGTAAGTTGAACTTCATTGAAGATGTTTGTACAGTCTGCAATCCAATTTTGAATAAAGCCGTAATATTGCGGAAGTGCCTTATCTTCTAAATAATTCCTAACCTTTAAGTTCATTTCAGCATTTAATTCGTCATACAAATTGCCAAAATCACTGTCTTCTTTAATAAATTCTGTCGTACTTTTGAGTAAGCCTGGAATATGATCCAATAAATCTTTTCTCATTGCGTCTTTCACATTGTTGTAGGATCTCGTCAAGATGCGCGTTTTTTCAACCTCTTGGTCGCCTACTTGATGAACCGCTCCGCTTACCTTTGAAACCATCGCTTCGTTCCATCTAATGCTGTCGACTAACGAATTTTCCTTATCAATTCGTTTATTAATTAAATAAGAGATCATCGTTCGGATGTAATAAAGTAAATTGGTCGTTCTGCCTAATGTGTTCGTTCGCTTTTTAAAATAATCATTTAAAAAGTGGCTAAAGTCCCTCAATTGGCTGTGCGGATCATAATGTGGTGAATAAGCAAATAGCTTTGCATTTTGAACATATGGACGAACTTTAGCAGCGGTTTCGTTAATAAGCATACCTGCCTCTGCTTCGTCATATACAGAATCCATTTTATTTAATAGAAAATGAATCGGCGTATTCGGACTTTTTTCTGTGATTTGCTTTAATGCTTCTATCTCCATTTCAGTTAATGGATGATTAGCATTCAATACAAATAAGATTCCATCTGCCATATGCAAATGTTCAAAGTCCTCATCAGTACCGGTAAAGTCAGGTGTATGAATCAACGACATTTGATTTCTACTCAAAAAGTCATTTTCTAATTTTACATGATAAGAACATTGATAACGGAATGAAGGCTGCTCTGCTATAGACTCAACTTGCAATACTTCCGTCTCAGAAATTTCATCAATTTCATTCTGATCAGCACTATTCAAGATCACGAGAGATGACTGACTTTCGGGTAAAACATCACTATTTAACATGGAATTGACAAAAGGTGTTTTCCCACTCTCATACGTTCCGACAAGTAAAAGTTGATATTGTTCCTGATTCATTAAAGAGGTTAACATCCACTTAAGCGTCTGGGAAGGTTGTAATTGTTGTTTACTTGCCCACATTAAAATATCCCGCGCTAGCTTAATTACCTGTTCGATGCTAACGAACGGATGATCAAGCTCTAATAAGTAACCTTCAGCCTTATACACAGTGGCCGCCTCAACCCTGCCTGGAAAGATTTCTTCCCACGATAGAATAGCAGCGGATACTGCCAATATTCTAGTAGAATCACAGATTTTGAGCCAGCTTTTTAGTAACTGTGGGATCATCGTTTCGATTTCAATTACTAAATAGTCTCCATTAATTAAAGCAAAATAAGACTTTTCATACCATCTTGATAACTCACTCCAAGCCTCAGCAATACTGGCATCCAGATTGGCAATGATTCCATTGATGACCATCACCCAGTCCATATGTTTCATCGTAGGAATATAACTGCTCCATAAAGCTGTAGCAAAATCTTCAAAACGTTCGCCATCTAGTCTAGCCAACAAGCTCAGCCCTTTGGCGAAATAAGCCGGTTCCATCATGACAGTATGACCATTTTTCACATACTCAATTAGAACGTCAAACCATTCGACAGACTCTAACCGTGCCGCCTCATTGGAAGCTAACTCAATCGCACTTGACCAATCTTTCTGTTTTTCAAAAAAGGCCCTGGCCAGTATCGTTACATTTTCATAATCAGGGTTAATAACTACAGTTTGCTTAATCTTCTGACTGGCCAAATCAAATTTTTCGCGTTCCATATATAATGAAAATAATTGCAGCCATATTTCTGTTTTCAATGTTAAATCGGTTGCATCGATACTATGGTAGACATCCTCTGCCGTTGGTAATAAGCCCAGTTCAAAATAGGCATCACCAATATTTTTCCTTGCCCAATGCTCCAACTCACCTTGAACGTTCTCCCATTTGAAAATCGCCGCTTCAAAGTCTTTATAGTGAAAATATAATTCTCCTTGGGCAAATCGAATCGCTGATAATTCAGGGATATCCTTTTTAGATTCTTCTAAAACAGCCTCTCCAAATACTTGTATTGGCTCCTTATCGGAATCATCTAATAATGTTTCATAGTAGATTTTTTCAATTAATTTCTTATCATTCATTATTATCTTCCCCCAAGTAAAATTCACGCTTTCATATATATGTAAAAGTTACTTCCCTTACTACTCTTTTCCCTTTATTTTAGTATAATATAAAATGCAAAATAGCAAACCATGTCCTTTAGCTCACTTTCTCCCATTTACAACGGGCAACAGGACCTTCCATTACTTATTCAGTTGGTTTCCTATATTGTACCATTTTTAAGAATACTAGGTTAGCCCTATCTTTGCGGGTAAAAGTGAGTGGTGGATTGTTTGAGAGGAAAAATGGCTATAATAATAAAATATCTCTTAAATGGTTTAAGTGTTTCATTTTAATTTGCTATAATGGTGGTTAAGAACCTTACATATAGAAAGGCTGATTCAGGGATGGAAAATAACTCGTCAAATTTTATTAGGACTATTATTAAAGAAGATTTAGAAACAGGAAAACATAATGAGATCGTTACCCGTTTTCCTCCTGAACCAAACGGCTACTTGCATATCGGTCATGCAAAGTCGATTGTGATCAACTTTGGACTTGCAGATGATTTTAAAGGAAAAACCAATCTGCGTTTTGATGACACGAATCCTTCTAAAGAGGATCAAGAATATGTTGATGCAATTAAAGAGGATGTGAAATGGCTAGGCTTTGATTGGGACAACCTATTTTTTGCTTCCAATTATTTTGGTGAAATGTACAACCGAGCGGTATTACTCATTAAAAAAGGACTTGCCTATATAGATGAGTTGACGGCAGAAGAAATTCGTGAGTACCGTGGAACCTTAACGGAACCAGGGAAAGAAAGCCCTTATCGAAATCGTTCAGTTGAGGAGAATCTTGATCTATTCGAACGGATGAAGAATGGTGAATTTGAGGATGGCAGCAAGGTTTTACGAGCAAAAATTGATATGTCTTCGCCAAATTTAAATATGCGTGATCCAATTATCTATCGAATTGTCCATGAATCTCACCATAATACGGGTGATAAATGGTGCATCTATCCAATGTATGATTTTGCGCACCCACTAGAAGATGCAATTGAAGGGATCACACACTCAATTTGTACAACTGAATTTGAGGATCATCGTCCGCTGTATGATTGGGTTGTAGAAAATTGTGAAATGGAAAGCATTCCGCGACAATATGAATTTGGGCGTTTAAATTTAACGAATACCGTAATGAGTAAACGAAAGCTCAAAGCTTTAGTTGATGCCGGATATGTTGATGGCTGGAATGATCCACGTATGCCAACGATTTCTGGTTTAAGAAGACGTGGCTACACACCTGAAGCGATCGTAAATTTTGTTAAAGAGACCGGGGTTTCAAAAGCTTCTGGTACTGCCGACTCAGCAATGTTAGAGCATTTTGTTCGTGAAGATTTAAAGTTAAAAGCTCCTCGCACGATGGGGATTCTCCGCCCATTGAAAGTTGTGATTACGAACTATCCAGAGGGCCAAGTAGAAATGCTTGATGCGGAAATTAATCCTGAAAACCCAGACATGGGTGTTCGCAAAATTCCATTTTCTCGGGAGATTTATATCGAACAGGAAGATTTCATGGAAAATCCGCCGAAAAAGTATTTCCGTCTCTTCCCTGGAAATGAAGTGCGTTTAAAACATGCTTACTTCATTAAATGTGAAGAAGTCATTAAAGATAGTGATGGAAATGTTGTCGAAATTCATTGTACGTATGATCCAGAAACGAAAAGTGGTACAGGATTTACGGGACGTAAAGTAAAAGGAACGATCCATTGGGTGGAAGCTACACAGGCGATTCCAGCCGAATTCCGTTTATATGAACCGCTGATTTTGGATGAGGAATTAGAAGCAGCTGAAGAAGCTGGTGAGGATACAACATTTATTGACCATGTAAATAAAAATTCTCTAGAGACTATTCAAGGGTTCATTGAACCAAATATGAAGGACGTCAAACCACAAGAAAAGTTCCAATTTTTCCGTCACGGCTATTTTAATGTCGATCCAAAATTATCGACTGCGGAAAAAACTGTTTTTAATTTGATTGTTTCGTTGAAGAGTTCGTTTAGACTTTAATATGAGAAAAAGACCTGATTCTTGGAATCAGGTCTTTTTTACGTGAATTCTATACCAGTAAAGCAAAAAGAAAGCTTAGCCCTCCCATGAGAGTTCTAAGCTTTCTTCGTTAATCCTCGTCCTTAATATTGCGATCTTTTGGAACCGGTTCGCTATAATATTGTTGGACAAGTTCTTTATATTTCTCCATTTGCTTTAAATGAGTATTAAACTGCTCTTTACTAAGAATATATTCCCCATTGCCATCAGGTATCGCTCTAATTTCGCCTTGAATAATTAGCTTATGAATCGTTGACTCTGGCAATGATAAATACTGTGCTGTTTCTTTAATGGTTAAATACAAGAATAACCCCTCCGCTAAACTTAATGTCACTTTATCGTTTTAATTTTTGTCATAAAATAATAGTATTTATAAGCAATGACAAGGAGCAAAAAGATCTTCACAAAAATGCTGTCTAGAATAATGAGTGGAATCGCAATCATTGCATCTGCAAATAACAATAGTGTCCATTTTTGCCTACGCGTCATCGCTCTTTCTCTGACAAAATCTTCTAGATGTCTTTTATACATTTTTGTCCCTTTAAACCAGCGATCAAATTTATCGGAGCCTTTCACAAAGCAATATGCTGCTAGGAGAAAAAAAGGCGTAGTCGGCAGTATTGGTAATATAATTCCAACAATCCCCAATCCAACACATAAGAGCCCAATCAGTATATATACCCAGTTGATAATGGTTTTGATTTTTATTCTCCCCCTTTTTTAAGATCATCGTCAGTACTATTATACTAAAAAAACAACCCAATAAAAATAATGCAAACAGATTTAAGTAAATACGAAAAGACAAGTAGATTTACCTGTTTAACAGGAGAATCTACTTGCCTCTATATAATAACCCCTTTTTTAAAATTTCCCCATCCCTAAGGAAATTATTTTGAAGCTACTGCTTTTTTCTTTGCTAATTCAGCGGCAACATCAATGATCATATCTTCTTGTCCACCGACAACTTGACGTTTTCCTAATTCGAGTAAGATTTCACGAGCATCAATTCCAAATTGCTTGCCTGCACGTTTTGCATGGTATGCAAATGTTGAGTATACACCTGCATAACCAAGTGTGATTGCTTCTCTTGTAATTGTTGGTGTTACTGGAAGAAGTGGTGCAACAATATCTTCAGCTACATCTTCAATTTTGAATAAATCAACACCTGTTTTGATTCCCATACGCTCACAAACAGCTATAAGTGCTTCAGTTTGTGTATTACCTGAACCTGCACCAAAGCAACGAACACTACCATCAATACGAGTTGCACCAGCTTTTACAGCTGCCATTGAGTTAGCCATTGCCATAGATAAGTTATTGTGACCATGGAAACCAATTTCACATTGAAGTTCTTGTCTTAAAGCACCGATACGCTCAGTTACTTGTTCAGGAAGTAAATAACCTGCTGAGTCCGTAACATAAACAATATCAGCTCCGTAGCTTTCCATTAATTTGGCTTGTTCTACTAATTTTTCAACAGGAGCCATATGTGCCATCATAAGGAATCCAACTGTTTCCATTCCTAGTTCTTTTGCGTAAGCAATATGTTGAGGAGCAACGTCAGCTTCTGTAACATGTGTAGCAATACGAGCCATTTTTGCGCCTAGATCAGCCGCTTCTTTTAATTCAGTTAATGTACCGATACCAGGAAGTAAAAGAACTGCGATCTTTGAATCTCCAGCAACAGATACTGCTGCTTCAATTAATTCCATTTCATTTACTGCTGATAAGCCGTATTGTAAAGAAGATCCAGCTAATCCATCACCATGTGATACTTCGATGTAAGGTACACCTGCATCAGCTAATCCTTTTGTTACAGCAACTACTTGATCTACTGTATATGAGTGTTGAACAGCATGGCTTCCGTCACGTAATGCTACTTCTGTTAAGATAATATCTCTTTCTTTTGTCATGTTATTTTTCCCCTTTCTACAGCTTAAACTGTTTCTTTCTTTGTATTTTTTGCAAACTCTTCAGCAACACGAACAGCTGCAGATGTCATGATATCTAGGTTACCAGAGTATTCTGGTAAGTAGTCTCCAGCACCTTGAACTTCGATAAGAACCGTTACTTTATTGCCTTCAAAAATTGGTTCAGTACGTAAGCTATATCCAGGAACGTAAGATTGAACTGTTTTTTCCATTTCAGCAATTGATTTGCGGATTGCTTCTTCATCCATTTTTCCTTCTTCAACTAAAGCGTAAACTGTATTACGCATCATAATTGGAGGTTCTGCAGGGTTTAAGATAATGATTGCTTTCCCTTTCTTAGCTCCGCCAACTACTTCAATTGCTTTAGAAGTTGTTTCTGTAAATTCATCGATATTTGCACGAGTACCAGGGCCCGCACTTTTACTTGAAATTGTCGCAACGATTTCTGCATATTCAACACTTGCTACACGGTTGATCGCATGTACCATTGGGATTGTTGCTTGACCACCACAAGTAATCATATTGATATTATCTTTATCTAAATGTTCATCAATATTTACAGCTGGAGATACGTATGGACCAACAGCAGCTGGTGTTAAGTCAATCATTTTAATTCCGCGTTCTTGAGCCAATTTATTGTTGTAAATATGTGCTTTTGCGCTAGTTGCATCAAAAATGATGTCAGCCTCTAATGTAGGGTCTGCTAGGAATCCGTCAATTCCAGTATCAACACCTGCATAACCTGCTTCTTTTGCACGACGTAAACCATCTGATTCTGGATCAATCCCAATTACAGCAGTTAATTCTAAGTATTCTGATCTTCCTAATTTAATCATAAGGTCTGTACCGATATTACCTGAACCTACGATTGCAGCTTTTAATTTTGCCAAAATAATTCTCCTCCTAAATGTTCGTATTTATATTTTAAATTGTTCTCATTTACTAAAATGAGGAACATCTTTGTAGCCCAGCTTACTTGATATTTCAGCGGCAGCCTTTTTGACTCCTTGAATGACAATAGGCAGTCTATCTTCGGTTACCCTCATCTTTGGTGATGCACAGCTGATAGAAGCGATTGCTTCTCCTTTAAAATTAAAGATTGGAGCAGCTACACACTTGAGACCGATTTCAATTTCCTCATCATCAATTGAATAGCCGGTCGTCTTGATTGTGGTTAACTGTTGCTTAATTTCGTCCTTATTAGTAATCGTAAATTCCGTAAACGATTCCAAAGGAACGGTGTCTAGGATTCGATTTATTTCCTCTTCTGTTTGGTAGGCGAGAATAGCCTTCCCAACACCTGTACAATGAATCGGAGCTCTTTTTCCTACATGTGAGTAAATCCTTAATGTTTGAGGTCCTTCTACCTTCGCAACATAAATTAATTCATCTTGCTGACGAACAACTAAGTGAACCGTTTCTTTCAGTTCATCTACTAAGTCCTTAATAACAGGAAGCGCAATGTTCACGATATCAAGTTGGTCTCCCATGTGGTAACCAAGTTCGAATAGCCTTAAACCTAATTTATATTTTAGGTTTTCAGAATTTTGTTGAAGGTATCCTCTGTGTTCAAGCGTTTTTATGAGCCCATGTACGGTGCTTTTTGAAATATGAAGGGATTCACTTATCTCTTTTACACTCAGTTCCGGACCATCATGTAAAAATAGCTCCAGTATATCAGCAGCTCTTTCTACAGATTGAATAAAACGTACTGACACGTCTGATCTCCTCTTCATTCGACATTATCGAATGCCGTTCGTATTTTTATACTACACTTATATAATACCACGTTTTCACGTTTCGTCAATAAATTTTTATTTATCAGAAAGTTATTATTTTAAGAAATAATAAATAACAGGCTGTCTCTAATACAAGCAAATGACAAACACACTAGATCTAGTGTCACCCATTAAAAATAACTACTAAATACTGAGGTTATTTGCCGCCCGATGAGACAGCCTTATTTATTAAAATTGTGCAATTACTTTTTGAGCCGCTTTTTCTCCGCTTTTAATACAGTCGGGTATCCCTACTCCGTAATAAGAAGCACCAGCTAATAAAATACCAGGATAACTTTCCTCCAGAACTTCTTCCAAATTTCCAATTGTTTTTGGATGAGTCATTAAATAGTTTGGCATGCAATCTGTCCAATTTGTTACAACACTTACACTTGGTTCGCTATCAATTCCTAGGCTTTTTTTCAAATCGACTCCTACAACTTGAAGCAATTCCTGCTCTGATAAGTCCTTTAAAGCACTAAAATAAGGGTTGGTGCCTTTATAAAATAATCGAACAAGCAAGTTTCCTTCCTTAGAAGTATGTTTCCACTTCCTACTTGTCCATGTACAGGCATCACAAAAGACCGCTTTACTCTTCAATGTAATGAATCCAGTTCCATCTAATGGCAAAAGATCATCTGACACATGGAATCCCATATAGACGCTGATCATCGAATTGTTCTTCAACTGATGAAATTCCTCTTTTATATGTTCATCTTGAAAAAATCCTTGTGCTTCTGTATGCGGCACACTGAGAATGACTCCATCAACTTTAACGGGCTCGCTATCTTCAAATGTGACTAGATAGGATTGACCCACCTTTTCAATCCCGCTAACTTTTGTATTCTTTCTGATCTCCACATCTTCAAGCTTCTGTTCATACGCTTCGACTATACTGGCCAATCCTTTTTTAAACGATAAGAATTTTTTGTCTCCATTACTTTGAAATTGTTCTTTGTTTTCATGAAAACCCTTTATTATACTTCCGTACTTCTCTTTATAATCCAATAAATATGGGAGGGTAGAGTCAATCGTTAAGTCATACAAATCTCCAGAATAGACCCCAGAAAGAACCGGAGCAATTTGATTTTCCACTAATTCCTTTCCGAAAAAGTATTCAAGAAATTCACCGATTGAGTCGTCCTTCGTAAACGTTTCATTTTTTGTATAAAAATCTTTAAGCGCTTCCACTTTTCCTTCCGCTGAAACAAGTGTACTTTTCGCTAATGACTCGAGGCTGGCCGGTATCCCGAAAACAGACTCTTTTGGAATCGGCTTTAATTCTCCCATTGTAAACAAATAGGATTGGCCTGTATCGTTATAAACAATCTCCGATTCCAAATCGAGGTCTTTAATAATAGACATTTCTTTAATTTTACGGGTCACAATTGAATCGGCCCCTGTTTCCATAATGAATCCACTTTCTTTTACCGTGCGGATTTTTCCGCCAAGCTGTTCTCCGGCTTCTGCTAAAATCAATCGAACATCTTTTTGATTTTCTGTTTTCCATTGTTGTAAAGTATACATAGCGGATAACCCGGTAACCCCTCCGCCGATGACTAATATCGTACTCACGCCAATCCCCCTCTATATTTCAGACCATTCTATAAATCTTACCATTAGATTGGCACTAGGTACCATCCACTTATTTCCACCTTCCTATATCTAATTGCTGATCTTTGTTAAAAAGACTCGGGTAAATAAGCAAGCCGAGAATGATTGCCGTTATGGAAGCAGCTGACATAATTAGAAAGACAATTAACAGCTGAAAGCGCACCGCCTGAAGCGGGTCTGCTCCTGCAATGATTTGACCGGACATCATGCCGGGAAGCTGGACGAGTCCAATTGTTTTCTGACTTTCAATCGTTGGAATGAGACTGGATTTAATCGATTGTTTTAAAATCGGATGAATCGCCTGTTTCACCGTACCGCCAAGTGATAAGACAAGGTGAATTTCCTCTTTCCTCATCTCTACTTCCCCTTTAAGTCTATTTAAAAATAAATTCGCAATCACCATCGAATTCCCGATAATCATACCGCTAATCGGAATAATATAAGAAGGCTTTGGCGGAATGATTTCAAGTCCTAATAAAAATGCTTGCGTAATGACTTCAACAAAGGTAATCGTAATAAATATTTTGGCAAAGATATGTGATAATCCATTCCCACGCTTTGCTGCATTTTTTGCCGCCACGAAAATCATCACTAAAATCATAAGGATAACGGCAATTGGATTATCGAATCCAAATACGATTTTCAAAATATAACCGACAATGAATAATTGAATGGTTGCCCGAATACTTGTGATAATCAGATCACGTCCTAGCCCTAATTTGAAGGCATTGGACACAAACAAGGCAATAATGACAAAAATAAAGCTGAGTAATATAGCGGTTAAGCTCATATATGTACCTTCTTCGTTTCGATAAATTCCTTTGTAAGCTCGTGGGTCGGCTCGCTGAAAAATCGCTCTGTGGGCGCTGCTTCAATGACTACCCCATCCATCAATAACCAAGTTTGGTCTCCGACACGTTCCGCTTGGGAAAGGTCATGTGTCACCCAAAGGACCGTCACATTTCTTTCTTTATTAATTCGTAAAATAAGCTCTTCGATTTCGTGCGCCGATATCGAATCTAATGCAGATGTAACTTCATCTAGTAAAAGGATTGCAGGCTTATTCACAAGTGTCCGTGCGAAAGATAACCTTTGACGTTGTCCTCCAGAAAGCTCTCTCGCCTCTCTTGATAAAAGTTCCGTTGATAGTCCCACATAATTCATATATTTCTCGGGATCTTTCAGGGTCTCTCCTTTCAAAGCTGCGGGAAGAGCTAAATTCTCAAGTGCTGTTCCCCGCATCATCGGAGCGGCCTGAAAAGCAATTCCTACTCTTCGTCTGAGTTCTTGGATATCCCATTGCCTAATTTCCCGGTCACCAATATAGATTTTCCCCTCATCAGGAGTTTGCAATAAATTACAAAGCGAAATGAGTGTACTCTTACCTGATCCAGATGGTCCAATTAACGTTAATATCGACCCTTTTTCCACCTTTCCATTAATCCCCTTCAATACTTGGAGCGTCTCTTCTTGTTGCAGAAACGTTTTTCCAACGTTGATAAATTCGATCTCTCGTGTTTCTTGATTCATTGCATTTTCCAGTTGCTCCATCGCTCTCTCACTTCTTTATTTTTTAAGTTTATGCCACATTTATGGGCCCGTGTATGCATATATTTTACCATTTAAGGTGCGGGATAACCCTATATTCTTTTGAGGAAGGTGTTCTAGGACTTATTATCTCATTGAATTCGAGAAGAGATACTTTAGAGTGAACCTCCTTCTTTTTCGTCAACCTTTTTGTAGGCTATATCTTTTTCTTCACCCTTATCTAAAACTCTATTAATCTTATCAACAAACATTTGATAAACCTTTTTCTTTTCTTCCAGACCCTTTATAGCTTCTTTCAATTCTGTAAATGCCTTTTCGAAAGGCTTTTGGTATTGCTCTCTAATATTTCGAACCATTTCCTCGTTCATTGTTGATTGGACCACTTGTTTTGTAATATTATATTTATATGTATAGACTTGTAGTTCACTTCTCACCTCTGCATATTCTTGATCAATACTATCCAACAAAGTGTTAATTTCTTCTTTCCATTCTTGTAATGCCTTTTCTACATGTAAATCCACAGTAATCCCCTTTTTCTAAATAAGATTTATTAACCTATCCCCTCATTGTATCAAGCATCTATTTCAGTTTCTTTTCCAATAGATTACAATCTCGTATTTATATGTAAAAAGGCTGACTATTTATCATAATTAGTCAGCTGTACTTCCGATTATTTTGATGAATTAGTTTTACTTAAAAATGCTTGTATTCGCTCTGCAGCTTGAGCAAGCTTTTCGGAAGATTGAACGATAGCCATGCGGACATAACCCTCACCTCGTTCACCAAAAGCATCTCCTGGAACAACCGCTACTCCCGCTTTTTCAATTAATGCAAAGGCAAACTCCCGTGAAGTCCAACCAGCGGGGATTTTTGCCCAAACAAACATTGTTGCCGGTGACTTTGCAACTTTCCAACCTGCTTTTTCCAAGCCCGCAAGCAAAGTGTCTCGTCGCTTTTCATACTCTTTCACTTGTTCGTCCAATACATGATAGTCCGATGTTAATGCAGTTACAGCCGCCATTTGAATTGGATAAAACACACCATAATCAATATTCGATTTAAAAGAAGCTAAGATTCTTAGAGCCTCCTTGTTGCCGACTGCATACCCAATTCGACAGCCTGCCATATTAAATGTTTTCGATAGTGAATTGAATTCAATGGCAACTTCTTTTGCCCCCTCAACAGACATGAAGCTGAGGCTCGGGTTCCCATCCCAAATCAATTCTGAGTAAGCAAAATCATGGACAACAAGAATTTGATGTTTTTTTGCAAAAGTAACCACTTCTTCAAAAAATTCTTTACTTGCCAACGCTGTCACCGGATTACCAGGATAACTGATGATCATCATCTTCGTTTTCTCTAATATCTCTTCCGGAATCTCATCTAATTTTGGCAAATATTGATTTTCTTCTAGTAACGGCATCCCATAAATGTGGCCTCCGGCGATCAAAACACCCTGTTCATAGATGGGGTAACCTGGATCTGGAACAAGAACATAATCCCCTGGATCAATGATGGCTGTCGCCAAGTGGGAAAGCCCATCTTGAGACCCCATAAGTTGAAGAACCTCACCATCTGGATTAATTTCGACATCATACCGTTGTTTGTAAAAATACTGTACAGCTTCGTTAAATTCATCAATCCCTTTTAATGTATACCCATATTTAGTAGAATCTTGACTATATTTAACTAAAGTATCAACGACATTGCTTGGCGGTGTCATATCAGGGCTTCCAATACTTAAATCAATCACATCAAGGCCCTTTCCCATTGCCTCCTTCTTCTTATTCGCTAATTCGGTAAAAATACTAGTTGCCATTTTTTGAACTTTCTTTGAAGCTATAAATTTCATATCACTTTTCCTCTTTTCATGATGTTATCCGAGCATGTATATATTCATTAAAATTTTACCATAATTAATAGAATAGGAATTTTTAAAATGTAGTTAAAGGAATTCTTAGATCTTTTATTGACAGACGAATAAAAACTCTAGTATAATTTATCTTGAATTAAGATTACTTTAATTAAGGTTAAGAGATCTCAATATATGAGGAGTAGATAAAATGTTAAGAAAAATTGATCATCGTCAAATGGGAAAAAGCAACCAAGGCTGGTTACAAAGTATTTTTCATTTTTCATTTGCGGAGTATTATAATCCCGAAAACATCAATTTTGGTGTGTTAAGAGTAATTAATGACGATCAAATTGCACCTGGAACAGGATTTGGAACACATCCGCACCGAGATATGGAAATCATCTCATATGTCGTTGACGGATCCCTGACACATGCGGACAGCATGGGAAATCAAAGAACTATTAATCGCGGACATATTCAATACATGAGTGCTGGTACAGGTGTGCTCCACAGTGAACATAACCGTGCGGAAGACCCTTTAAGATTGTTGCAAATTTGGATTTTCCCTGACAAACAAGGTTACGCACCTAATTATGGCGATTTACTTTTCGATTGGGAAGAAAGACAGAATAAATGGCTTCATATGGTATCAAGTAAACAAGGAAGTGCTCCAGTAAAGATTAACCAAGATGTTAACTTCTATTCTCTTGAACTCGAAAAGGATAAAGAGATCAACTTCCAAGTAGCTACCGGGCGTCAAGCTTATTTAGTGCAAATTGAAGGAAAATCGATCATTAATGGTCTTTCATTAGATGCAAGAGATGCTTTGGAAATTGCAGAAGAGGAAATCAATATTAAAGCAGATGAAACTTCTCACTTTTTAGTGATCGAGATGGAAAAAAAGTAGTAGGATTTTTGAGACTCTATGGAAAAGGGAACGAGCCGGGTAGGTTCGTTCCCTTTGAACTATAATTTTCGTTCGTAATTTTACTTTTTAGGCATAGACGATCCATTATTGCCATATAAGTCTGATGATTCTATTAATCTAAATGAGGCGATGATAATGTACTTACAGCAAGGTCACCGACTTTATCCGTCTAATCCGGTTTATCGAACGAACACTTTAACCGTTGAGGGAGAAGGAGCCCTTCTAGTCAGACCTGACCAAGCAAAGATTACACTTGGAGTGGTTACCCAAAGCATAAACGTTCAGAGTGCACAGCAAGAAAATGCTTCAATTTCTAACTCCGTTATTGGAGCATTAGAAGAACTCCGTATTGAAAAGTCATCGATTCGAACAACTGGATATACAATTTCCCCCCGCTATGACTATGTGGATGGACAATCGGTCTTAAGAGGCTATGAAGTCGAACACCTTTTAGAAGTACTAGTTAAGAATCTTGAGCTGATTGGAAGCGTATATGAGACAGCCATCCGCCACGGTGTGAATCGAAGCGGCGGGCTTCAATTTATCGTAGCAAATCAAGACTTATTCTATCAAGAAGCATTAAAAAAAGCCCTTCGAAATGCGTTTGAAAAAGCGACCGTTATTTCACAGACAATCGGAGCAAGATTAAACAGAATTCCGATTAAAATAACGGAGCAAGGTTCACCGCAGGAGAAGGGCAATCGAGTTCTTTCCGCACAAGCTCATTCGTTCCAAGCACAAGAAGTTCCACCAATTCAGACAGGTGAATTCTCCATCCAAGCTACCATACAGGTTGTCTATAGCTATCAATAATAAAATTTAAATCCGCTCGTCAAATTTGCGTAAGGAAGTCAAATCTTATAAGTGTCTTGGTTCGGCTCCTCTAATTTCATTTTTTCAAGCTCTAGTTTCATTTTCTCTGTTTCCATTAAATAATTTTGGTGTCTTAACTGTTCAAGTTTAAGTTCATCTTGAACCATATCACGCTTGATTGTAGCTACTTTTTGAAAATGGCTTGTGACAATAGCGATGATGGGAATCGAAAAAACCATCACTACCGCAATTATTCCGGTCATAGTGAGACACTCCTTTTTCATTGATATCCTAATTATATAATATTCCGAAAACCATGTATCCCTTTTTGTAAAAAAGAAAGAATAGGTATCCGTTCGTAAAAACAGGCACCTATTCTTTCTTTCTCAAATATGGCAGTTTGACTTACAATCAAAATAACCTTCAAGCTGCCCTAACAGTAAATAAAGACATAAACCGATACCATTAACGGCAAGAAAATAATGTACAGAAATAGCGGTCATTAATCCGATGCCATTGAAGATAATGAATAGAATAAGTAAGATCCATCTAATATGCCAAAGGATTTTTTGTATCATTTTGGCCTTTTTCCGTTGAACACTATTTGCTTGCTGGATTTTCTCAATCGGTTGACTCATTTTGTTCTAGACTTCCTTCTCCATTTATACGGAAGCTTAATGATGCTCTCAGGCTCCTTGATTTCTCTTAAATAATGCAGGCAATCTAATAATATTTGTCTTTGCATGTCCACTTCATCAGCTTTACCGAAACTTCTCCCTAATGGAAATTTAATTTGTAACGCGCGGGAAACCCGAACCTTTTTTGTTAAATGACCTAAATGAGAAATTGAAATCGCCGGAATTCCTGCTTTTTCAATTCCATATTGAATCAACCCCACGGATTGATGGCATATGTATCAGCCAGGGTTCAGAATGACAGCATCGACTCCATCTGCAATCAGTTGTTGAACGATTTTCGGAATGGTTTCTTCAATTAAAGGTATAGTATCTGGTATATATCCCATTAATCCGTAATGGGTATTGGCCACATCGCCAATAACACCTTCATCTGCTAACTCCTTCAGTCTTGTAAGCGGAAAAACGCAATTTACATCTTGGTCAGCATCGCTGCGGTCAAAGTGCTCATGACTAATCATTAAGTCATCCTCTACACTCGAAGACGGAATAAACCGGACAGTAGGATCCCCGTCTATCACATTAAAAACCTCTTCTGTTTTTAAAAGGACACCAGCTGTTGTGACTAGGGCAATGGTTGAGTCTCTTGTTTCTTTTTCAAATCGGTTAATCGGAATATCTCCTTTAATTGAATCAACCATCCCCTTGGCTCTTACTTCCATAACGGATTCAATTACTTTATTGCCGGATAGCTTCATGGTTCGTTCCTCTCCTTTCCATTAGCCAAAATAGGCCGGACCATCAGTGGCGAGTTTTCTTCATCTCTCACTGATATTCATCGGACAAAGAAAAAGAGTGCTAAGTACCTTCCATTTTTCTGAAGTGTAATTAGCACTCTTTTTAGTCTTCCTTCGCATAATTGACCATAAGAGACAAAAGCTAATTGCATATAACGAAAATGAGAAAGAGGGAACTTTCAAATGGATCAAGAGCTTTCTTATGGAAATGACTATAAATTTATCCCAGCTACATCCATTAATAATGGGCTGGGAATTGAGGTCTTACCAGATTTATACTCCTATACGATTCAAATCGTCAACTTCTGTTTAGTTGGACATCCAGAAACAAAGGATTTTGTTCTTGTTGATGCAGGAATGCCAGGTTCATCAGAAGATATCATCGCAGTAACAGAGGAAAGGTTTGGTTCGAACAGCCGCCCTAAAGCGATTATCTTAACCCATGGACATTTTGATCATGTTGGCGGGATCATCGAACTGATTAAGCATTGGAATATCCCTGTCTATGCACATGAACTTGAACTACCTTACTTAAAGGGAGAGAAAAGTTACCCTGAACCCGATCCAACCGTCGAAGGAGGACTCATTGCAAAACTATCGCCCTATTTTCCAAACGAACCAATTGACTTAGGTGATAAAATCCAAGCTTTGCCATCAGACGGACAAGTTCCTTTTATGAAAGGGTTTCATTGGATCGAAACCCCTGGACATACACCCGGCCATGTCTCTTTCTTTAGGAGGGAAGATCGAGCTTTAATCGTTGGAGATGCCTTTGTCAACGTAAAACAGGAGTATTTATACAAGGTGTTTACCCAGGAGCAAGAAATTAGTGGACCGCCGCGATACTTAACTCCTGATTGGGATGCAGCATATGAATCAGTTAAAAAGCTGGCGGCTTTAGAACCATCCGTTGCAGTAACTGGCCATGGACTACCAATGGAAGGCGATAGACTAACCAATGGTTTAGAAAAGCTTGTTCATGACTTTTATACAATCGCCGTTCCAAAGCACGGGAAATATGTGAAAAATAATGTTCATTAAAAAAAGCGTTATAAACCTTCCTTTTCTGGGAGGTTCATAACGCTTTTTTAATGTGTATCCCGATAAGTGACTTTTTCTTGCCAAATATGTCTAACCGCTAGGATTGGATGATACAATAACATCCATGGACCCGAGAAGCGCATGACTACTTTAATTTTTTCGCGATAATCGGTTGCATAGCAATGAACAGGACAATAAGAACAGAATGTTTTTTCTTCTCCAAATTGGCAGAACGAAAGCCTTTTCATAGCATAACTGTTTAAATCCTTACACTCTTCACAAAGACCATGACGATGATGATGGTTTTTACGGCAATAAACCGCAATCATTTTGGTAACGGTTTCTTTTTCCTTTTGAATTCTAGGACCATTATTTAATTCTCTTTTCTGTCTATTTGGATTATCAATTGTAGTTGTTGTCATCTTTATCCACCCCTTTTCCTATATCACATTCGTTTGGATGTTGTAAGATAGTAAATCAAATGCGCCTTTGCGTATTTGCTCCCAGATTTTATCGAGCTTATTCGATAAACTTTCTTTAAAAACCTATGGCATCCGCTGGAGGCCTTAACTTCATTCAGCCAGGTTTGGCCCCCTGAATGGTTCAAAAACTTGGCATTCACCTCACCACTTATAGAAGTGGGAGACTTCTGCTGAGTTTAGTTAAAGCTTAGCAGAAATTACCGTCATCTGAGTTGATTTAAATCACACTAACTTACAATTTGTTCACAATTAAAATGCCAAGCACCATCCAGTCTGGATGGTGCTTGACACCTAATTTTTCCGAACAGCTATGTGATCTCTTAAGAAGGCAAAATTTTGCGGGGCGGGTAAACTTAACTGCCAAAATGTAGTACCTAATATTTGGTACTCATCCATTAATCTATATTTTTCAACGTAGCTTCTAATATCCTCAAACCGAACTACATGCTCTGTTATCTCTTCCCAATATTGATACCAAGGGGATTGTGACACAAGATCATATTGAATTATTGCCCCTTTAGATAACGCCTGATTCTGTGCAGCCTGAACAGACATTGCTCTAGTTAAATTGGCTGGTACACTTTTATCATACCCATATAAGGCTAACGCCATCTGAAGCTTATTCGGACGAATATGAGTAAGCGCATAACGAAGGACCTCTTCTACCCACCAAATAGGAGAAATCGGGTCTGGCGGTCCGGTCGGATAACCGTAATCAATCGTCATAACTGCAACAATATCTGCAATTTGACCAATTTCTCGATAATCATAGGCCCCCACAATCCGATTTGTCGGAAGATCCTGACTTTTCGCATGAACATTAACGTGTAAAATGTAATTACCTAAAGCCGTTTTTAAATTTCTCAAAAACAGATTAAATTCGTTTCGCATTGCTGGTGGTATAAATTCAAAGTCAAGACTCACACCTTCATAGCCCCTATTTCGGACTAAGTTTACTAGACTTGCAATTAAATTATTGCGATAGATGGGACTACCAAGAACCTTGCCAATTAATTCGGGACTAAATTCACCGTTCCTGAAATTTCGAATCATTAATAAGGGAGTCACATCTAATTGTTTACTCCTTACGACGATTTCCTGATCTCTTAATAAAACATAGGCATATCCTTCTTCAGTAAGTGAAAAAGCCGCCACAGCTATATAGGTTAATTGCCTTGCTAAGGAATTGAAAGCCATTAGAAATGCTTCTGGATTATAGGGTTCAATAAATCCTAGAGTGGTTAATGGCATTGGAATAGGTGACGGTATTACCAAGTTTTGTCCAATCCTTAATCGATGAGGATCCATTTCTGGATTGGCTTGTAAGATCTGTTCAACACTTGTCCGAAAACGTTGTGCCAATGACCACAAAACATCACCTGCTTTGACTTGATAATATCGTTGAAAAGGCACGGACCTATTATTAGGAATATATAAAGCAAGGCCCGGTAAAATAAAATCAGCCGCAATGATTCCATTTTCTCGAACGATGGTCGTTACTGGAACTTCATACTCGTTCGAAATAGCCCATAGAGATTCTCCGCTACTTACAACATGGATTGCCATATCTTATCTCCCTTTTTATGGAGGCCCCCACACTTTTTGGGTTCCACCTTCACTGTAAAATGAACGATTATCCCAAATATATGATGGAGATTAAAAATTATTAGCATAAATATAGGATTAGTTCACTGTTAATTGATAAGCAAAAAATCTAGTTCAAGTGGATAACAGCGAGTATTCAGTCGATTTATGCAATTTAAATCCATAGAGATTTTACAAGCCATTAATTTATTTACATAAAATTCAAATACTTTTAACAAGTCAGCCTGCGAAAGCACTTTATTTTCACTACTTTTGCCACTCTTTTGATAATTAACACTATCAATACGTTACTATTGTTCTGTTTTTCTTTAATCAAAACCCTTTAATCATGATTATTCTCATACCTTTGGTTCATTTTTCCATGTACATCATAAAATTACATACAATTAACGAGCCTTTTAGAATTGTTTGGTAATTTTGTAAGTAGAGTTTGCTATATAACAGGCATTCTCAAATACTAAACCAAACGGAGGTTTTTAGTAGAATGAGCAAAGGGATGGATAGACGGAATTTCTTGAAGGTTGGCGGTATGAGTACATTGGCAGTAACTCTTGGAACAACAGGACTTTTTTCACTAGCAAACGCATCGAATAGTTTAGCGGCTGGAAAGGCTACGAATCCTACGGGAGGTTTTGGCGGTTATGGTCCACTCGTAAAAGATCCAAATGGGATTATTAATCTTCCTAAAGGTTTCCATTACAAAATGTTTTCTAAAGCTGGAGATCTTATGCCTAACGGTGATAAAGTTCCTGCCATGCATGATGGAATGGCTGCATTCAAAGGGGAGAAAAACACAACAATTCTTGTTCGTAACCACGAAAATAGTACAAACTCAAGTCTGCCAGTAAACGGTAAAAATCCTTGGGGCAATGCTGCTGGTGGTACAACGACTTTAATCGTTGGACCAAACAGAGAGCTTATTGATGAATATGTATCTAGCTCTGGTACTGTTCGTAACTGTGCTGGCGGCTCTTCTACATGGGGCACCTGGTTAACGATGGAAGAAACCGGTAATAAAGGACATGGCTATATATTTGAAGTAAATCCTCTTGATCCTGAAAATGAAATGTCCAAAACACCGATTTATGATATGGGACGCTTCTCTCATGAAGCTGGACACGTTGACCCTTCAACAGGTATTTGGTATTTAACAGAAGATGCGAGCCCAAGTTTCTTTTATCGCTTTACTCCACATGATAGAAGCCAAACACTCGGTTCTCTTCAAAAAGGTGGAATCTTAGAAGCTGCCGCTATTGATGAATTACCTAGAGCCGCTCAAATGGCAACTGGACAAAAATTTGGGGTTGTTTGGAAAAAGGTAAACCCTGAAATTGCTCAATCAGATGCAAAAGCCAAAGGCTGTATTGAATTTAGACGTTTAGAAGGGGCTTACTTCTCCGAAGGTACTTTATGGTTTGATGATACAAGCGCGGGTGACAAAGGTCTTGGACGTATCTATCGTTATACACCTGCCACTAACACATTAGAACTTTTCTATGAATCCTCTGATCGGAATGATTTAAAATCTCCTGATAATGTTGTTATTACTCCTTGGGGAGATATTTGGATTGCTGAAGATGGCAGCGGAGTCAATCGGATCATCGGTATAACTCCAGAAGGAAACCCATATGTATTTCTTGAAAACGCAATGAACGGTTCCGAAGTTGCTGGCCCTACTTTCTCTGTTGACGGAAATACGTTCTTTGTGAATATGCAATCTCCAGGAATTACATTTGCAATTTGGGGACCATTTGCTCGTAAGAATTCAACTCGCAGACGCGCGATGAACTACGCTCAACCACCAGCAAGTTTTGCTCCAATTGTATCGGACAAGCTTGCTGCCTTTGCTGAAGAGCAAGGAATGTCTACGCTTGAAGCAGCTGCATTAGAGCGTCACGGGATGCCAATTCTATAATAACCAAAAATGCCAAGTACTATCCAATTGGATGGTACTTGGCATTTTACACTGCTTTTTTTCGACAATGAATATGGAACAGAACCAACGCTTTTAGGATAACAACTATCATAGCTGAATCAATGGATAAAACCAAGGTAAAATGATCGAGGTAAAAATAGCTGCAAGTCCCATTGCCATGCTTGAGACAGCCCCTTCTAAAGGTCCTTCTCTTACCGCTTGGCTTGTGCCAATCACATGTGAAACGGTCCCAATTCCCAGCCCACGTGAAAAAGGATCCTTAATATTCAAAACCGTTAAGAGAGCTGGAGCTAATAAAGCACCAACAATTCCCGCGATAACGACAAAAGCAGAAGCCAACGCCGGATCTCCATTAATGATGAGCACTGTCTCAATCGCAACGGGGGTAGTCACAGCTTTAACAGCAGCAGCGGCTTGAACCGTCTCAGTAAAACCAAATGCTTTTGACAACCACACAGCAGAAATGATCGTTGAAATGGTTCCAATTACTAGCCCGAATAAGGCGGGAGCGATTTTTTCCATAATAACGGTTCGATTTTGATACATCGGAACAGCTAGAGCAACAGTAGCAGGTCCCAACAGAAAAGTCATCCACTCCTCCGCTTGGCTATATTGTTCATATGAAATATCAAATGTAAGAAGAATTACAATGATGATCAAACTCGCTGTTAAAATCGGGGTCGTAAACGGTGACACGATACGAACAGATAGTGATTTTGCTCCTAAATATACAACGATGGTAATGATGATACTAATAATGGTCAGACTGCCCACGCTTTGCCCCTGCCTTTCCAGATAAAACTTGTGTAAGTCCCGATGTTACAATCAGTCCGATGATTGAACTTCCCGCAATCATAATCAGCAATTGAATTCCGCTCGTTTTAATTAAATGGCCATATTCCATTAAACCGACCGCAAAAGGGATGAAGAAAAAGGCGAGATGCTTATTAAGAAATGTTGTTGCCTTTTCGATGTATGTATCCTTTACAACTCCAGTGATTAAAAGCAACAATAACAAAACCATCCCAAATACACTTCCAGGAATCGGCAAATGCAGCATCTTCACAACGAACTCAGAAATAGCATAAATCAACCAAACAAGAAATAGTTGACCTAAAAATAGTAATCCATTTTTCATGCAAACATCCCTTTCAAACTTCTATTAATATTATGTTCAAAAGTAACAAAAGAAAATGATAATAAAAAAATAAAAAACCTATTCGATTCCGAATTAGGCCCTTTGATTATATCATATTGATCATCATAATCTTTTAATCGTTATAACCGTTTATTAAGATTTCCTCACAGCGAGTTAAAGGATTCTTAACCTCAACAGACACCAAAACAACCTTTCCTGTATACACTGAGAGAAAGAAATGATGTGGTGATTATGATGGTTCTCCAATTAACCCTTTACTTTTTAATTGGTGTAATTTGCTTGTTTTTTAGCAAATTCCGCTCCATGAATGAATGGACAAAAGCAATATTGTTGGTTGCCTTTTGGCCATTTTATATTTTGCTGAAATATGTAGAATCTGTGGATTCTGCCAAAAAGAAAGACCAGAAACAATATGAGGACTAGACATTTGAGGAATTGAAAATGGCGTGCAAACGGAACACCCGTATCACACGCCATTTTTGTTTTCGAGACAAAAAAGAGTCCTTACGAAAAGAACTCGACATTTTTTATTTTACAAGTCGTAAATGTTTAATTCTTTTCTTCTCTGCACTCGCTTCTAAAAAGGCAGCGCCACCCATTAAAACCAATGTAATGCAGAATATGATAAAAGCCGTCCCGAAAGAAGTACTTATACTTAATACATAAAAGATGATTAGTGAAATTAGTGAAGAAAATAATAGTCCGTTCATTTCTCCCACTCCTTTTTTAAGAACGTAATTGTTACAACTTTTCTACGTAATTATGAACAAATTGTGAACTTTATTTATATTGTAAACCCATTTAAAAGGAATGTAAAGAAAGTGCTTTAATGAAGTAAAACAAAATCCACATTAGTTAGTATTATAGAGGACATTAGAAACCTTTGAATCCTTTTTATTTATTCTAATAGAGTTTGATAACAGCAAATTTCATTGATTGCTAGAAAAAATGATGCTATTGGCACCTCAATAACAGCAAATTTTCTCGCATAATTGAATAAATGCCATGATCGTTATTCGATCACGGCATTTATTATTTATTATACACATCTATTTATCCCTCTAATAAAACAAAAGATATTAACGAACATCATCCAATGACTTTACTACGGTATGGGAGATTGGCTTCCACTCCACATCACTAAATAAGGCTACAACTGAAATGGGAATATACGTAAACATAAACAGCGGAAATGTGAACGTATAAGCAACCTTTTTCCAGCCTGAACAATGGATGAATTTCCATTCTGTTATCGTAGTAATGAAGCCAAGTAAAAATAATATTCCATAATACCAGCCCACGGATTTCAACATCGCAATGGAAGTAATTTCAATGATCTCTTTTCCACCAAATAAATCAAAGAAACCTGATATGAAGAAAAATCCGTTAACCAAAATGCTGATAAAGGAAATCAACATTGCCGGCATGATGGTCATCGTCATATCAAAACAAGAGAACCAATTTTTCTTCCCTCGAAAAATACCTGAAATTAACTCTTTGCCATATTTGCCAAAAACCTGATAAAACCCCTTTGCCCAGCGTAATCTCTGATTCCATGACTGACTAAACGCAACCGGCTGTTCATCATAAAATACAGCGTTTTTACAATAGCCAAATTTATCACCTTTAATGATTTGAGAAACTGAAAACTCAATATCCTCAGTTAGAAGATGATGATTCCATCCTCCATTGTCTTTAATCACATCAGCATGTACAAGAAATCCTGTTCCAGAAATAGCACAACTCGATTTCAACACCATTCTTGGTAGATTCAGATATTCGGCTTCATGCAAGAACCAAAGTGCATAACCCGCAGAAATCCAGTTTTGATCATAATTTTTAGAGTTTCGATAACTCGTAACAACCCGGTATCCTTGGTTAAACGTTTTGTTCATTTCAACTATATAGTTCTCATCTAATAAATTATCAGCATCAAAAACGAAGATCCCATCATAATTTTTCGTTGAAAAATCTCTTTCAATTATTTTAATCATATAGTCAAGAGCATATCCTTTTCCAACTTGAGCCTTATTGAAGCGTTCTCTAACGATGGCCCCAGCTTTCCTTGCAACAGAAGCGGTTTGGTCTGTACAATTATCCGCCACAACAAAAATATCAACTAACTCCATTGGATAATTCTGGTTTTTGATGCTCTTTACCAATTGTCCAATCACTAATTCCTCATTACGCGCTGCAATAATAACCGCATATCTGTTCAAATGAGCATTCTTAACATCCGATTTTTTGTTCCTTTTCGCTTTAAATGCAACAAACATATACACCATTTGATAGGAGTACATTAAGGCAAATAAGATAAACATAGCAAAATTAAAATACTCAATGAATGTTGATAGATGAAATTCCAAGTAGATTCCCCCACGAAGGTATTTTTTTAGACCATCAAAAAGAGTCAACTACATTAGACTCCCTAAAGATTAAGTATATTCCCTATTTTCAAACGGGGGATTAAGTAAATGTTAATAATTGTAAAGATTCTCTTTCGAAAGTTGATCTTTCGTTTTCCATTAATCTATAGAAAGCAAAAAAAGTGAGACTTCCATTAGTGGAAGTTTCACTTCTTTTGAGCTCTATAGCAAGCCGACCATCTCTAACCCGTATTGAATTCCATGATTATCTACAGATTTGGTTACATATTTCGCTGCTGATTTTGCAGATTCTACCGCATTTCCCATCGCGATACTATTATATATTTCGGTAAGCATTTCTATATCATTGGGACCGTCACCAAATGCATATTGTCTTTCTCTTGGGAAACCTAATTTTTCGATCATTTTTTCGATGCCCTTTGCTTTTGAGCCACCCTTTGGAATCACATCAACTGCAAGTGGATGCCATCTCACAAAGTCAAAATCTTGATATTTCCCCCGATAATACTCTTCCTTCCCTTCTTCGCAAAATACGATCGATTGGTATAATTCACGACCTATGTAATAAGAAGGATCATGAGTAGGAAAATGGTTGACTTTCAACGTGCTGATGCTTTCATGAATATAAGGATGCTCTGGAACATTGGCTTTCATATCCTCATGATCCATATAGAGGACAGGATGGTTATGGAGAAGCGCCTCTTCTGTTAACCTTTCAAGGGATTGGATTTTTAACGAGTTAGTATACAGCACTTCCCCATTTAACACGACATATTGGCCGTTATAACTGATATATGTATCAATTTCCAATTCTGCACGTAAGTCTTTAAACATAAAAGGCGCTCGTCCCGTTGCAATCGCTACAATATGTCCTTTTTCTTTCAGTTTAAAAACAGCCTCTTTTGCAGATTCTGGCAATTGCTTTTCATCATTCAACAACGTTCCATCTATATCAAAGAAGATAATACTTTGATCCGTCATTCTATCCCCTCTTTCCAATCAATTAATCTCTTACAACTAGTAACCTCATTCTACTTTATTCATATGATTTGTTTAAGTCAAATGGGCAAAAATAATACCTTTACCCGAATAACAGGCACACCTCCAGCCTAATGACATAGGATAACACTGATTAAAAATGAAGGGATTGAGATATTTTATGTATTATTTGCCTCCAGCTTATCCATATTACACTAATCCGCCTATGTACTATCCTAATTATAGAAACAATATTCCAGAGCAGTATTTACAAACAGAGCCTAATCTGGTACTAGCAAGAATACATGGTGAAGCCTCCATCATTGATCTATTTAACCGATTAGTTCAATTCGCACCAGATCAAGACCAAGAGGAACTTTTATTACAAGTATTACAAGATGAAACCACACATTTACAGCAGCTGACAGACCACTATATCCGTCTTACTGGAACAGAACCTTCTTACGATGTTGAGATGATCCCCTTTCATTCGTTCCAAGAAGGATTGCAAATAGCGATGGACATGAAAAATAATGAGTATGAAGAATATCGGAATCATTATTTATTTTCACAACCTTCATCCATTCGTGAACTTTTTTTGCAAACTTTTCAAGATGAAGCTAAGCATGTTCAGCAATTAGAGTCTTTACGATTAAATCTAAATGAGCAAAGGATCGTAATGACGGATTATGGTCGAAAACCATTTGTTCTCAATATTGAAGAAGCTACAACGCAAAACAACACATTTCGAACGGCATTATGGACCGGTGACCATTTTCAAATTACGTTAATGAGCCTAAATGTAGGAGAGGATATTGGTTTAGAAGTACACCCTAATGTAGATCAATTCTTAAGAATTGAACAAGGAGAAGGAATTGTCCAAATGGGAAACCGCAGGGAAGAATTAAATTTCCAGAGAGAGGTTTCTGATGACTATGCCATTGTGATTCCAGCAGGCACATGGCACAATTTAACCAACACAGGCGATGAGCCGCTTCGACTTTATTCAATTTATGCACCTCCACAACACCCATTCGGTACCGTGCATAGGACGAAAGCGGAAGCAATGGCTGCTGAGCATGCGCATAGAGGGTTTTAATATCCCTTATACTAGTAGTAGTGTACAGCAACGGAATGTCATCCAAAAATAGTGGACTAGACTGTCCAATAAGCAAAACAGGTGAAAGAAAACGGATTGTTTTCCTTCACCTGTTTTTTTGATCACCTTGTCTCAATCAAATTCGCCCGTCGAATTTGCGTCCGGAGGCTTTAACTTCATTCAGCCGAGGTTTGACCCCCACTGAATTGACAAAAGCTTGCATTCACCTCACCACTTATAGAAGTGGGAAACTTTTGCTAAAGGAAGTTAAAATACTAAAGACTCACCAGCAGAAGCTTTTTCTTTGAACGAATCAAGCTCACATACTTGAGCAAGAAGTTCTTCCCCTCTAGTAGACAAGCTAGGGCAGTTTGGTTTGCCACAGCATGGGCAGCGGCCTTCCATTACAGAAACAAGTGTCACTCTCGGTTTATTATTTTCTTCTTTACAAAATAAACGGACATTTGATTGATAGCTTCCAAAGTCTAGTACAAGATGATACGTACGCTTTTCTTCATTTACATATTCAACTTTTGCATCTAAAACAGTTAACATTTCATCACCTCTACTGAAATTAAAGCGAAAACCCTTTTATTTTTCACCTAAAACCCATTGTATATTAAGAGCCTATTAAAATCATTGGAAACTTTTTTAAAATCAGCTGTAATACTCAATTTAAATATATTTTCTGTGGAAATAACCTTCTACGAGAGAAATATCCACAATAAGCTCATTCATCGTCCTCTAAAATTTCTTGCAAAAACCGCTCACGATTTTGTAAGAAGTATTTAGTAATTTGAAAGTGATCAGTCATCTCATAATCTATTTCTTCAATCTTTCCTTCATCAAAACTAAAAATAGTGGCTCCTGGATATCCAAGCAAAATGGGTGAATGCGTAGCCATAATAAATTGGCAGTCTTCTGTTGTTACTAAATCATGAATGACTTTTATGAAGGTTAGCTGTCTCTGCGGAGATAAGGCAGCCTCTGGCTCATCCAGCAAGTAAATTGCCCTGCCATTAAATCGGTTTAAAAACAGCGATAAAAACGACTCTCCATGTGACTGTTCATGCAAAGAGCGACCTCCATATGCCAGGGCAGCTCCTACTTCATCGACATGTGAAGCAAATTGATAAAAAGACTCTGCACGCATAAAAAAGCCATTCGATACTTTCGGCATCCAAGAAAGCCTAATATAATCACCGAGCGCTGATTCTGAAGCAGGGGTCTCATAGTAGTTGTTTCGCCCTCCACCCGCTGTATTAAATCCACATTGAGCAGCAATCGCTTCTAATAGCGTTGATTTACCAGTCCCATTCTCTCCCACGAAAAAAGTCACTTTATTCGTAAGGTTTAATTGATGGAAGTTTTTTATCGCAGGAATGGAAAAAGGATATTGGTAAAGAGACGGAATCAAATCATGTTTAAGTTCAATTCTTTTTAAAAACAACGGTTCCACCTGCCTGCAAACTTATTTCTTTGGTTCATACTAACACAAACGGCAGAAACAACCCACAGGAAATTCAAAATAATACAAATTATAATTTCGCTATAATATTTTATTCCACAATAGGCAAATTCATGATAAACTGGTTTACATCATTGTCCATTCGTGGGAAACACTTGTGTTTCCTAAATAAACCTTTTAGAGAAAGTTGAGGGGAAAAAATAAAATGAAAAATTTAATACTCAAGTGGAATCAGATCAGTTTGGTCAAGCGTATCCTTGCCGGTCTTATTCTTGGTATTCTTTTAGCTATAACGATTCCCGATGCAACAAAGTGGGTATCTATTTTTGGCTCTTTATTTGTTGGAGCATTAAAGGCGGTTGCACCGATATTAGTTTTGTTTATTGTTATCAGTGCATTTGCTCAACATAAATCCGGACAAAAGACCAATATGAAAGCCATTATCATTATATATGCGCTTGCCACCGTTTTAGCAGGTATTGTAGGAGTGGTTGCCAGCTTTATCTTTCCTGTGAGCTTAACCCTCACAACTGGCACCCAAGATGTCGTACCTCCTGGGGGAATTCTAGAAGTACTTGAAACCATTTTATTTAATATTGTGGCAAATCCAGTTGATGCACTCCTTAACGCAAACTATATCGGCATCCTCATTTGGGGTATTGTGCTTGGGGTTGCTTTAAAACGCGCTTCTGATGGCACAAAAGGCATGATTACTGACTTTTCAGATGCTCTTACTCAAGTAGTAAGATGGGTGATTAATTTTGCCCCTATTGGAATCATGGGACTTGTTTATGATGCTATTTCAACAAGTGGACTAACAGCCTTACTTGATTATGGGCAATTATTATTAGTACTTCTTGGATGTATGCTCTTTGTTGCTTTTGTTGTTAATCCTCTGATCGTATACGTTTATATTCGGAAAAATCCATATCCGCTTGTTTTGAAATGTATGAAAGACAGTGGTATTTATGCATTCTTTACACGCAGCTCGGCTGCCAATATTCCAGTCAATATGCGTTTAGCTAAAGAACTAGGTTTAGACGAAGATACTTATTCTGTATCTATCCCATTAGGCACAACAATCAATATGGGTGGTGCAGCGGTTACCATTTCTGTCCTCACACTAGCCGCTGTCCATACGTTAGGCATTCAAGTTGACTTTGTTACTGCCGTTATTCTTGTTATACTGGCAGCTGTATCTGCAGCTGGTGCTTCAGGGGTTGCCGGCGGATCGCTTTTGTTAATTCCTTTAGCTTGTAGCTTATTCGGAATTTCAAATGATATTGCCATGCAAGTTGTCGGAGTAGGATTTATCATCGGAGTGCTCCAAGACTCCTGTGAAACAGCACTTAATTCACATTCAGATGTTCTCTTTACCGCATCAGCAGAATATGCACAGAAACGTAAAGAGGGTAAAGAGTTTACACTTTTTTCAAAGAAAGCCGTTTAAAATAAAAGAATGCCCAGCACTTTCCATTTTGGTAGGTGCTGGGCACTTTTTTGATTAATTATTTCTGTACAACCATCTCGTTCACTCTTTGTTCAATATCTTCAAAAGATGTATTCATCGCCAATGCTAGTTCATTAAATAGATTTGTTTGAGTTGTTTGTAATAGTTTTCGATCTTGATCATAAATTCTTTTTCCGTCGGCCTTTAATTCGTAATTTTTCCGAATCAACGTATTAACAACATTAGCGATGTCATTACGATCTCCAGAACGAATAAGTTTTGAGTATTTTAGATTACGTTGTCTAGAATCTTCAACCCAGTCTATGCCCGGTTCATTAAAGGTTTGAATAAGTAATTCCGCTTCTTCTTTATCCATTGTTTTAAGCATAACTACTTTATCATTATCTATTGGGGTACTAATTTGTAAGTTCACATCGTCTAAAGGATGTAAAATATAATACTTCCTCGTAACACCGGCAATGGTCTTATCACAGATATCATCAATCTCACACAATCCATGTTCAGAATAGATAATCACATCTCCAATATTAAACATTGCACATCTCCTAATTTTCGAATTATCAATCTAATCCCATTATATGGCATAAACGCCCTTTCGTCAATCTAATTGACAATTCGGTCTTACTTTTGTATATTTACTTTAAATAATGAAGGAAGTGAGTGAATTGAATTCTAATTTTGAAAATCTAGACTTAGTCGATCTATTAAGTGAACGTAATTATTTATTACGTAATTTAACCGAGAAATTATGGAATGATCATAGTGATATTTACATTTCCAATTCGGAGTGGTTTATTATGGCGAGAACTTATAAGAAACAGCCTACAATCGCCTATATCTCCAAACATGTAGATATTTCACGGCAAGCCACACATAAATTCATTAAAAACCTTGAGGCAAAAGGGCTGGTTGAGGTGCAAAATGTAGAAAACAATAAGAAAGAAAAGTGCTTGCGCTTGACTCCGTTAGGTGAAGATTGTTACGAAAAAAACGAAGCCTTAAAATCTGCCCTAGAAAAGCAAATTGAAGAAAGGATTGGAACAAACCATTTATTTATTTTAAAAGAAATTCTATCAATGAATTGGGGACTATCAAATTAATTAAGAGGATGCCCTTAGCCGGACACCCTCTTAATTATACATCTAGATTCTTAACATAAAAGAATTCTTAATACATATTATTATTCCTCGTAATTCCTTTGGATTTTAGCCACCCCTAAAGCAAAATGTTCCCATAAAATATTCTCAATCAGTTCAGCTTTTGAATCTGTGCAATCTACTATTAATATAACTTCAGCATGTTTCCCTTTTAATAATCTCTTCTTTCTTTTAACAATGACCTCTGTGAATAGTCGAATTGCAAATCCCAATATAAATCCGATACATGCATAGATTAACCCCCAATATATGGGACCCCAATCCAGTCTGAAACCAATACTGGCACCAATAACAGAAAAGGCTGTTGCTAAAGCCATCCCAATATCGATTAATGAGGTACCATCTGAACGATGAATCGTATCAAAAACCTTTCGCTGTTCTGTTCGATTATCCAAAGGAACAGCAAAAATATTTTCATTTGTAATCCCGTTTTTCTCTAATGTTGAAATCGCCATCTCTAAGAAAATATGATTTTCAAAAGTTGAAAATAGCTGCATCTTATCCATCACTTCACTTTTATTCCTTTATGTATATGGAAGTCTTCATTTTGGTAATTTTTTTTGAGAAAACGTCTTTGTTCTTTGTCATAAAGTTTATTATTTTCGACTGTATTTGAATACGCATCATACACTGAAAAGCCGTAAAGAGATGGCAAGAATAAAAGCCATTCTGAATCGATCACCGAAGTAGCTTCCTTTACCTTCCCTAGAAACAAAAGAACAATCGCCTCTTGGACATGTGAAAAATAGAAAAAAACGACCAGCCCAATAATAAGAAAAAACGCGGTCAAAATCCGATGGATATAAAGCTGTCCAAGACCTGGAATAAACAAAGACCAAATAACAGAAAGTAGAGGGTTTCTCTTATCAAGGTAATTAATTTCTAATGCACCTAAACTAAATGTGTTAAAATTATGATTTTCACGTTCTGCTAAAAGGTATACCTTATTCATATCAATCGTCGTTCGATAACTATCCCAAATCGCAAACAAATAAACAGGAATGTACATAAGGAGCCACCTTGTGTTTAATACCTCTTTTGCCATGTCAATATTTCCTTGAAATGAATAGATCATGGCGAGGTTAACATGGGAGTTTATATTGACAAGGACTTCCCAAACAAATAAAACATATCCCCTTAAATATTTAGATAATAACAGATGTCCAAATCCAGGAAATGCCGCTGACCACCATGCAACAATGTATGGATTTCTCAAATGAAGCTGAGTGGTTCCAACGATACTAACATGGGCTTTATATCTCCTCGCGGTATTTTCATTCGTATAATTTTCCATAAAGGAGCCACCTTGAAGTTTTTTACAATAGCTTCCCACACTTCTTCCCCACTATACTGGTGTTCAATTTGAACTCAACATAATGAAGAGCAGTACCCAACCATGTTTATACTTTAGTAGAATAGCAATTTACCCTTCTCTAGGACAAGTAACCCGTTCCTCTATACCTACAATTGTTATAGTCATACCCTATATATTTATGTTAAAATTAGCCTTGTGCATGAAACCAGAGGAAACCACAATAATAATTACAACAATGTTATTTTTGAAAATAACATTGTTTGCATTTGTTAAACGATTCACATTTTTAAAAAGTTTAGTTAAATTTATTAGAGTGAGGAGAGAATATATGAAAACAGCAAAGAAATTATCATTATTTTTCATGTTTATGGTCTTATTATTTACCACTTTTTCATTATCAACAATAACGAAGGTTCATGCAGAAGATAAGACCTATATGATCGGAACGGATGTCACATTTGCTCCTTTTGAATTCCAGGATGTCAATGGAGAGTTTGTTGGAATTGACATGGACTTATTGAAAGCAATCGCAGAAGATCAAGGCTTTAACTATGAAATTAAACCACTTGGCTTTAATGCAGCAGTACAAGCATTAGAGGCAAAACAAGTCGACGCGGTTATTGCCGGGATGAGTATTACCGAAGAACGTTCCCTAAAGTTCGACTTCTCGGATCCCTATTTTGATTCAGGGGTTATTATGGCAGTCGATGAGGATGATGATTCTATTTCCTCTTATGAAGACTTAAAAGGAAAAAGAGTTGCTGTTAAGACTGGAACAGAAGGTGCTAGCTTTGCCCAAAGTATCCAAGAGGAATACGGATTTGACACAGTTACGTATGATGACTCTGCTAATATGTATGAAGATGTAAAGTCTGGAAACTCCGTTGCAGCCTTTGATGACTATCCTGTATTAGCTTATGGTGTCAAACAAGGAAACGGACTAAAGATTGTTACAGAAAAAGAAGCGGGTAACTCATACGGATTTGCTGTTTCTAAAGGTGAAAACACTGAACTCTTGCAAATGTTTAATGCTGGTTTAATGAATTTAAGAGCTTCAGGTGAATATCAGGAAATTTTAGATCGATATTTAGATACAGGATCTGAAGTAGTAGAAGATACAGGATTCTTCAGTTTAGTAAAGCAAAGTTTTCCAAGTTTAATGACTGGTTTACAAATGACGATGATTTTAACCGTCGTTTCCTTAGTCATCGCTTTAGCACTTGGAATTGTCTTTGGATTATTCCAAGTATCTAAAAATAGATTATTACGGATTATTGCCACTATTTATGTTGATATTTTCCGTGGTACACCATTAATTGTACAAGCATTCTTTATCTATTTTGGGATCCCAGCTGCTCTTGACATCCGTGTTACAGCCGTGGTTGCCGGTTTGATTACATTAAGTTTAAATGCCGGTGCCTACATGGCGGAAATTGTGCGTGGAGGTATTCAGTCGATTGACAAAGGACAAATGGAAGCAGCCCGCAGCTTAGGTCTTCCATACGGAAAGGCAATGGCTAAAGTTGTGTTACCACAAGCCGTTCGCGTGATGATTCCATCCTTTATTAACCAATTTGTTATCACATTAAAAGATACTTCCATTTTATCCATTATCGGCATTAATGAATTAACGCAAAGCGGGAAAATTATCATCGCTAGAAACTTAGAGTCCTTCCAAATGTGGTTAATCGTCGGTATTATCTACTTTATTATCATTATGATTTTAACGAAAGTATCGAATGTGTTAGAAAGAAGGATTAAATATGGAAAAAATTAAAGTTACGAATTTAAAAAAATCATTTGGAGATTTAGAAGTATTAAAATCAATTGATTTACAAGTTCAAGAAGGTGAAGTCGTTTGTTTAATTGGCCCCTCTGGTTCTGGTAAAAGTACACTTCTTCGCTGCTTAAACCTGCTCGAAGAAGTAACCGGTGGAGAAGTCGTTGTAAACGGTGCTAACTTAACAGATAAAGGGACGAATATTAATAAAGTTCGTGAAAATATCGGAATGGTATTCCAGCACTTTAATCTTTTTCCTCATTTAACGATCTTAGATAATATTACACTTGCTCCTGCTGAGTTGAAGAAAGCAACGAAAGAACAAGCAAAGAAAAAAGCTTTAGAGCTTTTAAACCGTGTAGGTTTAGAGGACAAAGCATCCGCAAAACCTGATCAATTATCAGGCGGTCAAAAGCAGAGGGTTGCGATTGCACGCGCCCTTGCCATGAACCCAGATATTATGTTATTTGATGAACCAACAAGCGCCCTTGATCCTGAGATGGTCGGAGAAGTATTAGCCGTCATTAAACAATTGGCTCAAGAAGGAATGACAATGGTCATCGTAACCCATGAAATGGGCTTCGCTAGAGAAGTAGCGGATCGGGTTTTATTTATGGATGGTGGATATATTGTCGAACACGGCACACCGCAGGAAATCTTCGGCAATCCACAAAACGAACGAACAAAAGACTTTTTAAATAAAGTACTATAAAAAAAAGAACGCCGGGACAAGTTCCGGCGTTCTTTTTTCCAGTACAATAGTCTAGGGAGAGTACTCTCCCTAGATTCATTTAACCATATTCGGTAAAAATGTAACGATTTCTGGGAAAATAATGAGAATGACTACTAATACTGCCATCGTGATGATCGCTGGAATAACCCCTTTAAAAATTTGTTGAATCGGCACTTCTTTGACAATTCCACTAATGATAAATACACTCAAACCAAGTGGCGGCGTTAATACACCGATATTAATCAACATAATCATAATAATCCCAAACCATAACCCATCAAAACCTAATTGCGTAATAATAGGAAAAACAATCGGCAATGTTAAGGTCATAATGGCAATCCCTTCAAGAAACATACCTAAAATAAAATAGACACCTAGAATTAATAATAAAATAACATATGGATTAACATCTAATGATCCTACTACATTTGTTAAGTACATTGGAATTTGGCTTAATGCTAAGAATTTTCCAAATAGTCCTGCACCAATTAAGATTAAAAACAACATAACCGTTAATCGTAACGTCTCATCTAAAGACGTAAGTAACTTTTTAATATTTAATTTCTTTGTCAGAACCGTTAGGAGAAATGCCCCAATTGCTCCTACTCCTCCCGCTTCAGTTGGAGTAAAATACCCAAAGTAGATACCACCAATACTAATGGCGAATATGATTAAAAATGGCCAAACACTTTTTAAAGAAAAAATCTTCTCAGCAATTGGTGTAGATTCATTTTTCCTCGGTGCAATTTCTGGATTTAAACGTACTTGAATATTAATCATGAGCATAAACATGAAAGTCATGAGAATACCCGGGATAAGACCTCCAATTAATAGAGGACCAATTGGAACGGAAGTTAACGCACCATAGATGATTAGAAGAACACTCGGTGGAATTAACGCTCCTAACGTTCCTCCCGCCGCAACAGCAGCAGTTGAAAAGGTAGTTTTATACTTATATTCATTCATTTCCGGAATACATATTTTCGACAAGGTTGCCGTCGTAGCATTAGAAGAACCGGAGATCGCTGAAAAGATCGATGCTGCACCTACTGTTGCAACTGCAAGTCCTCCACGCAAATGCCCGATCCATTTATCAACCGCAATGAATAAATCTTTTCCAAGTCCCGTATTGGACATGAACATTCCCATTAAAATAAACATCGGAATAACACTTAGCCCATAGTTATTCGCTGAACCGAATGCTGATGCACCTAATTGGGACAACCCTACACTCCAATCTGATAACATCGAGACCCCGAGAAATCCGACTAAAAATAAGGAAAGTCCAACAGAAACTCTTAAAAGGATAAGTACTAATAATAGAACGATACCAATTACACCAATGATTTCAGGACTCATTCTTTTTCACCACCTTCAAGATCGATTGACACATATCAAGTAAATAAGTGAGTGTAAAAGTGATGGCTCCCGCAAAAGCTGCAAACATAAAGATGTGTAATGGCCAACCTAAATCACCACTTAACTCTCCTCCAGCCATTGTTCTCAAGGCATATTCGAACAATTGCCATGTCGTTAAGGACATGAGTATAAATAAGAGGAATGAAGTAAAAGCATATAAACCTGCTTGAACCTTTTCAGACATCATATTCGTTAAAAAATCTATCTCAATATGGTCCTTTCCAAGCTGAGCAGATCCTAAACTAAAAAAGATCATCAACGCTAACATAATCCCTGTAACCTCATACGTTCCGGTAATCGGGCTATTAAAGAAGTTTCTCCCAACTACATCTGCTGCCGTTAAAAACATTAATAGAAAAAGAAACAAACTAGAGATTTTATGCAACACATTATTAACAGGCTTTACGACTTTTTCCAATCCATTTGTTAGTTTCTGAAAAGTAGAGACCTCGTTAGGAGCAGTTACTGGCCCTAACGTAAGATCTTGACTCACCTCTTGTTTCATCTATGTCACCTCATTACTTTTCTTGGATTAACTTAACAGCTTCATCATAAATCTTTTGTCCATCGATACCCTTTTTCTCCATTTTAGATAACCAATCTTCTGCTACGACTTTAGCAGGTTCTCTAAACTTATTTAACTCGTTTTCTTCTAATGTAATAAATTTAACTCCTGCTTCTTTCGCTTCATTTTCAGCTCTTTCTTTTTGAGCATCAAAGGCTTGTCCCGCTTTTTCTGCCATCGATACACCTGTAAAATTTTCTTCAATTAATTTTTGATCTTCAGGAGAAATTCGGTTCCAACTATCTTTATTCATAGATACATAGAATAGATTCGTATTAAAATTACCAATTGTCACATAATCAATAACATCTGTTAAATTAAAGTCTTTAATGGCAGCAATCGGTAATACTCCACCATCAATAACCCCTTTTTGCAACGCATCATATATTTCAGGTGCTGGTAGTGATACTGGAGTTGCTCCCCATGACTTGATCATTTCTCCACCTTCTGTTGATGGCGTTCTTAGCTTAAGCCCTTTTACATCTTCAAAGCTTTTCACTTGCTTTCCTTTTGTTACAATCGCATATGGATCTGCTGCATGTACCCATAGTAGTTTTACATCAGAATATTCTTCTTGAATTTCAGGAAAAGTGTCATGTAATTTTTGTGTCACCACACTCAGTTCTGCTGCACTCCCATCTGCTAAGAACGGTAAGTTCATTACAGTTTGAACGTCGAATTTCCCTGAATTATATCCGTGAATTCCTCTACCTACATCCATAATCCCTGTTGTAAGGTTATCAAGAGTTTCCTTTGGTCCACCTAAAGAACCACCTGTAAACATTTGGAATGATACACGGCCATCTGTTAATTCTTTAACATCTTCACTGAATGTTGCGAACGTCTCAAGGTTCTGAACATGATCCGGAGCATCCATACTACCAAACTTAAACTCTAAACCTTTTCCATCGCTGCCATTACTGCCACTTGTACTATTTGAACAAGCCGTAAAAACTAGCAACATTAAGGCTAATAAACTAACTACTGAAAATTTGAACTTTTTTCTACTCACTACATAATCCCCCCATTATTTTATATAATTTTTAATTAGTACCATCTAAAAAAAGCGCTTACAATCTTTACGAAAAACCTTATTCTAAAAAAATACTTAAATTATCTTTTATCATCAATTGCGCTTAAGTAATTTTCTATATTTTTTATATTATCTGAATTTTTAACTATTTTCTACTCATATTTCCTCTATACGGAACTATTTTATATTTTTACTTTTTATTCTATCTTATAGTAGATTACATATTGTTACTCTTATAAATCCTATTTGTTCCGCATACCGTAAGTTCATTCTTGAATATAAAACAATTAGTTACTATTATAATTAGAAGGGTTAGAATATTTAAAAAATATTATCATTATACTTTCAATAAATTCGAACGTTCAAGGAGGAAAAATATCGTGTACGATTTCCACACTCATTTTATTCCAGAAGATGTCATGGCTTGGCTCAAGGAGAATAAACAGACAATTAATGCAGAATGGGTAAAAAAAGACAAGAATAAAGAAGAGTTTCTTACGATCAATCAAAAATGGGGGTTTGAATTAAAGAAGGACTTTATTAATTACGATCTCTATATGTCAAACCAAAAAAAGGCTGGAGTTACTCATTCTATCCTTTCGCCCATTCCCCAACTCTTTTTATATGATTTTCCCTTAGAAATAACGACTGAAATGTCTAGAGTTTATAATCAATCACTCGCTGGTTTGGTCAAGGAGAATCCTGAGAGATTATCAGCTGTTGGAACTGTTCCATTAGCAAAACCTTATGAAGCTGCTCAAATTTTAAACGAAGCTATGAGTTTGGGGCTAAAAGGGGCAATTATTGGACCTGGAATAGATCAACATATGCTATCAGACAGCTATTTTCAACCATTCTTTGAAGAAGCAAATCGCTTAAAAGCAATTATCTTTATTCACCCTTTACTAAGTGAAGATCCGCGATTAAAACGGAGAATGATGCCCAATTTAATCGGGGTTCCTTGGGAAACAACGGTTTGTGCAACTGATATATTGTTAAGCGGAATGATTGATCAGTATCCGAACATAAAAATTTTATTTGCTCATGGCGGTGGATTCCTTCCATATCAAATTGGTCGTTTAGATAAAGGCTATGAACAGTGGCAACTTGTTTCTGCCAATTTACAAGCCCCTCCATCCGAGTATTTACGACGCTTTTGGTATGATACTGTTCTTTGGAACGAAGAGAGCATCGATTATCTTGTCCAATCAGTTGGAGAAGATCGGGTAGTGGCAGGATCCGATTTCCCATTCGATCTATGTGCCTGGCCTCCAAAAGAAGTAAGTAATAAAGGAGCACTCTCTCTACTAGATTAAATCAAATTCGCTCATCGAATTTGCGCCGGTAATTTCTCGAGCTCGCTCAAGAAATTACCTTAAAAAAATTCGAGACATCCGCGAGAGACTTCTGTACCTGTCGCAAGCTCTCGGTACAGAAGTATTTCCTAAAAGAGAAGTAAAAAAACTCCAATTGATCCACAGAGAGGAATAAGAGTCTTGTAAATAGAAAAAGAAAACGTTAACATCTTAATTATAAGACAGAATATTTAGTTAATATAAAAAGGGATAAAAATATTAAGGAGGAATTATTAATGACGATTGAATTAAGTATAATCTCACCACATGTCCCAAGTATTTGCCACGAGGATCAAGCTCCTGACTTTCAAAAGAGGATTATCGCTGATTTAAAAGAAATTGAGAAGGATATTTCCCAAATTAAACCAGATGTCATTGTTTTAGTTTCTTGCCACTGGCCAACCACTTTCTCCCATTACGTTGATTGCACGCCTATTCATAAAGGACTTCTTACTGCGCAAGAAGCTCCAGAGCTCATTAAAGATGTTCCTTATCACTATCCAGGTGATGCAGAATTAGGCCTTCAGTTAGTTCAAGCAGGTAAAGATGCTGGTTTATCGGTAATAGAAGTTGAGGATGAAAATTTTGCTTGGGATTATGGTACAATTGTGCCTTTACGTTATTTAGTGCCAAATGAAGATATTCCTGTTATCAACTTATCGGTTGTATTAGCAGCAAGTATTGAAGAAACATACCAGTGGGGCCAAGTAATAGCAAAGGTTTTAAAAGAATCTGATAAAAAAGTAGTCTTTGTTTCAAGTGGTGCCTTGTCACATAACTTAGTTCGCGGCAGGGTTCGAAAACCAACGCTTGCCGAACATGCTCTTGATAAAGAATTTGTTGAACTTATTATGAATAAAGATTATCAAGGGGCTTACGCCATGCTGCCACAATATGCAAATATGGCAAAAGTTGAATCAGGTGGTCGTCATTTAGCTATGCTTCTAGGGATTCTTGAAAAAGATGCTGAACCAACATACTATTCGGATGCTCAATCATCAGGCAGCTGGAACCCTATCATCACATTTACAAAAACAAAAGTTTCCTCTGACAAAGAGATTAGCGAAAAGGAATACGCTAACTAATACCAATGTTCAAAATAAGGCGGCACATTCTTAAGATTAACTTAAGATTGTGCCGCCTTATTTTACTTATATAAATATTATTATCTTAACCTGATGGCTGCAGAGGAAGATGCTTTAGTGTACGAGACCTCTTAACTCTTCTGATAGTTCATCTGCGGCATTCTTCACTAGTTTGGCTAAGTTTTGGGCATTGGAAGTATTAATTCTTGCGTTTGGCCCTGCAATACTGACGGCAAATTCGACTTTACCTGAAGGAGATATTACAGGGGCTGCAATCGCCGAAACGCCTACGTTCATTTCATCCTTATTAAAAGAAAACCCGTCAACTTTAATGTTGTTTAGCCGTTCTCTAAATTGACTAGGTTTCGTGATAGTATAATCTGAATATGCAGGCAAGCCTTCTTCTATCACTCTATTAATATTCTCCTCGTTTTGATAAGCAAGTATGACTTGTCCTGTACTTGTACAATGAGCCGGATTCTTTTTGCCAACATGTGTATAGATATTAATATAATTCAGGCATTCGAACACCTGTAAATATGTCGTTTTCGTTCCCTCTAAAATGGAAAGGTGAACCGTTTCTCCTGTTTCGCGAACAAGTTTTTCTAAAATAGGCGGGGCAATTTCACAAATTTCATATGAAGTGATAATATATTGCCCAAATTGTAAAAGAGAAGATCCTAATCGAAACACTTTTGTCAAAGGCTCTCTGACAAGAAATCCTTCGTGAATTAACGTATCGGTCAACCTGTAAATTGTACTTGTTCCAACTTCCAGCTCTTCTGATAATTCTACTAGAGCCCACTCAGGTTCATCGACTGTGAACAAGTTTAACAACTTAAGTGCATTACTTAATGAAGATACGCTCCTTTCATTTCTATCCATAAAAATAACCTCCGCCTTTAAAGTCTCATAGATTCTATATGTCCTAATTTAGATGAAACTTCTTTTCCCGTTCTCACAAGACTTTGCACATAGTTAGGTATATCTTCTTTATCGATCCGATGTCTCGGAGCAGCCATACTGACCGAAGCAATCACCTTACCCGTATAATCCTTTATTGGGGCCGCTATGCTAATGACATCTTTATTCATTTCATCTATACATACAGAGAATCCATCATGTCGAATTTTTTCTAGGTCCTTAATAAAGTGCTCAGGATCAGTAACGCTGTTTGGTCCCCTTTTTGGCAATCCTTCTTTAATTACTTGATCTACCACCGCTTTCGAACGATAGGCTAATAAAAGCTTTCCTGGACTCGAGCATGAAACTGGCCGATAATGACCAACATGTGAAAGTAATCGAATTGTTTGTTTCGATTCAACTTTAAGAATATAAATCAATTGAGTTCCCTGAAGTGTTGATATATGAGCATTTTCATTAATTTTACTAACTAGTGACTTCAAGGGTTCATAAGCTTCATGATGAAGTTCAAGTTGGGACATAATCACGCCTGAGAGATTTAAAAGAGACAGGCCTAACCTATATTTTCTACCTGCCTTTTTAATATATCCTTCATTAATTAAGTCAGCAATTAAACGACTAATCGTGCTTTTCGGAAGCTGTAATTCCCTAGACATTTCGGTAATCCCCCATACTGGCTTTTCCGCAGTAAAAAGTTTAATGATCAGTAGTCCCCTTTGGACTGATTGGAGAATGGTTTTATTTTGTTTAGAAGGAATCATGATTTACACCTCTCATCAAATTCGCCCGTCGAATTTTCGTCCGGATACAATCTCTAAGCCACTCGAGAAATTACCCTAAAAAAAATCCGTGACATCCGCCGGAGGCTTTAGCCTCATTCAACCTAGGATTAACCCCCACTGAATTGACAAGGCTTTCATTTATCTCATATTTATAGAATTGGGGAGACTTCTGTACCTATCGCAAGCTTTCGGTACAAAAATATTTGCTGAATGAAGGTAAAAGTTCCGTATAAAGAATTATTTATATATTATTCGGAATATTTTAATTATACTATACTAAATATGAAATTGGAATATTCGTGTCCCCTTGTTTTCCTTTAAAGACAAAGAGCGCTAGGCATCATCTCCAGTTTCTGAAGGTACCTAGCGCCCTATTCCTACACATGCCGTTTTTCCATTAAATGAATCCCAATCCCAGTCATAACAACTCCCATTAATAGGAGAATACTCATTGGAAATAATAGTTCCTGAAAAGAGTATCCGTATACCGCAACTCCTTTTAACACTTCCATTCCGTACGTGATCGGATTTATTTTTGCTAACGCAAGTAATAAGGGGGATTCCACTAATTCAATTGGCCAATAAGCACCACCAATCATTGCGGCACTGACCGAAACAATCGGGATAACCGCATTAAATTGCCCTGCGTTTTTGACGAAAGCTGTCAATAAGATCGATAACGCCACAATCGAGAACACATATGGAATAAGGTATAAACAGGCCTCCATAAAATGACCATTGAAATCAACCCCGGCAAAGTAGCGGAAAACAAAGAAAATAATGAGCAACTGCACATACCCTGATACAAAACTATAAATAAAATTAGCTACATACATTTCCCATTTTTTTAATGGAGAAAGAATCATTCGATCCCAAATTCCCTCATTTTTTTCTAATAATATTGGTAAAACATTATAAGCAATCGTATAGATCACAAAAAACAAGGAAAAGCCAAACAGCGATTGTAATGTTGAGTTATAAACAAACGTTTCTGTACCTCTAAAGTTACCTTTTTCAATTGAAAAAACAGGGGAATCCATCGCATTTTCTAACTCTTTTTCAACCTCTTCTTTTTCCATTCCTAAGCTAGATGTTGCTGCCTCAATAATTTTTTCCTGCTGTTCCTTCTTTAAATAGGCATCTCCAATTGTTTGTTTTAACATGGGCACATTCGGTGAGTCGATCCCGACAACAATTTGGAAATCATCCTGCTGCAAGATCAAACCGATCTCTACTTTTCCATTCTCAATTTTTTCCACTAATTCCTCTTTAGACATCAGATTAAACACGAAAACTCCTGATTCCTCTATTGTCTCTCCTACTACCGTTTCTAAAACAGCTTCATGTTCGATAAATACGGGCACTTGAATCGAATTCTCCTGATGAGAACCACCTAACATAAGAGCGAATCCGATCGACATGGCGGTCATAATCACAAAGGTCCATGGATTTCGTACAAACATCCTAAACTTTGCAAATAAGATTCCAATCATGCAGAAGCCCCCCTTTTTGGAAAACTAAGTGCTGCGACCACAATGGAAACGACTGCAAATAGAATCAGAAACAGGACATGGTTACTAATTTCTAAAAATCCGTCTCCCCTTAAAATTGCCATATATGCTGACATTCCAGCACCATTTGGCGTTAAGTTGCCCAGCATTCCAATAACTCTAGATAAATCCCCAATCGGGAAGAAACTTCCGCCTAAAAAGGCCATTAAAGTGACAAGAATACTAGAAAAGAAGTTTGAAATCACTTCAGAGTCTAAGCGATAACTAATTGCCGTTAGTAAAACGCTAATTCCTCCGACTGAAATGGCTGTGGCAACTGTAACAATTAAGAAGGATAAGATATCTCCCCATTTCACGCCAAAAACAGCCCAAGAGAAGCCGAAAATAATGAGCAGTTGTAATAATGCAAAAAGCGTTCCTGAAATAAAGACCCCGATAAAGTAAATCCAACGAGAAACATTTGCTAAAATGATACGATCAAACACATGATTATTTTTCTCGAGAAATGCGATTCCACTTATGGCTGATGCAATGAATAAAACATTCATCACGGCCATTCCAACTGCATAGTAATTTTTTGTTGATACGGGTTTTTTTTGATTAATGGTGCTCAGGTCTCCCGTTAGCGAACTTCCATCCATCGCAATAACGTTTGGATCAATCCCTTTTTGACCAAGAAAAGTTTGTAAAGTAAACTGCTCTTGGTACTGGGTCAATATGCTGTCTACAACACTCGAACCAATTTGTGAACCCTCGTTTTGATAAAGTAATAATTGAGGTTGAGCTCCATTGTTTAATACCATGGCTTGCAGCAAATCATAAGTAAAGCTTTCTGGAACTTCAATAACAGCAGTAAAACTGTCATCTTTCAACGTTTTTTCTTTATCAGACTCACGGATATCAATGATTTCAATCATATCTTTCAATTCTTCACTTCCAAAAACCTCCTCCTTTAATACTTTAATAGGAGCCGTTTGCGAAAGAGTACTTTGTAACGCGCCAATCTGTTCTCTAGGTATTTCTGTTTGTTCAAGATCATCAATAAATTGCTGTATTTGCTCTTTTTCTCCTCCATGTTCTACAAAGGCAATCTTTGCTTCAACTTGAGGACTTTGACCATCCATAATACTGCTTAGAGCAGTCCCTAAAATGGCGATGAGAATGATGGGAAGTCCTATTAATAACAATAATTGCTGCGGATTTCTCCAAAACAACAATGCTTGCTTTTTGACAATTTGCCAAATCATTTCTTCATCTCCCCTCTAGTCTCGTAAAGCCCTTCCTGTTAGATGAAGGAATACATCTTCTAATGTTGGTGTTTTGATTTCTACTGAAATAAGATCAATCTCCGATTCTTCGGCCAGCTTTATTAATGTAGAAAATAAATCCACTTCTTTTGCGACCATAATCGTGATTTCCTTTTCCCCAACAACTACACGATTTACTACTGGATTTTGCTTTAATTTCTTAATGAACCCCTCATTCCAACGATCTGATTTGATCAAAATCGCCTTTTCTGAGGAAAGGATTTTTTTAATTTCGTCTTTTGTTCCCGAAGCAATTAAATTTCCCTGATCCATGATATAGATTCGATTACAGAGGAATTCAACCTCCTCCATATAATGGCTCGTGTATAGAACCGTCATTTGTTTTTCTTTATTCAGCCGTTTAACCGTTTCTAAAATATAATTACGGGATTGCGGATCAATTCCTACTGTCGGTTCATCCATGATGATGAATTCAGGATCATGGAGCAGGGCAACCCCAATATTCAAGCGTCGTTTCATCCCGCCGGAAAAGGTTTTTACAATATCCTTTCTGCGATCAGCTAAACCGATGACCTCTAACACTTCATCGATTTTCCGGTTCAATTCACTTCCTTTTAAACAATAGATTCTACCGAAAAAGCGCAGGTTTTCTTCTGCTGTTAAGTCCGTATATAAGGCAATTTCTTGAGGTACGACTCCGATCACTTTTCGTAGTGGCGCTGGGCTTTTTAAGATGCTTTTTTGATGAAAACGAACGTCGCCACTCGTCGGTTCCACTAAAGAGGACATCATTGAAATCGCTGTTGACTTTCCCGCACCATTTGGCCCAAGTAACCCAACAATCTCCCCTTTTTCAATAAACATATTTAAATTTTTGACTGCATAATTTTGTTTGAACTTTTTAGATAGATCTACTAATTCAAGCATGATTCATCGCCTCCTACGATTATAGTACCTTTTGAAAAGGCCTCTACATACTGCCTTCAGTCATCAAAAGCATGAAATCGATATGACTCCAGTCACTTTTTCTAAACAATGTTATGTTTTACCGCATAAATCGCTAACTGTGTGCGATCACGCAGACTTGTTTTATGTAAAATTTGCGTAATGTGATTTTTGATTGTCCCAATGGATAAATGAAGGATTTCCGAAATTTCCTTATTCGTTAAACCTTCTCCAACTAATTTGGTAATTTCATATTCTCGTGGAGTGAATTCCACATCCATCTTCGTTTCAGCTTGTCTATGTAACAGACGGGGCATTACCTTCGCTGCTACTTCATCATGGATTGTTAATCCCCCACTCATACAACTATAGACCGCTTCAATTAATTTAGCAGATTCTGAAGTTTTTAGTAAAAAACCATTCGCTCCGTCCTTTAATGCTTGCATCGCATACTCATCATCATTGAACGTCGTTAAGATTAATATTTTCGTATTTGGCCATTGCTTTTTAATGATTCTTGTTGCCTCAATGCCATTCATAACCGGCATTCTCACATCCATCATAATAAAATCAATCAAATGCCTTTCCATGATTTCAATGGCCTCTTTCCCGTTTTCTGCTTCATGTGTGACGACAATGTTCGAATCTTGCTCCAAAATCATTTTTAATCCCTGTCTTACAATGGATTGATCTTCTACTAATAGCACTTTCCACATTTTGATCACTCCCTGCTTGGAATACTACCGATAACAAAAAAGTTCTCATCCGTTTGGTAAATTTCGACCGACCCGCCAACCTCTTCCGCACGTGCTCTCATATTGTTTAAGCCAAATCCAAATGTAAAGGGCTTTGGCGTGAAAACCTTATTTGAAATTTCAAATGATAGGTCGCCAATTGCAGACTTTCCCAATATTACTTGTACTTCACGAGACCCAGCATGTCGCATTGCATTAGTCAGCCCTTCTTGAATGATCCGATAAAGGACAACACTTTTTTCATTCGAAATTGGCATGGATAAGACGCCCTGTTTGATTGTAAACTGGACAGATAAATGACTTTCAGCTTCCAATTTTCTTATTAAATGTATGACCGTTGCAATCCCTTCATTCTCTTCTGTTTGAAGGGCTTTTACAGACTTGCGAATTTCCTCCAAACTCTCCCTAGCCATCATTTTTAAATCATCATACTGAGAGTGCGGATGTTGAATTCCCAACATTTCAAGCTTCATTAATAAAGCGGTTAAACGGTGCCCAACAGAGTCATGGATATCCCTCGCTATTCTTGTTCGCTCACGAATCCGCACATCACGTTCTGCATCCAAATTCATTCGCTTTAATTTACGATACTCTCCTAATAGCTCTTCGTAAATTTCTTTCTGCTCTTTACGCTCGTTAGACCTGGTTATCAACTTTAGACATAAAAATGAAACAAATAAACTAATAATGAGCCATTGCACCCACCCATCTGGATTCCGCCACAATAATATGAAAATAAAAAACATATTAATAGGGATATAAATTCGACCTTCCATTTCCTTTAAACGAAAAGAAGAGTCGATTGTCATATATAATAAAATTAATAGGGTAAAGGTAACGTCACCGACAATAAAATATCCATTTCCCACTAACAAGAATGATGATAAGAAATACAACAATATAAGTGCTTTATTAAGTGATAGTAAAAAATAAAGTAAAAGTGCAAGGGAAAAAAACATGATTTTAATTGAAATGTTACTACGTTCATAAACGATTAGACCGATCCATAAACTACAAAATATTAAAAATCGAAGCCAGAAAGCTTTCACCCGTTATCACGAACTGTATTTGCACCGTTAGTTTTCATTCTCCACACTTATCATTCACCCTTTCAATTTTCGCATTAATCAGTCATTCCTTTAAAGTATAGCATTTAAGTAACTAGCATTATCCAGTTTCTGGGTGACTTCTAGTATTTTTTGTAATAGAAGAAATGAAACTGGAAATGATATTGATAAAAAGGAAGTTGGAAGTGGAATCTAGTGATAAGAACCCAAAAGGCTATACATATTTTCATTTTTTCAATGCTTGTTTTGTTATTAATACCACCTACTCCTGCATCCGCCCAAAAATGGGACTCATCTTTTCAAACAGAACTTCAACAACTATTACACAATGAACCGCTTTTAAATGGCGGGCTTACTGGAATAAGCATTCGCTGTGCAAGAACCGGAGAGATTCTTTATGAACATAATGGCGATATCCGAATGCGGCCTGCATCAAATATGAAGCTCCTTACTGCAGCAGCAGCCTTATCCGTGTTAGGGAAGGATTATCAATTTAAGACAGAACTTCGTACAGATGGGGAAACAGTCGGGCATATTCTTAAAGGAAATCTATATATAAAAGGATTTGGTGACCTTACACTTATAAAAGAAGACTTAACGAACTTGGCAAAAAAATTAACTGCTTCAGGAGTCACAATGGTCGAGGGAAATCTGATTGGTGATGACAGTTGGTATGACGATGTCCGCTTATCCCCTGATTTAGTTTGGAGCGATGAATCAGCCTATTACGGATCGCAAATTTCAGCACTCACGATATCTCCGGATCAAGATTTTGATTCAGGAACCGTTCTGATGAGAATCACCCCGGGATCAAACATCGGAGAACCAGCACAAATTCAATTTACCCCTAATACTTTTTATGTAAAAGTAATCAATCAGACGGTAACTGGATCGCCAGAAGGAAACACAGATCTTACCATTGACCGAAAACATGGCACAAACACCATCATGGTAAAAGGGCTTCTGCCAATAGGAGCGAAAGCAAAAAAGGCTCACGTTTCTGTTTGGGAACCAACCGGATTGGTTCTTGATCTCTTTAAGCAAGAATTAGAAAAGCAAGGGATTAATCTTTCAGGAAGAGTAAAGCTCGGGATAACACCACAAAACACACATGTTATAACAAGTCATGCTTCGATCCCGTTGTCAGATCTTCTCATTCCCTTCATGAAATTAAGCAATAATGGCCATGCGGAAGGTCTCGTGAAAGAAATGGGGAAAAGAAGATTAGGCGAAGGGAGCTGGGATAAAGGACTCCAAGTGTTAACAGAAGAGCTGCCTAAACTCGGGGTAAACTCTAAAGACTTGGTCATTAGAGATGGTTCCGGAATTTCTCATTTAAACTTAATTCCTGCGAACGAAATAACACAGCTTTTATTTCATGTTCAAAAAGAGGATTGGTTTCCCGCTTTCTTAACCTCTCTACCCGTTGCAGGTGCACAGGACAAAATGGTGGGTGGAACATTAAGAAACAGAATGGAAACTTTAAATGTGAAAGCCAAAACTGGTACCCTCTCTACAGTTACTTCATTATCCGGTTATGTTGAAACAAAGAAAGGAGAAACTGTTATTGTTTCTATCCTTTTAAATAATCTTGTTGATGAGGAAAAAGGAAAAGAAGTAGAGGACCGAATCGTAGAAATGGTCGCAAATCATTAAGAGCCAAGTGCCATCCAGAAACTAAACTGGAAGGTGCTTGGCTCTTATTGCTTTATCTGTTTACTTTTTTAGCATTTCAAAAACTTGTTCAACATCTTTATCTCCACGTCCAGACAGATTTACAATGATAATATCGTCTTTTGATAATTCTTTTGCCAATTTCATTGCATAAGCGACGGCATGGGAACTTTCAAGTGCTGGAATAATTCCTTCTTCATGAGACAATACTTGAAAGGCTTCCAAAGCTTCTTGTCCACTTACTGGCACATATTCCCCTCTGCCGCTATCTCTTAAATAACTATGTTCAGGTCCAACACTTTGGTAGTCTAATCCCGCTGCAATCGAATGGGTAGGCAGTAGATTTCCTCCTTCATCTTTTAATACATAGCTATTAAAACCATGTAGAACGGATGGCACCCCTTTTGTTAGAGAGGCTGCTTCTGCTGGTTCAATCCCAATTAGACGAACATCAAGTTCTTCGATATAGTGAGCAAACGCACCAATGGCGTTACTCCCGCCTCCAACACAAGCCACGACTGCAGTTGGCAGCTTTCCTTCTTTTTCTAGAATTTGTTTCTTCGATTCTTTACTAATAACAGCTTGGAATTCTTTAATCATCTGTGGATATGGGTGCGGCCCAACCGCAGAACCAATTAAATAAAAGGTATTTTTGTAGTTTTGCATTAAATCACCTAATGCCTCATCTACTGCTTCTGCCAAATGCCCTTCACCTTTATCAACTGCAACCACTTTTGCGCCAAGTAATTCCATGCGGAACACGTTAAGTGCTTGTCTTTCTGTATCCTTTTTCCCCATATAAACAACACATTCCATACCGAACAAGGCACATGCTGTAGCCGTTGCAACGCCGTGTTGTCCAGCTCCTGTTTCCGCAATAATCCTTTTAACGCCCATTTTTTTAGCTAATAAAATTTGTCCAAGAACATTGTTAATTTTATGTGCACCTGTATGATTTAAATCTTCACGTTTCAAATAGATTTTAGCTCCGCCAATTTTATTTGTTAAATTTTCAGCGTATGTTAGTGGATTTTCTCGACCGACATATTCTTTTAAATAATATTCATATTCTTGTATAAATTCTGGATCGTCTTTATAACGTAAAAAAGCTTCTTCAATTCCATCCATTGCTTTTTGGAGTTCTTCTGGTATAAAGCTACCTCCAAATTCTCCATAATACCCTTTTCCTTTATTGACATCTATACTAGTCATCTCTTATCTAACTCCTCTCAACTTAACTCAAATATAGTATAGCAATTATTCGCAAAAGTTTTAATAGTCTAAGGGCAAAAAACAACAAATGCTAGGCACCTTCCATAACTGGATAATACCTAGCACTTTTATTTTTATTTAATTACAACATCATGAAAATACAGTTCGTAATTTTTTTGGCCTTCTTTTTGATTTTTAAATCCTAATTTTCCTTCATACAAAACCGTGCCCGTTTGTGGGTCGCCTACTAAGATTGGATAGACATCATTATTTGAACCGATAATATAAATTTTTCCATTTAGTAATTGAATATATGGGACAGTTTCACTGTCCTTTGCATGGTCTATATGAAAGATTTGTTTCTCTCCCCATTCTTCCTTTTCGATATCATATTGACTTATTTCGATAGCTTCTTCAGTATAAACAGGAAGAAAAATCATCGAGTCGGAAACGACTGCTGAATGAAGTGATTCAGTAATTTCTTCTGGGATCTCCCATTTTATCACTTTATTGGTTTTCATATCATAAATTAACGTTTCAATCGCAACCAACGGTGTATGATCATCTTCTATCGCTAGTGCCTCATCACCTGAAGCATTAGGTTCCTCATAGGCCTCCATTTTCATAACATGATATCGTTCCACTTTCGTAGAAGAATAATCATTTATCAATCGAACTTCTGTCCACCCATTCTCAATATGAGGTGCAGCTAAAATGATGTCTTCATTCACTAACTTTTTCTCACGAAGATTAAATGTATAAAGACTAAGATCGTCCCCGCCTTCGGTCCGAGAACCACTTGTAACTACTTTTAATTCATCCTCAATCAGTTGAACATCCTCTACATTTAACCATCTATAATTGGACGTCTTTGGAACCTTTCCTCCAAAGGAAATGGTTTTATTTGTTTTTTTGTCCAGTACCTCAATGTCAAAGGTGAAGTCTGGTGTATCGTTATATATACTACTTGGTATTAAATTCACATAAGCAACTCGTTCATTATCTTCAAAGAAATAAGCAGGACTGAAATCCTTTCCACGCATAAAGCCTTTATGACTTTCCACTAACTTTTGAATAACCGGGAAATAACTCGGATGAATCAAAGTTTCAAAAAAAGATTGCTTCCGAGGGTTGACGTTTTCGCCATCCGTGATTTCTAGTGAATGGTGAATATTTTCCACCACGTAATCCCCGTATAAAGTAACATTCTGTAATTCTTTCTCATCGCCGCTAACCTTTTCAATATTTAACTCAAGTGTATCAGTTGCTGCTACACTTGACTGAATATAGAACGTGCCAATTACAACGAAAATCGCGATACAATAGACGATCATTTTCCAATAACGTTTCATTTATAAAGACCTCCCCTCACACTCTTACCTTATGATTAATTAAATAATTTCCTAACAGAATCGCACCTGCTAAAACAATTAAACCTGATACTATCATGAGTAAAAATATTTCAATCGGATAAAAGTAACCATTTAATAAAAAACCATCAATTAATAATGGCGCTATAAAAATCAGAAAGGAAACGCCACTATAGACAACACCATAGAAGATTCCAATAAAACGGTAGGCCCGCTCAAATAATATCGCGGTAAATACAACAAATACAGCGATCATTCCAATGCCATAATGAAGCACAAATTCAATGAAAGAGTCCGGAAATAATACATACAAATAACTTAGCTTGGCTATTTCATTTAGAGAAAGATCCATGCGAAACTCATCTGGAACGACCCATTGTAAAACTTGGCTTTCAACGGGGTATAATACGATCTGCAGAGCAACAAGCCCGAATACCAAAAGGAAAATCGTCGTTGCTTTAGCCAAATAAACATTGGAACGCGCAGTTGGTAACATGAGTAGACGATAAACAAATGTATTTTTTCCAAGCCAATCACGATACCAAATAAAAAATACATAAATAATTAGAACGGCAATACATAACATGATTGGACCCACAAACCAAAGACTCTGAAAGAGTTTATTAAAGGACATCTCTCCAAATTGTTCAATAAACTGACTTTTTGGCATAAGCTCCTTGTAAATTAATTGATTTGCATCACTCATATATTTTCTTGATACAACAATGATCCCCGTTAGTTGTAAAACAATCGTCATTCCAATGAGAACAAGATAAAGCTTTGCAAAACGCTGAAACTCAAAATGCACTAATTTTAAATAACGACTCATCCTTTCAACACCTCTCTCATCACATCAATGACTGACTTTCCTTCATTTTCCCTAACTTCTTCTGTGTCAAATTCCCTTATTACGACTCCCTCATCAAGGAGGACAACCTTGTCAATTAAGTGTTCAATATCATTAATTTCATGAGTGGTGATAATGACTCCGCGCTCCTCAATTAAATGACTTGTAAACACATCCGCGATTTGTTCCCGGCTGAAAATATCAATCCCTGAGAAAGGCTCATCCATTAAGACATAATCAACATCCAATGCTAACCCAAGGAGAAGATTCACTTTCGCCGTATTCCCTTTTGAAAGTTCAGAGATCCGGTCACTTTCTTTTAACTTGAAAAATTGCAGAAGCTCTGTAGCCCGCCCTTGATTCCAACTATCGTAAAAATCAGCCATAAACGTAAATGCATCACGGATCTTCATCTGTGGCAACATCGTAATCGCATCAGGGATAAAGGTGATTTTCTCGTAACTTGTTTTATTTAAAGGCTTTCCATCAATGAGAATTTCTCCACCATCAATCGGAGTTAAGTTCATAATCGCCTTCATAATGGTTGTTTTTCCGACTCCATTAATTCCAATAAGACAAGTAATCTTTCCTTTTTCAGCCGTAAAGGAAACTCCTTTTAATATTTTTCTTCTACCGAACTTTTTAGTTACGCCTTTGACTTCAATCATTTCTATTCCCCCCTATTCATCCCTTTGATTTTCATAGTTTTTCTTTACTAAATCGAGCACCTCGTGTAATGGAATGTTGATGGTACGAACAGAGCGAACGAAAGTCTCTACTGCGTCTACGATCAGTTCTTCTCGCACCTTTTTTATAGCCCCTTCATCCTTTGTAATCCGACTAGGCAAATTCCCTTCCGTAAAAATCAATCCTTGTTCCTCCATTTCTTTATACGCCCGCTGCGCCGTATTTGGGTTTATTTTCAGCCTGTTTGCTAGTTCTCTTCTTGATGGTATTTCCTGACCTGGTTGGAATAAGCCTTTAGCCATTTGTTCTTTAAAGTGCTGAATGACTTGCACATATACAGGATCTCGATTGTTAAACTTGACGTCCATAGACCCAACTCCTAAAACATAATTTGTCTGTATTAAGCAGATGATACAGTGAAAGCAAAATAAAAGAACAATTGACTTGTTCTAATAAATATGTGTATTAAGTTAATAATACACAAACACTGTACCGCCCCCTTCATACACTTATATTTTGTATTATACGCTTAATACATCTCATGTCAACTACTGATTAAATATTTTCCGAAAAACAATAAAAAGACCCGTCACTATTCACGGGTCTTTTTGAGACGAGGTCCCACCTATTTATTATGCTAATGCGTATGCTTCCATGTCTTCTTCAACCGTTGAAATCGTGCTAATACCGAAGTTTTCAACTAGAACTTTCGCTACTCCTGGTGATAGGAATGCCGGTAGTGTTGGTCCTAATTTAATATCTTTAACCCCTAGGTATAATAGTGCTAATAGAACAATCACTGCTTTTTGTTCATACCAAGCAAGGTTATATTCAATTGGTAATTCATTAATATCATTTAATTCAAAAATTTCTTTCAGTTTTAATGCTACAACCGCTAATGAATAAGAATCATTACATTGTCCCGCATCAAGGACACGTGGAATGCCACCGATATCTCCAAGAGGAAGTTTATTATAACGATATTTTGCACAACCAGCCGTTAAGATCACCGTATCTTTTGGAAGTGTTTCTGCGAAATCTGTGTAATAAGAACGAGATTTCATTCTTCCATCACAGCCTGCCATCACAAAGAATTTTTGAATTGCACCTGTTTTTACTGCATCTACAATTTGATCCGCTAATTGGACAATTTGGTTGTGGGCAAAGCCACCAACAATTGTTCCCTCTTCAATTTGTGTTGGAGCTGATAATCTCTTCGCATGTTCAATGATTTCCGAGAAGTCTTTCTTTCCGCCTTCTTCACGATCAGGAATATGTTTAAATCCAGGATATCCTGTTGCACCTGTTGTATAAATGCGGTCAGCATAGCTCGCTCTAGGTGGTACGATACAGTTTGTTGTAAATAGAACTGGACCATTGAAACTATCAAACTCTTGTTTCTGCTGCCACCAAGCATTTCCATAGTTACCAACAAAGTGGTCATACTTCTTGAATTCTGGATAATAGTTAGCAGGAAGCATTTCAGAGTGAGTATATATATCTACACCTGTGCCTGCAGTTTGCTCAAGGAGTTCCTCGAAGTCTTTCAAGTCATGTCCGCTAACGAGAATCGCTGGATTGTTGCGAACACCAATATTTACTTCAGTCATTTCAGGATGTCCATAAGAAGTTGTGTTGGCTCTATCTAGTAATGCCATGACATCAACACCAAATTTACCTGTTTCTAATACTAGATTAGTAAGTTCCTCAGCATTTAATGAATCATCTTCTGTTGCAATTAATGCTTTTTCTATAAAATCAAAAATCGCTTCTTCTTCGTAACCTAAGTTTTGCGCATGTTCAGCGTAAGCAGCCATCCCTTTTAATCCAAATAATACAAGGGAACGCAAACTACGTACATCTTCGTCCTCTGATGAAAGAATTCCAACTTGTCCTTCTTCCGACTTACTTACAAACTCATTGCGTTCGCCAGTCCAAGTCGCATAATCCGGATATAGGCGCTTTTCTAACTCACCCTTTGTGATTAATCTTTGTTTAATCGCATCGCGTTCTTGTAGAGCGTTTTCAATTCGTTTTGTAATAGACTCTTCATCAAAGTTTGCATTTGTGATCGTTGTGAATAGACCATCAAGGATTAAACGGTTTGTTTTTGAATGTTGAATCCCCGCTTGGCGAGCTTGTTGATTATATAAAGAAACACCCTTTAATGTATAAATTAATAAATCTTGAAGATTTGCAACCTCACTTGTCTTTCCGCACACCCCAACTTGAAGGTTACACCCTGTTCCCTTCATTGCCTCTTGACATTGATGACAAAACATACTCATAAAAAAGCTCCTCCTTCAAATTATGAACTTTAACATTGATGTAAGCATATCAATTAAAAATAATCCTAGTTGTGATAAGGTTCACTGATCTTCCAACTGTCACAGAACTGTCATATTTTAGATAAGCTAAATCGAGTTTCTATTTGAGCTCTTTATATTCTTTCATGTCGAAAAAGGACTAACGATTCTAATGGAAAAGGTCAGGGAATTTCCCCCAACAACACTTCCTTTGAGATATACTTTAACTAATCGTAAAAATCAAGTAATGGAGGGAAGTATATGTATCCAAATATTCTAAGACATCCTGGACCAACGCCCATTCCAAAAAAAGTGGAGCTTGCTATGAACCAGGATATGATTAGCCACCGTACAGGTGAATTTGTTACGTTATATGAAGAAACAACCAATCGTGTAAAGCCAATTTTTGGGACCGAACAAGATATTTTACTTCTTCCTTCAGGAGGTACAGCCGCACTAGAAGCAGCAGCCGTTAATACTGTTTCTCCAGGAGATGAGGTTGTCGTCATTACAGTTGGAGCTTTTGGTGATTATTTCGTTTCAATTTGCGAAAAATACGGATTCCATGTACATAAACTTGAAAAAAATTGGGGCGAAGCATGTACGAAAGAAGAGCTTATCGAATTTTTAAAACCATTATCAAATATTAAAGCCGTTTTTGCGACTTATAATGAAACATCAACAGGAATCTTAAATCCTATCGATCAACTAGGTGAAGTCGTTCGAAACTATAGCGATGCTCTCTTTATCGTCGACGGAGTGAGCGCTCTTGGAGGCGCTCCGGCAAAAATGGACAAATGGAATATCGATATTTTAGTAACAGGGTCACAAAAAGCAATGATGCTGCCTCCGGGACTTTCACTGTTAAGTGTTAGCGATAGAGCCTGGACAGTAATAGAAGAGAACCGCACACCTGCCTACTATTTAAGTTTACTAAGCTACCGTGAGTGGGCTTCAAAAGGGATGACCCCTAACACGCCAGCGATTTCACTAATCATGGGGCTCTCCGCTGTTTGTGATTTAATTGATGAAGAAGGCGGTTTTTCAAAAACCGTTGAACGTCATTCATTAATGAAAAATATGGTGCGTGAAGCGATGAGTGCCCTTTCGATTGGATTACTGACGGAAGATAAATATGCTTCACCAACTATTACCGCAATCAAAGCTCCTGAAGGTTTGGATCTATCCAGCTATTTAGGTCATTTAAAGAAAAACTATCACCTTGATTTTGCTGGTGGACTTGGATCTTTACAAGGAAGAATTTTCAGGTTCGGACACATGGGCTATTGCTTCCCTAGTGATATTCTCGAAGCCGTTTCCCTAATCGAAGCAGGTCTGCAAGATTTCTCCTATACGTTTGAACCAGGTTCTGGAGTGGCAGCAGCACAAAATGTCTTTTTATCTTCTCTTAAAAAATAAAGAATAAGACCCTGACTCTTTTATTTTTAAATACATTTTAATAATCAATTAAAGGCCTAGAGGTAACCCTCCTGGCCTTTTTTAGCTGTCATAGAAACATCTATTTATATCTTAAGATTATGTTAACTTTAAGTAAATTGAATATTTAAAATAATTCATTATATTATTATGGTTATATAATTCTTAAGCATATGGGAGGTTAGCGGAAGGTTGTTTAGAAGGTTAGTTATTTTATGGATGGTACTCCACCTTGTTGTTTTTAATGGAGTACTTACTGGTGCAGAAGGAATATCAGAAAGTGAAACGATGGATATTCAAAAAGAAAACCAGCAAATAAATGGGACTGTTGAACAGAAACAAACGATTGACATCGGTGAAGAATCTAATGATATTTTTCAAAACCAAGAGTTAACTGTGGATCAAAACCAATTAATAGTCCGATCCAAACGAGAAAGAGGATGACGACCAAACAGAGGTCGATTCTATCCACCTAGAGCAATCAGTGAAAGTTCATGCAGAACAATCACAATCCGCTGAAAATGCAGAAAAAGTTGATGCCCATCAGAAACAAGCATCGTCAATAGAATACAATCAATCCTTGAATGTAGGGCAAGAAAAACAACAAAGTCAAGAGACCTTAGTTGAAACAAAACAAAGACAATCCTTTAAAACTGAAGAACATACAGACTTTGTTGAACAGACGATGAAAATCGAAATTGAATCTTATCAAAAAGATGATATTGACCTAAAAGAGAATCAAGAGAATACGATTCAAGAAACAAACATTAAAACGAATTTAGAGCATAAATCGGAAACGAGTGATCATGCAACCATTCATCAAAAACAAAGTGTAGATGCGCTTGCAGATATTGAGGATGACTGAAGCTAAAGAGGTAAGCATTAAAGCAATCGCTGAAAATGGATTAATCATTATTAAAGAAGTATCGCATTTTGTTATCAAAATCTTTCAATCGATCATCGTGAACGATGAGGAAATAGATAGATTTGAAGAGGAATACATCCTTGAATCAGATTCTCCTATCGAAAAGTCACAAGTATATAGTGAAGAGTTTGATTGGGGAATTCTCTCGATCATTAATAATGTGTTAGTTACCAGTTCAGTAGATCATGATATACAATCCGCCCTTTCAAGTATCATAGAGTTTAACTACTTCATCGAACATAGTAAACATCATAATGACAATGAACAGCCAGAAGATAATGAACCGGAGATTCCTAGCGAAGACAACCCAGGCGAAAATGAACCGGTAAAACCCGATGAAGTCAATCCAGATGAAGATGAACCTATAAAGCCTGGTGAAGACAATCTAGACGAAGATGAACCGGTAAAGCCTGATAATGACAATCCAGATGAAGATGAACCTATAAAGCCTGGTGAGGACAATCTAGACGAAGATGAACCGGTAAAGCCTGATAATGACAATCCAGACGAAGATGAACCGGTAAAGCCTGATAAGACAATCCAGACGAAGATGAACCGGTAAAACCTGATGAAGACAATCCAGACGAAGATGAACCGGTAAAGCCTGATGAAGACAACCCAGACGAAGATGAACCGGTAAAACCTGATGAAAACAATCCAGACGAAGATGAACCGGTAAAGCCTGATGAAGACAACCCAGACGAAGATGAACCGGTAAAGCCTGATGAAGACAACCCAGACGAAGATGAACCGGTAAGGCCAGGGAATAACAATCCTGATGTGCAACAACCAATGAATCCAGAGGAAGAGACTCCTATTGAGGATGAGCCCTCTTATCCTATAGAGGATAAACCAGAAAACAGGAAACCTGGACCTTCACCGATTGAAAGAAAGCAAAAAGACTTTATTAAAACTCCCATTCATTTTTTTATTGATGTTGATGGAGATGGAGTACCAAATCATCTAGAAATATCTAAATTTAAAACGAATCCATTTAAAGAAGACACAGATGATGATGGCCTATCGGATGCATTTGAAATTATGTATCATTCCGCTACAAGTTTTTATTATTCATTCGAATGTATGGAATATGATTGGAGAGACTTTGTTACATCTACGATGAAAGTGATTCTTGATAACGAAAAAGAAGTTGGGAATTGGAAAGAAATTCGCTTAAACCCATTGAGAAATGATGGTGATCAAAATGGAATCCTCGATCATCTAGAAGACTTTGATGGAGATGGAGTTCTTAATTATCAAGAACAACTTTTAGGTACGAACCCTTATATTCATAATGAAAATGGAAATTATGTGGGTCCGACAGGTTCAGATTTATTGAAAATAATGAAGAATGCTAAAAAAGGGTGTCATTAAAATAATAAGTAGTTCCGTTTTCGTGGAGAAACATAGTAAATAATATATGAATTAGCATATAAACTAACGCTGTAATGGGTATACTTTTTTCTTTGATACATCAACATTTTTAAAGAATAAATACCTAAACTAGCACCCGAAAGAACACCCTGACAACACCTATTGTCATCGTGAGAATTTGGGCGCTAGTTCAATTTTAATTTTATCTAAAAAGGAAAAAGAAATTAAATGTCATCCACATTTCGCAATCTTCCTACCTCTCAGCAGTAACAAAATTCCGAAGCTTAACTTACCAAACATCATTGAGCTTAATACCACTCTTTCTGGGTCCTTATGAAAGCAATAGTTTGTGCTAAATATGGTTCACCGATGTACTTGAATTAAAAGAGATAAAAAAACCTTTACCTACCGAGAATCAAGTACTAGTAAAGGTTCATACAGCATCCTTGAACTATGGTAACTTGGTTCTTTTGAAAGGCAAGTCTTTCTTAGCCCGTTTTGCCTTCGGACTAACGAGACCAAAATACTCTATTCCAGTCTAAGATTACTAAAAGATATATTTTTATAAACAGAAGGAAGAGAGCAACATTTATAGTTGAACCCTTCCTTTTTATTATACTAGAAGTTTATCTTTCAATAACAGATGAAAATTGAAAGGCATGAATTTGTACCATTTGGTTTTGAATCGAAGGACCGCCTTCAATGGAGGATTGGAAGTGATACACAGCGGTTGTGCTGCTTTGTGATTGCAGCAAACGAGCAGGATTCCTCGCAACTGTTGTTTGTTCTAAAATACCAGAACCTACAGTTGTTTGTTTTAAGTCTATTAACTTGTTGCTTAATTTGCTTTCTACATCAAGGTTGATTTCGCTTTTTTGTGTAGCTGTAGCAGCCCCTTTTGATTGGCCATTTTGTAGTTGATAGCTATTCAAATTAACGGAATGCCTTTGCATAGAACTTGAAGATCCCTTGATTTCACTTTTAAATTCATCCATTCTATTATTTTTGATTTCCGTCATTCTCTCCCAGCCACTATGCGACTGCTCCACTTTAATAGAGGAGTGATTCCAGTCACTTGCCTCACTTTGAGTACTACCAAACCCAACACTTAAAGCTGTAGCAACAATGAATGAACCAACAACCTTCTTTATCATTAGTATTCCCCCCAGCTGTATCCAAAATATAATGAAGTAAGCTCCATCCAGCAAAGGTACTAGATGGAGCTGAACTTGGTGTCACTAATACTAGTTTGCAGATTGACCTTGAACAACTGTAAAGCTAGAAGATTGTGTTTGGCTATTATTATTTCCTTCTGAAACAGCAGTTTGTGATGTTGTAACATCAGAGAATTGGCTTTGATTAGCATCCCCAGCAGCAGTTTGTGATTGCGTTATGTCATTTGTGCTTGATTGGGATACTGAATTGTTATCACCATTAGAGGTAGAACTTTGATCCGTTACAGCTGACGAGTTTTGCGCTTGTACATCACTAGATCCGGCTTGGACCTGAACTACAGTGTCAGAGCTTTCTTGTACTCCATTATTATTTTCACCGTTCGTACTTGTTACTTGAGAAGTTTCATTTGAAGAACCTTGATATTGATCAGATCCAGCATCACCAACTTGAAGTTGATCTGTAATCGCCTCAGTATCTTGGGTAACATTGTTATCTTGGCCTGTTACAGAAGCTCCTTGTTCAACCTCTACAGCTGAATCTTGGTCTTGTACGCTTCCATCAAAACCTGTTTGATCTTGTACAGTATCATTATAATTTAATTGTTCAGCTACTGAATTATCGCTATCCACAACCGCTAATTGAATAGTTTCAGTTTCAATATTTTGATCTTGAACTGTGTCAGTTGCACCTAATTGAGTTTGTTCTCCATAGTTAACAGTATCTTGAACAACATCTACGTCTTCACCTGCTACAGATGCACCCTGACCTGCTGTATTGCTTGAACCTTGATTTTGAACGGCTTCATCTGCTCCAAATTGGTCTTGAGCTGCTTCACCATAAATATGTTGCGCAAGTTCAATATCGTCACCAACTACTGCTCCACTTTGCTCTGAATCATTGATTGAATCTTGAGATTGATATGCACCTAAAAGTCCTTCTTGTGATTGTATAGTGTCTGTTTCAACGTCTTCAACGATATAGTTTCCATTACCTTCTACTGTTGCACCTTGACCAGTCGTGTTTGTTGAAGTTTGATTTTGGTGAACATCTCCAATATCACCAGTTTGATTTTGGTTGTTGAAATTGTGAGAATATTGATCAGCATCGTTGTCATTTCCAATTACACCAGAAATTTGATCTGAAAGATTATCAGCAAGTTGGTTTTGAGTCATTCCGTTACCATTAGCTTCTTGGTTTTGAGTTGTTCCATTGTAGATGTCTTGGTAAGGGTAGTTTCCTTCTCCAGCTGTTTGTTGATTTTGGATATTTGTGTCGTAAGCACCTTGAAGTTGATCAATTAAATCACCTTCTGCACTTTGGTTAGCATCGGTATCATTGTATGCGAATTGATCTTGTGTATTGCCATTTCCGAAAGTACTTTGGTTTTGGCTATTATATTTATAAGAATCTTGAATTTGGCTAAGTCGAGAGCCAAAGCCTGCTTTAATTTGATCGATTTCATTGAAAATATCTTGTACTTGTTTATTGCTTGTCCCATTTACATTTTGACGTTGAGCATTTTCACCGCCAGATAATTGATCTTGAACAATTCCGTTTCCTTCAGCTGTTTGTTCTTGTGTTTCTACACTATCAACTACTTGATCTTGATTATTTTCTTCATTATTTCCACTTTGTTCTAGAGTAGAGGAGCTATCAGAAGCTTGAACTTGTCCTATTGAATTACCAATTGCATTTGACTTTTGCTCTGCCCATAGTGATACACGTTGTTTTTGAACAGCTTTTTGAGCTTGAATATTTTGCAGTAAACTTGCAAAATCATTGTCTGCTTGGTCTTGTAAAATAGATGTACCTTTGTTCACTCTATCTTGGACACTGTACTTAGTCGTTTCTTGTTTTTGATTAACATCTTCTGCGGCAAAAGCAGAAGTTGACACGAATAAAGTCCCCATTACAATTCCAGCACCAACGATTTTCTTCATGTTTAACACGTTTCTTACTTGTTTAAATTTCTTATCCATCCCTACAGATACCTCCATTAATTTGTATTTCCCTTTGCATTGGTAGTATACGATTTATTATGGAATAGTAAGAAAATCGCGAATTTCAAGTTAAAATTCACTAATAAGATACATTTCTCTCTCATTTTCTTTAAAATACTCAATATTCCTCAGTTAGTTCGATTTAACAATTCTTAACCTAAGTTCACATAGAATCAACAGTTTTTACAAATTTCCCACTATATTTACACTAGTTCAGTAAAACGGCATCCCCTTACGATTAATAACTCAAAAGAGTGATTTTGTCAGTAAAACCATCAATACTGTTTCGTTAGATGGTAAAATATAGACAAACTTAAGATAGAAATAAGGTGAAGGTTTGAACGAAAAACAAATTAAATGGCTCATATTAATTACTCCAACGGTTACGATTGCCTTATGGGAGTATGTACGACATGAATTTCTTCTTTCCTACATCTCAATGGAAATAGGGAATTACCTTTCTCCTGTTCTCGTTTTTATTGTGACACTTGTCTTTTTACGGCATTTATTTTCCACTTTAGAAAAAATGCAAAAAGAGCTTCGATGGGAAAAGGAAAAGCAAGCTGCGCATATCGAGAGGGAAAAGCTAGCGAGAGAACTTCACGATGGAATGGCTCAATCACTATTTTTATTAGCTGTACAAGTGAATAAATTCGGCCGAAAGAACAAGCTTGAACAGGATCCGGACTTTCAAAAGGTCAGGCAGACTTTACAGCGCATTCACGATGATACTCGCCATGCCATCACAAATTTAAAATACTCTTCAGATGAAGAACCATTTAGTTGGACCGAGACCATCTATCAGTATGTATCAAGCGTGAAGAAACAGCATTTAATCGATGTTCACTTAGATTGGGAAATTCAAGAGGATACTTTATCTTCAAAAGAAAAAGTAGAACTATTAGCATGTGTAAAAGAAGCGGTTATGAATGTGATTAAGCATGCAAAAACGAATCAAATATGGATTCTAGCAAAAGAATCAGAGAATGCATGGTTTTGTCAAATTATCGATCAAGGGATCGGATTTACGAATGAAGGAATTGAGTCTAGTAATGGATATGGGCTCCAAATCATTAAAGAGCGATCAAGAGATATGGATTGGATATTTTCGATAAATAGAGTCAATCATGAAACCATCATTGAGATAAAAAAGGAGAAAAAGTAGATGCAGCCTTTTCGTATATTGATTGTCGATGATCATGCACATGCCAGAGAAGCGATCCGAGAAATTTTAGAGGAATACGATGACTTTCTTGTTGTAGGAGAAGGGAAAAATGGAGAGGAAGCAATTCAACTCACCGAAGAAGTAATGCCTGATATTATTTTGATGGATATTCAAATGCCGGTAATGAACGGACTAGAAGCCACAAAAAGAATCAAGCTTAAATTTCCCTACGTAAAAATTGTGATTATTACCGTATCAGATGATATTACCGATTTATTTGATGCCATCAAAAAAGGTGCTCAAGGCTATTTATTGAAAAATATTCAATCAGAAAATTGGCGCGAACACTTAAGAGCCTTTGCTTTAGATGAAGTTCCGATGTCAAAAGAGATTGCCTTTCAAATCTTAAAGGAATTTCCTAATAATAAGACCGTGCCAAAAGAGAAAATTCCTTTATCAACCCGTGAATTAGAAGTGTTGCAATTGGTCGCAAAAGGCTTATCCAATCGAGAGATCTCTGAGTCGCTTTTTATCTCGGAACATACAGTGAAAAGTCATCTTAAAAACATATTAAGTAAACTTCATTTAGATAATCGAGTTCAATTAACCAATTATGCGTTTCAACAAGGTTGGATCAATTGAAACTTCCATCAGTGGGGGTTTTCGATGTACAGGCAATGCGGCAAGTCGCCACGTTTTTTGTAACTTCTCCCCACCGATGGCTGCGCCTAAGACCGTCAAAATGTTGATTACACAGACACTGCCAGGTATCGTTTCTCACCTAACTCCCCATTTTTGTACCCCTTGGATCTTTTTCAACCTTATCTAGTTTTGACCAATTAATTGTGTTTTCAAGGAGAACAGCCAGTAGAATTCCCATCAATAAGCCACTGCTCAGACAGTGGCCTTAGAAGCATTGGGATTGACTCGAACATTTCAACGGGTATATTCATCAACGCAATTCCTAATAAAACCGGAGCAGCAATTCGATAAATCGTCTTAGGAGTAAAGTATATTCCACTTAGGTTGGAAAGGGCCCCGCTAAATAACTGTAAATAAGCAACAAATAAAACCGCATTTCCGACACTGACTGGTAACGTAGTAAAAAAGGAACCTAATACAGGAACTAAGCCAAGGACGATAAACATAACCGCACCAATCACCATCGGTAAGGTTTGGAAAATAAGAGTTGATTGTAAAAATCCAATTGACGATATATAAGGCGCATAGGGAACCATCCCGAACGATCCAGACACAACCGAATTAAGACCCGTTAATACAAAGGATCTTCGATATCGGTTATCGGATGTCGTAGTATTGGCTAATTGTTCAAATCCTTTAATAGAAGCAACGGTATTCGTCGTATTCACTAATCCAGTTAAGACCGCAAATAAAATAAGTCCTAGACTAAAGCTAGGTTCACCCCAAGGAAATGGATTGAAAAGCTTTGTTGAAGTGATCACTTCGGTTGGTTCTATCGGAAAGAAAACACGATAAATGATCCAACCGGTTACGATTCCAATCAAAATTGAAAAGTTACGGATCACACCAGGTCCTTTCACATTTATGAAGATAACCAAGAATGATTAAGAATATCGACAAAGCGGCAGTAGGGGAATGAATTCTATCACTCGTTGACAGCCCAAGCATTCCTTTTGTGAAAATCCCAATTAATTGCGCCGCTAATAAAAACAACACCGTGCTCATGACCACAGGGGTAAACAAACGCTTTAATACCTTTCCCATTCCAAGTGCCCCAAGAACCATAATCAGAATTCCAGAAAAGATAATCCCAACGGATAAACCGCCGCCTACTTCACTGATCGTTAACCCTGACGAAGATGCAGATGCGCTAATACTTAAAATCGCTCCCCACCATATTCCAGACTGTCCTTCCATTAATGGATATTTGTGTCCAATAATGGCTTGTAGAATACAGGCAATCCCCGTAAAAATAAATGACCTTTGTAGTGCGCTGGCCACTTCCATGGAGGACAAACCAAATGCATCCCCTATAGTGATTGGAATAACCACCGTATTCGCAAACATGAAAAACAGCCATTGCAATCCGGCAAAAAACATTGTAGAGGACGATGATGTTTGATTCATTTCTACACCTTCAATTCTTTTTGATCTAAGGAACGATCCTCCCAAATTCCTCATTCGATACTCCACCTTATTTTACCATAGGCTTTCAATCGTCCCAAAATGATAAAAACGCATGACATTTTCGTGTCATGCGTTCTTTGTTCAGTATAAAGAATTCCTTCCCTTTTCCATATAATTAAATTCAATCATTATCTCAAGTCATTCACAATTATTCCTTTTCACCAACTACCGTAAATCTTCCCTTAAGATGTTTTGGATTTTCAATTTCATCTACTACTGCAATCGCATAGTCTGCATAGCTGATATAGCTTTCTCCTTTTGAATTCACCAGAAGATGATCTTTTCCCGACTGATAAGATCCTGTTCTTTTTCCTTCTGGATCAAAAATCGCTGAAGGACTAATAAATGTCCATGTGATATCAGTTGTTCCTTGTAATTCTTGCAGGTTACGCGCTTGACCTTTTGCTGTTGGTTTTACGAAATCTGGAAATTCAGGTGTATCGATCAGTTCAAGAGTTTTTTCTTCATCCACATAAAGACTTCCTGCTCCACCTACCACCATAATTCTTGTATTGGTTCCTTTAGCAGCTTCAATTAAAGCATGACCTGCATCCACATGAGCTTGCTCTTCGCCAAGAGGAGCACCAAAAGCATTTACAACGACATCAAACTGTTTCACATCATTCTGTGTTAGATCTAGTATATCTTTTTCAATGACTACAACACTCTTCGTTTCAAGTTTTGATTGGTCCCTAACAATAGCCGTTACATCATGACCTCTTTCAATCGCTTCTTTCATGACAAGTCTACCTACTTTTCCACTTGCACCAATAATCCCTATTTTCATTATGAAATTCCTCCTATTTTAACCATTTTATTTTCATATTGACCTTAATCAAATTCGCCCGACAAATTTGCGCCCAGAGGCTTAATTTCATTTAGCCGGGGGTTGAACCCCTCTGAATCTGAAAAAAATTTTACATTTATACCCCACTTATATAAGTCGGGACTTCCGTACCTGCCGCAAGCTTTCGGCACAAAATATTTGCTGAATGAAGTTAAAAGATCATACCTTATTTATTGCCTTCCTGATCTGCGGAGCTACTTCAGTTGCTAATAATTCAATATTTCTCGCGACTTTATCATAAGGTAACCCGCCAATATCTACTTGAGCGAGGAAACGGGTATGTCCATATAATTCATGTTGATGGAGTACTTTCTCAACAATCTGCTCAGGGCTTCCGACAAACAATGCTGTATCCGGATCGGCCATTTGTTCAAATTCTTCTCGCGACATTTTCCTTCCAAATCCTCGTTGACGGTTCACGTAATACCAATAATTGGAGTAATACGGATAAAACTCGTCTTTTGCTTGTTGAGTCGTCTCAGCAATATAGACATGTCCTGTTACACCTACTTTCAACGCGTCAAGAGAATGCCCAGCCTCCTTACCTGCTTGACGATATATGTCCACAAGCGGTTTAAATCGTTGGGGATCTCCACCTAAAATAGCCAACGCCATTCCAACTCCGAATTTACCAGCACGTACGGCACTCTCAGACGTACCGCCTACACCAATCCAAATCGGGATTCCATTATGAAGGGGCCGTGGGGAAATATCAGCATTCCTTAAAGACGGACGAACCTTTCCCGACCAAGTGACCTTTTCATTTTTATTTAATTGTAAGAGTAAATCCATATGTTCAGTAAAGAGCTCATCATAATCATTGGTACTATATCCGAAAAGGGGAAATGATTCGATAAATGCCCCGCGTCCAGCCAAGATTTCAGCACGTCCGTTTGAAATTAAATCCAAAGTCGCGAAATCTTCAAATAAGCGAACTGGATCGAGTGTACTCACCACACTTGTAGCACTTGTTAATTGAACCCGATTCGTTGCCTGGGCAATGGCTGCCAATACGACCGCAGGAGATGAGACCGCATAATCGAGTCGATGATGTTCCCCGACGCCAAAAACATCTAGTCCCGCTGCTTCAGTAAGTTGTGCAGCCTTGATGATTTCTTCTATTCTTTGCTTGGCAGTTACCGTATCACCCGTATGTGGATCTGGTCCTAGGTCTGCAAGTGTGTAAACGCCAATTTCAAAGCCGCTGCTATTTTCATGTTTCAAGACCGCTTCCTCCATCCTCAAATTCATCCGTCGAGTTTGCGTCCGGATTTTTCTTAAGCTCGCTCGAGAAATTACCCTAAAAAAATCCGTGACATCCGCCAAAAGCTTTAACTTTATTCATCCAAAGATTAACCCCCACCGAATTGAAAAAGGCTTACATTCATCTCACTGCTTATAGAAATGAGAAACTTTTTTACCTGTCGCAAGCTTTCGGTACATAAAAACATTTGCTGAAAAAAGTTAAATAGCTAATATAACTCGATTCCCAGAAGGATCTTGCGTGATAAATTTATGATTTTCTTCTGTAACAGTTGCTCCTATCTTTTTCAAATTATTAATGGTTTCTTGGCGTACTTCCTCACTTGCATAGATAAGAGTATAGGATTCGAGACCGACACTATTTTCTGCCGGTATTGGAGCCCCGACTCCATTCCAAACATTGACCGCAACGTGATGATGGTACTTTTCATCAGACATAAATAGAGCCTGCCCAGCAAATCGATTCACGACGTCCAACCCAAGACCCTTAACATAGAACTCCTCAGACCTTTCTAATTCTGAAACATGTAGATGAATATGACCCATTACCGTTCCTTTAGGCATTCCATTCCATGATTTCCCTTGTTTAATACTTGTAAGCAAATCTTGTATATCAAGTCGAATCGTTGTCATCTCTACTTCATTATGCTCCCACTTCCATACGGATGGATCTCGATCTGTATAGATCTCAATCCCATTCCCATCCGGATCATCTAAATACAACGCCTCACTCACTAGATGATCTGACGCAGCAAACCGAACTCCCCTTTCCACAAAATGACCAACAATATTAGCCAAATCGGACCTTTCTGGTAAAAGGATCGCAAAATGATATAAACCTGTTGTTCTCCCTTGTTTAGGTATGACATTTTCAGGTTGTTCTAGCGATAAAATCGTTGTTTTCCCATCTGCAGTAAGTTTTGCGGTCGTTTCTGTTCGTTCTAGTAGATTGAACCCAATGATTTCTTGATAATACTGTAAAGACCTTTCTAGATTTTCTACTTTTATGTTAACATGACCAACAAATGTTGTTGGTTTACTATGGAAACCCATCTTTATTCCTCCTCATTTTAAATAACTTTCCCTATTTTTTATCTACTCATTTATTATTACTAATTATTATATAGTTACTTTATGTAACTTAGTTTAGATTTACAATTAAATAATGTCAAGTAATTAACTTTTTTAATATAACATAGTTACCTTTTGTGATATATTAGTATGAAGAGAGGTGAATGGAAATGACACAGCCAACAATCTGCCCTAAATTTGAAAAAGCGATTTCTTTACTTAGTCAAAGATGGACGGCATTAGTGATTTATCAATTATTATTAGGCACACAGCGCTTTAGTGTAATTCAATCATCCATCGGCATAAGCGGAAAAGTATTATCGGATCGATTGAAGGAATTGGAACGCTTAGATATTGTGAAACGTGAAGTTATACCCGAAACTCCTGTCATTATTGAATACTCATTAACCGAAAAAGGAAGATCGATGGAACCGATCTTGAAAACAATCGAAAACTGGTCTCAGACTTGGATTAAAACAGGGTCTATTAATCAATAGATCTATTTGTCATTAACAATTAAAAGGTTGTCCCTAAAATAAAGCTTTAGGAACAACCTTTTTCACGTTTCTTAATTTCCACTAAGAATATCATTAATTGCATTTAATTCTTCTTTTGATAATTGAATGTCAGCGGCTAGTACGTTTTCACGGATACGCTCTTTTCGTTTTCCCCCTGGAATGACTGCATCGACACCTTCTTGAGAGAGCAACCACGCTAGCGCTAAGTTAGGAAGTGATGTTTCCTTTTGAGTGGCAACTTCCTTTAATTTATCTACTTTATCCATTGTTTGCTGGAATTGTTCATCTTTGAATAATGGTATCGAATTGCGCCAATCTTGTGCATCTAACTTAAAGTCTTTAGTAAATCCTCCGCCAAGTAATCCAAATGCTAATGGACCGTATGGAATAAAGGAAATATTATTTTCTACACAATATGGTAACAATTCTGCTTGGGCTGATCGATCTAACATATTGTAAGGTGATTGTAAGACCGAAATATCCCCATGAGCATTTGCCTCTTTTAACTGCTGGAGTGATACATTTGAAATTCCAATTGAACGAATTTTCCCTTCTTCTTTTAAACGAGCCAATTCACCAATTGAGTCTGCAAAAGGGATTTCATTATCTGGAAAGTGTAAATAATACAGGTCTACATAGTCTAATTGTAATCTTTGCAGACTCTTTTCAGCTGCTTCTCTTAAGTATTGGGGACGATTATCGGTTTTAATAGAACCATTAAACCAACGTTGCGCTCCCTTCGTTGCAATGACAAAATCATCCCGTTTAAATTCTTTTAATACTTCTCCAACTAATTCTTCAGAGCGACCGGGACCATAAATATCAGCTGTATCAATGAATGTGACCCCATTGTTAAGAGCTTCCCTTACCAATTCCTTTCCATCCTGCTCGTTCAAATCCTCAAATAAATTATGTCCGCCCACGGCATTTGTACCAAGTCCAATCACTGATACTTCAATATTTGATTTTTTTAATTTTGTATATTTCATGTTTTTTCCCCCTAACATTCCATTAGCTTTAACATACCGCTTTAAAACGAAACCTTCAAATTCCTTGATGAAGTTTCAAATAATGAAACTTTTATAGTTTATTTTGTAACAAAATCAAAAACCTCTATACTTATTTATAGACGAGGTGAGCAGATGGCGCAAAACTCTGTATCAACATTAAAAAAAGGGTTACTCGTGTTAGAGTTGGTCAGACAACATCAGGGGATTACTCTAACAGAAGTAATGAAAGAACTCGATTTTAGTAAGTCTACGGCCTTTCGATTTTTAACAACATTAGAAGAAATGAATTATATCTATAAAATTCAAACGCAATATTTTTTCAATCCAAAGTTATATCGTGAAGATTCTGATGATCGTGCTACGAAGGATTGGGCCTCATTACGTTCGATTTATGGAGTAGCAGATACATTACAAATGAGTACTTACCTAGGAAAAATGGATGGTACCGATCTTGTCATGACTCAAGTATTACATGCTCCATTCCAGCGCTCAGCAGACGAAGAGTTGGGGAATCGCTCAAGACTGCATCAATCTGCTCTGGGTAAAGTCATTCTGGCTCATTTAGACGAAGAGGAATTAAATCATTTACTTGATAAGATGTCACTTGAACCAGCAACAACTAATACATTTCAGGACACCCAGCTTTTTCGTTATCATTTAAAGGCGATTCGTCAAGATGGTTATGCTTTTGATGATGAGGAACGAATTGTTGGCATCCGCTGTATAGCAGTACCCGTATTTCGCAAAAACAAAGTGATTGCGGCATTAGCAATTGCAGCACCGGCCGAACAGATTTCACGAAGCAATATAAAACAAATAACCGCAAAGCTAAATATAGGATGCAAAGCGGTTACGCAAGAGATAGAAGCCTTAGAGAAGAAGTTTGATGACTACAACGGAGGATGAACAACATGAAGAGCAACTACGAAAATTTATTTAAAGAGTTTACTTTTAAAAGTGGTGTCCATGTAAGAAACCGTCTGATGATGGCACCGATGACTACTTTCTCTGCAGATGAAAATGATTATGTTTCACAAGAAGAGCTGAATTACTATAAAGAACGTGCCAATGGGGTCGGAACAATCATTACCGCTTGTGCCTATGTTTCTAAAAATGGAAAAGGTTTCGATGGCCAGATGGGCATTGATCATGATGGGACGATTGAAGGTCTTACAAAATTGGCTAATGTGATCCATGAGGGTGGCGCAAAAGGCGTTGTTCAACTTTACCATGGCGGTCGTCTAGCTGTCCCTAGACTGATTCCAAATGGCGAAACCGTCAGTGCCAGTGCTGTTGTTCCCCTTGGAGATCGCGGATTTTATAGTGTTGATCGAACACCAAGAGCATTAACAACGGAAGAAGTGTATGAAATCATTAACGATTTCGGTGAAGCCACACGCCGAACGATTGAAGCAGGTTTTGATGGCGTAGAATTGCACGGAGCCACTGGTTATCTACTCCAGCAATTTGTTTCACCCCATTCCAATCAGAGAACAGATGAGTTTGAGAATCGTCATTTATTTGCCCTAAAATTAATCAATGAAGTTAAAAAGGTTGTTAAAGAACATGCAACAAAACCGTTCTTAATCGGTTATCGTTTTTCACCAGAAGAACCAGAAACACCTGGAATCACGATGAAAGAAACATTCGCTTTTATTAATGACTTAATTAAGGCAGATCTTGATTACCTTCATATCGCAACGACAAATGCTTGGGCAAAACCACGCCGCGGCATCGAAAGTGAGAAATCACGTACAGAATTAATTGCCGAATATGTGAACGGACGCGTACCAGTTATTGGTGTTGGCAGCATTCACACGCCTGATGATGCCGCACTTGTCTTAGAAAAAGGAAAAACAGATTTTGCTGCAATTGGACGAGCAATCGTCGTTGACCCCCATTGGGTTGAGAAAACTAGGAACGGTGAGGAGGACACCATTACCCCTTACTTAACAGAGAATGACCAACAAAAAGCAGTCATCCCGACACCATTGTGGAAATTAATTTTAGAAGTAGAAGGTTGGTTTCCGGTTAAAAAAGCAGTAGAAACCATAAACTAACTTTTTTCATTATCCTAATAAAAAGGGTCAGTCCCTGCTATATTACTACTTTAGCAGAATGTGGACCGACCTTGTTTCCGCAGTTTTATCTACGTTTCACCTTTTTTTGCTCATTTAAGAACTTCCTTGCATTTTTCATGCCGCCTATTTCACTAAACATGTTGTTTAGCTTTTCTTTTTCGATCATTTTAGAATTCAAGCCTTCATACTTTGTTTCTTTTATTAGTTTTCGATAGCTTTCTAGCCTTTCAATGGACAAAATTCCATCCTTAATGGCCTTTTGCACGGCACACTTTGGCTCATTTCCGTGACTACAGTCAGTGAATTTACATTGAGTTGCAAGTTCATCGATATCAGCAAAGGATTTTGACAGATCAGCACGTACGATACCGAGTTCACGCATACCCGGAGTGTCAATCATTACACCAGAATCGGGCAACATGATTAGTTCACGTCTTGTCGTGGTATGTCTTCCTTTATCATCGCTTCTTATTTCACTCGTATCTAATACATTTTGACCAAGAAGACGATTAATTAAAGTTGATTTTCCAACACCAGATGAGCCGATAAATGCAACGGACTGACCGTTTGAAAGATACTTTTTTAATGATTGATATCCATCGTCAATCGTGCTTGTCGTAACATGCACATCTATACCTATGGCAACTAAAGATACTTCGTTAAGTCTTTTCTCAATTTCTGTACATAAATCTGATTTTGTTAGGACGATAACTGGAATTGCACCGCTATCCCAAGCGATAGAGAGATAACGCTCTAGTCTACGAAGATTAAAATCATTATTCAGAGACATGCAAATAAAGACGGTATCAATATTTGTAGCAACCACTTGCAAGTCCTTTTTTGTTCCTGCTACTTTTCGAGCAAAAGCACTTTTCCGTGTTAGTACATGATGAATAATGCTATTTCCTTGGGAGTTGTCCATCCGATCAAGCATCACAAAGTCACCAACAGCTGGAAATTCAGAAACGTCTTTTACACTGTATTGAAATTTTCCTGATGTCTCAGCTTTAATCTCACCATTTTCCGTAATCACCTTATATAGGCTTTTAGATTGTGATGAAACTCGACCAATAATAAGGGCACTATATTGTTTAGACTCCTGAATAAACTTGTCAGTAAGTCCTAGATTTTTCATATTAATCGTATTCAACTTTATTTCCTCCTAAAGTTTTGATTATAACTTTTGGGAGGCTTTATGCATGAACTTATCTTGCACATACCTCCCCATTTATTACAATCTCAACGTTTTGGATGATATACATAATAACAACATCTCCCTTCTAAGCCTCATTATATCATGATTCTAACAACCTGATTCCCTCCTCCCAAAAATACCTTTTATTGATAGATTTTGTTTTTTTAGGATAGTCTCTCCCCTTTTTTACATTCTATTTTTACTAACTATCCCTTCGATTGTTGCCTTTAATTCTTTTTCCATTTGTTGTAGTTCTGCATAAGCATCTTCTCTATTTCTTTTTCCTGCGGTTTGGATATGTAAGGTTTCTTCTAGGACCTGGAGTAAATTGGCCTGGATTATTTTTAAAGTTTCGACTTCTACGATTCCTTTTTCATTTTCACGAGCGAGTGCTAATGATCCTTTTTTGACTAACTCTGAGTTTTTCAACAACAAATCATTCGTTGGCTCTGTCACTTCATTTTGAATTTTTAGTGCATTTTGTTGACGAGCAAGTGTGAGGGCAATGACCAATTGCTGCTTCCACAATGGAATCGTTTGTAAAATCGAGCTTTGAATTTTTTCAGCCAACATATGATTATGATTTTGAATCATTCTAATTTGTGGTACCGATTGGAGCGTGATCGCTCTACTTAATTGTAAATTGTGGATCTTCTTTTCAAAGCGATCGACAAACTGTGTCAATTCGTTTAATTCTTGAAGAACTTGAGGATCGTTCGTAACTTTCGCCTTTTCCTGTAAGGAAGGAATCATGACCGCACGAATTTCCTTCACTTTTATCTTTCCTGCTTCGATATACAAATTTAATTCTTGAAAATACTTTTTATTTTTTTCATATAATCCATCTAGTATCGTAATATCTTTGATTAATTGTATTTGCGCCTTATCCAATTGTCGGGTAATTTTTTCAATTCGGATCCTTGCCTTATCATATTGAGCAATAAACCTTTTTACCTTATTAAATAAACGGCCAATAATAGGAATAGAAGAATGTCCCCCTTTTCGAACTAACTGATCCGCATCAACTTCTTTAATCTGGATCATCAACTCAGTTACGATTATTCCTACTTCATGGCTATCATTCATTGTGACATGGCTCAAGACTTTTTCAGAAAACCGTGATATATCTTTTAAAATTTTGGCTCCATAGGCAATCACAAAAGTGGAATCTGTTATGTTCATTTCCTCCACCATTCGCCCTATTCTTTGTTCATTCTCTGCCCCAATAATGGTTTCGTTTTCAAAATTGTCCATTGTTTTAGGTTGAACGGCATTTCCCATCATGATCACCTCCAGAGTTTTATTATTTTAATGCATTGACAATTTTGTCCATAAATTCTGATGTCGGCATGGGAATAATCGATCGAATCGTTTTTGGCAAGCCTTCCATTTCCAAATCCTCCGGATTATTTTCCATCCCAGTTAATCCTGTTCTAAAACCATGTTCTTTCCAGGCTAATTCTTGAACTTCTGGATCCGATAAGATTTGAATCTCACCTTTTACTTGCTCCCATTTATCCTCATGCATTTGGGCAAATTCTACTAGTTGACTTTCAGATCCAGATAAAATCTTAATTGGTTTGTCCTCCATGGAACATGCCTGTCAAAAATAGAACAATAAATAGAGCAGCCATTGGTAAATAATAAGTTTTTTTCATACAATCTTCCTTATCGTTAAGTATTTTTTATTTACTGATGAAAGAAAATCGTTTTCAGATAGTTAAAGTTTCTTTTCTGATTAAAGTGAAACTGACCCACCATTAGTATATCGCAAAAATAAACATATCATTTTAAATATTTAGTAAATTCGAGGTAAACGTTGGTTCTTTTTTAAGGCCTTTTTAGAAGTTCCTTTTATTTCTTCCAAATAGATCGTCTCTTCTTCAAGACATACGCGTGAACGGTTAATAAAGCGGGAACTTTTAGAAGAACCCAAAAAAGGGCATCCCCAGTTATGTTAATCATTTTAGCAGACTGGGAACGACCCTTTATTCCTATTCGACAGGAGTTACATTAAAAAATTCACCTTTTTCCATTTCTATATGTCCTGATGAATAAGGCTCGTTATCAATTGTAAGGGATACTTTTTCGACTCCATAATAATGGCCAAAGGTATTGACAATACTTTGTACAATGGCCCCTTCCATCCCTGAACCAGCGATCATTTCTGTTAAAAAGGCTTCATTTAAGTCAATATATACATTATTGTCTTGATTTAAATACAAACTATTAATTTTTGTATTCTCAGTTAATACAGGTTTATAAGCCTGTTCTAATACTTTTCTCGTAATATCATTCGTATGAAATGAGATTTCTTTATTTACAACTTCCAATCGGTAATCATCATTATTTGGATAATAAAATGAAATTGTTTGAACAAGCGGAACGTTCTCTTCTATTTTACTTAAAGATGAACTAACCTCCATCCCTTCTGAACTAAATATTGATTTGACAAGGCCAATCCCATGAGCATAATAATCAAGCGCTCTTCCATTAGGTCCTTCTGTACTAACCTCAATCGCTTGATAATTTCCTGATGGAGTCGATACTTCTGCTGATAGATTCGTAATGGTTCTAACCCTTGAATCGGTTAACTTCCAAGTAGTTCCTGTCTTTAATGGTTCCATTAACAGAACTTCTTCTTCACCATTTTCTGAGGCTAAAAGATTTTCGCGATAATAGGTTTCCTCTCTCGAGAAAGTTTTAATCAATTTGCCATCTTTTATTTCAACGATCCGAGCCAGTACCGTACCGCCATTATTGACTCTTTGCTGTACTTTATGGTCAGAAACATAATCATGATAAACATCGTAAGAAGCATATTCATTTCCTATTCCTTCATACACATATCGAACATTTTCTCCCATTGGATAATAATCCGAAATTGTAATTGTTTCTTTTTCAGACTCTTTTGGTGTTTCCGTCTCTTGTTCTACCTCTTGTTCTACTGGTTTTTCGGGTTTGTCCTGCTTCGCTTGTTCCTTCTGTACTTCATTTGGATTTTGGTGATCCGGATTTTCCCCCTGATCTGATGTACAGCCAGATAAAAGCAAAACGAGCGCGACCAAACTTAGTACTAAATATTTTTTCATCATAATCCTCCTCGTACGGGATACATACTTATTCGTCACGATTATTCTCCTTACAATCATTACTTTAATCGTGTAAGGAATTCACCTTTATTATAACGGAAAAACGACAAGAAGAGACATTATTCTTACGATAAAAAAACCGTACGAAAACATATTTGTTTCGCACGGCTTATTATTTGTTTTTTCACGCTCTTTAATGGGGTTAATTCACTTTCGTTTCTAAGTCCTGTCCCATTGTCATTATTACCTTTTTACCTTGTTGATTAGCAATGAAAACAGCTGATGCAGCAATGATCCCCGGAATCGCAAATATAAGGAAGTTCAACTGCAAAGTTAAACTTGATGTTAGCAAAATACCCCCGATTGTCGGCCCTAGTATTCCACCAATTCTACCAACCCCTAATGCCCATCCTAGTGCCGTTGAGCGCATAGTAACTGGATAAAATTGAGATGTATAAGAATGTGTAAGGTTTTGAGTTCCGACTGTTGCCGCTCCTGCAATCGCTACTAATACATACAATAGAACCACATTTGTTGCAAATCCAAGGCTGGTAATCGTAACAAAGGCGATCAAAAAGAATAGAATCAACGCTTTTCCAACACCCCAACGGTCAGCTACCCACCCCATCAGAATCGCACCTACTGTAGCTCCCACATTTAACGCAAGTAAGAAACTTAGACTTGAACCAAGAGGAAATCCTGCTTCATTCATGAATTTAGGCAGCCATGTATTTAAGCCATAGAGCATAAGCAGTGACATTCCATAGGTTAACCAGATCATCACAGTTAAAAGAGCTCTTTTTTCAGTAAATAAATTCTTCACTGGTGATGATGTTTCTTTTGGCTTATTTAATACAAAAACTTCATTTACTGTTGGCTTATAGTTACGATTTAATTTAACAAGAACTTTTTGTATTCCTTTATGATCATTTCTAGTAATCATTGTGCCAACTGAGTCCGGCAATGATTTTACTAAAAATGGTATGAATAATAATGGAAGAGCACCAATGAAGAAAACCGATTCCCAGCCAAAACGTGAGATCATTACCATACTTAATAGTGCAGCGAGAACACCGCCGATGGAGTATCCGGCCATAATTGTCGCAATCATACGGCTTCGCAATCCCTTTGGAGAATACTCACTAATCAAACCGATCACATTCGGCATCATGCCGCCTAATCCTAAACCAGTAATAAAACGAAAGATTCCAAATATCTCTGGTGTTGGAGCTATTCCAGCAAGAAACATAAATAAACTAAAGATGGCAACACAAATTAAAATAATCTTTTTCCGTCCTAATTTATCTGCCAGCGTTCCAAATATGAACGCCCCAAACATCATGCCAAATAAAGCATAACTCCCATACATTCCTGCCTCTACAGCAGAAATTCCCCATTCGTCCATGATCGTAGGAACGACTGCCCCATAGACAACTAAATCATACCCATCAAACAGCATCAGCAGGCCACCCCAGAAAAGGAGCATCCCATGGAACTTATTAAACTTTGTTTTTTCAACCATTTGTTCCGCATTTGTTGTTATTTGCACTGTTTTCTCCCCCTTTGTCTACATCCCTTGAATTAAACGCAAACAATTAAAAAATAGTAGGATAATCTTTTTTCCTATCTCCAAAACACTTAAAAATAACTTGCAACCGCTACCATCACGTTTATGGAATTATCTTATCAGATAATTCCATACTTTGGCAATGAATAATTTAAATTTTAATATTTTTATATATTTTCTGAATTATCTCATCCAAATAGATTAACACGTTATGTATTCTGGAACATGGAGCTAGGCCTTTAAGTCTCGTATAATGAAAAGGATCAGTCCTCGCTAAGTTTATCCTTTAGCAAGGACTGACCCTTTTTCTCACTGAAACTCTTTGATCCTACCAATTGTTTATTAAAACAATTTTTCCAACTGCTTTATTAGCTTCGTAGTATTCATGTGCTTCGGCTATTTCGTCAAAGGTAAATTGTCTTTTAGCAATTAATGGTCGTAGTTTCCCTTCCTCAATAACAGGTGTAATATTCTTCAATACCTCCCCGTTTATATGACGGAATTCTTCATGAAGAATCGGGATCTCTGTGAATACAACATGAAAATTCAATGATTTTAAGAGAAATGGGCTTAAGTTATAGTCTTGACTTACAGCAATCGCTACAATGGTTCCATATATTGAAGCTGCCTCAATCGAATTCACAAGATTTTTACGATCGATCGTATCAAAAATATATTTAAACCCTTTACCATCCGTATACATATTCACATAATCTTTTACGGGTGTCTCTTTATAATTGATGATTACGTCGGCGCCAAGTTCTTCCGCAATTTGGGCCTTTTCTGGTGTAGAAACAGTTGTATATACTTTTGCACCGATCCACTTCGCTAACTGAACAGCAACATGTCCGACACCACCTGTGCCGCCATGAATGAGAACCTCATCTCCAGGTCCAATGCTTGCACGTTTTACTAAAGCTTCCCAAGCAGTGATTGCAACAACCGGTAAGGCAGCTGCTTCTGCAAATGATAAATTTTTCGGTTTATGAGCGAGTAGTCGAGCATCTGCTAACATATATTCCGCAAGAGCACCACCAGTACCTTTAACACCACCTGCAAAACCGTATATCTCGTCACCGATTTTAAAATCGGTAACCCCTTCTCCGACTTCTACTATAATACCAGCTACATCTCCATGTAAAACAGCTGGAAATTCAGGTGCTAATTTAGCAAAAACTCCACTACGTACTTTTGTATCAAGAGGATTTAAACTTGTAGCCTTTACCTGAATTAAAACATACATAGGCTTCACTTCTGGAATCGGAATATCCGCTAATTGAAAAACAGATGCTTCCCCAAAAGAACGGATCACTTGTGCCTTCAAAAGAATCACTCCTTTAAATATCAAAATAGTATGACTACTCATTTTAATACTACCATTTTTAAAGGTAAATAGTTAATGATATAGTTCTATTAACTACTCAAATCAAAATGATGCCTAGTACCCTCATGCCCCCCACCTACCGCTTTGTTCCTTGAGGCAGGGACCTCTGGCTAAATTAAATCTACTAAAAACTCATACTAAGACTGGGGAATTAAATACTTCTTCTCCCTCTGAATAAAAACCTCAATAACTAACAAACTCCATCCCTTTTTAACTAGCAACCCATTGTTTCTTAACGATATTATTCATATTAGCAAACTAGTTAAGGTAATATTAGAAATTGATAAGAAAAGTGGGAGATTCCTCTTCACTTAATAAATAGATGGGGATTTCCAAGTATTATTTAATAAATAACTGGAATAATAAATATGTCTAATGATAGAATTTTATATGTGAAAAAGATAACATTCTAGGTCAATCCGAAGTATTTAATCTTTGAACAAACCGATAATCAGTGAGGTGGAAAAATTGAAAAATAAGGTCATTTTACTCTCATCAGACCAGCTTGGTAAAGGAGAGAAAGAATTGGGCGAAGGAATATTAGAAACGTTCTTTACCATTCTCAAACAAAAGGAAGAACTCCCTGTGGCTGTTTTTTGCATGAACGAGGGTGTATTTACGTTAACGGAACAATCACTTGTTTCTCTTCAATTAAAAGACCTTGAAGAGAAAGGTGTCGACATTCTTGCGTGTAAAACATGTGTTGACTACTATAAGCTTGATGGAAAACTTACAGTCGGGAAAATCAGCGGGATGGACCACTTTATTGAATTAGCATCAACATATGAAGTTATTACATTATCTTAGCTGATACCATCCAAAGACGGTATAGTTAGATCACATATTTGGAAGTTACAATAAAAAACACTCGTAAATATTGATTTATATCAATATTTGCGAGTGCTCTCTTGTTAAAGTGAACAATTAATTTCCGAACTTATTACTCTTTTGGCTGTAAGTCCTCGATCGAATCAATGTCCATATATTCGGGAACCACTAGTCCATTTTTTGTACCTTTTAAATTCTCTCCTAAATCAACAATATTATCTTTATGTTTTTCATAGAATGAACCGTGCGTAGATGGCAACCATGGGGCTACAGATGCATCAGCGTCCCCACCAGCGACTGCTTGAAACATAATGGCCGGATCGACAGGTGTCAATGTTACCTCATAACCTTGCTGTTCCAATACTTCTTTCAGCACATAGGAGGAAGCATACTCTGAATCCCACGGAGTAGTTACTAGTTCAATTGCTATTCCATCTGCCTTCTCTATTCCTTCTGTCCACCCAGAAACTTTATCCGAATTCTCCTCAACCCATTTTTTCGCTGCCTCTTCAAAAGAAGAATCTTGTGCATCAAACATGACAGCTTCCATATCTTCTACTTCCCAATAAAAACGATCTAGAATTTGATAAGCTTCAGGCATGTCCTCCTCCAAGCCTTCTCTTACGATGGTATTAATATTTTCAACATCACCAAATGTTTGTTTTGGATCTTCTAGGTACTTTAAATCATATGCAGAGAATTTCCAATGTGGAGCCCACCCTGTTATAATAATTGGCTCTTCATTTTTAATCGCTTCATCTAAAGCTCCTATCATACCCGCAGTGGAGCTTTCTTGGAGTTTCCAACCTTTTAAGTTGTCATATTCTTCAATTGTTTTATGTGCTTGTTCTGTAATGCCTGCACCAGGCTCGATCCCCGTAATCATATAGTTCACTTCTTCACTATAATTCTTAGTTGAACCATCTCCATTACTAGAAGAAGCACCTGTATCCTGTGATCCACATCCTGCCGCTGCAAGAGATAAAGTTAAAACAGCCATTAATCCCGCTTTTTTCCATTTAAAATTCATCAAGTTTTACAACACCCCTTAAGTCTCCTGTGGCTACTACCCCACGTTTTTCTATGAAGCTATTCCTAGCATTGTCATTACTGGTGTACACCACTTTTTCGATCAACGACAACATTCTTAAACTATATCTTTCTTCTATTTATAATTCAAACAGTATATTCAGTAAAAATTGTACAAATAGTTTGTTCAACTTATATTTGATTGACTTTAGTAACCAAATTCTTTCATTTCATTCTATTTGCTCCAAATCACTCCATATTCCAGAAGTTTCAATCATATAAACACTCGTAATAATAACAAAAAAGGCTAGTTAACTATTTTAGTAATAGCTAACTAGCCTTTTTCTCTAATTGTATATTATTAAATTCACCTTAGCGTATTTGTGCCCACGAAGATATTCCTTCCTTTGAAAGCGGGAGACTTCTGTACCTACCACAAGCTTTCGTACAAAGGTATTTGCTGAGTGAAGTTAAACTGAACAGATCTAGTGCAAAAAACTCATTCATAATCCCGAACGAAGATTCCTCCGCCCCTTATTGATTCAAGTAAACCCATGCATACTGTGCGTATAATTCTGCTCCAGTTGCTAAGGCATCTTCATCCACATTGAATTTTCCAATAGAGATAATTTGGTAATTTCATTTTAAATACCATAGATAATTTACTATTCAGAAATAGCAAATTGCTTGGGGATTCAGTTTCTTTTCAGTGCAAATAAACAGGAAAGGTCCCATCATTTCAGTAAGTAATTCAGCTTTTGTGGAGGAAACAAGAAAAAACTTAGCAATGTGAAAATAACTAATGTCAATGAAATAAATCTGTTGTTAATTGGTGATACAGTCTCACCTCTCCACCCTTTACCCAAATTTTAAATTTGATATATAATTATAGAACAATTATTAAAAAAGAATCGAAGAATATTAACCATTTAGAAAGGAGTATTGACGATGACGAAATTATATTATAGCGGTTTAAAATATGGAGAAAGTGATATGGAAGTAAAGTTGTTGGTGGATATACAAAATGATTGGTTCGAGATAACACATACAAAGGAAGTGTCTCAAGTAATGAATAAGTCAACCGGTGAATATATCCAAGTATATCGAAACACCTTAAAATTTGAGGTTATTTCATAGTACGAAGCGAAAGCGTGATAAAGTAAAAACCACCAAGAACATAATATTCTTTGTGGTTTTTTGTTATATTACTTAATAATTTATGTGCGAATTTCATTGTGGCTTCTTCTGTTCATTGCTATGTTTTTTGCGATTTTCTCCACATTATCTGAACTAATTATCTTTACAAACCTTTCCTTTTACACTTTATTTTTTCTTCACTCTCAATCACTTCTTTTTATATGGTTCAGTGGCAGTTTTATCGTAAATGTTGTGCCCTCACCAATCTTGCTATCCACCGTGATCTTTCCCTTATGCATTTCAATAATCTGTTTAACGATCGATAAACCAAGTCCTGTCCCATCTCTTTTCCTCGATGAATCAACACGATAAAAACGGTCGAAAATTTGTGTAACTGCGTCAGGAGACATGCCAATCCCTGTATCTTTTAAAATAAGCGTTAGATTGGCTTCATTGCTTGATAAGTGAATCCAAATGTTACCACCATGTGCATTGTATTTTATTGCGTTTGTTACTAAATTATCCCAAACGTTGCTCATCAGCTCTGCATCTGCGTTGATGCGAACTGATGGCAGTTTATAGGATAATTCAATTTCCCTTTCCTGAATTCTCCATTGATGTCGACGGATCGTTTGTTTTATTTGTTCATCCACTTGCACTTCTGAAATCCTCTTCGGATAAGATTTCTGATCAAGGGATGTCAAAAGCAATAGCTGCTTCGTTAAATTTGAAAGCCGCTTTGATTCATGATCAATAATCTGTAAGTATTCACGACGTTCATGCCCTGTCACTTCTGACGACTTTAATAGTTCCGCATATCCTTGAATATTCATAAGTGGTGACTGAAAATCATGGGAGACATCATTAATGAATGATTTACGGGCTGCATCATTATGCTGTAACTGTTTCTGCATTTTGTTAAAGCTTTCCACCAATTGTCCAATCTCATCGTTACGTTGGATCTTTAAAGGGTAATGAAAGTTCTCACGTGTAATCTCTTTCGTCGCTTCAGTTAACTTTGTAATCGGCTGAATGAGATGTTTTGCTAATAAAATGACCCCAACGATGCTAACAATGCCAATTGCCACAACAAACCATGCAATAATTATATGAATATCAGTAAAAAGGAGCTTGTTATTAGGACGTAGAAACAAGCCATATTGTTCTCCATTCACCGTGAAGGGAACACCTACTGTATTTTTTACATCATTGGAAAAATGGCCCATTACCAAATACTTCTGATAAAACTCACTTGATCCTTGATAAACCTCCCCCTCCTTAAGCACTCTCATCGCCTCTTGAGGAAGATCCGTCTTAGCAAACGGCTTGCCAAAATAAGCTTCTTCTCCAGATTCGCTTAAAACATAAATCTGATACCCCAGATCACCAATCGATTCCAAGAAAGGCTCAAAAGAAACGCTATCAGAATGGACATTCTCAATACTTATCGTGATTCCTTCCGCGATCTCCAGATTTTGTTGCAAGGTCTTCTGCTTTATAGATGTCATGTACATTAAATTACTCAATATGAACCCAATTGTTATACTTATGACTAGAATGATGAGCGTTGCTACAATGAATTTCCGATAAAGTGTTTTCATGTTGTTACCTCTAACTTATAGCCGATCCCTCGAACAGTATGAATTTCAACCGTTGCCCCGTATTTCTTCAAACGTTCTCGGATCCGATTCATATGAGTATTTAAGGTCTGTTCTCCTCCTTCATAATCAACTCCCCAAACTTGTTCAATGAGTACGGTTCTAGGAGTAATCTTATTCACACGCGAGGCTAGCTGACTTAGGAGTTCAAATTCCTTTAAGGGTGGTAAAATTGTTTCTTGATTAATGGTCAATTCGAAGTTTTTGCGATCAATCATGAGATTTCCTACTTTTATGACGGTCTCCATCGCCCGTTCGACTCGTCGTAACACAACGGCAACACGGAAAAGGAGTTCCTTCATCTCAAATGGCTTGACGATATAATCTTCAGAACCAGATAAGAAGCCTTTTTCCTTGTCATCAATCTGTCCTTTGGCGGTCAACAAAATAACTGGGATTTCAAAGTCCTCTGACAAAATCTTTGTTAATTCAAATCCGTCCATCCCAGGCATCATCACATCAACTATCGCTAAATTAACTGTTTTCTCTTCCAACAAGGCTAATGCTTCTTCGGCATGATTCGCTTTATATACTTGATAGCCTTCTCGACTTAAATGGATAGAAACAAGTTTTTGAATATAGAGATCATCGTCTACAACTAAAATTTTCAAAAGTAATCAACCTCCAATATGAAAGAAGGGGCTATCTAGAAAGTCCTATTTTCAACTCCCCGATGCCCCTTTTCATATTAACATTCTTTCTTATTACATTTTATATTAATGATTGCGCGACGGTTGTTTATCTTTTTCAAATAACAGAATCAACGCCGGAAGTAGCATACCTCGTACTAGGAATGTATCGATGAGGATTCCTACCGCTACGATGAATCCAAATACGAATAAGTCAGCAATTGGCATCGTTGTTAATGCCGCAAAGGTTGCAGCTAAAATAATCCCGGCAGATGAAATCACTCCACCTGTATTACGAATCGCAATTTCCAGTGCATCTTTCACTCGATGCGTTTTCCGTTCTTCCATGAATCTAGAGACAAGGATGATATTATAATCGATCCCTAAAGCCACAAGGAAGATGAAAGCATAGACTGGTACCCGAGTGCTCACTGCCTCATAGCCAAAGAAAACATCGACAAGGAAAATACCGAGTCCCAATGCAGATACATAAGAAAGCAAAATCGTTGCCATCATATAAAATGGCATTTTAATCGAACGAGTTAAAGCAAATAAAAGAACTAGGATAAGAATGGTTTCAAGCACCATAATCGTCACAATATCTCGGTTGTTCACATCCCGTTCATCTACAAGCTTTGCCGTTACTCCGCTATAATAGGCTTCTCCCGTTATGGATAGATCCTTTAATAACTTCGGTGTATCTTCACGTAAATCGTCAATCACATCCATCGATTCTGCAGAATAAGGATCCATGGCTAACACAACACTTAGCTTAATCGCCTTAGAATCTTCCGTTTGTGCAGTCAAACGAACGGATGCAATTTCATCATAACTTTGCAGCTTTTCAATTAAAGTCGTTAGATCCTCTTGTTCTATCGCTTCATCACTTTCAATTAGCAATGTAGAAGGTCCAAGCTCCCCTTTATTATACCGTGTCTCGACAATCTCGTAACCAACACGAGAGGGTAAATCTTCTGGGAATTTTTTGACTTGGTCAAATTCATACTCAAGATTAAATACATTCAGAGCAGTAACGACTAGAAAAATCCCAACAATACCTCCAGACAGACCAGGCTTGTTAACGACAAATTTAGCAACTGCTCCCCAAAATCCGTGTTTTACTTCTTTTTCTATGCCATACTTAGGAACTTTCGGCCAGAATGCCTTACGTCCAAATAACGTAAATAAAGCAGGCACTAAAGTGATCGATGCTAACATGATGAAGAAGATCGCAAGACCAAAGATTGGAGCAAAGTTTTGATAATCCCGGAAGTTAGCAAAAAATAGGACGAGCATCGCTGCTAATACGGTTCCTCCGGCAAAAAATACTGGCTCTCCAGTCGCACGCATTGCGTACTTCATTGCTTCATTTTTACCTTCATATTTATTTAACTCCTCACGGTAACGAGAGAAGACAAAAAGGGAATAATCAATGACAGCAGCAAACAATAAAATACTCATGATGGATGTTGTTTGATTATTGATTTCTAAACCGCCAGCACCTAGCAAGGCGATACCTTGATTAACAACCTGATAGACAATTACGGTTGCTAGTAAAGGGATAAATGCAAGTAATGGTGAACGGTAAATGAGAATAAGTAATACTAGAATAATGGCAACGGTCGCTAGTAATAGAACAAAATCCGCTTGTTCAAATAGTTTTACCGTATCTCCAGCAATTCCAGCTGGGCCAGTAATATAAAAGTCAACATTCTCAAGCCCGCTAGCAATCTTATTACCAATCTCCGAAGCCTTATCATTGATTTCGGAGTAATCTTTATTTCCTAGACCCTTTTCTAATTCCATTGGAACAATCATCGTTGAACCATCTTCGGAAATAAAGCCCGTTAACGCTTGGGGTGGAAGTGCGTTTATATCAACGATTTCTTCAATCCCCTTAATTTCTTCAGCTAGGATTCCATTGATTATTTGTTTAACATTCTCTGTATCAATGTCCCCCTTTTCATTATGGAAAACAAGAATTCCCGGTGTCCCTTGTTCATTCGGAAATATTTCTTCCGTCTTTTTCTCAGCTATAATCGATTGCGCTTCATTGGGAAGCGATTGGAAATTCGTTACTTTATAATCGCCAAGCTTCGGACCTGCACTTAAACCCACCATAAGAATGAGCCAGGCAATGATCGTTATCCACATTCCGCGCTTCGTTGAAACCCAATCGGTAATTGAACTTAGTAATTTCCTCACAATGTAAACCTCCCTATTTGATCATCCGCTTATCATCTTACTATGGCAATATAAATTTTATATCAACTTTTGTTTACATCGGTGAAAACTTATTTATCTTGCTAATCATTAAGATATAAACTTCCTTTAAGCATAAAAAAAGATCTTATCCTCGTAAAAATCACTTTTACGAGGATAAGATCGATATTCTTATAGTGTTTTTTTATTCATTTGATATTTGACGACGGCACTTAAAAGAAAATTAAGAGTAAAATGCCAACGACGAAACAATAATAACTGAAATAGACAAGCTTTCCACTTTTCATAATTCCCATAAACCACTTTAGCGCAAAATACGTCATGAAAAGTGTGGATATAAAGGCGGCTAAATATGGGATCGCTAAATCAGCTTTATTCGGTTCGTTCATAAAATCTGAAAATCCGAGTATCACACCACCAAGACTCACTGGAATATACAGCATAAAAGAAAAACGAAGCGCCGTTTCTTGTGTCATTCCAACTGCTATAGCAGAAATAATCGTCGCTCCTGAACGGCTAATTCCCGGAGTTAATGCAATTGCCTGTCCGAATCCTACTAATACCGCATCCTTCGTTGTAAGCTGATGATCCCCTTTCGTTCCTTTCATATTCCGAATGAACCAAAGGGCAATTCCCGTAACAAAAAGCATGATCGCGATTGTTGTCATACTCACACTTTCGGCAATGTAATCACTTAACAAAACTCCAAGAACCCCTGCTGGGATCGTCCCGATAACAATAAAGCAAGAAAATCGGAAGTCACTTTTATAGCGTTCTTCCCTTGTTTTTAAATAGTTAATAGAATGACTAATTAATCTCGCAATATCTTTTCTATAAATATAAAGAATTGCTACTAATGAAGCCGTATTCGTCAATATCGCAAACGTAAACCCTTGTTCACCAAGTCCTAAAATCTCACTCACAATCATAACATGCCCACTTGATGACACCGGGATTGGTTCTGTTAAACCTTGAACTAATCCAATAATAATCATTTTAATGATGTATACAATATCCAATTCTCCCAATTCCCCCTACTAATCTTCATCATTCAATTATATAGAAACAGAGTAAGTTTGAAAATGACTTACACTTAAATGTTTTTAATTCTTTGGAAGGCACCAGCTTGTTAATATAACTTGATATCATGTACAATTAATATATACCAAAATAAAAATAATGTTAGGTGGTAAATCATGGAGGAAAGTACAAAAAAGGAAATTTATTCTTGGGTAAAATCAGTTGTATTTGCTTTCATTATTGCTTTTATTTGTAGACAACTTCTATTCACACCTTCAACTGTATTAGGAGCATCCATGGCACCTACCTTTCACGACCAAGATAAAATTGTCGTAAGTAAAATGAGTGAAATTCAACGTTTTGATGTAATTGTGTTCGATGCACCAGATAGTGAGGATGAATACTATATTAAGAGAGTGATAGGCCTTCCGGGTGATAAAATTGAGATGAAAAATGATGTACTCTATATAAATGGCGAAGCATTAGAAGAAAATTACTTAATTGAAAATAAAGAAGAACATCCCTTTAATAAACTAACAGAGAACTTTTCACTACAAGAAAAAACAGGAGAATCAGAAGTACCTAAAGACATGTTATTTGTAATGGGAGATAATCGTTTACACAGCAAGGATAGCAGAATTTTCGGATTCATCCCTCACGACACAGTCATTGGGGAAGTAAAGTTTCGGTATTATCCTCTCCAAGACATTGGCGTGCCTAAATAATGATTATTCTATTTTCACTACTTCTGAAAACCGTAAAAAATAATATTGAGGGAGGAACCTAAAGTGGAAATAAATCTGAGTGACATTGCCTTAGAAACATTAAAAAACTTATTAGAAAAAGACAAAAGTAAAAAAGGAATCTATGTATACTTAGCCGGTGTAGGTTGTGGTGGTGGCGGAACATCTAGTTTTTCCGTGGCCCCTGTCGAACAAGAAGAAGGAGAAAATGTCGTGATCATTGATGGAATTCCATTTATTTATGACAATCTGCTGTTGCAGCATACAGACAAACTATCCATCGACTATAAACCATCCGCCTACGACAAGGAAATATGGCTTCAACAATTTAGTGTAAAAGCTGTTTAATGAATAATAGTAAGTAAGGTTCTAACATCACAAGTTTAGAACCCTATTTTTATGACCATAAAACACAGACAACTCTAGCGTTTCACTATCGAAGAATAAATTGTGTATTTTCATTTTATCGATAACATCTCAAGTATGTATTAAGTTTAACCTCATTCTTATCTTCTTCTAATGTTTATTTTTTATAATTGAAGAGAATCCTAAATGAGGAAGTAATTATATTTCATTTTTCAATCAATAGAGGAGGAGAGATTAAATATGTTGAAAAAATTAATGATATCAGGATGCACCCTGCTTCTATTATCGGCCTGTGGGACAGACGAACCCAACAAAAATACGAGTACGACAACACAACAGAGTACAACAAATGAAACGACCGCTAATAACAACACAGATCAGAAATCAACTGCTGGGACTGATACTAATATTGACCGTACAGCAAACACGATTGACATAACAAAGCCAACGATCTCAATGACAGAGGCCGTGAATGTCTTTAAAGAAGCCCATCCTGACGCAAAAATCGAATCTATTGAATTAGATGCCGACTCTGGTCGATTGCATTATGATATTGACGGTTTTGATTCATCAAAAGAATATGAAACCGAGATCGATGCCACGACAAAAGAAATAAAGGATAAAGAAGTCGATATTGAAAGAAATAGGGATGAATCATTAGATTTCTCAGCAATTATTGACCCAGCAAAAGCTATTGAAATTGCTTCTGCAACAAAAGAAGCAGAAGGCCTTTCTCCAACAGGTTGGAAACTTGAAGCTGACGATAGCAAACAAACGTATACGATAGAATATGACAACAATGGCATCGACATCGATATTAAAATTGATGCTGTAACCGAAGAAATCCTAGAAGTAGATAACGATTAAAGGGAGAATCAAATTTGACAAACGGTACAAAGAAGTTGTCTATAGAACAAAACGAGGAATTAATCAACGTATTGAAAGTACGTTTTGAGAAAAACATACACCGGCATGAAGGTCTTAATTGGTCTAAAGTCCAAGAAAAGCTAGAAGCTCATCCGGATAAATTGTGGTCGCTGTATGAAATGGAAGGAACTGGCGGTGAACCAGATGTTATCGGTTATGATAAAAGTACGGATGAATACATTTTTTGCGATCTTTCAGCGGAGACTCCTAAAGGACGTAGAAGTGTTTGTTATGACCGTGAAGCACTGGAATCTCGAAAAAAACATAAGCCAGAAAATAATGCGATTGATATGGCAACAGCTATGGGCATTGAACTATTAACGGAAGAACAATATCGTGAGTTGCAGAAACTGGAACAATTCGATAAGAAGTCGTCGAGTTGGGTGCAAACCCCCTCTGATATTAGAGACCTTGGCGGTGCTCTTTTTTGCGACTTTCGTTACGGACATGTCTTTGTATATCACAATGGAGCAGACTCCTACTATAGTGCCAGAGGTTTCCGCGGCTCATTGAGGGTCTAGGATCTCATCGTATTAGAGATTTTATAATACATAATTTGGAGACAAGGGAATCCCTTGTCTCCAAATTATTCTATTCTGTAATTAACCTAAAAATAAGGTGTCCTCCCGCTGCGTTTAGTCCTTTAGCAGACTTGAGGATCTCCTTTTTACAGATTTACACATCACGTTTTTTGAAGCTATAGATGGATAAGAGTACCGCAATTACCCCATATAGCACAGCATACCAAATCATTGTATTACTAGGATTGGTGACACTTGTGAACATCCCTCCCTGTGCTATTGACAATGGATTATCCGTCGCATCAAATAATAAAATGGTCATTTTACGATACATGGAATCAACTGGAAAAGTAAGACTCGTGATAATCCCGATATTCACTAGAGTTACTTTCTCTGCTACCGCCCCAAATTGTTCAATAAAGCCGCCAATAAAGGCCGCACCATACAGAACAATTGAAACAATTCCCGCATTTAATGTTGACATTCGTGTGCTTAATAATAATCCAAACGCAATTAAGACAAACGGTTGAATCGCAAACACACTTACAGCTTTCATCAGTTGTATTGGTTTGATATCTAATGCCATCCATTCTGCGCCAACCCCTTGATGAAGAAGAATGACACTAAGAAATAGACAGACCGCATAAGAGATCATGAGAAGGGCTAGTCCGACAAATTTTCCTAACACAAATTGGGCTCTCGAAATTGGGCGCATTAACCATGTATCAATTTGATGGCTTGACACCTCGGCTGAAATCGAGCTTACACTAGACAATATCGCAAGCAAGGCTGTAATAAAGGATGAAAAGTATAAGCCGACTCCTAAAAGTTGCGTTGAAACAAACTGTTGCAATAAAATGGCTTCTGTACCTTGAATAGGATTAGCCCCAGCTCCTCCTGGTGTCTCCTTTCCAGCAAAATAAATAGCCGTTCCATAAAGCGCCAGAAAAGCGAGCGTCATAATGATTGTAAATAAAAAGATGCGCTTCGATATGATTTCTTTAAAGGTTAATTTACTGATTGTCCACATAAGCATTCTCCCTTTTCTGGGTCACCCAATACATAAAAACATCTTCTAAATGAGGGATGATCGGTTTAACTTCAAAGATCGCAACATTATTTGATGATAAATCACGAATGATTCTTGGTATATCGGATTCGTTCTCAAGTTGGATCCCCCATCTTGTACGTCCTTCTTCCTCTTTTTCTTTTTGACAATGTGTTACAAACGAGGGCAAATGCACATCGATAGGCTGATCTGTTACAATTTCCACTTGTGCTTCAGTCACCATTAATTCTCGCCATGGCCCCTGTACAATCATTTCACCTTGATGAACAATCGACACATAATCACACACAGACTCTACTTCGTATAGCAAATGACTATTTAAAAAAACGGTTTTTCCCTGATCTCGAAGATAAAGCATGAGATCTCGTACATCTTTGCGCCCAATTGGATCAAGTGCAGAAGTGGGCTCATCTAGAAAGACCACCTTAGGATCATTTAAAATAGCACAAGCAAGACCAATTCGTTGGGACATTCCCTTAGAAAATCCACTAATCCGTCCATTTTCTCTTCCAGTCATTCCTACTAACTCTATTACTTCTTCAATTCGTTTTTTTCGCTGCCGAACGGGTATCCTACATAATGCGGCATGACTTTCTAACAATTGCTTGCCTGTTAACCAATCTGGGTAGCGAAATAACTCCGGTAGATACCCTACTTGTTCCCGTGACTTTGTTGTTCCAACCGGTTCTCCGAGGATATAACCTTCTCCACTTGTTGGTTGTAATAATCCAAGAAGTGTACGGACAAATGTGCTTTTTCCAGAACCATTAGGTCCTAAAAAACCATATACAATTCCCTCACCAACTGATAACGTCACATCTGAAATTCCACCTTTTCCATTATATGTTTTCGTTAAAGAATTCGTCTGAATAACGTCCATCATCTTCCCCCTATTACGAAAAATTCAGAGCACGACGAGATCGCTCTGAACCATTCATTCTAATTAATTTTCGCAGCTAATTGAGTTAATTCATCTGGGCTCATCACACCTTCAAAAACAATGATGTGAATTTCACCATTTTCCTGCCAAACGATTAATGATTCCTGTTCACTTTCTACTACAAATCCTTGAGCTCCATCTACTCCTACCTCACTCACCTGAGATCCTTCCGTTTCAACAATCGGAATTGGCAATGTTGTTTCAAGCTTATCAATACTTGCAAGCTGAGTCTTCACATTTTCAGGTATAAAAGGAAGAGAAATCAACGTAGCTCTTAATTGCTCAACAGACACTCCTTCTGGAACATTGATTTCTGGCGATTTTGTACGCGTATAAGAGATGCGTTGATCTTTTAGCTTGTAATCTGTTTTCATAGCTTCAAATGTTGATACAGAAAATGACTTTCCATCTAACGATGCCTCAAATTGATGTTCAGAACCTAATTGAGTTAAAAGTTGATTCGCCTTCTCAACATTTAGGGTAAACGTTAAGTTTGATGCTGGAGTCACATGAACTCCTATCACATCAAATTCCGCTATTCTAGGTACTGGATAACCAGCTGACTCAGCCGATTCAGCTGTTTCAAAGTATATTGGCTCTCCTATCGCTTTTGACTTTTCTAACTTTCCAATTCCCTTAAGGTCCAAAGCTCCCTCTTGATTTTCATGAATCCAATTTTCAATCTCACTTATATCACTTTGTGTCAACTTGACCATTTCAAGTTGATCCACACGAAATAATGATAAAAATTGACTTGCCCCCGCTTGAACTTGAGGGATCACAAGTGAGCTAAAAATGGCTGCTGCTGCAACTCCTGAAATAAGTAAACGTTTTGTTTTTGTTTTCATCAAGCTCCATCCCTTTCAGTTTTTTAATTTTTTTCTATCATTTTTTAATTTCTGGAATGCTAAAGATCTTTCTTAAATTTAGATCCCTGCTAATCGATGTCAATCGATACACATTTGAATATATATTTTTTCAACAATTCATAATCTAGTAAAATACAATTACATAGATCCACATTAAACTAAATTATATAAAGGACACGGGATTTTCATCATGTCTTTATTTATATAGTCTTCTAATTTACCTCTAAAAACTAATTGAAAGTTTGCTAAAGAAGGCAAATCACTTGGTTTAACTAAAGAAAGATCTCTTTCTTCAAAATTAATGATTTTACTTTCTTTTAAAACAGATGCCACAAACTGGGAACAAAAAAAGGCACTTTTTCTTTTTATTGGCTTTTTGATTAGTACTCCCAATAATCCAATAAAATTGTATCGATAATGATCCTTTTTGGAAGCTATTTCTTGGATATATTGATACATCTCGTTATATTCATTAGTTGATATCGTTAAAGAATAGATGGCGCAATCCGCCTGTTTAAAAAAGGTGGAATGAATATCTTCTTTAACGAATCCGCCAATAAAAGGATTTTTCACCTTTTTTCTTCCAAAACTATATACCTCTATTAATTTAGCATCAAAGGAAATTGAGGCATGATTATGGGGTTTATTAGTATAAAATTTAATCATGCTTGTCAATACTGTTCCTGTATCAGTTAAAAGAATATAAATCTTTTTATCTCTAATCATATTGCTCACCTTAATTTGTATACAATTTTAAAATATAAATAAGAATAAACTTAATCAAATTCCTACATCCTCTAAAAAAATTATCGCTAACCATTTTTAGCAGTTATAGGGTTTATTAATACGGAAGAATGGTCTGGTTCTGTCAATTCCCCTAATCCATGTTCATACTCATTATTCCTGATTTCATGGCTACATTTCTAACAATCTTAGGAATTGCAAATATACCTAATGCAAGAACCGGAATTCCCGTAAGAATAACCGCTACCTTTAAAAAGAGTATTAATCCATGTCTCATAAAAAGTGCCTCTCTATTTATACCTCAATTAGATTTTAATATAATACTTATCGTTTTTCAATAAAAAATTATTGTTTTTAATTATTTTCTTATCATTTTAGTTTAAAACAAAAGGTCAGCCCTTCATTCCGCTGTATTCATACTGCAGCAGAATGGGAGACTGACCCATTTTCCATATTCTATTCTGTCATTAAACCGTAAGCAGAAATTCTCTTTATTTTTCTAGATACAACAATAGAAATAACGTAAGCTAGAAGAAAGATACCTATGCAAATCATAAGAATCATCGGAAATTGAATAATAAAATCTAAACGTTTAACTCCTGCGACTGAAAGTAATACCGAAAGCATCGGATTTGTTAAAAAGTAGCCTAGTAGACCACCAATGACAACACCTGTAAAGATAACAGGGAGAAAACTAATGGAAATTTGGTGCATCAGTTGGATCGTTGAATACCCGATTGCTTTCATAACACCGAACTCTTGTTTACGTTTAATGATCATCGTCTTGATTACTAAATACAAAATCAGGCCAACAACAAGAACTGTAATGACTAGAACCATCAGCATAACCGCAAATACCGCTTCTATATACATACCTGTTTGGCTCTCGATATTTTCGTCAATATCTAACATTTCCATGATCCGATCTCCGTATTGCTCTTTAACCTTTTTGATAAAGTCTTTGTTGGATATCCCATCTAGATAGACATAAAGAACGTACCCTTTATAATCCGACTGTAATTGCTGGACCCCTTCCAATGTTAATGCAGATACTTGGCCTAAATTCCCAATTGCTTGACTTAGTCCCGTCACAATAAAAGTGGCGGTTTCAGCCCCGTATTCCACTTCAACCGTATCACCAATTCCTTTATTAATTTGATCTGATACAACCCAAGAAATCGATATTTCATTTTCATGTTTTGGCTGACGTCCTTCATAGACAATATTATTCTCTAGCTGATGATAATGGTCCGTAATACTTGTAAATACCCTTTGACCATCAACATTCATCTCAGCCCTGTCGAATAGATTGACTTTTCGTACATAATTCAATTGTTCAAGGTCGCTCAATAAGTCTTTTGTATCTAGATCGGATTGAACAATGGCCATCACATTTGCTGGTTCATCACCGAATAAGTTCACAAAAGCAGTTTTATCAGCCGCAATATTATAATACAGCACAACTGAAAAAATTGAGGCAAAAGTTAAGGCAATGATAATGAACAGAATCATCAGATTTTGCTTAGCGTTTGCCACCATCGATTTCATCGCAAGCAAGAAATGAAGCCCACCTTTTCCCTTTTCCAAAGGAAAGTAATTTTTTCTAAAACTATGCGTTTGAATACCGCCTCGCAGTGCAGCTACAGGCAAAATTTTTTGAACACGGAGACCAGATAGTAATGTAACGATGACAATACAAAGAACGACAAGGAGAATACTGACTAAATTTATAGTGAGATCAAGACTTTGAGTCCAAATTAATCCAGTTAAAGTTGTGATAATACTTCCGATGATAGGCATAAGTACATAGGACAAAGCAATCCCTGCAACACTTGAACAAAAAGCAATGAGGATAAATTGAAGAAGGATGGATGATAGAATTTGTCCACTTGTATAGCCAATCGCTTTAAGTGCTCCGATATTCGTCATCCCATCTTCAATGCTATTCAAAACACGGAATCGAATGACAATGAGGGAAACAAATACTATAATAGCTGCAAAAGCGACTAATAGGGTTGCAGCTATGTTAACGGTCATTGCGCTAATACTTTTCACCAATTCAGCATCTAATCCCCAAACATAAGCGTTTTCCCCTGCTAATGATTGCTTAATTTTCTGAACAAGGTCATTTTGTAACGTCGGGGATTGTGTTTGGTCTTCCATCACTGCTGATAGGAGTACACCTTCTGATTGATGATCCAGTTCAGACGCTACTGTTTGATAGGCAGGTTCCGATAACAGAAATTTTATCACTCCGAGGTTCGTCGTACCCATCGTCGTTGTTTCAAAAAATCCAGCAATTTGATACTCATACTCGTTACTTTGATAGGTGAGCGTAAAGGGATCTCCTAATTGATAACCTCCCTTATTTTTGAAACTGTACGGTAAAAAAATATCACGATTACTTGATGTAGTTATTTTTTCAACAAAATGTGACGGTCCAATGGTGCGTTGGCGATCCGCATTAAACAGAAGAACACCAGAAGTTAATTCACTATCCCCATAGTCAAATTTAGCCATGTCCAAAGCGACTAGCTCTTCTATTTCTATCTCTTTTACTCCGGGATAAGTCTTCATAAATTCCTCATAAGTTGGATCATAACTAGCCCGATCCATTACAACTGTTACATGGGGGTCATGCAATCTTTCAACTTGATGATCATAAAAGGCATTTATTTGCGTAATCACCATAAGACCGATGTTAAGCAGCAATGCTGCAATGAGAATAAAGATAAACAAAGAAACCGTTGCTGATTTGCCTTTTCTAATATTTGCCATTGCTAGATTCAACACCTTCACTTTACCACCCCATTTCTTCGAGGAAAGCTTTTAGCTTTTCATAACGTTCGACATCCTCTTTCTCACTATAATCCCCTAACTGCAAGTCACCACAAATAACACCATCACGCAAATATAAAATCCGATTTCCACGCAAAGCTGTTTTCATATCATGTGTGACCGTCACAATGCTTTGCCCGTTACGATTTACATTGGTGAAGACATCTAACACACGATTACCCGAGCTTGAGTTTAAAGCACCAGTAGGTTCATCGGCAAAGAGCATTTTGGGGCTGTTAATTAAGGCTCGAATGATGCCAACTCGTTGAGCCTCACCACCAGAAAGCTGAGTCGGAAATTTAGACCAGGTGTTTTCATTGATTCCGACTTGTGTTAGCAGTTCTTTTGCTCTTTTAACGAGTTCACGCTTGTTTTTATTGACTAAAAGCCCACTTGCCAGTACATTATCGAGCACACTCATATTATCTAGTAGATAAATTTGTTGAAATACAAAACCACAATTCTTCCGTCTAAATATCGCCAGTTGATCATTGTTTAATTTAGATAACTTTTCCCCTGCAAAGTCTATTTCACCTAATGTTGGTTTATCCATCCCGCTAACGGCGTAGAGCAGGGTGGATTTCCCAGAACCTGAACTGCCCATGATGATGGTAAAATCCCCTTCTATTAAACTGATATCAAGATTTTTTAATACATGTTGCTGATTTCCCCCGCTAGAAAAGGTTTTACAAAGCTTATCCGTTCGAATAATCGTCTTTGTCATGATAAATTCGCACTCTCCCTTTAGTCGGCATATAAAAAAAGACTGTAAAATGTAGATTACAGTCTTATCATACAAAATGAACTCTTATTAAATCTTTATACAATTCTTAATTATTCCTTAAACTTAAGCGAGTTTGATTTTTAAGATAACTGTAAAACCATCCTCTCTGTTATAACAGCTAATTTCTCCCTCCATGTTCTCCATGAAGTACTTCGATATATATAAGCCAAGTCCTGAACCATTCTTGCCTCCAACATTTTTCCCTCGATAATATTTATTGAACAATAGTGGCAATTCATCTTCACTCATACCCGGTCCACAGTCTAAAATATGGAGTTCCAGAGAGCCCTGATTGATTTGTGATTGAATGATGATTTTTGTTCCCGCATATTTATATGAATTGCTTATAATATTATCGATCACTTGTTGCATACGTACGGGATCTGTCAAAATGATACACGGTGGAATAGGATCACAAATAATTTTTTCATCATAATTGACATTCTCAATCATATCAATAAGAACTTCACTCGATTCTTCGCTAACAACTATCTTTAACTGTTCAAGTTCTTCTAAAGTTGCGTGAAACATATCCGTAATAAGTAAGTCAATTTGCTCAGCTTTCGAATAAATGGTATTCAATTGCTTCATGACCTTATCCTCTTTTGCTTGCAAAAGCATCAATTCGCTAACCGCCTTAATTGAGGCGACAGGTGTTTTAATATCGTGACTTAAAGTAGCCACAAGCTCTTTCTTACTTTGGTTGGACTCATACTCTCTTTGACGTGCAGCATAAAGTTCTTCACGCATCAAATCAAAACTCTCTGTGAAAGCACCGAAGGTATTGTTCCGATCCATATCTAAAGGGATGTCCAGATTTCCTCTAGCCACATTCGCTGCAAAATTTTGTAGTTTCTGAAAGGGCCGCAATAGAGTTTTATGAATATAGAGGGTATAAAAAATAGTCAGAAATATCAATAACCCAAAGATTAAACTGACGGATAGAACCAGCTCACTTTTCATTTGTTCTACCATTTTCTGCTCATCATGATGGAAGATCAGTTTCCCTACAATTTCATTGTTTTGTCTCACATCAATAACTGTATCTCTATTTTTTATGGATTCATATAAATGGACAAAAGAAATGTCTGATGTTTGATAAATCACGTTTCCAGAGATATCTATAATCGTAAAACCTTGATTTAACTCGTTGCTATTAAACATCTCTTCATTTATTTGTCCCCAATTCTTTTCGACCGTCTTAACCGCATCGTTCATCGCAACAAGATCTACTTCTGACATATTCATACTCTTTATTGCGTTAACGGAAAAAATAATCCCAGCACTAATAATAATCAGAATCAATCCGATGAATCCTTTTATTTTCATAGATTAGAATCCTCTAAAATATATCCTGTTCCCCATACCGTTTTTATAAATTGCGGATCCTTTGGATTAATCTCAATTTTTTCTCGCAAATGCCGAATATGTACATTTAAGGTCCCATCCCCGACAAAGGAATCTCCCCAAACATTTTGAAACAACTCATCTTTTGTGATGATTCGATTTTTATTTTTTACCATATAAGACAGAAGTTTGTATTCCATTGTTTTTAGTTGAATATCAACATCATTTACGCGGACACGATGAAGCTTTGGATCGATTTGAATATCCCCAAACTCTAATGAGTTGCTTTGATTGTTCATGTGACGATTATATCTTTTTAATACAACTTTCACTTTAGCAAGCAAAACACTAAGGGTATAAGGCTTTTGAATATAATCGTCCCCACCTATGTTCAAGGCAATTAGCACATCATCATCGCTCGAGCGTGCACTAATAAAAAGAATTGGAATTTGCGTCGTTTTACGTAACCTTTTGCATAAGTCAAATCCTGATTCATCACCAAGATTGATATCTAAAAGAATCAACAAGGGTTCATTCTTTTTCAAAAAACGTTCGCACTCCGTTGCACTTGTCACAAAGGCAGTACTGACATCAAACATATTAAAATATTCGCAAGTTGTTTCCGCTAAAGCGACTTCATCATCAACAATCAGACAATCGTATTTCATCATAATCTCCTAGAAAAGAATTTTCCTATTTTGATCAAATTCGCCCGTCGAATTTGCGTCCGGATTTTTCTCGAGCTCACTCGAGAAATTAATCCGCCGGAGGCTTAACTTCATTCAGCTAGGATTTGAACACCCACTGAATCAATAAAAACTTGCATCCATCTCGCCACTTATAGATGAAGGAGACTTCTGGTGCCTGTCGCAAGCTTTCGTTACAAAAACATTTGCTGAAGGAAGTTATTAGGTTATCTACAGTATATATGAAATTTATTAAGGTAATGTAAATTTAATTGAAACGTGTTAATTTTCCGTTAATTCAAAGGATATAAGAAAGGGCCAGTCGTTGCATTAATATACTTCAGCAAATTACGAACGGACCCTTTTATCCGAAAATTGTAAGAAAGGTATAATTGAATCAAATCCATTATCCATACACGGGTCGCTGCCAGTCAAAGAGGGGGAAAGCGGATAATAACTTTGTGGTTTTGTAAAAAATCCTAGTATTAGAGACATTCTATAGCGTTTATACACATTGAAAGACGTTATGCTTCTTTAAAATACCTTTTAATTTAAACATAATCGTGTTGTAAGCTTCGTACTTGTATGTGTGTAAAAGAGCGTTTTTTAAATGATATCCTTTAAAGAAGAAATCGATTTGTTTTTTTACATAGCGTTTAATTTGTTCTTTATAAAATAACTTCTTCTCTGCAATCTTTTCGCTAACTTCATCCGTTAAGGAAAATATGAAATGCAGAATGGAAAACTCCGTATTGCCACAATACTCAATTAATGTCATCTTCATACCTCCTCCTTTTTGTCAATGATATTAATGTAAATTTTATGTTAAATTATAATGTTATCAGCAAACTGTATTTAAGTCAACTTTCATGAAAGTTTAGACGAAATAGAAACACCGAATTAAAAAGGACAATCCCTTCTTTTTCAAGGATCGCCCTGCTTGTTGAAGCCATTTCTTTTAACATAAATCAATCAATATAAGTGACGTCAAATTGGGAGGAAGTTAAATTCATATTATCCAAATCCCAATCAAAAGTTAAAATAGAAGATTGAGCAGATTGATGTGAAAGAAGTCGTTTTCCGTCCTTAATAACCGAACTTTCTGCTTCCCAAAAAGAAACCGTTGTATCCTCACCCGTACGATTACACACAAAAACAGGCAATCCAGTATCAATTGACCTTTGCTCCCACTCACCCTCAGGCCCGTGCAAACCTGGTCCCCAAGCTGAAGGAGCAACTAGGATTTCTGCACCTTTCGATAACAGATTGTCGGCAAACTGATTTGTATAGGAGTCCGCACATATCAACACGCCGACTTTTATATTACCCAAATCGATTGGTTCAATTACCTTACCTGACGCTGACCAACCATCTACTCTTGTAATCTTCTGTTGTTTTCCAATTAAGTTCCCTTTTTGATCAATTACAAAAACGGAATTGTATAGTTTATTACTTTGGTTAGATCTCTCTGCACAACCAATAAAGACAGTTGTTTTTAACGACCGAACGGTGTTTTGTAAACGAGCCATCCATTGATCCGGTTGTTCGTTAATCCAATCCGTTCCAATGTTTTGAGTAAACTGCAATCCACTCGTAGCCAATTCCGGAGTTATAACCCAATCGACATCTTTTTTGGCCGCTTGTTCTATTGCCTTTTCTAGTAAATTTTGATTATATTTAATATCTCCGTTCCTAAGCAATAAGTGCAATAAAGCAATTCTTATTTTCCTCACGAAACTCCCCCCAACTGTGTATCAAAAATGATCATTACGAACGATGTTTTTTATTGCCCGTTATCTCATCCATTTTCTTTTCGATTCGATCCAGTTGATTTTTTCTCTTCTTATTCGAACGGAAAATTGACACGATTAAAGCGATAATCAGTACAATAAATGCAAGTGAAAATAATTGAAATAATACATCCCCAAGATTAAAGCCGCTCAACATAATCCCCCCTAAAATATCACTGTCCTAATAACCGTTTTCAGTTTTTCAAAAACATCCTCTAATTTTGGAAGTAATGGGGAAATGAAAAAATTAGCACCAATCCGATAATTGCAGTCACAACAAAACAAATCCAGCCGATTATTTTCACCTTTTTATCAACTTCAGCTTTTCTCTCTAATTTACTAGTATAATTACTCACTAACACCAAACTAATCATAGGAATAATTCCTAAAAGAGGGCGGTCAACCATAAATAAGGCCACAACTAGCGCAAATACCGCAAGTGCTATTCTATTTATTATCGTTTGAATAAAAATCCCCTCCTACGATTCTGACAATAAATCAATCTTACCATTATATATGTGTTAGAATCTCTTGTTTATTTGACCACACTGCACATTAATTAGTGAAAAAGCGACTGTTCTAATTGAACAGCCGCGCTTTTTTCGTTTAAATATACTTTTTGTCGTGTCCCTAAAATGAGTAAGTATGCAGTTAAATCAGTTTACATTAATATAAATGTTTTCTGACGGGATTTTGAAGGAATTGGATATTTTCTCCTTAATCTCTTTTTGTAATCGATAAACCTTTTCTGCAGGGGATTGTATATTGATTAACGTGTAGACTTCATCTTCATTCACACACCATAATTTTACATCATCAACGATGATATCCGTTCCTGATTTGTGAACAGCCTTTTTAATTGCCTCAACTGAATATCCATCTGGGGTTCCTTCCATTAATATATTTAATGATTCCTTCGTGATTTTCACTCCCCCGACAATGATGATAAAGGAAGTCAATAGACTACCAATTGGATCCAACCAAGTTAAACCAAAGTATTTGATTCCTAGTGCAGCGATAACCACACTAACACTCGTAATTAAATCGGCTACAACGTGCAACAAGGCACTCTTAATATTGATATTCGAATTTGCCTTTGTCAAAATAAACCCTACAACTACATTAACAATCAAACCAATCGTACCGACAACTAGCATTTGGTTTGTCACAATGTCTACAGGGGTAATCATCCGATTAACCGCTTCAACAATAATAAAGATCGGGATAATGACTAATGTTAAACCATTAATGAACGCTGCGATTGGTTCAAACCGCTTATATCCAAACGTTTTATTTTTCGTAGCTGCTTTTGATGATAAAATAACCGCAATTAAGGAAAGGACTAAAGAAAATCCATCAGAGGCCATATGAACCCCGTCGCCCATCATCATTAATGAGCCTGATATCAAACCATAAACTACTTCTAATCCCGCAAAGAGAAAAGTTAACGATGCAGCCCAAATGAGTAGTCTTCTATTTTTGTTATTTTTTATATTCATAATGCCACTCCTATAAATTATAATTACTATTAACTATAATCTTAATACTGTCTCATCAATAAGTCAACTTAATTGAGAAAATAATTATTTAATTGAGAATGATTATCGTAATTAATAGGTTATTTGCCATATTTTATGCATTTATAATGTTAATCAATCATTTTCAATCAAATTTAATTGAAAATAATTATCATTTTCGTAATGATGATTATTATATATTAGTGAGAATAAGTATCAATTAACTGAGAATAGTTATCATGAGAACGCATTCACATGATGATTAAGACTTTACTTGAATCAAAAAAAGGATGAAATGACTGAGATTTTCCTCAATCCTTTCGATCCTTTTAAAGTATTACAACTATATTTTAAGAATGATACGCTTTATCAGCTGATTCTAGCATTTGATAGGTTGCTGCATATGTCTCGCATCCATCACTTGGAATAGAATAATTATTTGTAACTCTACGTAGCTCATTAAATTCTATTGATAAATCTACATGGTCTGTACCATTCTCTTGTACTTTAGAGTTTATTTTTGCAAAAATATCCCGAACAAGTGTCAATTCCGGATGAGTATTACCGTGAACTTTCACTAATACAGAAGTGTATTTTGCTAATAATGCAAAGTGCTCATTTACCGCTTCTGAAAGTGTTCTTATTGTCATTGTAATCCCCCTCTTTCTTTTTATTTACCTTAAGAATAACTCGTTTATTCAAATATAAACTTGTCCTATATCAAGTTTTCGAAAAATGAAAGAGGGGGACGCTGCGTTAATGCTTTAGCAAACTGAGGGACTGACCTTTTTGAAGTTTATTCAACATCATTAATCCGAACCATACACTTAACATCCTTATTATTAATATACCATTCAACACAATAGCCATTCGGATCAATGTCAGGCTGTGTAATTAACTCTTGAAATGCCTTTCCAATGCTCTGTGAGTCTTCCTTGAAGTTTAATACAGTAATACACATATATTTTCCTTTTTTAATCGTGAATGTTTCAGCTACGAAATCTTTCCCTTTGTCTTCTTCTAATTCTTCAGCAGCTGCTTTATAAACAATGTCCCCTTCATTTTCAGGGCGGGATAGGCCAAAATATCTCCTAGATGTTGAGAATGGAATTATTGAGTGAAGCTTCTTATGAGCTGCCATAATACCGTTAGGAAAGCTTTCCGCCGTTATACAAAATACATTGATATCTTGATCAAGTGAAATTATGTCCATATAAACCTCCATTTTTTCGAAAAATATAACATAAATACATTATAGACTTCCCCACTTTCTCCAGTTTATTCCATTCATAGAATAGACTCCTATAGTATACTATTTTTACTAACTGTTTTGAGGTGAGCTTATGTGGAATCTATCAAAAGAAGCAAATGAAAAGTTTTTAACCTGTAATCTTCTTCCCATCCAAGAATCAGACCACGACTGGGAAATTGCATTAAGAGAAGCAAATGAAGAAGGAGAAGACCTTATTGCCCGTTTGAACGAAGAACTCCAAGAGGTAAAAGAGGAGTTGTTACATGTACTGCCAAGCCGCTTTATACCTTATTTGAAAAATAGTACGTTAAATCAACCTACATTACCGAAATCAGTACGTGAAGATTATTTAAAATGGATGCAAGAGGCGGACAAGGAATTTGAACAAATACTAGATGCTGCCTATGAAAATACGATTCAAGCGGTGGCCCACTTACCGTCATCTGTACAAGATGTCTTTGCGGAAAGTTTACATGATTCCATAATCGAACGAATTGAACGGGATGGGGATACGCTTCACCTTTACGTCAACACGGATGGTGGATTTTCATCAAAAGCCCTGATTCATCTAATTTTCAAAGGTGTTATATCAGAAGAGACAGATGAGCCTATTCAGACTGGACAATGGTTCATTTATAACGAGTTACAGAAAACCGATGATGGATTTGCCTTTCGTGTCTTATTTGATTGTCCGGAAAGCCAGTGGACAATTACGATGAAGGAACTGGATGCTCAGTATTATTATCGACCAAAAGAATATACAAGGTTAAGAGATGAAGACAAGGTTAAAGATACATCAATTACTGAATATGTGGCAATGCTGAATTCACAATATCGCTATTGGCTCATTACACCGCATCTGGAGTGTCGCATTCAATCCTTTTCGGAAAACTTCATCGTAGAAAATGGAACAATCGAATTTGGAAGTACTGAAATGGTAGTTACAATTGGCAATGAGCACTTTTCATATGATTTAAACGAATACAATCCCATTCATTTCATTTACACCGACATATATGAGGATCCTTACGAACGTTTAAATGAACCTGTACCAAAAGAAGAACTTGAAGATGCTGCATTAGGTCATGATTTAGAATTACAAGTTCGCGCATGGAACACCATGTATAGTAATCCTAAAGAGCTAGCAGATATAATTAATCATGTCTTACAAAAAATAGAAATAACAGAAGAAAATGAAATGATACTAAGTGTCTATACAAACCATTTCTTTAAAGAGGGAATTTTGAAAGAAGCTATCATCGAAAAGTTGCGTATATTAATTGATTAGCTATACAAGGTAAGGGAGTGATGTTATTGAAAAAACTTTGTTTAATTTTGTCTTTAATACTTTTATCAGTAGGATTATTGGGTTGTCAACAAAACGACAGTGAGGAGAAACTCAACAACGATATTTCAAAATCAATTGAGGAGATACCAAATGAACCTACAATTATAGGAGAAATTGTTAAATTAGAAGATGAAAGATTTTTGGTGGAAAGCACAACAGAAAAATTGCCAGATGGAAGACCAGAGGCGATATGGTTTTCAACAGATGATATTGAAACTTTGAAAGTAGGTCAAATTGTTTCTGTATGGACATCAGCAGTAAGAGAAAGTTACCCAGCACAAGCCAGCGCAGATAAAATCGAAATTAAAAATTAAACAGTAGAAAAGGTTACTAAGAAAAATTCCTTATTACAGCATTTGTGTAATAAAATTTAAGTAAAAACGCACAGATATAAAAGTCTGTGCGTTCTTTAGTGCTGATATATACGTTACTTTTTATAAGTTTGGAATGTGAATGCCTTTTTATTTGTAGTCATTACCCTCGGATTATTTTACTTTAGATTTAAGAACATCGTAACCTACTTTATTAATTGCACCTTCTATTTCTTCGATTGATACCTTATCTTCGTCAAACTCTAGTTTTACTTTACTTGAGTTAAATAATACTTTTGCTGAATCTTTATCGATCCCGCCTAAACTCTTAAGTGCACCTTCAATTTTTTGCATACATGATGGACATGTTAAAGTCTCTAATTGGATTGTTGCTGATCTCATCTTACATTCTCCTCCCTTATATTTATTATTTTTCAAATTGAATTTCTATTAACCTCTATCTTCTAATTTAAGATTATCACCTTTCATTAAATAAAAACTTGATCTAAGTCAAGGGTTTTTCTTACTTTACCTCAACGCATAACGTAATAATCTCATACCATTCAGGATAACAACTAAGATACTAGCTTCATGTACTAACATACCAATTGACATGTTTACCCATTCACTAAACAACACGCCGGCTAGTAAGATCAACACAACACCTACAGCAATAATAATATTTTGTATCATATTTCTAGCTGTAGCTTTCGTTAATCCAAGAGCATGTGGTAAACGGCTAAAATCTGAATTCATCAACACAACATCTGATGTTTCGATCGCTACGTCTGTACCGCTGCCCATAGCGATACCAATATTCGCTAACGCTAGTGATGGACTATCATTAACTCCATCTCCAACAAAAGCTACAATTTGACCTTCTTCTATTAACTTCTTAACATACGCTGATTTATCTTCAGGCAACATGTTTCCATGTGCTTCAGTTAAGCCTAATTCACGGCTAACTACATCAACCGTTCCCTGGTTGTCACCTGAAAGTACAACTAAATTTTTCACGCCTAATTTTCTTAGTTTTTGGAGATCCTCTTTAACACCTGGACGTATCTGATCACGAATTCCCATTAACACTTTCAATTCTCCATCAACTGAAGTTAATACAAGTGAGTTTCCACCGCTTTCCAAACGGGCTATATCAGCTTTTGCTTTTTCATTTAATTCAACATTTTCTCTCTCCATTAAGGCAACATTACCAACCGCAATTCTACGTCCATTTACATTTGCTGTAATTCCGCCACCTTTTACAACCTCTGTACTTTCAACTACAGAGAATGTTATTTCCCCAATTTCTTCTAAAACTGCTTTTGCTAATGGATGATCTGATTCACGTTCAACACTTGCAAGATAACCTAATACCTCATCAATATTTTCCCCATAATATTCCTTTTCCGAAACCGATGGATTTCCAACAGTTAGGGTACCTGTTTTATCAAATACCATTGTATCTAATTTACTAAAATCACTGATTACTTCGCTGCCTTTTAGTAAAACACCATTACGTGCTCCATTTCCAATACCTGCAACGTTCGATACTGGCACACCAATAACTAAAGCACCTGGACAACCTAGAACTAAAATCGTAATTGCCAGCTCAATATCTCTTGAGAATAACCATACGATAAAGCCTAGAACAAGAACTGCAGGTGTATAATATTTCGAAAAGCGGTCAATGAAGCGCTCTGCTTCTGATTTTGAGTCTTGTGCTTCTTCTACTAGTTCAATGATTTTACCAAATGTTGTGTCTTCACCAACACGGTCAGCGACAACTTGAATCGTTCCGTTATCTAAAATTGTACCTGCAAATACATTTGAACCTTTTTCCTTTCCAACGGGAATCGACTCTCCTGTAATACTTGCTTCATTAATACTGCCTTCACCAGATAAAACTGTACCATCAACAGGAACTTTTGCTCCGGTTTTAACGAGTAAAATGTCACCTTCGTCAACTTCATCCACTTCAACCTCTACAAAATCTCCATTTTCCATTTGTTTTAGTGCACTTTCTGGTGCAATTTCTGTTAATTCCCTTATGGCTGAACGTGTTTTATTTAATGTCCGTTGCTCTAAATAAGCACCGAATAAGAATAGAAATGTAACAATGGCTGACTCTTCATAGTTCTTAATTAAAAATGCTCCAATCACTGCGATCGTAACTAAAACATCAATACTTATTACTTTTACTCGTAAAGCTTGATAGGCTTGAATGGCAATAGGTGCTGCACCTAAGATAGAAGCAATAATCAATGACCAAACAAAGATATCCATATTGCCCACTGTCCATTTGCTAATAAATGCAGTAGCTATTAAAATAGCACTTATTAAAGTTATGGGGTTCTTATTCTTTAAAATAAGTTTCTGCATGTCTCCTCCTCCTCATTTATATGATTTAAGTTTGATAGACTTCATTGAGTTTTTCCTTAAATATGATCTCTTTCATCTTTTATCTTTATTGCTATTTTTATTTACCTTATGATTACATTCTAGTATGACTTTCCTGATAAATACTTGACCTCGGTCAATATTTTAAAAATAGATGATGGAATCCTAGTTCTACCTTTCTAGGAAAAGCTTGTCCAAATTCAAGCCGCATACATACTTACTTATGCAGAAAAGCGAATCAAATTGATTGACTTTCAAACACATAATTATTTAAATTGAACTAGCGTATGTTAACGTTTACAATAATCATTCAAGTACCAGGAGGAGATTAAATGAAATATCGTCATCTTGGAAACAGCGGTTTACAGGTTTCTGCACTTGGTCTCGGGGGGAACTCATTCGGCAAACGTGCCGACAAGGACACATCCATTCGTATCATCCATCAAGCACTAGATCAAGGTATCAATTTTATTGATACTGCAAATATTTATTCCGGTACAAAATCCGAGGAGATCATTGGTGAGGCATTGGCTGATCGCAGACATGAGGTGATCATTGCAACAAAAGCAGGACTTCCGAACGGGGATGGTCCGAATGACAAAGGCTCTTCTAGATACCACCTTCAACGCGAAATCGAAGGGAGTTTGAAACGACTTCGGACCGACTATATTGATCTTTACCAAATTCATAGCTTCGATCCGAATACCCCTTTAGAGGAAACATTAAGAACACTTGATGATCTTGTACGCACTGGAAAAATTCGTTATATTGGCGCTTCCAATTATGCGGCATGGGAACTCATGAAGGCGCTTGGCATTAGTGAACGTCAAGGGCTTTCACGATTTGTCACCGTTCAACAATCCTATTCCCTTGCCGATCGTACACCTGAACAAGAATTGATTCCATGCTGTCTCGATCAAGGCATCGGCATCATCCCTTATTTCCCACTTGCAGGCGGCCTTTTAACAGGTAAATATGGTGATGGGACCCAAATTCCTACTGGCTCCCGATTAGATACAGATCCTAACTCAATTATCGGCAAACGGTTAGACGACAAACACCTACAGCTTGTAAAACAAGTTTCCTTATCGGCAAAGGAACTTGATACATCACCAGCCGCATTATCACTATCATGGCTGTTAAGCCGCCCAGTCGTTTCAACCATTATTGTCGGTGCAACACGAGAAGAACAAGTCCTTGAGAATATAAAGTGTCTATCTCTAGACTTAGACCCAGCAATCATCGAGGCACTCGATGCCGCCAGCACCCCTTTTCGTTATGGAGAACCGTTTGCTTCCTATCGTTTACCAAGCGAAAAAAGTCAATAAAATGTTTTGAAAAAATGAAAAAGGGTCAGTCCCCCAGTTTGCTTAAGCAAACTGGGGGACTGACCTTCTTTAAAGAAAGGATTATTCTAGTCATCATCGTTTTCTTGATCAATTTTTATGATTTTACCATTTTTTGCAAGGATCTCTACTTCAAATATCATCCCTTGTGCTGTCATAATGAAGACCTCATAAACTAAAACACCATTTTCTAAATCCATATCCACGTGTATAACTCTCCCAGGCACACTTTGAAGTGCTATTTCTTGAGCTTGCTGCATTGTAATCCTTTGTCTATGCATAGGTGCCGGATTATTATATGGAAAGTCTTGATACATTGGAAATTCCCTCCTCAAAAAGGTCAACCCATTTATCCTATATACATCTGACAAGTTCTTCGTTCCTAGAAAAAAGTTCAGCCCCCGGTACGTTAATTCTTTAGCAAACTAGGTCAGGGGACTCTCCCTAATTTCAAGGAGTTCAATTTATGATATTTACTCAATAAAAAAAGAAACTTAAATAACTTTACATCTATAGGGAATGATAACTAAAGTCAGTACAAAGATTATGAAAGGAGAACGAATTATGGATAAAAAATGGTTTTCTATTCTTGCAGGTATAGTTCTATCTGCCCTATTAATCGTCGGTTGTAACAATAATGATCAGGATCCACCACCAGAGGATAACAATAATGTTATTGAAAACGATGATATGAATGGTGACAATCGCAATAATGATCAAAATAATCTAGATCCTGAAAATTTACCTGGTGTTGATGAAAATGACAACATGTTTAAAGACGATGAAAATGATAACAATCCAGATCCTGAAGATCCAGTAGAGGATATGGAAGATATGGGTGATAGGAATAGAAGAGATGAGTAATAGCTTCCTCCACAACTAGATAAAATACTCAGTCGCTTTTGTTTACTTCAAGATTTAAATTGAAAAACTTTGCTCATGAAAAAAAGTCAGTCCTCCCACTGTGCTAATGCTTAGCAGAGTGAGTGGCTGACTTTTTTCTCTATTCTTGAAGATTCTTAACCGGCTTTCCGTCTGGACCTTCATATTGACGACCCCATCCCGTTATGACAGAGAATAACAGAACCACGAACAAAATCATACAATAAATTAAACCGCTGCTGATTTCTGTTAATGAAAGAGGCGCAACAAATTCATAACCATTTGACAGTAAAGCACCAAGGAAGACAAACACACTTAAAAAAGGTACTACTAGAACGATAGAATTTGCAAAGCCATCGAGTAAGTTGGCACGGCGGTACGGGTGTAAACCGACACGTTTACCAATCTCATTCTGTACTTTTCCAAATGTCGCCATTGATGCACTCGTTACACCACCGAAAATTAACGTTGTAAACGAAATCCCTAACATCATGGCAAATTCGGCACCGCGAGTCGTCCTGCACAATTTGCTATTTAAGATGCCATTTGTAACTTTTTCAAGCACACCAGCACCATTAAGGACACCCATAATCCCATAGACAGAAATTACAAGCGTGACCGTTCCCATCATTCCGCTGACGCCTCCCGTTAGAAATCCTACTGGAGCTCCATCCACTACGGAGATAATGTCGCCGAATGTCAATAGTTTAAAAGCTAAACCTGTGATTACCCCTAAAAGGATCCCAATCGTAATCGCTTTATAAATATTACGAGTTTTGATTGCAACGAATAACATTGCAGCTACTGGAATAAGCATAACCAATGTCATTGGGTTCATATTCTCAGCAAGTGTATTCGAATCGATCGCACCGGCATTTCCGTTGCCACCAAAAATCCAGAACAGAACAAAAGTGATTATACCTGCGACGAAAGAATACTTGAATCGAGTGGACACACAGCCACCTATTTCAGCAAACCCCTTCTTTTTTGAATACTCTTGTGTTCCTGCAGAAATAATTGTCGTATCTGAAATAGGCGCTAAATTATCCCCAAAAATAGAACCACTGACAATGGCACCTGCAAGGAAAGCGGGATCACAACCTAATAGTACACCTGCCGGATAGAAAATAGGGAAACAGGTAAACATCGTTCCGATTGATGATCCTGTAGCAGTCGCAATGATACATACGACTAAAAATGTAAATGCCGTGAACAATCCCCCATCCACATCTAGTAAACTAGCAATCCATACGAAACCGCCTGAAATGTTCGTTGTTTTGATCAGCTCAGAGAACATCCCAATAATGAACAGCAAGATTGCAATTGGTACAGCTTCCCTTGCGCCTTCATATACGGAATCCCAATAACGATCATAGTTCCCTTTTTTTACAAAAAGGGCACCGATTATCAACGCAACAAAACCACCCATAGCAAGTGCATGCATTTCAAATGCTTTGAAAACAATAAAAAACAATATGCAGAAAAATAGAAAAATGGCAACTGGGATAAACGCAGTACCCCAGCCACCTTTAAATTTAAGTCTCTGATCCATACTAAACTCCTCTATTCTATACTAAAATCTCTCATCTATACTAAAATCTATTTTCTATCCTAAACATACACTTTTTACTTAGTTCTCATTTAAATTCATCTTCATGATATTTCTAAACTTCGAACCAGCTGTACGTTCTAACTCAAAAGGTTCCCCTTCTAATATCGCGTAGTTACTTAAAAACTGTCTGATTTCATCAATATCTGATTGCTCAAGTTCAAAACTAAAGATATGAGAATTAGACTCCACATGTCTACTATTTCTAACGCCAATAATAGAAGCTCCAACGCCTTCTTGGCTTAATATATATTTTGTAGCGACATGAGCGATATTAACAGAATACTTTTTAGCGATTCGGTCGAGCAATACCAGTAATTCTTGATAACCATCATAGCCTAACGTTTCTTCAATCACCTGCAAATATTTAACATGTGAACGGTTATCAGGGTCAATCTGTTCTCTACCAATCCATTTTTCCGCTAACAAACCACCTGATAATGTACCGTAGCATAACAAGGTGATCCCTTTATCTTTACAATATTGTAATAACTCTTTTTCTACACGTCGATCAAAGACGGAGTATTGATTTTGACAAGATACAATTGGAATCCCCGCATCAACGATTTCGGACAAATGCTTCGTATCAAAGTTTGTCAGAGCAATATTACGGATTTTTCCCTTTTCTTGCAGTTTCAATAGATCTGCCGCTGTCTCAACATAGCCAGGCACATTGTAATCCCACCAATGAAACTGCACAAGGTCCAATACATCCCGTTTTTGACGCTTGAGGCTTCTGTCAATGATTTTTTCTGTGTAATTGAAATCAACCTCATTAAGCAAACTAAGATCTGGCACATACTTTGTATGAATTTGAATGTCATGTGGTGAAAGAGTGCTCCCAGATTTTAATTCTGTTAAAAATTCACCAAGGAACTCTTCCGTACCTGTATAAATATCCGCACAATCAAATGTCGTAAAGCCTCTTTCAGCAAGCATATGAAAGGCTCTCATAACATCTTGCATATCTAAATTTGATTTTAAGCTATGACCTTCTGATAGCTGCCAGCACCCGTTGATCACTCTACTAATCGTATAGTCTTTTGCTAATTCGAATCTCTCTGCCATTATGCATCCTCTCCTTCATGTATAGGTTCTACGGTGCAAGCTGCATGACTAAATTCTTTCGTTCCGACACGTGTTATTTTAAATTCGGCACCGCAGTTTCGATCTGGGCAAGCAATTAAACTATCGGACAACATCCAGTCATTTTTATGCAGAACCCGCTGCTTTGCTGGTAGTAATGGTAAAATCGCGCTTAAAGCATACATAGAAAATGAATTAGCTTCCGGAAAAACAAGATCCTCTCCGACCACTAAGAAATAGTCACCTTCGTTATGTCCACAGACCATTGGTTTCTCTGTAGCGACAACCTCTACTTTTAAATTATAGAGTGTAAATTTATCATCCATTGGACCACCCCTTACTTACAATTATCTATAAAAAAACACTTATCCTTAAGTGAATTCAAGGACAAGTGTTAGCTTCCGGTACTACCTTGATTTTTATCAGTAAACTTCTCGTCTTTAGTTAAAAAAATGATAGCAATATAGTGATCTATTGTCAACAAAATCAGATTAATGATTAAATTCACTTTAAGATAAATATTCTTTTCAAAAAAGTCGGTCCTTCCGCTTCATTTATGCTTTAACAAATTGTGGGGATTTGAAAATTTCGTTTCTACAAATAATGAGAATATGAGAATAGATGTAAATTTGTGCTTTTTATGTAATAATTATTTTGTAAAATGTAAAGTTACAATTCATACATATTGAAAGTGGGGAACATAATGGCAACAGGAACACATACAGTGGAAGTTCCAGTAAGTGTACAGGCAGTGTGGGATTATGTCAGTGATCTTGAAAAATGGGCAACGACAGTACCGGCCTATAAAGAGCATGAAATTATAAATGACAAAAAATCCATTTGGACATTTGAAGGTAATGTGAAAGGGATAAAAAAAGCAATACGAGCACAGGTAGATATTACCGAATGGAATGAACCTTCAAATATTAAGTTTGAACTAAAAGGTTTATCAGATAATTTTACAGGAAGCGGTCAATTCACTGCAGAAGATGTTAATGGTAAAACAATAATGACTTGTACGGTGGAAGTCCACGCAGGCGGATTATCAGGTACAGTGTTAACACCAGTGATTAAATGGGCTGTTCCAAAAGTAGCATCTCGTTTAACAGAATCAATCGCAAGGAAAATTGCAGTATTCTCATAGTCTTCAAAGAGTGAAAGACAATTCACTTTGGAGATACCTTCTCCGGTATTGCCTATCTGTATCAATTAGAAGATCTAAGCGGCCGTACATTATTAAAAATTTAGCAGAAAAACTATAAGAACAATATTTATATACACTTACAACCCAAAACCTTAAGGATCAACATCTAAGCGTTTTGGGTTGTTATTTTTTATATAATCTCAGCCCCACAAGTATACTTAAGTCTATGTTAAAAAATTGATCTCTTTTCCTCTTCTACTCTTTTGAAGTCTTTGCTCAAGCTTGCTTGTTTAAATTTTTTTGACTTTAAAAGGTGCTTAATATCAGAAGAATTATCGTATGAAAGTTGAATATGGAAATAGTTAATATATTCAAGGATTGCAAACACATAAATAAACAGGGAAATAGACAAGCCCGCTACAGGCAATGACGGATACCATTGGAAAAAATCGATCATGAACATAATAGGAGGAATAATTATAAAACCTATATTCCACTTTTGAACTCTTTTTAATCGCTGGACGATTATAATTGGCGTTACCGATGTATTTTCCCTTTTTAACCGTCTCCATTTCGAAAACCAATAGATACTTCCTTGAACCAAAAGAACTTCTAAAAGAAAAAAGGAAAGCCAAAAAGATGCTAGTGAATATAATTGTAATTGAGGATACACCCGATTAACCCAAAAACTTAATAGAATAAAGCCGACTGTTGCAACCGACTCACCGGTATACAAATAGAACAGCCTTTTCTCTACATAATTTCTCAACTTTAAATCCCCCCTCTTTACCGTTACAAGTTTTCATACTGACTAATTCTGTACGTTTTCTTAAACCTTATTGAATCGATTCTAAAAATTACAATAGTAATTATATTCCATTATTTATATAATAAATGGAAACATATGGAGTAAATTTACTATAATAAAAATTTATCATGCTTCCACAGAAAAACAATTCAAACAAGCAAGAGAATCTTTTATCGAATATGCCGTGTCCTTAAGTATTGATTTGGAATTTCAAAATTTCGATGATGAAATAAAAAATATCCCCCAAAGATACAGGCATAAACAAAAAAAAGTTGGAATTAACTCTATAAAAATGAGAGGTGCATAGTGAAAGTATTTTTAAAATCAATTATAGGATTGATATTCACCTTTACATTAACAGCTTGCATAGGAGAACAATATGATTTTACACCCCCAACTGTTACCATTTATACTACAATGGGAAGCCCCGATGAAGTATCATTTGAATTAGAAGAAGCGAATATCGATTGGAACTCTGATGAACATTACAAAAAAATAACGACAGATATTCTATCTTTTGCAAAAGAGCAAGAACCCGTATCTCTTATACCTGGACAAAAGGTTGATTATCAGTTTGATAGTGAAGATTTTGCTATTAAAGATTTAAGTGTCTCGATATGGAAGAATAATAAAGAGATCAAATTAGAAATCATCAACTCCCAGTCATTTTCTTTCCCAACAGAGAAAGGAGAATATATACTCCAGTTTGACCTTCGCTCTGATAAAGGATCTGCACAATATGTAAGGAGTATCATCATTCAGTGACAAAAACTATTCTTCCTTTTAAAAAGTGAGAATAAATAAGAGGATTATAAAGGGGGGTGTTCACATGATGCATGGTGGCGATGGAGTATTTCTTCTATTCACTTTCTTACCTATTATTTTTTCTCTCGCACTTATTGTCTTTGGAATTTATTTTATAATTAAAATAGTAAAGTTCATGAATGCTAAAACAAAAGCAGACCAAGAAAGAAATGAAAGGCTTTCTGAATTAATTGATGCTATCAATCAGAGTAAAAGAAGCGAATAACTTTATTCTATTTAAACAAATCGGTGTTTTAAAATAATAAATATTTATCAAAATAGGGCGTTATATACGATCTCTTATATATAGCGCCTTAATTTCTATGCAATAAATCTTTCTGCCATTATTTTTGTATACGGTTGACATAACTTAAGTACCCGAAAAAAGATAAATGATCGAGATTACAAATACAATCATCGTAAATACAATTCCAATCGCACCGCCAATAAGGTTTGATTCCAAAGTATACTGCTTTAAATCGGATTCAGAAGAAGAAAGATCAATCTTTCTAAAGCGAATGAACATACTAACATTGATTAAAACGAGCAGAAAAAGGATTATGATTGCCATAAATATAAAATCAATTTCTAAAAAGTAATCCGTTATATAACGATACATATATGACTGATAAAATAAAATACCGCTTAATATCAATCTGAAAATATTCCCTGTCTTCTTTTCCTTACGCCATTCCTTTCCCAATTTTCCCCTTTCATAGTTTGCTACCTTTTCAAATATCGGAATAAATGATTTCGCAGAATCACCTTTTATCAGACCTAAAATGCCTTGAAGCAAAACGGTAAGCCCTAGAACAAAGAAAAAATGGGTCGAGGTTATATCAAAGAAATGCAAGATCATAAAAATGATGAACATAGCAAATAGTAGTAACGCATTTGTAGTAATTACTTGATTTATCCTCATTGTACGAATCTCCGTCAAACTCATTTCCTCCCTCCTTTTCGATCAGATTTATTTGAAACGTGACAGATATTACAGTACCTGATTATATTCTAACAAACTGGTCCACTACTCATCTACGATTCATCCAATTTTTGGACTGATTCTATTTAAAATATTCAAAAAAAAAGCTGGTGGATTGAACTGCACCCCAATTGTTAGAAAAGGGCCGGGCCACCCATTCGACGTTAACACTTTAACCAACCGGTGGAATGATTCCTTTTTCCTATTTAAATTAATTTTCAATTTATTCTTGTATTTTTAATTGATAACGATTATCATTATTGGTGAGAATGATTATCACTAAAAAAAAAATCTTTTAAGGCCTGTAACTTTTATTTATTGAGAGGAGAGAATAGTTTGTCTGACATGATTATGGTTTATGCATCAATGACTGGAAATACCGAGGAAATGGCCAATGCCATTGCTGAGGGCATTCGAGAATCTGGAGGAGATTTAGAAATAAAAGACATCTTTGACAATCCTTCTGCTTCAATGCTTGAAAAATACGATGGGATTTTACTCGGTGCCTACACTTGGGGAGATGGCGATTTACCAGATGAGTTTTTAGACTTGTATGACGAGTTGGATCAGATTGATCTATCGGGAAAAAAGGCGGTTGTATTCGGTTCTGGGGATACCCTATATGATCAATTCTGCGGTGCTGTTGATGTATTAATAGATAAGCTAAAACAACGTGGAGCTGAAATCGTTCTTGAAGGGTTGAAGGTTGATACAAATCCTGCACCGGAAGATATTGAAGAATGCAAACAGCTTGGAAGTAAGTTTGTTCAATTCATAAAGCAAAAAGAGAGTTTGTAAAAACTCAAAGCTAATAGGAGGAATTTTAGTGACAAGGACGAAACATCTGATCTCTATAAAAACCCTTACTGATTCTCATTTAGAGTCCTTTATTACATGCCCTAATAAGTTTTATCATCAATATATTTTAAGTAAAAATAGTCACCAGTTTATATGGAGACAGATGGTTGAGTTCCTAGTCCATAAAATCATCCATGATTATTATCGCTTACCATTTAAAGAACAAAATCAACTAAATGTATTAAGGTTGATTGATCAATATCGTAAATACCTTCACCCCAGATTATTCGAGAGTAAGATTCAGTACTATATTACCTTGGCCAAAATAACAGATCATTTACTTTTATTCTTAACATCTAATAGAGGAGTAGAACCGCCAATATTTCTATACGAAAGGCACAAAGTTTCCGTGGAAGAACTCAAAACAAACCTTTCTATAACAATTGATAGAAGTGTATGGTCTGAGAATCAATTTAGTATCAATAAATATTTTCTTGATTTCGATGAAAGAATAATAACCTTATACAAGTATTTATTGATCGTATTTTCAAAAAAGGCATTTGGAGTTCTCCCTGATCAAATTGAATTATTCTCCCTATTGGATGGCAGCCGTCATAGCATTATTCCAGCTGAACACGATGTTGCTAAGGGATTGATGTATCTAGAAATGGTGAAAGGTCAACTCCAACAACCAGAATATTATTTAAAATGTAATTGTAACCAGTGCTCAGAATATAATTCTAACAAAGAGCTTAACCATCCTGAAGTTCAAAAGGAGGATAAATCTAATTTATTAACTGCGTCTTTCAAAACTATCCTGCATTAACATCGTTGTCACCTACACCTTAATTCTTAACTTTATAAAATGAATCATGTGGTTATTTAATCGATTGGTTTGAAGCATAAATGTAAAAAGAGTAAAAGGGTACAGTCCCCTGTTGCGTTAGTACGTTAGCAAACAGGAGAACTGACCCTTTTATCAACCTTACCTTACTTTAAATTTACCAATCAGCCCTTGTAACTCCTCAGCCATTTTGGCTAGATAATTAGCTGAAGAAGTGATTTCCTCCATAGATGCCAATTGTTCTTCCGTAGATGCTGAAACTTTTTGCGTGTTTGACGCAGAAATTTCCGCCACTTCTGTGCTAAATTTCATTGATTGAACCAGCTGCTCAGAACCTGCAGCCATTTGTTGGACCGCTGATGAAACTTCTTGTATTTGAATCGAAACCTCATTGATCGATTCCTGAATATCAGTAAAGGAATTTCCTGCAGTGTTTATAATTCCAATCCCTTCCACAACCTCTTGTGCGGCAAATTCCATCGCTGTAATTGCTTTATCTGTTTCTTGTTGAGTAGAAGAAATTAATTGAGAGATATCTTTTGCAGATTGAGCCGACTGTTCTGCTAACCTCCGAACTTCTTCCGCCACTACTGCAAAGCCACGCCCAGTTTCACCTGCCCTTGCTGCTTCTATTGCTGCATTCAGAGCAAGAAGGTTTGTCTGTTCTGCAATTCTTTCGATTACTCCAGTAATTTGACTAATTTCTTTTGAACGTTCCCCTAACCCTTTTATCGCTTCTCCTAATCCACTTACCGTTTCATTAATTGATTCCATTTGTTGAACCGCTGTTCCAATTGCTTTTCCCCCTTTAAGGGCTCTCTCGGAAGTTTCAAAAGCAGTAGTGGAAACACTTTGAGCATTATTTGCAATTTGCTGTGCCCCAGTGGACATTTCATTAATCGTTTGGAAAGTTTCCTCAACATTTTGAACTTGCTTATCTACACTTGATGACATTTGATATATCGTTGTAACGATCTTCTCAGTTTCAAAGTTTGTTTGTTCGGCACTCGCTGTCAATTCTTCAGAAGAAGCTGCAACTTGTTGGGCGCTCGTATTAACTTGATCAATGATCTCTCTAAGATTATTAGCCATTTCATTTAATGTGTTCGCTAAGTCATCAATCTCATCTTTATTTTTTGTTTCAATATTTTCAACCGTTAAATCACCCTGGGATATTTTTTTAGCGTAATCAATTAATCTAGTGATTGGACGGGTTTTTCTCCTTATCAGCCAAATCGTAATGATACAAGCAATTAACATAGGAAGAAGCCCCAGAATTAAACTATCCTTAACCGTATCCCATGTTCTTTCTGATACAATCTTCGCATTAAAATCAATAGCATTTAACGCGATGATCTCTTTATTGGGATCATGGTCTTTATAGATTGGAGCATACCCCGTGATCCGTTTCATTCCACCGAATTCATAAATTGTTGAGTATTGCGGATGCTTTGTCTCTTGTATCATTTGTAATACTTCTTTATCAATAAAAAATGGATCTCCTGCTTTAAACCCTTGCTTTTGCAAATTAGAATCTGCCGCTAAAACAGTCCCATCAAGGGATAAAATATATTGACTTTCGAAAATTTCCTTATGATCGGTCGTCCAGTTTAATGTTTCTTGCAGCTCCAAAAGTTTTTCCTCATTACCATTAATAATTGCCTCTAAATTAATTGGATCGATTAGTCCCGTTGTGATATTAGCACAACCAACAGCTTCAATACCCGCTGCTTCATATGTTTTTTGATAACTAACCCAGTAGTTTGATATCGATGTAATTACTATAGAAACAAAAATAATGCAAACAATAATTACCCCAAGTTGCCACGTAATACTTTTTTTCATCTCGCTACTCCCCATTGATTCAATTTTATTGCCTAAAGCCCTGTTCACTTTCAGACGTTCATTTTTATTAACCGTCTGTATTCCTAAATAAAAACAGTGATTTTCTTAATATATTCGCTCCATTATTTTCCTGGAATAATTTTAATTATACGAAAACTTACCTATTTTACCTGTGATATAAGTCACACCACACTTCTTAACATGGCAAGTCCTAACTATCCTTCACCTATAACTTTTTGGAGTATATATAAGTCCACAAAAAAACGCATCTTATTATGATGCGGCTCCATATAACTATCTGAAATTACTTTGACTGCACCAATGATCGTAGGAAACCTCTGCTTTAGATTATGATTGCTATTCCGAGGTGATAAGAAATGTATAATAAACATTTACAAGGAGCATTGTTCCCTTTTTAAATTCCTCTATGGGGATACCTTTAACAATAGCCTGCTGTTCCTCTTCGCTGAGGGAAGTGTATTTATTCATAAGCCTTTAAAAAATGTTCTAATATTTAGTAAATCTAATGAGGAGGATTAATGTCCAATAGTTTAATTGTAAAATAAGAAGTTTACGCGGGGAATGATAAAAAATATAATAACATGCTAACAGCCCAAAGCACTTAGAATAAAAGTCTAAGCGTTTTGGGCTGTTATTTTTTATATTTCTTCTAAAATTAACCTGCCCAAGCCCTGTAAGTTAACAGCCTTGATCCAGTTTCTTTATTTTTCTCTGTTTTACTTCCTATTTAATCTTCAGATACTGTAACTTTTACACCTTGTTCTGCAAAGACCTTTTGAGCAACTTTTAAAGCGTTAAGCACACTCGGGAATCCTGTATATGGGATAAGGTGCATGATGCAGCCTACAATCTCTTCTGGTTTTAAACCAACGCTAAGCCCAGTTTTGATGTGCATCTCAATCTGCGGCTTTCCTTGAGCAACAAGGGCTGTAATCGTTGTGAGAACTTTTTGCTTGTTATCCAATCCTGGACGAGAATAAATGTCTCCAAAAGCAAATTCGACAACATATTTGCTTAAATCAGGAGCAATGTCTTTAAATCCTTCCCCAATGTCCATAAAGCCAGTTGGATTTTCGTCACTTGATGATGTAAGTTCCTTTACCTTCTCTATCCCTTTTTGATAACGATCTTTAGTCATTTTAAAATCCTCCTTGGTTTAATTACACATTATTTTCCATAAATAACGTTTAAGAGCAACTATATCATATTTAACTCTCCTAAAGCTAAACGTAACGCGGGGGCAGTTCCTACATAAGGCTGCTTATGTTATAATCAATTACAACTTTTTATTAATGACTGTTATTAAAATATCTAAGAACAAGAATATAGAGGTGTAAAAAATGAATAAACGATGGACAATTGATAAAATCAAAGAATTTGTTGGAAAAAATTCAGATAGTAAGTTACTATCGACAGAGTATCATGGCTTTTCCCAAAAGTTGTTATTTAAATGTGCTTGTGGGACCAATTTTGAAAAAACATTTACAAAGTTTAAGAATAATCACCAGCGCAAATGTGACGTATGCCAGCCACCAAAAGCATCACGCTAATCGGAATATAGGAAAACAAAGTGCCGATTTCTATTAAAAAGAAGAGGCACTGTTTTTATTTATCAGAGATGGTTTATGATAAGTTAATAGATGAAATAAACATAGACAGACGGGCGCCTATCATTTTAGAAATTGCTAGAGGTTAATCAATGAAGGTATACAAATTAAAAAGAAAATTCCATAGCTATAAAAAAGGAACACAGTTTTATTTGATTGCTGAATCAGAGTTTATTGGTGTAAAGGAATTTGTATTAAGAACAAAAGATTTAACAGATAGAATCTCGATCAATGAAACTGAGCTAGATAAGCATTTTACATTTATAAGAAATGTGTATTAAGCAAAATGTCAAATATCAGCAAAATCGGAAGAGGGAAATACTTTAGCAAATTGATGGAACTTATACTCTTACTATAGATTAAGAGGTGTAATAAATTGAAAATGGAAAACAATCAAGAGACCTCTGCCATTTCAGCAGAATCCGCTAAGAACCTTTTTATTGAAGAGATGAACAAAAAGGCTAAACAAATCGGAATGGATCATTCTCATTTTGTTGAACCAGCTGGATTTCCGAGTACGATCCAACAAGTGATGACAACGAAAGATATGTTAAAAATGATTATTCATGCCTCAGGTTATAAGGAGCTAACGAAAATCTGGAGTAATAAATCCTATACCATGAACATTTCCGGAAACAATGAAAGAGAACTAACCATTCATACAACTGTAACTTCACCGATGATAGAAGAAGAGTATACTATTTTTGGTGGGAAAACGGGTGAGATTTGGGGTACAGGTGAAATCGATGGGTATCATATGGCATTAATTACGAGTGCCCCGAATGAAAGACGGTTTGTTGCAGCAATTAGAGGTGCTTCTACTTCTGAGAGAAGAGAGAATGATTTAAAAATGGCTTTGGACAACGCTAAATTATTACTAGATAACCCAAATGCACCAATTAACGATATTATTTCTGAAAGTGTAGCCGTTTGTTTAATGCCCCATGACAATTCAGCTTCATACAAAAATGAGGATCTCCCTTTACTATTTTCAAAGGAAGCCGATGTTCCAGGTCACCCCGCCTCTGTAACGAAGGTCATGAATGCGGTAACAGCTTTAGATTATTTGACAAATTTAGATGAAAAAATAGTTATCCAAAAATCTGATATTACTCCTGGTATGGGGGATTATTTCATCACCGGGGACACCATCACTTTGAGGGATGCATTATATGGGATGATGTTACCATCCTCTAACACATGTGCAACTGCGGTAGCAAGAATGGCTGGAGAGAAAATATATCAAGAGACTATAAAGTAACAGACACAAAAAGATCAGTCCCTCGTTGCGTTAATGCTTTAGCAAACTGGGGGACTGATCCTTTTTTTCGCTTAAAGACACCGTTACCTGTTCCCCTACCAGACTCGCTAAGAGTGAATGATTGATTTTTACTTGAAAATCCCAACCGCTATATGTTGCGACATTGCATAGTCGCTCTTCCCTTGTCCTACTATTCTCCTTCCAAAAAGTGCAAAAATACTTCCTTTATAAAAAAGATTGAATAATATAGACTTTTCAGTATAATGAACTTTATATATTTAGGGGGGAGAGAAATGAGAGCTTTAGAGAAGGCTAGTACATTTGCAGGTAATACTTTTGCCTATTGGGTCATTCTTTTTGCCGTTTTGGCCTTACTGTTTCCAACAGGGTTTACTTGGATCGGTTCTTATATTAGTTTATTACTAGGGATTATTATGTTCGGCATGGGGATGACTCTTTCTGCTTCAGATTTTAAAGAAGTATTTAGTCATCCCAAAAAAGTACTAATTGGGATTGTGGCTCAATTTACCATCATGCCCCTTTTAGCATTTGGCTTAGCGAAACTTCTTGGATTACCACCTGAAATCGCAGTAGGAGTCATTCTTGTTGGTGCCTGTCCTGGAGGAACATCTTCGAACGTTATGACATTTTTAGCAAGAGGAAATACCGCTTTATCTGTTACCATTACCTCTTGTACGACTCTTTTAGCTCCATTATTAACTCCTGCGATTACACTCATGTTGGCAAGTCAGTGGCTGCCGGTTTCAGCAGGAGCTATGTTTAAATCTGTTGTCACCATTGTTCTTATTCCAATCATTCTAGGCTTAATTGCAAAGACATTGTTCAGCAAGCAAGTTGAAAAAGGAGCTAAAGCTTTACCATTAGTATCCGTTATTGGGATTGTAGCAATTGTTGCCGCGGTTGTTAGTGGGAGTAAAGAGAAAATCCTTGAAAGTGGATTACTTATTTTAGCTGTTGTCATTTTACACAATCTGCTTGGCTATTTACTTGGGTTCTTTGCAGCAAAACTGTTTAAATTGGATTATACAGATCAAAAAGCGGTATCGATTGAAGTGGGGATGCAAAACTCCGGTCTTGCAACAGCACTTGCAATGGCTCATTTTTCACCACTAGCAGCTGTGCCAGGAGCGATCTTTAGTGTTTGGCATAATATATCCGGATCTTTTCTAGCAAATTATTGGGGAAAAAAATCTAAAAAACTAGAAGAACAAGAGAATGGTGATCAAAAATCAGTGAAATCATAGGGAGAGTACTTGTCCCTAGGTGATGCTCGCCTTTCTTAAGTAAAGATCCTGTTAAACTACATTGTTGATATTTGGTTAAAAGTTACGGGAGACCTAATAGATATTAGGTCTCCCGTAACTTTTACTAACAAACTTGTTGGTTAAAGTGGTGGGTTATCCACGCCTAAGTGAATCCAATCTTCTTTCGGTGGTCCATAAACCCCAAAAGGTTTTATCCCTGCTTGACGCATAAGAATTGTAACTTGTCCACGATGATGAACAATATGCTTAATTAGCCCCATTAAAATTCGAGCATTTGTTTCTTCTCTACCAAATGCAGTTTGCACTTCCTTTAAAGATTCGTCTGTCCATTGTTCCTCAATTACTTTAATTGCAGAAGAACTTATACGCTTAAAGGTTTCAGCAATTTCTTTAGCCGAGTTAGGGACATTTTCTACATTTTCTACTTCATCTACTTTCAGCCCGAAATGAGCTAAATATTCTAGAATATTCGTTGTGAAATGCCAAACAATTCTTCCCAAAGTACGTCCTTCTGGGTAAACCTTTTGTTTCAATGAATCATCAGTTAAACCTTCCAAAACCTTTTGAGTCAGCGTTGCCTCCCAATTCCATTCTCTAATAAAGTCTGTAATCGTTACATACATATACAATACCTCCATAATCAACATTTCTATGATTTTTTTATTCCAGAAGAAATACCGTGAAATATTTGTTCGTATTTTTCAATTTTATTTCTTTACTATCTTTCGTTAGTTCGGTAATTGCTACACATTGAAATGATGTTAATAGAAATTCTTTAATATGCTTGAAAAAGGCCAATCCCTTTCCTGTGTTAACACTTTAACTGGCCGAGGGAGTGGCTTTTTCCCCATTTTCTTTAAACTCACCTTGTATCGGCGTTTGTTTGGTCGTTCAGACTCATATTCATAGAAAAGATAACAAAGTAATAACTTTATCCCTCAAAAAATGTATACAAAAATACTTCATAGAGATAGAATAGGACAGTTAGTTTTTATTACCAGAAAGGATGAAAGGGATGTTAAAAGCATATATTTGGCTAACTCTTTGTGTATTAGTATGGGGAAGCAATTTTGTCTTCGGAAAAATATTAGTGCAAGATTTTTCACCAACTTTTTTAACTATGCTAAGACTACTGTTTATTCTACTTTTTTTAGTTGGAATCGCCTTATATAAAAAGCATTTTAAACGTTTAAGTCATAAAGATTTACTTGCAATCATTTTTTTAGGGATAGTTGGAGTATATATTAACCAGTGGTCCTTTTTTATGGGGTTACAAACAGCTGACCCTACAACATCTGCTTTAGTTTTAGCAACTACTCCTATTTTAACAGGCTTTTTAGCAGCAACTTTTTTAAAAGAGAAATTAACCACTCGCACGTTAATAGGGTCCATTGTGGCCATTATAGGAATTACCTTTGTCGTAACTAGAGGTGACTTGTCTACTGTACATCTGGATAGAGGTCTATTGTGGATGGTTATCACGATGGTCACCTTTGCAATTATGATTATTATTACAAGGCTTCTTTCACATAGAATCGATCCACTTACCATTACCTTATATTCAAATATTGTAGGCTTTATTGTTTCCATTCCGTTCGTCTTTTTACTAGATACACCTGTGCGATACAGTACTAGAATATCGGATTGGACTTTACTAATTGGGACTGCCGTTATTGTACACGGTCTGGCCAACCTTATTTGGAATCACAACATTCGATTTGTCGACGCTTCAAAAGCTTCCATCTTATCCAATTTAGAACCTTTTGTAGCCATGATCATGGGATTGATTCTACTATCCAAACCGATAACTAGTATAGAAGCTTTAGGATCACTTTTTATAGTAGGAGGGGTCCTGTTATCTACATATCAGAGACAAAAGCAAATAAACCATGCGGGTTAGGTTAAGTAAACAAATGGAAAATAGCGGTACATAAGGGTATTCCTTATCCCGCTATCCTATGTATCCAAGTAGTTGACCTTTCTATGAATAATCGAGATAACTCAAGTAAAACAGTGAAATTCTAAGATTACTAGCGAAGTAACCGCTTTTCCCCCACTTGTTGTCGCTTTCATCCCGATTGTATCCGTTTTCTCTGACATTGATAAAGATTGCGATATATCAGATAATTGAAATACACATACGACAGGGAGGAAAATAAATTGAAAAAATTTATTATAGAAGTTATTAATGATACTAAAAAAACTTTTGAAGATTATGCAAAAGGTTATATAAGAACTAAGCATTAAGATTCTACTACATTTTAACTCCAGAATTACGACCTTTTGTCGGAACTAGTTTTTTTATAAACAACTGCAATGCATACTTCGTTTTTAACCCACCTATAAATACTCCAACTATAAACTCAAGTGGAAGAACAGCCAATCCCAGTGATATTAAGGGATTGGCTCTTTAGTGTTCTGAAAAGGTACAAAGGAACAATCCCTACCTTACTCATAAATCAGACAAATGATGAGATTTTTGAGTTAAAATACTTTTATAGAGGGAGGTACATGATGGAAGTTATTTTAATAAGTGTCTTTTCGGCGATCATTATATTTATTACTGTATTTTTTATGATGAAGGCATTCATTATTGCCCATAGGCGGAATGAGATATCACTTCGGAAATTCATTGTTCTTTCAACTTTTTCAATTGTAATAGGTATAATACTTATTTCTGTATTGCCTTTTGGCTTTCAAAAAGTATTTGATTACATCCAATAAACGATTTCTTCTGTATAATATTAAATGTATATAGGCAGTTCTTACAAGAAAGTGCGTGAGGAAATGAATCATAACGTTATTTTGCGAATAGACCGATTACATAAATCTGTTGGCAAGAACCAAATATTATCTAACATTACTTTTGATGTGAATGAGGGAGAACTATTTGGATTGCTAGGACCGAATGGATCAGGAAAAACAACCATCATTCGCTCCGTTCTCGGATTAGTAAAAAAAAGTTCAGGAAAAATCTTCATTAATCATCATGATCTCGATAAAAACTTTAAAGAGGCAATCCGTTCTGTTGGGGCAATCGTTGAGAACCCGGAATTTTATGATTATCTGACTGGATTTCAAAACTTAAAGATTTTTTCACTCATGTATGAAAAGGTACCCGTTGAAAGAATTGATGAAGTTGTGGAGTTAGTTCACTTAGAAAAGAACATTCATCGAAAAGTGGGCACCTACTCACTTGGAATGCGGCAACGACTAGGCATTGCCCAAGCTCTATTACATCACCCAAAGTTACTATTATTAGATGAACCAACCAATGGCTTAGATCCTTCTGGAATCAACGAATTAAGAGGGCATTTACAGACCATTAGTAAAAAGGAAAAAGTGGCGATCGTTATTGCGACCCATTTGTTAAAAGAAATTGAAGACATTTGTGACCGAGTAGCGATTATTCAGAAAGGTGAATTGGTCTACGTCAATGATGTTAAAGAGGATCAATCAAAACTTCAAGGTCATGTGAATTTTGAAGTGGATGATCACACAAAAGCATATAAAATCATACAGGATGCAGGATTTCAACTAACTCGAGACACCATTAACGATTCTCTATTAAAAGTAAATGCGACAAAACAGGAAATTCCTGAGATTAATCGCCTCTTAGTTCAAAATAATATTTCCGTGTTTGGAATCAAAGTGATCTCTAAATCACTCGAAGAAGAATTTTTAGAAATTACAACAGGTGATCGAATATGAAGTTAATTGAGGCAGAACATCTAAAAATTTCACATAAGAAAAGCAGCTATTTCATCTTTGGCGGAATCATTTTAGCTGTAGTACTTATTGGATTGTTTGAAAAAAACATCGTAAATCATGCAGGAGTGGATGAGAACTTTATCGGATTTCTGTCATTTAGCTCTGGCTTTTTGCTCGTCGCTCAACTTCTTATTCTCCCAATCGCAGGAACGATGGTGTCAAAAGAATTTGAACAAGGAACAGCGATATTTTTATTAATTCGGCCTGCAAGTCGTTCGAAAATATTATTCTCTAAATATCTCACGACTCTATTATTCGGCTTGTATTTGATCATCTTCTATTTTGTTCTATCGTTGATTGTTGGCATTCTGTTATTTGGTTTTACCGAAATAGATGGAGCAGATCGTTGGATTCTTGATTTAGCTCTTAATTATGTAACCGGCTCGATTAAAGTGATCATGATTTCTTCCTTAGCTTTTGCGATTTCAACGATCTTTCGAAGCAGTGTTCTTGCGATAGGATTTCCCTTACTCCTCGCCTTGAGTGAAGGGATTGTTGTGCAGCTAATGTCTGAAGCAAAAATAGGAGTCGGAAAATATCTCGTATTTACAAATACGAACTTTCAACAATACTTTGGAGGTCAACCGTTATTTGAAGGGATGACGTTCCCATTTTCACTCACAATCCTCATTACTTACTTAATTATCTATTTAGGAAGTGCATGGCTTGTTTTTCTTAAAAGGGACGTCACGCATTAATTGAGGGCCAGCGGAATATGTCTACCTGGTATTTAAAATAACAGAGACTAAATAAAAAAAACGAAGTGAAAATTCGTGGATTGGTGGTTCTACTTCACAATTATTATAGGGCTTAGTCTTCTTTATTATGGGTATGAAAACAAAAAGAAATATGAATTAAAAAGAAAAACAATGGAATTGAAACATGAGTTAAAAATCAGAGAAATGGAATTAGAAATAGTAAAAATTGAAAATAGTAGTATATCAAAGCAAGATTTCGATTTTCCATATTCAATATGCTTTATCTGATTGCTCCAAAAACTAGTTGTCCAATGATAACAGCAATTAAAGTAGTGGAGACACCAATTTTAGGGACAACCATAATTTGAACCATTACAAAGAAGGCTCCCAGTAATCCCCCAATCAGTTGCCACTTTGGTACGGTTCCAACAGCTGAAATATTCCCGTTCCCGAAAAATAATAAAATAAATAATAATGCCAACGTCCCCACAGCAAAACTCACAAATGAACCTTCAATAATCCCAATCTTTTTCCCTAAACCGCCATTAATTTGTCCTTGTGCTGCTAGTGTCATTCCCCCAATGACCGCTAACAATGGCAAAATAAACTTCACTACCATCTAAATTCTCCTTCACATATATAAATCCAAAAGCGACACTCCCATTCCTGGTAGATGCCACTCCTATCAACCTCTGATTATTATGGTAAAACAATTAAGCTCTTATGTAACCATCCAGTTGGATGACTAAAGGGTATATCCGCTTTTTTCGAGCAAATTCATCTGGCTGCTCAGAGGAGTTAGAAGACTTTTTTGATAGTGTATAATTTAACAGGTTGTTCACTAAAAAACATGACGATCATTATTAGATTGTCATGTTTTGATGAATTTACTTTTTCAATAACTCTTCAAGTTTTTCTTTTATAAAATCCTTTATCGGCTTTCCGCCAATTGTTGCACTTTCTTCATCTTCCAATGATGGCATCACTCTAAAGAAATTTATGACAAGCATGTTTCCCTTAATTAAATATTCATCCATATGTAGCGGCGAGAATCTTACTTCCAGTTCTTCATACTTTGAACTTCCTTCAGCAGTCTTTATCTCTTCAATCATATCGTCTATATTAAGCTTTTTAAGCGGCTTTACCATCGTATCTGTATGGCTTAAATCTTCCATCATCCACATGTTATTATTCCAAAAACGAGCTTCTTTCTTTGTCTTTTGTGATAGAATTTCTCTATTCGTAATTGCACTTAAAACCTTACGAACCGATTCTGCATTAAACTCATCATCGTAAGAAGCCATTATTCCTGGCATAGCTCCTATTTCGTGAAGATATGACTCTGCAACCTTTTCCTTATCATTCGTAGCCTGCCAGAAATATAGCATTGATTCGATTTCCTCAAGATTTACTCTAATTCTTTGAATCATTTTATCTTATCCCTTCGCAAACAATATTGTAGAATAATGTAAAGTTTTTATTCGCAAATTACTATTCTACAAAAGTTTTATAAATCCTTCTTTTATATATTATTCCTGAAATTTCTGAATGTTATTAACTCATTATTCTAAATAGAAAAAGCAAAAAAGGGATCTGCCCCGGCTGCGTTAATGCTTTCATGCACGGGGTTAGATCCCTTAATTTAGATTAATGTTCTTCAGGAGCACTTATTCCAAAACCTGTATTAGATTTGAATAGTACTTCTTCATAGCGACCTGCAGAAGCACTCTTTTTAGATGATAAAACTGTTCCTAGATAAGCCCCGAGGAATCCTAATGGAACGGTTAGGATAGTCGGATTTGCTAATGGAAATAATGGGTCACCAGTTAAGATAGCTGCACCGGCTTCTGGACTCCATACATTTGGGCTCAATAAAACGAGGATGACTGAGCTAATTAATCCAACGAGCATTCCCGTTACTGCACCTGTTGCGTTAAACCGCTTCCAATAGATTGTAAATAACATGACCGGAAGGTTTGCACTCGCCGCAATCCCCAAGGCTAAGACGGATAAAAACGCTACGTTTAAATTCTGAGCTGCTAATGCTAAAAGAATCGACGTAGCCGCCACGGCAATAGAGGAAATACGCGCTACTTTCATTTGTTGCTTTTCCGTAATATTTCCCTTTTTGATAATTTGTCCATATATATCATGGGCGAAGGCAGATGCCGATGTTAACACAAGAGCCGAAACAACAGCGAGAATCGTCGCAAAAGCAACGGCTGAAATGAAAGCAAATAGGAAATCTCCGCCAACTGCTAACGCTAACATTGGAGCAGCCATATTTCCAGCAGGATTAGCTGCTACGATATTGTCCCATCCCACAAAGGAGGTAGCTCCAAATCCAAGGAGGACAACCATTAGGAAAAACGCACCAATAAACCATGTAGAGTAGAACACTGATTTTCTAGCTGTCACTGCATCCTTTACCGTGAAAAAGCGGATAAGCAAATGAGGTAATCCTGCTACCCCAAAGACAAGTGCCATATTAAGGGAAATCATATCCAAACCATTGCTGTACTTGTTGCCTGGGTTCGCTAATTCAGCCCCAAATGGACTCGCCGTTTTAATATGTTGGAACATTTGGATGATGCTAAAGTCAAATTTAGAAAAAACTAAAAAGGTTAAGACAAACGATCCACCAAGTAGAAGGATTGCTTTTATTATTTGCACCCAGCTCGTTGCCGTCATTCCACCAAAAATAACATATACAGTCATCAAAACACCGACAATGGCAACGGCCATCCAATAATCGATTCCCAGCATTAAACTAATCAGTCCGCCGCCACCAACCAATTGGGCGATCATATAAAAAATTGAAATGACTAATGTACTGGCTGCTGCCGTACCGCGAACTTTGTTGGAAGGAAAACGGGATGTAATCATATCAGCTAGTGTGTATTTCCCTAAATTCCGCATCGGTTCTGCAACTAAATACATTAAAAATAGAAAACCGATTAGGTTTCCAATACTCATATAAAAACCATCGAATCCAATTAAAGCAATTGCTCCTGTAATCCCTAAAAAGGAAGCCGCGGACATAAAATCACCCGCTACAGCCAAACCGTTTTGAGTAGCAGTAAGTCCTCCTCCAGCTGTATAAAAATCACTCGTGCTCTTTGTCTTCTTTGAAGAGAGATATGTGATAAATAAAGTTAATAAAATGATCCCTAGAAAAAGTAGTATAGAAAAGATACTCATTCACTTAGCTCCTTTCTATACTTTTGTAAAATAGCCTTCGCCAAACTATCATACTTTTCTGACTTTTTAACATAGATAAAACCACAAATCCAGACAACTAAGAACTGCAAAGAGGCAAACAGCCAAGCACCAGTAATGGAGCCAATAATTTCTGTATGCAACACTTTCGTATATGCAGCCAATAATGGTAATGCAAAATAGAAGATAAGAAAAAATATGGTTGTTCCAACAATAAATGTTCTTTTTCTTTTTACTAATTCCTCAAATTCTTTTGTTTTAATCAAGTTGTGATAGGGTATACCTTTTTGAAGTTCAGGTGTTTCCTCAAGTAGTACTGATTGTTTCATAAGCATCTCCTCGCTTTATAACATATTTTTATTATAAGTAATTATTATGTTATATCTGTCGATGTAAGTTATCTTGAATTAACTATGTTATTTGGACACTTACCTCCCCCTTGCTCCTTCATACTTCACTTTTATTACGGTTGACTTAAATATGTTATATAAATAAGAATATAGCATACATATAATTTTAAGTAAACAATATTTCGAATTATTTGAATACTTTATTTTGAAAAATTCTACAAGAAAAAGGCCAGTCCCCGTTACAATACCTTAGCAAACTGGGGATTGACCTTTTTTCGTAAAACTACGTTTGTTTCTTCCACGCTAAACCAGTGATACAAAAACATGTTATAAAAGCAACAAGTGTTACAAAAATCCCCATCATTAATCCGATAAATTGCATGAAATTGTCATCATATGGAGTATCGGGTTCAAGATTAAAGATCGTGTATGTAAATATCAGTGTAAGAACTAGATAAAAGCTACTACCGATAAGTCCTTGTAGAAATCTCCCTTTCCGATTACCTCTCCAAGATTTATGGATGATAATCCAAAAATATAAACTCGATAACACTGCTACGATCATTACAAACAGATGCAGGTAAGGTATTTCTAAAAATCCAATTCCGTAAAGAATCAGCAGTGCTGAACTAAATAAAAAGGCATTTAAAACAAATAAAAAAACGCCGCTTTTCCATGGATTTTGAAACCAAGTTGACCGGGATAATTTTTTAACAAGAGTAGAATCTGAGCTAATTAGATTCATTACCAACCTTTTATTTAAAAGCAAAATGAGAACTACTACAAATCCGAATAATAAATAGAGTGTCATTTTCATAAATTCCTTTCAAATACCATTTTTTATCGTTGACTATATCATATTATACACTTTTATTGTTTATCAATAAATATTAGTTAATAAACACTAATTATTTATTTCTTTATAATATAAATCACTTAAAAAAATCAGTCTCACACTACGTTCTTCATTAAAATCACAATGACTGAAATTCAAATGATAACTGCAATATTAAATGGCATGATTTTACCAATCACAAGGCTTAATAGAAAACGTTCACCTATTTTCCTTATGAACATAGATTAAATTTAGGTCATTTAGCGGAGGTTTTACAGTATGTGTACAGCCATTACATTACAGTCGATGCAAGGAGAGAACTTTTTCGGAAGAACGATGGACTTCTCCTACCCCATTGAACCTGGACTTTTTGTAATTCCGAAAAATTATCAATGGTTCAACCTGAGCACAATGAAAAAATATACAGATACCTATAGCTTTATCTGCATTGGACAAGAAGCCGACGGAATGTTGGGCTTTTTTGACGGTGTTAATGAACGAGGATTCGCTGCGGCAGTCTTATATTTTGAAGGTTATGCTGATTATGATTTACCGATAGAGGGTAAAGAGCCTATTGCTTCTTTAGATTTTCTCCATTATCTTTTAGGACGTTGTAGCTCTGTAGATGATTTACAGGCTTTATTAGAAAACATTCGTATCGTTGGTGTACCAGACCCCGTTACACAAAGGGCTGCTCCCTTACATTGGATTGCCACCGATCGAAGCGGCAAGTGTGTCGTTATCGAGCAAACGATAAATGGACTTGAAATAAAGGATAACCCTGTAGGAGTTATGGCAAATAGTCCTGATTTCCAGTGGCATATGACCAATCTGAGGAATTATATGGATGTATCCACTACACAACAAAAAGAAGCCCAATGGGGAAGTGTAACATTAACCCCTTTCGGCCAAGGTGGAGGAACTACTAACTTACCTGGAGGCTTTACCTCTCCAGATCGTTTTGTTCGTACAGCCTTTCTAAAAACACATGTACAAGTCCCGAAAGATCGAGCTGAAGCCATTATGACTTGCTTTCACCTGACAAACAGTGTTTTTATTCCTAAAGGCATTGTCATATCGAGTAGGGAAACCGATGATTATACGAAGTATATTTCCTTTATGAACACAAATACATGTGAGTATTACTTTAAAACTTATGAAAACGACCAAATCTTAACCGCAAATCTTTGGGACTATTATATGCATGGGACCGAACCCATCTTTCTTGGAAGCATTGTATATCCTTTTATCATTTGAAAATCAGCTGCAGTAAGTAGATCATTTGAAAACTCCGCAAAATTAGATACGATAGAATAAGAACATATTGCATTGGAGGAATTAGAATGGAACTTACTGTTTATTTAGCAGGCCAGATTCATGATGATTGGAGAGAAGAGGTTGCAAAAAAAGCAGAGGAAAAAAACCTTCCTCTCGTATTTGTAGCACCGCAAACAAACCATGATCGTTCAGATGATATCGGTGAAGATATCCTCGGAAAACAGCCATCCAATCTTTATAAAGATGATGCTGCATCAGATATTAATAACTTTAGAACGCAAGTCTTAATGCAGAAAGCGGATATCGTCATTGCCTTATTTGGAGAGAAGTATCGACAATGGAATACAGCAATGGACGCCAGCACGGCCATTGCCATGAACAAGCCGACAATTATCATTAGACCTGAATCATTAATCCATCCATTAAAAGAACTTTCAAACAAAGCAAATGTAACTGTCGAAACTGTTGATCAGGCGATCGATGTTATTAGTTATATTTTTGAATAATATTAAAACAAATAAAAACAGTGAGTTTGTCTTTACTCACTGTTTTTTACTTCAAAAAAAACTACCAATCTATTATTTCTGATATGGAATGCCTCTGAAGAGTCTGACATGGAAAACTACTATTATCTATTTCTCGTCACTCCCACGATAACGGTTGTATGGAAGTGGATTCCATACACGATACTTAAGATCCTCTGTACGAAGTGGCGACGGGATATCAGCGGAAATTTTCCTTGCGACTTCTAATTCGCGTTCTGCTTCTCCCTTATCTTGATACAAAAATTCATCTGATGCTTCAACTGGTGCTATTCTTACCTTTTCTTCTAAATTCTCTATTACCATTTCTTGTTGTTTTAAAATCGATTCTCGTGCAGCAGCGACCCATTCAGGTTGCACAGAACGAAGTGTATCGGAAACATAGCTATACTCATCAAATATTTCTTTATAAATCCGATCGGCATTCTCGCGGGCATCTGTAATTACGGCTTCTAAATCTTCTATTGTGAGTTCTTCAGCTTTTAACGGTATTCTCCGCTTCGGTCCACCGATTTTAGATCGAGTTAAATAATATGGAAAAATGCTCTTTATCGTCTTGCCGACAGGTGCAATAGCTAGATTGTTTTCATCAATCCCTTTTGGCTGTACCCCTTGCATCGCAATTCGGGCAGATTCAGGTCTAACAATTTCCTTCGGTGGCAATACCCCGTAACGCAATAATTCCCTAATTCCCGTACCAGAAATATTAATTCGGTACTGCTCATCATGTGGACATGTTTGGTCCGTTGCCTGAGTATCACAACGTGTACAATAAAATACCTCATGGAACAGCCGGATATCAATTCCTAGTTCACCTTCACCATATTCATCAAAAATGGAATGACTCGCATATTTATCATAAAAGTCCCCAATCCCAGCGTGGTCTCGCCCAATGAGCGCATGGGTACATCCATAGTTTTTCATAATTAAAGCATGTAGAACTGCTTCACGTGGACCCGCAAAAACATACGTAACCCTCAATGGTGCAAGAATCGTTCTTTCCGTCGGATAATACGTATCCAAAACACTACGGTAAGACAAGATCCGAAACTCATGACGCGTATATTCACGTTTGGCCATCTCTACTAGAGGCTGCACAAATAAACCATCCAACTCTTCTAATGCATTTCGATGAATATACTCATGTCCACGGTGTAATGGATTGGCTCCAGTAATAAACCCTCCAACCGATTTAAACTTCTTCTCTTCGTAAAATAGTTTCCACGTTTCTTTCGGCTCCATTCTAATCTCTTCAAATGGTCCCCAATGAACCCGGCGAAGCAATTGAATAGGACCACCTAATGCCGTCTTCCCCATCCGTCGGTAAATGGAATCTACACCTGGGTGATTGCGGTCAGTCGTACCAAAGAGATGTAAGGCACGGAACTCCCGATCATAATGAAAGATATCATCCAATTTAAGAATCGCGACTGGCTCTCTCGTATCGTCAACAAGAGCTACTTCATCCCCCACGGATAAACCTTTAACCACCTGCTGATTCCGGTCACCAATTGGCGCAAAACTTAGAGGCACCGGCCAAACTAATCCACTTTTTAAGCGTCCATCCGTAAGTACTGACTTGTATTCCTCCTCAACCATAAAACCTTCGTTAGGAGACAACACCCCTGTAGCAATCATTTCAAGCGTAATAACAGCCTCTAAATCTACCATAATCATCGGCATCTCTTTAGCTCTTTTCATTGCTTCATCACGTTCTTTCCCCGTAAGAACGCGATTCACTAACTTCCCACCATGCGGTTGTTGCGGGTAACTAGCTAATTTCATTTCATCCAATACATACGTATCTTCGCTCATCTGTCATCCTCCCATATTCCATATCATCAAAGTTTTTTAGTTCCCAACAGCAGTAAAATATGTAGGTCTGTTGTGGATAATTATTATTCTACCATTAAATTTACTGAATCTTCAAATTATATGAAAATTAATGGCGTGATCTTGTTAAATAACAAATACTTTAGCTGGTGATGATATAATAAATCTAATATTATTAGAGGGAATCTATCGTTTTTAGTTAGAATTTTATATTCGCTCGGGATTTCTAGTTTATTGAACTTGATGATTAAATCACTTGGACCAATTAAATAGGAGTGCTATGTTACATGATTACACCGATTTTTCGAATTTTTGATCTTAAAAAAGCCCACTCATTTTACATAGATTACTTAGATTTTGAGATAGATTGGACACATCAGTATTCTGAAAATATGCCTTTATACTTTCAGATTTCTTTAAATGATGCTGTTTTACATTTATCTGAACATCATGGAGATTCCACTCCAGGCAGTGCAATTCGGATTAAAATAAATAATTTGGATAACTTTCATTCTTTCTTATCAAAAAAGGACTATCCTTACTCTAATCCAGCTGTAGAAAAAACACCTTGGAATACGATTGAATTGACTGTGATCGACCCTTTCTCAAACAAAATTACATTTTATGAGGATATGAAGTAACAAAACCTATTCAGGATCCAAGCTTTTATCGGAAATGACTGACTTGTTAAGTTAAAGGAGGATTCGCTTTTGTACTATATAGAATCTGGAGATAGAAATGCCCCATTGATGCTATTTCTTCATGGCGGCGGAGTGAGTGGTTGGATGTGGGATAAACAGATTCAACATTTCACTAGTTATCATTGTATTGTTCCTGATCTACCAGAACATGGGGAAAGCAAGGATGGAACTACATTTTCAATAAAGCGTAGTGCAGAGGAGCTAATTCATTTAATCGAAGAAAAAGCAGAGGGAAAGAAAGTTATCGTCATTGGTTTTTCGTTAGGCGCTCAAATCACCATACAAATGCTGAGTATAAAACCGAATTTGATCGATTATGCAATGGTTAATAGCGCTTTAGTAAGACCCCTTTCATTTGCAAAATTATTGATTAAACCTTCTGTGCGATTAACCTATCCATTAATAAAAAATAAAACATTCTCAAAAGCCCAAGCAAAGGTGCTCTATATTAATCAGGATGATTTTGAAAATTACTATCAGGAAAATCTTCAGATGAAATCAGATATACTTATTAGAATCTTAGAAGAAAATATGTCATTTGAGATACCAGAACATTTTCATAAAGCCTCAAGCAAAATATTAGTCACTGTTGGAGAAAAAGAAAAAACTGTGATGAGAAAATCAGCAATGGATTTAATAAAAAGTAATCCTAATTGTCAAGGAATCATCATCTCTGACATCGGTCATGGAGTGTCTTTGGCCAAGCCTCATTTTTTTAATTCAATGATTGAGAATTGGATAGAGGGTAAAGATATTTTAAAGAGTGGAAAAATAATTAAGTGAGAATTAAGGTCAACAATGGCATAGAATAAGTAACTAATTAAAGCATGGGCAAGATTAAAGGAAATATATGCCCATGCTAGGCGGCCATCCGTTTTGGTTGAACAGCCGCCAATTCTACAAACGCCAGCAAAGGAACTAAGTTTTTTCAATTTCGGTTTAATCCCTCTCCTTCTGCATTTTGTTCTAAGTACCATATCTAATTAATCTCTAATCGTTTTTAACGCTGTAGACCAGGCTACAACTTCATCTAACATTTTTTGAACTGTTTCTTCATGGAACGGCGCAGGGGTGAATTTACTCATATCTTGGAAGTCGGTAAAAAGACTGAACCCTGGTTGAGTCCCCACGACCGCAACTTTAGGAACCGATAGAATCAAACGTAAGTTGTTAGCCGCAGTAACGCCGAGAGAGGAACCATAACTAATAATGCCAGCAGCTTTATTATTCCATTCTACATATAGGTAATCGATAGCATCTTTTAACCCAGATGTTACTGCCTTGTTATATTCAGGGGTGATGAAAACAAATCCGTCAAGTTCACTGACTTTCTTTGACCAAGGATGAGCCTCTGGAGTTTGATAATCTTGTGTCATAATCGCAGGAACAGACTCATTGTATCGTGGCAGGTTGTAATCCTTAATATCTACCAGCTCAAATTGGGCATCTGTTCTTTTTTCTGCAATTGATTTCACCCATTCTGCAACTTGTATATTTACTCTTGAATCTCTCGTACTCCCTGTAATAATACCAACTTTAACCATTATAAAACCCTCCTCATCATTTATATATCAAAGGATGTCTATGAAACATTCCTTTGATTGTTTAAGTATTTGTCTACAATTAAAGTTTATTACACCGTGAAAAGGATCAACACCAATAGATTGATTGAAATGTTGTTTATACAACAAACTCAAGAAATTGTTTAATAAGGTTTTCCCTTTTACTAAGTTGTTAATAATTAGTAGAATGTTACTTAAGGTTTTTATAACCAAAATTGAATTTTAATAAGGGGAAAGTTCATAGAATTAGATTTTCGGGATTTATTACCATAAATTCAGGAGTCAGAAAAACCCTTACTACTATTCAACAGCGAACAAAGGGGAGAGCTTAATTGAAAAATATTAGATTCATGGCATTACTTTTTCTTTCCATAATCATACTGTTTGGATGTGGTAGCGAGGATTTAACTACCGTACAAAAGGAAGAAACAAAGAACGAAAATGTGCACCAAGAAGAAATACTAACGGATACAAATGTAACGGAATCAGTAAGAGAAGAAGTCACGACTGAACCGGACCAGCCATCAGACATAACTACATTTGATGCGGAAGTAGTTTCTGTCACTGACGGTGATACAATTAAAGTCAGAATAAATGGCAATGTTGAATCGGTGAGGTTTTTATTAGTTGATACTCCTGAGACAAATCATCCGCGTCTTGGAAAACAGCCTTTTGGCCAAGATGCAAAAGACTTCATGAAGCAAATGTTAGAAGGAAAGACAGTTCAGCTTGAAAAGGATATCAGTGACCGTGATAAGTATGGTCGTCTCCTATATTACCTCTATGTAGACGGAAAGAGTGTACAGGAAGAATTGCTGCGAAATGGTTTGGCAAGGGTTGCCTATGTGTATGCTCCAAATACGAAGTATGTTGATCAATATTATGCCATTCAGAAAGAAGCTCAGAAAAAAGGCATAGGAATTTGGAGCATTGAAAACTATGCTAGAGAAGATGGTTTTTACAAAGAAGTGGTAGAAGGAAATGAAGAATCAGCAAGTTCTACTACAAATAAAGACAATCAAACATCTTCCGCTCCATCGGGAACTTGTGATATAAAAGGAAACATTTCATCTCGTGGCGATAAGATCTATCACATGCCAGGTCAACAATATTATGATGTTACACAAATTGATCTCTCCAAGGGAGAACAATATTTCTGTAGTCGAGAAGAAGCCGAACAAGCGGGATTTCGAGCAAGTAAACGTTAGTCCATAAGTCCAAAAACACAGGACCCTATTGAGTTCCTGTGTTTTTTTATTATTTTTTAAAACTGGGGGCAAATCAGCATAAACGAAACCGATAAGTATTGTTACTAATCCTTCGTTTTTGGATTTTGAATATATTTAAGTGATAGAATGTTTTTAATATAAGTTAAATTGTGAGGGGAAACGTTATGGAGATTCAATTAGCAGAAGTAAAAGAGAGAGATAAGATAGTGATCCCCGCTTTTGCGATTGATGTAGGGATTACAGGAATATACACAGATATTAAGCGAACCCAAATTTTAAAGGAACAACTTAAGTCTACCGGTTATCTTCATCATGATAATGAAGGTCATTATTCATTATTAAATGTAGAGGAAACGTTTCGTTTTTATATGGATTTGTGCAACCATCCAACTCCTCTTGAGGAATTGTTACAGTTATTCGGATTACACTCTGAGCGTAAAACAAGAGTCAAAAATCTGTCTGAAAGTACGAAAAACCAATTATCTTTTTTGCGTCCCTTTCTATATACAAAAGACTTGCTTATTATTGAAGAACCTTTCGATCGCTTGGATGACGAATCTCGTCAAATAATTGTTGGGTTAATAAAGAAAATGGCGGATGAACATAAAAAGATATTATTACTGAGTCATAATTTAGAAGAGCTCCTTCTCGTGACGGAGGACATTTATCGAATTGATCACTCTGGTTTCCATAAATTGGATTTCAATGAAGAGGAAAAAACAGTAATTTCAGATGAACCGATTATTAAAATTGAAAAGATACAGACGAGGCATCAAGATAAAACTATTTTATTTAATCCGCCTGAAATCGATTATATTGAAAGTATTGAGGGTTCAGTTTATGTCAATGTGGCAGGTAGGGGTTATAGTTGCACATTAACTTTACAAGAGTTAGAGAAACGACTTCGTCCATATGGATTTTATCGCTGCCATCGTTCCTATATCGTGAATTTACAAAAAGTACGTGAAATTATTACATGGACAAAAAATAGCTATAGTTTAAAATTAAATGTCGACGCGGGCGTTGTCGTCCCACTCTCTCGGACAAAGTTAACAGAATTAAAGGAACTTATTGGCGTTTTATAGAATTTCCTGGGGAATAATCAGTACCATTCATCGACAATATGGTACAGTTCACCTTCATTTCTCCACATTTAAGGCGGATTTTAAAGCGGGTTTCCTTCGTTTTCGTTAATCTTGAGTTAGCAAACGAACGAAGGAGGTTGCGCTGATGACAGCAGCAATTGAAGTACAACATATCGGGAAAAGATTCAATGATTTTTTAGCATTAGAGGATGTCTCTTTTTCTATTCATAAAGGGGAAATATTTGGCCTTCTTGGTCCAAGTGGTTCAGGTAAAACAACCATGATTAAAATTTTAACTGCTCAGCTTGAACAATCCGTTGGAAAAGCGTCTATTTTTGGAATACCTGCAAATCAAATGAATGAAAGTGTTAATAAAGCACGTTTTGGTATTTTAACAGATAATAGCGGGTTGTATAAAAGACTATCTGTGGAAGAAAATCTATTCCTCTATAGTCAATTATACGGACTTCCCTCTACTTCTGTAGATGAGGCACTACAGTTTGTGAATTTACAAGGTGCTCGCAAGAAAAAAGTGAGCACCTTATCAAAAGGGATGATTCAGCGGGTAACGTTAGCAAGAGCGATTATGCATCAACCAGATCTTCTGTTTTTAGATGAACCAACATCCGCGCTCGATCCAGTTAATACACAGCATATATATAAAGGGTTACGCAAACTGAATGAATTGGGTACAACCATTTTCTTAACAACACATGATATGGCCGAAGCTGAAACATTATGTGACCGTGTTGCTTTTCTCCATAAAGGAAAAATACAAGCCATTGGGGCCCCATCCCAGTTAATGCTCCAATATAGTGACCAGTCGATGGTTGTTGAATTAACAAATGGTGAACAACATATTTTGCCGTTAAATGATACCTCGGCTGCTGTAAAGCTTAGTCATTGGATGGATAGTAAATTAATTCAGAGAGTTCAGTCAAACGAACCGACATTAGGTGATATTTTTATGCAATTAACAGGGAGTGATTTACAATGAATCTATCAATAAAACGAATCCGTGCTATTTTCATAAAAGACTATAAGGAATTTTCTCGTAATTATGCCATTTCAACGATGGTGCTGTTACCTTTAATAATGGCATTTTTCTATAATAAAAGTGGTGCTGATACGCTGCAAACATATTTCTTGCCTATTAATATGACATTTGCGATTGTGACAGCATTTATACAATGCTGTTTAATCGCAGAAGAAAAAGAGAGTAACACATTACGCAGTTTGATGATGTCTCCCGCTTCAATGGCTGATATTTTAGTAGGTAAAAGTACGCTCGTATTTTCGATTACTGCGGTAATTATAGCATTAACGATTTATTTAGTCGGATTTTCACCATCTAATCTTTTTATACTAAGCTTAGGTCTTATCATATCAGCTATTTTCTACATAGCGATTGGAATCATTTGTGGGCTTTTTACTAAAACCCTGATGGAGGCTTCTGTTGCTATATTGCCAGTAATGGCTGTCTTTTCATTCGGACCAATGGGATTAATGCTTGCAGATACGTATCCAATTTTAGACGTTTTGAAATGGTTGCCAAGTGCACAATTACTGCTTCTTGAAGAACATAGTATGGCTGGTGCCACATCAAATATATGGACTTCTCTGATCGTTATTGCAGTTTGGACAATTATTGCTCTATTTGTTGCGAATTTACTGTTTAAGAAACGTATGAGGGATGATTAACTTAAGGATTTTCCAGATGGTATAAAAAATGAAAGAGGAGTCTCAATAACTTTTGGAGAATGCCTCTTTAGATAAATTGTTTTTTCTAGTTTAATATTAAATTAGGCAGAAAAAACAACACTTGTAAAATTAGGTGTTTTACTCGATTTTCCGATACTAAATACCTCAACCTCAAGCCAATGGTGGAAGTGAAATGGTTTTTTGCGACAGGTGGAGATACTTTAAGCCACCTGTCCATCAAGGCTTAATTCAAATGATAGATGAGTTGCACAACTCCTGAGGAGAATGTTCTAGTACTGACGACTTTTAGATTTACCCTTTGATTTATATCAATGAACAATGGTTTTCCTTCTCCCAAAATAACAGGGTGAACGGATAGTCTAAATTCATCAATAAGCCCAAAGTTAATAAAAGTTGTTATCAGACTTGCCCCACCATAGAGCCAAATGTCTTTACCACTCTTATTCTTTAAATGATTTACTTCTTCAACAATATTGTCATTTATGAAGTGCACTTGATGTTCGGCCTCTTGTTGTGTTTTAGAAAACACATATTTTTCTTTGCTATGAATAATGTTCCATAATTCTTTTTCAGCAGCAGATGCCCTATCATCGGGAATATAACGTCCCCATAAGTCATAGCTTTTTCTTCCATATAATATCGTATCAACATTGTTTAAGAATTCAATAAACCCCATATCAGCATCCATAATGCACCAGTCAACTTCGCCTTTAGGCCCTTCAATAAATCCGTCTAAAGTAACTGCTAAATCTAAAATAACTTTTCTTGATTTCATCGTGTTAGACAATCTGTTTTATCCCCCTTTCATCAATTCTAAAGCTAATGGAATCATACCTAGTACCATTTGTACAGTAAGTGTAGTTTCCCACCCTTTTCTGATTTATCCGCTTAAATTAAAATTAGACTGCCTGCATATAGTTCACTCTGCGGGATTAACATATCCGACGCTAACCGTTTACTTTTTGTCGGGTATTATGTTAAGACCGTTATTATAATGAAAAGTAGTATGGACTACTAAAATTTCATTTATAGGAAATTTTTCTGACTGAAATAACATTTATAGTAAAACTTGGATCGCTGTGAAGAAGAAAAACTAAATTTAGCCAGTAGATGTAACAATAAGCAATAGTAAGATTTTTCAGTCTGCCCTCCCAACACACTGGGATCAGACGCTTTTAAACTGGATGACCTCACAACCAATCAATTGGCTGATTGCAAAATTAACCCGCTAAACTATTATAATAATTAGATAAGTTAACATTAACTATATTGTTGATGATGAGAAATGAAATAACTACAAGGAGGATGTATATTATGAGTAAACGTGAAACAATGCAAATGGTTTCTGAAATGACAGATTTGTATTTCGGCTATACAGTTGAAGCAACAACCTATTTTGAAAACTTTGAGAAGGCCTTTAACTGGCTTTATTTATCAGAGGATAATCCACATCGCTCACTTAGCCCATTAGAATTAATAGAAGAAATGTCTTCTATTACGGTTGAAGAAATGCAAGAATTACAGGCAAATACACCTCTTGAATACATGGTTAAAGCCGATGACCACACATTTATTACTCCGAAAGGAATCGGATACTTGCGTATTTTAAAATGAGGCTGTTTCTTAAAGTTAGAACTCTACTACACGATAAAAAAGGGCCGTCCCTCCGCTACGTTAATACTTTAACACATTGGAGGGCAGACCTTCTTTGCGTAAAATACGAACATGCACTCCTGTTTTAGTTATAACTGACCAACTATATTTTTAACAACCCTTAAAATAAATGGAACTCATCCCCTCAATGAATTAAGGAGCGTTCTTCCACTTTTTATCGTAAACCCAAATCGTAATCTCCCCTTAAAACTTGTTATTCCTAACCGCTTAAAAATATGTTTAAGCCGCATCCTTCTCTCACTTTCATTACTATTTATTAAACAAATAATCGATAAATATATCTTAATATATAAAATATAACAAATTAGCACTTATAATTAATACTTTAGTCAACTGAGAATCTGATCCCTTTAGCCCCTTTTAGCCCTATACATAGTCAACAGTACATACGTAACGATCATTAAAATCATATATTGATGAAGAATCACTACACATGTTTCACCTACAACATGAATAGACGAAAGGAGTGACGAAATGTTAAAAGGGACAAGACCCTTTTCCATTTCTATATTAGGAAGTAGCGGAGGTGTTGCCAAAGCGATATTGGCTATTCTTAATCAATCCGCTAAAGATAAAAATGACCCCATGTATCCCATCATTAATACTTCACAACTCCACCTAATCGATATTAAACCAAAGGATAAAGACTATTTCGACCAGTTATTCCCAAATCTTACAGATAAAATTACTATTCACCAGCTTGATCTTTCGGATGTAAATAAGCTTCAAAAACATTTAAAAAAGACAAATACGAAAGTAGTCATTGATGTTTCATGGGCCGATACCGCTACGATGATGAAATGCTGTAACGACTTAGGGGTTTCCTACGTTAATTCAGCCCTCGAAAATACCGAGGTCGACGAAGATGAAAGTCTTTATGGTTTCCCATTGACAGAGCGATATAGTAGATATGAAGATAGCAAAGCAAAACTTACCAATATGAAGGCAATTGTTGGATCTGGTATGAATCCTGGTGTCGTGCAATGGATGGCTATAAAACTCTTAAACGAAAATCAGGATCAAAAACCACTAGCCTGCTATATTGTGGAGCATGACGATTCCTTTTTTAAAGACAAAACATTAGTCAAACCTAACACACTCTATACTTCTTGGTCAGTCGAATGTTTTCTAGATGAAGCAATATTGAGCTATCCCATGTTTGTCCATCATCATTTACCACACTATTTTTACGAAGAAGTATATGCAATGGAGTATAAAGTAAGGTTAGGAGAAAAAGAGTTCTATGGTTGTCTAATGCCACATGAAGAAGTGCTTACATTAGGTGAATTATATGATTTACAATTGGGATTTATTTATCGAGTGAATGAACACACAACGGAATCTATCCGAAATCATTTGGATAATGTAGATGTTCTTTGGGATTGGAATCAACAATTGCTTGACCCAGATGTCGGTGAAATTGAAGGCCAAGACTTAGTGGGTGTCCTCTTAGTTTACGAAGATAGTGAAAAATATATATATAACGTGATGAAAAGTAGTGAGATTTATCCAAAATACAAAATAAATGGAACATATTTCCAAGTGGCTTGTGGTATCTATGCTGCTACGGCTAGCATTATTCTAGATGACCTTCCTTTAGATATCTATTATGTTGATGAGCTTTTGCTCAACACCAAAAGTAAGTACGGGGAGTATTTAACCTACCATATGACTGACTTTGTCACAGGAGAAAACGAAGGATCCGATGGGTTATTGCATGAAAGACTTAAATGGATTAATTAGGCTGATCAATGACAGCAGACACCGCTTTCTAAAGTACTCTAAAAGGGCATGCATTGTTAGTTAGTCTTTTATTGACTTTCAAAAATCTATTTAGATAGGGGATTAACATGGGAAAAGCACTTATTATCGGTTGTGGTGGAGTAGCATCGGTGGCCATCCATAAATGTTGCCAAAACAGTGGTATATTTGAAGAGATTTGTATCGCAAGTCGTACAAAGTCAAAATGTGATCAATTAAAATCCAAATTAGATGGTGGCAAAACAAAAATTACAACTGCTCAGGTTGATGCGAATAATGTGGACGAGTTGGTCGCTTTAATAGAAGAAGTAAAGCCAGATATCGTAATGAACTTAGCTTTACCATACCAGGACTTAACCATCATGGATGCTTGCCTAGCAACAAAGACCAATTATTTGGATACGGCAAACTATGAGCCGGAGGATACAGCAAAATTTGAATACAAATGGCAGTGGGAATATCACGAACGTTTTAAAAAGGCAGGTATTACGGCTCTCTTAGGAAGCGGATTCGACCCTGGTGTAACAGGTGTATTCTCTGCTTATGCCCTCAAACATTATTTTGATGAAATTGAATCCATTGATATTCTTGACTGTAATGCAGGGGATCATGGCTATCCGTTTGCCACGAATTTCAATCCAGAAATCAATATCCGTGAAGTTTCCGCTAAAGGGAGATATTGGGAAAATGGGAAATGGATCGAAACGGAACCAATGGAAATCAAACGCGTTTATAACTTTCCTGAAGTTGGCGAGAAAGACATGTATTTACTGTACCACGAAGAACTAGAATCTCTTGTAAAAAATATCCCTGGACTTAAGCGCATCCGTTTCTTCATGACATTTGGACAAAGTTACATGACTCACCTAAAATGCCTTGAGAATGTAGGAATGACTAGCATAGTGCCAATCGAATTTGAAGGAAAACAAATCATCCCACTTCAATTCTTAAAGGCTGTATTACCAGATCCATCTTCACTTGGACCACGTACAGTTGGAAAAACAAACATTGGTTGTATTTTCCAGGGAAAAAAGGACGGCAAAGACAAAACTTATTATGTTTATAATATTTGTGACCATCAAGAATGCTATAAAGAAGTTGGTTCGCAAGCCATCTCTTACACAACTGGTGTTCCTGCAATGATTGGTGCAATGATGCTAATGACTGGAAAATGGAATCAGCCAGGCGTATTTAATATTGAAGAATTTGATCCAGATCCATTCATGGAAGCGTTGAATAAATGGGGACTTCCATGGAAAGAAGACTTTAACCCAGTGCTTGTCGATTTTGATCCTGTTAAATCTTTAGAAAAGGACAGCGATGGTTAAAATGAGATTCGAGGAATTACCGACACCATGTTATGTCATCGATGAAGTTCTTCTGGAAAAAAACCTTAAAATATTAAACGGAGTCATGAAACGCACAGGGTGTAAAGTTCTTTTAGCACAAAAGGCGTTTTCAATGACGATGATGTACCCTCTTATAGGAAAATATTTAAGCGGGACAACAGCAAGTGGCTTATATGAAGCTCGCCTTGGTCATGAGGAAATGGGGAAAGAGAATCACATTTTTTCTCCTGCTTATCGAGACCATGAAATGGATGAAATCCTTTCTTATTGTGATCATATCATCTTTAACTCTTTCTCACAGTTGGAAAAATATAAAGAAAAAGCTCTAAAGTCTGGCAAAAAAGTAGGCTTACGTATTAATCCTGAATTTTCCACACAAGGTGGACGCTCTATCTATGATCCATGTGCACCAGGTTCCAGATTCGGTGTAACGAGAGAGCATTTTCGTCCTGATCTTCTTGACGGTGTTTCAGGACTGCATTTTCACACCCTTTGTCAGCAAAACGCTATTGATTTAGAAATAACACTTGATGTCGTTGAGGAAAAGTTTGGTCCTTATCTGTCCCAAATGGAATGGATCAACTTTGGTGGCGGTCATTATATTACAGTAGAAGATTATGATATGCCGAGACTTGAAGCTTGTATAAAGAGAATGAAAGATAAGTATGGCTTAGAAGTTTATCTTGAACCAGGAGAAGCAGTGGCTTTCAATGCAGGATATCTAATTACAACTGTACTTGATAAGGTTCAAAACGGAATAGAGATTGCCATTCTTGACACTTCAGCAACCTGTCATATGCCCGATGTGTTAGAAATGCCTTATCGGCCCCCTCTTCTTGGAGCTGGTAAAATAGGTGAAAAGCCATTTTTGTATCGTCTAGGTGGGCAAACCTGTCTTTCAGGCGATATTGTTGGAGATTATTCCTTTGATCAGCCTTTAAACATTGGCGATCGTTTGATTTTTGGTAATATGGCCATCTACACAATGGTTAAAAACAACACGTTTAACGGCATGCCTTTACCAACCATCGTCGTTAAAGGAAAAGACGGGGACTATCACATTTCGCACGAGTTTGACTATCAAGATTTTAAGATGAGACTCTCATAAAAATAACTAAAAACCGGCATGGTATTTATCCGAAAATGGAAAGGATGAACTCGAAATTGTGCTGATTGTAGACGAAACCCATGCACTAAAAAAGGCAATAGTGAAGAAGAAAAAGGTCAGTCCCCACTGCGTTCACACTTTAGTCAACTGGGGACTGACCTTTTATCTGACCACTTTGTTATTGTTTCATCTTTTTTAGGCTCAATACGATAACGATCATAAGTTGAATAGCCAAAACAATTTCAAAAACCATAATAAAATAATGACGTAACTTCATTTTGATATCGTAATTCCAATAAAAGAATCTTCAAGGTAAGGTTCTTTTACTGTTTATCAAATTTCGCCTCACCTTATTTGCGCCCGGATATTAACCTTAAGCTTGCTCGATAAAATACCATAAAAAATTGCAAAGCTCGCCGGAAGCTTAAGTTCTTCAGCCAGGATTTGAACCCCACTGAATCGGATTATTCGTCCCTTAACTTTTGAAGCAGGGGACTTTTGTACCTGTCACTGGCTTTCGATATAAGGGCATTTTCTGAATGAAGTTAAATCCGTTTCTCACTCTCTTTATCAAAAAAATGCACCTTCTGTAGGTTGAATCCAATGAACACGGAATCCCCAGGTTCGACCATTGTGTCTCTCCCTACTTTTGCGCTAATACTTTCATTTCCAGTATTCATATATAGAAATTTTTCACTTCCCATATTCTCTACTACTTCTACTTTTCCACTTATAGCATTACCCTTCATCTCACCATTAATCTTAACGTCTTCAGGTCTGACCCCAAGGAAGACACTTCTTCCTAAATCCCCTCTTTCACGTAGCCTTTCATCCGCATCAGCATCTAACTTCAACCGATTTTCATTCTTTTGAAATACTAAAGATTGATCATATTCCACCAATGTTCCCTCAATGAAATTCATTTGCGGGCTTCCAATGAAACCAGCCACAAACATATTGATAGGAAAGTCATAGATCTCCTGTGGGGAGGCAAATTGTTGAATCACTCCATCTTTCATAACGACAATTTTATCTCCCATTGTCATGGCTTCTGTTTGATCATGTGTAACATAAATAAAAGTTGTTTTTAAGCTTTTATGTAATTTCACGATTTCAGAACGTGTTTGGACGCGAAGCTTTGCATCTAAATTAGATAAAGGCTCGTCCATCAAAAAAACCTTGGGATTTCGAACTATCGCTCTTCCTAATGCCACCCTTTGTCTTTGACCACCTGATAACGCTTTTGGTTTACGCTGAAGCAAATCCTCTATCCCAAGAATAGTTGCCGCCTTTTTCACACGAGTATCAATTTCTTTTTTCGGTGTTTTTCGTATCTTTAACCCAAAAGCCATATTGTTATAAATATTCATATGGGGATATAGAGCATAGTTTTGGAAGACCATGGCAATATCTCGATCCTTTGGTTCCACATCGTTTACCAATTTGTCATCAATATAAAGCTCACCTTCTGAAATTTCTTCCAAGCCAGCAATCATACGTAACACCGTTGATTTTCCGCAACCAGAAGGACCAACAATAATAATAAATTCTTCATTTTCAATTGAAAGATTAAAATTTGTTACAGAGCGAATTCCCCCTGGATATACTTTTCCAATGGATTTAAAGGTCAAATTTGACATAATCTGAGCTCCTTTCTTTTGCAGATAACAGATATTCCTATTGTAAACGACGTTACTCTTTCACTCCGCCAGCATTAAGACCTTTAACAAGATATTTTTGAATGAATACAAACAAAATAAATACCGGAATAACCGATATAACAGAAGTCGCCATCATTTTATGCCAATACGTTTCAAACAGGGTTTGGCAGGTTGTCAGTGCTACTGCTATAGTTTTCATTTCCGTTTATGTAATAAATGTTTGTGCAGAGAGAAGATCATTCCAAATATGTCGGTTTTTCCGATTAACGATACTTCTTGAAAAGAGGACTAAAAGGTTAATAAAAGAGGTTAACCATAAACAGCTAGCAGGAATAAGCGCGCAGGGAAAATAAGGATAAAAGGGAGCAGTTTCTTTTTTCAAGCTTGATAACATAAACGATTCTCCAATTGAAAGTTATTCTTAATCAATTTCGCCCATCGATATTTCATCTTCGTATCCTAAGATAAAGAGGATAACCACTTCTTTTTCTCCGCCAATTTGAGTTACTTGGTCTTCAGCTTCTCATTTGAACAAATTACTGTAAAGAAAGAAATTATTGTTAGTAACCTAAATAAAAATTCCTTTTCATTATTTAGTTATTGCTCATGTAAGTTACTTTCCAATATAACTTTAATTTCTATGAATACTAAATGAATCCAATGTGTTTATTATATTAAACTTGCAATTAATTATAAATGCATTTTATCGCTAGCAAATTCAAGTATTTATCCTTTTTTAATCAAAAAAGGGGTCATCCCCCCACCACGTTAATGCTTTTACACATTGAGGGGCAGACCCTTTTTAAAAAAATTAATGTCATAACCCTCCACAATTTGTTGAATTATGATTTACCTGTTTATTTTCCTTTTCCTCCTGTGAAACAGACTCTAATCCATAGCCTGTTGAACTTATTTCTAAGGTTTCACTATCTTCTCCACTTTTTAGCAGTTGGTTTAAATCATTATTTTCTTTTTTCATCTCTATCCTCCTATTTGAAGTTAAAATCTTTTCATGCTTTATATTTCGCGATATTCCCTGTTCACATACTTAAAACATTTTGGATGCGTATTTTTAAAAAGAATAAAAATGTTTAATGTGATGGAAAATAGTAATGTTACCAGAGAAAAAGGGTTAGTCCCCTGCACGTTATTATTTTAACAAGCTGAGGACTGACCCTTTAAATGCTAACTCCATTCTTTAACCATTTTGCTGTCAATGTTTCTGCATGTAACATCTCTTCTGGTGTGCCTTCAAATAGAATATGGCCGCCTTGTTTTCCTCCACCTGGGCCTAATTCAATTACCCAGTCGCTTACCGCTATAAAGTCTAAATTGTGTTCGATAATAATGACCGAATTTCCTCTGTTTACAAGCTTTTGAAATACATCTAAAAGTTTTCCATTATCTTTTGTGTGCAATCCTAGAGATGGCTCGTCTAATAAATAGATTTGTCCTTCTTTTTGTAAGTGGCTGGCAAGTTTAAGACGTTGGATTTCTCCTCCACTTAGAGAGCTTGTTGTCTGTCCTAGCGTTAGATACCCTAACCCTACGTCTTTTAACGTACTCACTCTTTTTATGATCTTCGGCATTTTAAAAGAGTGAATTGCCTCGTCTATCGTTAAAGCTAAAATCTCCATGATGTTTTTATCTTGATAGCGATAACTTAGTGCTTCGTCCGAATATCGCGTACCGCCACACGCCTCGCAGGGGATTGTTACTGGATCTGCAAATGCTACGTCTGGCGTTAGGACTCCTTTTCCTTTACAGATCGGACAGGCCCCTAAAGAGTTAAAGCTGAACAAACCTGCTCGTTGCCCGGTTTCCTTTGAAAAAATGGAACGAATATCATCCATGATCCCCATATAAGTGGCGAGTGTCGAACGGGTAGAGACTCCGATACTGCCTTGCCCTACCATGATCGTTTCTGGATAACTTTCTGAGAACGCCCCCAACATTAAGGAGCTTTTACCTGAACCAGAAACTCCACATACAGAGACTAATACATTTTTAGGAATATTTACGTTTATCTCTTTTAAGTTATTGTTCCTTGCTCTTTTTATTGAAAAGTAGCTTTCTATATCTCTTGGATTTTTGTTAATTTTTAAATTGTGGTTTAGGATCGTTGCGGTTGGAGTATTTTTTAGCCCTTTTAACTTTCCTTGATAAACAACTTCTCCCCCATTTATACCTGCTCCTGGTCCCATCTCGATGATTTCATCCGCTACTTTTATTACGGATAGATCGTGTTCGATGACAATGACGGTATTATGTTGGGCTTTTAGACTTTTCATCATTTGGATTAGCATGTCTGTTTCTTCTGGATGAAGTCCTGCACTTGGTTCATCGAATATGTATGTGATATTGTTTAAGCTGCTCCCTAAATGACGAGCAATTTTTACCCTTTGAGCTTCACCGCCGGACAAGGTCCCCATTTTTCTTGATAGACTCAAATAGCCTAATCCCATTTGGGCTAGTTGCTTGATTGCTGGGATTATTTGTTGGGCGACGGATTCTCCCATTGGATCTTTTATGTTCCTAAGTTCTTCCAGTAGTTCTATAAGCTCTAATTGATCGTATTCTGCAATATTAAACCCATTTATTCTACAGTCCAATACCTTTGGATTTAGCCCTGAACCTTGACAGGTTGGGCATAGGATTCGCGTTGATACGGCGAGAACGTCATCTTGGGTTACTCCTTTAAGCTTTGAAATGTCTCGATTGATATAAAGCCGCGTAAATCTCGGCAATAACCCGTCCCATTCATGTGGTTGAGGTCCGTTTTTTGTATGAAACGGTGCAAAGACTTTTTCTCCGTTCTGAGGACCATATAATAGCAGTTGGAGCTCTTCATCTCGGTATTCCTTAATCAGTTTATCCGGATCGAATAATCCGCCGGTTATCATCCATCTGCCTTGCCAGCCTGAAGGTGATAACGGCTTAAATTTCACTGCATATTCCCGAAGTGACAGATCGAAATCGATCATCTTATTCAGATCTGGACGAACGACCTCTCCAAATCCATTACATTCGGGACATCCTCCAAAAGAACTTTTGCTCAAAAAGTCGTTGGCAGAACTGATTGATGGCGCCCCAATTCGTGAGAACAAAAGTCTAATTAATGGATTTATATCCATATAGGTGCCTACTGTTGAACGGGTATTGCTCCCTATCGCTCTTTGTTCTACAACGATAACCGGGCTTAAGTTTTGCATAAGGTCAGCCTGGGGTCTTTCGTACCTTGGCATTTGATTTCTAACATAGTGAGGATAGTTCAACGTCATTTGTCTTCTACTTTCAGTTGCTAATGTATCAAAAACAACCGAACTCTTTCCAGAGCCTGAAAGACCCGTAAATACGATGATTTTTTCTTTCGGGATGTTTAAATCTACACTTTTTAAATTATTTTCTTTAAGCCCTCTTAAAATAATCTCATCCTTTATTTTTGACATTTTATCACCCTCTCTGATCTAAAAATTGACCTTGTATTTTATCTACCTAGTACGATAGACCATTTCATCTTTAGAGTTTACATCTCTTTTGCAGTCTTAATAGGCAACATCTGTTACGACTTTTGTTTATCTTCAATGTAAAAGTCAAGGATGCTTAGTTATAAATATTAATTTACGTATTATCGCAAACCTCTTCCCATGTCACTGACTCTCACCCTTAAGACTTGCGGCTATACTCAATAAATGAAGTTATGACTTTAACACAATTAGTATCTTCAATTGGATATTTCCGTTTTTCACTATTATTATGTTGGCAAAATAAGCAAATATGTTGAGAAGTAAAAAAAGACTTTGTACACTAGACACAAAAGATAAATATAGTCTAAACAATACTGGCAACATCGCTTATCTAAATACCAGTGTACAAGGAGGAACTTTCGTGAATAAAAAGCCAATTTCCATTGAATTTTGCACGATGTGAAATTACTTGCCCAAAGCCGTCAGTGTGACGGAAGAAGTAATGAACCATTTCAAGGGAAGTATTTCCGAAATCATCCTGATTCCTTCCAGTGGAGGAGTCTTTGAAGTGATGGTAGATGGAAAGCTTATTTTTTCCAAAAAGCAAGTAGAACGATTTCCCGAGGATGAGGAAATCAGCGGAATCTTGAAGGATCAACAACTTTTGCCACAGCCTTAAGTTCTAATTTGAAACAACAACTGGTTTGAACGATTAGTAAAAATGGCACTTTAATTACAGATCCAAATCATATAATATCTACGAATCAAAGACCAGTCTCCCGCTACGTTAGTACTTTAATAGACTCGAGGGACTGGTCCTTTTTCTCTGCTTAATTACTTACTAAATCGTCTGCCACAGACGTTCAACAAGTTCTGTCCAAGAATACTTATTAATGCTTTCATGAAGTTCATCCGGAAGCTCTGCTCTTTCACGAGCCCTATTAATTTGTCTTTTTAAAGCTTCTCCAAGGCGGTCACAATAGGCTGACAGATCACCTTCAACAGGCTGATCAATATTCTCTAAGCGGGGCTGTTTGACATGCTCCACCCAGTCGCTATCATTAATGGTTCCGCTCAAAAGGTCTATCAAAGCTGGAAACTCATTCACGACTACACGCATACCGCATGCTAAACTTTCTAAAACAACTAAAGGAAGACCTTCATAATAAGATGGCAATACAAAAACTTCGTGTTTCCGGAAGATATCTCCCAATGCATCTTGAGTAACAGCTCCGTAATAAGTTATGCGCGAATCCGATTCGATTCCTTTTTTTAATCGATCTACGGCTTCTTTATCGCCAGATCCATATAACTCTAAATTTACATTCTTCTCGTCACTCAATCCATTTTTGAATGTATCGACCAATTGAAAAACACCTTTACTTTCTGCAATCTTTCCGGCATAGACGATAGAAATATCTTTGTATTTATTTTTTTCAGCTGGATAAAAGGTTTTCTCATTAAAGCCACTCCCTAAAACGCGAACTCGTTCTTCAGAGGCACCATAGATTTTTTTAATAGAAGGAATATGCTTTGAGCTCAGTGTAAAAATAATATCTAAATTTTTAATGTGCTTCGTATACTGCTCTGCCAAATGAGGATGTTTCTCTGCCTGACGCAAATCCGTTCCATGACTGACAGCTGCTACTTTTATATTAGGAAACCATTGACGAATAAGGCTAGTTAAAAACCAAAAGTGATGAGAAATAATAATGTCAGGTTTTAAATCAGCTACCGCTTGACGGACTGCCGGCTCAAATGCCATTTTCCAGTTCTCGGTCATTTCAGGAGTCATTTCTCCATAAATGGTGCTTTCATAGGGCATCACATCGCTCATTCCCGGAAGCAGAAAATTGCAATTTTCATTCGGAAAAACGACTTGATACTGCTTATCTTCCGGTAAAATCCCCCATTCAAAATCTGGGTAGCATCCATAAAGACAGGCTTGTTGGGCACGGTCTTCTAGTCCTTTAATAATATTTGTAAAATAAACGCCGCTTCCTGTTTTACTTGGCAGCTGTGCTTGAACATGTAAAATTCTCATGCATTTTTCCTTTCATTTTAATACTTTGCGAGTCTCTTCTCGCAAACCTCCTTATTCTTTATAATTCTTTTCAAACCGCCATGCATCTCGGCACATCGAAATAATATCACGTTTCGCCGTCCAATCCAGCTCCCGATCAGCTTTTGAAGCATCAGCATAAAACTCCGCAATATCCCCAGGCCTGCGAGCAACAATTTCATAAGGTACTTCAATCCCGTTAGCATCTTCAAAAGCTTTCACCAGCTCTAACACACTAGTCCCCTGACCCGTTCCTAAGTTATAAATGTGAACCCCTTCAGTAAGGTGATCCAATGCTGCCACATGGCCCTCAGCTAGATCCATTACATGAATATAATCACGAACTCCCGTTCCATCCGCTGTTGGATAATCATTTCCGAAGACACTTAATTTTTCCCGCTTCCCCTTTGCCACTTGAGTAACATAAGGCATAAGATTATTTGGAATTCCATTCGGTGCTTCACCGATTAATCCACTTACATGTGCACCTACTGGATTAAAATAGCGAAGAATCGATACTGAAAAGGCTGGATTTGCTTTCGCTATATCTGTTAGAATCCGTTCACTCATCGCCTTTGTTTCGCCATAAGGATTCGTCGTAGGCAACAGATCCATCGTCTCGACAAATGGTACTTGATTATCGCCGTAAACAGTTGCTGAGGAGCTGAAAACAAAACGATTCACCCCATATTTAATGCAAGCTTTAGCAAGAATCATCGTACTGACAATGTTGTTATAATAATAATCTATTGGCTGCTCAACGGATTCACCAACAGCTTTAAGTCCAGCAAAATGAATAACCCCATCAAAATCATGATTGGAGAAGATCGTATTCACCGCTTCTTCAACAGTAACGTCAATCTCGTAAAATGTAATTTCCTTATTTGTGATTTGCTTTACTTTATTTATACTGTCTGCTTTACTGTTACAAAGATTATCGGCAACGATAACTGTATGACCTGCCTCTAGTAAAGCTGCACATGTATGTGAGCCAATATAACCAGCTCCGCCGGTAACTAATATATTCATAACTATTCCCCCTCATATTTTATTGAATATAAAAATAAGCAACCACGTATTAGGTTGCTTTATTCTCGTACAATCTCTTTTCTTAGCATATTAACTTTACTCTTTGTTTGTCAATGACTTTTATCCGCACAAAAAACTCGACAAAGACCGGCACTCGATTTATCAGTCTTTGTTCACGTGTTTCTTTTACCGGCAATTACTAGGATACTAGTTATTTTTCTGTCCTTCATTATGACAAAGCATAATCCAGATAAATAAGGGTTGCATCATCGTGGGTTTTCAACCTGCCTATGTTCCTTTTGTCTCTGTCCGCTTCTTCTAGATTTCTCAGTTCTTTAATAAGCGCTTTTGCCCCTTTTTCTTTAATTCTTTCAAGAAGAGTCTTTTTTGAATACATACAACTTAAGGGCGCCAATCCATCTGTAGCGAGAAGGCATCTTTCAATCGATGCAATGGGGATCGCTTTGTATATTCCCATATCAATAGCTTCTTTGCTGTGACTCAATATAAAATAGCCTCCAGGTTTATTCATCTTAGATCTGCTTGATATAAGAACATCAAGTTCCTCCTGAGTGAATCCCTTGAAGACAATTTGTCCCGTTCTTTTTTTATTCCTGCCCATCATCTCTATGACCATATCATCAAAGTTCTTAATTGTGCTGTCTGTAATAACCATACATTCACTATTTTTGTCCTCAATTGTAATCTCAACATCCCCCAACACATAGGTTTCAAGAAACGCTCCGTTCGTTCTTACTAGGGCAATTCCCGCTGACAGTTGCTCATGGGGCTTAAGTGTTGTAAGATCTACAAATTTTCCGTACTCCTTATTAAAACCGTCTATTCCTTCCTCTAAAATCTCTTGAATAGAATAGTGTGTATTATCAAGGTGCTCTTCAAGGTAGTTCTTCCACCAATTAACCATCCAGTTTACATCGTTTCCAGATGGTGTGTACTTTTTATCAGTAAGGGCCGATGCACCGTCTATTACAAACGCACCACTCTTCGTTATCCCGTATATATCTTCATTGCACTTCTTTACTGTATGTGTATAAAATTCAATTTTCATCTTGCACCTCACTTATTCCACTATAGCTTGCAATTTTCTTAAGAGGATCGCCCTCATGAAAACGCATACATTTTTTCATTAAAATCAACTCATACTGTCGATAGCTCCTCTTTTTTCAAAAGTTAACAAAGTAAATAAAATACCCTATACTAATATAATATCTCAAAATCTACTCTAAGATATATTCAAAATGTCATTAGAATGATTCTGATTGTATCGCTTTTTTGGATTGATATTTACTTTTAAAAGAGGAGGAAATCCCATTGCAAATGAAAAAGGACGACTCTCATTCAGTTTTTGAATGTTGGGTCGTCCTTTAATGGTCTTGGTCTATAGAGTAACTGCAATCAAATTTGCCCGTCATATTTGCGTTTTTCTGAATATAGCTAACACATTGTCCGCCAAATCTCATTGTTGTCTATGTCTATGTTTAAGTTCATATCAATAATATTATAAGCAGCTTCCGTGATTGCTTCTGGAAGTGTGTTACCTGTACCGGAAATATTATTGAAACGAACTTCTGTTGGACTATCAAGTATATAAGTATATCCAAATTGCTCTAACCTTTTCACAATAAGCATTGCATCTTCCATGTTTTGCTCAGGTTGAAATTCAGAGTTTTGGATAAACATACGGTTTTCATAGTCATACCAACGATCCCATCTATTTAGTTTCCACCCAAGTATTCTCCTTGCAACAGAATCAACTTTCTTCATATTTTATTTCCCCCTTTTTAGTATTTTTTAAATCAACCTACATTCCTTATTGATATCTTGTTATATAACAATTTAATCTATTATAAATATTATATAACACAATTAGAGTTATTTCTACCTTTTTCAGAAAATTCACAATTACCATAATAGAGAGGTGGCATGGAAACAGTTGAGCAACTGGAAAAGTCCACCTTTTAAAAAATAAAAAGCGATTACCTACTGTATGTAGATAATCGCCTTCTTATATTTACCCCATCAACATTCTTTGCCAAAACTATCAAGCAAAGCACGCACTTCATCTGTTGATTTCGTGTTCATCAATTGATTTCTTAATTCAGCTGCTCCAGGGAATCCTTTGACATAAATCTTGAAAAAGCGATGAAGCCCTGTCATTGAACGTGGCAGTACTTCCGCATATTGATCTTGAAGATCAAGCTGCAACCTTAAAAGGTCAAGGTATTCTTTACTGCTATGCTCTTTGGGCTCTTTTTCAAAAGCAAAAGGATTTTTAAAAATACCTCGCCCAATCATAACGCCATCAATCCCATATTGTTGGGCAAGCTGCATTCCAGTCTGACGGTCTGGAATGTCTCCATTGATTGTTAGCAATGTATTTGGTGCGATGCGATCACGTAATTTTTTTATTTCCGGAATTAGCTCCCAATGCGCATCTACTTGGCTCATTTCCTTTCTTGTACGTAAATGAATAGAAAGGTTCGCAATATCCTGTTTTAATATATGCGTTAGCCACTCCTCCCACTCATCTATATCCTTATAACCGAGTCGTGTTTTCACGCTGACAGGCAGCCCACCCGCTTTTGCTGCTTGAATAAGCTCTTCAGCAACATCTGGACGCAAAATTAAGCCACTGCCTTTCCCTCTCGATGCCACATTCGGTACAGGGCAGCCCATATTAATATCGACGCCTTTAAATCCTAGCTCTGCCATGCCAATACTCATTTGACGGAAATATTCAGGATTATCCCCCCAAATATGCGCTACTATCGGCTGTTCATCTTCTGTAAAGGTCAAACGACCACGCACACTTTTCATGCCCTCTGGATGACAATAACTATCCGAGTTTGTAAACTCTGTGAAAAATACATCCGGCCGGCCAGCTTCACTTACTACGTGACGAAAAACAACATCTGTTACATCTTCCATTGGTGCAAGTACAAAAAATGGTCGTGGTAAATCACGCCAAAAATTATCTATCATTTTAAACTCAAATCCTCTCACTATCGATACAACTACAAACTCTTGATCAAAAATATAAAGCCAATTATTCCACTTCTTTTATACTTATATCATGCCTAATAACTTCTTATCAAACACAAATATATTCGGTCATCTATTTTGAGAATCAGCAATGTTTATTTTAACAAAAATCGGTCCTAAATGTTATTTTTATAAACAAAAAGCAGATGGTATAGATTTTCTCTATATCATCTGCTCTTCTATGTTTATCATTAGTAACATTAATTCCAAGGTTGATTCGTTGTTATAAACTCAGCCAACCCTTGACTTCTTCGTTTTCTCTCTTTTCGAATTCTTGCTCTCTCTGGTGCTGTTTCATGCAACTTTTTCTCTTCTATTGTTTCTGGTATAACTTGAGGAACTTCTATTGGCTCCTTCAGGTGATTAAGTGCCACAAATGTTAATAAAGCTGTAGCAGCAACTTTACGATCCCCGCTTTTTAGATCTTCGGCAATAATTTTCACAAAGACCTCCATTGAGGATCTTCCAGTCCATGTTACATACGATTCAAAGCAAACGGAGTCTGTTGTGCGAATAGGCTGCAAAAAGTCGACTGAATCAGTTGAAGCAGTTACACATTCGCTGCGGCTATGACGTGCTGCAGAAATAGAGGCTACCTGGTCTAGATCACTCATTAACCTGCCACCAAATAACGTATTATGATTATTTACATCATTCGGGAATACACGGCTCGTTCTTACAACTCGTGACTCCTTACAATATTTAGCTTTCATACATTTATCCTCCTTAATTCTCTAACATCCCTATTTCACAGTTACTTTCCATTTCTATACAAGATAATCACATAATTGTCTTTTTGATATAACCCCCTAGTATAGATATGTAGCGTATTATCATTGTCTAATAGATTAAGGGATCCTTAAATAAATTTGCCTCTACTATATTTAGCTACCACTATTTTTATCTTAATTATTTAGATAAAGTTTAATTGGAAATTATAGAGTGTATTTTTGTAATTGTCAATATTTTAAAGATTTAAAACAAAATACCTATGACAATCTAATTATCCTTGTTTCATAGATTTGTTCCGCAAAATAACTTTATGCAAATAGCCCAATCATTTTCGAGTGGGCTCTTTTTGATTAAGTTATACATTATTTCAAAATAAAACAGCCTATAGCATTATGAATACCAGTTTTAAGGTGTTGTTTCACCTATTTAAAGAAAGCCTCAATTTTCCAACGATACCAGTATAAATAACTAATTTCTTTAGCACTAACTACTAAAGCTCATTAAGAACATTCCTCAAGAGACTTACCACTTGTTCTCTTACCCCATAGTAGTAATAAAGCTACCGGTAAACAAACCATAATCGCAACCAGATTATATACTCCAGAGAACTGATAATGGAGAAATACGACTGGTACGTACAATTGTAAAACAGAAGTGGCTAAACGGCCTGCAGCATTATGAATACCAGCAGACGTGTTCCGCATTCTTGTCGGGTAATTCTCTGTAATATAACTGAACGTAATAAAGTTTAATGCCATATTAGCACCAATTAATAAGAATCCGAAAATCACAATAGGAACGAATCCTTCTATTTTTCCAAAAATTACTGATAGAATTGCTACAGTGATCGCCATAGCTGCCATCGGGATTTTCCTTCCGCCTTTATCAGCAATCAAAGAGGAAAAATAACATCCGGCTGGAACTCCAAACATTAACAGGGTAGTTGCCGTCAGGGAAGCCTCAACACTTAATCCTCTCTCACTCAAGAGTGTCGTTGTCCAGTTCGTAACAATAAAAGTTGCAGGCACTGTTAAAATAACAAATAATAAGATTACAATGGTTCTCTTAATATATTCTCGTGAAAACAATCCGGCTATGACTTCCATTGTTTTTACTTTAGGCTCTACCTTGGAAGCTGCCTCACTTAAGTCGACTTTAACTTTAGTTAACTCTTCGATAACTTGTTCTGCTTCATCTACTTTACCTTGCGCAACTAACCAACGTGGGGACTCTTTTAAGTATTTAAGTCCAACAAAGAAACCTAATATCCCCAGTCCACCTAGAAAGAAAATATACCGCCAAGAGCTTGGACTAAGCGGAATCAAAGCACTGCATAAAATTCCAATAAAAGGAGCCGCTATAAAACCTATTGACGCTGTTAAACTTTGCCATTTCCCCCTAGTTGCACAAGGTGTCATCTCAGCAATGTACACTTGTGAACAAACCATCAAACAGAAAACTCCAAATCCGGTTATGGCACGTGTTATCGTAAATATTAAAACATTAGGTGCAAAACCATTAGCTACCGATGCTAGGGAAAAAATCACTATGGAACCAAGAAATGTTCTTCTCCGACCAATAAAGTCCGAAATAACACCACCTGCTAAACCTCCAAGGGTCATAGCCACGAAATACGCGGAATTGATCTTCCCTATATCTGCCATCGTTATTCCCCAATCTGCCATCAACGCGGGAGCAATAAATGCAAAATTCCAGTTATCCATCTGCTCGAAGAAATAAGCAAACATGATAATGAAAAATACCATCCTATAGCGTTCCGGTAACTTCTAAACCATCAAAGTAATTATTTTTTACTTTACTACTTTTGGCACTTAAGTTTTGCTCGAGTCAGCTATCATTCAATTTAAATGTCATGGTACTCTCCCTCTTTCAAGAATATATATTTGATAAGGTTTTTCCTATACATTCTCTTCCACTATATCCGCATCATAGCTGCGACATTTTTTTACAAACCCAGAACTAAAAATTCTCCTTGCCACCCCTACCGTAAATTGCCAACCCGAGAGGCTGGAGTGATCTATTATTGTGATTAATTTCACATGTAAAACTGCAGCCTTCCTCTTATTCTCTACAAAATTTGAGTTACCAAGAACGAAAAATTGAGATGGCAGACATACTGACCCTGATGTAATTGTTGAAATCCTCTAAACGGAAAAATGGAGCAGAATTCATTGAATCCCGCTCTGCCTATTTGTCAAAAACATGAACGTTACTAATTTCATGCAATATCCTTTTACTTATATTATTTATCTATTATTTTACGTTCATTATTAATCCAAAGACTTAGATGTTCATTTAAGCTCTGATTGTGAACCCTGTATCATATTTCTTGCCATCCACAATGACTTTTACTCTATAGCTTCCATCTAAACCTTCTTTTGAGACAATCTTTTTTGTTTCGCGGTCATCACTAGGCAAGAATGTGCCTGTGCACATTGCGCCACGGTGTGTTCCTGCAGCCGTAGAAATGAAGTATTTACGAGTTTCTTTGTCTGATTCTAGTAACAACATGACCAATTGTCCCTTTTCAAATTTAGATTCAAAGGTAAACATATCCACTTCATCTGTTATGCGAGCTTCGTGCTTGTCCGGTAATAATTCACCAGTATCTTCTGCAGGAATATCATAATCCATCTGCGGTGTTTCTCCTAATGATCCTAGAAGTTGTCCAGTACCAAGAGATAGATTATTTCCATCTTTAGAGTAAAGAGTGAACTTATTCGCACGATAGTAGTTCGATTTAACTCTTAATTCTAATACTTTCTCATCAATAATTGTTTCAACTGTAATAGAGATTTAGTTTAGGATTATTTGGATTTCTCTAAAAGAAAATGGTCCTAATTCTTCTGTAATATTCCCTTCAGTGTCTAAGGCAACACCACCGGAATGTGTCAAATAATGTCCTTCGTTATAGTAGATGACATTACAAATATATGGGGAAAAGAACTTCTTGCCACGTTCTTTTCCATATTGCCATAACTGCTCAATTTCCATCTTATCGGTATCAATACGATACTTCACGCCACGAGAGAAACTATCATTCCCTGCAAGATACTTTTCAGGATTTTGTGACCCATAATGGTGATTATCAAAACACATAACATCACCTAAAGGAGTAATTAAGTTTGCATGTTGTTCATACTGCCAATCAAATTCCCCATCACCGACTGGCTTAAACATGTATGGTTGATATTCTTCTGGCCAGCCTTCAGGATCCGAGATAATCCAGTTTAATTCCTCTGTATCAAAATCAATATTAACCATTGCGTTTATATGACGTCCGGAGAATGTCAATGAGTTCGAATGTTCATCATACCAAACCGCATTACAATGGAACCAGTCTTCATCTGACCATGAACCAGACTTTTGTGATCCCGGCTTAAGAAAGTTCGAGAATGTAATCGTTCGTTTTACATGTCCTGTATCTTTATCGATAACAACAGCCTGATCTTCCACTGTTCCATTTTCTAAATCACAGTTTAAAGCGACGATATCTCCATTTGGTAATGTAATTTGGTCATGGTGATAACCGCGTGGTACACGATACTCTTTATAAACTTTTCCAACTGGGCTCATTTCATAGATGCCCGAAACAAAGTAAGGCATATTCACTAGACGTTCAGATCCAAGTAGGAGGTTGCCATTAGGATGTCGTTTAATATCCCAAACCATCGGAACATTTAAGTTTAATCGGACATCCCCTGCATAGTCAACCGCAATAGCTAAATGAACAGATGCAGGACATAGGAACATTACATTATCTTGCATATACTCTGGTGTTGTATCCATGGATTCAACTCAGTTTAGCCTCTGCTACTTCAGGTGTTTGAATCGTATGGATCACTTTTTGATTATATTTTTGATATGGATAGACTTCAATTTTATTCTCATAATTACTATATAAACCGACAATAGGGATGATGTGTTCTTTCCCTTTAGGAAATGTATGGTAAAAGTCTGCTTCTTTTGTTTTACCTAATACACGAATAGTAATGGAAGTTTCTTCTTCTGTTCTAAATAACATAACTGCAGCTAAATCATTAACAAAGTATGGGTTATGTTTAATTAAAGGGGCTTCCATTGTAAACTGGCCATGTTCAAACTCTTTTAACATGGCAGCCTCTGCCTTCGCTTGTTTATGGATTAAATGTTCCTTAAATTCGTAACCAACTGCCTTCTTTGTCACATCGATTGTCATTGTCATAATTACAAAGCCTCCTCAACCATTTTGATGATTACAGTTTTTTGTGGCAAACCGGATTTCCTTAACACTTCTTTACCATCTTTAAACAATGAAAGTTTGTAAATTTAATTCGATTCTTTGTTAATGTTTTCACATGAAATAACATAAAATACAATTCAACTTTTTAGTAACAATTTCTAGATCGTGATTAATATTGATCATTTTCAATTTCACTACATGTCCGTTGTGTCAAATGGGGTGGTAATGTTAATAAGACCACCCCCAACTATTTTGCCAAAGGGATGAAATTTATATTTCCTATCATGCAATCTCCTTTAACTTATAAAAATTCAATTATAATGATCAGATTAGTAAAATGATCATTACTGAGCTGATACTTATAGCTAATACAACTAAACTACAAGCTGCACCTATTAATATAGGCTTTATTCCAGCCTTTTTAATCTGATTAACATGAACCCCTAACCCGATGGCAACTAAAGCAAACGTAAAGATTAATTTACTTGCATCCTTAATCATACCTGTTACTTCGGCAGGGATAGATACAACACTTGCGAAGATAAATGCAAGCGTAAAATAAATGACGAACATAGGGATGATACTTTTAAGTTGACTCCCACTAATAATTCCCACTTTTTGAGAGTGATTGTTTACTCCATTCTTTTTTTGTTGATTTAATTTTAAAAAACAAGACCAAGGGTGATTGGAATAATGAATAAAGTTTTTGCTACCTTTACTAGTTGTGGCAATTTCTCCTGCTTCATCGCTCCAGCTGAAAGAGGTTGCAAGTACGGATGGTGTATCATTCACTGAAGTCCGGCAACAATCCCGTAAAATTGATCAGAAAAACCAAATGCTTTACCAACTACTGGTAAAACCACTAAAGCTGTCATTGAAAAAACAAACATCGTCGTAATAGCCACCGCAACATCTTCGTCTTCAGCGTCCATGATAGGTGCTGAAGCAACGATAGCTGACCCTCCACAAATAGACGTTCCAAGCCCAATCAATAAACTTAATTTACTATCTGCTCTAACCCATTTATTGATAAAGATACTTGTTAAAATAGATCCTAATAATAACAGCGGCCATTACAACGATAAGAATGATACCTACTTGATTTAATACTTGTACCGACATCGTAAACCCAATAATACAATTCCACCTTTTAAAACATAGGACGTTATAAATTTATTAGTAACTTTATCTATCAGGTTATAGATGGGTGGTGTATGGCGAATAATCATTCCTATTAATATTGCAGAAATCGCTGTTCCTAAAAGCGGAAAAACACTTCCACCAATAAACATCGCTAACCAAGTAGATAATCCGACTATAATTAATGTAATTAACTTACCTTTCATAATTAACTCCTTCTGAAGTCATTCAACTCATTAGCGAAATGGCTTATCCTTTATTAATAACAATTGACCTCTTCATGACTTTAATTGATAGTAAAGGAGATTGGGGCCTCAAATTTCTAAAAGAAGTATTTTTACATACTGTTGTCTTATGAAATATGTTTCCCCAATCTACCTATTATTCTATTAATTTAAAGACTTAACGATATACTCTAAGCCCTAATTGTGATCCCAGTATCATATTTATAGGCATCTACAATTACTTTTACTCGATATTCTCCGTCTAGACCCTTCTTTTGAAATAACCGTTCTTGTATCGCGATCGTCTTCAGGTAAGAATGTTCCTGTACACATTGCACCACGTTTTCCTTTAGAAGTAGAGATGAAGTATTTACGCGTTTCTTCCTCTGATTCTAACAACAACATAACCAGTTGACCCTTTTCGAACTTGGATTCAAACGTAAACATATCAACTTCATCCGTTAGACGCGCTTCATGCTTTTCTGGTAGTATTTCACCCGTATCTTCTGCAGGAACATCGTAATCCATCTGAGGTGTTTCTCCTAATGACCCTAGAAGTTGCCCTGTACCGAGAGAAAGATTATTGCCATCTTTAGCGTAAAGCGTGAACTTATTCGCACGATAATAGTTGGAATTTACTTTCAATTCTAATACTTTCTCATCATTAATGGTTTCAACTGTAATAGACTCTAATGTTACACTCGGATCATCAATTTGAGCGAATGGGCCTAGTTCTTCAGAAGCATTCCCCTTGCCGTCAAAAGCAATACCACCTGAATGTGTTAAGTAATGACCTTCGTTATAATACAAGACATTACAAATATATGGGGAGAAGAAGTCCTTGCCACGTTCTTTTCCGTATTGCCATAGTTGCTCAATTTCCATCTTATCGGTATCAATACGATACTTCACGCCACGAGAGAAACTATCATTCGCCGCAAGATATTTATCAGGATTTTGCGCTCCGAAATGGTGGTTATCAAAACACATCACATCACCTAAAGGTGTAATTAAGTTGGCATGCTGTTCATACTGCCAATCGAAATCCCCTTCACCGATTGGTTTAAACATGTATGGTTGATATTCTTCTGGCCAACCTTCTGGATCTGAGATAATCCAATTTAACTTGCTCTGTATCAAAATCAATATTAACCATTGCGTTTAAATGACGTCCAGAAAACGTTAATGAGTTCGTATGTTCGTCATACCACACCGCATTACAGTGGAACCAGTCTTCATCTGACCATGAACCAGACTTTTGAGATCCTGGCTTAATAAAGTTAGAAAATGTAATCGTTCGTTTTACATGCCCTGTATCCTTATCGATCACAACCGCTTGGTCTTCCACTGTCCCGTTGTCCAAATCGCAGTTTAAAGCGACGATATCTCCATTTGGTAATGTAATTTGATCATGGTGATAACCACGAGGTACACGGTACTCTTTATAAATTTTCCCAACTGGGCTCATTTCATAGATACCCGAAACAAAGTAAGGCATCTTCGTTAAGCGTTCTGATCCAAGCAGGAGATTGCCATTAGGATGGCGTTTAATATCCCAAACCATTGGGACGGTATAGTTTAATCGGACATCTCCTGCATAGTCAACAGCAATGGCTAAATCATTTACCGCAGGACATAGGAACACTACATCATCTTGCATATGTTCTGGTGTTGTATCCATCGATTCAACCAATTTAGCCCCTGCTACTTCAGGTGTTTTAATCGTATGAACTACTTTTTGATTGTATTTCTGATATGGATAGACTTCAATTTTATTCTCGTAATTACTATATAAACCCAGAACTGGAATGACATGTTCTTTCCCTTTAGGGAATGTATGATAAAAGTCTGCTTCTTTTGTTTTACCTAATACACGAATGGTAATGGAAGTTTCTTCTTCCGTTCTAAATAACATAACTGCGGCTAAATCATTAACAAAGTATGGGTTGTATTTAATTAAAGGGGCTTCCATAGTAAATTGCCCTTGTTCAAACTCTTTTAACATGGCAGCCTCTGCTTTTGCTTGCTTATGGATTAAATGTTCCTTAAATTCGTAACCAATTGCTTTCTTTGTCACATCGATTGTCATTGTCATAATTATAAAGCCTCCTCAATCATTTTCGTGATTACTGGTTTCTGTTGTAAACCTGCTTTTCTTGATACTTCTTTACCCTCTTTAAACATAACTAAAGTTGGATATCCCTCTACATTATGTTCTTCAATGAGATCTGGATTTTCTTCAAAATCAACTTTAATTACTTTTACTTTTTCACCATAAACTTTATCAATGTCATTTAATATAAAGGCAAGCATCTTACACGGTCCACACGTTTTAGAGTAAAAATCAACTAAAACAGACCCTTGAGTTAAATCAGCTGTAAATTCTTCTTTCACTAGTTCTTTTATCATACCAATACCTCCTCTGGTGTACTTTCTTGTCTTCTTAAGGCTTTAATATAGGAACTTGCTTCTTGAGCAGCAATTGCTCCATCAGAAGTGGCTGTTACTACTTGACGCAAGTGTTTGCTAATACAATCTCCTGCCCCAAAAATCCCAGGAATTTTTGTGACCATTTTTTCATTTGTTTCTATAAATCCATGACTTCCTATTATATTTGTACCTTGAAGAAATTCTGTTGATGGAATGGCCCCAATATATTCAAAGACACCATCACAATTAACAATCTGTTCATTTTCTCCCGTTTCTTTATCTGCAAATTTGATCCCTTTAAATCGATCTCCTTCACCTATAAATTCTACAACACGCTTATAAGGATATACGGTCACATTCGGTAATGAACGTAAGTAATCGGAGGAAACAGGATCAGCCGTTAAATCGAAATCAGTTACAATCGTTAGTGATTTAGTAATAGTTGCTAGATAAGTTCCTTCATCTACTGCACTATTACCGCCTCCTATGATTACTACATCTTTATCACGGTATTTAGCACCATCACAAATGGCACACCAACTAATAGCAGATCCTTTAAATTCTTCTTCGCCTGGAATGTTTAAAGTTCTAGGACGGGTTCCTGTAGCAACAATTACAGTTAAAGCTTCAATAACATCGTCATCTTCTTCTGTGTATACTTGTTTAATATCATTCAGACTCTCAATTTTGGTTACAGTACGGTATTCAAAATCCACCCCTAGTTCTTGAGTATGCTCAAACATCTTAAAAGCTAATTCAGCACCGTTCACCTTACCTGCCCCAGGATAGTTCTCGATTTCATTGGTATTGATAATTTGTCCTCCTGGAGCTAATCTATCAAGCAATAACACTTTTAAATTTGCTCTCACACCATAAATTGCAGCTGTCATACCAGCTGGACCCGCACCAATCACTACTAAATCATATCTACTCATGACTTCCACCTACTTTTTTATATTTAAAAGATCGTTTTATCTTTCAATTCTTTTTGACTCTTTTACACATTTTTATCTATCATTTCTCATAAATCATTACTACCTGAAGCTATATATTAAGCTATAAGTAGCCTTCTAGCTTTCTACGGTTTAATATTTTAATTTTTGATTTATCCCTTTTTATAATCTTTTCTTCCTCAAGCTTAATCATTTCCTGATTATAAGCTGGACGTGATATTTGTAGTTTTGTGGAGATGATTCGTTGACTACCTTTTATTTCTGTCCAACCTTTATCTGAAACGCCATATATCTCTAGCAACATGTAAGCAATGCGACTTCGTAAATTACCATGACAATTGCATAGTTTCCACTTCTCTGCTAACAAGCCTCTCTTAGCCATATAAGCAATTAGTAATTGACAACATTCCATATCGAACATGATAAGATCTTTAAAACATTGTAGGTCCACTAATATTACTTTGGAGCGCTTCTCTGCAACCAAGGTATAAATGTATTCATCCTCACCTGCTAATAACAAATATTCAGGAAAGATATCTCCTTCATAAAAATAATGAGGGTTAATTTCATCGCCAGCATTGGTATAATTAGCACACTTCATAACTCCTTCTAAGATAAAGCCAATCTTGTCAATTTTATCTCCTTGGTGATAAATTACTTGACCGCGCTGAAGTTTCACTATTTGATGAGGCAGTGACAAGAATTTATTTTTTATTAAATGCGGGGATCCCCCCAAGTCATCTAGGTTAAGGACAATATTTTTTGCAATCATAACCATAACCACCTTTGGTTAATATTAACGACACCGACACATTGTTAATTATTTCACATATGAATGAGTACAAAAATCTAATCACAGAAAAACTTAGTCCGCTTACCGATCTTACAAAATTATAATCAGTGACAATTCCTTACTGTGTTATTTTACTGTATTTACATTGTGCTCCAGCATAATTGGAAGCGCTTAATAATTTCTTTATTTATATTCTAGCAAACATTTTTTAATATTTTTGTTAACTAGATGACAATTTTAAGTTTTGAACCATCAGTTGTTAATTTTTTCACAAAGAAGACATAACTTACTTTGGATATACGAAAGAACTTTATATTGTTAAGTGATTTCACATAACACTTTCTTGTGTATATATTAACAAATATTTTATATTATTTTTGTTAACTACATAACACTTTTTAGATTTATACATTTAAATTCCCGAGGAATTAATTAATTCACCTCATAAAAAGTGTCTGTGACGACTCAAATACTCTTATGTTATAGGTTTGTTCCACAATATAACTGAATAAAAAACCCTACAGCAAGAGCCTTTGGGAAAACATATCTGTGATCATAAGTTGACGCCGCTTGGTAGCTCAAAGTTGCAACTAAAAATCTAAAGAAGGTAAGCGAACCAACCAAATCCGTTGAAATTGACATCAAAACTACAACTAATATAAGAGCATAAATGATGCTAATTCGATAATTAACTCCTGCTCTACCTCCATATATTTTTAATTTAGCCCTTCCTATAATTATGTAAGTGCTCTATATAAAAATTTCCTTTAGCTATAAACAGTGATAATAAATAAAAAACTCGTCCCCTAATTGGAAACGAGTTTTAAAAATTCTGTTTTAATTTTGGATAATAAATATCTTACATTATTTTGAATCAATGTTCATGCTTCATATACGGAGTAAACTAGAAAAAATAATTAATGGGCTTACGAATGCCGAAAGATGAATTTTAATCGGCCATCATTAAAATTTAATAAATAATGCAGAGTAAATGTCAATTTACCTAGAAGAGATTTACGAATTTTCATTATTAGATGAACCGTTAGAGGTTTATCAATAGGAACTGATACGTTATTTTAATTGACTCGGTATAGGGTTATGTTTCGGTAATCCTGATTCTATCTGAGAATATCTATTATTTCAATTTTAAGTACACACCCCGCACCTCTTTATAAGCAGGAGGATTATGCCCGACAATCCAGTTTTTTCTCCTTCGCTAGTTCACGTAATGATTTGATTGGTTTCCTATTGTTGAACCCCAACTATAGCTTAGACCATAAAGAAATATTATTTATTGATAAATTAACTTTGGGTACGTTTTTAAGCCCTTTAATATTATTTAAAAAGTAAAGAAAGTTTTTAATATCCTTGGTAGCCTTAATAAAACTAACCTCTTTAAAATTCCTCTTCCCATGATGTTTAATATAGCTGTATAGTAACTCTTCATCAATGGAATCAATGTAATAAACATCGGTAAAATTATAGACATACGAAAAGATAAGTTCAAGCGAACTCATCAATTCTTTGCTATAAAAAGCTGATTTTTCTCTCGGAAGTCTAAACTCATCTACTAATAATTCATACCTTACATCATTTTTTATGACTAACATTAAATCTACCTTTCTATAAAAGATTGAGAAAGTAATATTCTATTGACTCAGTTTTTTGATTTTGCTGGTTGGCGTAACTAAATAGCATTTCTGGATTCTCGCAATGGCGGGAGCGAAGTAAAAATTAAAATTCATCGACTTCTTTATTAACTAAATTCATGATCGACTGAACCATGTAATAAAAGTCCATCTCATTAATAATTCTGTTCAGATTTCCCATTGCTTCCTCCATAATCCGTAATAAGTTAAAAAACCGTTGATACAAGAACGAAGGCTGTACGTTTTGACTGCCTCCATTCTATTAACCTTTAAAACTCACAGCTTCAATTAAAGTTGAAACTGACGTACCAATCCATTTAACTCCTCTGATAGCTTAGCTAATTCTACTGAACTTCTAGCTACCTCTTCTATTGAACAATTAGTCTATTGTTTGTTACACTTCTGCTGCTGATTCCTCTTCCCTAGCTGCAATTTCTTGAATCGAACTATTCACCTCTTGACTAGATGAAGATATTGACCGCTTGTAAATGTAAGGCTGTATCCATTAATTTAGGTTTTGTCAGTTCGTAATTTAAAGGAGTAATCGTTTTGAGGGATGCGTTAGTACCATTCAATAACTCTGCTTTAATTTTACTTTCTCCCTTAATGCTGCAGGCAAAATAAATTCCTTCATTCCTCAATGAAATAAAAAAAGGCTATTTTATATTCATAAAATAGCCAATAGAAATAACACTATAATTATTGGCAGCCAGGCGATCATAGTTAATCTTTTAACCGTAGACCCTAGAGCTTTGCGTCCTATTCTTTCGAATAGTTTGCCTTTATCTTATTTTTACTATGAAAATGCACCTTTGAAGACTCTTCCCTTATAATATCATTCTCAATGAAACACATACGATAAATCAGATTTTTAACAGAAGCCTTTTAATCATTCAGTGAAGTCATTTTTATTAAAATACATATTTAAAAAACTAACCCAATAAACAATATTAGTTCATTTATCCTATTTTGCAAACAACTTTTATCACTAGATAGATAAAAGATTACTGAATCAAAAGCATTTATTGGACAAAAAATACTAGAGCATAACTGAATTCAACCTGAATTTGGATTGATTTTTTATTAAACAAACGTTTGATTAGCAGTCGAAAAAGCGTTGGAATACATCATAATTGTTGATTTTTCTCCCGTTCTCCTCTCCGTCCCCTTCATAAACCAACTTAGTTCCACCAGGAAAGAAGATATTATTAGGGAGACAAATAAGTAAGTAACTAACCAACTCTTATACCCATCCGTGCTACAGTAACAGACGTTGTAAAATCCCTATGTACATCGGCATTATTCTTTCGCCTTTTCTCTCTTGACTCATTTCCCAAAATATGGATCAAACATTACAAGCAATACTAAATTCCTTTCTCTACTATGTACAACAAAAATGAACCCACCTGAAAATCCGTATTCCACCGTTCGAGTTAAAATAAAGATTTCCAAAATAATAGATCGAAGAGAAAAACGAGAAAAAATAATTTGGAGAAGAGATAAGGCATTGGAAAAAGAAGGGTAAGGCTCTTGGTTTCTTATTGAATAACTGCCTAAATAAACCACTAGAAAAAATCCCGGGTTCCTAATGGATTAAACCCGGGATTATATTGAATTAGAACACTAAATCGGAAATCTTTATTTTTGGGCTACAACTTTCCTTACAAGTAGTGAACAGCACTCCACATGGACCGTATGCGGAAACATATCAACCGGCTGCACTTCAACTGTTCGATATCCTCCATCTTCCAAAACCCTTAAATCCCGGGCAAGGGTAGCCGGATTACAGGAAACATAAACAACCTTATTTGGTTTCATGTCTATAATGGTTTGCAGTAGTTTTTCGTCACAGCCTTTGCGTGGCGGATCGACTACCAACACATCAGCTTCTACTCCCTTTTCATACCATTCTGGAATAACCGTTTCCGCTTCCCCAGCAGCAAATTCGACATTTGTGATATGATTAAGTTCAGCATTTCGCTTCGCATCTTCAATAGCCTCAGGAACAACCTCCACACCTAAAACCTTCTTTGCCTTTTGAGCTAGAAACAATGAAATTGTGCCTATTCCACAATAAGCATCAATGACTGTTTCTTCTCCACTTAAGCCCGCATACTCTAATGCCTTATTATAAAGCACCTTTGTCTGATCGGGATTCACTTGGTAAAAGGACAATGGAGAAATAGCAAATTTCACCTCACCAATATAGTCATAGATGACTTCAGTTCCCCAAAGCACCTTTGTTTTCTCGCCAAGGATTACATTTGTCCGTTTGGAATTAACATTGTGGACGATGGACTTGATCTTTGGAAGACGGGCAACAATTTTCTCAACTAACTTATTTTTCTGAGGTATATCCGCTGTTTTCGTTACAAGAACAACCATAAGCTCCCCCGTCTGCTTACCATAGCGTGCCATGATGTGACGAAGTACACCCTTATGTGATTCCTCATAATACGCTGGAATCTTAAGTTCATCGCATATTTCCTTAACCACCTGCACTGCTTCATTTATTTCAGGGAGTTGAATCAGACTTTCATTCGTATCGACAATTTCATGACTTCTTGGTTTAAAAAAGCCAGCAATCAGCTTACCATCTTTTTCGCCAACAGGTACTTGTGCTTTGTTTCGGTAATACCATGGATTGTCCATACCTATAACCGGATGAACCTTTATATCCTCAAGCTTCCCAATACGAGTGAGTACTTGCCGAACCTGATTTTCTTTGTATCTCAATTGACCTTCATAACTGATATGCTCCAACTGACAGCCACCGTATTTATGTAGTTCATCTTTTGAAACCTCTACTCGATCGGGGCTCCTTTCATAAATCTCCATCAGGCGACCAAAGCCATAACCTTTATTCACTTTAACCACTTTAACTTTCGCCTTTTCACCAGGTAATCCATTAGGGACAAATAATGGATACCCATCTACCTTTGCAACCCCTGCACCATCATGGGTTAAATCTTCAAAAATTACATCTATGTACTCGTTCTTTTGAACAGGTAATGTTTTTGACATGAGTTTCTTCCTTTACACATATAATATCAATCTTGTTCTTCAAAAATTGTAACATAAATTCACTCCCAATAGAAAACGACTAGAAATGAAACGATTTTTCGAATAAAGAGATAAATGTATATTCCTTTCTTACCTTGTCTAAATTATCACAACCATGTAACATAAGTCACCCTCACTATTACTAGAATTATTTATTGAATTTATTGTGAACATGTACAGAACCATAAGCTTTAAAGGATTTATATGTTATTACAGTAAAAATACAATTTAGAATTATGAGCATTATTTGAACTCCCTTGAAGATATATTGATAAAATCCGGAAAAATTATATAATCAATGTGCAACACATCACAATATTACATAAGAGAAAAGGGAGATGTCAAAATGAAAAATTTTTTATCTCTAGTTTTTGCATTAAGCCTTGTTGGAGTATTTGCGGGCTGTTCAAACGATGAAGGGGCTGCAGCAGACACTTCAAATAAAACAACAACAGCTGGAAGCAATGGAGAAATTAAAATGGCTGTTATTAATGGGGCTCCACACGGGGACAAATCTTTTGGGATCGCAGCTGTAACATTAGAAGGAGATAAGATCGTTTCCTCTTACATCGATGAGTTTCAGTTTATGGATCCTACTACGAGCAAAGGTGTTCCTAACGCTGATGGTGCTTTCGGCGAAAATTTTAAAGAATCTGGAAAAGTTTTAGCTTCTAAAAATGAAAACTCTGAACAATATAGCCAAAACATGAAAGAAAAAGCTGGAGCTACTAAAACACTTGATGAGAACATGGCTGCTATCAATGAGTTTGTAAAAGGTAAAACGGTCGCTGAATTAGAAGAAACACTTAAAGAAAACCCAGGCGAAAAAATGGTTGATGTTGTAAGCGGTTCCACACTAGCTGACACTGAAGGTTATGTTAAATTTATCGTTGAAGCGGCTAAAGCCGCCAAATAATTTAATTGCACTCAAAAGGATCGAGCGAAACAGTTCGATCCTTTTTACTCGAATTCTTAAAATTCATTCCTGTCCATTTTCAGGTCGATCTTCAGGCCTAAGTTTGTCAATTGGTACAAAACACTCTAAATGCCGATATAAATTTACAAACTCAGCGGGCAACATTCCTCCGAATTCACCGTCTAAGTTTAATTGCACCTTTTCCTCAGATTTCACTTTAATTCGATTGGCTTTTGTATAAATAACTTTCGAATCATAAATATGTTCTCCACGTAAAGCAGAAGTCGCAATTCTAATAAAATCAGCTAAATTGGTTTGTTTTAAAATGAGAAGTGAAAACATCCCATCATTAATCGATGAATTGGGGGCCAACTTTTCAAAGCCGCCAACTGAATTCGTTAACCCGACGAGAAAAAGCATAACTTCTCCCTCATAGAGCTTGCCATCGTATTCAATGCTAACATTAGTAGCTTTAAGGGATGGAAGCATTTCAACGCCTTTTAAATAGTAGGCCAATTGCCCTAACATTGTTTTTAACTTGCTTGGCACATCATATGTAAGCTCCGTTAATCGTCCACCGCCGGCAATATTGATAAAATATTTATCATTCATTCGGCCAATATCAATCGGAATGGTCTCACCTTTAGCAATTATTTCGGCTGCTCCAACAATATCTCGAGGGATTTGCAATGCTCTTGCAAAATCATTGGTTGTTCCAACAGGAATAATCCCTAGCTTTGGCTGATATTCCCTTTCAGCCAATCCATTGACGACTTCGTTAATCGTTCCATCTCCGCCAGCAGCTACAACGAGATCATAACGACGCTCAATCGCAATCCTTGCTTCTACTGTAGCATCCCCCGCTCCTGTAGTGGCATGGGCAGATGTTTCATACCCCGCCTTTTCGAGAATTTCAAGAACATCTGATAAATGGCGCTTAAAAGCCTCCCTGCCAGAGGTTGGATTATAAATAATTCTTGCTCTTTTCATATCCATCATCCTATATCAAACTTTATAAGTTTCAACTTTTGTACTATTTTCTCTTAATATCATATCGAAAAGAAACGTACTTAGCAATTTTTTACATAAATTACACTTGAAAAGAGCCTGATGAAAAGGTTCGCAGCATTCATTATTCAGTGTTTTTTCATTTAATCAAACGTTTAATTAAGGTTCCTGTTCGGTGTTCATATTCAACATATAAAGGAGCATTTTATTGATTTACTAAATTCTCCTTTATTTCAATCAAACGTTTGAATAGCCTTATGTTTGCCTTTTCAGCAGTAAAAAATCTTAACTCTACCAAACGGTAAAAATTAAGATTTTTTATCTGTTCATATTGTACGCTATAATCGAATCCGCTCCTCAATCGCATCTTTCTGTTCAGAGTCAGCCTCTTCAATGTCATTTATCGTAACGATCACTTTTTCAATGCGGTTTTCTGATACCTCTGTCACCTCAAATAGAAGGTTTTCGTACGCAACAACTGGCCGATCATTAATGGATGGAATATAGCCAATCTCGCCAATAAGGAAACCATTCAGCGTATCAAAGTCATCTATCGGTAAATCAACCTGTAATAGATCCTTTAGTTTGTATAAACTCGTGACTCCTTGTATTGAGTACTTATTTTGGGAGAGCTGTTTTATTTCTTCTCTATCTGGACCATCGATTTCACTTGAAATCTCCCCAACAATTTCCTCAATAATGTCCTCGATTGTAATTAACCCTTCTGTTCCCCCATATTCATCCAATACAATCGCGATATGAACATTATTCTTTTTCATTTCTGTAAATAAGGTATCAATCGATTGTGTTTCTAGTACAAAATAAGGTTTGCGGATTAATCCTTTTAAATCAAATTCCTTCTTGTTATTTTTGCTCATAAATTGAAATAAATATTTAACGTGGAAGATTCCAATAATGTTATCAATATCCCCCTCATAGACTGGGAACCTTGTATACTTCTCTAAATTGACGATTTCCACCGTTTCTTCTAATGTTGAATCAATTGGAAGAGCTATCATATCCGTTCGATGTGTCACAATATCGGAAACGGATTTGTCATTAAATTCAAATATATTATGGATCATTAACTTTTCCGCTGCTTGAATCGTCCCTTTTTCACTTCCAACATCAATCATCATCCTGATTTCCTCTTCGGTTGCTTCTTCGGCTTTTGCATTTGGATCAACCCCAAAAACTCGAATAACCGTATTCGTTGAAAAAGTAAGAAACTTCACGATCGGTAAACAGATTTTGAATAATAGTGTCAAAGGTACAGCAACAAATTTTGCAATCGCTTCCGCTTTTTGCAAGGCTAACTGCTTTGGAACAAGCTCCCCAAATACAAGTGTAAAGTAAGAAAGGAGAATCGTGATGACGATTACCGAAGCTGTACTCAATACTTCTAACTCAAATGGTACCCCTAAATTGTAGAGCAGCTCTGCGAATGGACCAGCAAAGAAATCAGCTGCAAAAGCACTCGCTAAAAAGCCAGCCAGTGTAATTCCGATCTGAATCGTACTGAGAAAGCGACTCGGCTCAGATATGAGGGCATGCAGCAATTTCGCCTTTTTATCGCCATCCTCAGCCATCCGTTTTATTTTATTATCATTTAGTCCAACTAATGCCATTTCAGATGCAGCAAAAAAGGCGTTTAGAAAAATTAACACGATCAACGTAACAATTGCAGTCGTCACCGAATAGTACCCTCCAATATGAATAGGAATCTCTTACTATCTTAGTTCTTATAAGAAATTATATATTCAATTGACCTCCTTTCGCAATTGAAATACCTTAAGTTATTCATCATTTTCAATCATGAAAGAATGAAGAGAGGATTCATTTCAAAATCGATAGAAAAAAAGGCTTTTTTTCAAACCCTTTTCATATATATTTAGATTAAAGAATGAATAATATTTTGAAAGGAGAGGTTTATGGTTATTCTACTTTTTATTCTTGCCTATTTATTTGGATCAATCCCAACTGCCTTAATCATCGGAAAAGTCTTTTTTGGGATTGATATCCGTGAACATGGCAGTCAAAACCCAGGAGCGACCAATTCCCTTAGAGTTCTAGGTAAAAAAGCAGCCATTGTGGTTCTGCTTGTGGATGTCGGCAAAGGAGCTTTGGCTGCTTCATTGCCGTACACGTTTCAAGTAGATGTTAGCCCGCTTTACCTAGGGCTTGCGGCGGTCATCGGACATTGTTTCCCGATCTTCGCAGGATTTAGAGGGGGAAAAGCCATTGCAACTACAGCGGGAACATTACTTGTAGCAAACTTTCCCTTATTTTTAATCGTTTATCTTTCATTTTTTGCCGTCATCTTTCTTACAAAATATGTTTTTCTCGGCTCGCTTTCAGTTGGACTTATTTTACTTTTACATACAATGATGGAGCCAGGAATAGAAGGTGATATTCTCTTTCTTTTATTTCTTCTTTTACTTATCTTTTTGCATCGGACAAACATTCGCAACTTCATTTATCATAAAGAGCCTAAAATTACAGATAAAAATTTAATTAATGATCGGATAAACCCCATTTAAAGAAGGAGTTGATTGAGGCTATCTTATATCATGATGGCCTCAATCGATTCTTTTCCACTACGCAATTTTTGCTAAAGTGCTCAAGATACTTTCAGCCACTACATGCCATAATTCTTCATCCACTTGATAACGCTCGCCCAATCCTTTGTATAGTGCCATTTGTTTTTCTTTAAAATCCGGATCGTCTTCACTAGGTAATTTGCTGCGTTCGCTCGTCACTAATTCTTGTAACTTAGCTGCCCTTGGACCCCACACTGCTTTTTCCTCACCGTTTTCGTCGATAAAGATAAAAATTGGAATGGATCTTGCCGTACCATTTGTTAAATATTGATCCATCAATTCAAGATTTTGATCCCTTAACACAAAGCGAACATCAATGTTCGCCTCCTGGGCAATGCGTAACAGAATCGGATTATTCAACATCGCATCTCCACACCAGTCCTCGGATATCACAATTGCCTTTAATCCTAGCGCTTTGATCCTTTGAGCTTGTTCTTTTTCCCCTTCATTCAGTGTATAAGCTTCATAAATATGTTCCATTTTTTCTTTGTTCACTTTCATGCCAGAGATATATTCTTCAGTCGTTAACCCTTTTTCAAACCATTGTTTTAATTCCAACTTTTCCACATCCCTTTTTATGATCATGATTCATTTTCATTTTGCAGTTTTTGCCGCTGCGTATCAAGGTTTTCGCTGTTTAGAATATCAACCTCATCTAAATGTCACTAGCTGACATGTTAGTTCCTTTGATTCACATCAACCATTAAATCCGTATCGTTTTCTTACTATAATATTAGGTTGTCAAAGACTGTCAAAGAATATAAAATATAGATATTGTTTGTTTTGTGATTTTTTTAACAATAACTGGGAAATAAAACAAAAGGAGCAAATTATGTCTGATGAAACATATCACTTAATATCCATTATTATTTATTTAGCTATCATGTTATATGTTGGTTGGTATTCATACAAAAAAACGAGTAATTTAACCGACTATATGCTGGGAGGCCGTTCACTCGGACCTGCTGTTACCGCACTTAGTGCCGGCGCTGCCGATATGAGCGGTTGGTTACTCATGGGCTTACCAGGCGGTATCTATGTAACAGGTCTTGCGGATGCTTGGATTGCAATTGGTCTAACACTCGGTGCTTATGCCAACTGGTTCTTTGTTGCACCAAGACTACGCTCATACACCCAAGTGGCTAATGATTCCATTACCATTCCAAGTTACTTAGAAAATCGGTTTAAAGATTCTACGAAACTGCTTAGAATTGTTTCTGGCCTTGTCATTCTTATTTTCTTTACTTTCTATATTTCATCTGGAATCGTTTCCGGTGGTGTGTTCTTTGAATCCTCTTTTGGAGTGGATTATCATATCGGAATCTTCATCGTAGGCGGGGTTACGATTGCTTATACCCTATTCGGCGGTTTCCTTGCTGTTAGCTACACCGATTTCCTACAAGGGTTAATGATGGTGATTGCTCTTGTAATGGTGCCTATAATTGGTCTTTTCTATATAGGCGGACCTGCGGAAACATTTAGTACGATTCGCGCCATTGATCCGACTTTACTTGATTTGTTTAAAGGGACGACCGTTGTCGGGATCATTTCTGCTTTAGCATGGGGACTTGGTTACTTTGGTCAACCCCATATTATTGTACGATTTATGGCCATTAAAACAATTGAGGAAACGAAAAGTGCTCGTCGTATCGGAATGAGTTGGATGATTTTCTCTCTATTAGGAACGATGATGACCGCTTTAGTCGGAATTGCTTTTTTTGCGAAAAATCCGCAATATATGTTAGACAACCCAGAAACTGTTTTTATCACATTAGGTCAAATTATTTTCCATCCGTTGATTGCCGGTTTCATATTAGCTGCTGTACTTGCGGCAATTATGAGTACGATTTCTTCCCAAATAATCGTTACCTCAAGTGCTTTAGTTGAAGATTTATATAAAACATTATTAAGGAAAAATGCTACGGATCGTGAGTATGTCTTTTTAGGGAGATTGGCTGTACTGCTTGTTGCGATTGTTGCCTTTATTCTCGCACTTAACCCAGATAGCACAATTTTAGAACTTGTTGCCTATGCATGGGCAGGCTTCGGCGGTTCTTTCGGTCCGGTTATCTTGTTAAGTTTATTCTGGAGAAAAATGACCAACTGGGGTGCTCTAGCTGGTATGGTCAGCGGAGCTGTAACTGTCATTCTTTGGGCTAACCTAACAGAATCTGGCTTCATTTCATTTTCCTTATATGAAATCGTACCTGGTTTCTTAGTAAATCTGCTATTCTCGGTTATCGTTAGTTTAATCACTTATAAACGAAATGAAACCATTGAAAAAGAGTTCGATGAAACCGTTAGATTACTCAAAACTGAAAAATAATCTAAATCAAATCCGCCTGCCGAATTTACGTCTGGAGGCTTTAACTTCATTCAGCCGGGGTTCCCTCCTTCTGAATTGATAAAAAATTGACATTCATATTACCACTTATAGAAGCGGAAGACTTCTGCTGAATGAAGTAAAAAGACGACGACATTGTCGTCTTTTGTTGTTCTTTCCTGGGAAATAGAAAGTTTTTTGTCGTAATAAAGGAATATTTCCTATCGAAAAAAACGCTGGCAAATGAATTGCCAGCGTTTATCTTTTATAGCTTGTTTAATTCTTCCATGAGAATTTTATTGACCATTTGCGGGTTTGCTTGTCCTTTAGAGGCCTTCATGACTTGACCTACTAATGAACCAACTGCTTTCTTCTTCCCATTTTTAAAGTCTTCAACTGATTTCGGATTGTTCGCAATTGCTTCGGTTACCCATGTTAATAGGGCTCCCTCATCAGATACTTGAACAAGGCCTTTTTCCTTGACGATTTTCTCGGCATCTCCGCCATTTTCGATTAACTCTTTGAATACAGTTTTGGCAATTTTAGAAGAAATTGTGCCGTCTGTGATCAATTTAATCATCCCTGCTAGTCCTTCTGGAGTAAGAGCCACTTCATCAAGTTCCTTCTGCTCTGCATTAAGGTATGCTGACACATCCCCCATCATCCAGTTGGAAGCAAGCTTCGCATCCGCACCTGTAGCTACTGTTGCTTCAAAGAAATCAGACATTTCTTTTGTGATCGTTAATACAGCAGCATCATAGGCAGGCAATCCAAGTTCTTCTACATAACGTTTTTGGCGTTCATCTGGAAGCTCTGGAATTTCTGCGCGTATACGCGCTTTCCAATCTTCGTCAATATAAATATCTAATAAATCAGGCTCTGGGAAATAACGATAATCATCAGAACCCTCTTTTACACGCATGAGAAGCGTTGTATTGTTAGCATCATCATAACGACGTGTTTCTTGCTCGATGACACCGCCAGAACGAAGGACTTGTGCTTGTCTTTTTTCCTCATACTCTAGACCTTTACGAACAAAGTTGAAAGAGTTCAAGTTCTTTAACTCAGCTTTTGTTCCAAATTCTTTTTGCCCAACTGGTCTTAAAGAAATATTCGCATCACAGCGAAGTGATCCTTCTTCCATTTTACAATCGGATACTCCTGTATATTGAATAATCGATTTTAACTTTTCCAAAAAGGCATAGGCCTCATTGGGCGTACGGATATCTGGCTCAGATACAATTTCAATTAGCGGTGTTCCTTGACGGTTATAATCACATAAAGAGTATCTGCCTTCGTGATTTAATTTACCAGCATCCTCTTCTAAATGGATACGGGTAATCCCAATTTTCTTCTTATAGCCGTCTACTTCAATTTCAATCCAGCCATGCTCACCAATTGGTTTATCGAATTGAGAAATTTGGTAGGCTTTTGGATTGTCAGGATAAAAATAGTTTTTTCGGTCAAATTTTGTATGGGATGCAACTTCACAATTTAAGGCCATACATGCTTTCATTCCAAAATCGACTACCTTTTTATTTAAAACTGGTAGTACGCCTGGATAACCAAGTTCAACTACAGATGTATTTGTATTTGGATCTGCTCCAAATTGATTCGGGCTTGCTGAAAAGATTTTTGATTCCGTTTTTAATTCAACGTGGACTTCAAGTCCAATGACAGTTTCAAATTCCAATGTTTTCCCCCCTTACAGTGCAGGCTTTTTCTTATGATAATCCGTTGCTTGCTCAAATGCATGAGCAACACGGTAAACCGTACTTTCATCAAAATGTTTTCCAATGATTTGTAATCCAAGCGGTAATCCATCGGCAAAACCACATGGAACAGAGATTCCTGGTACACCCGCAAGGTTAACTGGAATCGTTAAAATATCGTTCGCATACATCGTTAATGGATCTGAAATCAATTCACCAATTTTGAATGCAGGTCTTGGGTTTGTTGGTCCAATAATGACATCGTATTTTTGGAATATATCTTCAAAGTCCTTCTTAATCAAGGTACGAGCCTTCTGCGCCTTTTTATAATAGGCATCATAATAACCAGAGCTAAGGGCGAACGTTCCAAGCATAATTCTCACTTTAACTTCATCTCCGAATCCCTCTGCTCTTGTATTTTTATACAAGTCCATGAGGTTTTCAGAGTTAGGTGAACGGTAGCCGTAACGAACCCCATCAAAACGGGCTAAGTTAGCCGACGCTTCAGATGATGATAATAAATAATAAGCTGCTAACGCGTATTTCGAATGTGGCAGCGAAACCTCTTCCCATTCTGCACCCAGTTTTTCCAATACCTTTAGTGCATCTAATACAGATTGACGAGCTTCTTCTCCGACGCCTTCACCTAAGTATTCCTTTGGTACGGCGATTTTTAAGCCTTTAATATCGCCAGTTAAAGCATCAAGGTAATTAGGAACATCAATATTCGCTGATGTAGAATCCATTGGGTCTAAACCAGAAATGGCTTGGAGTAAATAGGCATTGTCTTCAACGGTTCTTGTTATCGGACCAATTTGGTCTAGTGAAGAAGCAAATGCAACTAAACCATGACGAGATACACGACCATATGTAGGCTTTAAGCCAACAACACCACAAAACGCAGCCGGTTGTCGAATTGAACCGCCTGTATCAGAACCTAAGGAAAATAGTACCTCACCCGCAGCAACTGCAGCAGCTGAACCACCTGAAGAGCCACCCGGTACAGCTTCTAAATTCCAAGGATTTTTGGTTTTCTTGAAAAACGAGTTTTCGGTAGAAGAACCCATAGCAAACTCGTCCATATTTAATTTACCAATCGTAATTGTATCTGCTTTATGTAAATGATCAACAACCGTTGCATTATAAATGGGGTCGAAGTTTTCGAGCATTCTGCTTGCACAAGTTGTTCGTAAACCATTTGTGACAATATTATCTTTCAAGCCAATTGGCATTCCAAATAATAGTCCCTTCGCTTCGTCAGTGCCAACCTTTTCGTCTAACTTTTTAGCAGCTTGACGAGCGTTTTCTTCATCTAATGTTAAAAAAGCCTGTACCTTGTCTTCTACCTCTTGAATCCGTTTATACGATTCATCAACAAGATCAGACACTGTGATTTCTTTTTTTTGTAACAGCACATGCAAGTCTGCTACCTTTTGATCAAACAAACTCACCGCGTCTCCTCCTCTTACTCAATAATAGCTGGAACTTTTATTTGCCCGTTTTCATGATCTGGGGCATTCTTCACAACTTCTTCAACTGGCAGACCTGGTTTTGCAACATCTTCACGGAATATATTTTTCATGTCCAATACATGTGAAGTTGGCTCTACGTGATCCGTATCCAGCTCATTCAATTGTTCAGCAAATGAAATAATATCATCTAATTGCTTGGAGAACTTTTCAGCTTCTTCCTCCGTAATTGCAAGTCTTGCCAAATTGGCCACATGTTTTACCTCATCAATTGTAATTCTTGTCATCTCGGTCACCTCCTAAATGGTTCGAACAGTGTGTACGCAATAATATTGATAATATCAAACTTTAACGACCTAAACAAGATTTTCAGGCATTGAACATATGCCAATGCCTGTAACTTTTTTTGAACATTTATTTGCGCTTTTTAAAAATAGAAAATAAGCCTTTTTTCTTTTTAGTCGATGGTCCTACTTCAAATGGAATATGCTTTTTCTTCACATATATTTCCTCTTTGTTTACTGCATCTTCGTGTGTCAGAACGAGTCCGATATCTGTTTGATGATCTTTATTTGTTACAATGGTAAAGGGGATTTGTTGTTGGTTGGCTAATCCGATATATTTTGATAAAAAGCGATAGTCAATCTCTCCATTTAATAACAACTGTAGACTCGGATGTTTTTTCATCGCTCGTTCGATCTCGATATAGAGTTCATCTTCCATCACTTGTGCTTTCGTTAAAGCAATTTCGATTCTCTCTCGAATCGTCCCCAAAAATTGCCTTCGTTCTCCAGGATTAGTCTCTTTTGGTCCATATATCCCTTGTTTCAGATATTCCTCAACCTTTGATTCCGTCAAGACAACACCCCCCTCCCTTTTCTTAATTATTATGTATATGATTTATTTTAACAAGTGCTAAACAGTTGTTAATAAGGATCAAAAGCTTCTCAACTTAATCATACTAAACAAAAACCCCCTTCTCAAAGAAAAGGGGGTTCATTTCGTATCTAGTATTTATTTAGAATCCGAAGAAAATTGTTCTGCTTCTGTTGAGCCTTTTAATGCGGTAGTAGATGAAGTTCCGCCTGTGACAACCATAGAAACTTGGTCGAAGTAACCTGTTCCTACTTCGCGTTGGTGTCTTGTTGCTGTATATCCGTATTCCTCACTATCAAACTCTGCCTGTTGTAAGCTAGAGTATGCGGCCATGCCGTAATCTTTGTATCCGCGAGCAAGTTCAAACATGCTATGGTTGAGTGAGTGGAAGCCGGCAAGTGTAACGAATTGGAACTTGTAGCCCATCTTCGCAATTTCTTCTTGGAACGTAGCAATCGTTTTTTCATCAAGCTTTTTCTTCCAGTTAAACGAAGGAGAACAGTTGTAAGCTAATAGTTTTCCTGGGAACTTTTCATGAATCGCATCAGCGAAGCGTCTTGCATCTTCAAGATTCGGCTCAGACGTTTCACACCAAATTAAATCTGCATATGGTGCATAAGAAAGACCGCGAGCAATCGCTTGATCAATACCTGCTCTTGTTCGGAAGAATCCTTCAGGTGTTCTTTCACCTGTAATAAATGGTCTATCAGCTGGATCTACATCACTTGTAATTAAGTCAGCTGCATCTGCATCTGTACGGGCAATTAAAAGCGTCGGCGTTCCCATCACATCTGCCGCAAGTCGAGCAGCAACCAAGTTTTTAACCGCTGTTTGCGTTGGTAAAAGAACTTTTCCACCAAGATGTCCACATTTCTTTTCAGATGAAAGCTGATCTTCAAAGTGAACACCTGACGCTCCTGCTTCAATCATCCCCTTCATTAATTCAAAGCAGTTTAACTGTCCGCCAAACCCTGCCTCGGCATCTGCTACAATCGGTTGGAACCAATCAATCGAATCGTCGCCTTCTAAATGATGGATTTGGTCTGCACGTTGTAAGGCTTGATTAATTCGTTTAACAACGTTTGGAACACTATTTACTGGATATAAGCTTTGGTCTGGATACATATGCCCTGAAAGGTTTGCATCAGCTGCCACCTGCCAGCCGCTTAAATAGATAGCTTTAAGACCCGCCTTAACTTGTTGAACCGCTTGATTCCCTGTTAACGCTCCAAGCGCCCGAACAAAGTCTTCTTCATGTAGATACTTCCATAGCTTTTCAGCTCCTTTTTTAGCGAGCGTATGTTCAATATCTATGGAACCTCTTAATTTAATAACATCCTCAGCACTGTATGGTCTTTCAATTCCTCTCCAACGAGCGTCCGTATTCCAACGATAAGTTAACTCTTGAATTCTACGATTTTGCATGAACATTCATCCCCTTTTTTATTAATGTATCAATCTCAAAATCTCAAAACCTTCAAGCATCAAGCCTTCCATAACCTGGTAAAGTGAGGAATTCGACAAACTCTTCTTGTAAAATCAACTCATCAAATAGTTTAGAAGCTTCATTGAAACGGCCCTTATGAAAATATTCTTCCCCTACCACTTGCTTAATTTTTTCGAGCTCCTCCGCCTTAATGCTTTTATACATCTCAAGCGTTACCTTCCTTCCATCTTCTAATTTACCTTCAGGATGGCGAATCCACTGCCATAGCTGGGCACGGCTGATCTCTGCTGTTGCTGCATCTTCCATCAAATTGTTGATTGGAACTGCCCCTCTTCCACAAAGCCAAGCCCCAATATATTGGATCCCCACACTAATATTCATGCGAACACCGGCCTCTGTGATACTTCCTCTTGGCACCTCCAATAGGTCAGCGGCATCTATTTCTAAGGTTTCTTGTTTTCCAGAATAAATCTGGTTGTTTTCGGGCATCTCTCGATTAAATACTTCCATTGCTACTGGTACTAAGCCTGGATGGGCTACCCATGTACCATCATGACCATCGCGAGCCTCTCTTTCTTTATCCGCCCGAACTTTAGCGAAGGCTTCTTCATTTGCCTGCTCATCACCGCGAACTGGGATTTGCGCAGCCATCCCTCCGATTGCTGGGGCTTTTCGTTTATGACATGTTTTAATGGTTAACAGGGAATAGGATCTCATAAACGGCACGGTCATCGTCACCTGTGAACGATCTGGTAAAATCACATTCTCTTGATTGCGAAGCTTTTTAATATAGCTAAAAATATAATCCCATCTTCCGCAATTCAGTCCTGCTGAATGCTCTTTCAATTCATAAAGAATTTCATCCATTTCAAAAGCAGCAAGGATAGTTTCAATTAAGACAGTAGCCTTAATCGTTCCTTTTGGAATTCTCAAATATTCCTGTGCGAAAATAAAAATTTCATTCCAAAGGCGGGCCTCTAGATAACTTTCTAGTTTTGGTAAATAAAAGTATGGCCCTGTTCCTCGTTTAATCAGTTCATGGGCATTATGGAAAAAGTACAACCCAAAGTCTACAAAACTTCCTGAAATGGCATTACCATTTAGTAATAGATTCTTTTCTTTGAGATGAAGTCCTCTTGGACGGACGAGTAATACGGCTGTTTGATCATTTAGTCGATATTCTCTGCCATCAGGATTTTGAAAGGTAATTGTTCGATTAACTGCGTCCTTTAAATTCATTTGTCCTTCTATGAGGTTTTGCCATGACGGGGATGTTGCATCTTCGAAATCTGCCATAAACATTTTGGCACCTGAATTGAGGGCATTAATGACCATTTTTCTATCGGTAGGTCCTGTAATTTCTACACGCCGGTCTTGAAGATCCTGAGGTAAAGGCCAAATGGTCCAATTATCATCATTGCGGATCGATTCCGTTTCTTGTAAAAATGATGGAAGTACTCCTTGATCGATCTCTTTTTGTCTCTTATATCTCCGCATCAAGAGCTCTCTCCTTTTAGAGCCAAATCGCTTCTCCAACTGTTCGATAAATTGTAGTGCCTCAGGGGTTAGAATGGTTTCAAAACCTTCGAATACTTCACCAACTACTTGAATATCTGTTGAGCGTATAGTCAAATTAATTGAACCTCCTTTGTTATATTACATTAAATAACACTCTGAAACTATTATATAACACATTCCACAAAAATAGTACTGGTTATATCAGATTTTTCAGAAAATTATTTCGACATTTTTTTTAAAGGTTATATATTAATAAGCAGAATGACAGATTTAGCACCTCAAAAAGACGCCCAACTTAGAGATATGCGATTCTTTTCCCACATATGTGTAAATTTTTCTCTCTAAGTCAAGGCGCCCTACAAACCACTTATTTATAAATATGAACAAAAGGTTCTTTCTGATCTACATCTTTTACGATCAAAGCTTCTGGCCCAAGTACCGATGAAATATTGACTTGCACGGCAATATAATCAGGGAAATGTTCCATTACTTTTCCTGTAACAAACTGAGTAAAGCCAACAGCTTCTGTTTTCCCATAAAATTGAATAGGGATATCAATATTTAATTCATGTAATTGATTTCCAATGTAAAAGGATCGGCCAACTACACCATTAAAGTTAGGAAAATACGTTTCCACATCTTGTTTAAAGTTGGAAAAAGAAGTGACATCGTCTCGATGCTGCTCTGTCGCTTCACCAGATGGGAACAGTACATATTTTTCGTTAATGTTTTTCCAATCACTTAAGTTTGAACTCCCTTTGTTTGCATGCGCATAAGCAAAGAAATTTCCAGGTATGACAGAGGACCGGCTTGCTTGTTCAAATAACGCGATCGTTATCGGAACTTCACTAAGCCCTTCGATCGTCCTTAATCGCTTGATCACCTCTTCACCCATTTTTTCCCCTTGGGCTGCTAATTGATCATGAGAGATTTTTGTTTCAAAGGTTGCACCATATGCTTCTTTTTGATAATAATGTACAGAATTTAACGCAAGGCCAATGACAACCCCGCCTAATTTGACCTTTCCCGTCGTCGTTCTTGATCAAATAATTATGTTCTAAAATATGAGCCAAGTAAATCGGATTCTTTTCATTCCGTTCAGCAATACTTCCTTGTTCATCATCAATTGGATTTAATCCAACATTCTTATCTTCTTTAAGGTCTCTTGCCTTTAACTGTTCAGGAGTATATTCTCGTCTCAACCACGATGTCACGGTACCTTTGTCTAAGTATTGTCCCTCCTGGAACAAATAGGTGTCTGGATCAAAATGATTCATCGCTACTCTCATTAAACCCGTCTCAAACTCATTTAAATTATATTTTGTACTTACATTATTAACGACCAATCCCCTTGATTCTGACTCTTTAAAGGGTAAAATCGTCCGGTAATATTCATCTGAAATCTTATACTTGGGAATAATCGCCTTTTCCTCTTCTGAATCTTGTTGATCCTGAACAACCTCTTCTTGCTTGTCAAAGTTAGGAGCACACCCCGTGAGTATTAAAACAATCCCAAGTGCTGCTAGTAGGATTTTTCGCACATTCTACACCTTCTTACCTCGATAATTCTTCGACCAGTTTCTCCTCATTCCAGACCGTAATCCCTAACTCTTCTGCTTTCTTTAATTTCGAGCCCGCCTCTTCTCCGGCAATGACCAGATCCGTTTTTTTACTGACACTTCCCGCTACTTTTCCGCCAAGAGCTTCAATTTTCTCTTTTGCTTCATTTCGTGTCATTTGTTCCATTTTCCCTGTTAAAACAACCGTTTTACCGAAGAAGATCGATTGTGCTTCTTCACTTGATGTTACAGGCATAACTCCAGTATACTTCATATTTAAACCTAAATCTTTTAATTCTCCAATGAGTTCACGAACCCCTTCTAATTGGAAAAAAGTAACGACGGAATCAGCCATTTTTTCACCGATCTCATTAATAGCCGTCAACTCTTCAATTGTTGTCTGGGCTAGTTGATCCATTTCCTGATATTGAATCGCTAATGTTTTCGCTGCTTTTGCTCCAACATGACGGATTCCTAACCCGAATACAAGCCGCTCTAATGAGTTCTCTTTTGAGTTTTCAATCGCCTGTAATAGATTGGAAATTGATTTTTCCCCCATTCGTTCTAAGCCCAGTAGTTTCTCTCTTTCTAAGCGATATAAATCGGCTACATTCTCAACCAATTTTTCAGCATATAATTGACCGATCACTTTTTCACCGAGACCTTCAATATTCATGGCGTTTCGAGACACAAAGTGGATTAATCCTTCGCGAATTTGTGCTGGGCATCTCGGATTAAGACAGCGAAGGGCGACTTCACCCTCTAAACGGATGAGTTCACTTTCACACTCAGGACAATGGGATGGCATGTAAAATTCTTCTTCCTCACCGGACCTTTGATCAAGAATGACATTCACAACTTCTGGAATGATATCTCCGGCTTTTTTAATGACGACTTTATCACCGATTCGAATATCTTTTTCACGAATTAAATCTTCATTATGAAGAGTAGCTCTCCCTACCGTTGTACCAGCTACTTTTACAGGCTCTAAAATGGCTGTTGGCGTCACGACACCTGTACGTCCGACATTCAACTCAATATCGAGTAAAGTTGTAACTACTTCTTCAGCTGGAAATTTGTAGGCAATGGACCAGCGAGGACTTTTCACCGTCGTCCCAAGAATCTCGTGATGAGCATAGGAATTCACCTTAATCACAATTCCATCAATCTCGTATGAAAGTTGTGACCGTTTTTCAACCCATCCGTTGACATATTCTAGTACTTCGTCGATATTCTCACATTTTCTGCGTTCCTGATTCGTCTTAAATCCAAGTGAATCCAACCAATCCAGACCTTCACTATGTGATGTAATTTCAACACCGCCATTATCTGCGATTGAATATAAATAAATATCTAGTTTACGGGATGCTGCAATTTTCGGATCGAGTTGACGTAACGAACCTGCAGCAGCATTTCGTGGGTTCGCGAATGGTTCCTCGCCAATTTCTTCTTTTTGTTGGTTTAATTTGGCAAAGGAATTCTTTGGCATAAAGGCTTCCCCTCGCACTTCAATCGAGAGTGGCTGTGGTAATCGTAATGGAATCGAATGAATCGTTTTTAAGTTTGCAGTAATGTCCTCACCCGTTTCGCCATCCCCGCGTGTTGAACCTTGGACAAACATTCCATTTTCATATTTTAATGAAACGGCCAATCCATCAATTTTCAATTCGCAAACATATTCATACTGATCTCCAACTGCTTGGCGAACTTTCCGATCAAAATCTCGTAAATCTGCCTCATTAAAGGCATTGCCAAGACTTAACATCGGAAATTCATGGGCAACCTTCCGAAACATATCGAGAACCTGACCCCCTACACGCTGCGTAGGGGAGTCAGGAATTTGTAAATCCGGGTATTCTTCTTCCAATTGAATTAACTCGTTTAATAAATGATCGTATTCAGAATCCGGTACGGATGGATGATCCAAAACATAATATTCATGACCGTATTGATTTAACAAACTTCTTAGCTCTTCAATCCTTTTTTCTGCAGTTTGACGCTCCATACAGACTTCCTTTCATTTCCTTATTTCTATTTTCTCATACCAGAGTTAAAACGCATGGGTGCTTTTTTGTAAAAGGAGGTTCAAACCCTACAATTATTAGCCTTTTGTAATGGGGGCAAACTTCGCTAATAGCCGTTTTAAACCAGTAGGACTAGGGAACGCAATATCGAGTTCGGTTCCTTCTCCTTCTCCTTTTATACTAACTACGGTCCCGGTTCCCCATTTTCCGTGCAGGGCCTTATCTCCTACTTTCCAGCCTGCTTCATCGCCACCAGTATCTTGAACCGTTGGACGCATGACGACTTTTCCTGAGGAAAACGACTGTCTCCCACTTTGAAATGGAGAACCCGTTGGGGATGCAGACCTTGACGCCGATGGTTCACGCCTTTTCGGCTGACTCGGACTCATACCCTCAATTAATTCTTGCGGAATTTCTTTAATAAAACGAGATGGGGCATTCATACTCGTTCTTCCATAAAGAGTTCTCATTTGGGCATTTGTAATAAAAAGGCGTTCCTCTGCTCTTGTGGTGGCGACATACATTAACCGCCTTTCTTCCTCCATTTCCTCAACTTCCATTAAGGATCGACTATGAGGGAAGATTCCTTCCTCTAATCCAATTAAGAAAACAACTGGAAATTCGAGCCCTTTCGCTGAATGGGTCGTCATTAATACAACCGCATCAGCTTGTCCGCCATCATCATCTAATTTATCAATATCAGCTACAAGTGCTAGGTCTGTTAAGAATCCCGTTAAACTTTTATCTTCACTATTTTCCTCAAAGTTCTTTGTTACCGATAAAAACTCCTCGATGTTTTCAAGTCTACTTTGAGATTCAATGGTATTTTCCGCTTTTAACATGTCACGATAACCAGTCTTATCAAGGAGTTCTTCCACTAGTTCGGTTACAGACAAATACTCCTGCATTTGCGTATATCCATTTATAAGGTCCCTAAATGCTGCTGTCGATTTGGTGATCTTCGGACTCAGCCCGACTAGTTCGACTGAATCAAGAGCTTGGTAAATAGAGATATCATGGTTCCCAGCGAAATTGGCCATTTTATCGAAAGAAGTCGAGCCTATTCCCCTTTTCGGAACATTAATAACTCTTTGTAAGCTAATATCATCGTCTGGATTAGAAATTAATCGTAAGTAGGCTAGAACATCTTTGATCTCCTTACGATCATAGAACTTCGTACCGCCTACAATGGAATATTCGATATTTGATTTTAACAGAACTTCCTCCATTACACGGGACTGGGCATTGGTCCGATATAAAATCGCCATATCCGATAATTTCCGATTTTCCTGTTTCATTAATTCCTTCATCTTACTAACAACAAATTGCGCTTCGCCTTGCTCACTATCTGCACGGAAGTACTCAATTTTATTCCCTTCAGAATTCTCTGTCCACAAATTCTTTTCTTTTCGACCTGCATTATTAGAAATCACCTTATTTGCCGCTTGAAGAATTCGTTTCGTTGAACGGTAATTTTGTTCCAGTAGAATCACTTCTGCCCGTGGATAATCCTTTTCAAATGAAAGAATGTTACTAATATCCGCTCCACGCCAGCGATAAATTGATTGATCCGAATCACCCACGACACATAAATTCTGAAAACGTGCCGCCAGTAATTTAACAAGCATGTATTGAGATCTGTTGGTGTCTTGATACTCATCCACATGGATATATTGGAATTTACGTTGGTAGTACTCGAGTACTTCGGGTACTCGTTGGAACAGATGAATGGTTGTCATAATGAGGTCGTCGAAGTCCAAACATTGATTTTTGCGTAATCGCTTTTGAAATTCGGTATAAACCTCACTTACGACATTTTCAAAATAATCGCCTGCACTTTTCGCAAACTGTTCCGGGTCGATTAATTCATTTTTTGCTGAGCTAATGCTGCCTAACAGGGCTCGTGGATCAAACTTTTTCGGATCGATGTTTTTGTCCTTTAAAATTCCTTTAATAACAGAGAGTTGATCAGAAGTATCGAGAATTGTAAAATTCCGATTAAAGCCAATCCGATCAATATCTCTTCGTAAAATCCGAACACACATTGAGTGGAATGTTGATATCCATACTTGGTCAGCCGTTCCACCCATCAACTTTTGAATCCGTTCTCTCATTTCTCGCGACGCCTTATTTGTGAAAGTAATCGCTAAGATATTATAAGGATTCACGAATTTTTCTACCATTAAATAAGCAATCCGATGCGTAAGTACCCGAGTCTTTCCACTTCCGGCACCAGCCATGATTAATAAAGGGCCATCGGTTGTTTTCACAGCCCTTTGTTGTTCCGGATTTAAGCCATTTAACAGCTTATCTGTCAAATAATTCATTCCTTTTCATCACCGCCGTATCAAACATATGTTCTTATTTTATTTTACCATAGATTCCTACTTACTACTATCATTAACGGTTTGTACGGTTAATAATGCTTCTTTTAAATCGTCATAAATTATATTTCCTACCACAACGACATCTGCTAGGGCAGCCATCTCTTTTGCTTGAGACTGATTTGTAATTCCACCGCCGTAAAATAAAACCGTCTGTTCTAATTCTTCCTTCACGGCAGCCACTACTTCCGGATCACCGTAAGTACCACTGTATTCCAAATAAAAGATCGGTAAACTGAACATTTTTTCTGCCATTAACGCATACGCTGCCACATCTTCTTTCGACAATTCTGTATTAGCATTTGTCAACCGTGCCGCTTTACAATCCCTATTTAAAATACAGTATCCCTCGACAACAAATTCTTCCCAATTCATGGCATACCCGTATTCTTTTATAGCTTTTTGATGTAAGCCTGTTATCCATTCTGTTTCTCGACTATTCAACACAGTTGGGACAAAGTATAAATCAAATCCCGGTGTCACTGTGTCAACCGATGAAATTTCAAGGATACAAGGAACAGTATAGCGGCGGACACGAGCCATTAAGTCTAGCACATTTTCCAATGTGACTCCGTCCGTTCCCCCTATGAGAATCGCATCTGTTCCTGATTCACAAACCATTTCCAGTGCTTCATCGGTAATTATCTTATTGGGGTCCAGTTTAAAAACATGCCGCCAATCTCGGAAATCATACATACAAACTTCCTCCAATCTACATTTCCATTACACCATTATAGCATTAGAGATTTTATTTGAAAAAAGAAAATAAGGATTGCCGGGCCTACATGATATTTCTTTAAGAGGAAGCTTCGATTTAGACTGAGGTTTTATTATTAATATTGACATTTATCAAACTTTATTATAAATTGTTTATAAATTTACCAACAAAAATAAAAATTGTTTATAAATATTAGGATGTGTTCTATCGATGGAAATAGCAAAGTTATTTTGGGATGCCTCTTTGGAAGAGCTGAAAATTGGATATATTCAAGACAATGATTCATATTCTTGTCTATTATGTGGGGAAAAAATCGAAAAAGGGATTGTTTATTCTTATGAAAATAGACTTTATGAAGCCGAAAGGTATATGCGGATTCATATCGAAATTACCCACCAATCCGTATTTGAATATTTACTAGGCATGGACAAGAAACTTACAGGTCTTACTGAACACCAAAAGAATTTATTAGCCCTCTTTTATCAAGGAAAAAATGATAAAGAAATTCAAATTGAACTAGGCATTGGCAGTCCCTCTACGATTCGTCATCATCGTTTTACTTTAAAAGAGAAGGAACGTCAGGCAAAGGTTTTTTTGGCGATGATGGAGTTATTGAAAGAAAAAGATGAGTATGCTCCCGCTTTTGTACCTGTGCATAAAACTGCCACGATGGTAGACGAGAGATACAACATTACTCAAGAAGAGCAAAAACAGATCGTCAGCAAGTATTTTTCAGAAGGAATATTAACGAAGTTTCCCACTAAGGAGAAGCAAAGACTCATGATTCTTCGCGAAATTTCTAATCATTTAAAACAAGGTCACATCTATGATGAAAAAGAATTAAATCAGGTGTTAAAAGGCTTTTATGAGGACTATGTTTTACTGAGAAGATATTTAGTTGACTACGGCTTTCTAGACCGAAAATCTGATGGAAGCAGTTATTGGTTAAAAAAGTAAATGAAAATAAAAGGTGATAAATATGGATCGCAAAAAAGAATTGAAACAACAATTTAAGGAGATTTCTGTTGAAGCTGGGGTTTATCAGATAAAGAATACGGTCAATGATAAAATATTGATCGGAAGTACAAAAAATTTTAAAACGTTAAATGGCATTCAATTCATGCTTGAAACAAATACGTATACCACAAACAAAGAATTGCAAGTTGAATGGAACCAATACGGGAAAGCTGCTTTCACGTTTGATATACTAGAAAAGTTGAAAGAGAGAGACGACCCTTATTTTAACGAAAAAGAAGCTTTATTAGAAATTGAAGAAAAATGGCTAGAGAAGTTACAACCTTATGGTGAACAGGGATATAACTCAAAATAGTTTACATACCGTCAAACAATGGAAAGTGAAAGTTCATGAACAAAAGTGCACAAGAAATTACTCTTGTGCACTAACTTGTAAATATGAAGATCATCCATCAAACGCTATTCTTCCGTTCCTTCTGCTGGTTCCTCTTGCTTTTTAATTCTGTTTATCGCCATTTCATAAGCGTCATTTCCATAGTTTAAGCAGCGCTTTACCCGCGAGATTGTCGCTGTACTTGCACCCGTCTCCGTTTCAATCGTATGGTAGGTGTTGCCTTCCTGTAACATTCTAGCCACTTCCAAACGTTGGGCTAATGATTGAATCTCATTTACAGTACAAAGATCATCAAAGAATCGATAGCATTCTTCTAAATCCTTTAAAGAAAGGACAGCATTAAATAATTGATCTAGTGCTTTTCCTCTTAGTTTATCTATTTGCATGATATCTTTACTCCTTTTTACTGCGGTTCATGAGGAAGGGGTTTGTTTAAAACAACGGTTCTATTGGAATGTAACGGCTTGATCCAGTCCAGGTTTTTTGGGAATCACATTAATCCATGTTTTTCCCGGAACCAATCCAACCTGCTCATCATTTATATATGGCAAAATTTTACCGTCAACATTTCTCCAATCTACGGCAACCTTTTTTCCTTTTTGAAAAAGATAGCCGTTGCCTCCGCTTGTTAAATCAATTTCACGCCTTCCTGCATCATCTATTACTTTATGCGGCGTCTCAATAACAAAAAGATTATCGATTAAAACCGGTTCCTTTGAATCGAAATCTGCTGTTAACTCATTGGCTGAATAGCGTTTGTATTTCATTAAATCTTCATCATATTCTAATGTCGAATTGAACGTTGAATCATAATAAGATATATCAATCGTGGTTGCCTCTTCTCCTGCTAAATCTTCCACTTCTTCATCGGATAGAAAAACTAACGAATGCGGTACTCCATTCATTTCGTAATCGCCTTTTTCTGCCCCTTTTAATATATTGTCAAAGGAAGTGTATGAATTATGAGGAGCTTTCCGATAGTTAACCCTTTTAAAAAGACTTCCGTCGTATTGCATTCCATTGATATGATCTATATATCCTTTTCTCAGCATAACCTCTGCATCAGGACTATAGCCATGGGCGACAAATAAGCTGTCATATCCCTTTGCAAGCTCAATATAGTAGTCTCTTGCACTCCGTATAGGGCCAATATTATTTGGCTTTTCACTTTGAAATATAGCCAAGAACCTTGTTAATTTTCCTTCTGCCAGTATTTCATAGACGATATCGGCTTGAACGAGACCGGATTGTGGCCTTGCTGATGGATGATTATTAATCATGACTGCGACTGCTCTGCCTTCAATTTCCTCCTCGCTTCCGATTCCAGTTAGAGGAAAATGAAACGGGTACTCGTCATTTTCAGGCTTCTTTGTCTCCTCTTCCTCCCCGACAATCACTTCGTCTTGATGTTCTGGTTCTACCGTCTCTTCCTTATTGCATCCTACTAAGAATAAAAGACAAGCAGCCGAAACGATTATCAGTCTGTTCCACATGATGAACACCTCATCTATTTATCTATTTTACCACAATTCTTTTACATTTTAACGCATTATAGTTGGAAAGAGCACAACTTTCTTTTTCACATCATACAATCCGCGTTGTGTGATTCGTATATGCGGCAAATGCGTCGCAGAAAGAAAAAGAAGGGTTTGGAATGGGTCATTAAATTGATATCCTTTCTCTTTCATATAACTTCTAAATTCTTTATGAGCTTCAATTAACACTTCAATTGGTTGGTCAGACATCAGTCCTTTTAATGGGAGTAGCAGCTCTTTAACGATCTTTCCATTATCAGCAATGACAATCCCTCCACCATTTTCTTTGATCCGATTAAATGCCAGCATCATATCATATTTATTCTTCCCAATTAAAATGATGTCACCTGTTCGTGATAATGTGCTAGCCATACCGGAGAGACTTTGGGCAAACCCTTTTAAAATCGTGTTCATGCGCCATTTTCCATGACGATCAATAAAAACAAAAAAGGATTCGTCTTGACTTTTTATCTCATCAAATGAAACATCAATGGAGATTGAATAAGGCTTTGTAATGACCGTATTTTCAATTTCAATCCCAAATGGCATTGAAAATTGGAGATCATCCATTGAAAAATCTAAATCCCAATCGATCGTCAACGGTTCTAATTCAAATTCATTCCACGGTAATGTTTCATAGAGTTCTACATCTTTTTTGCTGTCTCGCTTTACCCAAATCCCTTTTGCTAAAACAGAAACAGGCGTCGGGTTTTTTTCATCTTTTAAAAAGTTAATATTGGCAACCCGGCCCGTTGCAATGTTTCCATGTAAATAATCAATATTATAGTAACGAGCGACATTAATCGTTGCCATGTTATAGGCATCAATAACAGGCACGCCTTTATCAATCGCAATTTTTATCATATTATCAATGAAGCCGTTTTCATAAAAATCTGCAGATGCTCCATCTGTTGTGAACATAAACCGATCGTACGTATCAATCTCTAATTCATGGATTTCATCTAACAACCTTGGCAGATCTGGACGAATTCCAGAATATCTTAACGAAACCATATACCCCTGCATCAGTCGTTTATAGACTTCTTTTCCTGTAATTGCCTCATGGTCGCTGTCAGCGCCGAAAAGGGTCATTTTTGCTAAAGTCTTTTCAGAAGCCCCTGGAAAATGGCCTTCGATTTTCTTTCTCATTCGCTTTGCCTCTTGAACCCAATGAAGCATCATATCGTCTCCATCAAGCATCCTCGGCCATCCGGTTAATTCTCCCCCTTGTAGTACAGCATCATGTTCAAGCCAAGATTTGACATGACTATGTGAAAAAGTTACTTCTTCATCCTCCATGACAGTCTCGGCATCAAAACGAGCCCACCAATACATCGTTGTCGGAATATGTCTCATTTCACGCAGGAAGGTAAACGCTTTCTTTTTTTCAAGTTGTAAGAATAGTTGTAAGTTATCATTGATCATTGTCGTTGTTCCAAACTGTGATGCATACGCAGCGAGTGTTAGGGGATTATATATACGAAACGGATGGGCATGCGGTTCTATATAACCTGGAACGAGTAAATAATCGGAACAGTCCACGATTTCACAACCGTCTAATCGCTGTGGATACTTTTCACCAACGTACACGATACGGTCATCGTAGATCCAAATATTAGCTGTCATCCATTTGCGAAATGTTTGATTTAAATAGCGGGCATTTTTCAGTAAGATACTTGGTGATAATTTACCATCAATCACATCAACATGTTCCCGCAATTGCTTGTTTTTCCATCGATAACGCTGTTCCAGCATAATACGCCCCTCCTCTATTTTTAAGTTGTAATGTGAGTAACCCTATAGTAACATATTTCACTTTTTAACGCATTAAAGACTGCTTAAATGGTAAAAATTCGTAAGAAAAAAGGGGAATGAATCATGATGAAACTCAAGCCAAATATTGGTATTTTAGACGCCCTTATTCGAATCGCAATCGGATTAACCGTTCTTTCATACAGCACCGCTAAAATGGTAAGAAGACCTTATCATCAATGCTATTTGTGGACGGCTTTATGTGGTGCCATAAAGGTAGCAGAAGGGATTGTGCGTTATTGTCCAGTAGTTGCCCTTATGCAACAGACTGGAGTGTCCATAACGCTTCAAAAAGAAAATGGAAACATTAAATCCAATGACAATAACGAGTCGTCGGAGTTTAATGAAACGGTTCCAGAAACATAAATATATAAGTTAAAAGCCAAGCAAAGGCGAGCTTTGCTTGGCTTTATTCATTGGGAAAGAAGGAGAATTGTACCTTTATCTCTCATAGATACAACTGGGGAATCTAGGTGACCTTGGACTCAATTTTGCTAACATTGTCCGTATTCAACCTGCATTCGGACTCAATTCTCTAGTTTTATCCGAAGGCCGTCCGCACATTCGATCAAGATCTCTTTGAATCTTATTTAGGGCTTTTCATCGCTCGTAATGCCTTTTTCTCAAGACCGTTGCCTCTTTCTTCGGCAAATTCTACATCTGCTGCAGGTAAGGCTTTATGATTTTTTTTGCTCTTCTTATTTTTACCCATTTTCATCACCCTTGTTTTATATTTTCAGTAAAGATGCCAACCCGTTTATTGACATCGGGGAGCATCTACTTTATTAGTTTGCTTTCTTTTTGACAGACTATGCTTTTTTGAGCGCAAAAAAAGACCCTGCACAACATCGAACAGAGTCTACATAACTTATTTATTCTTCTCTACGAAATCAATCGCTTTATAACCAATGTCTTTACGGTAAAAAACACCGTCGCAGTTTAGGTTTTCTAATCCTTTATATACCACTTCCTGCGCTTCCTTTAGCGAGTCTGCTTTGGCAGCTGCTAAAAGTACACGGCCTCCATTTGTTTCATATTCGCCAGATTTACCTTTTTTCGTACCAGCATGGAACACAAATAAATCTTGACTTACTTTGTCCAAACCGTGAAGAACAGCACCTTTTTCGTAAGATTCAGGATAGCCATTGGAAGCCACAACGACCCCAAGCATTGCTTGTTCATCCCACTGAATGTCCACATTTTCACCAGCAATTACACGCTCTAAAACATCAACTAAATCAGATTTCATACGCGGTAAAATGACTTGTGTTTCAGGATCACCGAAACGCGCATTGAATTCGATGACTTTTGGGCCCGCTTCTGTTTTGATCAAGCCTGCATATAATACACCACAAAAGTCACGGCCTTCCGCAATCATCGCTTTAGCTGTTGGCTTTAGAACCGTTTCAATCCCGATCTCTACTGTTTCTTGACCGATATGTTCAACTGGGGAATAAGCTCCCATTCCACCTGTGTTTGGACCTTCATCTCCATCATAAGCACGTTTATGGTCTTGGGCAATTTCTAGGGGAATGACGGTTTCACCATTTACCAATGCCATTAATGAAAATTCTTCCCCACTTAAGAACTCTTCCACTACTACTTTAGAAGAAGCATCGCCGAACTTTGCATTAACCATGAATTCCTTCAAACTCTCAAGGGCTTCATCCAATGTCATCGCAACAGTAACCCCTTTACCCGCTGCAAGTCCGTCCGCTTTAATGACAATCGGTGCACCCTTTTCTTTGACATAAGCAACGGCAGGTTCATATTCTGTAAACACAGCGTACTCAGCCGTTGGAATTTTATATTTTTGCATTAATTCTTTCGCGAAAGATTTACTACCTTCAATTTCAGCTGCTCTCTGTTTCGGACCAAATACTTTTAAACCAGCCTCTTCAAAGCGATCGGCTAGCCCTTCAAGCAGCGGAACTTCTGGCCCAATAATCGTTAGGCCGACTTCATTAGCTTTGGCAAATTGGACAAGTTGATCTTGTGCACCCTCATCAATTGACACGAGCTCTGCAACATCGACCATTCCATCATTGCCAGGGGCTACAAAGACTTTTTCTACTTTTGAACTTTCCTTCACTTTGCGGCAAATAGCATGTTCACGACCACCACGACCAATGACTAATACATTCATTCATCTTCAGCTCCCATTTTTTATTCATCTCTATAGTGAAGAAGCTTGTCAATATGACAAGCTCGGATAATACCTAGTGTTTAAAATGACGAACTCCTGTGAAGACCATCGCAATTCCATACTCGTTTGCCTTTTTGATCGAGTCTGCATCTTTAATAGAACCACCTGGTTGAATAATTGCGGTAATTCCTGCTTTAGCAGCCTCTTCCACAGTATCATCCATTGGGAAAAAAGCATCTGACGCAAGGGCTGAACCTTTTGCACGTTCACCTGCTTGCTCAAGAGCGATTTTCGCAGAACCGACACGGTTCATTTGACCGGCGCCAATTCCTAATGTCATTTGCGAATCTGTTACAACAATCGCATTTGATTTTACATGCTTAACGACTTTCCAGCCTAACTTTAACGCTTCCCACTCCTCGTCCGTTGGTTTGCGGTCCGTTGGGTAAGTAACCGTTGCATCATCTAATGAATATTCATCATGATCTTGAACAAGTAGACCGCCTTCAATTGACGATAGCTTACTTTCAGGCTTGTTTTGACCGTCAAATGGAATCGTTAATAAACGGATGTTTTTCTTGCTGCCTAAAATATCAATTGCTTCCTGTGAAAAGGATGGTGCGATGATAATCTCTAGGAAAATTTCATGTAATTTCTCTGCTGTCTTTTTGTCAACTTCACGGTTAAGAGCGATAATTCCCCCGAAAATCGAAACCGGATCAGATTCAAATGCTTTCTCATAAGCCTCGAAAATATCCTGTCCAGTCCCAACTCCGCATGGGTTTGTATGTTTAACAGCAACCGCAGCAGGTTCTGAGAATTCTTTAACAATTTGAAGAGCAGCATCTGCATCGTTAATATTATTATAAGAAAGTTCTTTTCCGTGCAGTTGCTGGGCATTTGCAACGGAGAAAGTTGAGCCTAATGGTTTGCGATAGAAAGCAGCCTTTTGATGTGGATTTTCACCATAACGTAACGATTGTTTTAACTCATAGGTCACCGTTAATTTCTCTGGTGTCTCGAGTCCTGAAAGTTCAGTCATATAGCTAGCAATCATGGAATCATAGGCAGCAGTATGACGGAATACCTTTGCTGCTAGTGCACGGCGAGTTTCAAATTGAACTTCTCCCGACTCTTTTAATTCGCTTATAACGGTTGCATAGTCTGTTGGATCAACGACAACGGACACATACTGATGGTTCTTCGCAGCAGAGCGAAGCATCGTCGGCCCACCGATATCAATATTCTCAATCGCATCATCTACCGTTACATCCGGTTTTTCAATCGTTTGCTGGAATGGATAAAGGTTTACACATACGATTTGAATGGGATCAATGTGATGTTCATCCAATTGAGCTTTATGATTAGGATCGTCAAACTTTGCAAGTAAGCCTCCATGAATAAGAGGATTTAGCGTTTTGACACGTCCATCTAGAATTTCTGGGAAACCGGTCACATCGCTAACTCCAATAACTGGAACCCCTGCTTCTTGAATCGCTTTATGTGTACCACCTGTAGAAATAACTTCATACCCTAGCTCGACAAGTTGCTTAGCAAAATCAACTACCCCTGTTTTATCTGAAACACTGATGAGTGCACGTTTTTTCATGAAGAAAAACTCCTCCTTAATTTCTCCGTACTTAATCTACTTTTACATCCGTTTACACAGAGGTTTTCTCTTGTGAAAATAATCTCTGTAATACAGCTGGATATAATTTATGTTCAACCGCGTGAATCTTATTTTGAAGGCTATCTAGCGTCTCATTCTCATCGAGGTCTACTTCTTGCTGTTCAATAATCGGCCCGGTATCCATACCTTCATCTACAAAATGAACCGTTACACCACTTTTTTTGACTCCTGCATTTAAAGCCTGTCCAATTGCATCTTTCCCCGGAAAGGCTGGAAGCAAGGACGGATGAATATTGACCATTTTCCCTTGATACGCATTTAATAACGTATGTCCCATTAAGCGCATATAGCCGGCTAATACGATAAATTCAACCTCAAACTTCTGCAATTGTTGCAAAACTTCTTGTTCATAAGCTGCTTTATTTTCGTATTGTTTGGCTGTAAAAACAAAGACAGGGATGTCGGCCTTTTGGGCACGTTCGACGCAAAACGCACTCTTTTGATCACAAACTAAAAGCTCAATTTTTGCATCAAGCTCACCAGCTTGAATGGAATCGATAATCGCTTGAAAGTTCGTGCCGCTCCCTGAAGCAAACACAGCAATTTTTTTCATTCTATATTCCTCCGATGTTCCCAAAATCAGACCGTTCATACTTTACTTTGCTAAATGAATTTCTACACCAGGTTTGTCTGTAACAATTCCGATACGATACGCCTTTTCGCCCATTTCATTAAAGAAACTCATCGCAGCCTCTGCTTCTGATTCAGAAACGGCCAAAACCATACCAGTTCCCATATTAAAGGTATTGTACATATCTAAACGGTCTAACTTTCCAACTTTTTGCATAAGATCAAAAACCGCTGGAACAGCCCAATTTTCCTCAGATAAATCAGCACCTAATTCTTCTGGAAGCATTCTCGGAATGTTTTCAATAAAACCGCCGCCGGTAATATGTGAGATTCCTTTAATTGAAAATTTTTCAAGAGCTGCTAAAATCGATTTCACGTATATTCTCGTTGGACGTAATAACTCTTCTCCGAGTGTACAACCAAGTTCTTCAACATGATCGTTTAAAGACATTTTTGCATCTTGTAAAAATACCTTACGCACAAGTGAATATCCATTACTATGTATACCACTTGAGGCTAATCCAATTAGAACATCACCTTGTTTGATTTCATTCCCTGTGATGATTTTACTTTTTTCAACAGCACCTACAGCAAATCCGGCAAGGTCATATTCCTCATCACTGTACATGCCAGGCATTTCAGCCGTTTCACCGCCGACAAGAGCACAGCCTGCTTGTTCACAGCCATCTGCTACACCTTTTACAATCGCTTCAATTCGTGCAGGTTCCTGTTTGCCGCAAGCAATGTAATCAAGGAAGTAAATAGGTTCCGCTCCTTGTACGACAATATCATTGACACACATTGCGACTGCATCAATCCCGATCGTATCATGACGGTCCATCATAAACGCGAGCATAAGCTTCGTTCCAACACCGTCTGTTCCTGAAACTAATACGGGCTCCTTTAATTGTAAGCTGGATAAATCAAACATGCCGCCAAATCCACCTAAGCCACCAAGGACTCCAGGTCTCATTGTTTTTTGCACATGCTTTTTCATTCTTGAAACAGCTTCATACCCTGCTTCAATATTTACTCCTGCTTGTTCATATGCTTTTGCCATTAGCTAGATCCTCCAATTTTCAAGGCCGGTTACACCGGCTCATTGACTTATATTATTCTTTCACAAGCTTTTCCTTGATTTCTTCTTGCTCTTGAATATCATAGATTTCCGTTGGATAATTTCCAGTGAAGCAAGCCATGCAATGGCCGCCGTATTCACCTTCACCTGTTTCACCAATTGCGTCTGCTGTTCCTTCGGCGCTTAAAAAAGTTAACGTATCCGCTTCAATAATTTGTCTAACTTCTTCAATCGATTTATCATTCGCAATCAATTCTTCTTTTCTTGACGTATCAATCCCATAAAAACATGGATTCTTAATCGGTGGTGAACTAATCACGACATGAACTTCGGTTGCCCCCGCATCACGAAGCATACGAACAATCCGTCTACTTGTCGTTCCACGAACAATCGAATCATCGACCATAATGACTCTTTTTCCTTCAACAACACCTCGTACAGGAGAAAGCTTCATTTTGACCCCTTGTTCTCGTAACGACTGTGTAGGTTTGATAAACGTACGTCCAACATAACGATTTTTAATTAATCCTAATTCATAAGGAATACCAGTTGCCTCAGCAAAACCAATTGCGGCCGAAATACTCGAATCCGGAACTCCTGTTACAACATCCGCTTCAACCTTCACTTCTTCTGCTAACCTTTTCCCAAGTCTTTTGCGGGCAGAGTGAACATTAACACCATTGATATTGCTATCTGGGCGGGCAAAGTAGACATACTCCATCATACACATGGCTTGATTAGAGGCACGAGCAAACATCTCTGAATGAAATCCTTCATCATTGATGATTAATAATTCACCAGGTAAAATATCCCGAATAAATTCGGCTCCTACAACATCAAAGGCACAAGTCTCAGATGCTACTACATATGCATCGCCAATTTTCCCAATCGCTAATGGCCGCATTCCATTAGGATCCAAGGCAACCATCATTTGGTTTTCCGTCATAATCAAGAAAGCGTAAGCCCCTTTTAACATACTTAGGGCATTTTTTACTCGCTCTTTAAAAGGAACCGTTCCACCACGTCGAATTAAATGGGCAAGTATTTCTGTGTCTGAACTGGTTTGAAAAATACTCCCTTGCCCTTCTAGCTGACTTTTTAACTGGACAGCATTGACTAAGCTTCCATTATGAGCAAGCGCGAGACTTCCCTGTTGAAAATGGAAAACGAGTGGCTGTACATTCTCAAATCCACTTCCACCTGCTGTTGCATAGCGTACATGGCCAATAGCTGACTTGCCAAATTTCAATTCCTTCATCGCGTCTGCATGGAAAATTTCAGTTACTAGGCCTTCCCCTTTTACACCCTTGACAGCTTCTCCGTCCGTCACGACAATTCCTGTTCCTTCTTGTCCACGGTGTTGAAGAGCATGTAGTCCATAATAGGTAATTTGCGCTGCATCTGGGTGACCCCAGACACCGAAAATTCCACATTCTTCATTAAGCCCTTTAAGTTCACCCAACTTTTTTATTTCAGGCAACTCCTTCGAGTTTGCGTTTCCAATTAACTTAGCAGGCATGGAATGGCCCCTCTCCAGGCTTTGTCGATTACACTTTCTTTTAAGGTAACGAATACCTTTACTTTACACATATTAATTGCCCTCCCCCGATTTAGCTAGAAGTTCCTCAATTTCCTTTATTGTCTATTGCCAAATCTTACTCTCTTCTATTTCAGTTAGTGCCTCTTCAACCGTAGAACGTAAGATTGTTACATGACCCATTTTTCTCTTTATTTTGGCTTCTTTTTTCCCGTATAAATGAATTTTCCAATCCCTTTTTTCTGGAATACTTTCGATAATCTTATCCATATGTTCCCCTAAAATATTAACCATTACAACAGGTTTTAAGAGTTCAGTACTGCCTAAAGGCAAATTACATACAGAACGGACATGCTGTTCAAATTGAGAAGTTTCACATGCCTCAATTGAATAATGCCCTGAGTTATGAGGTCTTGGTGCCAATTCATTCACATAAATTCCATCTTTTGTTAAAAACATTTCAACTGCTAAAATGCCAACCAATTGGAATTCTTGAGCCAATTTTTGGGCAACCTCCACTGCTTTTACCATGGCAGCCTCAGGGACTCTTGCAGGAACAATCGTCTCGTGTAAAATATTTTCGCGATGAATATTTTCACCTACTGGAAAAACGGCTGTTTCGCCTTTTTCATTTCGACAAACAATCACCGAAATTTCCTTTTCAAATGGAACCCACTTTTCAATTACACATGTTCCTGACTGTAATAGTTCTGCCGCTTCTTTTATCTCGCTTTCATGACGAATCACATATTGTCCCTTGCCATCATAGCCTCCTCGTGCTGTCTTCAACACTGCAGGATAGCCAAGTTTAGTTAAACCTTCAGCAATATCTTCTTCTTTCTCGACTACCATATAGGGAGCAACTTCTACGCCAGCCTCAACAATCGCTTGTTTTTCTGTTACACGATTTTGCGTAACTTCTAATAATCTTACCCCTTGTGGTACATAGGCGTTTTCACTTAACCAACGAAGGCCGTCGGCATCAATATTTTCAAATTCATATGTAATGACATCACTCACTTCGGCCAATTTCTGAAGGGAATCAATATCACTATATGGACCAATGATGGCAATATCAGCGACTTGTGCACATGGACAATCTTCTGTAGGATCGAGAACCGCAATCCGATACCCTTGTGCCTTAGCAGCTAAAGCGATCATACGTCCTAGCTGTCCACCTCCAATAATGCCGATTGTTTGTCCTGGTAAAATGACTTTATTTGTCAAGTTGATCACTACTTTCTAAAGCTGCTTTTCTCATTTCATACCGATAGTATTCCAATTTTTCTGCTAAACCCTCATCAAATGCACTAAGAATTTGTGCTGCTAATAATCCAGCATTTTTGGCACCCGCGGTTCCAATTGCAACCGTTGCAACAGGCACGCCACCAGGCATTTGTACAATGGATAAAAGAGAATCCATGCCGTTTAAAGCTTTAGATTGAACGGGAACACCAATGACTGGTAATGTTGTCTTAGCAGCAACCATACCAGGAAGATGAGCGGCACCTCCTGCCCCAGCAATGATTACTTTTAGGCCTTTACCCCTTGCTTCTTCCGCATATTGAAACATAAGATCTGGTGTACGATGCGCTGATACCACTTTCTTTTCAAAAGGAATTTCAAGCATTTCAAGCATTTCACAAGCATTTTTCATCGTTTCCCAGTCTGAGATGCTTCCCATAATGACTCCGACTTGAGCCTTCATATTAATCCCTCCATCCACATTTGCCTAATTTAGAATTTTCAATATTTATTTTAACAAGCAGATTATACCATTTAGTTGGAATAAAATTGCTCCAAGCTCTCAATAATTTCCATATGGAATTTAATTCATGTAAGGTTTAATTCTATACTCCTACACCCTTAACCTATACATTTATCAGAGTTATAAACATAAAAAAGCCCAGACAGATACTTCCATATGGGAAAGCAATCTGCCCGAGCTTAAAATGAATAGATCCATAAATAGAATGAAGTAATCTTCCTTCTATATTATATGGTTTGCCGGTAATAGCTTTCCCTCATAGTCCAATTATTTACGGTAATTGGGTAGAAACTTACAGGCCATATTCCTTTTATTATATGAGGGCAATGAATGATTTAATTGATACACATATTAAACCACGTCATTTCGACAATTGTCAACAATAAATTACGAACAATTATATTGTTAATAATTTATATTGTTCGGATTTATCGTTTATTCATCTACTTTTGCTTCAAAGACAATTTTTCTCGCGATCGGCTCGTACGAAACTCCACCCTCTTCTTCTTTTTCCTGAAAAATTGGCCTTTCAGTTCTTTTTACTGGTATGTATCCATCTTTTTTGATTCGGTCTAAACACTCACCCACCGTCTCATTTTCTTCAACTTCATAAATCCTTTTCTTACTTGCCATTTCGATAGTCCTTTCTTATTAGATTCTATAATGTATAGGTTTATCTAAGTTCCACATTAATATTAGCTGTTTAAAAGAAAAGAGCCGAGCTATCATCCTATAGCCAGCCCATGTGATTTATTTAAAAATAAAATATAATACAAAGATAACAAAGAATACATACATAATTGGATTAATTTCTTTACGACGACCTGCAACAATCATTGTAATTGGATAGAATATAAACCCGACCGCAATCCCAGTTGCGATACTGTATGATAAAGGCATAATTACCATTGTTAAGAATGCTGGAACGGCTACCGCAAAGTTTTTCCAATCAATGTCCCCTAATGAAGAAACCATTAAAACTCCGACAATAATAAGTGCCGGTGCTGTTACGTAAGCTGTAACAATTTGCAATAGAGGGAAAAAGAATATTGATAATAAGAAACAGGCAGCCGTAATAAGTGAAGCAAAGCCCGTCCTTGCCCCTGCAGCAACTCCAGTTGAAGACTCCACATAAGATGTTATCGTAGACGTTCCTAAAATAGATCCAATAACAGATGCAACCGAGTCTGATAGTAAAGCTCTTCCTGCACGTGGAAGCCTGTTATTTTTTACAAATCCCGCTTGATTCGCTACTGCTACGAGCGTACCTGCATTATCAAAGAAATCCACAAATAAGAAAGTGAGGATAATTCCAATCATTGCTGTGGTATAGAAAGATGGATCTCCAAATGCTGAGAATACAGCTCCAAAAGTTGGTTCTAAACTTGGTACCTTATCAACGATTTTGGCAGGTGCCTCGATTAATCCGAAAAACCATCCGACAATAATCGTAATAACCATCCCAAAGAATACGCCGCCTTTAACGCCTCTTGTCATTAATAAAACAGTTACAATAATCCCAAAGATAGAAAGAAGTGTATTTGGCTGAGTGAGATCACCAATCCCTACTAATGTAGCCGGATTACTAACAATGATTCCTGAGGACTGGAGACCGACAAACGTAATAAATAGTCCAATCCCTGCACCAACCGCATGTTTTAACTCAATTGGAATCGCGTTAATTAGTTTTTCACGTAATCCAGTTAACGTTAAAATCAAAAAAAGCATACTTGAAACAAATACAGTTGCTAATGCATGCTGCCAAGGGATTCCGCTTCCTAATATAACCGTGTAAGCAAAAAATGCATTTAAGCCTAGACCAGGTGCAAGTGCCAGCGGATATTTTCCAACCAGCCCCATAATAATACTACCAAGAGCAGCAGATAAAGCTGTTGCCACAAAGACCGCACCGTAATCCATTCTTAAATGTGCGGGCAGATCTGGTACATCTGCCAATGTTAATGTGATGGGATTAACAACTAAAATATAAGCCATTGCTAGAAACGTAGTTAAACCACCAATGATTTCACGACGGTAGTTTGTTCCTAACTCCTCAAACTGAAAGTACTTTTTCATAATGCCCTCCTAAAAGTCCTAGAAATGATAATGACTTTGTCCTATTTATTAAAAGGCTGTAGTACGTAGTATAAAATAATTCTATCCTTATCATGACCTACCTAACCATTAGACATTCAAGCACTTTTATAAAAAATAGAAACAAAATCAAAAAACACTTCGTTATGAAACGAAGTGTTCGACTACATAAAGAATTCTTTAATCTTTATGTATCACTTCGTAGTCAAGCTATTTACGGTAGCTTGGTAGAGACTATTGGGCCATATTCCCAAAATTATACGAGTAATTTTATTAATACTGTTTTGAATTCCTCCCACATTTTAACAACAACAAATTCAATCGTCAATATGAAAAACGAACATTAATTATGTCTTCTTTTTGAACGTTCGCTTTTAAGATATGGAAATTCATTTAAAAATATGACAAGTATATCGAACGATTTTCTCCATAAAAAAAGCACCACGGGCCTCTGTAAACAGAGGATCCTCCAGTGGTGCTTCACAATTATTCCCACTCAATCGTTGCTGGTGGCTTGCTTGTAATATCATAAACAACACGATTGACATGACTTACTTCATTAACGATCCGAGTTGAAATTTTCTCAAGGACATCCCACGGAATGCGAGCCCAATCAGATGTCATTCCATCAATTGATGTCACAGCACGGATTCCGATCGTGTGATCATACGTACGGGCATCCCCCATCACTCCAACACTACGGATGTTTGGAAGTACCGTGAAATATTGCCAGATGTCACGTTCTAAGCCAGCTTTTCTAATTTCATCCCGTAAAATAAAATCAGATTCACGAACGATTTCTAATTTATCTTCTGTAATTTCACCAAGCACACGAATGCCTAGACCTGGTCCTGGGAACGGCTGGCGCCAAACAATTTCATCTGGCATACCTAGCTCTGTACCCAAGGCACGAACCTCATCTTTAAACAATGTGTTAAGCGGCTCAATTAATTTAAACTGCATATCTTCTGGAAGGCCGCCAACATTATGGTGAGATTTGATCGTTTGAGCAGTCGCCGTACCACTTTCAATAATATCCGTATACAGTGTTCCTTGAGCTAAGAATTCAATACCTTTTAATTTTGTTGCTTCATCATCGAACACATAAATGAATTCATTTCCAATGATTTTCCGTTTTTTCTCCGGATCGCTTACACCTTCTAATTTAGAAAGGAAGCGGTCTTTTGCATCAACTTTAATGACATTCATATGGAATCCTTCTGCCAAAGTTTTCATCACACCTTCGGCTTCCCCTTTACGCAATAAGCCATGATCAACAAAGATACATGTTAGTTGATCACCGATTGCCTTATGAATTAATACTGCTACGACAGAGGAATCAACGCCGCCGCTTAATGCACAAAGAACTTGTTTATCGCCAACGGTTTGACGGATTTTTTCAATTTCAATTTCAATGAAATTTTCCATCGACCAGTCGCCTTTACAACCACATACGTTAAAAGCAAAGTTTTTTAACAGATCAAACCCATGTACAGAGTGTTGTACTTCTGGATGGAATTGAACAGCATATAGCTTTTTAGCTTCATTGCTCATTGATGAAATGGGACATGCTGAGCTCGTCGCATCAACTGAGAAACCTTCTGGTGCCTCTACCACAAGATCACCATGGCTCATCCATACGACTTGTTCATTTGGAAGTCCGGCAAATAAAGCAGACTCATTTTTCACATGGATATCAGCCTTTCCGTATTCACGGCGACCCGCTGGTTCTACTTTTCCATTAAAGTGCTTTGTTATTAATTGCATTCCATAACAAATTCCTAAAATTGGCAGACCTAAATCAAAAATCGCTTCATCACATTGGAATGCCTTTTCATCATAAACACTGTTTGGGCCACCAGAGAAAATAATCCCTCTTGGATTCATCTTCTTAATTTCTTCAGCTGTGATCGTATGTGGATGTAACTCACTATACACACCGAAATCCCGAATTCTTCTTGTAATTAGTTGATTGTATTGACTTCCAAAATCAAGTACGACAATCATTTCTTGATTTTCAAGCATCGCTTTCCCCATCAGCCTTTCACCTCATCTATATTGGTATTGGTTTGGTATACTGCTAGTCTTTACTAAATACTAATAAGTAAAACTCCCTTTAACGGGGATATTTTTTCCAATTAAAAAGGAACTCCCCTTCAAGTAGAAGACAGAATTCCACAAAATTCCGCTTTTCATTATGATTCCGAACATTATTTTACTATTGACTGAATAGGCTGGTCAAGATGCGGACCCTTTAATTAAATTTTCCCACAACTCCTTAACGGCCATCCAAGTCCCATCTTCAAGACGATTTCCATATATATATTTTTCATATTGGATCGTAATCGAGGTCATTTCATTCGTTCCAAAATGCCGATCAATTTCGACCGCATATTCTCTTAATGTTTGTCCTGACTCCCTATTAAACCCTGCACGCTGTAATTGTTTCAATAAGACTCCATAGGCATCAATAAAGGATTCGTTCTCGTCTAATTTCTTAAATTTTCTTATATAATAAAGCGGGAGCCATTTAGCACGTATTTTATAAAAATAAACAACAACCAAAAGGAGCAATAGAGCGGAGCCATATACCCAGCTGATATAATTGGCGAAAAAGTTAGTGATCTTTCCTATAAATTCTCGCAAAGAAGCCTCGTGATTACCCACAGCGTTCGAAGTCTCCCTGTCCGGGTTAAAAACATCTTCATTCTCCATCTCAGGTTGAGTCCTATCAAGATTTGCCGTAATTTCTTCAACTGTTTCTTTTTCATCCACATAATAATCGATTGGATTGGTGAACCCTGGAGTTGGATCAAAAGTCACCCAGCCAACAAGAGGAAAATATACTTCCACCCAAGCATGGGCATTGTTATTCGTTACTTCGTATTCATACATCCCATCTACTGATCCAATCAATTCACCCTCTGTGTATCCTTTCACCCATCTCGCTGGAATATCCAGTGAACGAAGTAATACAACCATAGAGGTTGAAAAGTTATTACAGTACCCAACCAGCGACCGAAATAAAAATTGATCAACATAATCCTCATTTTCACCCGGCAAGGCTACACCTTGTAAACGATAGGTGAATTCTGGCCCCTGCAAAAATTGTTCGATCGCTTTTGCTTTGGCATACCAAGTTTCCTTCCCTCTTGTTAATTCAACCGCTAACTCGTTTATCCGATTTGGAAGTGACTGAGGCAATTGAGTGTACTGATCGATAAATTCCTTACTTAAATTCGTATCCTGGACGCCTTTTGTCGCCTGCAACGCGGTCATCGAGTAATTCGGCTTTTCAAATGTAATGGAGTAATCGTTTATTCCTGAAGGAGCATTTCCAGCAAATGATTGGATTTTTTCAATCGTTGGATCTAGTTCAAAACGATAGTCCGCTTCAGCTCGAATCGTTGTCACTCCGAAGGGATACATAATATGTGGATATGGTTTGATTTGTCTCACAAAGCTCGTTTGTTCTGTTTTTTGAACCGCTCCATTTTCAAGAGTAGATGCAATCGGCACTTTACTTTCAGGTAAGAAGCCAACAGACTCTGTCTCTTGTTGCGATTGAACCCAGCCCTTGCCCGTATAAACATCTTTTGTTTCAACCTTCCAATAATGTGCGGATTCTACCTTTGTTTTAAATACGACCGAACTGTCACCTATCATCGAACCACCCAAACGACTGTCATCCGGCCCATACCCTACTCGTTTTGAACCCGGCTCCCCAATTCTTTCACCTAATCCTTCAATGTATGAAAAAGGGTCAGGCCAAATCGGATCAGCTTTTGGCATTCCATAGCCAATCGATGCACTAAGAATAAGCATCACAAGTAAGGAAAGTATCCATTTACGAGTTGTTTTTGCTTGAAAATCAATCTTTCCCTTTTTGTATATCCGCTGAAAAGTCAAGATCCCCATTAATACAAACCCAGTGAGAACCGTTCGAATAATTGCCGTACGCGCATCATAAGGGGTGAAAGTATCTAAAAACGTGATATATACGATTGTTAAAAGGAAAAATACCAAGACCTTTTGACGTTGAACAAACCAAAAATGAAGCGAAGAAACTATAGATCCTAATAAAACAAAAAATAATAAACTGCGAAAGAGATGGGTTAGCATAACCCAGTTACCTGAAAATAGATAGTCGAGATTGCGCATAATTTCAGATAAAAAGACTGTCAACCACTCAAACTGCGAAAGACTTCCTTCAAAATAAATACCATGCAACAATATGAGGATCACAAATGCTTTAATACACCCATTCAAAAGAATCGGCAATTGAAAAAAAGAAAGAATAAAGCATATCGACAAAAATACGAGAAAAACCCAAATTTCTGCTGTATCCGAAAAAACTTCAATTGGCCAAATCCATTCTAAAAGCAGTAAAAATACTAAAGCATTTAATAATAGAAAAGAAAGGTTCATTCGCTCCCTCATGCTCGGTTCACCTCCACTCGTCCAGTTGCATACTGGCCTTCATGGATGAAAACGACTAAAATTCCGTGTGCTCTTGCCCTTAATTTTAATGATGACTGGAACGAAGTCTCTAAGCTGTCGTCCGGCTGTATGACAAATAAAATGACCGGGCATTTTCGAGCGGTCATTTTACTTGCCTCTTCAATAAGAGTCAGAGATAAATGACTTGTCACAAGTAAAAGCGCAGCCTGATTTCTCATCAACGATTGTTCCTCCAGCAGAACTTTTTCAAATGGTTTGAAGTTGCTAGGTTGAACTTTAGCTAAATGGTAGAAGAGTTGCCTCCTACTCGCTTCACCCCCGCGAATCGGCATCGATATAGGTTCTTCACTGACTGCTAAAAAGCCGACCTGTGTTCCCTTATACAAAAGAATTTGGCCAAGTGAAGCGGCAAACGAAACCATACTTTCAAAGATAGCTGTCGGTGTACGATCCAACACAATCAGTGCGTCTAAAGAAGAGTAATGCTCAAATTCCTTTGTGACCATGTCAGCCCGTTTAGCAGAAGCCTTCCAATTAATCCACGAGAAACGATCTCCTGGCTGATATTCGCGAATTCCAACAACCGTTGAGCTTTCCCAATTTTCATGGCCCCGGGTAAGCAACATGCTTTGCTCAAGCATTTGATTTGCCGGCACATGTGCAAACTCCTGATTGGAGGGAAATACAAGGATTGTCTCTACTTGCTTGATTCTCTTCTCCTTTTCGATCATTCCGAGGAAGTCACATGTCATGATAATGATCGAAGGGAATTCGTGTTCACCTCGAGGCAGGTTATGAATCTCATATTGAAAGGAAAATTCCTTTTTAAAACCCAGAAACACAATCACTCTATTTTTTTTATGTTTAACTAACTTTTGCGATGAAGGGCTTAATGAATCTTCAACCATTAAAAATAATAGTGGAAAAGAGTGGTTTCGTTTCACTTGAATCGTAACGGTTAGCTCATCGCGGGCAAAGAGTTCTGATTTACTAAAACTTCTTACAGCAGTATAATTTTGTATCGAAATAAAAAATAAATAGAGGGCATATAAGGCGAAAGGAAGAAAACTATAGAATAGAAACCAGCTGACAAATCCGCCCTGAAACATAGCATATGAGAATGCAATGACAATGAGAAGAAACAAAAGAAAGGACTTCCAGAGCCTTACGACAAGCTGGAATTTACTTTTCATTTAAACCACCCTTTGCACTGGAACTGGGACAACACTAAGAATGTGATTCAATAGTTCTTCTGAAGTGATCCCTGAAAATTTGGCCTCCGCTTTTAATATTAAGCGATGTCCAAAAACAGCTAGCACTAATCCTTGTACATCATCTGGCAGTACATAATCTCTTCCATACATAAAGGCATAGGCCTGTGCGGCTTTCATTAAAGCAATCGATCCTCGCGGACTTACCCCCATATAGATGTTCTCGTGGTTTCTCGTTTCATTGGAAAGTTCCACGATATATCGCTTCACCGTTTCATCGACATGAACTTGTTTTACCTGCTTTTGCAAGTTTCGTAGTTCCTCTAAGGAAATGACCGGTTGAATCACTTCGATAGGCGCTATTTTTTCCACACGATTTAATACTTCAATTTCTTCTTCAAGGTCGGGATATCCCATTTTCATTTTTAATAAAAAGCGATCTAACTGGGCTTCTGGAAGGGGATAGGTTCCCTCATATTCAACGGGGTTCTGTGTAGCCATTACAAAAAAGGGCTTTTCTAATTGATAAGTAACCCCATCAATCGTAACACTTGCCTCTTCCATCGCTTCCAATAGAGCAGATTGAGTCTTCGGGGATGTACGGTTGATTTCATCTGCCAGAATAATATTTCCCATCAAAGGTCCCGGAATAAAGTGAAATTCCATTTCCTTTTGATTATAAATCGAAGCACCGGTAATATCAGTCGGCATTAAATCCGGTGTGAATTGGATTCTTTTAAAGTTAGCTCCCACAGACTTCGCGAGTGACCGAACCATCATTGTTTTGCCAACACCAGGAACATCCTCGAGCAGCACATGGCCTTCGGCTAATAAAGCAACAACGCTTAATTCTGCTACATTTCTCTTTCCAATCATGACCTTTTCTATATTCGTTAAAATATGTTCGACAATTGGGTTCATCCCTTCACTCACCACAACATCCCTCCTTAGTTGTAAAAAGCAAATTTGATTAATTGACTAAGTATCATATTTACACACTGAAACTATCCATTTATTTAAAATATTCAGTCTATTATACTAATCTTATTCTAAAGTTTTTTTACAATAATTGCAAAAAAGTGCATGCCCCATTATCCTTTCTTACACGATTGGGTCATGCACCATCTATTATTAATATATAAATCAAATTCGCCTTGGCGAATTTGTGCCCAGATTTTATCGAGCTCGCCCGATAAACTTCCTTTGAAAATCTGTGGCATCCGCCGGAGGCTTTAACTTCATTCAGCCTAGGTTTGAACCTCCACTGTATTAATAAAAGCTGGCATTCATCCCGCCACTTATAGAAGCGAAAGACATTCGCTGAAGGAAGTTAAAACGATCCGTTTACTAGTTTAGGACAATAATTTTTACAGTTTTACGGCCCCATTGACGGGCTGTAGCACCATTTGGCATTAAAACGTCAATTTTGTGGCCTTTAATGGCACCGCCTGTATCTCCAGCAATTGCTTCTCCGTATCCTTCCACCCATACTCTTGAACCAAGTGGAATAACAGAAGGATCAACTGCAATTAATTTCATGTGGGGGTTAGTTTTTACATTAATACCTGTTGCTGTAAGACCTGTTCTTGATTCTTCGTGACTATAAGCCGTTGCTGTCACATATAACTCTTTCCCACTGCTTTTACTTTGAGTTTGCGGCTTACTCTGAGCTTGCGGTTTGCTTTGAGTTTCCGGCTTGCTCTGAGCTTGCGGTTTAGTTTGAGCTTGCTTGTTATTTTGGCTTTGAGCAGGCTTACTTACCGTTTCAACTGGAGCTTCTTGAATCATTTGGCTAGCTCTAGCTGCAGCTGCTTCTTGTTCCTTTTTCAATCTTTCTTGTGCTTCTGCTATTTTATCTTGAATTGCTGATTTTTCTTGTTCTGCAGCTGAAATTTCACTTGCAACCTTGTCAAAGTTTTCTTGAACCGCAACAAGATCTTGTTGTTTCTTTTGTAAATTTTGCTCTAAATTCGCTTGTTCAACTGCTAAATTTGTATATTGTTCATTTAATAGCTGCTCTTGTTCATCAATAGCAGCTTTTTCTTCTTCAATTTTCTGTAAATCCTGCTGCTGTTGTACGAGTAATTCTTTATCCGCATTTAATATAGTAGTAGCGGCACTTGCACGCTCTAGTAAGTCTGCTAAACTCTTGGAATTCAAAATTACCTCTAGGAATATATTGACTTGATCTGTATGTTGCATAGAGACAAGCCTTTCTTGCATAATTCCTTTTCTAGCATGTACTTTATCTTCTAATATAACAATTTGTTCTTTCTTCTCTTCAATTAATTGTTTCGTTGCCTCAATGTTTTGTTGAATGGATTGAATATTTTTATTATTTTCGTTAATTTCATTCTCAATGGTTTGAAGACTTTCTTGTACCGCATTCATTTGACTCGTGAGTGCTTTCTTTTGTTCCTGCATCTCACTAATTTGCGATTCGTTTTCCTGTAATTGATTATTTAAATCTTGACTTGTTTCTGCATTTGCTACGACCGCCGTTGAAAGTAAAATCATACTAATAACTAAAGCCGTAATAATCCTTTTTAAGGAACGCATAAGACAACCCCTTTCCTATAGTTAGTTATAACATAAGGAAAGAGGTCTTAGATTACAGTTTCATTACAATACAAAGTCAATAACCTTAAAATTATGAGTAATTTCGTTACATTTGAACAAATTACTTCCGTAACTTTACCATTATTGGTAGTATTTTATTCTATAATTCTATTAAATTTGCACAATTATACTTTCTTAATAAGAAACACCCGTACGAGTATGAGTCTTGTTAAACGCCTCGATATTTGGGTCAAAATATTCTTCTGTAAACTTTGCAACAAACTTGTCATTTTGTAAATATCCGGAGCCCCAAGTCGGGTCCATTGTCAGCCAGCTTCCATCTACTTTCGCTTCTACCCATGCATGTCTTCCTGGAAAAGCGCCACCACCTGCTCTTCCTTCGACAAATCGAGCTTCAATGTCACTTGCTCTAAGTAAGGCTATCGCTAGAAAGGCGTAATCCTGACATACACCAGATTGTAATTCTAGCGTTTTTAAGGCGCTATCATCCCAACGAAATTCATCATTCTTATATTTTTGAACATCGTAAATTACATTTTGTGCAACATAATCGTAGATAGCTTTTGCTTTTTCACGATCATTTGCCTTCCCGCTTGTAAGCTGATTCGCCAGCTCCACAATTTTCGGATTATCAGACTGAACACCTCTGGAAGGAAGAAGATCCCGCTCATCCGTCTCCGCTTTTGATTCCACATTGAATTGAGCAACACCAAAATAACGGAAATAATCTCGATTTTCTTCATAAATTTCCGGAACACTCACGACCACCTCATACGTTCCAGGACCAAATCGCAGATAAATAGAGTCATCAAACTGATAGTCTTCAACAGGGATGACATCCAATGCCTCATCCTCACCTTTTTTGGTTGTTATATAAATATGCGTCGTGTCAGCCGCTAACTCTGCATTTGAGTCAAGGCTTCCTTTTATCCGATAAGAATTATCTGCTTCCCCACCACCATAAGTTGGATACTCTAAGGTTACCCCTCGTTTCATATATAATTCTGAAAAGACAATCGGCTCCACGATTTGTTGTGATTCATTATCAATTAAAATGCTTGTACCTAATTGATAATAATTGTTCCGCTTTTTGTCAGGTACCAATACTTCTAACTCATGCACCCCTTCCCCATAAAAAAGTGGGATATCGTATGAAAATTCTCCATTTTGAACGGGTAATACATGCTTCCATACTTCCGAACCCTTTTTTAACGCAAGCATAATCGTTTCATTATTTGCTAGTCCGCCAGCCTTCCCTTTTAACGTGAAGACACCGTCTGCCTCCACATAACTAGAATCCATATCAACAGCTAACTCGGCCTCGTTTCCAAACGGCGTATAACTAATATCCCGTTTCATTTCTGGATTCACATTAATGACTATGAATTCAATCGTGTCATAAAAGTAATTCTTACGGTCCTTGCTCGGTAATTGTACCGAGATCTTGTACTCTCCTTCTCCATTGAAAAAATGAATCTCCTGCTTTAACTTTCCATCCTTAATCGGTGTATAATACTCAAGCTCCTTTCCGGCAGGCCCTTCTTCTGCTGCAGTAACCTTAATCCAAGCATAATCCTCTTTTAATCCGGAATAGTCTTCAATTTCAGCTTTCAACTCTCAACCTTTCCATTGACGGCGAACTTCTTGATATTTCGGTGACTTAAACGTCGCACCAATCTCCTTTCCATATGCAGTCATTTCTATCGGCACTAATTCTAACTCTGCATTTTTTTCTTCCGCAAGCTCGTCATATGGATCTTTTTCCTTGTTATCCGAACTTGTTGGATCCTCACTCACAAGCTGTTAAAACAAATAATATAGTCATTAAAAATATTAAAAGTTGTGATCTTCTTTTTCTCATCCTATTCATCCCCATTTGTATTTTTCATATATTCTTTACGATTTCAATTGAGATTTGTTTCTGATTCTTATTCCTTATTTAATAGTGGAATAAAGGAGGATGGTATAATTAGTGTGGATTTTAGTGCAATTCCATCTGAATTTGGCGCAATAAAAACTTTAAATAGAAAAAGCCAACGACAACCAAAAGATACCATTCTATCATTCTTATTGTTAAAAGTACTCCATAAAAATCTCCATATTAAAAAGGCCACAGCTAAAGACAGTCCGCTATATATGGCACTTTTTTGACTTTATCTCCCTTTTCGTTAGAGCTCGTGATTTCACTAGATAGTAAGATGAATCCAATTAAAATCAATCCAAAAAGTAATAATAAATTATGCCCTTGTTCTGTCATAGAAACGGTCCAGTCTGGGGACATGAAACATTAAATGCATAAATAGTGAGTGCTATAGTCACTAGTACACAAAAATATATGTTATTTTTGTAAAAACACTCTTTTTCAATATATTCAACTTCCTATGCTTAGTATTTGGTCATGGGAATTTATTAAAAATCACTCAATCATCTACCAGAACTAAAGTCTTCCGCTCTTCCAACTTTTAAGAGTTTCTCATTTTCGTTGATGTACGTCTATAAGCAAACATATTTTTTCTGACTTATAAAGCAACGGCTAACCTCCAGAGAAAGAAACTAACTGCAATAGCTAGACCTGAAATAACAGCCTTTTTGCTTACCTTATTCCCTTTTTCTTTGTCTGCTGAAATACTAATCCCAGTTGTAACCATTCCTATCAAACATAATGTCAAGAATGTATATGCTATTGTTTCATTTCCTTCAAGAGGTATAATACCATTTTTATTTTCAGCAATGAGGAATGCCCACACTAAGAATCCCCCTACGCCCGCAATCAATAAAATCACAGACGCAATCATAAAAAACTTTTTACTCATGTATTGGTATTCCTCTCTTAAACTATGATTTATACTCTTTATCATACGTAAAAAAAATTTAGGTTTGCTAAATAGGTGAACTAGAATAGCGACACCGACAATCTCCAAATTAGAAAAACAATGCCAATTGTAATACCTGAAATAACCGTCCTTTTACTAACCATTGTTGAATCACCTTTTACCCCAGCAAAGGAAATTCCTGCAAGAATAATCCCCAATAGAAATAGTCCAGCAAATATCCATAATGCTCCTCTAGCTTCTTTAGGCTCAATCAGGCCGTTAGCATCTTGGGCAAGGAGACCCCAAAGGACCACAGATCCAAACACTATAATAATATAAATAGTAGTAAGTCTAGATAAATGCTTTTTCTTCAGCGTCCTCATCCCCTATTTAAAAACTTATATCTAATAAGAGCCAGTTACCATTTAAATAATAAATAATCATACTTCTATCATCAGGTATTTTAGAAAGTCCCCACCAACAATCTCCAAACAAGAAAGAAGGCCCCGATAGATAGTCCTGCATATATCGTATTTTTAGAAACCTTTTTCCCTTTATCTTTTAAACCAGCACCATCAATGGAATGTAGAATTAATCCGATAATTCCTACAATTATAATAATGGTTAATTCTCCTTCACGCCCTTTAAAGTCAAAGTTCCAATCTGAATCCATCTCGTTAAAAGCATATATAGAAAAGCCAATAATAACAAATAGCGTGTAAACCCAAGTAATAATAAACAATGTATCCTTTTTCAAAATCAACCCCACTTTCTTATCCCATCTCAATATCAAGATAATACGCAAACCACTCTATTTTTAATAAAAACTAGTAAAAACTCATGAGAACTCTCCATATTAGAAAGCTAATACCAATTGTCAAACCAATAATCACGCTCTTTTTACTAACTTTAGAAGATTTTTCACCTATCCCTGCAAATTCTATCGCTGAAAGAATACCACCTATAGAGACAAGGACCATAAATGTAATTACTATCTTTTTATACTTAAAAATATCAAGTGTACCGTCTGGCCCTTGAACGGAATATGCCCAAATAAAAAAAACAACGATCACAGGAATCGTAAAAACATTAGAAATATATGATAATCGCTTTTTGTTCAGGATGATCTTCCTCCCTCGTTTATAAAGTAGATTTCATCACTTAAGGGTTTATTATGCTATGATCCTTTTAGTAAAGGATACCGAACTAAATAACCTTATCATTCTATTAAATTGACATTTAGAAAAATGAGACAGACAATCTCCAAAAGATGAAGAATCCGGCTATCGCCAATCCTGAATAAACGGTGCTTTTTTTAACCGTATCTCCCTCTTCCTGTTGCGCTGAAAAATGAGCGGAGAATAAAATCGTGCTAATTAAAAAGGCCACAGCAAATGCAGTTAAATTTCCCCTTTTGTTCTTCTGTATTGATTGTCCAATTTTCATCTGCCGTATGATAAACATAAACAGAAAAAGAAATTACTAATAAAATTAGATATAACCATGCTATCGCAAATAAAGTATTTTTCTTCAAAAAAGCCTCTTCCCCCTCATATTTATCAGCAAGATACTTCGTTTAATAGATTCCCATTAGGACTCTCCATACCACAAAGACCACGGCTAGCGATAGCCCAGAATATACGGTGCCTTTTTTAACCTTTTCTTCTTTATCTCCTTTTTCTCGATAGTTTGCCGTTTCAATTGCTATTAGAATCATGGCAATGAAAAGCAATCCTGCGAAAAAAAGAAGATTATGCGTTTGTTCGCCTGCAGGGGCTTGCCAATCTGGCGGACCTGCAACATTAAGTGTGTAAATCGTAAATGCAATACCAACTATAGCCGTATAGGTATACGTTATTTTAGCAAAGGTGCTCTTTTTCAAAATCAATCTCACTTCTCCTTTAAAAAAGGTTACCATAACGGTAACCTTTTCTTGCCTTTTATCCATTTTTCTTTATCCATGTACAGATAAATTACTTTGATTATAACCATGCCTTTTTAAAAGACTTCCATAAATACTCTCCATAAAACAAAACCGATTCCAAACGTTAAACCAGCAAGAATGGTTTTCTTATTTACTTTCGTCGACTCTTCTCCTACTCCAGCGAAATTGATCCCTGCCAATACGGCTCCTATCAGTAGAACTACAAGAAATGTCATTAGTGTTTCCGCATGATCTCTCGGGTTAATCGTGCCGGCTGGACCTTGGGCAGAAAAAATCCAAATGATTAAGGACCCTAAGGCGATTACATTATATATAACCATTACTATTGTAAAATGTTTTTTCTCCAGATTCCTCAACCCTATTTTCAATCTAAATTAGTATGTGACTGGTACAGGACCAACACCTACCCCACCTTTTGGACTTGTTTTTTGACTATTTGGTTCTTCCTGTTGAATATCGTCAACTGGAGTCTTTTGCTGAATGAGGTTAACTTGCACTTATACCTTCATGAACCTCCTTTAATTTCGCCTTATTTCTTTCACTAGCCTCACCATATAATTGATCTTTGAACTCGTACATCGCATCGTTGCGTTCTTCAATCAGCGATGTTAAGACTTCTCCTTCTTCTCGAGTGATATACTCTAATGCTTGCAGTTGATAGGCCGCTTCATGAAACAGCCTGTTTTCTTCAGTAATGGCATCCCTGAAGGCAGCGCTTACCTTTTGAATTTGTTCGCCTACCTTGACGCTATGCATATTGGCTTGATAGCCTAGTTTACCTTTTTCGAAATTCTTCTGAATCCCAGCCTGAGCCTCTGCTAATAAATCAGAAATGGTATTATTTAAATCAATATTGGAATTCACTGTGTAGTACGTTCCATTCCCAGCTGCCGCTGTTTCTTTTAACTGCTTTTGACCTTCATCATCTACATTAAATCCAATAATATTTACTTTGACGTTTAAATCTGAGTTTGCTAGACTTCTAGCTTCTTCTACCGGATTCCCGCCACAGGTTTCAATCCCGTCACTCACAATAAAAAGAATATTTTCCGATTTATCTGATGCCTTTACTTTTAAATCATCATAGGCAGACTTAATCGTAGCAGCAAGGGGCGTCCATCCACTTGGTTTAAATTGAGTTAAAGCAGATGAAAAGCCTTCATCCTGATAGGAGTTCACGGCATACATCACTTCTGTACTTCCGCACGATAACTCTTTATCTTGATTACTGCCGGTCCCCTTATGTCCATAGACCCTTAAGGAAATCATGCTACCCTCTCGTAAACCAGACGCATATTTCTTAATCGCATCTTTCGCCAAATCCATTTTAATTCCACCTGGAACATACGCCGCCATGCTTCCGCTTGAATCTAAATGAATCGCGATGTTTTTATAAGTATCCTGATCTCCTGCCAGGTCATACTCACCATAGTCAGGTTCAAAATTAGCCAGCGCTTCATAAGTTTCTTGATAATCAATTCCAAATGAATGAATCAGGCCATTATATAGGTGTGAGGTTTCTACCTCTTCTTTTGGGAAATCTTTCAAGATCTCTTCCCAAGCTTCTGAGTCGTATTTATCACCCTTCATAAGAGTAGCAGCCTCATCAACTTTGATCCCTTTCGTTTGTGTAACGATTTCCTCTGGTTGGGATGGTGCTTCTGGAAAATCAACCTTAGCTTCTTTCTCTTTCATTTCCTCAACCTGTACCGTCGTCTCTTCTACATTCGCTTCCTTTGCCTGTTCAGCCGAATCTTCGTTAGAGCAAGCGACAAGAAAGAGTGAAAGGGATAATCCTAGTAAACTTCTAACCTTCATGACCACAATCCCCTTATCTTTATCGTAAAATAGTTTTCAACAAATTCTTCTAATTTAATATCATGCACATAGTATTTAGTCAATTCGACGGTGGTTTATGTCGAATTCCATCTATTATTATTTTCCTATATTATCTTTATATGAGGATTTTTTTATAGGGATATAGTTTTAGGGACTTCTAATTAAATGAGAGAGTAAGTAAAAATAAAGTAAATTTTATGAACCAATTAGTGGGAATTATTTCAATTCATAGTACTTTTATGCTGTTTTGCAGAAATCTATAAAAAAATGCTATAAGTATTGGGTGATTGAGGGGGAATTTGGAGTTGATTTTGAGTGATATGTTTATTTTTCCTCATTAAAAAGTACCAATCCTCCAATACACATTGATAGCGGATTGTAGGATTGGTACACTTTTATCATTAATTTAAGAACATAATTCATAATATATTTGGTTTATCAACAATACGAGATTTTATCTTGCCGATCGATTCCAGATAAATACACCTCGTGATCGTCGCCATCAGCGGTGCGAAGAATCGCTTCCTATTATAGACCTGTTGGCTAATTTGCCAAGCTGTCTTTTCTCCAGTTTTAAGGATTTCTAATGTTTGATCGTTTCGAAAAGAATGGCCTGAAAAAATTTCCTCGATTCGATTGGTTAGACCCTTCATTAAAGGACCATGCCCAGGCAAGGTTAGTTGGACGGAGTAGCCTTTCACTTTTTCTAAGGAATTAAAATAATCCTGTAGTGGATTGACATCAATTGATGATTCGATTAAAACGACAGGAGAAATTCTTTTAAGTATATGGTCACCAACGATCATGATTTGTTGTTCCGGTTGATAAAAGCAGAATTGATCCGAAGAATGTCCTGGTGTCCATAATGTTTCATACATTTGATTTCCTAACTGGATCTGCTGGTTTTCTTCAAATACTCCATCAGGTACGAAATTGTAAATATGAGAATAATCCGTTGCGGCCAGTTTGGAAACTTCATCACAGCCATGACTTTTAAACATATCAACCACAAATCGGGTATATTCTTTATCCTGACGTCTTTGAATTTCACGATAGCCCTTACTAGAGATATAAATGGGAATCTGATGCTTTTCCTGAAACCACCTAGCAAGGCCCAAATGATCAATATGAAAATGAGTTAAAATCACCTTCTCAATCGTAATCCCAGTAGACATTAAATCCTCCCAAGTCTGTTTCCCTTCCTCTGAGTAACTGCCCGTATCTACGACAGTAAAACCCTTTTCCCCACGAAAGAGAAAGCAGTTAACCTGTTCCACCCCAAATATATAAGGGATCGACAATACTCGAATATCTTCTGTTACTTTTTTCAATATTGGCATCTGATTATAGTGATTTGTCTGATTCATAGGCCTGCTTCCTTTTCCTTCCGATATATAAGTTGGAGACTTCTGTACCTGCCACAAGCTTTCGGTACAACAGCATTTGCTAAATGATGTTAAATCGTGATTCCTTATTAAAGATTACCATAGGTATGAATAAAATGTCTTTTGTGATGATTGACTTATTTTTAATGGATGCCAAGAACAGTGTAAAATATGTAAAATGCAATGATAAAAAGGAGGGAGCAGCGCAAATCCCAAAACCAACAACTGCAGACGATTACTTATGAAAAGTAACTATAAAGTAATCCCCCCTTTATTAAAAATTGATTATCCTGGAACCCATTGCATAGATGCCTCTTTATTTACCTTTGAAGAAAGCCTAAGTTTAGAATTGGAAAAATAAGGGGTGCCAGATACCTGCATAATAATGGAACAAAGGAAATACTAAGGATACTTGTAAAATTTAGGAGGTATGATTTTGACGATACAAAATAATACGCTATCATTTTTTGCTTTAGGCGGAATTAATGAAATTGGAAAAAACATGTATGCAATCCAATATGGTCAAGATATAGTCGTTATTGACTGTGGCGGGAAGTTTCCAGATGAGACTTTGTTCGGAATCGATCTCATTATTCCAGACGTATCTTATTTGGAAGAAAATAAAGATAACGTACGTGCTTTAATTGTGACACATGGACATGAAGATCATATCGGTGGGATCCCCTATTTCTTACGGAAATTACAAATTCCCATTTATGCAACGAACTTCACACTAGGGTTAATCCAATTAAAATTAGAGGAACACCGACTTCTAGGAGATTCAACACTTATTCCCATTGACTCCGATTCAATTATTGAATTTGGTGAAATCAAAACTTCATTTTTTAAAGTCAGTCATAGCATTCCAGACTGTCTCGGCATTGTCTTTCACACACCAGAAGGTAATGTTGTTCATACAGGGGACTTTAAATTTGATTTAACACCTGCGAACCATCAATACTCTGATATTCATAAAATGGCTCAAATTGGCGAGCAAGGGGTATTAGCTCTCATCTCAGAGAGTACAAATGCAGAACGAAAAGGGTTAACCCCGTCTGAAAGCATTGTAAGTGATCATCTCCATGAGGCTTTCACAAAGGCGGAGGGAAAAATCTTTGTTTCTACCTTTGCTTCCAACGTCAATCGGGTTCAACAAGTTGTGGAGGCTGCGTTAAAGACTCGTCGCAAGCTAGCCCTTTTAGGAAGAAGTATGGTCAATGTTGTCGATATAGCGATCGAGCGAGGCTATTTACATGTTCCAGAAGGGATGCTCATTGACGCAAGAGAAGTCGAAAATCTAGCGCCCGAACGCGTCGTGATCTTATGTACTGGGAGTCAAGGAGAACCAATGGCAGCCCTTGCGCGTCTAGCAAATGGCAGTTATCGAGACGTTTCTATTTACCCAGGGGACACTGTTATTTTAGCTGCCTCCCCTATTCCTGGTAATGAAAAAGATGTTTCTCGCATCATTGATAACCTATTTCAATTAGGAGCAAATGTGATTTATGGTTCCGGAAGTTCTACAGGGATGCACGTTTCGGGACATGGCTATCAAGAAGATTTGAAACTAATGCTCACTTTGATGAAACCAAAATATTTGATTCCAATTCACGGAGAGCATCGAATGCTACATCACCACCGTATGTTAGCCCATTCAGTTGGTGTGGAAGAAGGAAATACTTTTATAATAAAAAATGGGGATGTGGTTGATTTTTCTAACTCCGTTGCCCGGCAGACTCGGTCGATCCCTTCCGGAGATACATTTGTCGATGGATTAGGGATCGGGGATGTAGGAACCATTGTATTACGGGATCGTAAACAGCTTTCTGAAGATGGCATGTTAGTCATTGTCATTACTCTCAGCAAAGCAGATAAATCGATTATTTCTGGACCTGATACGATCTCAAGAGGGTTTGTATATGCACGAGAATCTGAAGAGCTTCTAAATGAGGTGAATCGCCTCGTGACAAAAGCAATTCATGACTTACAAGAGGCGAATGTTACCCGTTGGAATACGATGAAGCAAAATATTAAGAAATCCGTAGGTCAATACCTATTTAGCCAAACAAAGAAGAAACCAATGATATTACCAATCATTATTGAAGTGTAACGATACGCGGCATCTCTTTCAAAAAAATTCTAATTCCGTATCTATTAAATGTTTACAGTAAATATTTGTTACAATTATAATAGAGAACTGTATTAGGGTTGTTTCAGCATGAGCGAATGATCGGTTTTCTTCACTAATAACAAAAAGGTAAAGGAGATAGGAGAATGAGTAAGAAGATTAAAATAGGGATCGTCGGATATGGAAATCTTGGAAAGGGTGCCATCCAAGCAATTAAACAAACAAAAGATTTGGAGTTGGTAGCCGTTTTCACAAGAAGGGATCCGAAAGATTTACATCTTAATGAGCCAAATGTAGAATCATTACATATTTCAAGTGCAAGTGATTATAAAGATAAAATTGATGTCATGTTGTTATGCGGAGGGTCTGCAACAGATTTACCAGAACAAACTCCTCACTTTGCCAGCATGTTCAATACTGTTGATAGTTTTGATACACACGCAAAAATTCCTGAATTTTATCAAGCAGTTAATGAAGTAGCTGCAAAGAGTAATACAACGTCGATTATTTCAGTAGGATGGGATCCAGGCTTATTCTCGATTAATCGTGTGATGGCAGATGCGATCTTACCGAATGGCGAAAACTACACGTTCTGGGGAAAAGGACTTAGCCAAGGACACTCAGATGCAGTTAGAAGAGTGAAGGGTGTTAAAAACGGTGTACAATATACAATTCCTTCCGAGGATGCAATGGAAAAGGTACGCAGCGGCATAAACCCTACACTGACAACTGCAGAAAAGCATTCTCGCGTTTGCTATATCGTTCCTGAAGAAGGTGCAGATCAAGCCGCAATCGAAAATGAAATCAAAACTATGCCTAACTACTTTGCAGATTATCAAACAGAAGTCCATTTTATTACAGAAGAAGAATTTAAACGCGATCACAACAAGGCACCACATGGCGGCTTTGTCATTAGAGGCGGAAATACAGGAGACGGCAACAAACAAATATATGAATTCTCCATTAAGCTAGACAGCAACCCTGAATTTACAGCAAGTGTCCTTGTTGCCTATGCACGGGCTGCTTATCGATTAAATCAAGAAAAACAATACGGAGCCAAAACCGTGTATGATGTCGCACCAAGCTACATCTCCCCACGCCCAGCAGCCGAATTGAGAAAAGACTTTTTATAATAATTGTCTCTAAAAAACACCCCCTTACTTTATAGGTGAGGGGAGTTACTTTTTTGAAAAAATGCACCTATTTCCATTCAACGACAAGTAACTAGGGTTTGGATTCTCATATAAAGATACATAAGCAATGCGATTCTTCCTTTTTGACTAGTAAGTTCAATTTTTGACCTGAGACAATGAAGAAACTCTCTATCGCAATTACATTGCGAATCTTCTTCAAGGCATTCATCATGAGCTTTACAACAAGCATCAACATCGTTAGCAGGGTCATCCGGTCCGCTGCAACCAGGCCCGCACCATTTATAGCCCGGAAAAATACAAAAGCCTAGTAATCTTCTGTTATTGTCTTCTTTCAATCTATAATCCCTCCCTTCTTTTAATATTTATATGAAAAAGTGAATATAAAGGGTCGAGTTAAATACCTAGAGCAATCAAAAAAGGTGCATGTCCATCAAGCCTAATTTAGTATGTAATGAACCTAATTTCATATTGATTAAGTAATTTTCAGTAATCCCAAACTATTCCCTTTTCCTATATTTACAATAAATTGAGAATCCTAAATCTTTATCAATGATACAATGAAGCCTTATACTAATAGTAAGAATAGATTGTGAAAGGGGAGGTCATGACATTTATATGAATAGTAAGAAACAGTTGCAGTTGCTTGTGACAAGTGATATTCATGGCTATATCATGCCGACTACTTTTCGAAAGACTGAAGAAGCTCTTGGATTAGCAAAGGCGGCTACGATCATTGATAGTCTGCGAGCGAAGAAGTCTAGTATCCTGATTGACAATGGTGATTTGTTACAAGGGAGTCCATTGACCTCCTATCACCAGCAATTTCATTCACAGGAAAAAAACCCAGTGATTGACGCAGCAAATATCCTAGGCTATGATCTGGCCATATTTGGAAATCATGAATTTAATTATGGTTTACCTTTTTTGAGGAAATCAGTAGAAGAGTCTCATTTTCCCTGGGTTTCTGGAAATATTTATAATGAAGATGGATCCTCCTTTTCCACTCCTTTTTATATTAAAGAAATAGAGGGTGTGCGAATTGGCATTGTAGGGATTACCACGCATTTTGTACCAATATGGGAGGATCCAAAGCATATAGAGGGAATCGTATTTCAAGATGCCTTCGAACAGGCAAAAAAATGGCTGGCACATCTTCGTGACCATGAAAGTGTGGATGTCAGTGTGCTATGTTATCATGGAGGCTTTTCCCATGACATAGCGACTGGGGAGCTAATTGCACCAGATACAGGGGAAAATCAAGGCTATCAAATGTGCGAACAACTTGATTTTGATATTTTCATCACTGGACACCAGCATCGAGAAATATGTACGAAAGCGTTTGGAAAGTCAATCGTACAACCTGGTACAAAAGCGGTCTGTATCGCTTCGATTGATCTTGATGTTGAAATTAAAAATGGAAAAGTCATATCCGTTCAACATGAGCCTTCTTTACATTATGTTTATCATGATACAGCCGTACATCCTGAAATTGTCTCACAGACTAAAGAGTTTCATGCTAGAACAGAGAAATGGCTAGATGAACCGATTGGGAGAATCGAAGGCAATATGCTATTTGAAGATGCATTTCAAGTTCGTGTTCACAAACACCCCTATATTGAATTTATTCAAAAGGTACAGTTAGATGCTGCAAATGTACGGATATCCTGTACTTCATTATTTCACGATGGGGCTGGCGGATTCCCTAATGATGTCACGATGAGGCATATTGTAACCAACTATCTTTACCCGAATACATTGAAGGTATTAAAGGTATCAGGAAGAAGCATTCTTGAAGCCCTTGAACAAAGCGCCTCCTATTTTACGATAAGGAATGGTTCATTATCGGTTTCAGACCGTTTTAAATATCCAAAAGCTCAACCCTATAATTATGACATGTGGGAAGGAATCCAATATGTCATGGATGTTCGGAGACCAATTGGTATGCGAGTTACCGAGGTTTCATTTGAAGGCCGGCCCTTGGATTTGAATGCAACGTATGAGGTCGTTATGAATAGCTATCGCGCCGCTGGAGCGGGGAACTTTCCTTACTTTACCCATTGTCCTGTTACGAAAGAGATTGGCACAGATATGACAGAATTAATTACAAATTATTTCAAAAAACATCCAATCACTGAAGCCACTTGTCATCGGAATTGGACGATTATCTATAATTGATGGTTTAGCAATTACTAAAGGTGCTAGGCAACATCCAGTTTGGATGAGCCTAGCACCTTTATCTTTTCCCGAACGATTTTTAGTTCTAATTCTATTAGAGATTGATTCGATATTACTTTTATAGGTAGGGAAATTCCGATATAGTTTCCACTATATACTAGATATTAAATAATAGTATGAAGATTCAAAAAGGAACTTACTGAATTGGATTAAAGCTGATATGATATACAAGATTGATAGCGAATAATCAATCTAGTTAAACAATAGTTAACTAGATACAAAAGGTAGTAAGCTTCATCATCTAATAAAAAATTATAGAGAATAGTAGTTTTTATAAATACCTAAGAAGATGATTCCCTTGTATCTAGAAGAATAAGGAGGACAATAGTTGCTTATTACATTACATGAAAAGACAAAAACAAAGTTGAAATATAATATGATGGCGTTCATACTATCCTGGTCAGGACTCATGGTTTTAATGAGTATGTTTATTACAATTCCGTTAACATCAGTTTTTATGGCTGAACTGGATATCAGTAAAGAGGATTCTGTTTGGATTGGGAGTGCTTTTTCATTATGTTATGCCATTTGTTGCTTGCTTTATGGGCCACTTTCAGACAAATATGGCCGAAAAATTTTCTTAGTTGGCGGAATTAGTTTATTAACGATTGCTACTTTTGCGATAGGATTTACCGAAAACTATTATGTATTACTTGTGTTAAGGGCGATTCAGGGAGTTGCGGCAGCGGCTTTTGCACCTGTTTCACTTATCTATGCAGGGGGATTATTTCCACAAGAAAAGAGAGCAAACGTGATTGGTTATATTACAGCAGGTTTTTTAATGGCGAGTGTCATCGCACAATTATTTGCCACTACCATTCAGACAAATTTTGGTTGGCAAGCAATCTTTATCTCTCACTCGTTCCTTTACTTGATAACGGCAATACTTGTTATTTTCCTTTTGCCAAAAGATCATGTTCAGCATCAAAATGAAAGTATTTTACATAAATTTATACAGATGAAGGCTGTATTTAAAAATCCAAATTTATGTCTGACCTTTTTCATTACGTTTATGCTACTATTCTCACTTGTTGGAATGTATACGATTCTAGGAAGTTACTTAGTAGAGAAATTTCAATTTACGGAACAGCAAATTTTCCAAGTGCGGGCATTAGGGCTCATTGGGATGTTCACCGCTGTTTTTGCTGGAAAAATTATCAATACAGTCGGCCTTCTTATGGCACAACGAATGGCTTTAATCCTTGCAACAGTTTCCATATTTGCGTTGGGAATTGATTCTTTATCTATCATTATTACCATTTGTAGTATCCTTTTTGTCGGTGGTATTACATTAATGGTACCTGTTAATATATCGATCGTGAGTGAACAATCTGGTCCTTTGAGGGGAAGTGCTGTATTATTTAATACCTTTATTTTATTCCTTGGAGCCAGTGCTGGACCAATGCTCGCTACAAAACTAATGCAATTTGAAAACTATACATTTTCCTTCTCTATATTCGGAATCATCTTATTCATTGGTTTTATTGCTTCCTTGTTTATTAAACCGTCTCCAATCATTAATTTCTTTGTCAAAAAAGAGGAAAAAGAACAACACGAGATCAATTCTTCTCTTTATTCAACCCATCCCAAGGAAAACTAACATGGCTAAGGAGCACCCATTTTTAAAAAAAGAAGGTGATTACCTACAACTTGTAGATAATCACCTTCTTTATCGTATGTATGGCGGAGAAGGAGGGATTTGAACCCTCGCACCGGTTGCCCGATCTACACCCTTAGCAGGGGCGCCTCTTCAGCCACTTGAGTACTTCTCCAGAAAATAAAAATGGCTCCGCAGGTAGGATTCGAACCTACGACCGATCGGTTAACAGCCGATTGCTCTACCACTGAGCTACTGCGGAACAATAAATTATTGAATTAAATGGTGGGCCTAAATGGACTCGAACCATCGACCTCACGCTTATCAGGCGTGCGCTCTAACCAGCTGAGCTATAGGCCCATTTATGTATATGAAGTAAGTGAAGGCGGCAACCGGATTTGAACCGGTGAATAAAGGTTTTGCAGACCTTTGCCTTACCACTTGGCTATGCCGCCAAAAAACTGGGCTAGCAGGGATCGAACCTACGAATGACGGAGTCAAAGTCCGTTGCCTTACCGCTTGGCTATAGCCCAATGAATCTATTAAATGGGGCGGCTGATGGGAATCGAACCCACGAATGTCGGAACCACAATCCGATGCGTTAACCACTTCGCCACAACCGCCATGATATGAAACAGGGGTAGTAGGAATCGAACCCACACCAAAGGTTTTGGAGACCTTCGTTCTACCGTTAAACTATACCCCTAATATATAATGGTGGAGGGGGACGGATTCGAACCGCCGAACCCAAGGGAGCGGATTTACAGTCCGCCGCGTTTAGCCACTTCGCTACCCCTCCATATTTTTAGGGACATAGAAATTAAAAAATGGTGGCTCAGGACGGAATCGAACCGCCGACACATGGATTTTCAGTCCATTGCTCTACCGACTGAGCTACTGAGCCAAATCAAAAGTATTAATAGATTCAATACATTATCTTTTAAAAAAGAATGGCGGTCCGGACGGGACTCGAACCCGCGACCTCCTGCGTGACAGGCAGGCATTCTAACCAACTGAACTACCGGACCAGATTGCGGGGACAGGATTTGAACCTGCGACCTCCGGGTTATGAGCCCGACGAGCTACCAGACTGCTCTACCCCGCGATAATATTAAATAAATGAGATTTTTCGCTAACGAAAAATTTAATGGCGGAGGAAGAGGGATTCGAACCCCCGCGCGGTTTAACCCGCCTGTCGGTTTTCAAGACCGATCCCTTCAGCCGAACTTGGGTATTCCTCCACTTGATAGGTAGCGGCGATAGGGATCGAACCTACGACCTTTCGGGTATGAACCGAACGCTCTAGCCAGCTGAGCTACACCGCCATAATAGAAAGCATTTTGCTATTAATTATTTATAAAGTGGAGACTAGCGGGATCGAACCGCTGACCTCCTGCGTGCAAGGCAGGCGCTCTCCCAGCTGAGCTAAGTCCCCATATTAAAGTTTTTTCATGGTCGGGAAGACAGGATTCGAACCTGCGACCCCTTGGTCCCAAACCAAGTGCTCTACCAAGCTGAGCTACTTCCCGATACTGTTTAAGCGCGCCAGAAAGGAGTCGAACCCATAACCTTCTGATCCGTAGTCAGACGCTCTATCCAATTGAGCTACTGGCGCATAATATTGAAATATGAATAATGCCGAGAACCGGAATCGAACCGGTACGGTAGTCACCTACCGCAGGATTTTAAGTCCTGTGCGTCTGCCAGTTCCGCCACCCCGGCAAAGTCGAGAGCGGAAGACGGGATTCGAACCCGCGACCCCCACCTTGGCAAGGTGGTGTTCTACCACTGAACTACTTCCGCATGTCAAATATAGTTTTACCTCTTTAAATGAAACATGTTATCGACTCTCTACTCTAAAAGCTTTTCTCTTATCACAAATCGCTGCTACTTCGGTATTGGTGCGGGTGAAGGGAGTCGAACCCCCACGCCTCGCGGCGCTAGATCCTAAGTCTAGTGCGTCTGCCAATTCCGCCACACCCGCAAAATAGTGAGCCATGCAGGATTCGAACCTGCGACCCTCTGATTAAAAGTCAGATGCTCTACCAACTGAGCTAATGGCTCGTACTTATTAATTGAATAGTGGTGCCGGCCAGAGGACTTGAACCCCCAACC